>JAFSJX010000059.1 GCA_017449285.1 Treponema sp.
ATGGAAGAGCAGAACGAAGGCTCCAAGCAGATTACGGATGCCCTTCACAGCATGAACGACAGCACCGTGGAAGTCCGGAACGCATCTTCTGAAATGGAAGAAGGCAACAAGATGATTCTGAAAGAAGTCCAGCACTTGCAGGATGCGACTATCGCGATGAATGAAAGCATGGAAGAAATGGCTGTCGGCGCGCGCAAGATTAACGAGACTGGTGCCACGTTAAGCGACATTTCGGCAAAGGTAAAGGATTCCATCGCACAAATCGGCGAGCAGGTTGACCAATTTAAGGTCTGACAAACGGAGGTTAGCACAACCTAATAATTTCTTACACTGCAAGAAATTGCTTGTAATCTTATGAAAGTTGTGTTATTATTAAGATATACCATAATATAGAGAGGTACTACTATGGCATACAAAATCGACCCCAGTGTATGTGTAAACTGCGGAACATGTGAACCGGACTGCCCGGCAGGCGCTATCAGCGAGAATGACGGACATCGCCAGATTGATGAGAATGCTTGCTTGAGCTGCGGCACTTGCGCATCTGTTTGCCCTGCATCAGCGATTGCAGAAGCCTAAAACAGCACCGATTTTTTTCGGCACAAAGGCCTGTCGGCTTGACCCGATGGGCTTTTTTTTATACCATTTTCCTATGATTCTGAACATCGCAAAAGGCTATAAAAAACTTTTTGATTCTGCAATAAAAGGCATTCTCCTTTTGGTGGCATGTGCAGTTCTTGGTGCCGCAATTGTCTGGCCGCTGTGGAAATTTGCTACCGCCGCACCAAATGTCTACACCATGACCATGCTGATTCTTATAGGCGCAGTCCTGCTTATTTGGCTGGCAAAATATGTCAAAAAAGTCGGCGCAAAATATGCGACCCTGAAACTGGGAAAAATCATGATAATTGCGGCGGGGCTGTGCGGAAGTATTGTCCTTGTGCTGAACGGAAAACGTTTCTTCGCAATTCCAGTGCTTTTGGTAATGATTGCGTTGTACGGTGTGATTTCTTTTGGGCCAGAGCGTGAAAAAAAATAAGGCATTTCCGCTCCTGATTTTCTTTTTTTCACTTTGTGCGCCTGCACTGGCACAAAACAAACCGATTGTCATTCAGAATGAATATCTGCCCGAACTCTCCTCTCTGAACAATAGGATTCCTGTACCTGAAGAAAAAAAATCAATGCTCAACTATCTGCTCAAAGACTACAACGATGATATACAGAATTCATACAAAGAAATTGCCAGAGGAGAACCAGTACGCCTCAGTTTCTATCGTTATATTGCCACAAAAGAAGACTCCATTCTTTCGCTCTCAGCCCGACTGAACATTCCGCAGGAGACGCTGGCAACGGCAAACCATCTTGACAGCGCGGACGCTTCCATCGCGGGGAAAGAACTGATTTTGCCTACCGCGCCAGGGCTTTTTATTCCGCAAAAACCGATAACCGCACTGGAGATACTTCTTGCCAACGAAAACGCCTCCCGTGTTGACTCTGCTCCGCTGTATACACTCGGCGGAATGAATATGTATTTTTTGCAGAACCAAAAACTTAGCCCTACCCAGCGCGCATTTTTTCTGGACGCATCAATGATTATACCTTTGGACGACAGTGTTCTTTCCTCTGATTTCGGCTATAGAGTCAGTCCTATCTCCGGCAGATGGAAATTCCATTCGGGAGTGGATTTAGCCGCGCCAATTGGAACGCCCGTTCATGCCTGCAAATGGGGAAAAGTTCAGTCCGCAATACAGGGAGACAACGTTTTTGGAAACTACATCATACTTCAGCACACAAACGGTATGACAAGCGTTTACGCGCATCTGTCACAAATTCTTGTAAAACAAGGTGACATCGTTTCCAAAGGAAAAGAAATCGGTAAGGTCGGTACAACAGGAGCATCAACTGGTCCTCACTTGCATTTTGAAGTAAGACAGAACGGCAGACCGATGAACCCGTTGCGATAAAATAAAAAACTTTTTCCAAACCAAGTCTTTAAGACTATACAGATTTTTTTTTATGGTATATAATTAAAAAAGGTATTTTGGAGAAATGTCTTTTCGACAATTTTTTTTAAAACTGTGCGTAGTTTTCTCACTGGCGTTGCCTTTTTTTGCAGAGGATTTTCGTGTCCATGCCGTTGTTCCCGTGCAGTTTTCAGACATTTTTTCTGAGACAAAATGTACGGCGGGCATAAACGATGCTATTTTTATAACGCTTCCTGCCGACATGACGTATGTAAGCGGAATTGAACTGCATTTTAAAGTGCCAGAAATTGTTGCGGCATGGCGTGACACAATCGCTTACTCTCTGTACGAGCCTATTACTCCCCGCCCCTCCGAAAAACAGATTGACTATTCAGGAAGCAGAATTTCTGTAGGAACTTTTCCCGGAAAACTTTCCCATACCATCTACATTCCGCTTTCAGAGCAAATGGAAATAAAAAACAGTCCTTATTACGAAAAAATTGCGGTTCAGCCCAATTCAAAACAAGGCTTCATCTTTTTCAGAATGCAACTCGCAATGAAAGGCGTGCCAGAAGAATTTGAGAATGCCCTTTTTGAGATTACCGCAAAGCCCGTGCTTATTGAAAAAGGAAAATTGCGGCTCTTCGTAATTGAGCCAAAAGAAAAGAAAGAGACATATTCCGTTTTTATTGACAGCAATCCTTTTACCGCGTCAGAAAACGGCAACCTGCTTTCAATGGGAGAGCATCATCTTTCCATTTCCAGCGAGAATTATCGGAATGAGGTGCGCACGTTCCGCATTGAGCAGGCAAAGGAAACCGTTCTTACAATCCCCTTGCGTGGCATTGAGCCGACTATAAAACTAGTAAGCCCGGAAAATGCGCAGGTATTCTTTGACGGTGTTCCTGTTGAGAATGCACGGGATGCATTTGAGATTTCGCAGGGTGAGCATATCGTAAAATTCATCATTGGCGATTACGAGGTGGTACGTAACATCACGGCGGTAAACGGTCGCTCCTACACGGTGAATTTGTCGATAGATGCGGCTGTGACCGAAGACGAATAAACTGTTCTTACATTACTTCCCGTCCGATTTTTCAAAAAAAAGAATTTTATCGCAAAATTCAAAAAAATCAATCAAATTCTTCAAAAAGGCTAAAGATTTTCTACTATATGGGCGATAATATAATTGTAGGGCGCAATTATCCCCTCCCACCCATTGTTGCCCTACTGCCTGATGGGCATAGGCCGGCGCAAGCCGGTCTTTTTTTATATGGTGTTTGACAGTCGGCAAATAAATCTTTACAATAGAATACATAATGACAAAAATCAAAAAGTCTACGTATATGCTTTTGCTCGGCTTGTTTTTCTGCGCAGGATTGTTTGGCGCAGGACTGGGCATTGCGCTGGCGCAGACAAAATACATCATAGATAACGAACAGTTTACCGAATTCTCCACCGCGCTTCCGACAAAACTGCTGGACATAAACGGCGAGTTGATTACAGAGTTGGCTGGAGAGGAACGGCGCGAAATTATCAGCATAAAAAAACTGCCTCAGCACATGCTGGACGCGCTGATTTCCAGGGAAGACCGCGTGTTCTACCAGCACCATGGATTTACGATTAAGGCGATTCTTCGTGCGGTCGTGGGAAAACTGACGCGCCGTTCATTGGGGGGTGGTTCAACGCTGACCCAGCAGATTGCGGGAACGCTTTTCTGCGACCGCACCGATATGTCCTACACGCGCAAACTGAAAGAATTGTGGTGGGCGATTCAGATGGAACGCCGCTATTCAAAGGATGAGATTCTTGAACTGTACCTGAACAAGATTTATTTTGGTGGCGGTACGTATGGAATCAATGCGGCTAGCAAATATTATTTTGGTCACGGTGCGGAAGACATTACCCCGGCAGAGGCGGCAATCCTTGTCATTCAGCTTTCAAACCCCGCCTTTTACAATCCGTTTGACTATCCGAACCGTGCGATGGCGCGACAGGAAGACGTGCTGGAAACGATGGTTGCTGCGGGGTACATCACGCAGGAGCAAGCGGACGAATCGTTCAACGAATACTGGGGAACATTTGACTACACTAGGACAGGAAGTGCCGCGACATTCAGCCATGACGACAAGGCACCTTGGTTCAGCGAATATGTGCGCCGCGAACTGGGAGACATGATTTACGGCACGGATGATATTTATTCCAGCGGATTTACGGTAAATACCACGCTCAATTTAAAGCAACAGCAAGCGGCCCAGGAGACGATGGATTATTACATCGCCTACGCAAACCGCGAATACCAAAAATCAACGGGCGAGCGCAGGAACGAGGCATTTAAAATCTACACTCCCCTTTCCGAGCTGATGGCGCTTACGTTCAATCTAGGCAACCTGAAAGTCTCCGAGCAACGCAATGAGTCACTTTCGCGCTCAACCTATACAAACACGCTCAATCCCGTCATTGATGTGTTCTCTCTGATGTTCGGACTGGATAAATTAAAACTGAGCGTTGTAAACCGTTCTAATTCGGTAACCAAACAGAACGTCAGCAAGACAACGATTGAAGGCACAATGGTCGCTTTGGAAAATGGTACGGGCTACATCACATCACTGGTGGGCGGAAGCAAATACGACAGTGAGAACCAGTTTATCCGCGCGGTGCAGGCAAAAGTGCAGCCCGGCTCTTCGTTCAAGCCATTGTATTACAGCGCGGCGATTGATAGCCGTCAGTTTACCGAGACTACCGCAATTTCTGATACACCTGTCGTATTCCACACCGCTGACGGTCGCCCCTACGTTCCGCAGAATTTTAAGGGAGAATATGAGGGCGACGTGCAGTTGTGGTACGCGCTCTGCCGATCCATGAACATCCCTTCGCTAAAAGTGCTGGACGGTATCGGTTTTGATACGGCGATTAACCGCGCGGTGGCATTGTTGGGCATTACGCCAGAAGAATTGCCCTCACGAGGTTTTGTTCCCGGCTATCCGATTGGTCTGGGAGTCTGCTCGGTGCGACCGATTGAAATTGCCCGCGCATACACGGTTATTGCCAGCGGCGGAAAAGCCATCACGCCGATTGCCATCCGTAGCGTAGAAGACAGAAACGGAAATGTATTCCTTAATCCCGAAAAAGATTTGCGCGAGGCACAGGCGGCAAAGGGCGCAGAAAATCAGGTTATTTCTCCGCAGACAGCGTTCATTATGACAGATTTATTGCAGAATACGGTCTCAAATGGTGGTACGCTTGCAAATCCGTCAAACTGGGGCGCAAGATTCCGCTACACAGATGCGAAAGGCAAGCGTTACACCATGCCCGCTGGAGGAAAAACGGGAACGACACAGAACTGGGCGGATGCATGGACGGCAGGTTTTACACCCTACATCACGTCAGTATTCTGGTTCGGGTTCGATAAGCCCGGTCAATCTTTAGGTCTGAAACTGACTGGTTCAACGCTTGCGGGCTACGCATGGACAGATTTTATGTCAAAGGCAAACGAGGGGCTTCCGTACAAAGAATTTGAGCGGCCCGCCACAGGACTAATTCAGGCGACGGTGTGTTCTGTAAGCGGCGGAATCCTGACTCCCGAATGTGGTGACCATAAGGTGACGGCTTGGTATCTTGAGGGAACGCAGCCCACAGAAGTCTGTACCGTCCACTCAAATTCATCCAGTCTGCTGACGCTCGCGCTCTATCGTCTTGAACGTGAGATGTATAAGGCGGGCTTCGGAAGCGAACTGATGATTAAAGATGATGAGCCGCTACGCTTTGATTTGAGTCTTGTTTCAGGTGGAACGCAGACAGGATTCTCCAGCGATTACACCACTCCCGATGAACTGCAACTTGACGAGAATGGCGTTGCGCCAGATTACAATTTCTTGCTGGATTAGCGAGCAACCCCTTTTATTTCAGCACCACACGCAGGAATTTTTTCTTTCCCGCACGCAGGACAAATTCGCCGCTATCATCGGTGTCGGCTGCGGAGACTTTCGCATACACATCCTCAATCACTTTTCCGTTTACAGCCAGTCCCTTGCCCTGAATCAGGCGGCGGATGTCGCTCTTTGAGCCGCCGAAGTTCACTTCCGCAAACAAGTCAATCACGCCGATTCCCGCCTCAACTTTTGCCTTGGAGATTTCAACTGTGGGCATCTGGCTTTTGTCGCCTTGTCCGCTGAATGCCGCCTTTGCACCTGCCAACGCGCCGTCTGCCTCGTCCTTTCCGTGGATTTCCTTGGTCACTTCGTAGGCGAGCCGTTCTTTTGCCTTGTTGATGTCGCCGGCGCAGATTTCGTCAATCTCCGCGACAGAAAGGAACGTAAACAGCAGGAAGAATTTGCGTACATCAGGATCCGCCACATTGCGCCAGTACTGGAAGAAGTCATACACGCTCGTAAGATTTTTGTCCAAGAAAATCGCGCCTTTTTCGGTTTTTCCCATCTTCTTTCCGTCTGACCGTGTAATCAGCGGAAACGTAAGTCCGTAGACCGTGTGCGCCTCGTTCAGTTCTTCCGTGCCGCCAAGTTTTCGGCGAATTAAATCCACGCCCGCCGTGATGTTGCCCCACTGGTCATCGCCGCCAATCTGGAGCTGCACATTATGCTTCTGGTGCAGACAGAGGTAGTCATAACTCTGGAGCAACTGATAGTTGAATTCAATAAAGGAAAGCCCGCGCTCAAGACGCTGTTTGTATGCCTCAAAAGAAAGCATTTTGTTCACACTGAAGCATGAGCCTATGTCACGCAAAAAGTCGATGTAGTTCAGGTCTGCAAGCCAGTCCTTGTTGTTTGCGGAAAAAGCAGTCTTTCCATCAAACCCGATGAATTTATCCAGTTGAGCCTTAATAGTTTCAACATTCTGGTCAATCTGCTCGTAGGAAATCATCTTGCGCATTTCGGTCTTTCCACTGGGGTCGCCGATACGTGCCGTGCCCCCGCCAATCAACGCAATACCGATATGTCCTGCCTTACGCAGATGGCGCAACGCAAAAAAAGGCACCAT
Source organism: Treponema sp. (assembly GCA_017449285.1). GTDB lineage: Bacteria > Spirochaetota > Spirochaetia > Treponematales > Treponemataceae > Treponema_D. The sequence goes on from JAFSJX010000059.1 coordinate 6,963, forward strand.
GTGTCCGATATGCAAACTCGGTCCGGTTGGGTCACAGCCGACATAAAATGCGACAGGTCCTTTATCCATCAAATCAGAAAGTCCTTTTTCATCAGTACACTGCGCAAAAAAACCGCGCTCTTTGAGTTCTTCAAGTGCTTTGTTCATAACGAATCTATTTTAACAAAAAAGACGTTTTTTTTCAACTCTTTCCGCTATTGTCATCAGGGCAAACGCATCCAAATGCATATCTTTTGCACTGAAAGATGGGGAAATGAATTTTTTCTCAGCGCGAATAAATCTACAGTTCCTTGCGAATGATTCAAAGACAGACGGCTTTGGCTAAAAACCTTTTAATTTGAGGATTCTGAGTACGCTTTCGTTTATCCGCTCTTCGGTAAATCTTCCTGATTTTACGGCAGAAATCATTGCGGAGTATGCGACCTTAAAATCTTTTGGCATCAGAAGAATGTCATTTCCAGCCTCAAAAGCAAGAATGGTCGCCTCGCCAGAACCGTAATTTTTTTCTATTGCTCCCATATTCAATGCGTCTGTCAAAACAAGACCTGTGTAGCCAAGTTCCCCGCGAAGTTTATCCGTAATCATTTTTCTGGAAAGCGAAGCAGGATATTCGCTGTCAACATCAATAAAACTAACATGCGCTACCATCACCGCATCGGTGTTTGAAAAATTTTCAACAAAAGGAATAAGCTCACACTGTTTGATTTCTTCCCATGTCTTTGTAACCGCAACATAGTCTGAGTGAGTGTCACCTTTAGTATCTCCATGACCGGGAAAATGCTTGATACAACCTTTGACCCCTGTTGAATGCAAACCGCTCAAGAATGCGGCATCCATTTTTGAAACGATTTTCGGGTCTGAACCAAAGGCGCGTTTTCCGATTACGATATTTTCTGGGTTTGTGTTGACATCAGCGACAGGAGCAAAATCCATCGTAACCCCATAAGACAAAAGATATGAACCGATTATCTGACCTGCGCCACGGGCATTCTCTGGGTTTTCTGTTTGCCCAACCGCATCCATATTAGCAAATTGCGGCAGATTTAGTTCTTTAGTGCGACCAAGCCGCGCAACCCTGCCCCCTTCTTCGTCAACAGCGATAATTGGCGGAATCGGACTGACATTTTTTAGTGCCGAAGTAAGCGCATGAAGTTGCTCTGGATTTTCGATGTGGCGGGCAAAAAGAATGAATCCGCCAACGGGAATACGCTCCAAAGATTTTGCGAATGATTTTGAAACTTTTGTAATTGTCTTAGGCTCAATCTGATCAGGCGCAATCATAAAAAGCTGGGCAATTTTTTCTTCGAGAGTCAGCTGAGAAAGAATTTGATTCGCATCGGTAAGCGCAATTTTTCGTGAAGTTTCTTCGTTGTTCGGCGCAGAGGCACAGCCGAAAAAAATGAACAGAATCGCCAGCGCAACACTTGCCGTCACCATGCAATTTTTCATAAAAACTCCTTGCGTTTTTTTATTCCCGCGCTCCCTTCAATTCTTTTTTCCGCACATACATGCGGGTGTCTGCGCGTTCAAAAACCGTTGCTATCGAAAGGTCTTTGCCCAAAATGTATTCAGCCATACCAGCCGCCACGATGACCCCGCCTGTATTGCTGTTGCTCTCGGACTGTCTGTTCAGTTCTGCCATCAATGATTCGCGAATGTCATAGTCGCCGCTTGTCAACACAGCAACAAATTCATCACCGCCGATACGGAACACCGGACTATGCTTAAAAAGCACACAAATCATGCGGCAGGCAGCCTTGATATATTCATCGCCGGCTTTGTGTCCCTTGTTGTCGTTGACCCATTTGAGTCCGTTCACATCGCAGACGACAACTGCAAATTTGTCCAGTTCTCCACTTGAAAGTCGTGAGTTTATGTGCGCCTCGTATTCCGTAAAGGCATGCTTGTTCTTCACGCCCGTCATGGAATCCGTTTTTGCCATATTGTGGGCCTTGCCTAACTCTTTGGCATGAGACTCCTCTCGTTTTTTTTGAATCATAAAACTGCTGACAAGCATCGTAATTGAGAGGATAAACAGCGCAATGACAATGAATGAGTTTTTGACATTGGCAGCGTGTATTGAATTCATCGCCAGACGCAAGTATTCTTCATTTCCCTTGGTGTAGGCTTCCGAATTCTCCATTCCGTTGAAAAAAAGATAAATGCGTTGCGTCACTTCGGCAACAACCTTTTGGTCTGAGCGGTTCATCCAAATGAGCGACAAAATCAGGACAAACGTTATCAACGCCACCCAAACGGTCACTGAATTTCCGAATTTGCCAGTGCGGTCACGTTTTATGATATGGTGGAACACCACGAATCCCAATATCGCCCAAACCGTGAACAACAAATGCGCTTCGGAGCTGATTGCATTTTTAGTAAGCGGATTTGGCGCAATGAGGAAAAAACCGAACAAGAACATGAGGATAATGCCGACCATACCGAAGAACATTTCCAGTTTTTTTCCCTCGGAACGGGCAAATTTCCACACTGACCAGGACAAAAATCCGTAAATGATTACCGCACCGATGGTCGTCACATCTACAATCCAGCCGATTGCGGCTCGCCCCACAAAGGGGATGAACAAAGATATAATCGTCACAACACGCACGGCATTCTCTGGAATATGCGCCTTGTTCAACTGGGCGTACCGGACAGGAATCACGTCATCTTTGGCAACGGCATACAAAAGGCGGCTGAGCGCGACCATGTTTCCGATGAGGCTCGTTATTATCAGCGCAAGCAAAGCCAGCATCAGCATAACGGTTCCCGCAGAACCCAAATAGTAGTTTGCCGCATAGAACGGAGGCAATGACTTTATTCCCTGCAAGTTGCCAAGGTCTTTCAAGTATGAAATCCAACTGTCATATTCAGGGGGATAGGCAGAAACAGAAAGCAAAATGACAAAAACATAGAGAACGGTTGCCGTCAGCACTGCGCACGTCAAAACACGGAATGATTTCCGATGCAGAAAAGAAAATCCTTCAACAGAATGGGAGATGCTTTCAAATCCTATGAAAGCCCATGGAGACACAACGGCAATAAAGCAGATGCTGGAAAAAGTATTTGTATCAGGAACATTTGTCGGCGAAAAAACAAAACTTGTGCCCGAGTGATGGAACATCGCATAGAAAAAGCAAAAGCTTATCGTCACCGTGAAGAGCAAAACCAAAAAGAATACAAACTGAGAGACTCGCCGCTTGCTTTTTCCGCACATAATCCCCGTCAAGATGATTGCACCGGCTGAAAGCAAAGCCTCGCCCAAATAGACTTCATACCCAAAGATGGTATAGAGTCGCCCGACACAGAAGATATTTCCCAGAAAATACCGTGCGAAAAGCGGAATGCTTGTTGCGTTTGCCCAAAAAATTGCGACATAGGCGAGACTTAGAAACCATGCGCTTAAAAAACCGTAATCATATCCCAACAGGTTCTTTGCATAACAGTATACGCCACCCGCACGGGGAAAACAGTTCATCATGTAGTGGTAGTTTCTGGCAATAACAAGCATTACCAGTGCGCCAACAACAAGCCCGACCACGCTCCAAATCGGACCTGCATGGAGCAGATACACTGTTCCTGTGACGACAAAAGCCCCCCAGCCGATGGTCGTACCCAGCGACAACGCCCATGCCGTCCTTGGCGACAGGTACATAAGAAGTTTGTTCTGATTTGCCGTTTCTTTATCTTCCAAAAACGCACCCCGCTTTCTGTAATCATTATACTCCACTTTTTGCGAACGCACAAGAAAAAATATCCATACCACCCATACCACCAGGGCAGGTAACGCCATTCCCTTTAAAATCCTCTGCAAAAATTCCCGAAAATGTGCTATACTTTCCCTATGCAGATTCGCCAGACCACAGAGGAACTTATCGCCGCGTCGTTCATGGAGCTTGCCGAAACAAAGCCTATCGACAAAATCACCGTGCGAGAGATCGCTTCGAACTGTGGCATATCCACCGTCACCTTCTACAATCACTTCCGCGACAAATATGAGCTGCTTGTCTGGATTTATGTGAACCAGGCGGTCAACATCATGAAAAAAATCGGCACGGACGGCTACAACTGGCGCGATACGATATATGATGTGGTGAATTTTTTCTTCGAGAACCGCAATTTCCTGCTGAACGCACTCCGCCACACGAGCGGGCATGATTCTTTTGTTTCTCGCATGGAAAAAATCAACATCGGCATACTTACCGCCGAGGTAAAAAAATCGCTCGGCTCAAAGCCTCTGACCACGGAACTTGATTATGACCTCAGAATCTATTGCTACGGCACAATGCAGGTTCTGTTCGACTGGCTCACCTCAGAAAATTCCATCCCACCTGCCGACATCGCCCGCATTATGGAAAAAAGCCTTCCGTCCCCGCTCGCGCCGTATCTGGGGGGCTAGAAGGGGAAAGCCTTCCCCTGGCTCGCACTTCGTTGCTCGCCACCCCTTCTAACGGGGGCCAGCCCCCGTAACGCCCCCAATGTCTTACTGATGATTTTTTATCCAATCATCACAAAAAAAAGGCTTTCCTACAACAGCCTGTACAATTGCATCAATTCTTTCTTATCTTTTGACAGCACTTCATTATCAAGAATTGAAAATCCATTTGCTTTATAAAAATCAATAAGTTTTGGTTCTTTTTCACATTCCAAAAATACAGTTTTACCGCTCAAAAAGGAAAGAACATCTTTTACCTGCCTCAAGGTAATTGCCATCAACTCTGAACCAGAAATTGATGAAGAATCAGCGTTAAAATTCCTTCCGAACTGAGCTATAAGTATCGCAGGAACTTTATAGGAATCCGAATCTTCGTCATAATAGCCGAATCTGCTGATTACTTTTTCTGTAGATTTTGACAGCGAAACTGTCTTTAATGTCAGCATTTTCATAGCAAGCGAAAAATATCCAACCAAGTCAATTTCAACAGGATTCCTTTCGATGTAAACAAGATAGGTTGTCGCTGTGTTGAGTTTTGTAGCTTGAACAGACTTAGTTTTTAAAAATTTTTCAACATCTTTGTTAGGTGACTCAAAAGTTTCTGCAGTCAAATCGAAATACTCCTCGCCGTTTTCCATAGCGAGAAGTTCTGAAATACGCTGAATTTTATAGTCAGTTTTATTTGCCAAGTTTTGCATTTATGATTTTAGCCATCTGTTCCCTAGAAATAGAAGAAACAGAAACTTCTTTGATAGGCTGAGGAGGATTTTTGAGTGAATCGGCAAACAATTTAACAAAAGCGTCAGCTTCTTTCTTTGAGTTGATGACAAATGATTTTTTCAAACTTGAAGTAGCCATAAAATACCTCCATAAAAAGTTAAGAAGAGTGTTTCAACACTCGATTGACTTTTTATGCCACTTCGTAATGAAATGAGAAGTGGCATTCAATAAGCAAGTTTGCATCGTAAACTTGTCAAGAAAAAAAACTGGCGATATTTTGACAGTTTTTTTCTCTACCTCCTTGACTTAATCTAAGTAGAATATACTATGAATTTGGTGAGCCGTCAATTGATTGATTCGACTTGGTGATAGGACTCTTTACCGCGTATAAAAAACTAAGACCGACCACAAAAAGCGGGCGATCTTTTCTTAAAGTTCATCTCTTTACGGATTGAAACCGCAGGTTAATGGAGACCTTCTAAAATTGAATATAATGCAGAATCGGGGTGAAGTCAAGGGAATTTTACCATTCAACTAATTCTTTAAACAACTCTGGAAGTTTCTCCACATCAATAATATATTGCTGTGAAGTTTCTGGAAGCCGATTATTATATGACAAAGCCCACAATACAGGTTCGTTGCTTTCGGTAAATCTTCCGCCAAGTTCAGTTATCAAATCTGCAATTTTTCTGCCACACAGATTGTTTCATTTTCATCGATTCTATATAACGAAAATATATTTTCAAGTACTTCCAGTGCAACAGCATATCCTAAACTATCTTTCGTTGTGGCATACTGAGCAGCACATAAATCGCACCACTGCCCGATTCGATTTCTTTCATCAACAAGTACGCCCCAGTTTTCAGAAAGCGTTTGAATTGGAGTTTCCGCCAAAGTTTCTTGGATTAAATCCTTGTATTTTTGGATGCGTCCAAAAGCTGCAGGCATCTTAACAAGCACACCTGTTCTTAAAGGCAAATCAACTTTTCCACCTGCAGAAAACATATCACGGAACGATGGATTTATGATTCCATATCTGGTAAGCATAAAAAGTGAAGAATTGTTGTATTTATCGATACTGTTACCTAAAATTTCAGGAAACATGGCATAAAGTAAAACCCTGATTCTTTCTTTTTCTTCGATGTCGAGCGTTGAAAATAACCTTACCGTTGGAGCTGTACTTTCTTCAATAGAATCCGTTGCCCACCACAAACGCTCGCCTGGTTTTAGTTTTGACTTATAATATTTTGAAACAGGTTCAACAGGATTTTCAAGGTTGCGAAGTTCATCATACGACATTCCGATTTTGTCAAAAATCGTTTCGCCTTTTTTAAGCTCCATATCAATCCGATAGCGTGGGTAATGCGTAACGGCAATATCAGACAGACATTCTTCATACGGTCGTGAGCGGAATTCTACAGGACTTCCCAATTTTCCAAAAGTCATGAAAATACGCTTGATGTTCATGTCACGCGTAGATTCAAGAATGCTTGAACCTGTGGAAGTCCAGTGATTTTTTATCGTGCTTTTTACTTCCACACCATAAAAGTCGTTGATTCTAGATTTTATGCCATAAAATAATGCTCTATGTGATATTGTAAGAATTTTTGATGCTGCTCTTCTAGCTTGATTAAGCTCATATTTTCTGATAATCCTAAAGCCTCTTTGTCATGTTCATCAATAAACTTTGAGCAAAGCAATTTTCCATTTTTCGGATTGAAAGCAATATAACCTTTGTCAAACAATTTATCGTAATTCGGAAGAAGCAGAAGCCCATTATATAATTCAAGTCTTTCTGCATTAGTTGAATCACGCCAGGCTTTAATATGAGAAGCAACTAATATGCTTACCATTGGAATTCGGGTTAATGCACAACCACCCCAATATTCTATCAATCTACTTCTAAATTTTCCTTGTCCAACTCGCGCCTGTATTACTTGCTCTTTTTCAGTTTCATTTAGTTTAGAATCATTTTTTGTGTCTTCAATATCTGACAACAAGCTATCAGCCAATTTCTTTTTGTAATCAGACTTTATGAAATCAAGAAACTTATTAAGGCCCGATTTAAAATCCCCGATTGCATGGGAAGTGGCATATACGGTTCGTAATTTAATTTTTTCTTTTTCCTGTTCTAAAATATTTTGTATTACTTCTAAAGTAAGATTTTCATCAAGCGGATAATCTTTTGCCAAAAATTTTAACCTAGTAACATAATCATGACTTGCTTTTTGTGAAAGGTTTCCATCCGTAACCATATAATGATAAAAATCTGCCTGTAGTTCTAAAAATTTCTGTAAATATATCTGATTCATAATAGCCTCGGTTATTCAATATTGCTATAAAACTATTTTTTCCTCAAGCATCTACATTCTATTATCGGGAATATTCCAAGAATCCGCGTAAAAATTGGATTTATCCTTGATTATTTATGTATGAACTTTTGGGAACGAGTGAATGATTTATTGGAGAGAAACGACATCAACAAGAAAACGCTTGCGGCCGATGCAGGCTTTGATGCTTCAAATATCACGAAAGGCATAAAAAATAATAATATTCCATCTGGCGAAACTGCGGTAAAAATTGCAGAGAGGCTTGGTGTAACTGTAGAATATTTGGTGACAGGAAAAGACAGCCTGACTAATAATGCCAATATAGGAAAGATTGTATATTTATACCAGAAATATCATACGGTGATAGATACTTTGGAGAAGCTTCCTAATCCGAAGCAGAGAAGTGTCATGCGAATTGTTGAAGAATGTGGAGAATTGGGAAAGTGATTTTTCTGCGTTAGGGCATGAAGCACCTGCGAAGCAGTTCCGAAGCGAATGAAATGAGCGTAGGAATGAGCGGTAGCGAAGTGCGTAACGCCCGACCCGCCGTCAGGTGGGGAACGCCCAGATTATAAAAAACGCTCACCCAAGAAAATCCAATCTCTCGCCCCCTGCTTGCATCGCACCTAACCGTCTGAAAATCTTTACACTTTACCCAGAATGTAAAGCCGCTTGACATTTCTCCAAAACTATAAATTGCCTTTACGCCATTCCGTGCTAGAATCAAACTATAGACACTATTTTTCAGGAGATTTCTATGGCAGACAAAGCAAAAATCATCGAAGGATTGCAGGTTATCGTAACGGATTTGGCACAGCAGGCGGACAGCCACGCCATTCAGTCGCGCGTGTTCGCTTCTCAGGGCTTTACCAAGCTCTCGGAAAAATACGCCGAACATGCCAGCGAGGAGCGCGAATGGGTTTCAAAATGCGCTGACCGCATCATCGACTTGGGCGGCGAGGTGAAGTGCGGTGCAAAGAAGGAAACGCCCGTCCACAAGAATCCTATCGACTGGGTAAAATACGACTTGCAGGTGTCAAAAGACGGCTTGGCGTGGCTCAAAACGCTCGCCGAAGAAGCCCGCGATGACTACGCCACTTTCGACATTCTCAAAGCCTACTATCTGGACGAGGAAGAGGACATGCACTGGGGCGAAGCGCAGCTTGAGCTTATCGACTGCATCGGCGCGCAGAACTGGATTCTGCGGCAGCTGTAAAGATTTCGTGCCTCCTGCACGACCGCTAACGCTGAGTTTATAAGGAGAAAACCATGAACGAAAAAGAGCAGATTCTAAAGGCAATGCATGACGCGGGAGAGCCGCTGAACGCAGGAAAAATCGCCGAGCTGACAGGTCTTGAGCGAAAGATTGTTGACAAGACGATGGACGCGATGAAAAAAGACGGAAGCATCGTTTCGCCTGTGCGTTGCAAATGGCAGCCAGCATAAAAAAGCGAGGTACACAATGGAAATCAAAGCAGTCAAATTCAGGAAAGACGGATTCTATTCGCAGCCGTTTGCGTTTGGTGGCGAGGAAGGAATGGAGAAGTTCGACAAGAATGTACGCTATCGCGGTAGCTTGCAGAACTATCTGATTGACACGGGAAGTGAGGTTATCCTAGTGGACACAGGATTGCCCGCAGGAACGCCGGAAGAATCGCCCGACGAGAACAGTCCTGCATTTACGGGGGTAGATATCTGCTCTTACATGGATGCGCTCGCCGCGCTGGGCTACAAGGCGGAGCAGGTTACGAAAATCCTTTTGACGCACAAGCACAATGACCATTCTGGAGAGCTGAAGTCTTTTCCGAACGCAAAGATTTATGTGAACGCGGACGAAATCGGCGCGGAGGAATTGAAAGGGCTAACAAACCTTGTTCCCGTGAAATTTACGGACGGCGCATATCATAACTTCCCGGAAAGCCAGACGATTTGTGACGGCGTGCATTTCATAAAGGCGAGAGGGCATACGAACGGAAACAGCATTGTAATCGCCGAAAACGACGGACTTTTCTATATGCTGCACGGCGACATCACATATATTGACGAGGCGTTGTATCAAAACAAGCTTTCGATCGTGTTTGAAGACAAGGAAGCCGCCCGCGAAACGCTTGACCGTGTGCGCGAGTTCGTCTCGAAAAATCCTACCGTTTATTGCGGAACTCACACGCCTCAGGGCTACGAAAATCTTGAAGAAAAAAAGGTAATTGACCTTGTGAACCCGCCAGAGACAATTCCCGCAGGCGAAATCGTCTTCAAGACAGCGAGCGGAAAATACGTCTGTTCAATCTGCGGCTATGTCTACGACCCAGCTGTTGGCGACGAAAAGCAGGGCATTCCCGCAGGAACTCGCTTTGAGGACTTGCCAGCCGACTGGCATTGCCCTAGATGCAAGCAGGGGAAGGATAAGTTCAACAAGGCGTAGGCAGGTAAGACGGCGGTTGTTTCCCAAAGCAGAAGCGTTACTTTGGGAAGCCGCTGAATTCGCTCGCCGAGACAACGACATTCGCATCTATTACGATTTTCATTTAGGTCTCCGTTTTTCAGATTTCATTTCCATATTCTCCCATTGACACTGGTATAACATCGTTATATATTTTAGTTAGCACAAACTAACAGAGGTTATATAATGTTTGCAATTATACAAAGATTTTTTAATTTCTGTAACAAAGAAAACCGCCGCAAATTTAATCTTGCAATTGCAGTCGGCGTGGTAAATTCATTCTTTATGGCATTGCGGATTGCTGCGGTCGCCGTTATGATTCAGGGGGTAATCGCAAGCCTTAAAGACGGAGTTTCGTTTTCGGCAAATACGATTTATCTATCGCTTGGAATAATGGCGTTCAGTCTGCTTGGCGCAATCATCACCAAAAAGAACGTAACGATGTGGCAGACGGAAGGCGGTTACAGGACTGCCGCAAACAAACGTATAGAAATCGCGGAACACCTGCGCTACATCCCGATGGGCTACTTCAACGAAAACTCACTCGGCCAGATTACAAGCGTCACCACGAACACAATGGAACTTCTGGGCGATGTCGCAACTCGTGCCGTAATGATGGTCATGCAGGGGCTGCTCGATTCCGCCCTGATTATCGCGATGATACTTTTCTTTGACTGGCGGATTGCACTGATTGCCCTTTCAGGCTTCGCGCTTTTCCAGTTCGTAAACATTTTTATGCGTCTTTCAGTCCGCTCGGTTTCTGCTCAGAAAGACAAGGCAGACACAAAGCAGGTTTCAAAAATCCTCGAATACATTCAGGGAATTGCCGAAGTCCGCGCTTACAACCTTACGGGCGTTCACCGCACCGAGCTGAATTCCGTAATAGACGAATGCCGCGATGCCTGCCTTAAAATGGAACTCCGCTGTATTCCGATTGCCGCCGTTCAGTCTCTTGTCGCAAAATTTTCTGGTGTCGCAATCCTTCTTGCCTCGCTTTACTTTTATCTGAACGGCACGATGCTTCTTTCAAACTGCGCGGTAATGCTTATCTGTTCCTTCATGCTTTTTTCTGCAATGGAAAGCGGCGGAAATTACTCGGCACTTCTTCGCATAATCGACATCGCCGTAAAAAAAGCCGAAGCAATTCTTGCCGTTCCTACGATGGATATTGATGGTAGGGAGCGACCTGCGGAGCAGGGCAAAACTCACCTCGTGAGTTTTGCCCCTAACGGGTCGCTCCCTACCCCTAAGACCCCGGAACTCACCGCCCAAAACATCACTTTCTCTTACGATAAAAAGAAAATCATCGACGGCGTTACACTTACCATTCCGCCAAAAACTACCTGCGCAATCGTAGGACCTTCTGGCGGCGGAAAAACAACGCTCTGCCACCTTCTTTCTCGCTTCTGGGATGTGGACTTAGGCGAAGTAACGCTTGCCGGCAAAAACGTGCGCGACTACGACATGGACAGCCTGATGGAAAATTTCAGCTTTGTTTTCCAGAGCGTCTATCTTTTTCACGACACGATTGCAAACAACATCCGCTTCGGACAGAGCGATGCCCCGATGGAAAAGGTAATCGAAGCCGCAAAAAAAGCCTCGTGCCACGACTTTATTTCTGCCCTGCCAGACGGTTACGACACAGTAATCGGCGAAGGCGGAGCGTCATTGAGCGGCGGTGAAAAACAGCGCATTTCCATTGCACGAGCAATCATGAAAGACGCACCAATCATCATTCTTGACGAGGCGACCGCAAACGTAGACCCCGAAAACGAGCGCGACCTTATGACGGCAATCTCAGAACTCACAAAAGAAAAAACTGTAATTATGATTGCACACCGCCTCAAAACCGTGCGCAACGCCGACCAGATTCTTGTAATCGACAAAGGCCGCATCGCGGAGCAGGGAAAACACGAAGAACTTGTAAACTTGGGCGGAATCTACGCCCGCTTCATAGATTCACGAAAAAAGGCTGTCAGCTGGAAATTATAAAAGGGAAGATAAAAAATGAGTTTACAATTAGGTGATGTAGAAGCAACGGCTCTGATTCCTGTTGCGATTAAAGCAAATGAAACTCTGCGCAAAAATCCGCGCGTCAGGGACGATGTGGCTGTGGAGATTATAAAGGCGATTGGAATCGACACGAAGCCTTTTGACAAATTCATGTCACATGAAGGCGTAATTGCAAGAACACTTATGCTTGACCACATGGTTAAAGATTTTGTCGCAAAAAATCCTTCTGCGGTAATCGTGAATATGGCATCTGGTTTTGACAATCGTTTTTCCCGCGTGGACAATGGCTCGATTTTCTGGTTCGACCTTGATTTGCCCGATTCAATCGACCTCAGAAAAAAAGTTTTTCCGAATCGGGAACGCGAAGTGATGATTTCGGGAAATGTTCTTGAAGACGGTTGGTGTACTGCCGTCAAGGAAGAAATTTCAAAAAACGGTTCAAAAGTCCTTTTCCTCGCCGAAGGGCTTTTCATGTACCTTACGCTTGAAGAAATCAAAAAACTTCTTTCCGTCCTAAAAGCGAATTTTACAAGCGGAATTCTGATTGCCGAACAGAACAATCCTCTTATGGTCAAAAACCAGAAATACCACGACACGGTGAAGAATACGAACGCTGTTTTTAAAAGCGGAACCTGGAGCGGGCAAGAAATCGCCGATTTGTGCGATGGATTTCGCCTTGTAGAAGAGCACAGCTTTAACGAAGAGATGAAAAAACACACTTTCGGCGGCTGGCTTTTTGCAAAACTGCTTCCAAAGATGAACGACCGATGGGCTGTTTTTGAGTGGTAAATTTTTTCAGAAAATGTTTAAGGCATCTCGATTCCCAAAAGGACATACATTCCGCTGCTGGTAAATTCCATTATGTCGGCAATGTATTCGCCTGCGTCTTTTTTGGGTATGTTGTGAAGAATAATGTCGCAAAAAGCATTGATTACGGTTGATGCCATAAAGTGAATCGTCATTGGCGAAACATGCTTTGAGGCGATTTTCTGTTCGTACATCAGGTCAAAAGTTTTTTTGCAGTTTTCGGTATAGAGTTCGCAGATGTCTTCCTGAAAGCGTTCATGGGTGCTTCCAGAAGATTTTGTAAGAAGAAGTGTGAATGCGTCAAAATTCTCGTACATATAATCCAAGAATTTTTCCGTTGATTTTTTTTCAAAGCTTATGTGTTCACTCATTTTCTTAGGAGTGAGGTTTTCGTGATTTTTTGAATCGGCAAGCATCACGACTTTTTTTGTAACTTCAATCGCTTCATCAACAAGGGCACAGAAAAAAGCATCCTTATCCTTAAAATGCCGGTACATTGCCCCTGTAGTCACTCCCGCATTGGCAGCAATCGTGCGAAGTGATGCCCCAATAAACCCTTTTTCAAGAAATTCTTTTTTTGCACTTTCGAGGAGTTTTTTCTTTGTTTCAATTGAAGATTCTGCCATATACGTCAGTTTGAGGTAAAAAAATGGCTTTGTCAATAAAAAATGATAACATTGTTATCAAATTCTCTTGACAAGATAACACTGTTACCGTTACGATAACACTGTTATCGGATTAAGTTACACAAAACTAACTTATTTTAACTGTGACAAACAGAATACTGTCCGCACAGCCGGTAGCACGGAGTATTTATGAAAGTAAAAAAAATTAACGACTGGTTTGAAAAGTTCGGGCGTTTTGAAGTCAGGCATCGCTGGGCTTTTCTTATCTGCCTTATTATTGTAAGCATTGTCGGAAGCATGGGTCTTAGCCGCCTTAAGCTTGACAACGGCGAGGAAGACTGGTTTGACGACTGGGAAACCACCAAGCAGAATCAGGACCATTTTGAGGACATTTTCGGCTCGACTGACAGCCTTTTGGCTCACATCAAAGCAAAAGACGTTTTTGCCCCCGAAGTTCTTCAAATGATTGACGAGCTTGGCGACGAGCTTTTGCAGAACGTTCCGTATGCCGGAAGCATTACTTCGCTTATGGAGCTTTCAATTCCAATCGGCACGGAAGAGGGATTTGAGGTTACAAGTCCTTTTAAAGACGGAGTGCCACTAGACGCGGCTGAGATTGCCGAAAAAAAAGCCTTCATTTTAAGCCGTGAGTCGCTTGTGAATACGCTCGTCAGTGCCGACGCGACAGAAACCTGGCTTATCGTGAATCTTGAGCAGTATTCCGAAAACCTGACGGAAGCGATGGTAAAAATCGCCCCGCCTGCCATGAAGATTTTCAACGACCCCAAGTATAAATCAGACAAATGGGAAATCCGCCCGGCGGGCATGAGCTACACGGAATTCGAGGAAGAAGCCGTAACGATGAATCAGCTTGTTACGCGAATCCTGACCGGATTTATAGTAATGCTGGTCTGCCTTATAATTTTTATCCGTTCGCTTCGCGGAATTGTCGTTCCTTCTATTTCTACTGTCGGTGCACTCACGACCACGCTCGGATTTTCAGGTTGGATGGGAATCAAAGGTAACAACTCAATGATTATGATTACGGTGCTCCTTTCCATGGCACTTGCGGTCGGCTATTCGGTTCACTACATCAACAGCTTTAAGATGTACTTCCGAAAAACCGGCAAGCGAAAGGAATCAATCGTGATGGGCGTCCGAGATTCTGGTTGGGCATTGTTCTTTACGGTAATCACCACGATGGCGGGAATGCTTTCCTTCCTTGCCGCCGGAATCAGACCTATGAGATGGGTTGGCGGCATTACTGCGGCGGCAGTATTTGCAGTCTTTGCCTACATTATGATTCTTCTTCCGGTGCTCTACAGTTTTGGAAAAGACAGGAAAAAAGACCCGGCCTTTGCTGAGACAGAGGGAGCTACAAAATCTGATCTGCGGGTTGAAGCCATGGGAAAATCAATCCTCAACAAAAAATGGATTACCGTGATTGCGACAATCATCGTTGCAGCCGCCGTCATTCCGGGCATTTTCAAAATCAAGGTGAACATGAATTACTCGGACATGATGGGCGAGCGAACTCCCTACATCAAGCGTCTTCTTGAAATCACGAGGAGTCAGCTTGGAAGTCAGTACGATTACGAAGTCCTGATTGAATACTCGGACGAAGATGCAATAAAAAATCCTCAGGTTCTTAAAAACATGGACATTCTTGCAGAGAGAATCGGAACTTTGAGCCAGACAAAAGTTTCCAACGGAAAGCCGCGTGTTTCTTCGGTCACAAAAATCGTAAAGGAAATGAACCGCACTCTGAACGAAGACGACCCGGAAGCCTACATCATTCCAGATGACCAGGATTTGGTGACTCAGATTATGTTCTTGTACGAAATTTCTGGCGGCACGGACTTGTACGACTACATAAGCAACGACTTCCGCGCCGCATATTTAAAGGTTGAACTTGCAGGTTACGACGGCGAAGAAATCGTAAAGAATCTTTCCGAAGTGAAAAAATGGGTTGCAGAGCTTTTCCTGGACGCACAGAATGCGGGCGTTGTGGGCGAAGTCGTCCAATATGCGCAGATGAACGGAAAGCTCGTGCGCGGCTCAATCAAGTCAATCGGAACTTCGCTCGTCATAATCCTGATTCTGCTCGTTCTTGCGTTCACCTCGCTCAGGACGGGATTTATCGCTATGATTCCGAATGTCGTGCCGATTATATTGATTGGCGGAATCATGGGCTATGCAGGCGTGAACCTCGACATGATTACGGCTATGATTATGCCGATGATTCTTGGAATTGCCGTTGACGACACGATTCACTTTACGAATCACATCAAATATCATTTTGAACTTACAGGCGATTATCGAAGCGCAATAGAAAATTCATACCGCGAAATCGGAAAAACGATGATTATGACGACAGTAATTCTCTGCGCCATGTTCGCGATTTTCCTTACAAGCACGATGAATGTTCTTGTAAATATCGGCTGGCTTTCGGTAGTGGGCTTGGGAAGCGCGCTGATTGCGGACTACACGATTACGCCTGTTCTTTTATATATTACAAAGCCATTCGGCAAGGAGAAAAACTAATATGAAAAAAACAATTTCAACTTTATCAGCATTATTGTTCTCAGCAGCTGCATTTGCTCAGTCGCTCACAGGTTACGAAATCATGAAAAAGGCGGACGAAGTCCCTGAGCCTGTGACGGCTTCTTCAACTGCAACGCTTACGATTCACACAAAAAAAGGTTCGGACAGAATCCGCGAAGTGCTCATGAAAAGCAAGGACTACGGAGATGTCAAAAAAGAAGTCATCGTGTTTGTAAAACCGAAAGACGTTTCTGGCACAGGCTACCTCATGTTTGATTACGAAGAAGATGCGAACGGAAAAAAGAAGGACTCGGACAACTGGCTTTACATGCCCGCCATGAAAAAGACCCGCCGCATCGCCTCAAGCGGCTCTGAAAGTGACGGAAGCTTTATGGGAACTGACTTCACCTACCGCGACATGGGCGACCGCAGCCTGAACGACTACGAATACAATCTTTTAGGCGAAGAAAGCGTTGACGGAACGGAGTGTTACAAGGTTGAGTGCATCGCAAAGGACAAGAATCAGAAAGACCCGCGCTACATTTCCTACATCGCAAAGTCAGACTTCATCCTCAGAAAATGCGAGCTTTTTGACCGCCAGAACCAGCCTCACCGCGTCCTCACCTGCACGGATTTTACGACAATCAAGGGCTTTACGACCGCGTGCAAAATGAAGATGGAAAACGTTCAGACAGGCACTTGGTCGCTTTTTGAAAAGGCGAATATCGTTTACGATGGCGGCGACATTGACGATTCTTTGTTCACCGTAGCCGCATTGGAAAAAGGAAGAATCAGAAATTAGGGCGTTTCCGCCCGCCTCAGGCGGGCGGTCGCTATGTGCGCGGTTCCCTAACGGTCAGCCGCTTCACTCTCTCGCTTTGCTCGTTCGCTCCAGTGGCCGCTTTCGCGCCGCTCCCAGCGCTAACGCATTTGCTTTGGAAAAAAGGAGACAATTATGAAGAAAAAACTTTTCCTTCCATTCATCTTTCTGTTTTCAATTTTCAGTTTTCCCCTCTCCTCTCAGGAAGTAAAATTCTCAGGCGAAGCAGGTACGGTTTGGGCGGCTGCTCTCCGCTCAGAAAAACAGGGCGACTTTGTTCTTGGAGATACCTATCTTAATGCCAAACTCGACGCGTTTTACGAAAAGTCCTCGGCGTATGTAGAAGGCAGAGTCGGCTTTGACGAAGTTTCAGACAAAACCTATTGTAACCTGCGCGAAATTTGGCTTGACTACACGAGCGATTTTTGGGGAATCCGCATCGGGAGGCAGAAAACCGCGTGGGGCAAAGCGGACGGAATCGACATAACAAACGTAATCTGCCCTCGTGACTATTCAACGGCACGCGCCCTCTTCAACGACGAACACAAGGCAATCAATGCAGCCCGATTTTCCTTGAACAAAGGAAATTTCTCGCTCGATACCTATTTCATTCCATTTTTCACCTCTTCCCCGCTCCCGGAAGAAAAAATCATGAAACTTTCTTCCATAATTATGCCCGAAAAGAACCTGAAATCTGCCGAATACGGCTTAAAACTTTCGGGCTACCTCCCAAAATGCGACCTCTCCCTTTATGGTTTCTACGGGTTTGAAGACACGCCTTTTTTGAACTACTCGCCAAAAATCGAAAACGACGCACAGACAGGAATAGATGTTACCGCCGAATACAAAAAAATGGAGATGCTCGGAGCGGATGCCGCAATCCCGCTCGGAGAAACCGTTTTGCGTCTTGAAGCGGCATTCTTCCCGAACCGGCATTTTCAAAAATCAACCGACACAATTATAAAAGAAAAAATGCTTTCCCTTGCGAACGGCTCTTCTTCCGAAATTGAAAACACGCTCCAGCGTAACGAAATTTCTGTCCTTGTAGGACTCGACTGGATGCCTGAGGGGTGGACTTTCACCGCACAGTATTATGGTGATTATCTTTTTGGAAGCACAGAAAATCTTGACCGCACAAAAAACTACACCCACGGAGCGACTTTGAATGTGTCAAAAAAACTTTTACAGGAAACGCTCAAACTCTCGGCTTCGGGCATTGTTCACCTGAACGACCTAGACAGCGTAATCAAGCTTTCCGCAGAATACGCCCTTTCCGACAGCATTTATCTTGAGGCTGGCGGTTACATCTTCAATGAGGGAAAAGAAACCGGCACTTACGGAGAATACAAGAATCTAACTTCAGCATATCTAAAGGCGAGGTATGTGTTTTAATGACTCAAAAAAAGCGATGTTCATCCCGTTATTCCATTTTCTTTTTTTTCCCCCCCCCAAAAAAAAAAAAATACACCTGTACCCTATTCCGCGCCACCACTTTTCTTTTATACCACTAGACAAATATGACAAAAATTGATAATCTGTCATTATGACATTTTTATAAAAAATGTCTGAAAATTTTCTTAAAGTTTTTTGGAGTTCCTTATGAAAAAGATTCTTGCAGTAGGTATTTCCCTCTTGTGCGCCGGTCTTACTTTTGCCGGTGGCATTGAAAACAAAACAAACATGAGCACAGGCTATCTGCGTAACCCCAGCCGTAATACCGAAAACAAACGCCCGGAAGCGGCATTTTACAACATTGCGGGCACAGCCTTTATGAAGGACGGTTTGTACATTGAGTTGGGAAATCAGTTTATCGTAAAAGAATACAAGAACGAGCTGAAAGCAATGGGAACGAGTTATAACGATGAGACATTTGTCTATCTCTACCCTAATGCGGATATTGTGTACAAGCATGACAGATGGGCCGCGTTTGCAAACTTTGGTATTTATGCAGGCGGCGGAAAACTGGAATACACAGAAGGAACTGCCATTACAACGGCGATTTTCGGAAAAAAGGCGACAGAGGCTGGAACCGCCGCGGCACAGTATGGTGCTGCTGGCGATACGGTTTCGGCCGGAAAATACAAGGCACTTGCAACAGCACTTGGCGGTGCGGCAAACGACCATTCTTTTGAGGTCAACTCAATCACCTATGGCTGGCAGTTGGGCGGTGCCTATGCGCTTACTGATTTTATTTCAGTCGGTGCGGCATTTCGCCTGACCTATGGCACACAGACACTGAAAGTGACCAGTGCCGCGCTGACAACCGTAAACGGTGGCGATGAAATCAGTTATAATTCCAGTGCTGTCGGCGTGACCGGTGTGTTCGGCCTACATGCCAAGCCGATTGACGGACTGGATCTTGCAGGACAGTTTGCATGGCGTTCAAAGATGAACTACAAACTGAGCGATGTCAAGGGTACGCTCACGCCCAGTCTGCTTGCAGGAGACGAATACCGCACAGATTTGGCACCCGTGCTGAATATCGGTGCCGGCTACCGTGTGATTGACCCGCTGTATGTAAGCACAAGTTTTAATTTTTACTTTAACAAACTGGCTGATATGAACACCGCCCTTGGCTCAAATGACTACAACAACTCATTTGAAATCGCGCTTGGCGCAGATTATGACATTGCAAAACCGGTGACAGCAAGTCTGGGCTTTGCATACGGAAACCAGGGCGTGACGGAAGATTCAAATAATGTGTTCAATCCCGTTTTGGACAGCATTCAGGTTGGCGGCGGCGTGGAAATCCGTCCGATTGATGACCTGACGCTTACCGGCGGCGTGACATGGGTCAATTACTTTAAGAAAAACTATGCAGACGGCGCAATCGAACTGAGCAAGCCGCTTTTGCTGATGTTCGCCATTGGCGCGACATATCGATTCGGGCTGTAAAAACAACCACTCACAGAGGTCACAGAGAGCGCATGGCTTTTCTTCTAAACTAACGCTCTCTGTACTCTCTTTTGCCCTGCGAGGAATTCCTATTCCAGTTTTTCCAACTGCTCACGGATAAATTCACTCTTTTCTTTCAGACCGATTTTTCCCGTAGACAGCAGAATCATGTTCGGCTTTGTGGGGTCTAAACGGACACGCCCATTGCTCTCTTTTATGAGCCTAAGCACTTTGTCCACGGAAATATCGCTCACCTTGCTGAATTCAATCTGAATGACACCCTGACGCTCCTTTAGCGTACTGATATAGAGTTTCTTTGCAATAACGCGCACTTCCGCAAGACTCAAGAGGCTATAAACCTCATCGGGAATCGGACCAAAGCGGTCTTCAAGTTCAAGGAACATGCTTTCAAGCGCGTCTTTTGTCTGCACGGAAGCGACTTTCTTGTAGATTTCCATCTTTACTTGCGGATTCTGCACGTATGTGTCGGGGATAAAGCCTGTGTATTCCAGTTCCATAAGGACTTCGTTCTGTTCCCGATAATTTTCTGCCTGCGTCAGACGCTCCACAGCCTCGTTCAAAAGGCGCAGATACAAATCAAAGCCCACCGAATACACATCGCCGCTCTGATCACGCCCAAGCAGGTTCCCTGCCCCACGGATTTCCATGTCTTTCATGGCGATTTTAAATCCGCTTCCCAATTCCGTAAAATCAGAAATGACTTGCAGACGCTTCATGGCAACTTCGCTCAAAACCTTGTTTTCCGGGTACAAAAGATAGGCATAAGCCTTGCGGTCACTGCGCCCCACCCGTCCGCGCAACTGATACAACTGGCTTACGCCATACATATCCGCCCGGTCAATGATAATCGTGTTCACGTTGGGAATGTCGATGCCGTTTTCGATAATTGTCGTTGCCACAAGCACATGAAAGCCACCCATTTTAAAGCGGCGGAAAATATCGTCCAATTCATCGCTGGTCATCTGTCCGTGAGCTACGTCAACCAGCATTTCCGGCAGTATCCGCTCCAGTTTCCGCCGCACCTCATCAAGGCTTTCCACACGGTTGTGCAGATAGAAGACCTGCCCGCCCCGCTCCACTTCACGGCGAATTGCCTCCGCCACCCGCTCTTCCCTGTATTCGTCAATAACCGTTTCTATGGGCTGACGGTTCTGTGGCGGCGTTGTCAAAAGAGACATGTCACGGATTTTCAGCAAACTCATGTGGAGTGTGCGCGGAATCGGGGTTGCGCTCATGGCGATGCTGTCGATATTTGTCTTGAGGGTCTTGAGTTTTTCCTTGTCCTTTACACCAAAACGCTGCTCCTCGTCAATTATCATCAGTCCCAAATCACGGAAAACCACGTCTTTCTGAATGATGCGGTGCGTTCCCACAAGGATATCAACGTCTCCCTGGGCAAGGCGGGCTATGATTTTTTTCTGTTCCGAGGCAGACACAAAACGGCTCATCTGCGCGATTTTTACCGGGAAATTTGCAAAACGCTCCATGCAGGTTTCGTAATGCTGCTCGGCCAAGATTGTCGTAGGCGCAAGGAAGGCAACCTGTTTTCCGCCCATAACCGCCTTGAAGGCAGCGCGCATGGCTATCTCCGTCTTTCCATAGCCTACGTCACCGCAGACAAGCCTGTCCATGGGCACGGGCTTTTCCATATCCGCCTTCACTTCCTGCGTAACATTGTACTGGTCGGGCGTATCCTCATAGGGAAAGGCCGCCTCAAAAGCTGTCTGCCATTCAGAATCCTTGGGAAAGGGATAGCCCCGGCTTGCTTTACGGCGACTGTAGAGGTCAATCAGTTTTTGCGCCAAATCCTCCACCGCCTTCTTTACCCGGTTCTTGCGGTTTTCCCAGGCTTTTGAGCCGATGCGGTCAACACGGGGGGATTCCCCCTCATTTCCTATGTAACGCTGGACAAGATTCACCTGCTCAATAGGCACAAAGGCAAATTCCTCATCTGCATACTCCAACTTGATATAATCTCGTTCGTTTCCACCCGCCTTTACACGCTGAATTCCCTTAAAAATGCCAATGCCGTAATTCACGTGAACAACAAAATCGCCGGGAGCCAAGTCCACAAAAGTATCAATGACAGCGGACTTCACGCCTTTTTGCAGGCTCTTGGGAACGTGCTTCCGCCGCCCGAAAATCTCATTTTCCTGAATAAGAATGGTTTTCGACTGCGGTATGCCGAATCCTTGGGAAATTGCCTGCGGAAGAATTAAAAGCGGATAGAACACCTTGCCTTTTGAAGCGGCAGCCTTTGCGCCCTCAATGTCATCGCCAATAAATTCCCGCAATATTTCCTTGATGCGAAGCGACTGATTCTCGTTATCCGCGTAGATGATGACACGCCACCCATCTGACTGCAACGCACCAATACGTTCTTTCAAGTAGTTTATATTGCCGAAAAAACTTTGCGGCGCATCACAATTGATGACGTATCGCAGGGTATGCGTACAACCGTCATGCTGACAAATCGCGTTGGAATCACCCATTTGCGGCTGCGAGGCTTCAGAAGACACAACCTCCGTGTGCAGTGTACGAAAAAGTATACATCTTGAGTATTTTTCTAAAACGTCCTTGAACGAAATAAGCATATCAGACTGCGGGAGAACGGGACTTTCTTGCCGCGCCTTTCTGAACATTCCGCTATACTCACGGTCAAAACTTTCCTGCGCATTGGAAAGCCGGTCGTAGTCGCAGAAAAATACCATCGTCTCATCGTCCAGATAATCCAGCACAGAATATCGTTTTTCCCACAGTGCGGGATAAAACAACTCCTCTCCCTCACTTTCGCGGCGAGTTCGCAAGTCGTCCAGCAGTTTTTTCTTTGCCTTTTTTGCACTTTCAGTCAGCACCAACGCCGGCTGCTCATCACTGCCAGTTTCCAAATCGGACAGGTATTTTTCCAACTTTGCGGCAAAATCATCTGTCCAGATAACTTCCTTCATCGGGTAAATCAAAAGATTATCTAACGGAGAAACAGTCGCCTGAGATTCGGGGTCAAAAGACTTTATCTGCTCAATCGTGTCAAAATCAAAGACAATGCGCGTAGCGAGGCTTTCCCCTGGCGTAAAAATATCCAGCACTTCACCACGAAGCGTATATTCCCCATGCATACTCGTTTTGGGAACGCGCAGGTAACCGAGCGCAGTAAGTTTTTCTGCAAGGTCAGTCGGGTCAATCTCCTCGCCTTTGTACACGCTGAACACGAGCGAGCGGATGTAATCAGGACTAGGCACGGGAGACTGGAGACTTCGCTGGGTGACGATGAACAAACGGGGTTTTGTCTGCATGGAAAGAGATTTTCGATGCAATGCAAGTCTTGCAAGTACACCAGACCGAGCGCCGAACACCGCAGAACCAACCGCCGCACTCCGATACGGCACAAGTCCCCACCACGGAAAAAGATACGTTTCTACCCTATCTGAAAAAACAGTCTGAAAGTCAGTCAAAAGTTCCGCGGCATCTTTTTCGTTGGGAACGACCACCACGCAATCCATCGCAGCCGCTGATGATTTTTGTACATTCTGTCCTTGCGGGTATCGCCCAGTTGTGCTATACTGTAAGGAAGAGATACACTTGTTTCTGCTTGCCTCTATGACAGCGGAAATAAAGAAACTGGTTGCGCTTCCCTGCAAGCCCTCAATCTCTGCGCGGACTGGATTCTGTACGCTGACAATAGATTTTGCGGCATTCTGAAAATCAGTCCAGCGGGAAAGAGACGATTGCAAGGTATCAGAAAGTAACGAGTTCATGTATTCTGACCGATAATAAAAGTGTTCGCGGAATTTCGCACGAATTTCCGTATGGAGAAATTGTTTTGAAACGCATTCTTTTTGGTATTATAGTGTTTTTTTCACTCTTTGCACATAGCGTAGTTGCACAAACTTCGCAGGATTTTTCTAAGGCATCGGTCGTAATTAAATTTTATGACCGCACGATGTACTATCCTGGCAACGCAGATGACAATCCTATTTTTGTGCATGTGTCTGTGGTGAACAAAGGAACGGACACGTTGCGCTTTAAGTTGGCGGACGACCGTATGTTCAGCCTGGATTTTACCGCCTATACGATTAAGAACAGCACGCTCCCCAAAACGGAAAAACTGGTGATAAAACGCTCCACAAATCAGACCGTATATTTTAGGGAGATTGCGCTGGAAGCAGGTGAAGAATATTCGTTCATCGAGAACGCGAAGAACTATATCAATTTCGATGAGCCGTCTATGTATTATCTGGAACTGCGCTTTTACCCAGAACTGTATAAGTCACGCCAGACCGCGCTCACATCAAACCGCCTGAGCCTTGACATCCGCCCTGCCCCCGCAGCCGCATCCTCATCGGTTCTTCCCGTAGAAAGCAAAAGCGCGTCTCTCTTAAAGCCAGAGGAAAAGTCTCCCGACAAAGTGGTGGCAGAAACAATTATCGCGCGCCAGAAATCGTTGTGGGATCAGTATTTTCTGTACATGGACTTGGAGCAGATGATGCTTCGCAACGCGGACACCGAACGCCGTTACCGAGCCGCAAGTGCCGATGAGCGCGCACGTCTTTTGGAAAGTTACAAATCAGATTTGATGCAAGACAGAATTGACCACGATGTTGTCGCAATCCCCGAAGAATTCTACATTGAAAAAACAACCTATACGCAGATAGACGGTGAAGTTAAGGTCATAGAGTGGTTTAAATACCCCACCTACCGAGAGCGCAAGCAGTACATCTACAAAGTCAGGCAGCGTGACGGTATCTGGCAGATTTATGACTACAACGTGACGAACTTGGGTACGAAATGAGAAGTATTCTGAGCATTCGTTGCAAGCAACGAAATTCAGAAACTCGACAGCAGCAAGCTGCTGCCAGGAGATTATATGAAGGCATT
This sequence comes from Treponema sp., assembly GCA_017449285.1. Classification (GTDB taxonomy): domain Bacteria; phylum Spirochaetota; class Spirochaetia; order Treponematales; family Treponemataceae; genus Treponema_D. Next base: position 31,489 of record JAFSJX010000059.1, read on the forward strand.
ATTGGTAGCGAACAACGATACGGTCATTGAAAACGTAAGCACGGTTCTCAAAACGGCGGGCTATGACATCATCAAGTACCGTGCGCTCTTAAAGGCATTGGATAATGTCGAGGAAATAGATCCGCATCTCATCATCATCAGCACAAAGGAATATCCCCGCCACTGGAAGACGCTCGCGCAGTATGCTACCGTTCCGTTGGGAAGTTATGCGCCTCAGGTCATTTTGTACACAGGCGGCACATTCAGCGACGAAGACAAGAAAAAAGCAGAAGCCCTGCATGTGCGAGGCATTTTCAATTCGGTCGATGTGGACGGTCTGGACGTGCTGCGCGAAATTCTCAGCCTTGACAACGATATTTTCTCCGGCGAACTGACTCCGCCACCCGCAGAAATCAAACCGATTGAGATTCCCGATGATTTCGCAAAAAAACACGCCCACGATGAAAAAATGCTTTCTGAATTTGTAGAAGAAGAAGTCAGTCATCCTGGCGTAAGCCTTGAGAAAATCGGCTTTGAGATTGAGAACGAAGTTATACGTGCCTCATCTCCCATGGAAGCGGCCGCAGTTACCGATGAAGAACTGGAAGAATCCGATGACCGGCTTGAAGAGATTGATGAACTGGAAGAAGTTTCCCTGCCCAATGTCTCCGAGTTGCCGTCAGAAGAGAATGAGGCTGCTCCCGAAGAACCTGTTGAGCAGGCACTTTCCATCTCTATCGAGGATATTTTAAAGCAGAATCAGTCATTCAACCGTTTTGCCGAAATTCCGGAAATCAAAACTGAAGCAGAGGCAATGCTTAGCGGCGAAAAAACCTACGAATTTACCGACATCAAAGGACGGCGCGAAGATTCAGAAGATACGGGAAAAGACCCGATGGATTTGTGGGCAGAAATCGAAGCCGAAGAAAACGGCATTCATGACGATTCGCCCGAGCCAGAGCCTGATTCCAAACCGATATCCATATCCATGGACGAACTCCAAGCCGTGGAGCAGACAACGCCAGTGGGAATGAGTTCCGCTCCCCAAGACGAGGAAAAGCCCCTGCAAATCTCTCAGGAAGAATTGCAGGTTGCACGAAAAGCGATTGAAAAAGACCGCATCGGACAAAAGGAAATGCATACTGCTGTCAAGCAGAGATTCCAGAAAGTCGCAGAAAGCGCGCAGTTTGTGGAGCAAGATCCGGCTCATCCTGTTACGGTAACCCAGCCCGAAGTTGATGAGGTTCAGCGGCGCAGTAAACTTCATGGAAGCACGACTTTTAACGATGAGCCGTTCGTTTTTGAAGAAAAAAACGAGCCGATTCTTTCTGAGGACACAGACGAAGAAAAATCTGTCCCGACGGTGAGCGACATCCTGCGGCAGAACCAGTTCTCGATGAAGAATAACATCGACTGGCTGGCAAAAGAAAATGCCGATGAGCCAGAGCAAATTGACGTAGATGACTTTGACATCTTTACCGATGACCCCACAGGAGCAGAAGCGCATGATGTGGCAGAAGAGACAAAAGACATTCTGCGGCAGAACCAGTTCTCGATGAAAAACAACATCGACTGGCTGGCAAAAGAAAATGCCGATGAGCCAGAAACTCCCGACGGCGTGTTCATTGATGATTTTGCAGACCCAACCGAAATGTCCGCGTCCGAGCGTGATGCAAACCTACAGGACATTCTGACCCAAAACCAGACAAAAACAGAAGCAACAGAACTTAAAACGGGTGCGGACGAACTTCAGCGTATGGTAGACAAACTGAACATCGTGCGCTCTGTTGTGTGTACCATATTGCTGACCAATCCTGATACGGGTGCGCTTATTTCGGGTGAGGCAAGAAATTATAATCGCAAAACGCTGGAATTTATCCCCGATATTCCGTCTTTTGCGAAAAACCTGAAAAATGGCACAAAAATTCCTCAGTTTTCGCTTAAAACGGATGAGGGCATCGAATCTGTCAGCGCAACCGTCATATCAGCCGGCGAACCGTATATTCTTTCGATAGACCATGACTAACCAGAACGCAAAGTTTTTCTGCGAGAGTTGCGGTGCAGAAGTTCCTCGGAACGCAAAAATGTGCAAAAAATGCGGCAGATTCTTTTCGTCTGTCCGCTGTCCAAACTGCGGTGCAACGGGGTCTCCTGACAAATTTACCAATGGGTGTCCTGCCTGTGGCTATACGGTCGAAGGAAGCCCCTCCGAAAATCTTACGAAAGGAAAAAAGACAATCTCAGCAAAGGCAAAACGAAATTTCAGACGGGCAATCAAAGACACAGCCGCCTCTTTTGGGGGGAATTTTTCACGCAACGATGACTCTCTGCCCTTTTGGATTTACGTGCTGACCGGTCTTTTTCTGCTCGGTCTTTTGTTCTTCATAATGCATTATTTTGGACGCTGACCAATTGACACAACGCCTCTGATTTGATATTATATTTTCACTTGCCCGGATGGTGGAATTGGTAGACACGCTAGTTTCAGGTACTAGAGCCTTCACGGGTGTGCAAGTTCAAGTCTTGTTCCGGGCAATTCCCTTAAATCTTTTTTAGCAAAGGTTTAAGGGATTTTTTTTGCCCGACGGAATTTAAATTTGCCAAAAATTATTATTGCAATTCTTTCCATATCATTCTAAAATAGAAATACAAGGAGTTTTTATGTCAAAATCATATACACTAGGGCTATGCGTATCAGCAGCATTTCTGCTCGCAATGGCTTCGACAACGGCTCAGGATTTCGGTACGGCACTGAATAACGCCGCTCAATCAACGGCAAATTCACTGGAATCCGATATGAACGCAGGGGTAAATCAGGCGATTGAATATGCACAAGAAGAAACGCTTGGAAAACTGTTCCCCACCCCATCTCTTGAAGGCGACATCATTCTGAATGTCATTCTGCCCGAAAACACCACGGCAGTAAACCTGTACCGCAAAGCCGAGGGCGAGAGCGACTTCCAGTTTGTCTATCAGGCATGGGCAGAAAACGCATCCGCAAAAGACAGCAAAGGAAAAAGACTCGAAATGATTGACTACTTTGTTGAGGCAGGAAAAAAATATGACTACAAGTGCAATTTCCGCCAGCTGAACGACGTGAACAAGACAGAATATGACCCAAAAAACATTGGTGGCTCCGACTCAAACGAAATAACCATCATGGCACTCAAAGGCTACGGTGATTTTAAACTGACGAACACTCCGGCAGTCACCTATGACCAGCAGACTTCCCGCCTGACATTCACAACGCTTCCCAAAACAAACATGAGCAGCGTCAAATTGCCAGAGGGACTATCAAAACAGCCGGTCAAAATCGTATACGTAAACCCCGACTTGTATTCCTTGTGGATTTACACCCCTGATGATGGCTCAGAGCCAGTCTTTATCACACTGGGAAAAATTGACGGCATCGATACTCCGGTTGATACAAAAGCCGTAATGGTAGACGTAACGCTTCGTTCTGATGACGGCGATGGCGGCTGGAGACTTTCCATCGACAAGAATGACAAGTCTTCTGTGGACGGCTGGTCGTATGAGGAGCATTGGTACCGAAAGTATACTGGCGCAGACTTCGGACTTCCCGCAACAATCGTCATTCCCAAGAACAGCATTCAGAAGGATACGAATACACAGGCTGCATCTACGCCCGTCATTGACGCAAAATAGAAACAAAAAAAGACCTTTCCGCATTGGAAAGGTCTTTTTAAGCGGCAGAAGGGAGTCGAACCTAACTTCTAACCTATATTTTGTTGTATTATAAAGAATTGCCAATTCGGTAGTAAGTCAAGCGGTAAGTAAAAGCCTTAAAATCTTACTACTTCATAATAGCACGGGTGGCGGCAGATGTCAATTATTCGTGTCTGTCTACGATAGGGGCAGAAAGCCCCGTAAATTCATCATTCTTTATCAGAATCCAGATTTTCGATTATGCCAGAAATTGCTTCCATAACATCAAATTCTTTATCCTTATCAAAATAAAAACTATCATAGCATTGTTTTACTTCGATGTTTTTCTGTTTTGCTATCTGGCGCACTTGTAGATAAAGGGCGGATTCATACATAAATACTTCTTTTCCAATCCGTTTTCCTAAGACTTTTTCTATAAGGTCATACTTTTTTTCTACATAGTCTTTTATAAGCTGCTCTTGTTGTGCTTGCGTTAGATTGTTGTTTTTTTCGTATTCTGATTTTATGCACAATAGAAAAATTGCCCTTGCGTTCTTTAAATTGTTTTTGTGTCTGTCATCAAGTTTTATGTCGCCTGTTGCCGTAAGCCATTTATAAAGCGTTGCCGCTTTAAAGCCTTTTTTGGTCGGTACACCATAAAACCATTCACGCCAAGCGTAGATTGCTTGTGAGATACATTGTTTCTTTGACTTACAGAAATAAAGTCTCATAAAAAAAGTTTTATAGGCGTTGCGTTCTTCTGGACTTTTGAATTCTTCGCCATTCAAATCTTTATAAAGGTCGTAATCATTGGGCGTGATTATGTTTTTGTTTATAAGCCGTGTTATGAATGGGACGCTCGCTTTTCGATCCCAGTGTCGGAATTCTGTATTAAAAGATTCCAGATAATCTTCCCTTGTATAAGTGTCATGATACTGTCTTTGCAGTTCAAGCCGTTTTTCTGAAAAATGTTCTTCTGTCGGCAAAGAGCAGAAAGGGCAGTAGATACGGCTGAATTCTTTTTCTTCGCTTAATGTCAGCTTTTCATAATCTGGCAAATCTTTATTTAATTCTTCCATAGCGGAAAGCATTTGAATTCTGTTTATGCCGAAATAGTTTTTGTTAAGGTCGAATTTTTCAGATAGAATTTCGGTGTTAATGATACTTTGTTTATCTTCTGTAATTGATACATTCTTATTATCTTTGCTATCAATCCTACTACAACAATAATCTAATAATGACTTGCACCTGTCTTTATTACATAGATAGTATTTACAATAGCCTTGAAATTCTACATAGTTGGCATACTTTTCTTGTGTCTTTTCAGTTTCAAAAGTGGCTGTCTTATCCAAGCAGATTATAACGCCAATCTGCTTTAATCTTTTTATGTAATCGCTTAATGTCTGTTGCTTGATGTTTAATTGTTTGCCCCAGTAATCTTGCGAAATAAAAAACGGTTGATTTAATTGTTTCGGGGCAAAATGATAAAGTTTCTTCACTAACGGCTGCATCTTACAAGCAGTTGAAAAACGCCCTTTAAAGTATTCATTAAGATTTTCTGGAAATTGTGTCTTTAACATTTCTGTAATTTTTTCTGTTATGAATTCGTGTGAATAATGTGAATAAAAATGATTGTTGAATTCAAATTCGTTTTCGTTTGATAGTTGATTTAATACTTCTAAAAGTTCCATAAAAAAATGCCTCTGCTTTTTAACTTGCTAAAAGCCGCGGCAAGCAAAAAGCAGAAAGCAAGTTTTTTATGTTTTATCAATCATTTAGTAGCAGTGGGGGCAAGGCAAAAAAGCCCCGTAAGTTTATTTGCTAAAAAAAGTGTTAATCTTATTATAATTAAACGCATAGCGTTGAATTATGTATTCACCGTTTCTGTATTCTGGAAAATCTGTTTTTATCCAGCCGTTGACATAGCAAAAGCATAAAAACGGAATTTCTTCATCTGTGAAAGATAATTCTTTGGGCATTTTCTTAAACTGTTCTCGAAAATGATTTATAAAATAAATCCATCCGAATTGTTGTTTGTCTAATTTACTTTTTCCAGTTATAACCATAGCAAAACCTCTTTTTTTGTTTTACTACTTAGTTCTCGCCCGTGTTTTCCTTTTAACTGTCGCTTTTTCGGCGGTTGCAAGACTTGCAAAGAATTTGGCAATTTTCAATAGTGGTGTGTCCGCCCTTGCTCCACGGCGTTATGTGGTCTGCATCGGCTTCTTCAAAAGTGATTGCTTTTCCGCATTTTTTACATTTGCCGCCCTGTTGCTCCAAAACTTTTCTTTTGGTCTTATCGTCAAATTTTCTGATTGATAAATGCTTTTCGTTGCCGTCAAAAAGATAAAAGAAAATGCCTTTTAAGTTCGTGACATCATCATCTTCAATAAGTTCTTTTATCTGTGCTTCCAGTTTATCTGTGTCGATGTCGGCTTTGTTTCCGTAATCGTTGAAAAGAAAGCCCCAATCTACGCCCTTCATTATTTCTTTTCTGTAATTCGGAAAAGTGCGGCGTATCCAGCTTATGACGGCTTGAAAGTAATTCCATAATGCAGATGCGTTTTCTTTGTGTTGGTTGTCCGCCATAAATTGGCCGACATTCTCGGCCCCTTTTGAAATCCATTTTAGCGTGGTTGCCAGATAATCTTGACGGATTTCTGAACCTGTCAAATAATCTTTTCCAAGTTGATAGGCGGCTCCGCCTTTTCTGGAAAAGTATTTTTTAGCATCTGTTAGCCAAGTGCCAGAATAGGTAGCGTTTAATAATTCCTGTTGATTTAACGGCTCGCCAGATACATTGATTCTGTCGAACCACGCCAATTTTTCGCTATCGTTTCCCTCACACCAATAGACGGTTAATTTGTAGTTCAAGATTTTTTCTTGTAAGTCGGTTGGCAAGGTGTGGAAATAAAGCGGCGTTTTGTCGTTTTCCATTGTGATAGAAAAAAAGTTATGAACATACTGGCAGATTGAAATAGAGCGTTGTTGTCCGTCCAAAACTTCAAAATCTGTGTCGGAATTCTTTACCCAATAAAAGACATTTAACGGATAATCTTTTAAAACGCTATCAATTACCAGATTTCTTTTCTTATCGTCATAAACGAATTCACGCTGATACTTTGGGCGGATGTTAAGTTTTCCGCCATAGCCTACAACGCCATTAGTTTCTTTATCTTCCAGATAGCCTTCTGCAAGTTCTTTTATAGTGATTTCTTGATAGTTGATTTTCATTTTATTTTTTCCTTATAAGAATTCTCGGATAAGTATTACGCAATTCACCGTTTTTAATTAAAACGGGCGTTGCATTTAAATCGCTATAATTCGGATAATCTGCTTTTGTATAAACCTTACTTTTCAAAGACGGGTCTCCAGCCCCTCGTTTCGCAATTCCGATTATTTCAAATTGGTCTGGATTGTATTTATCAAGAAAAGTAATAGGAACTCCCATCCAGCCAGAATAATCATTTGGAATTTCAGAAGTTTTTGATACTTCAATAGCATCATAATTATCATACTTCGGGTATTTTTCAGGCGTGTAGGTTTCGTATAAAATTAAATTTTCGTGTCTGTCTTTATAATCCAAGTTTGAAAACCATCTTACACCTTTTACACGAATAAATTTTTTACCGTCATCATCAATTCTAAATCCAGAGGCTTTTAATGGATAATTATCTGGAACCCCAAATTCACGGTCTCCACTATGGATTGATTGGCCAAGCCATAATTTGTTTTCTTGTATTAGTGGAAAAACTTCTTTATAAGTAATAGCGTTTATGTTGCCCAGAATTATAAATTTCTTTTCGTATTTCATAAGTTGCGCAACATACTCACGGAAAAGCGAAAACGGCGGATTTGTGATAACTATGTCTGACTGTTTTAAAAGTTCGATACATTCTTTGCTTCTAAAATCCCCATCGCCTTTAAGTTCTTTTATTTCCAGTTCGTCATTTGTTGGAATGTGGTCTTTTTCGCTTCCTGTGTATTCTACATAAACGGCTTTTTCACAATCATTCTGGCTGAACAAATCGAAATCTTGATTTTTGTAGCATACGGAAATCAATTTTTTTAGTCCGAAAAAATTAAAGTTCAAAGCGAAGTATTTGAAAAAATTTGATAGTCGTGGGTCATCGCAATTACACAAAATTACCTTATTCTTAAAATGGTCTTTATAATTTACCATTTCTTTTTCTATGTCTGTTAATTGTGTATAGAATTCGTCTGCTTTATTTTCCCTTGCAGAATTCAAATCTGTGTTTTTCATAAAGCAATTATAGCACAAATTTTGGAAAAATTCACCATAAAGCAGAAAAATTGAAATGGCTTCTGGAAAGTTTTTTCTGGCAGATTTTACGGGGCTTGAAAATTGGGGCTTAAAAAGCCCCGTAAAATCATTCTTTTTCTTTCATTGCATCAAGCATTGATTTTCTGTTTTCTTTCCGTTCTTCGGCGGTTATTTTTTTGCCCCAGTAAGGCTCTCCGAATTCGTCTTTATAACGGTCGGTTGTAATTAAACTGTCAATAATTTCATTTGGTAATTTTTCTACCTGTTCTGGCATTTTGCTTGATGTTTTTCTTTTTATGTCAAGCCGTTTTATAGTCCGTTCTTTTTCCGTAATCGGTAGCGTGTTTTCTTTTTCTTTTGCTTCCAGTAATGCGGCGTTTATCTGTGCGGCAAGCGTTGAATCTTCCATAGCCTCTTTTGCCAGTTTCCAACCCCTTTTTATGTCTAAGCCGCCTTCAATTATGCCATACGCCCAGAAATTGAAAAGTTGTAGTTGCATAGGGTCTTTTGTTTCAAAATAGCCCATAGCCTCGCAAACTTTATTATGTTCGTTTGTGCGGTCTGCTTTTTCATAATCATAGTAAGATGTAAGTGGGTCGTTGCTTTGCGTGTTTTGCGTTGTGTGGCCCATTAACGCTTCGATGTTCTGCGTGTTGCCCCATACGCTTTGCAAGTGTGTCTTAAACATTTTACGAAATCCATAGAATGTGATTCCGTTATCTTCTTTAATTTCCTTTATGTCGGTCATTCCGCAAAATTGCCCCCAGTATAAAAGCAATCGGCGGTTATGGTCATCATTTTCATCCAAGCCCGCGCCGTTTTCTTTTACCAGAAAGCCGTTTTGTTTTAGCGTTGCGAAAGCCTTTATAAGCCGTGCGGTCAAATCCGTTATCGGAATAATTCTTTTTGCGTTTTCTGTTTTTGTGCCGTTGCAGTGCAGCCAGTAGCCAGAATCGGTTTTAAATATGTCGTTTGTTGTGATTCGGTCTATCTCGGAATTTCTGAATCCCGTTGTAAGCTGAATAAAGCCTAATAGACTATAAATTATTTCATTCTGCGATGTGTTGAATGTGTCAAATCCAAGCGGCAATTTATGCTTGAAAGCGGCAATCTCAAAACAGTTTTTGGCGCGTTTTTCGTGCTTCAAGTGCTTGCGTTTATAAAATGGGTCAGTGTTGATTTTTTCGGCTCGGTATAGGTATAAATAAATCCTGTGTAAGTGGGTTAAGTAATTATCTATCGTTTTTCCGCTCAGTGTGCCTTTTCCGATTTCACGGCCTTTTTGTTGTAAGTCAATCTGTAATTGTTCAAGCCGTGGGCGTGTTAAATCTGAAAAATAATGAATGTCTGGCGTAAGTTCTGTAATTCGGCTCATAAAGTTATCTGCCTTTATGCGTTCTTTTTCTGGCAGTTTAAGGCCGAAAGCCAATTCTCGTTTTAAGTGTTCTGAATTTTCTTTGTAGTAGGCGTTTATAAGGTTATGGAATTCATCATTTGTTTTTCGTCTTTTGCCGTTGCTTTTGTTCTTTATGTTTTCTGGATGTTCAAACCAGTTTGTGGCAATTTCAAAAGCCTGCTGATAGTCGCTTGTGCCAGTGGAAAGCCTTATTTTTGTTGCGGTGAATTCTACATAGTAATTTGGGGTGTTTGGCTTATGAAAAAGCCAGAAAGGTCTTTTCATTTTTCCGTTATAATCTGGGTCTAAAAGTGTTAAAAGTTGCCTTATAAAATCCTGTCTGTTTGTCATAAAACGCCCCCAAAATGGTAAGTAGTGTAGTAAGTGATTGTCGTTTTTTGGGCGTTTTACTTACTACTTTTTTACTTACTACAGAAAAGGCGTTCCAAAACAAAAAACGCTAATTCGTTGTATTACTTTGAATTAGCGTTTTTCGTTCTTTATGAATTACCATAAAATTAAGCGGCAGAAGGGAGTCGAACCCTCGTCTTCAGCTTGGAAGGCTGAGATAATAGCCGTTATATGACTGCCGCAAAATGTATATTTATTCTAGCAAAATCTCGCGTGTGTGTCAATCGGAAAGCCCTCTGTTTTTATAATTTTTATGATTTTTTTCCAGAATAAAAATACGGCGGCTTATTTTTTGCACACGGTTTCGTAGGCAATTTGAGCCGCACTCTGCTCCGCGCTTTTTTTATTTTTTCCCTGCGCTGGTCCGTAGGTGTCTTTTCCCAAATGAACGCTCACCCAGAACGTCTGGTCATGGTCGGGCCCCGATTTTTTTATCAGTTCGTAAGTAGGACACTCTTTGCACTTTTTCTGATAGAATTCCTGCAAAAGCGTCTTGTAATCACGCGCACCCTTATCCTGCTGCACCTTGCGGATTTCTGGTATAATGAGCGAAAGAACCAGTTTTTCCGCCGCCTCGTAACCGCTGTCCAGATAGTATGCCCCGATAACGGCTTCCACCGCGTCCGCAAGAATCGCCTTTTTCTGTCTGCCGCCGCTCATCTCCTCGCCCTTCCCCATTACCAGCATTTTATCAATGCCGATTCTGACGGCTATCGGCGCAAGGGTCTGCTCGCTTACGACAACACTTTTTATACGGGCAAGGTCTCCCTCGGGATTGTCAAGCATATCCTCGTACAGAAAGGTTGCCGTCGCCATGCCCAGCACGCTGTCGCCAAGGAATTCCAGCCGCTCGTTATTCATGTGCCGATGTTCGGCGTTTTCGTTTGAATATGAGCGATGATGAAATGCAAGGTCAAGCAGTTCCAGATTGCCGAAACGCAAGGAAAGACCTTTGCAGAACTGGATAAGCGATTTTTTCCGCCCCGAAGAAAGATTTGTCCGCTGAAAAAATTTTCTCATTGACATCCCATAAAAAAACACAGACCGCATACGCCAGCCTGTGTCTCCAAAAATACGCCTGTTTCAGAAATTATTTCTGCTCAGACTTGATGAAGTTGTACGCATCACGAACTGTCTCAAATTCGTTAGCCTTTTCATCGGGAATGCTTACGCCCAACTCCTCTTCAATCGCATAGACCAATTCGTAAGTGTCCAGGCTGTCAGCACCAAGGTCACCACGGAAAGAAGCATCCATCGTAACCTTGCTCTCGTCGATTTCCAGTTTTTCTGCAATGAGTTTCTGGATTTTTGTAAACAATTCGTCCATTTTCGTCTCCTATCAGGTTTCCGGCTACAGCCGGTCTCCAGTCAATAATGTGTCTGCCGGATTACGCATTTGTTTCAGGAGTGATTACCTGACGACCACGGTAAAAACCGCATTTCGGGCATACGTGATGCTGCAAGACAAGGTTTCCACAGTTGTTGCATTCAACCATCTGGGGAGCCTTAAGATGCATGTTCACACCCCGACGTCTGCGCGTACGGGCTTTTGACGTTTTCGCTCTAGGAACTGCCATATATAAACCTCACTATTTAATTTAAAATTGAATAACGGGATTTATACTACTACAGTTTCCACCCGAATGTCAATCCATTATATCATTTATGTGCGCTTTGTCAAGTTTTTATTTCAACAAAATCACAAAAAATGTCATTTTGAAGAGGATTTTTTCGCACCAACGCACTTTTTCCTCATCTCATCTGCCACTATCGGCGGAACCATGCCAGAAATATCACCGCCAAACATCGCAAGTTCCTTTATCGAACTTGATTTTATGATGGCATATTTTTGCTCGGTCGGAATAAAAAGCGTCTCAATCTGCGCGTTCAACGTGTGGTTCATCAGCGAAAGGTCAAATTCGTAGGCAAAATCATTGGAATTCCGAATGCCACGCAACAAAATGTTCGCCTCGTTTTTTTTCGCATAATCAACGACAAGCCCTTCCCACTGATGCACGCTCACATTATCAAAATTTTTGGTGAGTTCCTGTATCATCGAAAGACGTTCGTTTGCGGTAAAGAGCGACCGTTTCTCAGGATTAACGGCAATCACCACATCAACGCTGTCAAACAATTTGCTCGCGCGTTCTATAATATTGAGATGCCCGTATGTAGGAGGATCAAAGGATCCGGGAAAAACTGCGGTTGTCATAGCAATTTTTGATGATAATATGTTTGACTGAATATTGCAAGTGATGTATTATAGATGTATGGGTGTGAATATGTTTAGAATTATCAGTTTATGCAGTATGATTTCTCTGCTTGGGCTGGCATGGGTTTCCTGTGGCAGCACAAAGGTCGAGCCAGAACCTGTCATCGAAGAGCCTGTTGTCCAGGAGCCTATTGTAGAAGAACCAGTCGTTGAAGAGCCTGCTCAGGAACCAGAACCTGTTGTTGACGAACCTCAGAAGACAGAGGAAGAGATGGAGTACGAGCGTTCTGTTGGCACGACCACCGTTTCCGTGGATATGTTCACGCAGGACAAAAACACCATCCTCCGTATTATTGATGAACTTTCCGTCGTGATGAAGCAGATGGACTACAAGTTATGGAGAACCTATTTGGACAAGGAATCAATCGAATATTGGTCCCGTCCCGCAAATTTACGCACGGCACAGAAACGGCTTCCGATAAAGGGGTTGAAACTCAATTCGCTGGAAGATTACTTTAAATATGTATTTGTTCCTGCCCGCGCACGAAGTGAGGTTAATGAAATCCGATATGATTCCGATACTTATGTTAGGGTCGTTCAAATAAAAGAAGAACAGGAAGAAAAAAAGGAAATCATTTATTATTACTTCAACAAGCTGAATGATAGATGGATGCTTCATCTTCCGGAATAAACGGGAAGCGACAAAAAAAAGCTTTGTCCGATAAAGACAAATAGATTGAAACCATTAGCAATATTATTGCTTTTAAATATAGAAATCTGTATACTGTAGGATAGATTGTCCTGCACGTAGGAGGAATTTACACGATGAAAACCTTAAAAAAGATTGCCGGCATGCTGTGTGTCGCTCTTATCGCACTGAATACATTCGCACAATCAAAAGAATCTACCGTTGAAAGTGAATATCTGAGCAGCGTAGAGGACGTTGTTATTACAGAACTCGCCAATTCCGATGAGCGCGACAACAAGTTGGTCGCCCTGCAGTATTTGGAAGCGGCGGTAAATGACGGTCGCACTACCCCCGACATGATGGCAGCGCTTGATTCTCTGGCAGGAGAAGGCATTACCAATCAGGCTCGCACAAACGGTCGTCTGACGAACAACTATCCCGATATTCGCGCCCGCTCATGCGATTTGCTCGCAAAGATTCCGACAGAAGAATCCAAGAATACGCTGGTAAAAATCGCCCTTGCAGATAACGAGCCGATGGTCGTAACCGCCGCAATCCGCTCCCTTGGCGAAATTGGTCTGAACGATGGCGATGACGTAATCGACACAATCGCATGGGTCAGCAAAAAAAATTCATACATCAACCCGACAAGTTCAATGGCACTGGAAGTCCTGATTGCCTACGAAAAACTTGTTGACAAAGTTGAGAACAAAAGCGCGATGATTCAGGCGGTAGGTCAAATTGCCACAAACTTCAATTACGTCACACCCGTAAGAACGCGCGCTTATGAACTTCTGAAGAAAATCAGGTCATCTGACTCTTCGTCAAATAGCAGCAGTCAGAAAGACAATGCAAAATAAGGAACATTCGCCACAAGCGGCGAAGTTCCGATGGCAATAGTTGCCGTCAGCATTCTGAATAAAAAAGGAACGGCTAAAAACCGTTCCTTTTAACGAGAGATACAGGATTCGAACCTGCTACCTTCGGCTCCGGAGGCCAACGCTCTATCCAAGTGAGCTAATCTCTCAAACGCACACTAAGAAGATACAGGTTATAAATAAAAAAGTCAATAAATTAAGAAGGTCTTCATGGAACCGATAATTCTTGCTTCATCTTCCCCACGCAGACAGGAAATCTTAAAGTTGCTGAATATTCCTTTTAAGGTCATCATCCCTGAGATAGACGAAACACCCCCGGAAGGTCTTGATGCGGAAAAAGTGCCTGAATATCTTGCCGCAAAAAAAGTAGATGCCGTTGCCCGCTCGCTTCCAACAGGCTCTGAACTTCCTTGGATTCTGAGCGCAGACACAATTATCGTGATGGACGGAAAAATCTATGGCAAACCCGAAAGTCAGGAGCAGGCAGTGGAATATCTGAACGCTTTTCAAGGCAAAACCCACAAGGCAATTACGGGACTTGCTCTGTACAACGGCAACCTGCATTTTGTGACCACCCGGACTTCCGTCACATCAGTCACCTTTGCGCCAATGACAAAAGAAGAAATCGACTGGTACATTGAGACTGGCGACTGGCACGGAGCGGCGGGAGCATATCGCATTCAAGGATTGGCTTCCTGTTTTATCAAAAAAATTGAGGGAACGAACAGTTCTGTGGTGGGCTTGCCTATCTTTGAACTTTATGATATGTTAAAAGAGCAAGGTTATTCCATTATTGAATAAATCGTGCCGGGCGTATGCAGGGCGGTTCGCTTTTGTATGCGTTACGAAATCTTCCGGGCAGTAGTTTGCAAAACAGCGAACAGAGTTTGTGCGCAAGGCAATACTTCTGCTACGAGAAACAGAGTTTGGAAGGAAAAATCACCGTGTTTTGCGGTAAAACAGATTTTTCCGGTGAAGGAGAACTCAAATGGCAGTTGTAACCATGAAGAGTTTACTTGAATCTGGTGTACATTTTGGTCACCAGGTAAAGCGTTGGGACCCGCGCATGAAGAAGTACATCTTCGCAGAGCGCAACGGTATTCACATCATCGACTTGCAGAAGACAATCGTGGCAATCAAAGACAGCTACGAAGCAGTGCGCAAAGTCGTATCTAGCGGCAAATCAGTTCTGTTTGTCGGCACAAAAAAACAGGCTCAGCAGGCTATCCAGAAGGAAGCAGAACGTTGCGGCATGTACTACGTAAACAATCGCTGGCTTGGCGGTATGCTTACGAACTTCTCTACCATCAAAAAATCATTGCAGCGTCTCAAGAAAATTGAGAAGATGGAAGTAGACGGCACTTTTGATAATCTGACCAAGAAAGAAGTGTCTGCACTTACAAAAGAGAAGGCAAAACTTGAAAAGAACCTTGGCGGTATCAAAGAAATGAAAGAACTGCCGGGAATCATTTTCATCATCGACACACACAAAGAAGAGATTGCTGTTGCTGAGGCACATCGCATGGGTATTCCGGTCGTTGCTGTTGTTGACACAAACTGCAACCCAGAAGGCATCACCTACCCTATTCCTGGCAATGACGATGCAATTCGCGCAATCAGTCTGTTCACCTCTATCATTGCAAACGCAGTCATCGAGGCGGATAATGAGCAGGGCTTGAAGATTATCGAGACCTTGGGCGATGAGGAAGACGGCGTTCAGACCGATGCTTCTACTAAGACTGCTGATGAAGAAATCGTTGACTACTCAAACTACACGCCGACTGAAGCAGACATCAAAAAAGATGATGTGGCTGACGAAGACGATGATGACGAAATCGACGAAAGCAAGATTAAATAACTGGAGTTTATATAATGGAAATCAAGGCAAGTGACGTCAAGGCATTGCGCGAAAAGACTGGCGCAGGCATGATGGAATGTAAAAAAGCACTGACCGAGGCGAACGGAGACGCGGCACAGGCAGAAAAAATCTTGAAGGAAAAAGGTCTGGCTGCGGTTGCAAAACGCTCTGAGCGCGCCACAAGTGAAGGACGCATTTTTGTCCGCCAGAACGGCAACAAGATTGCGCTCGCAGAAGTAACTTGTGAGACGGACTTTGTTGCGAAAAACTCAGACTTTGTTGCGGTGGGCGACAAGATTTTGGACGCAATCTTTGCAAAAGGCTACACAAAAGTCGAGAAAGAACTGGAAGACATGGTTCTTGAACTGGCAACCAAAATCCGCGAGAACATGGCTATCCGCCGCGTGGAAGTGTTTGAAGTTCCTGCAAATGCGGCAGCCTCAACCTACGTGCATTCAGACTTTAAGACTGCGGCGGCTGTCGTCGTAGAAGGCTCTGACAGCGACGTGGTAAAGGAATTTGCCCATGACTGCTGTCTGCACCTTGCGGCATTCACCCCGGCATATCTGACAAAGGCTGACGTTCCACAAGCCTACATCGATGAGCAGAAAGAAATCTTTACCGCTCAGATGGCTCAGGACGAAAAAATGGCCTCAAAGCCAGAAAATGTCAAGGCTGGCATTCTGCAAGGTAAAATCAACAAGCATTTGGCAGAAATCTGCTTCGCTGACCAGATGTTCGTAAAGGACGACAAGGTTTCTGTCGCAAAGAAACTGGAAGAAATTTCCAAGGCTGCCGGCGCAAAACTTTCTTTCGGAAAGATTGTGCTGTTCGTTCTGGGAAAATAATATGATATGGCGGTCAGCAATGTCTGACCGCCTCTATTTAGGGGGAAATTATGGCATTTGATGCAAAAACTAAGATGGAAAAGACGCTTGAGTCACTTAAAAACGAACTGAACACAATCCGTACGGGTCGTGCGTCTGCATCTATTTTTGATAAGGTGCGCGTCAATTATTACGGAAACAAGTCACCACTCAATCAGGTAGCGACGATTTCCATTCCAGAAGCACGTACTGTCGTGATTTCTCCGTTCGACAAGTCGCTGATTACGGAAATTGAGAAAGGAATTCTTACCGCTGACTTGGGATTGAATCCGTCAAATGACGGCAAGGTTATCCGTATTTCCATTCCGCCGCTCACCGCTGACCGCCGTAAGGAACTGGTAAAGCAGTCTAAGAGCATCGCAGAAAACTACCGCACGACAATCCGCAATATCCGCCGTGACGGAAATGACGACCTAAAAAAGCAGCAGAAAGCGGGCGAACTGACCGAAGACCAGCTCAAAAAAGAGGCCGATGATCTTCAGAAACTGACAGACAAGTATATTGCCGACATCAACAAGGTTGCGGACGACAAAGAAAAAGAGATAATGGCGTAAATAAAAGGTGTAATGAATACTGACGAACTGAAAGCCCGCCCCCTTCCCGAACATATTGCGATTATCATGGACGGGAACGGACGCTGGGCAAAGCAAAGGGGAATGTCGCGAACGGCGGGTCACAAGGAAGGCTTGACGACCGCAAAGAAAATTGTTGCGGCGGCGGCTTCTCTCGGTGTCAAGTATGTTACGCTCTATACGTTTTCGACCGAAAACTGGAAGCGCGCACAGGAAGAAGTGGGCTATCTAATGGGCTTGATTAAGAGTCAGTTGCGCGCCGAATTCGATTTCTACAAAAAAAACGGCATCAGAATCGCGCATATCGGTGACCTTGCAGGGCTTCCCAAAGACGTGCAGGAAGAAATTCAAAAGACAAAGGAAGACACCGCACATTTTACGGGAACGACTTGCGTGCTGGCAATCAATTATGGCGCACGGAACGAACTGGTGCGGGCAGTCAAAAAACTTGCCGCCGAAAACAAGGAAATCACCGAAGAGAACATTACCCAATCGCTTGACATTGTGCCCGATGTAGATTTGCTTATCAGGACGGGCGGCGAAGAGCGGCTAAGTAATTTTCTTTTGTGGCAGGCGGCGTATGCAGAATTTGTCTTTACAGATACGCTCTGGCCAGATTATAATGAAGAAGAATTCTTTAATGATATAGCGGAATTTCAAAAAAGGAGCAGACGATTTGGCGCAGTGCCGAATCAATGAGTATGAGTAAAGTTATACAGAGACTATTAGTATTTTTTCTCGGAATTCCTATCGTCATCGCTTTGGTATGGCTTCCCTACTATAATCATATCGCCATGCACATACTTGGCTTTATCGCATCCGTGCTTGCGGCGAGAGAACTACATACCATGCTCGAAAAAAAGTACGGCGTACACCCGAAGCCGTTTGTCGTGGTTTTGGACGCATTGCTTCCGCTGATGGGGCTTTTATGTGCGCTGTTCGGGTGGGATTTAAAATTTATTGACTTTACGTTTATTGCCGCCGTACTGATTATTATGGCATTTGAGACGGTTACGGCACAGTCCTTTGAGCAATCTAATGCAAAAATCATCACATCGGTGTTCATCGTGATGTACTGCGGCTATTTTTTCAGTTTTATCTCAAAGATGACGCTGTTCCCGAACGCAACCTATTACATCGCGTTTTTCCTGCTCTTTGTATTCATGTGCGACTCGCTGGCATGGTTTTTCGGCGTACTGTTCGGAAAGAACAACAAGGGATTTATTAAGGCAAGCCCCAACAAAAGCATTGCGGGCTTTATGGGCGGCATCGTTGGCTCGTTGCTGGTAGGACTTGCGGGGCATTATCTTGTGCCGCAGTATTGCGATGTGGTCATTTTTGGCGGAGAGACTTGGAGAGCCGTGGTGCTTGGCACTGTCATGGGATTGTCCGCAATTATTGGCGACCTTGCGGAATCAGTCTTGAAGCGTTCGGCAGAAGTAAAGGACAGCGGAAAACTTATTCCAGGTCGTGGCGGTATGCTTGACTGCGTGGACTCCATCGTGTTTTCCGCGCCGATTTATTACTGGCTCATTTCAATTCTTTTCCTTACGACAACGGTCGCTGTCAGTTTGTAAATGGTAGCGGATATGGCTTTGCAAAAAAAAGTTCTCGTTTTGGGCGCGACCGGTTCTATCGGTACTAGTACGCTCGACATCATCAGGCGACAATCTGACCGCTTTGTCTGCTGTGGCATACAGGCAAACAAAAAAAAAGATGCAATCAGTTCTCTTGCGGCGGAATTTCATTGTCAGTTCACTTTGACCGCAGAGGACGGCACGGACGGAATCAGACGGCTGGTTGACCAGACCAAGCCCGACATCGTGGTAAATGGCATTGCGGGAAGTGAGGGATTAGTTCCCAGTCAGATTGTTCTGGAAGCGGGCGTTGATTTGGCTTTAGCAAACAAAGAGACGATTGTAATGGCAGCTCCGCTGATGTTCGCGCTTGCAAAGAAAAACGGCTGCAAAATTCTTCCTGTAGACAGCGAACATTCTGCGATTTTTACGCTTCTAAACCAATGCGGACGCGAAAATGCAGACAAACTGATTATCACCGCAAGCGGAGGTCCATTCCGCACGTGGACGACAGAACAGATTCAAAAGGCAACGATTCATGACGCATTGAAGCACCCCACGTGGAATATGGGAAAGAAAATCACCGTGGATTCTGCGACGCTCGGAAACAAAGGGCTTGAAGTGATTGAGGCACGAAGGCTGTTTGATTTTACGACGGACAAGATTCAGGTAGTGGTGCATCCACAGAGCATTATCCATTCGCTGGTGCGCACCAAGGACGGCATTGTATACGGGCAGTTCAGCGAGCCAGACATGAAGCATCCGATTATTCAGGCATTGGACTACCCCGCCATTAATACGGATTTTATGCGCCCGTTTGATTTGACCGACACGGCGGACGGAACACGAACGCTCTCCTTTGAAAAACCGCGCTTTGAGGATTTTCCACTTTTGCGACTTGCCTTTGACGCGGCAGAAAAAGATGCTTCCTACCCCATCGTCTTTAATGCGGCGAACGAAATTGCAGCGTGGGCATTCATCGAAGGAAAAATCGGTTTTACGGACATCGCGCGGATTGTCGGTGGTGTTATGCAGCATGACTGGTCAAAAGCCGTGCGCGATATGCAGGACGTGTTTTCCGCCGACACGGAAGCAAGAAAGCAAGCGAGAGCATTATTGTGATTGTCGTTTATGGTCTGATTGTTCTTGGCATTATCGTTTTTATCCACGAAATGGGGCACTTTTGGGTGGCAAAAGCCTGTGGCGTACAGGTTGAGGCATTTTCCGTGGGTATGGGACCAGTACTTTTGCACAGAGAATGGAAGCGTACAGACTGGCGGCTTTCGCTCGTTCCTCTCGGCGGCTATTGTGCGATGAAAGGTGAGCAGGACTTTATGAAAGCAGCAGACGAGAGTCTTGATACGATTGACGCAGAGCCTGATTCCCTGTACGGCATAAAACCGATTCTGCGGGCGGCAATCGGGGCAGCAGGTCCTTTTGCGAATCTGCTGTTTGCGGTAATCGCCTATACCCTGGTCGCCATTTTCGGCTACACCTACTATTCAGCGGGAAATCAAATTCAGTTGGCGAATGAAGTCTATCCCGAAGTAGAAAGCGCGGCGGCAAAAGCAGGCCTACTGACGGGCGACAAGATTCTTGCGATAAACGGCACGGAAATAGAGAATTTTTCAGACATCTACGGCTTTGTCGCCCTGCATCCCGAAGAGGATTTACAGGTCACGGTGGAACGAAACGGCAACCTGCTGGACTTTACCGTGCATACGGCAATGGCGGAAAATGGCGCAGGGAAAATCGGCGTGGTAAGCATCCCAGATACCGTGCAAAAATATGAGGCAAAACGGTACACTTTTTTTCCTGCAATTTGGCAGGGCGTAAAGGAAACGGGAACAAATATTGCGCTTACGGTAAAAGGTATATCACTTTTGTTCCGGGGCGCAAAGGTGACCGAATCGGTGAGCGGACCTGCGCGGATTACGACGATGCTTGGAAGCACGGTAAAAGACGGATTCAGCGCAGGATTTCGGACGGGGCTTTCCTCGGTCTTACAGTTTATGGCTCTTATCAGCATCTCGCTTTTCATCATGAACCTGCTTCCGATTCCGATTCTTGACGGCGGACTGATTCTTTTTTCAGTTATTGAGGCGATTTTTGGCATAACCATTTCACCAAAATGGCGAATTCGTGTACAATATATTGGCTTGGCGTTTATCGCATTCCTTTTTGTGGTGGCGATGGCGGGCGATATTCATTATTTTATAGGACTGTTCCATGAAAAATAATACTTTTTTATACATGCTGACATTCTTTCTTATGGCGGGAATCGCGTTTTCGCAGTCGCATATCTCCACACAGACGCACCAATCTCCCGTAACGGCTCTTGCGGCTTTGGACGGAAATATGACGGCGGATGCAAGCGTGTTCAGCTCTGGTTCGGACGGATTTTTAGTCAAATGGACAGAGGACGGACTGGGCGAGCATTATCAGATTACCGACTTGCAGATAAAAATGATTGCCCGAAGCCCCAACGGAAACGATGTTGCGGTGTACGAAAGTGACGGGGCAAGCATCAACCGTGTGTCAATCTGGAACTGGCGCAATTTGAGCCGTAAGTATTCCTATCGATTCACCGACCCGATTACGAGCATCGCCTATTCGTCAAAAGGAACGTATGTCATCTGTGGAACGGCATCGGTAAGCGGAACGGTCTTTTTGAACGCGAACAGCGGACAGATTATCCAGCGGAAAATAAAGGAAGACACGGGCGCGGTGAGCATGATTCACACGTCAAAGACCGAAAACAGCGCGATTATGTATGCGCCAACGGGAATGCTCACCTACTACAATCTGCGGAACGGCACGCAAAAGGCCAGGTTCAGCACGGAAAGCAATCTGACCCAGGTGACCATGTTCAACAATGAGGTGTTCGTGGCGGGTGTACGGAGCAATACGATTTACATCATCCAGGCGACAACGGGAAAGCGAGTGGCTCAGTTCAGCGCGAACAAACCGATTCTAGTCGGCTCAAATGAACGAAAAGATTTGCTCTACGTGGTGCAGGAAAACCGTGGATTTAAAGTCTATTCAATTATGAACGACAGGAACAAGGCGGTCATCAATCCTCAGATGATAGGAAATTACAACGGGCTAAAACAGGGCGAGAATCTGGTGAGCGCAGAAATTGCGGACACGATGCTGTATGCGGGAACATCGCAGGGAAATGTCTACAAAATTGAACTTTCCGAAAGCACCGAATCGGAGACCGTCTACCCGCTGACCGACAATATGTATGACTACATCTACGATGTGGCAAGCAAAAGCGAAGATTTTTACTTCCTCACGCCGAATGCCATTTTTCTTTCTTCGTATGATAACGGCATCGTAGACAAAAAAGGAACGAATCCCGGCTACACGAACCTGATTCCCTACGGCGAGAACATCATCCTGTGGTCAAAAGAGACCAAAAAATCCGTGCAGTTGCTTGATCTTGCGAGCGGGAAACTCTCCGTCATCTTTACCCCCGACCAGGCGATTCAGACGCTCAGACTTTTCGGCGACACGCTTGTTGACATTGAGGGCAATTCCACGGTGAACAGTTATGACATCGTGCAGAAAAAACGCGAGCAATTGTATTTAGGCGCAAGTTTGCAGGATGCCGTTCTGACTGCGCCGACCGATTTGTACATCGCAAAATCGAGCGCGACGAACCCGAACGTTCCCCTGCTCTACGTAAACGTAGCGACAAAAGAAACCGTGCCGCTTTCCCTGCGCGGAAATATCGCCTACGCGCTCTGCTTTGACCCAAACGCCAACGCAAATGAACTGTACGGCATCGTCATCGGACAGAATTCCAGCAAAAAAACAACGACCTCGCTTTTCAAATGGAACATTCAGTCAAAAAGTGCCAGCACCTTTATCCCGATTACCGATGAGGACGGCGACTCTCTCACCTACCTTGCCTACCCCTCACTTTACACGACGATGGGAAAAAATCAGGTACACTCCTACAACTTGACCAGCCGAAGAGACTTTACCTACAAACGAAGCGCGTCAATGCCGCTCAAAATCGCCCAGAACTCCAGCCGCCTGGTAATTTTAAACCGCGACGGCTCAATCAGCTGGTACAATCCCACGCTGAGCGGCGTACTTGCGGACTGGTATCTGACGACGGACGGACAGTGGTTTGAGTTTTAAAACGCCCTCCTTGGCGTTTTAAAACTCTGCAGTAAATCGCTGTGCGATTTCTGCCGTTTACAGCGTGCATCCATGCACGCTCGCAGAAGTCGTTTTTGAGTTTTAAAACACCCTCCCTGGCAAATCAAAACTCTTCAGAAATTACGAATGCCACCCAAATCCGCGCGCCATTGCCTCTTTGTATACGTCCACGTAGTTTTCGCAACTTGCCTTCCATGTGAAATTCTGCTGCATGCCACGTTTCTGCATCTCCTTGATATGTTCTTTTTTGTTGTAGTAGGCATACACTGCCCAGCCGACCGTGTCGTAAACTGACTGAGGGGTAAGCTGGTCAAACATAAAGCCCGTACCACCGCCAGTTGATTCGTCATAGTTTTGTACGGTGTCGGCAAGACCTCCTGTGCGGCGCACAATCGGAAGCGTACCGTACTTCAGGCTGTACATCTGGTTCAGTCCACACGGCTCATAACGTGATGGCATCAAGAAGAAGTCTGCGCCCGCCTCAATTAGATGGCTTAAGTTTTCGCTGTAGCCGAGCAAGGCGCGGAAATTGGGCAATTTGCTCTGGAGTGAGCGGATTTCGTCCTCACACCATTTTTCGCCGCTTCCGACCATGACGAACTGCATATCCATCGTGGTACACATGCGGTACAGGCTTCCGTAAGTCGGGGCGAAGATTTCGGCAACGCCTTTTTGGTCTACCAGACGGCTCACCAAGCCCACAATCGGCACATTCGGATTGATGGGGAGACCGAACTGCTTCTGCAATTCCGCCTTGCACTTTGCTTTTCCAGACATATCTTTCCAGCTGAAATTGGCGGGAATCAGTTTGTCGGTCTCCGGGTTCCATACGGCATCATCAATACCATTTACAATACCGCGGACAACGGCACTCCTCACGCGCAAAAGACCGTCCAAGCCAAATCCGCCTTCCATCGTCTGAATCTCGTGGGCATAGGTCGGAGAGACGGTGGTTATCATGTCAGCAGAAGAAATGCCCGCCTGCAAAAAGTTTATCGCACCGTTATGCTCAAAGCCTGCGCCATAATACAGATTCCACTCAATACCCAGGTCGGAGAATTTATCCTTTCCGTATACGCCCTGATAGCCCAAATTGTGAATGGTCATCACGCTGGCAGTCCGTGCGAATTTTGGCTGAGAGCGGCACACATATTTCAAAAGAACGGGCGCAAGTCCCGCAGACCAGTCATGCGCATGCACGATGTCGGGAAACCAGCCCAGTTTGTTGCAGACTTGAAACGCACCGTGAGCAAAAAGCGAAAAGCGGTAGGGATTGTCATAAAAATCAGGCTCAGCCTTCGTTCCGTAGACTCCATCGCGCCCGAAACATTGCTCATGGTCAAGAAAATACACATCGACCTTGGGAAAGCCGGGAAGTTTTGCGGTGTACAAAGCCGTCCATTCCTGCCCCAGCCCCACAGGAACCCCCAGCGGTCCGGGAATCAACTCCAGTTTTTTTCTGTCGATTTTATAGTACCGGGGAATGACAATTTTGACTTCATGCCCCATCAGACTTAGATTTCCCGCCAAAGCAGAAACCGCGTCCGCCAACCCACCTGTCTTTGCAAAGGGAACAGCCTCTGCGCTCACCATCAAGATTTTCATTACAATTCCTCCATAGCAGCAATAAATGCCGCCTCGCTGTTTACTATCGTTTTTTCCGAAACGCAATACGCCAGCCTGAACCAGCCCGCTCCGCCAAATCCGCTTCCGGGCGCACCCAGAATCAGATATTTTTTGAGGTAGTCGCAGAACGCCATGTCATCGCCGTTCCATTTTTCCGGCACTTTGCAAAACAGATAGAAAGCGCCCTCCGGCTTTACATACTGAATGCCCGCCTTATCAAGCACCGCCATCAAAAGATTTCGCCGCTTTTCATAGGAAGAAAAATCCACTTTTGCGTTCCATGCACGGGCAACTACTTTCTGGAAAAATGCGGGCGCATTCACACAGCCGAGCGTACGCAGGGCAAAAGTCGCCGCGCTGATAAAATCGTCTGCATCCGCTGATGCAGGATTGATTGCCACATAGCCGATGCGCTCTCCGGGAAGACTCAAATTTTTTGCGAAAGACGTAACGATAACCGCCTCGTCATACAGCGGGAACACCGGGGTGACCGTCTTTCCGTCATAAACAATCGCGCGGTACGGCTCATCGCATATCAAGTACGGGAATCGCCCCGCCTTTTTTCCATGAGTCTTTAACGTGTCAGTCAGTCTGAGGATGTCTTCTTTTGTATACAATCTTCCGCTCGGATTGTTCGGTGAATTGATGAGAATTGCCGCAACTTTGTTCCCGTTCGCATCAAGCTCCCGCTGAATCGCATCGCAGTCAAGCGAAAAATCCGCCTTTGACGGCACTTCTATCAGTTCGCCTTGAAAATTGCGCACATAATGGCGGTATTCGGCAAAAAATGGCTTTGGCACAAGCACTTTGTCTCCGGGGGAAAGAATCGCCTTGAACACGCAGTTAAGCGCGCTCGCAGCCCCCACGGTCATCAGAATGTTCTTTGCGCCAACAGGAACGCCCTGCTCTTCCGCAGTCTTTTTTGCCATCGCCTCGCGCGTCTCCATATAGCCTGCGTTGGGCATGTATCCGTGCCGCCCATGCGACGTGTCCTTTGCGACTTCCTGTACTGCCTGAACAACTTCCTCCGGCGGGTCAAGGTCGGGATTTCCCAGCGTAAAGTCAAACACCTTGTCCGCGCCGTGCTTCGCCTTGAGCTCGATGCCTTCCTCAAACATCTTTCGGATGACGGAAGCCCCCTTGCTGTATATCGTCTCTTTTATCTGTGGTGCAATCATGATTTTTCTATTCTATCACGTTTTTCATGTAAAGTCTAATGAATTTATCTGCGGATTATGTCATTATCGGGCTTCTTCTGGATATTCTCTGTAACGATTGAGGACTCTGTTTTTTTATGATATGATAAGACAATGGGAGGTCACCATGAAAAAACTGACATTGCTTTTTGCCGCCGTTCTGATGGCGTTTACGACATTTACCTTTGCAGACCCATTCAACAAGCGGCTGACCAGCGATGAGCGTGCTAAACTTGAGGCTGGCGAAGTTGTTATCCGCAACACGGGCGACATCGACAAAATCTGCATGACCAAAAACGATGCCACACGTAAGATGATTGATATTATCGACGACCTTGACCCCGCCTACCTTGCGGAAATCATTCAGGTGCGTCCGTATCAGGGCAACGAGGATTTGCTGGAAAAAGCAAAGGCGGTTCTTTCCAATATACAGGACTACACGACAATTCCGTTCCGTGCCCGTGCGGGAGACTATATGCTGTACAATTCTGCGGAGATTACCGAAGATACAATCAACGGAAACAGCAGGCTCATTCTTGCCGACATGGATATGGATCCGTTCGGGCTTATCAAAACACACATTGATATGGAAGAAAACGACACCAGTTTGTTCTTTCAGATGATGAACCTGAACCAATTGCGCTACCGTGACCAATACAACGCCGTAAAGCCACAGAAAATGAAGTCCGTCATCACGATTTTCCGTGACGGCGACAACTGGGTTCTGTACGCGCTCGGCTCGGTAGACACTTACAAAATTTTCTTCCTCAAAGACCGCATCGAAACTTCATTTATGAACAGAATCAAGACGTTCTGCAATTTTATCTTTACGAAGATTTAGACTTTTAGTAAAATAGGGCAATGGCTATTCAAATCGTTGCGGAAAAAATGGTGTTCGGCGGCTCATGCCTTGCAAAAATGAACGGAAAGAATGTCTTCATTCCGTATGCAGTTCCCGGCGAAACTCTGGAAATTGAAATCACCAAATCGTTCCGCGACTACGACCTTGCGAAAATCACACGCATTGTAGCCGCTTCAGCGCATCGTGTTGAGCCGTTCTGCCCGCTCTACAGAATATGCGGCGGCTGTAATATGCAGCATATCTCAGCGGATTATCAGCGGGAACTGCGCGCACAGATGCTGAAAGACAGTTTTGAGCGCGAGGGCATTTCCGTGCCGGATATTCAGATTATCAGCGGCGAAGAGAAAGGCTATCGAGCGCGCATTCAGCTGACAGATGGTGGCTTTAAAGAGCGCGATAGCAACAAGGTCGTTCCCCTTTCCGCCTGTCCTGTCGCAACAGCAGAAATTAACCGCTACCTTGCCGCCATACCGCAAGAAGACCGTCCGCGCGGAAGAATTCATATTTTTGGCGACAGGCGCGTACAGAATGCCCCTTCCTTTGACCACCTGATTCTTGCGGAAGAAAAAAAATCACTCAAACTTGGCCAGCAGGAAATGAGCGAAAAACTGAAGAAGCGGATAAAGCATTACGTAAAGCCGCGCTTTGCGGGAACGATGGCAGATTCAACAAACCTCTGTACCGTTGCGCTTTCAGGAAAAACGATTCAGTTTGACGCGCGGGGATTCTTCCAGTCCAATATTGACGTGCTTGAAAAAACGATTGCCACGCTCACCACAAACCTTGGCGGAAAGCGCGTACTCGATATGTATGCGGGCGCGGGCGTATTCTCCGTGTTTCTTTCCGACATATTTGAGAACATAACGCTCGTGGAGCATAACCGGGACGCGCTTGTGCAGGCAGAAATCAATCTTGCAGGAAAGCGGCACGAAAGTTACGGCATAAGCGGCGCAAAATGGATACGCGAAAACGCGGCTCAGATTCTCTCCAAAGAAGGCAGTTTTGACGCAGTGGTGATTGACCCGCCCCGAAGTGGCATGGAAAAAGAAGTGCGCGACTGGCTCTGCAAAAACAAGGTCGGGCAAATCAGAAGCGTTTCCTGCGACCCTGCGACTCATGCCAGAGATTCCGCCGCGCTGGTCAAATCGGGTTATACGCTTTCCCGGCTGTATCTTTTGGATTTTTATCCGCAGACATCCCACATAGAAAGCCTTGCTTTTTTTGAGCATTTTGAGGACGATGATGCGTAGGAATCTGTTTGTTTTGCTTGCGATTTTTTCTCTTTTTTCTGTTCATGCCGAAGAAAAACGCATTGCTCGTACCGCTGACCTTGGAACGGTTCGCTCCTCTTGGACAACGGTGTGCGGAGGAAGCGTGGTCGCACCGCCCGTGGAAACTGACTACGGCTTTGCGGTGTTCACCGATGGACGGATGATTTGGGGAAGTTCGGCAAAAGGAACAATTCTCTGGCAAAAAGGCATCCGTGGCAAAGTCTCTCCGTATATGGCGGCATACCGCGATTTTCTGTATGTCATCACGGATGCAAAAAAACTGAACCTCGTCAATCCCAGCGGAACTACGCTCTGGACAGTTGACCTTGGTTTTGACGCGACGGAAACTCCCCTTGTCGGACGTGATGGAAGAGTTTTTGTGCGCGGCAGAGGAACGTTAGCCTGTTACGGACTGAACGGCGTACGAAAATGGATGCTCGACACCGAAAAGGCGATGCCAGGCATTCCCTTGCTTACCTTTAACGACGGCACGCTTCTTGCGGTCAGCAGCGAATTGAAAAACGGAAAGTCCACGGGTGTTCGCATCTCACCGTTCGGCGATTTACTGGAGAACATCACTTTTACAGGAAAAATCATCACCGCCGTTTCCTGTGACTACGGAATTCTTATCTCGCAGGACGACCAGACGATTGCACTCTGCTCGACAGAAAACGGCTCTGCCATCTCAAAATGGGTCGCAAATTCGCTGGTAAAGGCAAATTTCATCAGAATCTGCCCGGCAAAAACGGGAAAAACGGCGGCATTCTTCAGCCAGAAAAAATCCCGTGCAGAGACGGTCATCGTAGACATCACCACAGGAAAAAAAATAAATCAGTTCTCCGCTGGCGAACTGAAACTTTCGGAAACATCGTTTTTGCGTTCGACGGAAATCGGCTGGTACATCTCCGATGAAAAATACGCCACGGAATTTACCGAGGACGGCACGGTCATCTGGATTGCAACGCTGCCCAAAAAGAATAAATGGGATTATATTTTCTACACCGAAGAAAACAACGTGGTCATCTGCTCAAAAGACTGGTCAATGCGCGGCTACCTGATGAACCAGACGGTCACCAAAAAAACGCAGCCGAAAAAAAATGACTCGTCCTACATCTCTTTCTCATCCGTCAGCACATCGACGGCAAGCAGTCTGAACGTGGAGCGGCTTTCGGTCGAATCGCTTGCAGAAATTTCCCGCGCATTTGATACGGGAGACTACGGCTCAAAAGAGCGGATTTGGCTCAACAGCCTGAAAAACGAATCGCAGACACTTCTCTGGGATTACAACTCGCTTTTGCAAAGCAGTCACGACGGACTTTCCTATTTTACGGCGAATCCTGTCTACACCCAGTCGCTGATTACGACGCTTGCAAAAACAGGAACGAACAGTTTCTCCAAGGACTTTGCCGACATTCTGCTTGCGGAAAAAGACCCCGCACGGCTTGCGCTGGCAATTCAACAGGCAGGAAAAGAAGCCTATGATGCCGATGGCGAGATGCTTTCTGCGCTTGCGACAATCGGGCAGACAAAACTTACGCCGCGCGACACCTCATCGCTCAGGCTTCTCTGCGATGCGACTTACGAAATCTGCCGCTTTATGGGAAAGCCCGCTCTGCTCAAAAAAGGAAAAGACATTCTTTCCTACCTATTTTACCCGCAATTTGACAAGGGAACTCGTGACTATGCGCGCCAAACTCTTACAAAAATTATGAATTTAGAACTGTAAAAATTTTTAAACCTGTGATATACTATTTACATCTTTCTGTAAGAAAAAAGGTAATGAAAAACCGGAGGATTCATATATGAAGAACAGAAAAGTTGTATGCGCGTTGCTCGCACTTTTCACAATGGTTTCCGCTTCGTTTGCCGTTGAAGTTGACGAAGAAGAAATCAAAAGCATCAGTGCCGATGAAGTAGTCTTTGAAAACTACATGGGCCCTCACTCAGTCATCAACACGATTGAAGAAATTCGTGCGATTGGTTCGGGAATCGGCGAAGTCGTAGCAAAAAATGCGGACAAAGCCGGAACATTCGGTTACGCGCCAAAGTATTCGGTCATTCATGCAGTCGATGCGGAAGAATCAGGCAAATTGGATGCGGACATTCTTGTCCTTGGACCGAACGCGGCTGTTGACCACATCAAGAACTTGCGCAGAATTATTTCCGCATATCTGACCGCCGCCTACGGCTATTCAAACGCAGACGCAGACACTGTGGCGACATTCGTTACCGTGTACAACGCCGTTTACCGCGGAAATCTGGATATGTTCCAAAAAAAATACAAGAAAGTCGTTACCGACAACCTGACAAAAGATAAAGTGGGTATTGCCCTCTCCTACCGCGACTGGCCAGGAAAAACGCAGTTGGTCATTCCGCTGTACGATATCAATGGCGGATTAAGCACGGTCGATACATCTGTCATCTCCGATAAAGAAGTCATTGAGTCAATGAAAGAAGATGACGACAAAGGCATTGAAGAACGCAAAGGCATGGTTGACCTGAAAGAGCGTGAGGCCGACAACGCGGCAGAACGTGCGGCAGAGGCCCAGAAAAAGGCTGACGAAGAGCGCAAAAAAGCAGAGGAAGCACGAAAAGCCGCAGAAGAAGCCCGTCTGAAAGAAGAAAAGGCTAAGGCAGAGGCAGAGGCCGCAAAGAAAGCCGCAGAAGAAGCCGCAAAGAAAGCCGCAGAAGAGCCAAAGAATGAACAGGCACAGCAGGAAGCCCGCGAAGCAACCGCCCGTGCTGACGAAAAGCAACTGGAAGCGGCACAGGCTCAGGCAGAGGCAGAACAAGCAGAGCAGGTTGCTGAACAACAGGAACAAGCCGCTGAAGAAACTCAGAAACAGGCAGACACTGCCCAGAACACCGCCGAACAGAAGCGCACCGAGGCTCAGGAAGAACGCACTAACATTGCAAAAGACCAGCAGGAAGTCATTCAGAAGCAAGAAAAAAATGAAAGCGCACCTAATGTCTATGGTCTTGCGGCAAAAGATTTGACCGGTCAGATGTCAAGCATCGTCCGTATGAATGGAAATGACGGCACACTTATCAAAGAATCGCCGGTTACTGTTATCCGTAGCCGCACGATGTATGAGGACGGAAACAACTTTATCGCCATCGCAGGCGAAATGGCAGGAAACGGCACAGTTAAACTTGTCCAGCTTGATAAAGAGAACATGGAAATCGTCAAGGAAAGCAATGAGACGATTTATGAGAATTCGGTGCTGGTACAAGAGGGCGGCAGTTACTACTGCATCATTCAGGATGGACTTAACTGCAACGTCGGCAAATTTGACGGTCAGCTGAACAACCAGCTAAAATCTCCTGTCAACGTGCGCCCGAACACCCCGATTACCGTTACCGAGGCTGGAATTATCGTCACATCAATTACAGGAAACCCCATTCTGCTGAATAAAACAGACCTGACACAGATTTCGTCAAAGTCGCGCTACGACAGCATGGCAGATCAGGTAATCGGCACTCTTGACGCAAAGTAAGGAGTTTTCAACCGCCATCTTTGGCGGTTGAGATTTTTCTTATTCACCGTCTTCGAGTTTGTTCTCAAACTTGGTGAAACTGTGCAGGAAGATAAGATTTACGTCTCCGATAGGACCGTTGCGCTGCTTGGCGACGATAAGTTTTGCATCCTGCACAGGTTCTGCGCTTCCATCCTCGGTCTTTTTTCTGTCGCGATGGATAAACATAACAACGTCAGCATCCTGTTCGATTGAACCAGAGCCACGCAACTGCGCAAGATTTGGCTCATTTCCTTCTGCATCACGCGCAACCTGACAAAGTGCGACCACAGGAATATTCAGTTCGCGCGCAAGGGCTTTGAGTGATTTTGAAACCTCGCTCACCTGCTCGTAGACGGGAGCATTCGCATTCTCAACCGAAATAAGACCTATATAGTCAATGAAGATAATTTTTACGCCGTGGTCAATCACCATACGGCGCGCCAATGTGCGAAGCTCAATCAACTTCATGTTCGGAACATCGGCAATATACAGCGGCGCTTCAAAACAACGACCTGCGGCATCCTGCAATTTCTGAAAATCTTCCACCTTGAGCATACCGCTACGAAGTTTGTTTCCAGAAATACGCGCTTCCTGCGAAAGCAGACGCTGCCCAATCTGCTCGTACGACATTTCCAAAGAGAAAAAGCCGCAGGGAGTTTTGTTCTGAACGGCAATATATTCCATCATGTTCAGCGCAAGCGCGGTCTTTCCCATTGACGGACGCGCACCGATGATAATCAATTCCGAATTTTGGAATCCGCTTGTCATGTTGTCAAGACGTGCAAACCCAGACGGGATACCCGTATAGGTGCTGTGGTTGGTATAATGCTGCTCAATCGTCTGTATCGTCTGCGGAACGACTTCCTTCATATCATGGATAGGAGTGGTCTGGTCTCCTTCGCTTAGGGCAAAAATACGTTTTTCCGCCTCTTCCAGAATAAGCCGGCTATCACGTGTCTCGTCAAAGGCAGACGCTTTTACCTCGGAAGAAAATTTGATGAGGCTACGACGGGTCGCCATATCGAAGACAATTTTCGCATAGTGGGAGATATTCGCGGCGGACGGAACGGTATCGGTAAGGGAAGCGACATACGCAGTCCCCCCTGCTTTTTCCAAATCGCCGCTCTGGGTCAACTCATTGATAATCGTAAGCAGGTCGCCAGTTATGCTCTTGGTGAACAGGCTCAGCATCGCCTTGTACACCGTCTGATTCTGCATGGAATAAAAATGCTCCGGGCGCAAAAGTGTAACGATAGTGTTCATCGCACTCCAGTCCAGCAAAAGCGCACCCAATGTCGCCTGTTCCGCATCCAGTTTGTGCGGCGGCACGGAATCTTTCAATGCGTTTTCCATAGTCTCCCTCTACAGTGACAAAAAAAACCGGAGCCCCCACGACTCCGGCTTATCAGAAAAATGCCGGTTACTCGGCTTTTGCTTCTTCTGCTTCAGGCGCAGAAGTTTCAGCGACAGGGGCTTCTTCCTTGGCTTCTTTTGACTCTTTCTTTGCCTTGGGCGCATCCTTTGCCTTTGTCTCTGTTTCCTGTGCGGTTACGGCAATCTTTACCTCTGCGGTCTGTGCTTCATACAGATGGATAATCGCATGGTAGTTACCCGTAGACTTGATTGCAAGACCAGGGATTTCAACGCGTTTGCGCTCAATCTCAAATCCGTTCTTGTTCAGATATTCTGCGACAGTCTGTGCAGAAACTGCGCCATACAGTTTGCCGTTTGAACCGGCGGGCATAACCAGTTCCACATTGAGGGCTTCCAGTTTTTCCTTGAGGCTTGCAGAATCCTTGCGCTTCTGCTCTTTACGTGCCTCAATTTCTTCCTTGCGGCTCTCAAAATATGCTACCGTAACGTCATTGTACGGAACTGCAAATCCGTGCGGGAAAAGATAGTTGCGGTAATAACCGTCAGCAACATTCTTTACGTCACCCATTTCGCCAAGATGCTTTACATCCTGATTCAGAATAATTTTCATATAATTCAAGCTCCTCTTTGTTTTACGTGCGACGTTACCAGGAGTTGGATCGCGCACGATTTTAGATTACCGGGCAAGCCCGACACATCGGATTAGTCCGCTACGAACGGCAGCAGACAGATGGTGCGTGCGCGCTTGATTGCCAGCGCAAGTTCACGCTGATGCTTTGCGCATGTACCCGTAATGCGGCGCGGAAGAATCTTACCGCGTTCTGTGGTAAAGCGGCGCAGTCCGTCCGCATCCTTGTAGTCAATTTTTGCCTTGTTTGCACAGAAACGGCACACCTTCTTGCGGAAGAATGCCTTGCCTTTGCGTTCGTTACGACCCTCGCCTTCACGACCATCGCTTGCGCCCTGTGTCTCTACATCAACTGCTTTCTGCTCAACTTCGTTTGTTGTCTCGTCAGCCATAATTTTCTCCTGATTCTCTTTGAATCGAAATTAAAATGGAATGTCTTCCGGGAAGTCACCGCCGCCAAATCCGCCTTCATACGGCGCAGGCTCAGACTGAGGAACAGCATTGTTCTGGAATCTCGGAGTATAACCCCCAGCGGAACTCTGTGAAGAGCCACCATTATCCGATTTTCCGCCCAGCAACTGCACGTTATTGGCAACTACCGTCACTTTGCTGAATTTCTGTCCGTCTTTTTCCCAGCGATCCTGCTTGAGATAGCCGTCAATAGCAATCTGCTTGCCTTTTGTCAGGTACGGCTTTAAATTCTCCGCAGTCTTTCCCCAGATTGTGACATCAAAAAAATTCGCCTCATCAACCCATTGCTCGCCCTGTTTGCGAGTACGGTTTACAGCAATACTTATGTTCGCGCGAGCCTGACCGTTTGCAATATAACCAAAAGAACGCTCATCCGTTCCCAAGTCTCTTGTAAGCCGTCCGACCAACGTAACATGATTTATATCTGTCATAAACCTGCCTCCAAAACAGTGTTTTTTTAGATTGATGAACTTCCAGATATTGTCGTGCTGAAACGACTACCGCCTATTCCTCGTCCAGTTTTACGAACAAGTACTTGAGCAAATCGTTGTTCAGTTTGAACTGACGGTCAATATCGACGATTTTTCCAGGATTTGCTTTTACGGTAAGCAGCAGAAAACGACCACGGTTCTGCTTTTTTACTTCGTAAGTAAGGTCACGGTCGCCATACGGTTCTTCTTTTTCGATTGTGGCGCCGAATTCTGCCAGAACAGAGCGAACTGCATCCGTTCCAGCCTTGAACCTATCATCCGCTGTGGGATAGATAGTCATAAGCTCGTATTTTCTCATGTATGTCTCCTTATGGACAGATGGAAGCCGCATACGCAGCCTCAAGGGGTTATGTTATAATATAGCATTAAAAGATTTAGGTCAATATAAACTCTGCAATATGTATTGCCGATATAATAAAGAAAGGATATACTGTTTGGCGATGAAAAAAATCATTTGTTTATTGATGCTGTTGAATTCTCTCCCCCTGCTGTTTGCATTCGGCAGGAAAGATAAAAATGCGCATGTACTCAGCGAGCCTGTCCAAGCAACGCTGACCGATGAAGGGGAATCATCCGAAGAGGACGCTGCGGAAGAAACTGAGGAAGAAATGACTCCTGAAGCGGAAGAGCCAGAGTCAGTTCCTGTCGCATCGAAAGATGAGCCGATTCCTGAGATTGAGCCTTATAAATCGGTGTATCTCCTTGACTATGCAGAACTTGACAGCGAGGACGATGCCGTTCCGTTAAGTTCATTTGACCCGAATGCAGGACGCTATCAGTATATCGAGAATGCCGATGTAAAAGACAGTGACGGACGAACTTTGCTGATGAAAGCCGCCCGCAAGGGAAACATCAGCATGATTGAGAATTTGATTTATTCGGAAGCAGACGTAAATGCAACAGACAATGACGGCTGGACAGCGCTGATGTTCGGAGCGCGTTTTCAGAATAATCCGAAAGTCATCGAACTGCTTCTTGAGGCGGGCGCGAACGCAAGCATGGAAAATAACTACGGGATTACCGCGCTTCTGCTTGCGGCCGGTTTTTCAGAGAACAAGGATGTGGTGCTTTCGCTTTTGGAGAACCGTTCTGTCGCTGAAAAAGAAGTGCTTGCCGCTTTTATCTATGCGATAACGAATGAGGCTTCTGTAAAAATTCTGCAACTTTTTGTGGACAAGGGAATCGCAATCAATGCGCCTTACGAAGGAAAAACTCCGCTGATGTATGCCGCAGAAACCAATAAAGAGACCGCCACAATCGGCTGGCTTATGGAACACGGTGCGCGTACACGATACAAAACCGCCTCTGGTCAGACGGCATTCGACTATGCACGCGCAAACAAACGTCTGCCACGCGATGATGTGTACTGGTCGCTCAACACAAACGGAGCATCCCGGTGAGGATTACAGGTGGCGCGCTTTCCGGCAGAATTATCCGTTGCCCTGACGGTGTGATTCGTCCTGCGATGGACAGGATGCGGGAATCTGTCTTTGCGATTCTTGGCGATTTGAGCGGCAAAAGTTGGCTAGATATGTTTTCTGGAAGCGGAACAGTTGCTATTGAGGCCGTTTCCCGCGGTGCGACCGAAGTGCAGTTGTGCGAAAAAGATAAAATCAAGGTCAGTACGATTCTCGATAATGTTTCCATTACAGAAAAAGAACTGGGAATCAAAATCGGCTGTCATTTTATGGCGACCGAACTGTTTCTAAAACGCTGCAAAGATACGTTTGACTACATTTTTTTTGATCCGCCCTTTCCGTATAAATTTCGTCTTGACTTACTGAAGACCGTAGACAAGCGGAATCTGCTCAAAGAGGGGGGGACCGTGCTGATTCACTATCCAGAAGAAGACAAATTGCCCGATACCATCGGTGGCTTGGTGCTGACCGACAAACGTGTGTACGGACGTTCCATCGTCAATTTTTATCAGAAAAAAGAATCTTAGGTGCGGACTTCATACAAAAGCGCGTTTACAATGGCAGCCGCAATATTTGACCCGCCTTTTCTCCCCTGTGCGACAATACAGGGCAAATCGCTCTGCAAAATCAGTTCTTTTGCGGCGACTACGTTCACAAAGCCAACGGGAACACCGATGACCAGAGCGGGCGAAAAGATTTCCGCATCGTGCAGTTGCCGAACTCTGACCAAAGCCGTAGGCGCGTTTCCACAGACGAAAATGATGGGACGTTGAGGTATTCCCTGCCCGTCCGCAAAAAATCGCGCCGTCTTATCCACACTGCATGCCGCCCGCGTAAGCCCGCTTTCTTTGCTTGCAAAAGCCACGTCATCGTCCGCCATAAAACAATGCGTTTCAATTTCAAGATGAGCGCAAACTGACTGGCTAATTCCCGAAAGAGC
The DNA here is from genome assembly GCA_017449285.1 of Treponema sp. Taxonomy (GTDB): domain Bacteria; phylum Spirochaetota; class Spirochaetia; order Treponematales; family Treponemataceae; genus Treponema_D. Next base: position 67,866 of record JAFSJX010000059.1, read on the forward strand.
CATATTTGTGTCGGTGATGATGACAGGCTTTTTTTTCCGAAGCAATGACAGCGCGTAAGGAATCACTCCATCGGAAAACACAAGATTCTGCGCATAGTCAAAATCCGCGCTCGCATGAATCGCACGGTAGACAACAGGCTTCTGCTCTTCGGGAACGACGATATTCCGAGCGGAAAGTTCAGCGGAAATCGCCCGCATACTCGCCGACTCAATTTTCTTCGGCGCGTGATGCTCGATTGTCGGAAACTGCGGAAGCATGGATTCTGGGAAAAGATTCAACATAACATCAGTATACACCGAGAGTTTGACAGGCTCAACCACCCGCAACACGAACTGTCACATAGGGCGAATCTTCCGTGTGATAATCAGAATTCTACTCCTTTTCTGGCAGGAATGCCGCTGTCAAACGGATGGCGGATTTTTTTCATCTCGGTGATGTAATCAGCATGGTCAAAAAAAATCTGCGGAGGGTTACGACCAGTCAGAACGATTTCGGCACCGACGGGAAGATTGCGCAAAAAATCATCCACGGCGGCTCGGTCAATCATCTCGTACTGATAGGCGGCACAGATTTCGTCAAGCACAAGGAGAACCCGCGGGTGCGCAGCAAAGGCAGACACAGCGGCGGCGCATGTTTTTTTGCACAGGGCAATTGCGCAGGAAAAATGCTCATCGGAAATCGTCTTGGTCTCACGCTTTTCGTCTTCGGTCATATCGGAGAAAAAATGATTTCCCGCCTTCCCGCGCAAGACCGTTGCGCCCAGTCTTTCAAGCGCGAGAATTTCGCCTGCGGGCGTGTTTTTCATAAACTGAACAAAAATAACCTTGAAGCCGTTTCCCAATGCGCGAACAGCCAGCCCCAAAGCCGCCGTTGTCTTTCCTTTTCCTTCGCCACAGTAGAGATGAATCATGTGGAAAGTATATCACAAAGACTTTCCAAACACAATCTTATACACTGCGTCCATGTCCAATGAAGCGCGCACCACGGAGGCAAGGCGGTCGTATTCGGCTTCACGGGCGGATTTGTAGGACTCATAGGCAGGAGCGGAAATACCTTTGCGCTCACAGAGCATCGTGATGAGGGCGTGGCTGATTTCCTCGCTGTCAAAAAAGCCGTGGACATAGGTGCCGAGCACATTGCCTTCAACACAGGCCAAAGGCATCCGTTCCGCATTGTCCTGCAAAGCGTGCGCCACCCATGCTGTCTCCGCGCCCGGCACAAACTGCGTCTTTCCGTGGTGAATCTCGTAGCCAGAAACCTCACATCCCGAAAGCGGCGCAAACAGACCGTCCAATGATGGCAGCTTCGCCGAAACCTGAACGCGCGTTTTTTCTGCGGTAAAATGCGTTTCCACGGGAAGCAGGCCGAGCGCAGGGATGTCATTTTGCGCGGATTCGTCCTCGTTCCCCTCCCCGTCATGCAGCACCATGCCAAGCAGCTGAAAACCGCCGCAGATTCCCACCGCGGGAACGCCGCTTTTTGCCTTGCGCACGATAAGGCGGTCAAGCCGCTGCTCACGAAGCCATTGCAATGCGTGAACCGTATTCTTTGTACCGGGAAGCACGAACATGTCTGGCTCACCGTATTCGGTCACGCAAGCGGCGTAGTCATCAAGATTGGCAAAGAAACTGACCTGCACAAAGGGCAGTCGGCTGAATGTCTGCAAATCCGTAAAATTGGAAATGTACGGAAGCCGCACCACGGCGATATGCAAGAGCGCGTCCTGTTTGGAGTAGTTTCGACTCTGCTCAACCATCGAAAGTTGCTCGCTCAGGCTATCCTCATCGTCAATCAAAAGATTCGGCATGAAGGGAACGACCCCCAGCACGGGAATCCCCGTCAAATCTCGGATTTGGTCAAGACCGTCCTGTAAAAGCGACACATCGCCGCGGAATTTATTGATGATAAATCCTTTGACCCGCTTACGCTCGTTCGGCTCTAAAAGTGCGATTGTTCCATACAACGAAGCGAACACACCGCCACGGTCAATGTCGCCAACAAGCAGCACAGGAGAATCGGTCAGTTCGGCAAGCCCCATGTTCACGATGTCATCTTTTTTTAGGTTGATTTCCACAGGGCTACCCGCGCCCTCAATCACGATGATGTCATTTTCAGCGGCAAGAGAATGATACGAATCCATAATGTAGGGAATCAGCGTTTTTCGGTAAGAAAAATAGTCTTTCGCGCTCATCGTTCCTGTCGGCACACCGTTTATGATGACCTGACTTCCCGTTTCGCCGCAGGGTTTCAGCAGAATCGGATTCATGCGCACATCGGGAAAAAGCCCCGCCGCCTCTGCCTGCATGATTTGCGCGCGTCCCATCTCAAGTTCGTCCGCTGTTACCCCGCTGTTAAGTGCCATATTCTGACTTTTAAACGGCGCGACATTGTACCCGTCCTGCCTGAAAATTCGGCACAATGCGGCAACAAGAAGCGATTTTCCCGCATTGCTCATCGTTCCCTGCACCATGAACGTCGCGGTCTTCGAGCGCAAACTCTGCGAGTTTTCTGTCGAAAAAGTCGTGGTTATTGCTTTTGGTGAGTACAGGGAAGAAAGCGCGGAAATAAGTTGTGTGTTCTCTGAAGGCGTGCGGACGGCAATACGATACCAGTTTTTGTTTAAGCCATAAAAATCAGCGCAAGAACGGATGGCAATGCCGTGCGAAAGGAGACGGCTATTGAGGCTGCCGCCCGAAGAAGTTGTGTCACGGAACAGGATAAAATTTACATCTCCTTCGACAACCGAAAATCCCGCTGTCTGTAAAGCGGTGACAAGGCGGATTCGTTCGGTCGAAACAAGAGAGTATGTGTTTTTTTCCCAGCGGGATTGCATAGTTTCGTCCGCATTTTTTTCCGCAAGTTCTGCTTTCAAAACGGCAATCCCTGCTTGCTGAGCATCGGCACTAACCGCCCACGGACGCATTCGGTCTTTCAGCGATACTGCGGTATCGGAAGAAAAACAGATTGTGTAACCAAGACGCAATCCCGCCATACCGTAGAATTTGGTAAATGCATTCAGCACAATAGTATGTGGATATTCCTCGTGACGGGAAATCAATGTGCGTACTCCTCGCTCCGCAGATTCAGAAAACTGACAGAAACAGGCATCCATCACGAAAAAAATGTTCCCTCTTTCGCATAATTCGGCAATCTGGCACAAAAGTTCACCGTCAGCCACCGCACCTGAAGGATTTGCAGGGCTTGCCATAAAAAGTACCGCAACCTCGTCCAGTTCCGCTTCAAGGCGATGAACATCTTTTTTGGTAAAGGAAAAACCGTTTTGCTCGGAAAGCAAAAAATGACGTGTCTGAAATCCATTTGCTTTTGCCGCGCGCTCATATTCGGTAAACGCTGGCTCAACAATGGAAATCTTTCCATTTAATTTTTCGTCAGGGTGCGGACACAGTTGAGTCAGCATAAAAATCAAATCAACCGCGCCCGCGCCGCAGACAACTTGTTCCGCGCACAATGGGCCGGATTTTTCAGAAGAATCTGACCAAAAACGCGCAATCAGTTCCCGCAATTCGGCGCAATCAGAATCAGGATAAGCGGTAAGTTTTTCAGTCCGCAGCGCAAGAGAAGCGATAGTCTGTTGAGCCGCAGGATGCAAGCCCAACGGATTGATATTTGCAGAGAAATCAAATTTGTCTGAATACGAGCCTCCGTGAGACATACCAGCAGTATAACACAAAAGAAGTCATACAAAAAGAGGTATATATCACGGAAATCTCGTTACGCAAACACCAGTCCTCCCTCACCCGCCTTTACGCTAATCGTGCAGTCTTCGCCAAAGCGTCCGCCCAGAATCTCCTTGGCAAGGGGATTTTCCACGTAGGTCTGCACCGCCCGCTTGACAGGCCGCGCACCAAAGGCAGGGTCATAGCCCACATCGCACAAAAAGTCTATCGCGCTCTGGTCAAATTCCAGCGTAATGCGGCGGTCAGAAAGGCGTGTTTTTACGCGCTCCAACTGATTTTTCACGATACCGCCGATACATTCTTTTGAAAGGCGACCGAACATGACGATTTCGTCAATGCGGTTCAGGAATTCCGGGCGGAAAGTCTGTTTTAGGAGCGCGTCCACACTGGGGCGCACGGTCTTCATTTTCTCGTCGGTGTCCGCGTCAAGAATCAGGTCGCTTCCCAGATTGCTGGTCATAATGATAATCGTGTTCTTAAAGTCCACCACCCTGCCCTGTCCGTCGGTCAAGCGACCATCGTCAAGAACCTGCAGAAGCACGTTGAACACATCGGGATGCGCCTTTTCCACCTCGTCAAACAAAATGACACTGTAGGGTCTACGGCGCACGGCTTCGGTCAGTTGCCCGCCCTCATCGTATCCCACGTATCCCGGAGGCGCGCCAATCAGACGCGTCACGGAGAATTTTTCCATGTACTCGGACATGTCAATGCGGGTAAGAGCCTTTTCGTCATTAAAGAGAAAATCTGCCAGCGTCTTTGCCAGTTCCGTCTTTCCCACGCCGGTAGGTCCGATGAACATAAAACTTCCCAGCGGGCGGTTGGGATCGTTCAGTCCTGCCCTGTTACGGCGGATTGCATCGCTCACCACAGAAACCGCCTCGTCCTGCCCAATAACGCGCTTATGCAGAACGGTCTCCAACTGCACATACTTCTGCTTTTCGCTGGTCAACATTTTTGCGATGGGAATGCCAGTCCACGCGCTCACCACGCGGGCAATGTCCTCTTCGGTCACTTCCTGGCGCAACAGGCTCGTTGAAAGGCCGTTGTCCTCCGCCGCATGGCGTTCCTCGTCGGCTTTTTGGGCGGCGGCAAGTTCTTTTTCCAGCGCGGGGATAGTACCGTACTTTAGTTCCGCCGCTTTGTTAAAGTCGCCCTCGCGGGTATATTTTTCTTCCTCAAAATGCGCCTGCTCCAACTGCTCTTTGAGTTTGCGGCTCCTGTCGATGTCCGCCTTTTCGTTCTGCCACTGTAACTTCATCGCGTCGCGATTCGCGGTGACCTCGGCAAGTTCCTTTTCCAGTTTTGCGAGGCGTTCTTTGCTGGCAGTATCATCTTCCTTGGAAAGTGACTGCTTTTCTATCTGCAATTGCAGGATTTTACGCTCCAACTGGTCAAGTTCGGTCGGCTCACTTTCAATTTCCATCTTTAAGCGGCTTGCCGCCTCGTCCACAAGGTCAATCGCCTTGTCTGGCAAAAAGCGGTTGGTAATGTAGCGGTTAGAAAGCGTTGCCGCCGCCACCAGTGCCTCGTCATTGATTTTGACTCCGTGGTGAATCTCGTACTTGTCCCTAAGACCGCGCAAAATGGCAATCGTGTCCTCCACGTTCGGCTCGGCGCAGTAGACCTGCTGAAAACGGCGTTCCAGTGCGGCATCTTTTTCGATGTACTTGCGGTATTCGTTCAGCGTGGTCGCGCCGATGGCTTTGAGTTCCCCCCGTGCAAGGGCGGGCTTGAGCAGATTGCTTGCGTCCATGCTGCCTTCGCTTGCACCCGCTCCCACAATCGTGTGGAGTTCGTCAATAAAAAGGATAATCTGCCCCTCGGACTTCACGACTTCGGTAATGACCGCCTTGAGCCGCTCCTCAAACTCGCCGCGGAATTTTGCGCCCGCCACAAGGCTTCCCATGTCCAGTGACAAAAGCCGCTTGTTTTTCAGGGATTCGGGCACGTCTCCGCTTGCAATACGGCGGGCAAGACCCTCCACAATCGCCGTCTTTCCTACGCCAGGTTCGCCAATCAGCACGGGATTATTCTTGGTGCGGCGCACAAGCACCTGCATGACGCGGCGAATCTCCTCGTCACGACCGATAACCGGGTCAATTTTGTCCTGACGGGCGCGGGCAGTCAAATCGGTGCAGTATTTTTCCAGTGCCTGCATCTTGCTTTCGGGGTCGTTTGAGTCCACTTTCTGATTTCCACGCACGGCTTTCAGGGCTTCCAGAATCGTCTGTTTTGTAATGCCGAACTGACGGAGCAAGTCTCCTGTACGCCCATCGCTCTCCGCCATGGCAAGCAGAATATGCTCCACAGAAAGAAAGGTGTCCTTTAAGTCGCCCATTTCTTTTTCCGCCTTGGCAAGCACTTTCTGCGCCTCGCCGGAAAGTTGCATCTGCACATTTCCCCTCACCGTGGGATAGGTAGACAGGAGATTTTTTGCGGCAGAAAGCAAGTCGCCCGCCTGCACGCCAATACGTTCGATTATAGGTTTAGTGATACCTTCTTTTTGTTCCAGCATTGCCACAAGAATATGGGGCAAGCCGATTTCGCTATGGTCATTCTGCTGAGCCAGCGCGGAAGCCGACTGCAAGGCATCCTGTGTCTTTAGGGTAAACTGCTCGTAATTCATTTTGTACTCCCCGCGCATATCCGTTGCCATAATTTCGCGCAGCAACCATATACGCTCTTTTTTGTTCTAAATGGAAAATACTAATGAATTTGAAAAAAGGCAAATTTTTTTTCATGCCGAGCCCAACTGCGCGGTAGCGATGGTAGCCGCGCCGCAAGGCGTTGCGGATTGGCAGCGAAGCGTCGAGCCGCAATGAAGCGAAAGCGGAACGGCGGACGTAGCGACCCCGACAGGGGGACCGCCCTATTTTCCCACTTCGTCTATCGTGCCGTACTCACAAAGGGCATCGGCTACATGGGCATGTTCAAGCAATTCCAAATCTTTGCGCATTTTTTTGTAGATACGAATCTCGCCAAAGCCCGTTCCGCCGCCAAGCACTTTCAGAACCCTGCGGTTTCCTTCGGGGGCTTCGTATTCACGCACAAACATTTCGGAAGTCTTGCAGAAAATATCGATATCAACAACTTGTTTTTTCTTGTGAATGCTGACCGTCCAATGCAGTTTTTCACCATCGGCATCAGGGGGCATCTCGGAGCAGTCATGGACTTCAACCATTTTGTCAAACGTGCTGCTCTTAAATTCAAGGACTTCACCCTCAAGACAGACAAAGAGTTTCAGTTCTTTTTCGTATTCACCGCTAATCGTAAAGCAAGAATCGGGTAACGCCCTGCCAGAAATAATGCTCGTCAGATTTGAAGATGAGATATGGAAATTCGGCGATTTCAGGACATTTCCCCACTGACGGTCAAGATACCCAGATGATTTCCGGGGAACAACCGTATATTCCGCGCCGTCAATATGCACGACCCCGCCATACAAGGTTTTCGCGCCACTGGGAATCCACACACTGCCTTTTTTCTTGTAGAGTGGCGCAGAAGCAATACTTTTTTCAAAATGAAGTTTCCAATCCATCGCGCCGGCATTACACAAAAATTCGGGATAGTCATGCAAATCTCTCGGCGTAACGCGGACAAAACCAGAAAGATGGTCATCTGCAAAAACACATTCACCTATCCTGAATTCCGCCTCAGACTTATTCCACTGCAACTGGCTTGACGGCAAAAATCGGTTGAACTGTTTTCCATGGTCACCAAAAACGCCCGCCTTGATAAGCACATACGATGGCTGAACAAGCACTTCCTGTGCCGCAGAATTTGCGGAATCCGTTCCTGCAAGCGTGTACTGCAAATCGTTATTCGACATTGACAACTTGGATTTCTGAGCGATAACGGCCTCTTTGGGAGACACTGCGGGATTCACTACATACAATTCGATAAAAAACAAACGCTCCTCTCCCGTCTGATTGTTGACACCAACAAAAGAATAGTGCCATCTCTCATATCCGTTGTGGCGCAATTTTCCCCGCAGTAAATAATGCTCATACCGCTGATATTTTTTTGACGCTGCCATAGTGAATCCACCCTTTTTTATATTGTCGGCAAAAGTAAAAAAGTCTTCACTATTTTCTATATATTATGCATCATTTGAAGAATTTGTTCAGAGTTTTGTCAAGGTCACTCTTTTCCTGCGGGAAATTATCGTCCAAATACTCAAAACACTCTACCGCAGCCCTCTGCACGTGTTCGTACCAAATCTGATACAATTCCGGCTCAAAATTCTCACCTGGATAAGGAGCCCCTTGCACATCGGAAACAAGCTGCCGCAACATCTTCACACACTGATCGTATTTTCTGTTCATAAGAAATTCCCCTATCATTTTCAGTATACAAGCAAATTTCAAAATGTGCTAGTCATTTATGCACGAATTGAGGTATTTTTTCTAAAAGGGGAAAGCCCCTAAACCCCCGGCTACACAGGAAGCATAATGCCATCGGTTGTGTCTGACGCACCAGTAATCAGCGAACGTCGCTTTTTCTGCCGGACAAATTGCAAGAGTCGTTTGAACGCTTTCTGAACATCTTCTGGAGTCGCAAACAGCAGGGCGCGGATTTTTGCCTCACGGTCATCATCGCTTATCGCATACAATGTGCGCAGAAGTCCCGTTGAGCCTCGGCTATATGGTGAACGCGGCTGAATATTGCTGGAATACGTTCCCGTTACTGCCCGCTCCACTGCCTCTACGTCCATCAGCGTGTCTGCCCCCTCTTCAAGACAGGAATCAAATACATCGGCGGATTTTTGTGGCGTGGGGTCGCGGTAGGTACAGAACACAAGGCATTTTGCCATCGCCTCCGTGTAGCAGAACGCACCGTATGCGCCACCTATTGTGCGCAGTTTTTCCCACAAAAGCGTATTGGAAAGCCAGTGCGTGCATACTTCCTCAACCGCATTTTCTTTTGTACCAAAGGGAGAAGATTCCGTACACTGCGCGGCAAATCCCACCTGAGACGACGCAAGCAGCACTTCCACCGTGTCACCCGCGTTTTTTGCGCCAGCCAGTGAATCCGCACCCAAATCCGTAAGCGCAATAAAATCTTCTGCTATAGCGGAAACGGACGGCTTTAGCGAACATAATCCCGCGCCCTGAACAAAATCGTCCAAACGCGCTTTTATTTCGGCAATGCCGCTTTCTTCCGCCGTTATGTGCATAAATGCGCCACCAGCCTTAATCTGCGCGAATAAATCACGCAAATGCACGGCAACATCTTCCGCACACCGCTCCGGCAAGGCATGCAGCGTAAAAAGAAGCGTAAGTCCGTTCCAAATCTCATCAATCGCTTTGGTACGGCTTGCATCACGCTTTGCGCGCAGGGAAACATAATCGTGTCCGTCGGGAATGACCGTAGCATCAATATCGTTCCGCATTTCATTGATGATGTCCTGCAGTCGTTTTATGTCATGGAAATCGGTCTTTGCAATGCAGTCAGCAAGCAGTCTCAGGGCAGATTCGCACTCTTTCTCAAGCATTCCCATGCGGTAGACCAGCCATTCCCGTCCTGTCCATTCAGGGTGCAAAGCGGCAATTTTTTTTGTCGCAGGAGAATCGCTCATGTCGGAAACCAAAAGACTCACCGAAATTCCGCCGGTGTGCAGTGCCGTTTCACGAGCGGCCTCTGCCCAATCCAACTTGCCCCAGCCCACTTCCGTTACGCTTTCAGCCAAAATGGGCAGGAATGGATATTCCTTAGGAGAAACGACATCTGCGGGAAATCCCACGTCCACATACACAATGCCGTTCGTATGCTCCGTATTCGTAAAAAGCGGAATTGCCTTTCCGTCCGCACCTTTGATTGTGCCGATGTCCGTATGAATCTTATCCAGCACAACCTTACCGTCCACAAGAAAATCTTTTGGATGAATGTGCGGAAGGCACGAATCATTTTCTGCCCTGCTCTGAAACGCATGGAGCGCATCGTTCTGCCGTTTGATTTCCTCTGCGGAAGTGCGCTTCATCAAATTGGCAATCAGTTTTTGCTCCGATTTTTCGCGCTCCCGCGTGTATGATTTTGTCGGCGTAACGATAACAAGAGAACGCGCCTGATTATCCAAAAGCAACGTCTGAATCAAATTTTCCACAAAGAGAGGCTCTGTCCGCACTTTTTTTGCGACCATCTCAAAATCCGCACGCAGACGGAACGATTTTTCCACGTCAAAGCCGTAGAGCCACGCATAAATAGGTCGGTTCATCAGGCGAAGCGCATACGGACCATGCACACGCTTAATCTCACACAGCGAATACTCCATAGTCATCAGCGTGGCATCAATGTCGCTCTGGGGAATACCGTTCTGCACGAGCGAAGCAAGCGTGTCAAAAACCACCTTGCGCACTTTTTCTTCATCCCCTTTTTTTACGCCGCGTAACCCCGCCGTCAGAAGACATTTGTACTGAGAGCCGTCAAATCCAGTCTGAGGGGCGGTATCTTCGCCAAGGTTGCTTTCCAAAAGGGCCTTCTGCAAGGGTGAGCCGTCATGGTTTAACAAGATGCCCGTCAGAACCTGACAAATGAACGCAGATTCAGCATCGGGAAGCGTATCAAACCGCCAGTTTATTAGCACAGTGTTCTTTCCCGCGTCCTCTTCCCCCGCAGGACCTTTTGCATACACGGTAAGCGGCTTTTCAATCGGAGCGGGAGTAACCAAAGCAAGATGATTCCGTATGTTTTCCGCCCGCGATTTTTCTGACGTAGCAAGATTCGGATATTTCTTTTGAAGGCGGGAAAGAAAATTACTTTCCAAAAAATCCAGTTGCTCTTCGGTGGGAATATTTCCGTAAAGGAACACAAAGCAGTTGTCGGGGCGATACCATTTATCGTGAAACGCGACCAACTCATCATGCGTCAATGAAGGAATCTCCAGGGGGTCTCCTCCGCTGTCCTTTTCGTAGACTGACCCCGCAAGCAAACTGCGCTCGGCAATATCGGTCGCAACATTCTCAAATGAAGAGTACGCGCCTTTCATCTCGTTGTAGACCACGCCCTGAATCGACGGATTCCCATTTTCGTCCAGTTCAAGACGGTGCGCTTCCTGCATAAAAATTTCCGCATCCAGCCGGGGAAAAAATACCGCGTCTCCATACACGCCCATCAGATTAAAATAGTCCGCCTTTACCATAGAACTTGCGGGAAACACCGTGCGATCAGGATAGGTCATCGCATTCAGATACGTTTTGACGCTCTGATTTGACAGGCGGATAAACGGGTCTTTAAGCGGGAAACGTTCCGAACCACACAAAACGGAATGTTCAAGAATATGTGCCGCTCCGTTCGCCTTTTGATTGGGCGTTCGGAACGCAAAGGAAAACAGGTTCTCCTCCTCATCATTCAGAAGATGCAGCACTTCAAGTCCCGTTTTATGCCGCAGATGAATTGCCGTGGAATGATAGTCTTTTACCTCAAAAACAGTAAGCACGGTAAAATCGCCGTAAGTATCATTTTTTTGCATATAGAAAGTATAGCAGAAAAAAAGACGGCACACAACAGATACTGAAGGTAAGCAAACTGCGAAAACCATCTGCTCTCCATCTTGACACCCGCTCTCAATTTTAGTATATTGGTACTAATAATCGATTATCTTTTTTTGGAGGCTGGTCATGGCTGGAGCAAGTAAGAACTCTCGTACAACCGTTGCAACACAGAAATTCATGTGTCCGTGCGGTGGTGAAATTGCAATGAAGACCATCATGGAAAACGGCAGACTTCGCAATCTCGCTGAATGTCCGAAATGCAAGCGTGTAGAACGCCGCCCGAAAGACTTTAAATAAGATTTTTTTCGGCAAACTAAAATCCCTGCTGGTCACAATGCGCAAGTGATGGCAGGGATTTTTTGTTTTGTGGCAGCGTTTCTTATCAGAAAACAGTGCCTATTTCCGCCATTCGTCCAACTGCCTCTGAATCAATTCCTTGCTCTTTTCCAGCGCGGCAACCTGCTCTTCCTTGTTCTTTGGCGCGGGAAGAATGTCCATCACTTTTACGCGATAAAAACCGTTGTGCAGGTTCTGAAAAATCGTCAGCAAATTGTTGATTCTATAGCCACCGTCAAGCGCACACACGGCAACAGGAAGCGGCGCGGACTCAGAAAGACGGCGGAAACCCGCGGTATAGAATGTGCCAAGATTTCCGTCCTTACTGCGCGTTCCCTCGGGAAAAATCACGGGAATCTGCCCACGCGCCATTATACGCTTACCAAACGAATCAATTGTCTGCATAGCGATGGACGGCTTTCCGTGGCGGGGAATCATACAGTGTTCTTCCACGCGAAGCATCTCCGAAACAAGCGGCACATGGCGGGCAAGATTGTCCTTCGCCACAAAACGAATTTCCACCTTGCGGAAAAAATTCATGTACAGTGCGATGTCAATCAGACTCTGGTGATTCGATACGATGATAAACTGCTCGGGAAGACGGTCAAGATTATCCTCGTACCCCACAAAATTAAAATGCTTGTACGTCTTAAAAATCACGAAAATTCGATGTGCGCACACCGAGCGGATATAATGAGAGATGGCAAGACTCCATTTTTTTGAAATCGGGTACGCAATGATATTCAGAATCGCCGGCACCGTCACCGTCACGACACAACACGAAAGCGTAATAAAATTCGACAGGAAATTCAGCATAGATTCATTTTAAACCGAAAATGCGGTGATGTCAATTTAATCTAACAGTATGAAACTTATCTTCCAAAATACCCAAGCCATTTTTTGAACTTCTTTTTTTACCCCCCCCCGTCAAATAAACTCCCCGACCGCACCAAGAATATCGGCAAGAGGCGCATACATTTTTTTACAATCGGGAATGCTGGTCAAAAAAATCTGACCGTATCGTTTTTCCATAATACGCCGGTCAAGGCAAATCACCGTACCCTTGTCATCACCACGGCGGATAAGGCGACCAAAGCCCTGACGGAATTTAATCACCGCCTCCGGCACGCTTAGCTCCATAAATGGATTTCCTCCGCGCTTTTGAATCTGCTCGCTCCGTGCGGCAAAAACGGGGTCGCTTGGCACACCGAACGGCAACTTTGCGATAATCACCTGGCTCAATGCCTCGCCGGGAACGTCCACGCCTTCCCAGAATGAATCGGTTGCAAACAAAACGCTCGCCGTTTCTTCCTTGAACAGATTGAGCAGACGAAACCGCTCGTCATCGCCCTGCCTCAGAATCGTTATGCCGCTCAGACGCAAACGGGTACGCGCCGTGTCGCAGGCATGACGGAGCGAATCATATGCGGTAAACAGCACGAGCGTCCGCCCTCCCGCCGCCTGAATAAGACGCACAATCGCATCCTCAATGAACGGCTGAAACTGCTCGTTGTCAGGAAACGGCGCGTCATTCGGAACGGCAAGCAGCAGATTCTTCTTATACGGAAAAGGAGACGGAAATTCCCCGCTCAAAAGCCGCTCATTCTCCACAAAGCCTGCGCCCGTGCGCCGCTTCCAGAAATTGAAATTCCCGTCAATGCTAATCGTCGCCGACGTGCAGACCACCGTTTCCATCGGCTCAAACACGCCTGTATTCATCAGCGGCGCAATGTCAAGCGGTGTCTGAAACAACTGCACAAAAAACGGCGAATCATAATTTTTTGCGATAGCCGGGCTCATCCGCTGGCGTTGCATCCAGTACACCGAATCAGGATGCTCGTCCCATTCCCTAAAATTCTTGCAGATGGCGGTCATATCGTCAAGGCGGCGCAGAACTGACTTTGTTTCCCACACAGCGGCGTTATCCAAATCGTCCTCTGGAATCGTCTCAATCATCTTGCGCATAAGGCCCGTCAGATTGGAAATATGCCGCTGCACTTTGGAAAGTGACGCAAACACGCCGCCAAACCGCGCCGCATTCTGGGAAAAAAGCCGTACCGTATAGTCATTTTCCATCATCTCCGTGGCAGCATCTTCCAGTTCGGCAAAAGCATTTTTTATCTGGCTGATTTCTTCCTGCGCCTCTGCGGTGTGGTCTTCCTGCGTGGCAAGAGCGGCAATCGTAAACAAAAATCCCGCCATGGACGATTTCCGTGTGCGAAAAAGCAAATTCAGCTGTTTGTTGATTTTGAACCGATGCAGATTCAGGCTAAAAAAACTCGTGGCGGCATCCTCAATACCATGCGCCTCGTCAAAAATAAGCCTACGATATGGGGGAAGCACCGCCGTATCATCATAGCCCATGCCGCTCATGCGCGACGCAATATCGGCAAACAAAAGATGATGATTCACCACCAAAAGATTCGCGTCCGCAGCCGCCTTTCGCACTTTCATCACAAAGCACTGCTCGCGGAACTTGCATCGCATCCCCATACATGCGTCCGCCTCGGAATTGACGCGCGACCAGACGCTCTCGGTGGGCATAAACGCCAAATCAGTGCGACTTCCCGTCTTAGTCTCCTTTGCCCACGCGGCAATTTTGTCGAACATCTCCTGCTCCTCGTTGAACAGGTCTCTCTCCTTTCCCGCGTCGTCAAGACGGCGCAAGCACACATAATTCTGCCGTCCTTTCACCAGCACGGACTTTAACGGCTTTCCGACAATTTTTTCTGCGAGCGGAATATCTTTCTCTATTAATTGCTGCTGCAGATTGATGGTTCCCGTGCTGACTACAACGCGCTCTTTGTTCTCCGCCGCCCACAGCATAGCAGGAACAAGGTATGCAAATGATTTTCCAACGCCTGTTCCCGCCTCAAACACGCCAACCGCGTTCTGATTGAAACTCCGCGCGATTTTTTTGACCAGCTCCAATTGCACAGGGCGTTCTTCATAAGTCGTACTAGATTTTGCAAGCGGACCTGCAGCAGAAAGATAGTGAGCCGCACCTTCCTCATCCAGTTTTCTGACAACTTCGGGCTTTATCGGCTCCATCACCACGTACACTTCGGTCAATTGATTATCGACGATAAAAAATCCCTGCGCATTTTCCGCACAATTTGACGCAACCTGCAAGTCCGCGCCCGACGGATGCAAATTTCCCGATGGATGATTGTGAATCAGGACAGAACCTTTTCGCGCCTCGGCATAATTCACGGGAACGGTATGCTCATTTCCACGGGAAGCCGCCGTTACGGAAATGACGATGCCAGCCTCATTTATCATGCCGGAAAAGAACACTTCGTTCCCGTCCGCGCCGATAATCTGACGTTTCATTTCTTCGATAACTGCATCTGAAAATCTGTTTCGTGCGTTCATAAACATAAAAAAAAGGCTCGCAGTCAGCAGACCACAAGCCTTGCAACATCTCCTAGCAGAATTGAACTGCTGTTGTCGGGATGAAAACCCGATGTCCTAACCACTAGACGAAGGAGACATATATCATCTGACGTTATCGCCAAGTGACTGAAACACTATATCAAATTGACAAAATAAAGTCAAGGGAATTACCTGCGATTACGCAGATTTCGCATTTTTTTTACATGCTCATTCCCATTTTTTTGACAATTTTTTCATGCAAAGCCGCACAGTCATCATCTTCCAAGCCAAGTTGCTCTGCGGCGGTCACATCTGCAAGAGCCTTTGAGTCATCTCCCAGTTTAAAATACGAAACGGCACGCCTATAATGCGCATGAGACTGGTATTCGTTCAGTTCCAGCGACTTGTCAAACGCCTGCACCGCCAAATCATTCTTATCCATCACGCTGTAAACGATGCCCAGATAATAATATGAACGGAAGCCCTTGGGGTCATTTTTGACGCTCTCGGTAAAATCATTCAAAGACTCATCGTACATTCCTTTGGCAAAAAATGCCATGCCTCGGTGCTTCCTGATAACGGCAAGAACAGGTGGCGGCGGCTCGGGCGTGGAATCCAGAATTTGCGAATAAATTGCCAGAGCGGCGTCAAGTTCGCCTCGGTTGTGAGCCTGAATCGCCTCCAGAATCATGTCGTCAATCGTTCCATGCACATACGGAGAAACTCGCGTAAGATTTTTTTGCTCTACCCTGCGCGTTTTTTCCCGACTCTCGCCCGCATGGGTAAATTCGTCCACTTTCTCATAAAATGATTCGCGGCGGGCGGTTACTTCTCCCTGCAATTTTTTCTGATAGTCGCGGATTTCCTGAAAAATAATATCTGCAAGGCTCAAACTGGCATTCATAGAAGCGAGTTTTCGGCGCAACGGCATATCAAACGGCGTGAATTCGGTCTTGTAAATCAACTCATGCTCCACTTCCGCCCATGCGTCCTGCAGAATCGTGCGCACCTGTATCTCACAGACCAAATTTTCGGGCAACGGCAAATCGCAGTTTCTAGGACGACATTCCTTTGGAATTGCAACCAGCACATGAATGGACTCGTACCCAAACTCCCTAAAATTCTGTTCTGCGCCCTTGTATTCCACTTCCTTTACGTCAAAATTCTGCTTTATCTGCTCGACCGCAAGTTGAATGTCTTCCAAAAAGGCGCAGATAACGCGGATTCCCATCATATCGGTAAGCGTGACCAGCGTCTTTGACGTTTCTGCTTCGTCCGCCTTTTGTCTCAGCACCTTACGGTAATAACTTTTAAACGACTTAATGCGCGACTTATATGTAGGCATAGACGAAAGGCTTATCGTAAGCCGAAGACGGCTCTCGATATTCCCCATTATCTCCGCAAAAATCGGGCGGTATGCGTCATAAATTTCCTGTATCTGCTGCTTTTTCGGATAAAGGTTTGTTTGCTCCATACCCTATTTTACCATTGATGTGCAGATAAGGCAAATAAAAAAGACCGCCTGCGATAAACACAAACGGTCTTTTGTCAGAAATCTGACAATATATGCAGAAGTTTACTTATTTTGCGTTCGCGCCCTGTCCGCCATTCTGCTGGGCATTAGAAGATGAATTCTCGTCCAAACTTGAAGAGAACGTCTCTTCTGTAGCCATCTTCGCTTTCTCAATATAGCGGTTAACCTGCTTGTTACCGAAGCGGCTCATTTCAAACGCCTGCTTTGCGTGTTCGCGGCGTGTTACGATACCCCACAAATCTTCGTCAGCAATGTCGCGCTCTGAAGTAAGCTCAGCCTTATCGTAGATGATTTTAACATCCTTGAAGTAACCGATAAAGTCATCGCCAATGTGAGACGCATCGCGGGTCACCTGGAAACCACAGAACTTAATGAACGGAAGTCCACGAGGATAAATCGGGTACACACGAATTTCGCGAGTACGAACTTCAGTGATGTAGTCCGGGTTGTTCCAAGTAAGAGTCTTCCAACCATCGAAGTTGAGATATCCCATAAAATAGCGGCGCTCAACATTGTCGTTATCTTTGAGCAGAACATACAGTCCATGAGGATAGTTCATACCCATTGTGGTAACAGCGATTGATTTGAGCGTACCGACATTCTTTACCAAGCCGTAAGCCGGAGTATCATCGCTATCTGCCTCAAACAAAGTACGTCCTGTTGCCTTTTCCTCATCGGTCGGTTCCTGACGATTACCGTTGTCATCAGCAGTTGAAAGAGGCTGATATGCCGGAATATCAAACGGCGGAACAATCTTACAGTTTGAATTGTACGCGCCTGACGGGAAAATAACATGAACACCCATCACACTCTTTCCTGCAAACGGAACCTTTGCGCTGTCTTTTACCATTGCGTCACGGACAACAGATTCACCGAGGCTTACCGTATTGCGGGCAGAACTGTTGAGAACGACTTCCCAATCCTCAATGTAGAGAGAAGTTTTCATCAGACTCTTCTGATCCTCATTAAATGAGGCACCAGCCGCGACACCGTAATCAAGGACAGTGCGCTTGTTAGCCTTAATCGTCTGGTCACTATCAGGAATCGGAATATCAATATCCCCATTCAAAATAGTGAAGTCGATGAGTGTTGATTCTTTTGCAAATACAGATGCTCCAAACAGCATCATAATTGCAGCGGATAAAACCAAAGTTTTCTTCATTCGAAGCTCCTTTTATTCGATTGATGTAGCCTTGTTATATATACTACTAGTATCTTATAAGAGTTCTTTTTTGTCAACGCTTTTTGACGTATTTTTTTGCTCTATTTCAACATATTTTTTATCAATGAACAATTCTACGGACTTTATGCCACGAAAATTTCTCTTAATGTTCTGCTCAAAAAAAGCAATGCCGTCCAGCACTTTCGTGGCCTCAGGAATTTCATACAGGGCTTCCTGCGAAAGACCGACATACAGCGTTTTTCCCCTCGTAAAGCAGAATTCGTTCTTCGTTCCCGCCGTAAAAAGCGGACGGGCGCGCTGCGTCTCAGGACCGAGCAAAAGTTCATCCACATACATGGCGACATCTCCCTGAACAGGTTCCTTTGGCAGATAGCGAACCTCGGTCACCACGGCATCAGACCCGATTACAGGAAAGCAAAATATCCTGCGGTGCTTTCTGTTCAGCAGTGAAATTGAAAAAGACACCACGAACACAATGACCAGAGCGACAATGACAATATGACGAAATCCGATTTTTTTCATTTTGTACCTGTAAAACCACGGGAGCGTTCAAAATGCGTGATGAACGCGGCAAGTCCATTATATATTCCCAAAGACAATTTCTGCAAGTAGGAATTATCCACCAGCAGGGCAGCCTCTTTTTCGTTGGAAAGGAAACCAACCTCTACCAGAACGGCGGGCATATTCGAGTTGCGGACGACAAACCATTCTTCCGCCTTGATTCCGCGTGCGGTTGCCAAATTTCCTATCTGTGTCTGCAAGCCGTCCATGATAAATTTCGCTATCAGAATGCTTTCCGTCGTGTATTCCTCTTCGGTCATGGCATTCATAATCTCAAATAACGCTTTGTCGTCGGTCGTATTCTTGTCCAGAACAGTCCGACGATATCCGGGCGAAAGATACCACACCTCATAACCCGAAGCCTTTTTGTCCAGAGATGAGTTTACGTGAACCGAAATGTACAGGATTGCCTCACCGTCTTTCAATTTGACTGAATTGGCGATTTCCGTTCGCTGCGCAAGTGACAAAAACACATCGGTATCGCGCGTCATCAGAATTTTTTTGTCGGGATAAGCGGTTTTTAAGCGCGAATAAAGCATTTTTCCCACGGCAAGGTTCACATCCTTTTCCTTGACGGTGACTTTTTTGCCCTTTATCGTATGCGTATCCATTGCGCCTGGGTCTTTTCCGCCGTGACCGGGGTCTATCAGCACCGCGCCGATTTTGTAGCCGCTCTCATTATTCTCAATCTTGAAGAGTTTTTCCGCATCCAAAAGGAACTGTTTGCTTACATACAGAACGCCGTCTTTCAGCTCAGGCGCGTCAGTAAGCGCGATTTTTTTATAGTCCTGCAAAACAAAATTGTCACCCGCGCGAAACGAAAGCTGATGCCCGTTTTTTTCAAGGATACCCGCTCCCGAAAGCGAATCCCAGTATACCTGCGCACCCGTTTTTTCCGCAGAGGTTATAAGATTCTCCGTATTCCCCGCATCCTGAGCAAATACAGCAAAAGAGAGAAACAGTATTGTGCAAAAACAAGCAATTCGTTTCATTTAAGAATCCGCCACGTAAAGTGCGCCTTGAATTGAGCCTCGCAAGACCGCCCGCCAGAATATATCAGCCTCTACAGCATACTGCATTGCGCCAAGTTCGTCAAAGCGTTTGAGGATGGTACGCAACGAGCCATGATTCCAGTCCGATTCCACGTCCAAAAAAGATTGTACGGCAGGTGGCACAAGCGTAGTGATTGCGCTACCGTTGGGAATCCACTCCGTTTTAGCGCACGGATTTTTTTGGTATGCCGCCAATGCCTGCGGGAACGCCGACGGGGGAAAGCCTTGTTCTGTCGGTTCTGTCTCGCCGCGCAAAAAGGCATCTGTCGCAGAATTATGCGGCTCCAAGCGAAGCGTTATGCACTGGATTGCCGAATGAGCCGCCTTTTCAGCCTGTTCCCGCGTGGGCGCGACCGCGATGATGTTGCCGCATTTTTGGACATTGTTGCGCGGAAAAGAAACGGTATCGCCCGCTGAGGCACGGGGAAGCACATCTCGCACGAATGCAACTTTTTTGGCGGCATCCAACCCCATAACGGCGGCGATTTTTCCCGGAATGGAAATCCATGCCCGCTCCGCGCTCACCCGCTTGCACGGAAGGTCATACAGCGCAAAAGGCTGCGGTTTATCCGCAATGGACGGATGCGGCTGCCACGGAAGCGGAACACGGTTCTGCACGAGGTACTCTGGCGTTTTCCCGAGCGCGACAAGCAACGCCTGTTCCGTCAAGTTGCAGTCCGAGGCGTATGGATATGTCCAGCCACTCATGTAGCCGCCAGAAAGCCGCGCGGCAATTTCTCCGACCATCGGGCCTTCCGCGGTGTATTTTATGTCCGCCTTGGCAACTCCGTGGGTCAGCCCCAAGGACTGGATTCCTAACGCAAACGTCGCTATCAGTTCAAGACGAATTTTGTCATCAAAAGCAGACGGCATGGTATGTCCTGTCTCAATGAAATACGGCGGATAATAAATATGCCGGTCAGCAAAACCCGTAATCGTAAGCGTTCCGTTCCATACGATTGCGTCAATGCTGAACTCTGGGCCGTCCATAAAATCTTCAAAAATTGCCCGTCCACTTCGAGAATTACGCACAGCCTCTTCCACGGCCTCCGCAAATTCATGTTCATCACGCACCTTGCGGCAACCGCGCCCTCCCATATTATCCACGGGTTTAATGACTTTAGGAAAGGTTGTCCATAGTTTTTTATTATCCGCAGATTTCGCAGATGCACACAGATTAGATTTTTCTGAATCAGTGCCATCGATATAATCTATGGATTTTTCTTTTGTCACTTCACAGAACGATGGGCTGGGAACGCCGGCTTTCGCAAAACAGGCGCGCATGCGAAGTTTGTCGCTTGCATTCAGACAGGCTTCGCAGGCATGGCTTTTCAGTCCGCAATGCTCAGAAACAAACGCCACATTCGCGGAAAAATCAGTGCCGGCAGTAAAGACAGCGGCAAGAGTCTCTTCGCCCGCATTCAATTCATCGGCAAGAGCGACTAGCGCAGTTTTGTCTTTCAAATCAATCGGCTCAAAACGGTCTGCAAGCGGAACACAAACGGCATTCGGATTTGCATCCACCACGACCGTCCTGTAGCCCAGTTTTTTTGCGGCTTCAATCGCAGGCCTTTGCATCAGCCCCGCACCCAAAATCAGAATTGACTGCATCAGATATCCCGCTCCTTTTTGCAGTAGACTTCAAATGTGTCGCCCAGCGCAAAGAAATGACTTGCGGCGGTAAAAAGCGATACTTCAAAACTGTTGATTTTCTGTCCTTTGCGCCCCGCAAGCTGAGGAAATCGTTCGGGATGATGACCAGTGGAAACGATTTTTACCACTTTGAACCCATACTGATGCAAGATTGAGGCGGCACGAGCTGGTTCCCAGAGGGTATAATGGTCATCGGGGCTTTGCGAAAAAAATTTCTGCGGACTGAATTTTGCCGACACACCTGAAGCAGATGGCGTTGAGAATGCGAACACGCCGCCTTTTTTCAAGATTTTTGACACGCCTCGAAGAACCGCATCAAGATTCTGGAAATGCTCAATCACGTACCACATGGTCACCGCGTCAAAATTCTGAATGCCGAATTCAGTCGTCGGGTCAAACACAGGGAAAGATGCTGTCGCCGCAGGATAATGAAGGCTGTCCTGCACGTATTTGACCGCTTCCGGGGAAATATCGGTACCGTATACCTGCCAGCCCGCATCATTCGCAGCGTCAAGATAAGGCCCGTATGCGCAGCCGATGTCAAGCACCGTGGGAGTGACGGCTTTGTGTGCGTTCCGATAGAGCGAATCCACGATTGACGTGCGGCGGACACACTGGGCCTTTATTGACGTAAAATCGTCCAGATAGGTCTTCCCGTACTGATTCTTATAGTCATCAAAAAAATAAGATGTATCATACGCTGTGTTCAAAGCATCTGCCGTCCATGACATATAGAGCATTCCACATGAAACACAACGGCGGAACGTATGCTTCGGAGTACGCGCCACAATCGGGTTTTCAAGCGACGAGAGACTCTGACAAATCGGGCAGGCAAAACGCCGTCCTTCCGAAAGCGCGGAGATAAAACCACCGAGAGATTTTTTTCCAATGCCACCGCTTTGGGCAAATGGTGACTCCGGGTACAACGCCCCCACTTTCTGCAATTTTTCCATCGCAGATTCCGCAGTAAGTTCCGCAGGAGAAATACAGGCAAACCCATATTTCATGGAAAGTTGGATATGGAGCGGTGTCGTTCCCAAAAGAATTACTCCGCACCCTGCGGCAACGGATTCGAACGCGGTAAAACCATAATGAGTGACCACCACATCGTAGTCGGCAAGTTGCTCCCGCAGATTATGCACCGGAGGAACAAACGTAATGTATGGCATGGCATCTGGCGCGGTAGTGCTGACCCGTTCTTTTGCCACGTCGGGATTCTGCACGATTGCAGTGATTTTTTTCTTGCTCGCGGCAAATGCAATTGACGCAGGAACAACCAAATCTGCGGGGTCTTCGCCACCAACCGTCACCAGTATGGAAGTAATCTCATCAACATTGGAAATCAGAGGTTTCTGCCGGTGATGCTCTGGAAGCGTGATGTACGACGGATCAGACACATTCGCCGGACGGGCAATCCCGTAAGAGGGAATAATGTCAAAAAGGAAATCGCACAAATCAGTGTTGAGAGAGCCTTCGTCAATCGCCACAAGCGGAGCGGCTTCTGCAAGGGAAAGCGCGAATTCACGGTCGAGCGCAAAAGCATCCGTCACAATCAGCGCGTAATCGCCTTTCTGTGGAAGCACGTGAACAATCTGCCGATCGGCAAGTCCGTCTTGTTTTGCGCGGGAAAGCAGTTCCTCAAAGCGCGACAAATCTGCGTCTTCAGGAATGAAAATATCCGCCCCGCAAGAAAGTGCGATTGCAATACAGCGGCGCAGATGTCCCGTTCCTTTTCCCTTCTGCACGCACGGAACGCACAAAACGGGGCGCACTACAGCAGGATTCTTAAATGCGCTCAAAATCTGCTCTGTGGTGTACGGCTTTTTGACAGGCTTTTCCTCGGAAAAATGCTCGCCGGAGACTGCGCGGACAACTGAGAGCGCGCGTCGGTAATCCACGGGGGTATCTATTGTCGTGCGAAGATTCGGATGTCGGAAACGCGCGGGCGCATCCACAAATATGCAGTTCCATTTGTCCTTGTGATTGTAAAGCGCAGGACCGACATGCTCATGGTCATAAGGAATGTCAGTCAGTTTTTTCGCCTCCAAAAGCGAATGCGCGTTGAACATCTCAACACCGCTTCCGTGAGGCAATCCCGTATACGTGATGTAATCACACGTTCCTGCCTCAGAACGGCGGATGTATTCCTCAACCAGCTGCTGGGCCGCCTCGTAGAACAAAAACGGATTGTCGGCAGTTGCACGGACAACCGCATCCGCCCCGCTTTTTTCGATTACCATGCAAAAGCGTTCAAGCACATCGTCCAGAGGTCCTGCGAACAGTTTGTAGCCATTTTTCTTGACGATGGGCGCAAGGCGTTCCTCGCTGTCATAATCGGTCGCCACATAATATCCATCTGCCTTCACCTGCTTCATGGCACACAACGTCCAGTCAAGCACGGTCTTCCCGCCAAGGCTGAACAATGCCTTTTCTGGCAGACGAGATGAATTCAGCCTGCATTGCACTACAACTATAGTCATTTAGAGATTACCCCACTGTTCCACAAGATATGCCGCATCCCGGCGGAAGCGGAATTTATTTTTGTCTACCCATTCACGCGCATCGGCAAACTGATGAAGCGTTTCAAAAAAACCACAGGACGAGCGGCGCAGGTACACCCAGAATTCAGAACGGGGAATCATGCCGTGGTCATCGACAAAAACCGGCACCAGATTCTTCAGATAAAAACGTGATGAGCCAAGATTCGCCGTGGTATCCTCCGAAGGCGGCTCTTCCAGATACGACAGATTGAATGCGGTTGAAATGCTGATTTTTTCGCCCCAAAGCCATGCGCGGAACGATAAATCAAGATTCTGCCAGTAAGGAGACGTAATCGTATAGTCATAGCCCCCCAGATGAATGAACGTATCCCTGTTATAGAGACCGATGTAGTCAAACGGATAGAGCGTTGGAATGCCATCGGAAACCGTAGCATTGGTCTCCACCGTAAGCATGGAATCCCGGACGGACGGAGAGAACACAATCGGAAAGGACGGCGAATAAGGACAAATCAGCCGGGGAACAACGCAATAGGACTTCTGTGCAAGCAGTTTTTCCGCAAGGCGGGCGGTCAGCGCATCGGGCGCAAAAGACACCGTATCACGCAGGACAAGCACGTAATCCGCGTCAACTTCGCTCATGCCGATATTGATTAAATCGCCGTCGGTCACATCTTCCAGCGGCACGATGAATTTGACGAACGGAAATTTATGCGAGAAATTCTCAAGGTTGTAATTCTCCGAAGTTTTCTCAAAAGAGATGATGGACTTAAAACCGCACTTGGAAAGATTTTCGAGCATCTGAATGCGGTAATGGCTTCCCCCGCCGTTCAGAAGCATGACCGCAACATTCAGCGAAACGGACGGCATCTTATCCTTTCCGCCTAAGACCGTGCGGTTTATCTCACGCTGATTAAAAATTGAAGGTATAGAATTCATCGCAAGCCTTGCATAAAGCGGGATAGTCTTTTTTCAGGTGAAGTGCCAACGGCTCTTTCATTCGCTCCCATACGGTCGCTACGGGTTCTTTCAGCACATTTCCTATAGTTTGGTCAGACAGACACTGACAGAGACACAACGGAACCGTACCGTCAGAAAGAATCGTCATATCACGTCTAAGATGCCAGCAGGGATTTCGCACGAGCGGAGACAAATCGGCGGATTTTTGGTCGGGAAGAGAACCGCAGAACGTGTTGAATTTCTGGATAATCAGTTCCCCGAAAGACGGATTATCCTTGTTCTTCCAGTATCGGTAGAACGGCTCCAGCTGAACCTCATTCTTCTTCATGCGCGTCATCTGAGGATATACCTGATGAGGAAAAGCCTTTGCCAGAAGCCCCACCGCATCGACCGCCTTAGAAAAATCAGCCTCCGCGCACCCGTGAATCTGGGCATACAGATTGCTTTCCATCGCATCCAAAAGAACGCACCAGATGACCCGATTCGTTCCCAGCGGACGGATTTTTTCGGCAAGGGCAGAAACAAATGCTTCCGTAACCAGCGTACCGTCAGACTCTACGAACACCGAAAGCCCCGGATAGGAAAGCACTTCGGCCACACAGTCTGCAAACTGCGGATGCAGAAGCGGCTCCCCGAACGCAGAGAGCGACACCACGGCTTTTTCCGAATAGGCTGCCATTTGGGCGACCAGTTTTTTGAAATCCGAAAACGCCATGTCTGGAAACGTTTTCTTTTCCGCCATCTGCTGATACGGCGAATAGGTCAAATTATGCTGATACCGTCCCGAAATCTGCACGTTGTAGAACGCGGGAACAGTCTGCAAGACAGAAGCATCCGATTCCGCAAGGTCTGAGAGCGCGATTACGTCAAAATCGGAAGATTGCAGGTTGACTTTGCCCTGAGCGGCGGAAAACACGTTCTGACACGCAAGAAAATTCGCCTTTTCACCGCAAGAAAAATCCAGTCTGAGCATGCGGTAATCCTTTGGCGCAATGACCGTCTCAATCTCAAAGGAATTGATGTCGCCGCTCATTATGGAAAAAAGCGCGTCACGGGAAACAGGTTTTTCGCCCGCTGATTTCTGGACGCCTTCTCCCAACGCCGCTATGATTCCCGCCGCTCCGCCGTCCACGATTTCTGGCGCAAGACCATAGGGATAGCCGTCCGCAAACGTGTATTCGGCAAGATACTTTGTATGAGTTTCAATCAGTTCTGAAGTCAGCGTGGAAGACAGAAACGGCAAATCCACC
The DNA here is from genome assembly GCA_017449285.1 of Treponema sp. GTDB lineage: Bacteria > Spirochaetota > Spirochaetia > Treponematales > Treponemataceae > Treponema_D. Next base: position 93,460 of record JAFSJX010000059.1, read on the forward strand.
CATGCAAAGGCGGCATAATCTGCCTTGTGACTTGAGCAGGTCGCCGCGATTTCTTTTGCCACGAGCGCGTTTGTCCAAGCCGTATGCCGCACAAGGGAAATATTTTTTCTGCCCGCAACTAATTTTTCCACGGCGGCGCAATTATCGTCATCGGTAAAAATCACCGTCTGAACGGAAGCTGGCACAGTCTCCGCCCACAAGAGCGCACGGTCAAACGCGGAAAGCCCGTCAAATGCGGCATCAAAAGCGTGGGGAATCGATGTTCCTGCAAAAAGAATGGTCAGCGGTGTTTTCATACGAACAGTATACAAGATTTCACGCGGTTTGGGAATATAAAACTTGCGTGATGGCAGGGCTCGACACAAAGAAACTCAAATTATACCATTGACACAAACGCACCGTTCCATTACACTGTTTCTATGAACAGTAACACGTATTCAACAAGTGGATTTTTCTCACAATACGGTGGAAAATATGTCGCCGAAGTCCTGCGCCGCCCGCTCGATGAACTTGAAGCGGCATTCCATGAGGCAATGCAGGACAAATCTTTTTTAGACGAACTGGAAATTATCCGCCGCGACTATATCGGACGCGAAACACCCCTCTACTTTGCCCCCACGGCAACAAAACTCCTCGGCGGCGCACAGATTTACATAAAACTGGAAGGACTGGCTAACACAGGTGCCCACAAAATCAACAATGCCATCGGTCAGTGTCTCCTTGCAAAACGCATGGGAAAAAAGCGCATCATCGCAGAGACAGGTGCCGGTCAGCACGGACTGGCCACAGCCGCCGCCTGCGCAAAACTCGGTCTGGACTGCACCATCTATATGGGCGAAGTTGACGTGCGCCGACAGCAGCCCAATGTAGCCGCCATGGAACTCTATGGGGCAAAAGTCCGCGCCGTTACTTCTGGAAGCCGCACACTAAAAGACGCGGTAAACGAGGCAATGCGCGACTGGGCAGCAAATCCCGACTCCACCCACTACGTTCTGGGAAGCGCGCTTGGCCCCGCCCCATTCCCCGACATCGTACGCGAATTTCAGTCCGTCATAGGGCGCGAAGTAGAAAAACAGTGTGCGGAGCGCGGCATCAAAATTGGCGCGATGGTTGCCTGTGTGGGTGGCGGCTCAAACTCCATCGGATTTTTTGAGCCATTTATCAATGAAAAGGAGCCCCGCCTTATCGGAGCGGAAGCGGGCGGCATCGGTCCCAACGCAGGCCAAAACGCAAGCCGCATGACAGGAAAGGCTGCCAGGGACGGCATTCTGCACGGATACAAATCACGCTTTTTGCTGGACGAAGACGGACAGGCACTCCCCACCAGAAGTATTTCCGCCGGCCTTGACTACTGCGGTATCGGTCCGCAACTGGCCGCCCTCGGTCATTCAGGACGGGTTGAATTCACATCAATTCTGGACACAGAAGCACTTGAAGCCGTCAGTTTCTTCGCAAAAAATGAAGGCATCCTCTTTGCTCTGGAATCCGCCCATGCAGGAGCCGCCGCAATAAAAATCGCAAAGGAAATTCCCTCTGACCAGGCAATCATCATCAACATGAGCGGACGCGGCGACAAAGACGTGTTCATCACAAGCCCCGTATTCCGTCCGCAAAAATGGCTGGACTTCCTGCACGCCGAAATCGAACGGTTAGAGACCAAAAAGGACATCCACGACGCAAAGGTAATGGGCTGACGCACACGGAGAAGCGATATGTTTGTAGATTTTTCTTATGAGCCGCTTATCGAAGACTTTTACGAAAACGGCGACCTGAAACTTGAAACCATCTTCAAAATCCTTGAGAATTCGGGAAACCGCCACTCAGACCTTGCAGGCGACCATATTCTGCAGGGAAGTTCATCGGGAACGGCATGGATTTTGACCGACTGGTACGTTGAGATTGAAACATATCCCAAATATGGCGACAAAATCAGCGCAAAAACATGGAGTCAGGGCGCGACATCCCCCTTCGGCTCTTCCCGCGATTTTGAATTATATTGTAACGGTACGATTTGCGCAAAAGGCACGACCCGCTGGGTTCTGTTCGACCTCAACGCAAACCGCCCGACAAAAATCCAAGCACCGCTCATAGAAAAATACGGTCCTGAACAAAAATCGGTCTTTGCCGAAAGCAAACTGCCCAAAATCACCGCGCCCCAGTCTTTCTCAAACGAAGTTTCCGTCACGCCGCGCAGAAATGACATCGACTTTAATCATCATGTCCACAATCTCGTCTACATCGATTATGCGATGGAAGCCCTGCCGCCAGAAATCTACCGCGCGCACAATTTCACAAAAATCAGGATTACGTACAAATCCGCCGTCAAAGAGGGCGAAGCAATCACGGCAAAATACGCAGAGGAAAACGGAGCGCACACAATCTGTATCTACGGCGCGGACGATTCGCTTAAAACACTTCTAGCCTTTTCATAAGGGGAATGCGATGAAAAAAACGGCTTTGATTACGGGAGCGTCCAGCGGATTGGGCGCAGAATTTGCCCGCCTGTTCGCAAAAGACGACTTTGACCTTGTGCTTGTCGCCCGCCGGCAGGACAAACTGAACGAACTCAAAACAGAACTGGAAGTCGCATACAGCATCACCGTCACCACGTTCGCAAAAGATTTGACCGAGCCAGATGCAGCCAAAGCCGTGTTCGACTTCACGCAGGACAGGAATCTTTCCATTGATGCGCTTGTGAACAACGCGGGCTTCGGCGACTGGGGATTTTTTGCGGAAAGTAATCTGCAAAAACAGCAGCAGATGATTCGTCTGAACGATGAAACGCTTGTCACGCTCACGCATTTGTTCTTACCGCAGATGATTTCGCGCAAAAACGGACGCATTCTGAACGTGGCATCCCTCGCCTCTTTCATGCCGGGCGCAAAAATGTCCGTCTACTACGCAAGCAAGGCGTTCGTCCGCTCTTTCTCCGAAGCCCTTTCCGTAGAACTCAAAGGAAGAGGCGTTACCGTCACCGTCCTCTGCCCAGGTCCCGTCTCAACCGATTTTTGGGAGCGAGCAGAAGCCCAGAATTCCAGCCTGACCAAACATTTTTTCTTCGCGGACGGCAAAAAAGTCGCCCGCTATGGCTACACATGCCTAATGCGAGGAAAAGTCCTTGCCATTCCTGGCATCTCCACAAAATTAGCCACATTTCTTACAAAGTTTCTCCCCCGTTCATGGGTACGAAATCTTGTCTACGCGGCACAAAAATAACTTGACTGCAACCTTGTTTCTATTGACAGAAACAATAAAATGCGCTATAGTAGAGTTGTTACTATTTGAAGAAACACAGGAGAATGATATGTCAAAAATCAAATTGATGAGTCACCTTGTCGCAGGCTACCCCACCGATGAAATCAGCCTCACTGCCGCACGGGCACTCGTAAAAGGCGGGGCAGACATTCTGGAAATCCAACTGCCATTCTCCGACCCAAGTGCCGACGGTCCTGCAATTCAGACCGCCTGCACCACCGTCCTCAAACGCAATTATAAAACCGCTGACGGACTGGCTTTTATCGCACAGATTCACAAAGAATTCCCCGACACAAGCATCTATCTGATGAGTTACGGAAGCCTTGTCTATACGCCGGGCGTAGAAAATTTCTGCAAAAAAGCCGCTCAGGCAGGCGTAAAGGGCATGATAATCCCCGACCTCCCCTTTGATTACGACGAAGGACTGACCGCTTCCTGCACTGCAAACGGCATGATAAACATTCCCGTCGCCGCCCCCTCCATGTCACCAGAAAGGCTTGGCAAACTCGCCCATGCAGGCTTTCCCTACATCTACGCAGCCCTCCGCACAGGAATCACTGGCAGCGACACAGACATAAACAAAGAAACCCTTGACTTCATCCAAAAAGTGAGCGAAGGCGGCTCAAAAGTCTACGGAGGCTTCGGCATCTCAAACGGGGCACAGGCAAAATCCCTCGCCAACCACGTTGAAGCCATCGTTGCAGGCAGCGTCTTCGTCCGCCTCATTTCTGAGCACCAGACAGACCCCGCAAAACTCTCCGCCGCCATCGAATCCAAGGCCCGCGAACTGACCGGCCAATAGTTTCCGACAGCGCAAGCCTCTTTCCCCTGGCGGCACAGGCTATTGTACACAACCGCTATCTGTGCTACTATGAGTGAGTATGTTTTGCCTCAAAAAACAACTCCATAGATTCAGCCACTTGAAAAATACCCCCCCCCATTATACTATACAAAACACAGGGTATTACTTTTAATTTTGCTATGCTGCGGCCTGCACCCCGCTTTTTGCCAAGATACCGCTAAGAAAAAAGCCTCACATACACATGAAATCACCCTGTCCGTCGGCTACTCAGGCGGCACAGGTTATGAGATCAATGATTTCGCTTCGTTTTCAGCCGTTTACAGGCACACGCACGACCTCTGGCATCTTTCGCTCGGCATTCAAAATGTCTATACAAGCACCGACCTCACGGCGGCAATCGGCATAGCGTCACAGTTTCCATGGAAGTGGATAATCCAGCCGAATATCGCAATCGAAGGAATCTACCACTTCGGTTTCCTTTCGACAAAAGCAATCATGCAAGACATCCTTTTTACCGCAGAAGGCTCTCTTTTGCTCGCACCCACAAAAACAAAAATCAAATTCCTTTTCGGAAGCGCCTTCAACAAAACGGACATTACGGCACTCTCCTCCTATTCCCTCATCATCACGGACTACTATACCGTCTCTTCAGAAAGCATCTGCCAGACCATCAAAAACATAGACCTTGAGGCAGGCGTGCGCTCATTCTCATTCTTCTGCTACAATTTCTTCCCCATGCCCCAAGTCTTTCTTAACGTTGACTGGCACATCACCCCCTCCGTCTCAATCTCAAACAACTTTTCGATTCTCTACACAAATATCTGGGGTCAGCATAACGTGCAGATTGACCATCTTTACTATACCTGCGGAGTAACCTATGCCTTTTAAGAGAAAACATATTTCTTATTTGACGCAATTCGCCCTTTCATCGCTTATAACAATCGCATGCAGTCTGCTTGTTTCAGGCTGCTTTATGGAAAGTTACTGGACTTCAGAAAAATATGACACCCTTTTTGGCTCGGGCTCCCCCATTGACAGCCGCGCAAGGTTCGAGGACATCACGCTTCCTGACACGCCACCAAAATCCTATTCCGTAATGATTCTCTCAGACATGCACATAGGACAAGAAAGAGACGCTGATGATTTTATCGCTTACTTGCAGGAATATGTAAAGGCACACGAAAAGCCCCTCTTCTGCGCAAATCTCGGGGATTTAAATGGCAACGGCTCCCATGACCAGAATGCCACCTATCTGAAAGTTCAAAAGCGTATTGAAGACATGGGCATTCCCGTATACTGCGTTCCCGGAAACCATGACACCTTTGACGGCGGAAACCATGGAGAATACTACATACAGGATATTTCCCACACATCCTTTTTCCGCATAAAAATCCATGGCACATCATATTATTTTCTGGACACAGCGGACGGTACACTCGGATACAAGCAATTCTCCACCCTCAAAAAAGAAATGCGCACAGACCAAAACAGAAAAATCATGCTGACCCACTACCCGCTCTACTGCAATAATTTTACCCTCGAACTTGCAAACACCTATGAGCGGGCACAACTAATGGCACTCTATGCGGAAGAAAATGTCGCGTACGCTATCTGCGGACATACCCACAAGTATTTTGAATTTGACTTTGGAGCCTTTTATGAAGTCATCGTCTCGGCAATATGCGAAGCAAAAGGAAAGCGCAACTTCATTATCCTGACTGTTGATGAGCAGACCCACACCTACCTTCATCATGCCCAGCAGTTCTAGTCAACTCCCTAATTTTAAGGGGGAAAGCCTTCCCCTCGCTTCAGACCGCCCGCCTGCCTCTGGCAGACACGCTGTCTTACGCTACCCCTTCTCCTAGGGCTGCCGCCCTAAGACCTGCCAGTTTTATCAAAAAGGAAAGGA
>JAFSJX010000060.1 GCA_017449285.1 Treponema sp.
AAAAGCCCCTCTGCGGCGATTCTGGAGCGTCTGCGCGGCTTTTAAACCTTGCTCATAAAATTCTTTTCCGCGTGCGCTAATAGTAATTTTTCGCTCATAAATCTCCGCACAAAAAAATTTTAAAGCCCCTCAGTCTTTCCGGCTGAAGGGCTTTTTTTTCTTGTCGTTTAAGATGTTTCAGACGTTACAATCGCATTGACACTGCCTATACAACAGGCTATAATCAGGGTGTTCTATTCGCCTAATTCACATGCGTGCAACCCCCAAAAAAATATCTCGTTGTCATTATAAGGGTTGCGCGTCATTTAGTCAACAATGTTTCGAGGAGTGAAAACAATGACGCGAAAAATTTTGAACATGCTGATACGAGCGGCGGTCAAGGCACCACACAATAAACCCGCGCCCGCCATGCTCGACGCTCTTCATAGGTTAATCAATCGATTTGAATTAAGGAGGACAGAATGCATACCGAAAAAATTATCCGCGACGGAAGAACCGTTTATATGAATGTCCCTGACGAGGACGAGGAATTGCCGGAAATCGAAATCAACGAAGAACTCGTTGACGAAATGCTTTCTCAAAAGCGTCCGCTCCTAAGTCAAGTTCAAGAGCGCGTTAAGGAACTGAAATTGCCGATTGACAAGCTCAGCAACTGCTGCCTCTGGAACTACGACAGCGACGAATACGCTGATATTATTCAGCACCGCGCAGATTGCTACGTTAAGGAAGGTATCGTTAAGGGCAAGCAGGTTGTCACTCCCTACTTCCTGGAACTCATCAAGCCCTACGTCGACTTGTCGCCCCTTACTCCTTTTCACAGGGAAATTTTATTTCACGCAATCAATCTGCAGGCGAACGGCTACAATCTCATAACGTTCAGTATGACGCTCGACAGCATGACGGGCGGCGTTGAAAATCGCAATCTCAAACGAAATGCCGCAAGGTTCGAGGCGATTAAGTCCGCTATAGAAAAGCTCGCACATACCGCCATCACGGTCGACTTGAAACCGCTCCTTACCAATTACCCGCAATATATGCGCAGGCACACTCTCGATAAATTCAAACTTCACGGTCCGCTCTTGCCCTGCCGGTTTGTCGACGCCCAGATTAACGGGCAAAAAATTCTTGCGGTTGAACTGAACGGCGAATCTCCTTTAATGTACGTCGCCAAAGTTAAGAATCAGCTCTTGCGGTATAGTACGGAGCCGCTCGCTATCGCGGGGCAGAAGAACACTCCCCAAGTCATGACTATCAAGAATTATCTCCTGCGCCGTATCGAGTTAATGAAACAGCGGAATTTATCTCGGACTATCCTCTTCGAGTCCCTTTATCGCGAATGCGGGCTTACCGGCGAATCAAAGACCATCAAACAAAACGCTCGTAAGGAAATCGAAGACACCTTGACCGCGTTCAAAGCCGGAGGCGTCATCAAAGATTTTGAATTTGAGCGGAAGGTTGTCGCCTACCGTGCCATTAAAATTTTGCTTGATTAGCTTATTTCGTGAAAACTTGGGGGGGCTATCGTGATTCTGGTACCTGGCTATCGTGATTCTGGTACCTGGCTATCGTGATTCTGGTACCTTTCACTATTTGACTTTTAGGTTTTTGCTTACTCTCCCTAAGCGAGTTGGACGGCGCGATTTTTCTGTAAGACTTTGTAAGTCTCCTTACGGGGGCGCGCATGAAAATTCGCGCGCCCCTAGTGGAGTAGAGGGGAAAAAGCGAAAATTCCGCGCGTGATTGAAAAAGCGGCGCGGTTGTGAAAATTCGCGCCGCGCAGTGAAGGAGTGAAAAAAATTGAACGTTTTCGAGGAGATTAGCAGTTGGTCGGCGGATGAGTTTGTTCGCCGTACTCCCGGCTTGACGCTCGCCAAAGACGGCAAAACTTGTGAATGCCCCGTATGCGGCAAGGGCAAGGGCGGCGACGGACTTCATGCCCGATACGATCCAAAGTATGGCAAAGTTTATTGGAAATGCTTTGGCTCTTGCGGGCGATATATGAGCAATATCGAGTTGGCGAAGGAGATTTTCGGACTGAACAACTGCAACGACAAGGCAGAGTTGGCAAAGCGATTGTCGGCGGAATACGGCTTACCCGATGATTTTTCTTCGAGTGGGAAAAAATCTGCGCGGGCTACGGTTGACAATCGGCAAGAAAAATCGGAGCCGAAAAATTACGAGGCGAGCGGTTTTTATGAGCGTTGTCGTGCGAACGTGGCGAAGTTCCTAGACGAACACGGCGGCAGTTATCGCGGCTTAACGCGGGCGACATTCAAGAAATACGGACTGGGCATTGCCAAAGATTTTCCGGCGGGTGGCGTCAAAGCAGACACGCTGATCATGCCTTACGACGATTATCATTTTGCGGCGCGAAAACTTGTTGAAGTAGCGGGCAGCTCAAAGTTGACGCGGCACGGTCAAGGGGCAGGGTTATTCGTTGCGAAGTCGATAGAAAATGCGAGCGTGATTTACATTTTTGAAGGCGAGCTGGACGCTTTATCTGCCGCGCAGGTTACGAGCAACGAGAATATCGGAATAGTGGCGACGGGCGGCGCGTCTGCTTGGCGCAAGGTTATTCCGGCACTCGAAGAAAAATTTGCCGACGCCGAGCGCAAGCCCAGTGTGATGAGCGCGTTTGACAACGACACTAAGAGCAAAGAAAATCCCGGCAAGGTCAACAGCGAAAAATTGGTTGCTGCATTGAAAGCGGCGGGCTATCCTGCAGTCTCGTGTTTTTTCAACAACGACGACGAGCCGAAAGTTGACGCGAACGATTTACTTCAACGCGACGCGGACGAACTGCGCGATTGGCTGCGAGGTTTTTACTATGAAAATTCGGAAGAGTTAAGCAACCAAAGGACGGAGTTTGAAAAGGCGGCATTGGAACGAGCGAAAATTGAAAATGAGGCGGCTCTTGCGAAGGTGGGAATAAAGCAGGCGGACTTAGCCAAATATTTCACGGACAAATTTATCGGCGATCTTGAATTGTCGGCGAAATATTCTCGGCGCGAGACGGGCTTTAAAAATCTGGACACCGCGCAGATTTTTTTGCCGGGAGTATATGTTTTGGGTGGCAAACCTGCGACGGGCAAAACGACGTTTGCTTGGCAGATGCTAAATCAGCTAGCCAATAAGGGCGAGACATGCATTTACTGTTCCTACGAGATGAGCCAACTCGAACTTTTCATGAAGTCCGCCGCGCGGGAAGTGTACAAGAGAAACTCTGCGACGAAATTAACCAATGCGAAGATTCGGCGCGGTTGGTGGCGAGATGATAGTGACTTCGCTGACGTTGTGGAAAAGCTTAAGTCGTCGACTGCCTCCTTGAAGGTTTTGGAAGTCACGAATGCGAGCGCGGCAGAGCTTATCGAAGTCCTGAACAAAATGACGGGCGGCAAGTCCGCGACGATAGTTATTGACTATCTGCAGATAATTCCCGCGAAAGATACAAAGTCAACCGTCAAAGAAAAAGTTGATGAGGCGATGTTGCGATTCAAAAATTTTCAACGCGAGACCAATTCGACGCTGATAATCCTCAGCTCGTTCAATCGGCAAAATTACAACGACAACGCGCAAGCCAATTTGGGCTTTTCCGCCTTCAAGGAAAGTGGAGCAATCGAATATTCGGCTGACGTGTTGTGGGGGCTGGTACACGACGTGCCGCACGGTAGCAAAATTGAAACTGTTCGCCTGATAAAGTTGCAGTGCTTGAAGAACAGGAACGGCTCGCCGTACGAGTGCCAATTCAGTTACGACGCGGCGCATGATTATTTCGACGCCGGAGCTAAATTATTCGAGGATTTTACAGACGCCCGCGCAGAGTCAAGGGACAACTTCAAGAAATATATTCGATAGACATTGCGGAGGTGTAGAAAATGTGCGTGGTTTGGAAAAACGGTTTGCTTTTGAACGAGTTAATCAATCGGGGCTGGACGGGTTCAGAATTGGCACGAGCGGCGGGCTTGTCGAAAATTACCGTCCTTAAGTGCTTGAAGAAAGACGCTAAGGCAAATATCCCGACGGTAACGAAAATCGCAAAGGCATTAAATCTGCGCGGGGAGACGCTAATCGAGTGGCGATAAGAATTCACAATGCCGATTGTCTCTTGGGCATGAAGGAGCTGACCGCGCGAAGTGTCGACATGATTTTGAGTGACTTACCTTTTGGATCAACGTCATGCCGGTGGGATAAGAAATTACCGCTCGCCGCGCTGTGGGCAGAATTCAACCGAGTGTTGAAAGACAACGGAGCGTGTGTCCTGTTCGCGCAGATGCCGTTCGCGGCGGAGCTGGTTATGACTTCGCCGATAAAGTTCAGATATAAGTGGTGCTGGGAAAAACCACTGGGCACTGGCTTTTTCAATGCTCGTAAAATGCCGCTCCGTTGTCATGAAGATATTCTGGTATTCTACCGCAAATTGCCGACGTACAATCCGCAGTGGCGACGTGGCGAACCTTACCGCAGGAATAATCGTCAACATTGGCAGGGCGAGGGCGTCTACAATTATTCGACGCCGCGAACCGACGGAGCCAACGACGGCGAACACTATTACCCGCGCGACGTTATCAAGTTCGCAAGCCCGATGACGACGGCGGAGCCGCGATACCACAGCACACAAAAGCCCTTGTCCTTACTGGAATATTTGATTCGGACTTATACCGACGCGGGCGAGCTTGTGCTTGACGCAACGGCGGGTTCA
>JAFSJX010000061.1 GCA_017449285.1 Treponema sp.
AATGTACATAAATCTTGATTCCTTTTGTGAAAGTGGATTTGTGAAATATGAACTATCTTATCTCTGGTGGCTCACATCCTCGTTGGAGATTCGGGGAAGACCCCATCCTGCTAATCTGTGTACTGCCAGCCAGAGCAAGAAACCCAGTCTATGTTACGGGGAAAGCCCCAAGGAGGAAACGGGTTATCGGGTCATATGTCACGGGTATACTATCCCAAATCGAATAAGATAATTCAATAACATTAATATACGAGGAGGTTACATGAAGAAATCACTTTCATTTTTTATAACGGCATTTTTTGCCACGGTCTTTCTCGCTTCCTGTACAAGTACAAAAACGGCTGTAACTTCAAGCGACCAGAACAAGAGCGACTGCAAGTTTGATTTTGGAACGGATGTTTCAGCCCGATTTACCAGCACGGCTTATCTTAAAAATCTGATTCCCCTTGACGACACCTACAACTTTCCAGAAACGAATGTCGTCACCTTTGCCCCAAATTCACGGAGCAGCTGGCATGTTCACGGCGGAATGTATGTCATCGGAGTGGGCGGAGTCGGCCTGTATCAGGAAGAAGGAAAGCCCGCCATCATCAGAAAGGGCGATGTGATTCAGATTCCTGCGGGAGTGAAGCACTGGCACGGCTCCACCAAAGACAGCTGGTTTCAACAGATTGTAGTCTACGACAAAAACTGGAAGCCTTCTGACGGAGCGGACGGCCACGCAGGTGGAGAAATTACGGCGGAAGAATTTGCCAGCCTCAAAATGATTGAAAATCCTGACCGCGTAAAAAAGCACGATGCCTCCCTTATGTTTGACAGGGGCGAAAAGCCGGTTAAGTTCCCCACCTTTAACGGTGAAGTTTACCTTTCCAATGTAGTTACAGGCGAAAATGCGGCAGGCTCACCGGGAATGCATTATGTGGTCTTTCCGGAAGTCATTTACAACGCATGGCACAGCCACGAGGGCGGACAGATTCTTATCGTGACGGACGGAACAGGCTATCACCAGATAAAGGGCGGCCAGGTGGAAGAACTTCATGTTGGAGATGTGGCTTTCTGTCCCCCGGACACAACCCACTGGCACGGCGGGAGCCTCTACGGAACATTCGCCCACATTGCAATCAACACCAACCCCGAAAAGCCAGTCGTAACTTGGTATGAGATGATGAGCGAAGAAGACTACAGGAAAATCACGCAGGGGAAATAAGATATGAAAAAACAACTTTCTTCTATAATAATCACTTTGCTGACGGCGACACTCGTTCTTTCGGGCTGTTCGTCTGCAAAATCACAGGTCGGTGTGGCTGACAATACAATCGTTTCCACGCAATCGGGAAAAATACGCGGAATTGTTACGCAGAGCGGCGTTCTTTCATTTAAGGGCGTTCCCTATGCGCAGGTCACAGAGCGTTTCCTTCCTGCAAAGCCTGTGGCAAAGTGGGAAGGTGTGCGCGATGCTACGGAATACGGAAAAATCTCCCCGCAGTTTGCGATTCTCGGCATGGGGAAAAACAACGCAGGAAAAGGAACGAGCAACGACTGCACCAACCTTAACATCTGGACACCAGATGCTGACAAGAAAAAGCGTGCTGTCATGGTCTGGCTTCACGGCGGAGGATTTTCAACAGGAAGCGCAAACAGTGCAGAATCTGACGGCGAAAATCTGGCACGGACACAGGATGTGGTCGTGGTGGGTGTGAATCATCGTCTTAATGTTTTTGGTCATCTTGACCTTTCTGACTTTGGCGAAAAATACAAGTATTCTGCAAATACAGGAATGTACGACATTGTAAACGCATTGGAGTGGATTAAGAAAAATATTTCAAACTTTGGAGGCGACCCGGACAATGTTACTATTTTTGGAGAATCGGGTGGCGG
>JAFSJX010000062.1 GCA_017449285.1 Treponema sp.
GAACCGCACAGACCTCAATAAACTTTTCAAAAAAGAAACTGGCATGACTGCAATCAAATATCTTATTGACCTTCGGTTAAGAATTGCCCGTTCCCTTCTAAAAGACACAGACCTTCCTGTTGAGCGAATCGCCGAGCAGACAGGATTTTCCGATTCCACCCATTTAGAGCGGCTTTTCAAGCAGAAATACCAGATGTCTCCTGGGGAAGCAAGGTAGGTAAGATTTTATCGGATGCACATGATAAAATCAAAAAATTGAAAAAGTATTTGACATCTAAAAAATTGTAAGCGTATACTGAATTAAAATTTGGAAATGGTTCCAAAATTAGTTTTTTTTACCCTGTTTTGCAAGTTCCGCTTCAATGTTCGTTGCGTATGTTTCCCAAAATAGAGCCGAAGTCTTGTAATATTCAAGGTCTTTTTCGTCATTGCCTTTTGTTTTCTTCGCCATTTCTGTCGCTGAATGCAGTTTTGGATTCAAGCACCACTCCCGCACCGTACGGAACACTTGCACCAAGGACTTTTCATGTATATAATGCAGGAAGAATGAGAATTTTATCAGTTTTATTATTTATCGCATCAGCAGGAGTTTTCTCCGCCTGCAACAAATCAGCAGAATCAAAAACCGCAAACAAGGATAAACCTGTCATCTTCTATAATTCGAAACCGACAGCCTCCCAGTCACAAGACATTGACATGAGCGTCATGAACTGGAATGACAGGACTTTCTTTGTCGGCAGCGATGCCATTGGCGGCGGAATTTTGCAGGCACAAATGATTGCGGACTATTTTAATAACACAGACATTGCGCTTGCAGACAGGAACGGAGACGGTGTCATCGGATATGTACTCTGCATCGGCGACATGGGACACACCGACTCAACCGGCAGAACGGAAGGCGTCAGAAAAGCGCTCGGTACATGGAACGGCTCCCCCGACCCAAAAAACACAGTGGAAGGCAGGCTCAAGGCAGGAGGAAAGGAATTCAAGGTTGTCGAGCTTGACGGCCGGACAATGACAGGCACAGACGGCACCACATGGAACGCCAGTGCCGCCACGGAAGCCATGGGAAACTGGGCAACAAAATTCGGCACGGCAATAGACCTTGTCATCTCAAACAACGACGGCATGGCGATGGGCTGTCTGCAGGCATCAAATTATCCGACGGGAGTTCCCATTTTCGGCTACGACGCCCTCCCCGATGCACTGGAAGCCATCAAGCAGGGAAAACTGACGGGAACAATATCACAGAATTCAGACGGCCAGATTGCCGCAGTCCTGCAGCTGCTCAGGAATTTTTTTGACGGCCTGAGTGCGGCAGAAGCCGTTGAAAGCGGATTTTCAAGACCGGACAAGTACGGGAACCAGATTTCCTGCGGAATAACCTACGACCCTGAGCACAAGACCCTGACTGTTCCAAACCTTGCCGTTACAAAGGAAAACTGCGATGATTTTTTCCAGCAAATTCGTAATGGAGGCATACATCAGACTGACGCGGAGGCAAAGAAAGTCCTCTGCACCACCAGAAATGCATCCGATCTTTTTTTCGCGGCACAATATATTCCGGCCCTCCGCCACTATGCGCCGCTCTTGAATCTGAACGTCACGCTCATACAGGGCGACGGTCAGAACGAATCAACGATACTGGATGCATTCACCAATCTTGGAAGATATGACGGCTATATGATTGGGCCGCTGCGGAGCAGTTCTGCACGCGACTACATCGACAAACTCAAATACTAAGAGATACTATGAAACAGCCCCTGCTGCAGATAAAGAACCTGTCTAAATCATTTGGAAAGAACCATGTTCTGGACGATATAAATCTTACCGTGGTGCCCGGCTCTGTAGTAGGACTCATGGGTGAAAATGGTGCGGGAAAGTCCACGATGATGAAATGTCTTTTCGCCATCTACAAAAAAGACGAGGGGCAGTTTTTTCTAAACGGAAAGCCCGTAGAGTTTAAAAGCCCCAAAGCGGCAATGGAAAACGGTGTCAGCATGGTGCATCAGGAACTGAACCAATGCCTTGACCTTTCCGTTGCCGACAACATCTTTCTCGGCCGCTACCCCACCTTATTCGGTATTGTGAACAAGGCAAAAATGTTCAAGGACTGCACCCTGCTTTTTCAGCAGCTGAACATGCAGATTCATCCCCAGACAATCATGCGGACCATGTCCGTTTCCCAGCGGCAGATGGTGGAGATTGCAAAGGCTGTTTTCTATGACGCAAAAATAATCGTCCTTGACGAGCCCACATCTTCGCTGACAGAACCGGAAACAAAAAAACTCTTTTCCATTATTGAACAGCTGAAAAAACAGGGAGTTTCCTTCATTTACATTTCCCACAAGATGGACGAGATTTTTCAGATTTGCGACGAAATAGCCGTGCTGAGGGACGGAACGCTGATTCTGCAGAAAGAAACTGAAAAGACAGACATGGACGAGCTGATCAGCGCAATGGTCGGGCGGTCGCTTGAAAACCGCTTTCCCGTTCTGGACAACAGTCCCGGCGACTACTGCCTTGAGGTGAGCCACCTTTCGACAAAATATGCGCCAATCCTTGATGACATTTCCTTTAAGGTTAGAAAAGGCGAGATTTTCGGTATATACGGTCTGGTGGGAGCCGGCAGGAGTGAACTTCTGGAGAGCCTTTTTGGAGTCCGTGCAATCGCAAGCGGGTCGATTGCCTATGAGGGAAAAAGGCTCTTTTTTGAGAGCACACAGGATGCAATTGCCCATGGATTTGCCCTCGTGACGGAGGAACGGAAATTCAACGGCATATTCGCCAAGGGGAGCATCACATTCAACACGGTAATTGCAAATCTGAAAAATTATTATCAGCCAAGGCCCATCCTGTCTGAGCAGCGGATGGAAGACGCGGCAAAGCGGGAAATCAGGCTGATGAATACAAAATGCGTTTCGCCCGATGAATCTGTCAGCGCGCTGTCTGGCGGAAACCAGCAGAAAGTCATTATCGGGCGCTGGCTGGAAGGACTTCCGTCAGTTCTGCTCCTTGATGAGCCGACACGGGGAATTGACATAGGTGCAAAATATGAGATTTACGAGCTGATAATCCGCATGGCAAAGCAGGGAACAATCATCCTCATCGTCTCCAGTGAAATGCCTGAACTTCTTGGCATAACAAACCGCATTGCCGTCATGTCAAACCATCAGCTGGCGGGCATTGTAACGACAAAAGAAACCAGTCAGGAAGAACTGCTGCGACTTTCCGCAGCATATCTGTAGGCAAAAAAAAGGATACAAATATGGAAGAAAACCAAAAATATTTTACTCAGGACGAAGAACTCAGAGAAAAAACGGAAAAACTTGCCTCACTCAGAAAGGACGGTGTATCGCTCATTGCTGAAATCAGCCAGGAAAACAACCTCCTCAAACGTAACAAACTGATTTCCGATGACGAGAGAAAGACACGCATTGCAGAAAACAAAAAAAAACTTTGCGGGGCAAAGAAAACTGCCGCACAGAACAAGGCGGAGATAAGCCATCTTGTAAAAGAAGCGCTTGCACGGAACAGGGTTCTTGCAGACGACTACAGGAAGCGCATACAGGCCGATCAGGATGAACTTATCGCCATGCTGAAAAAAGGCTGTGAAAAGAAAATCGCAAAAATAAACGAAGCCTCGCTTGCAGAAAAAAAAGAAATTGTCAAAAGGCATGAAGGACAGACTGATCCCAAAGATGTCGCCGCATGCAGGGAAGAAATCCGCCTTGCCGACTACACAAGGAAGTCCCTGATTTTTGACGCAAAAAATCGGTGCTCTGCCACGGTAGAAAAGGCAAAGGCAGTTAAGGAACAGACTTTTATTGACTATGTGCAGAAGAACCGCGAAATCAGAAACGGAAGCACGACCATGACAGAAAACATGCTGCTGTACATCCAGCATTTTATCAGCACCTTCCGGCTGTCACGATTTCTTTTGGGCAACGGACTGTATTTATCCATACTTATATTCTTTATCGTCTGCATCGTCATCGCTCCGCTTACAGGAAACGGAAACCTGCTTTCGCTGCCGAACATCTTTACGATTCTGGAACTGTCTGCCGTACGCATGTTTTACGCGCTGGGGGTTGCGGGACTGATTCTGCTGGCAGGAACAGATCTGAGCGTGGGCAGAATGGTTGCCCTGGGTGCCGTTGCATCAGGAATTGTCCTGCATCCGGGGCGCAACATCGTTACGCTTTTCGGCATGGGACCATGGGATTTTTCCGCCCTTCCCGACGGGATCCGCATCATTCTTGCCCTTCTGCTCTCCATCCTGCTCTGCGTTACCTTTTCTTCATTTTCAGGCTTTTTCTCTGCAAAACTAAAAATTCACCCTTTCATCTCCACGCTGGCTACCCAGCTCATCATCTACGGCCTGCTCTTTGTGGGAACGAACGGAACTCCCGTGGGAACAATAGACAGCAGCATCAAGGACCTGCTTGGCGGACGCTGGGTGCTCGGTTCAATTGGCGGCGAAGTCATTACCTTTCCCAAACTGATTGTACCGGCCGTCATAGCGATTGCCATTGCATGGTTCATCTGGAACAAAACGGTATTCGGAAAGAACATGTATGCGGTGGGAGGAAATCCTGAGGCGGCCAATGTAAGCGGCATCAATGTATTCCGGGTGACGATGGGCGTCTTTATCATGGCAGGCATTTTTTACGGCATAGGCTCTTTTTTTGAGATTTTCAAGGCAAACGCAAATGCAGGAACAGGACAGGGTTATGAACTTGACGCGATTGCAGCCTGCGTTATCGGCGGAATTTCTTTTAGCGGCGGCGTGGGAAAAATCAGCGGAGCAGTTGCCGGCGTCATTATTTTTACAGGGCTCACCTACTGCCTTACCTTTTTGGGAATAGACACAAACCTTCAGTTTGTATTTAAGGGCGTGATAATCATTGCGGCCGTCGCACTGGACAGCATAAAAAACCTGCGCCACAAATAAGGACCGGGAGTATTCGCCTGCGGCGAAACTCTGCCGGTTTTTGTCACTGAGGAAATTTCTGGAAATGAAATTGACGAAAATGTAAGCGACAGATTCCGGATAATTCTTTTTACGGAAGGCAAATTCACCGCCGAAATAAATGATTCTCCCGCACAAATAATTTCCCCAACCATAATGAGCCTTAACGAAAAAGACAAAATGAAAATTACTGATGTTGGGCAGACATCTATAAAAGGCAGAATTTTTCTGTTCAATCCAAAATTCCTGAACAAAAAGCTGAATTTTGAGAATATCAGGGTAAGAGGCGCGGAAGCTGAAAGCGAAGTCATCGAAAACAGAATGATTCTGAAACCTTTTATCAATAGC
>JAFSJX010000063.1 GCA_017449285.1 Treponema sp.
ATTGACTTTCCATTACGCTCCGTTTTGTGAATGATAATACCATAAAATCTTTATTAAACCATTGTGAGGGGGATTTTTGCGCTTTTCCCGCCTCCGCTTTTTTATTCGCTCATTTTCTTACTTTTGGGAACACGCCCAAAACGCTCATACCTTTTATGAATCAACCGCGGATTTACCCGATTGAGCGCGTGGTTGTGGACGCGGGGTATGAGAGTCTGGAAAACTATCTGTACTTTTCCCAGCCGTGGGTAAGCACGAAACTGCTGGTCAAGCCGACCAACCATGAGCGGAAGAAACACAAAAAGTACAAAACGGATATTTCCCGGCGGGAAAATATGTCCTGTGACGCCAATTCCGACACCTGTACCTGCGCCAACGGAAAGACTCTGTCCGTGGAGAGACTCCGCCGCGGTAAAACCTCCTCCGGCTTCCCTACGGAAACGACCATCTGTTCCTGCGCGGATTGTCATGGCTGTCCGATGAAAGAGAAATGTATCCGCGGAAAGAGCAAAACGCCTCCGGAAGAACGCTCCAAAACGCTCTATGTCTCCAAAGCCTTCGAGGAGTATCGCGCAAAAATGGAAACGAATGTGAACACAAAACTTGGAAAGTTCCTGCGCGTCAACCGCTCGATTCAGTCGGAAGGAACCTTCGCTATGGTGAAAGAAGACATGCGTTTCCGGCGCTTCCTTCTGCGCGGTAATGTCAAAGTTGAGGCGGAATGGACGCTCATGGCCATTGCCTGTAATATCCTGAAACTGTTCCATAAAATGAGTAGGGGACGCTTGGGAACCAGTCTGGCCGTCCCAACCGGTTTTTTAGAGGACAGCGCGTAATTCACCCTTGTCCGAAACACCCCGAATAAAACCAACTACCAGAGAGGCTTTCCCTCCCCTCCGGTAGCTTTGCGCTTTTTTAGGAGAAACTTCCCCTAATTTCTGTTTTGGAGAACTTTTTCTACCAGTGAACAGGAAATATCAGAATTTTTCCAATATCTTCCTGATTTGAGACAGCCCCGTTTTGTTTTGAGGCGTTACGCCCCGATGTGGGATTCAGATTCCCGCTGTTCCGATTCCCACTGGCGAACCGTGGCCTCCGGCAAGCGGACAGAGCGCAACGCCGCGTCGCCGACAGCGGACGGAGTTTCGGCGGCCTCGGCTTCGACCTCCACGGGCGATTCCGCAAAACCCGCCGAATCGCCTCGGCAAAAGGGCTTCTGGGATTCATCCGCTCAAGAATGGCGCGGATTTGCTCCATGGCCTCACGGTCTGAAATTTTCACGTTTTCCATGTACATCCCCCCAACTTTTTTGGCAAAAACGCCGGACATCGCCCCACAGGGGATATAATACCACTTTCCCCGGAAAAGTCTACATCATTTTTACATCATTTAGGCGTGTTCCCAAAAAGCATGGAATGAGCGAATTGGTATTTTTGCGAATTTATCCAAAAAACGGATTAAAATCCGAATTAAATCGCCTTTTCCAAGCCTGATAATTTGAAAATTCAGATTTTCACCTTTGAAAAAATTCGC
>JAFSJX010000064.1 GCA_017449285.1 Treponema sp.
GCTTTATGCAGAGATTCAGTTTTTCATCTGAAACTTTGTCAGAAAGATAGCAAATATCAAAAATATCCTTGAAGCGAGTAGAAGCAACGCTATGCCTTAAAAGGGATTTCAATTTTTCTGCGAGAATCTGTTCTTTTGAATCCATTAACAGACTGGCTCCATCGTCTTGGAAACAAATATCGAAACAGTATTCTTCTTGAGTAATATCCAAATCTTTATGAACGCCAATATCCATTTTGCTTGTGCGAGCAAGTCCATTACCATCGTTGATGCTGATATGTACTCTTTTACCTTTGTAATCCTGCTGCTTTAATCCTTCGATTTTTCCGCTGATTGCGATTTTGACATCGCTCACCATGTTCAACTGATTTATAAAGAGCTTGATTGAATCATCACTAATAGATTTTTTGATAAAATCAAAATCAAGGTCTACCGTTGCTCTTCGAACATCATTGGAAATGTTTCGCATTACAACGCCGCCTTTTATAGTGACATTTTCGTTCAAATGACATTTAGAAATGGCTTCAAGAATAATGTCCTGACATATTCTTGCCTGTGCGTTCTGCTGGCTGTAGCCTTCATCTTTTAATTTGTTTATTTCTTCTCTTAAGTTCATAGTACTTCCATTTGAATTGTATTCATAATTGTTTGATTCATTTTGAAATGCTCTGCGTATTCGCTGACTTTTCCAAAATCCATTTCATTTACACGGTTTCGGTAATTTCCGATAATTTCCTTGTAGTAGTCAAAAGGAATCTTGCTTTTATTTCTGATTAATTCAATGAGCATTCGCTCCTGATTATAGACTTTGATTTTTTCTCCTTGAAACTTTATTTCTGTTTTACCAAGTTCGAAGATGCTGTCTTTCATGAAGCACTGTTTTATTCTTTCATCTTTTATTCTGGTAGCTTCTCGACGGGTAGCCAGATAATATACATCTGGTACTTCATCGGTAAGGCCATGTGCATAGAAAGCGCTATCCATTGTAAAAATAGCATCTGGATATTTAAGACTTATAAACTCCTGCATTGAGGAATAATTATTGGTTGAATAAATACCTTCCTGAACTTTGAACAGTTTTTCGCATTTCAAAAGATTTTGAATCCTGTAATCAGTTCCGAATTGATTTCTGCATTGAGCGTAAGTCAAAAGCATAGCAATTCTCCTTTAGTAAACATACACACAATTATCGGTTTGTGTGTATGTTTAGTTTAATTCAGGTCAAAAATAAATTCAAGTAAACATACACACGGAATACCATGTGTGTGTATGTTTACTAAAGATTAAGCTATACCAAACCTCGGAGAAATACGAACAGCATCTTCCTCTGAAAGATTTAGTTCTCCAATCTCCAGTTTAGCAATTCGTTTGTCTTTCAGAATCTGACTTTTCTTCCGGCCTTTTTCGAGTTCTGACAAAACGAACAAAACTCCAAGCTTAAAAGAATCCTGGTTGATGCCTTTACCTGTGTTAGATGAAGTCTCAGATGGTACATCAAGTTCACCAGCTTTCTTTCTGGCTTCCGCAGCCTTAATCATCTCATGAGCCTTGTTTATCGAAACAGTTCCGTTCTGAATCTTTTCCAACAGAGCAGCATCCGCTTTCTTCGCAATCTCACGCATTTTACAAACCTGCCGTGCTGACTTATTAAGCTGTCGCCCGATTGCTTCATCAGAAGAATCTTGTGCATTAGGATTAGAACGTCTGATTTCATCCAGCTTCAAGAATGCTGCAAAGTATTCACCATCCGTCAGCCGTCGGGAATTTAGCTGCATCTTGTATTCGTATTCAATCGTTTCATCACGGCTATCGAACTTTTTTATGATAACAGGAACTTTCTCAAGTCCGGCCTTCTTAGCCGCCATGAATCTGGAGTGCCCGTCTACAATGATATAAGCTTCCGTAACAATAATAGGGCGGGATTTATCGAATCCGTTGGCCTTCATATCGTTTGCAATCTCAGTCACTTTATCATTTTCCTGCTGGAATACATTCTTGAAGTCACGATTGAAACGAAGCTGTGAAACTTCAACCATCTTAATTTTTGCATTGTCTTTATCGTTAGCCTTTTTATTCTTATTTCCAAAAATACCGATTTTCATTCCTTCTGCTCCTTATGCAATTGCCTTGTTCAGTTCTTCGAGTTTCTGGTTCAGCATATTGATTGTTTCTTCATCTTCTTTCTGTTCGATAAAGACTTTTTTTCATGACATTGCGGGCCAAATCGACAACCTTATCATCTTCAAGATGTGCGGCGTAGTGATTAAGCATGGCTTCTGTCTTGTGTCCAGAAAGAGCCATTACATATCGCTTGTCATGAACATAATCCAACATCCTTGAACAGAAGAAGTGTCTCCAGGAGTGGAAGCAGATATCATCTGAATTCTTATAACCAATATCTTTCAAAGCACGTTTTAAATACTTATTGAACTGTTTGCTGTCCATCGGTTTGTCTTTTACTGTGCTATAGAAAATGAAGCCGTCCCCATGAGGATTAAAATCTGCAAGCATCTTAAGTTTCAAGTAAAGCTGATGAGAAATAGGAATTGGAACAGAACGTTCTTCTCCGTTTTTACAGCATTTCAGACCGTCATATTTTGACCAGCTTCGACGTACGTAAATCTTATCCTCTCCTAAATCATCAACGGTGAGAGCCTGAATTTCTCCGGCTCTCATACCTGTGTGCATAGCAAGCTCAGGAGAAGAATGCATCTACATCTTTACGTGTAATTTCTGCAACACATTTCCCTGCAAGCCGAGGAATCCAGTAAAGACTGGTTCTGCTCAAAAGGGTAGCGCAGTACTGACGATGGATAGACTGTTTCTTACCGAGCTTTTCTTTAACATATGGTGATTTGTCATAATCCCAGAAGTTCTCAAGGAAGTCTTCAATCGGGATACTGCCTTTAGATGATTTTGGAACAGCAGAGTAGAGATAATTTCTTTCGGTTAAAATCTTGATGATTGTATTAATATCATTAGTGTCGAAATCTGCAGTTCGCAAATCATTGAATAATCTGATTTTGTCGATGCTTTGAACTTTATTGTCCTTTGAATTGACTCGAACTGGAATATTGCCAGTTACAATCCATTCCATGACAGTGCGTTCAGCATCTGCACGGTTTCGTGTTCCTGTGCTTTTGTTTGTGGAGTACTGTCCGTTTGGTAGGAGAATCCGTGCGTAGAAGATGCCGGATTTCATCTTTAAAATTAAATAGGGTTTAGCCATGAGCATCACCTCGTTTTCCCATAGGTTAGAATTATGGGTTAAAATCGATGTTGAAGTTCACGCTAAGCCCTACTTGATTGGGTTTAGTAGTAGTGTAAATCCTTATAACATAAGAACTTACTTGTATAGCTGGGGTTGGACTTGAACCAACGGCCTCCGGGTTATGAGCCCGACGAGCTGCCAACTGCTCTACCCAGCGTCGTAATGTGAATGTATTATAACGCCATTTGCTGAAAATGTCAACGTTAGATTTTAAAAAATTGCGTTGAAAATGTATGATATAATGCGTTGTGATGCTTTCGGATTAGAATTCGAGACGGGCCGCGATGCTGATAATCGTTCCGTCCATGCCGTTTCCGCTTGAAAGAGAGCCGGCGGGAATATATAGGTTTGCGCTTACACCTGCCCGCCAGCCAATGGGAAGTTCGTAGAGCCAGCAAAAAGTCAGGTTTGGATAGAGAAAATGTGCGTCTGACCAAAACCAGTTGTTTATAGAAGAAACATCGTCACCTGCGGTACTGTCGGCCGTTCCTCCGCTGTCTGTGGAAGAAACTCCGTTTGCAAGGACTCCTGCGCGGATAAGAATGCTGATGCCTGCTCCTGCCTGTAAGGTGTGTTTTTTAAGGCGGATTATTTTGACAGCGTTTAAGTCAAGCAGGAATGAAAAGGCGAGTGCGGTTCGGTTCTCAACTTCGGCCGGATGCGCAGAATTTCCATCCCACAGATAATAGTTGGTAAAAAAAGTAAGGCGCGGTTGTGCTGAGATGGGCATCTTTTGGAACAAGGTTGCGCCAAGCCCGCCGCCGAACATAACTGGCGAAGGCGCGCTCTTTTTTGTGGAATTCGTGCTGACCATGAGCATTGGTCCTGCGCCGATAAAAAGCGAGTGATTTTTGTGCGGAGATTCTTCCATATTCAATTGAGTTTTTTCTTCATCGGTTTTTAATTCAATTGAATGTTCTTCTGATTCGGTTGGCGGTGTTTGGGATTCTGCAAAAAGGCTTGCAGGAATCAGAAGAAATGCGAGTGTCATCAAAAAGAAGAGGAGTATCAGTCTGCGTGATTTTTTTTCGGAATGTCGCATCATTGCTTTCCGTAGAAAATCTTTGCCAAATCTACCACGAGAATGCCGCTTCTGCCTGTCTTGTAGAAACTGCTTTCTTCCCAGCCGACCACCAAAAAATCCCCGCTGATGCAGAAATGGGTGTAGTAATAGTCTTTTGGCAATTTTGGCAGACGGAATGCGATGTTGCTGCCGTTAGCCAAAATGGGGCGGTCTTTCAGCGCACCGTTAAAATATGTTGTACCATCGGCGAACAGCGTACAAATCCAGCCATCCGCAATCAAGGCGTTCGCGCTTGTTCCGTCATCTCCGTGATTGTACAGCCGTGGAGAAGAGCCGCCCGCTGTGTAGCACGAAACAGTAAACGCAAATGCAGGGGGAATGGCACTCAGCAGATTTTTGAGTCGTTGCGGTGCGAGCGAAAATTGTTCGGGCGCGTGTGCGGCATAAAATTTTTCTTCCGTGGAAGAGCCGAGCGTGATTTTTCCGTCCTTTGTGGTAGGTTGCATTGCGTCAAGCGCAAGGAGCGGTTTCCACTGCTTGTATGCAAACGTAGTGCGTTCTTCATTGGTCGTCTTTATTGCCGCAAGCCATGATTCTCCGTCAAAAATGGAGCTGACAATTTCTGCAGAAGAATCGACTTTCATATCACCATACGTCAGGGCAGGGTAGAGCATACGATTTTTTTGGGAAACTCGTACAAGGTATGGGCGGTTTGCGTCGCTCATCGTTGATTCGTGGATTGCCTTGTTGAAAAAAGTGCTTCGGTACAGCGTAAAATACGGGATATTATCCGCGAACACAAGATTTTCTGCCGTACTTGACCCAAACAACTGCACGTCGTGAACCAATACGGGTTCTTCATTGCCTTCAAATATCAGTATGCCAAGTCTGTTCACCAGCAAGAATCCGTTGCCGTTTGTGTCTGCATTGGCGGAGGACACACGAAGATTTTCTGTCCACGGTTTGAGCGATTGCAACTTCGATACCTGCGGTAAATGAATCTGCACGAAGTTGTCGTTGGTAAAATAGTACCATTTGTGGTCGTCGCTTTCTGGCGCAAGTTCCGCCACGGGTTTGGCAGGGTCAATCACCACAGCCTTTTTTTTACAGCCCACCACAGCGAAACAGATACAGACAAGCAAAAGCAATTTCTTCATATATATATCATAAGTCAAATTCATCATTTAATAAAGAGGAAAAAACAATTGTTTTTTCTGAAAGAATTTGTTATAGTTTCTTCATTATATATGAAGTCGGCAGAACTACTGCCTAACGAGCCTACGAACGCTCCTATCACTTCCCCTTACATTTATTTTCTCGGAGGAACGTATGAACAAATACGTCAAACGGTATCTGGTGGATGCGCTGGGCGGAATGGCTCTCGGTCTGTTTTCCACGCTTATTATCGGTCTGATTATCGGACAGATTGGTAAATTTTTCCCTGCGGCTGATACGCTGAATCTTGTGGACGGTGTGGCAACGTGTTCTGGTGGTCACAAGGCACTGGTTTACATCGGGCAGTTTTTGATTAAGATTGGTCAGTTGCTTACCGTCTTTACGGGTGCGGGCATTGCGGTTGGTGTGGCACATTCTTTGGGCGCGCCGAAACTGGCTGTGTACGGAAGCATTCTGACGGGTACGATTGGTGCGTATGCCCCTAAATTTATCAGCGCGATTTCTGCACAGTCGTTCGCGTTCATTTCGCAGACGGGGGCAGTCACGCTGGCAGGACCTGGCGACCCCCTTTCTGCATTTGTGGCGGCATTGGTCGGTGCGGAACTCGGTCGCTTGGTATTTGGAAAGACAAAGGTTGATATTCTTGTCGTTCCTGCGGTGACGATTATTTCAGGCGCGATTGTCGCGGTGATTTTCGGGCCGCCGCTTGCAAAAGGCGCACAGATGCTCGGAAATGCAATCAACATGGCGACGGAACTTCAGCCGTTCTTTATGGGCATTATTTTGAGCGTGGTAATGGGCATGATTCTGACGCTTCCCATTTCGTCTGCGGCAATCGGCATTATGCTGGGGCTTACGGGCTTGGCAGGAGGAGCGGCTACGGCGGGCTGTTCTGCGCAGATGATTGGCTTTGCGGTGATTAGTTTTGCGGACAACGGATTTAACGGCTTGTTCGCGCAGGGCATCGGAACTTCCATGCTCCAGATTCCGAACATCGCCAAGAATCCCAAGATTTGGATTCCGCCGACGCTGGCTTCTGCGATTACCGGCCCGATTGCAACGTGCATCCTTAAAATGAAGACGCTTCCCGCTGGTAGTGGCATGGGAACAAGCGGTCTAGTCGGTCAGATTATGACGTATCAGGCAATGGCGGGAGAATCATCTGCGGTGGTTATTATTATCAAAATGCTGATTATTGACTTTATTCTTCCTGCGGCTTTAAGTTATGCAATTTACCGCTTTATGCTCAAAAAGGACTGGATTAAGCCTGGCGATATGTTGTTGCCCTAAAACGAACAAGGCATATTTGTTGCTTTTTCGCCAATTCTACAGTATCATGGGAATATGTACGAAATTGAACTGAAAGCCCATGTGGATGACCGCACTGCCGTTATTTCTGCGCTTAATGGTTTTGCCGTGTACGAAGGTGCGGTTCAGAAGGCTGATACCTATTATGCGCTGAAAAAAGACGGAAAAAAAATCAGCGCAAGAATCCGCGTGGAGAGTTCAGAGCGTGACGGCACAAAAATTCTGCTTACCTACAAGCGCAAAGAATTGCGGGTGGACGAAAAAGGCACGTCTACCGAAGTAAATGATGAAAAAGAATGTTCGCTTTCTTCGGTGGATGCGGTTTTTGCGCTCTTGCAGGACATAGGCTTTAAGGTCTCTCTCAAAAAGAATAAATCGGTGATGAGCTGGAGATATGATGGCGCATTGTTTGAATTGTGCGAAGTTCCTCCGCTCGGAGATTTTCTGGAAATCGAAATTCTTTCTTCCACAAATGACAGCAAAACGGTAAAATCATATCAGAAAAAATTGCAGGAACTACTCGACAAAACGGGAATTCCGCATAAAAATATAGAGAACCGCTATTACAGCGAAATGCTCAGAACATTTCAGAATGACGAGGTAAAATGATGTTTGACAGAGTTTCGTACAAAAAAAAAGCACGGGAACAGCTCAAAGGCAGGTGGGGTTTTCCCATTTTGATGACGGTTATAATTTTTGTACTGGCGGGTTTGCTTGCTTTTCCGTCAAAAGTTCTTGAGAACAATGAATTTACAACGCTGTTTGAGTCGCCTGCTGGCACGGTTCTGTCTTTGGTCTCAACCTGTGTGTACGGTATGCTTGTGGTTGCACAGTATTTTGTGTATCTGCGGATGTCTCAGACCATTGAAAAGGCAGATTTTAACACGTTCCTTACGGGTCTGGAACGATGGCTTTCTGGTGCGCTCGGTATTCTGTGGTATTCGCTCTGGGTATTCTTGTGGTCGCTCCTGTTTGTCATTCCTGGAATCGTAAAAAGCATCTCGTATTCGCAGATGTTCCTTATTCTTGCTGAAAATCCTGAAATCGGCGTGCGGAAAGCGATGAATATCAGTAAGGTCATCACGCAGGGGCATAAGGCAGACCTGTTTGTTATGGGGCTGAGTTTCTTGGGCTGGGGCTTTCTCTGTGTGCTTTCTTGCGGAATCGGTTTTCTCTGGCTTATTCCGTATATGTCGATGAGTTATACCAATTCGTATATCGCGCTTAAAAATATGGCGATTATGACAAATAAAATTACGCCGGCGGATTTTGCGCCTGCATATTAAAGAGGAACTATGAAATCAACAAACAAAACAGGACTTATTATCTTTATTTGTATTTCGGTGCTGGCCGTTGCGTTCGGGGTGATTGCCTTGCTCTATCCCAAAACCGAAACAAAGCGACCGGGAAATTCTGGCGGCGTAAACATCAATCTGCCAGGATTCAGTTTTTCTGCGGGAAAGCAGGGGGTAAAAAAAGCCTTTAAGAACAACGATTATATTGCGAAACTTTTTATTGACGGCATCATCATTGATGAGACAAAATCGTACAACCAGAAATGGATTCTGGAAACGATAAAAGACCTTGCCGAAGACAATCACAATCAGGGAATCATGCTGTGCTTGAATACTCCTGGTGGTGGCGTGTATCAGTCTGACGAGGTGTATCTTGCCTTGCTTGACTACAAAAAGACCACCGAACGACCTGTATATGCATATATTACGCAGTTAGCGGCGAGCGGCGGCTACTACATTGCTTGCGCGGCTGATAAGATTTATGGCAACCGCAACGGACTTACCGGCTCAATCGGTGTGATTTTTGGACAGAGCGTGGATGCCACCGAAATGCTGGGAAAAATCGGCATCAAGACAAAAACATTCCATGCCGGCAAGAACAAAAATATGCTGAGTTATGATGAACCGCTTACTGAAGAGCAGGAATCTATCATGCAGACAATCGCCGAAGAAGCCTACAACCAGTTTACGCAAATCGTATCTGAGGGCAGAAATATGCCGATTGAAAAAGTTCGCAAGATTGCCGATGGAAGAATCTACAGCACGTTGCAGGCAAAGAACAATGGATTGATTGACGATGTTTGTACGTTTGATGAAGCCGTTGACCACTTGTTCAAGGATTTTGAACTTTCTGAGGATATTGACGTTGAGGATTATGAATATGAATTTACCGACACGCTTTCGTCATGGCTCGGAAATATTCTTACTCGTGTAACGGGAACTGGCGCGTTTGCGAAACGGCTGGAGACTGCAAACATTCCTTTCCCCGCGTATTATTATAATTGGTAGAGATTACGGGCGGCTGAGTCTGTCGGAATTATCGTTCAATTCGTGCTGAATCATTTTGTATGAAAAGCCGCTTGCCATAAGGTAGGCGGTTAATTTTTCGTCCGCGCGTCCTGTGCGGGTTGCTTTTTCTATGGCCTTGCGGCACAATTCGGATTCATCATGCTCCGCAAAAAAATCTTCGATGGCGCGCTCTGTAATGGAACGGCTGATTCCGCGGCTTAGTAGTTCGCTTCTTAGGCGGCTGCGTCCTTGAAATTTGTTTACGCTGTGTATTCTGAGCCACGAGGCGGCAAAGCGTTCATCACTTAAATATTTTTTGCTTTCAAGATAATCCAGCGCGAGCGAAATCGCTTCTTTGGAAAAGCCTTTTTGTTGCATTTTGCGTTCCAATCCGGCACGGCATTGTTCGCAGCGCGCCAAAAGCGACTCGCATTTTTTTTCAGCGGCAAACGCCTCTCCCGCGCGGATAATATCCGCCGTCTGCTCTTCGGAAAAGGTCGCGCCTTCGGAAATGGACTGGGGCGAAACAATCTGTAAATATGATGTGCGTACAAAAAAAACAGGTCCTTCTGAACTGGTGATTTCCACGCAGTCCGTACCGACCTGTTTTATCGAAACTATGCACAGTTCCAAAAGAATGCCTCCGTTGCAGAGCCGCATAGAATACAGTTCCGCAACATACGCAAACTAACGCTTGCTGAACTGGAAGCGGCGGCGAGCACCACGCTGACCGTACTTCTTGCGTTCAACCATGCGGCTGTCGCGTGTCAGATAGCCGTTTGCCTTGAGTGATGTGCGGCTGTCGGGGTCTACCTGCAAGAGAGCGCGGCTCAAACCATGCAGACAAGCGGCAGCCTGTCCTTTCAATCCGCCGCCATTCACGTTGATAAGAATGTCGAATTTATTTTCGTTGTTTGTTACCAAAAGCGGGCGATGTACGGTGCGAATCTGCTCTTCCGAAGCAAAATATTCCGCGATGTCCTTGCCGTTTACAACGATTTTTCCACTGCCATCACGCAAAAATACGCGGGCTGTAGAGGTCTTTCTTCTTCCTGTACCGATAGCAATATTCTTTACCATGAATCTACACTCCTACCTTACACTTCAAGCGGTTTGGGGTTCTGCGCTCCGTGCGGATGCTCTGCACCTTCATAAATTTTGAGATTGCCGAGCATTTTGCGACCAAGGCGACCGTTCGGCAACATTCCGTTGATGGTAAGTTTGAGCGGCTCTGTCGGTTTCTTTTCAATCAATTTCTTGAATGAGTAGGTGCGAAGACCGCGTACAAATCCAGTGTAGTGACGATACAGATGATCGTCTTCCTTGTTTCCAGAAACAGCAACCTGAGCGGCGTTGATAATAACAACATAGTCACCCATTTCCTGATTCGGTGTGTAAGTTGCCTTGTTCTTTCCGCGAAGAACTGAGGCCGCTTTTGCAGCAACACGACCAAGTGGTTTTCCTGCTGCGTCAATGATGTACCAGTCTCTTTTCTGGTCTACATCTCTTACAAAAATGGTTTTCATTGTATATACCTTTATCTAAAAAGTCTGTCTGTAATCCAGTTAGCATCTCTGAATCACACAACCGTCAGCAATGAGCAGTTGCCGACGCATATACGGGGAATAATATGATATAATTTAAACACAATTACGTCAAGGGCGTTTGGGCACGGAAATCAACTATTAAATTTCGACACAGATGAACACAGATAAACGGTGATTTAGACCTTGCGTGATACGAAATTATTACAAAATCGTACAAAAATTATAAAAAAAGAACCTTGTCTGTGTCCTATCTGTGTACATCTGGTGTTTATCTGTGTCAAAAATTGATTTCCATGGGGCATTGCGGGGCTGAAAAGCGGGAAAATTGCTCCGCAGAGGGGGTAGGCGGAAATGCGATAGCGAAGCGGTGCATTGTAGCCGAGGGGGAGGCTTCCCCCTTCCAATGATTTGACGATTCTTCATTCTGCTGATAATATAGAAGTATGGATATATTCTTAGGTATTTCGGCTTCGGCTGGGATTGGACTGGGAAAGGCGTTTGTCATTCCAAAGACTCAGAAACGGACGATACCACAGCGGACTATTGCGGCAGATGAACGAGAGACTCAGTGGGCGCGGTTTCAGGCTTCCCTGCAAAAAATTTCGGCTCAGGTGGCGCAAGATTTAGCGGGCGTAAAAGGCGACAAAGTTCAGTCCGAAATTTTTGAGACGTATTTTCTTATGCTGAATGACCCGGAATTTTTGGGTGATGTTGAGCGCACGTTTAACAAATCTGACAAGACGGTTGAATATATTCTGCATGAAAAAACTGAGGAATATGCCAACAAATTGAAGAACAGCGGAAACGATTATCTTGCCGAGCGCGCCCAGGACATTTGTGACATTTTTGGTCGGGTTCTGGATGATTTGTTGGATTTTCATCCGTTTGATATACAGCAAGTTCCCGATGGCGCGGTGATTGTCGCGCACGAAATGGCTCCAAGCGACACGATTATTCTTTCCAAGCGGAAAATCGCGGGAATTGCGCTGGAAGAAGGCGGCGTTTCAAGTCACGTGGGCATTCTGGCGCGAAATTACGGCATTCCCGCCGTGTTTGCCATGCACCGAATCACTCAGCATGCGAAAACGGGATTTACGATTATTGTTGACGGTGATGCCGGAGAATGTACGCTTAATCCTGACAGCGATTTTCTTGCGGACTGCGAAAAAAAGATTGTCGAGCAGGAAAAACATGCCGCTCAGCTTAAGGAATTCAGGACAAAGCCTGCGGCTACCAAAGACGGTACAAAATTTATGCTGTTGGCAAATATCGGTACGGTTGAGGAAGCAAAAATCGCGCTAAAAGAGGGAGCGGACGGCATCGGGCTTTTCCGCACGGAATATTTGTTTATGAGCGAGGCTACTTTTTCCGAAGAGGCGCAGTTTAAGGCATACAAAAACGTGCTGGAAACAATGGGCGACAAACCAGTGACAATCCGAACGCTGGATGCTGGCGGCGACAAACTTGTTCCGATGAAGGATTTGCTGGTTCATAACGAAAAAAATCCGCTGATGGGATTACGGGCTATCCGCCTGAGTCTGGCTCATCCGCAGCAGTTGCGCACTCAGTTGCGGGCTTTGTATCGGGCGAGCGTGTATGGAAACCTTAAAATTATGTTTCCGCTTGTTACGGACATCTCTCAGGTGCGCAAGGCAAAACAGATTGCCTCAGAGGTGAGGGGAACGCTTGCTGCCGAAGGAGTGCCGTTTAATCCCGATGTTCCCCTGGGCATTATGGTGGAGACCGCGGCAGCGGCAATTACGGTGGACTTGCTTGCAACCGTAAGTGACTTTTTCTCCATCGGCACGAATGATTTGACCCAGTACACGATGGGTGTTGACCGCGAGAATGCGACCGTTGCCCCGTTGTATGACGAATTGCATTTGGCTGTGTTGCGGCTGATTCAAACGACAATAATTTTTGGCACAAGAGCAAATCTTCCCATCTCTGTCTGCGGAGAAATGGCAAGCCGCAAGGAAGGTGCGATGATTTTGGCTGGACTGGGAATCCGAAGTCTGAGTATGAGTCCTAAACTGATTTGCGAAACAAAGGCATTGCTTGCCCAGCATACGATTGATGAGTTGGAAAAGATGGCTGCAAAAGCGGTCGGAGTTGAAAATCTTAAGGGAACGATTACTTTTTAGAAGATAGCCGCACCTATCAAAAGAGCCAGTGAAAGAATTTCGTTGCTTTGCATGGCTTTTGCATGACATAACGACCCATCTTCGTTATACTATAACCAATGAAAAAATCACGCAAACAAAAGCCAGATTTCTCTAAGCCAAAGCCGCAGAAAGTGGATATGACGGAACAGGCAGAACCGATTGCAGATGATAAGAAACATGATTCGGCGTTATCGGCAGACTTGCCCCAGCAATCTTCTCCAGAGACCGAATTTTCCCGTGAC
Source organism: Treponema sp. (assembly GCA_017449285.1). Lineage (GTDB taxonomy): Bacteria > Spirochaetota > Spirochaetia > Treponematales > Treponemataceae > Treponema_D. Next base: position 13,037 of record JAFSJX010000064.1, read on the forward strand.
AAATATTACCTGAACCTGCCGCGCGTAGTAATTGCGGGGCGACCCAATGTGGGAAAATCCACGCTGTTCAACAATTTTGTGGGAAAGCGGCAGGCAATCGTAGACCCCACGCCTGGCGTAACGCGTGACCCGGTGGAATCGCAGGCGTTCATCGCGGGAAAGCCTGTTCTGCTTGTCGATACGGGCGGATTCAAACTGGAGCGCGATATTGGCACGATGGAAGCCGTGATGGATGAATTGGTCGTGGAAAAGTCGCTTGCCATGATAAAAAGGGCTGATTTGATTCTGCTTTTGCTTGAAGCGGGAACGATTACAGGCGAGGACGAAGAATTCATCGCGCTTTTGCGTCCGTACTGGAGCAAAGTGATTGCCGCCGTGAACAAATGCGAGGGCGGACGGAACGAAAGCGTTGCGTGGAATTACATGCAGTACGGTTTTGAGAATCTCTTGTTCATTTCCGCAGAGCATGGCGACCATATCCCTGAACTGCAGCAGACAATTACGGAGCGTCTGGATTTTTCGCACGTGCAGGAAGGAACGGAAAAAGACCGCCCCATAAAGATTGCGATTTTGGGAAAGCCGAACACAGGAAAGTCAACGCTTTCTAACAGGCTCACCCATTCGGAAAAATCAATCGTGTCTGACTATGCGGGAACGACCCGCGACGTGGTTGAGGGAGAATTCACTTACGGCGGACGCAATTTTGAGGTGGTCGATACGGCAGGCATCCGCAGAAAGGCAAAAGTCAAGGCGGACGTGGAATATTATTCGGTGAACCGCGCGATAAAAACCTTGGACGAATGTGACGTGGTGTTTTTGATGATTGACGCGCAGGAAGGACTTGCCGAACAGGACAAAAAAATCTGTTCGCTTGCCTACGAGCGCGGGCGGGGCATCATCTTTGTGCTGAACAAATGGGATACGCAAGACCAAAGCAGAAAAACGCTCAAAGCAACGGTGGAGTATACGCGCACGATGTTCGGTCACATGAACTGGGCACCGATTCTTCCGCTTTCTGCACTCAAAGGCGAAGGAATTAAGGATTTGCTGAACACGGCAATTACGCTGTACGAGCAGTTGACTCGAAAAGTGGAGACATCCGCGCTGAACAACGCACTAAAAGACTGGCTGTTACGCTATCCGCCGCCAGCAAGCAGGTCGATTCATTTTAAAATTCGCTACATGACCCAGACAAGTTCTAATCCCGTCAGTTTCATTATTTTTGCGACTAGCCCCGACAATGTGCCAGAAAGTTATGTGACGTATCTGAAAAACCGCATCCGCGAAGACTTGGGATTTGACCAGATTCCCGTGCAACTTGAACTCAAGGCGAGCCGCACCCGCTGGGAAAAACGAAACCAAGAGCGCAGTCAGGAGAACAATTAGCGTGGCGACTTTTACCATTGGCGAAGTGGAAGAACTCACGGGCATAAAAGCCCACATCCTGCGCTACTGGGAAAGCGTTATCCCCGGCTTTGCTCCCCGCAAGGACATCGGCGGACGGCGCGCTTATTCTGACCGCGATTTGGATTTGGTTCTGCGCCTAAAATATCTAATTTACGAAAAAAAATTCACGATTGAAGGCGCGCGCAGCCAACTTCTTTCAGAGGTGACCACTTACGACACCAATGCCACTACGCTGGACGAAATCCGCCGCTTGCGCAGTGAACTGACAGGACTGTATCTGCTGGTGAGGAAATATCGGAGCGGAAAAGAAACGCGCGCGGAATCTATTTCTTCCACGGATTCTTGCGAATAAACGTTTCGTCGCGCTCGTAGCCTACGGAAATAATGCTGACAGGCGTTTTGCAATAATCTTCGATGAATTCAACATAATCGCGCGCCTGTTTGGGCAATTTTTCATAACTGCGACATTCTTTCAGGCTTGCTTTCCAGCCGTCAAATTTTTGCAGGACGGGCTTTGCATTTTCCATCGCCTCAACACTGGCAGGAAAGTCAGTTACAATCTTTCCATCAATCTCGTAGGCGATACAGGCTTCAATCTGATCCATCGTATCGTAGATGTCCAGATGAGTCAGCACCAAACTGTCCAAAGAATTGACACGGCAGGCATACCGAAGCGCGACCAAATCAAGGTAGCCGCACCGACGCGCACGACCCGTAGTAACGCCATATTCACGACCAGTTTTGCGCACGTACTCACAGAGTTCGCCTTCGCTTTCATTGTTGAATTCGGTGGGCATCGGACCATTTCCCACGCGCGTCTGATACGCCTTGAACACGCCCAAAATGGTGTCCAAATCATGCGGACCAATGCCACAGCCTGTTGCCGCACCCGCCGCACAAGACGCGCCTGAAGAAACGTAGGGATATGTGCCTGAGTCAATGTCAAGCATCGCGCCCTGTGCGCCCTCAAACAAAATATTCTCGTTTTTGAATTCATACATTTTTGCGGTCAGGTCAACACGCATGGCAATCAGTTTGTCTTTATATTTGTCAAGATAGGCTTTGTCTTCGCCATCATATTCTGCGATTTTTGCCGCCCAATCCAAATCAGCAAGGCGAAGACCGTCACGCTCAGCCTTTTCCGCATAGGCGATACCGATTCCGCGACCTGTCGTACCAATCGGGCGTTTGCGGTTTGCGTCGCGGTCTTTGTCCATCTGACGGTAGCGGGGCAGAATAATGTGGGCGCGGTCAGAGATGAACACACGTCCTTCCCAGTTAATGCCGTTGTCTTTGAGCATCTGAAGTTCGTTGAACAAGGCTTCGGGGTCGATTACCATGCCTGCGCCAAGGAATACGGACTTATCGGGATAGAGAATGCCGGACGGAACTTGATGAAGCGCGTACTGTTTGCCGTCAACGACAATCGTGTGACCTGCATTCGGACCGCCCGCATAGCGCACCACATATTTTGCATCTTCGGCAAGATAATCTACGATTTTGCCTTTTCCTTCATCGCCCCACTGAGCGCCGATAACAACGACCTTCATAAAAAAAGCCCCCAAAACGAATTTGAGGGCAGTATAGCACAAATGAGAGTTTGTTTCAATGACGGCAGTTTGCTCTGCCTTGGTTTTGTTCTATTGAATCTGCAAACTTACGTCGCTGTATTCAACCGTTACGCAACGTGAGGTGAACAGACCCGCATAGATATAGTCAGTGTCGATTTCGTTCAAATCTGCCGTGTAACTTTGGGCGGGATTCTTTCCGTATTTGACGGTGTAGACATTTCCTTTTTTGGTGAGAGAAAGGTCAACGACTGTGCCGGCGACAGGAAGTTTTTCGCTTGTCGTTTTGGTCTGAATCAGTTCACCGTCTTTGCGCTCAAAACTGCTTGTCCACGCGCCTTCATCTTTTGCGACACCCAGCGCGGCACACGCCACATACGCGGAATTGATTGATTTGTCATCCTGGTCAATGTAGATGTCATCACGCGCCATCAGGCCGAATGAAACCTGATTGTTCTTGTTGATGTAGACAATTTTTGCCTTTGCTTTGAGCGTAAAATCTTTTGTGACAGGAATCTGCTGGAAATAGAAGCACAAGCCATCGTTTCCGCTCGCAATTTTTCCAGATGACGCAGAACCGTCCTCAAAACCAGAATTCATGCGCACAATGCCGTCTTTTTCTTCAATGCCGTTAAATCGTCTGGTGGCAATCTTGGACGCACTTCCGCAGTCTCCGAACGCCGTTCCAAACCACGGTTCTTTAATCTTCTTAAATGAAGACTGCTGGCTTTTGTCCTTTGGAGTGAAGCCGTCGTAAGTTGGAACGATATATTTTGGGTTGGGGGTGAGCATACTAGGCTGCGGCTCTTTGATGTCTTTAAGCACGAATTTGGCGAATTTTTTGTCCTTGCTGGCAATATCGCGCACCACGTCATAGGCATTCACCGCCGCGCCATACATATTCAAGTGCGTGTTGTCAACAGAATTGGGCTTATGCGAAAGCCAGGCATGGAATTTAAGCGTCTCTTCTGGCAGCATCGTCAGATAGCGGTTCTTCGTTTTTTCTGTCAAGTCTACCACCATCGTGTCTGTTTCCTGTCCCAGTTCACGGATTGCCTTGGGATAGTCTCCGCCTTTGTATGAGCCTTGGTCAGCAACGATATGTACCGCAGAACCGACATATTTAATGCCTTCCACGCGGCGCACAATCGGCGTACACAGAATCGGGGTCGCGCCTTTGTCCTTTGCCATTTTAACGTAATTTACGTACAGGCTGTTTTTGAATGAGCCAGCTTCTTCTTTTGAGCCGTTCGGATTGGTGTAGCGGTCTTCTTCCGCCTTTTCGTCATTGTGACCAAAACCGATAATTAGATAGTCGCCTTTTTTGATGTTGTTGACGAGCGTTTTATAGTTGATTTCCGTCAGAAAACTTTTTGAGGAACGTCCGCTCATCGCAAGGTTGATGACTTCAATCTTTTTGGGATTCAGATAGTCCTGCAAGCGCATTCCGTAGCCGTTACGCGGATGATAATAAGCGACATCATTAAACGGACTGAGCGTAGAATCTCCCACTACGAACAATTTTGTTCCCTTGGGATTGGCGATAGAACCGGTCGTCGCAACCTTTTCCACCTTTTCATTGGCTGCCGTTTTTGCGTCCTGTGCGAACAGAGCCGTTGCCGTTGCAATCAGAGCCAGTGCAACAAATACAATTTTTTTCATTTACTTCTCCATAAAAAGTGAATTTGATTCAAGTATACCACAACTTTGCGAATTTGTGAACTGAATTCTATACCATGAAAACATACGGCTCGTTGTACGCCTTGAACAGCGCATCGTGCGTCAGAAGCATCATGCCGTCGCCCTTTGCCTGTGCCAAAAGAATGCGGTCAAATGGGTCTTCGTGCTTTGCCGAGCCTTCTTCCCGTTCCAGCGTTTCCAACGCACACACATGTCGGTCATCGATTTCGAGTTTGTGAAAACCCAATGCCTCGCAATAATGCATAAATTCTACTCCAGAAGGCTCCATTTGCTGGGGATGCTTTCTGTGCTTTACCGCTACTTCCCACATTGACACGACACTGTAAAACAATATATTGTTCTTGTCTGTCAGCACGGAAATCGCTTTTTTTGACATTGTTTCGGGTGCAAAAAAACACCATAGGGCGATATGCGTATCAAGTAATATTTCCATTTTTATTTCTCCTCCTCATCATCGTCAAATATATCATCTCCGAACATTTCCCGTAGTTCATCTTCTGACCATGCACAGGGATCCCAGCTTTTGTCATACGGATCATCGGGATTTTCCTGCGCTTCGCTAAATTTTTTGTCATACAGTTGCGGATGTTTTAGGTTGCTTCTAAACATTCCCAGCCGCTTTGAGATGTCATTTTTTTCGGGCATCAGTACAATCCTTACCACCGGTTTTCCCGCACGTGCGACAATCACTTCTTCCTCCTCATGATTTTCGAGCATGGCGATAATCTTAGAAAAATGGGTCTTCGCTTCCAAAACGTTCATCTGACACATAACGACATCTCCTTAGTCAAGTTAGTCTTGTTAGTCAAGTTGACTAAGTATACCATGGAACGGGGGAGATGCCAAGGGGGGGGGAATTGCAAAATCACCGTAGTGTGGGTATACTATAGCAACAGGATGGCGGGATATGACTATTGTTCTTTTATACGGTGGAAAATCAGGCGAGCATGAGATTTCTCTTATTTCGGCGACGGCGATTGCGCGGCATATTGACACGGGGGCGCATCAGTTGAAACTGGTCGGCATTACAAAGTCGGGGCGATGGTTTTTGCAGGGTGATGATGAACTGGTCCGAGTTTTGCGGGATAAAGAGGCGGTTCTTCAGGTTCACGAGGATGCCGCGTTGGAAGTGACGGTCATTCCTGCGGGCGGAAAAAATGGTGCGTTCAAGGTTGGCGAAAATCGCATTCCTGCGGACGTGGTGATTCCTGCGTTGCATGGTACGTTTAGCGAGGATGGTACGGTGCAGGGCTTGCTTGAAATGGCTGACGTTCCCTATGTGGGTTGTGGTGTTGTGGCGAGCGCGGTTGCGATGGACAAGGAAAAGACTAAAGTGATTTTGGAGCATGCAGGAATTCCAGTAGTTCCGTCCGTCTGTATTCGCCGCTCTGATTTGGCGTTTGCTGACCGCTATGACGCGCTTTTGGAAGAGGCTCAAAAGAAACTGGGATTTCCGCTTTTTGTAAAGCCGTGTTCTGCGGGGTCAAGTGACGGTGCAAGCCGTGCGGACGATATGCGTCATCTGAACGGTGCGATTGTGGAAGCCTTTGAGTGGGACGACAAGATTCTGATTGAAAAGGCAATCAATGCGCGCGAACTGGAATGTTCGGTCACGGGGAATCCGACTACCGCAAATGGGAGCCATACTATAGAAGAAACGGTTGTCTACGGTCCGGGAGAGATTGCGCCGAGCCACGAATTCTATGATTACGACGCAAAATACAACGACCCCAAAGGCGCGGAACTTATGATTCCTGCGAAGATTGATGCCGCCACAAGGGAAACGATTCGTAATCTTGCGGTGCAGGCATACAAGGCGATTGACGCAAGTGGATTGAGCCGCGTGGATTTTTTTGTGGACAAAGAAAGCGGAAAAATCTACCTGAACGAAATTAATACGTTCCCCGGATTTACCGCAATCTCAATGTTCCCCAAACTGTGTGAGAATGAGGGCTTGTCTTTTGCTGTGCTGATTGAAATGCTCATGCAGCAGGCTTTGTTCCGTTTTAAGGCGACGCGTAATTTGCGTACTGAACGATAATAGTACGGAGGATGCCTATGACAGACGAACCATTGCCCCCTGTGCCGCATCTTTATCCGCAGGGCTGTTATTTTAAGACTCTGGCCGACATCGAGGGCAAAAAAGTGACCGTCATGGGGTTGGGCTTGAACGGTGGCGGAGAAGCAACCGTACGTTTTTTGCTCCAGCAAGGCGCATTCGTTACCGTAACGGACATGAAAGACGAAAGTGCCCTTGCCGCCACCGTAAAATCCTTGAACGAAGACTTATCGCTTGACCATAGCCGACTGCGCTACGTCCTTGGTGAGCATAAAATTGAAGACTTTGAGAACGCCGACTGCGTGATTAAAAATCCGGGCGTAAAATATGACGGAAATAAATTTCTTGCCGCCGCAAAAGCAATCGAAACGGACATCAGCCTGTTCCTGCAATTCTCAAAAGCACCGATTATCGCCGTCACGGGAAGCAAGGGAAAATCTTCCACGGTGAGCGCGATTTATTACGGCTTGCGCGAGGCGGGATTCAACGCATTTTTGGGTGGAAACATCACCGTTAGTCCGCTTACTTTTCTTGACCAGACTGACAAAACAACGCCCGTCGTGCTTGAACTTTCCAGCTGGCAGTTGGCGGATTTGCGCGGACGGAAATGCTTAAAGCCGCGCATTGCGATTATCACCAAAATTATTCCCGACCACCAGAATTTTTACCACAGCATGATTTCCTATGTCGCGGACAAAAAATTGATTTACGCAGACCAAACCAAAAATGATTTTACGATTCTTGACTTTGATGACGACCCTGCGGCTGACGGTGGAACGCTGATTGACAACTGGGGAAATATGTTTGCCGCAGAGACGAAGGCGACCGTCCTTCGCTACAGCAAGAAAAAATTGCCTCCGAATGTGTACGGCGTGTGGCAGGATGCAAAAGGAAACGGCATCTGTCGTCTTCCCGCAAAATTGATGAGCAAAACGGCGCAAGAAAAAGGTAAAGACACTGATACCATCTTAAAAGACCTGATTGTTCCTGGAAAGCACATGAGACTGAATGTGCTGAATGCCGCGCTCGTGCTTCGCCTGATGGGTGTCGCTCCCGAAAAAACGATTTCCATTCTTGGCAAATGGAACGGCATTGAACACCGATTAGAATTTTTCCACGAATGGCAGAACGGCGGTCTTACGATTCGCTTCTACAACGACAGCGCGGCAACTGTTCCCGAAGCGGCGGCGGAGTCCACACAGGCATTTGGCGAGCCGGTCATTTTCCTGACTGGTGGTACGGACAAAGGCTTGGATTTGTCGCCGATTGCGCACACGCTTTCTAATCCGCTCGCCATTCAGCCGTCGGCAACATATCTGCTTGCTGGTACTGCCACCGACAAAATGCTTTCCGATTTTGCCGCGCGCGGCATTCGTCACAACGGCGTATACGATTCGCTTGACGAACTCCTTGCCAAACTCAAAGCCGACATCGTTGCTCACAAAGGAGCGATTGGTCATAAAGTCGTTGTGTTCAGCCCTGGCGCGACCAGTTTTGGTATGTTCCAAAACGAATTTGATCGTGGAAAGCAGTTCAAGGAAAAAGTGCGGGCTATTTTTTAGGCGCATCCGCTCAGAATAAAATGTCGGGCGACAGGTTTAAGAATTCTTCCAGCGGAATGCTTCCCGAATTGTTCGCGTCATTTGCAGAGACGACGTACATCTTGGCATGAGGATATTTTGCCTTGAAAATGGACATTCCTCTGTTTGTCGTGCGCACCCCGCTTTTCACTTCAATTCCGCATAACTCATCGCCACGAGAAATCACAAAATCAACTTCGTCATTGCCGTCACGCCAGTAAAAAAGTTTGTAACCGCACAAAGGTGCATTGTTGATTAAGTGCGTTCCCGCACAAGACTCGACAAATCTGCCCCAAATGTCAGGAGTTGCTTTTGCTTCTTCAAAAGATTTTCCGGCGACAGCGGCAAAAAGCGCGTTGTTGTACACTTGCAGTTTGGGGCTGGAAGATTTTGCATGCTGTTCGCTCCCGGAATACTTTTGCAGTCCGCCAAGAAGTCTGCTCTGGTCAAGCAGAGTCAAATAATGCGCCAGCGTGACGGTGTTTCCCGCATCGGTCAGAGTTCCGAGCATCTTGTTGAACGGCAGAATTTGGGAAGTGTATTGCGAGCCTAAATCAAACAATTGACGCAAAAGCGCGGGCTTCGTAATCGTGGTGAGCATCAGAATATCTTTTGAAATACTTGTTTCGATGATTGCATCACGCATATAGTTTTTCCAGCGTTTCTCATCTTTTATCAGTTCTGCAGAACCAGGGTAGCCGCCAAAGTAAACATATTCTTCAAGCGAAAAACCGAAAGCCTCTTTCATCTCTGCAAGCGTCCAGTGCGGAATCTGAATCAGTTCAAAACGACCGTGCAAAGATTCAGTCAGCCCTTGTTTTATCAGAAGTCGTGAAGAACCACTTAGAACGAGTTTTATATTAGTTTTCGTTCGGGTATCTTCATCCCACATTCGTTTTATGACTTCGCTCCAGTCCGTGACTTTTTGGATTTCGTCTATGATGAGGATAATCTCTTTTGCTCCCGTTTTGATTCTGAATCGCGCGGCGTTCCAAATCTGTTCAAGCCACTCCCTTGAATCACCGCTTATGGCATCCGCAGTTTCATAGATGTAGTTGTAATCATGTTGTTCTAAAAGTTGGGTGATGATTGTAGTTTTTCCCACTTGACGAGGACCTGCGACAACTTGAATAAACTTTCGTTTTTCAGAAAGCCTTTTTTTTATTTCTGCGATGAATGTGTTTCGCTTCATAAGATTCTCCTTTAGCATTGAGTAAAAATACTCAGTCCATTGAGTAATTTTACTCAATGGACTGAGTATTTTCAAGAGGTGATTTAGTTTTTTTGCTGACAGAGAGAATTTTTCGTCTTCACGAGGACATTCTTTTTAATCAATAGGAGTCTGTTTTCTACGGACAAAACAATAGAACTTAATTCCGTAATGTGCTACACTGTTCTTATGAGACGCATTTCCCTCAAACGCCAGCCACTTTTCTCCGCAGATGCAATTCCGGCAGAAAGCCGCGAGGTTATAGACCATTTTGATTGCGTGATTGCCGATGTGCTGCAGCTGAGTGGAAAGCATCGCGTGCAATTGAGCGGGGCGATTAGGCGGCTTTCGCATGAACTGACCGATGAACGCACGAGCCGCCGTGTTGGGTACATGAATGACGTGGGAATGGTAAGCGCATACATCAATTATTTTATGTGGTGGAATTTGGTACGGCTTACGCGACTCTTTTCTGGCTTGTCCAGCAACTCATTTTCGCTTTCCGATGGAGATGTGGTGCTTGACGTAGGAAGTGGCCCGCTCACCGTGCCGATTGCATTGTGGCTCGCCCGCCCGGAACTTCGCGCAAAAAAATTGACCTTCTACTGTATGGATTTGTCGCAGACTGCGCTGGCAAACGGCGAGGAACTGTATCTTTCGATTGCGGCAAAGACGATTGCAAAAGGCAAAGGCAATGCTTCTGAAGGCGGGGAGAAAAAATCGGGCGGTACAGGCAGTTTCGCAGCTACCCCCGCCGAGCCGTGGAACATTGTGCGCGTCAAAGGCGAACTGGGTACGGCACTCAAAGAAAAAGCCGCGCTCGTCACCTGCGCGAATGTCTGCAACGAGTTGATTCAGTCCAGTACGATGCCGCCCGACTTCCTTGCAAAAAAATATAGTGGCGCATTACTTTCGTATCTTGACGGCGATAACCCTCGCGCGGGTATTTTTTTGGTTGAGCCGGGCGACCCCAAATCAGCGCGGTTTGTTGCGCTTATGCGAGAAGCATTTTTGCGCCGTGGCTTTGCGCCACTTGCTCCCTGTCCGCACACCGCCGAATGTCCGATGACTGGCAATGCAAAAAAGGGCGGCAAATGGTGTAATTTTGCGTTCAGCACGGACGATGCTCCTGCGGCGTTGCAAAAATTGTCTGCAAGGGCGGGCTTAGCAAAAGAACGCGCCACATTGAGTTTTGTACTGGCAAGGAAAATGGAAGACACTGTTGAGACTTCCTTGGGCAATAATCGTGCAGAAACAAAAAAACGCCTTTCCTTGCGCATTACGTCAGATTTTATCCGGCTTCCCGATTTGCACAAAAGCGGCTATTATGCGTGTTCGGAACTGGGGTTGGTGCTTGCGGTGGATAAATCGAACGTTCACCCGCAGAACGGCGAGTTTTTGACAATTGGCTATCCCGAAGATACAACTGTCCGCGACAAAAAATCGGGCGCAGTTCTGCTGGAAATATAGTGCTCATTCGTATGGAGACTTTCGTCCTATTTTGAGAAAAATTGCAAGATTCCCATAACCAGTCCGTCCACGCGGATTTTTAGGCTTTCCGTGTCGGTCGGAGTGTGCTGATTTCCCAGTTCAATGTCCACGGTGGGAATCGTGCTGTACGAAGTCTGCGTTAAGTCAACTTCAAGCGAGCCGTTCTGGTATATCGGCAGATTTTGATTTCGTAGCCCGTCAATTAGGCATTGCCCCAGCCGCTCGCTTTCTTTCCAGTGTTTTTTGACGGGAAAAAGTTTTCTCAAATCCGGGGGAACGCCACAGTAAAAACAGCCTTTGTCCTCAGTCTGTGCATCGCTGTCAAAATGAATGGCAATGTGAATGCGGGCATTGTTGTTGCTGATGACGGTGCGGGCAATGTTGTCCAGTTGCGTGTCGTCACTGTCACGAATCATCAGCACGTCAAACCCTTTCTTAAGAAGCGCGTCTTTTAAAAACCGTGCCGTGCGCAAATTGACTTCGGCTTCCGTCTTTCCGTCGGCAAATTGCATTCCCCCGCTGATTGCTGTTGATTCTGTCACCCCGGCGGGATCCGTTCCGCCAGTTAGTTTGGGCGATTTGTCGGGATGCGAGTACGTTTTTACCAGATTGCCGCCTTTTGCTCCGTGACCAGCGTTGACGGCAATCGTTATGTTGCGGCGGTTCGTCTTTGCCTTGTACAGATAGGCAGACCCCGTATTGATTTTTGAAAAATCAGCGTATTTCCATTTTGGATTCAGCGGAATTTCGTATTCGACAAAAGAGCCGTCATCTGCGAATGATTTTGCATGGGTCAGATTCTCCAGCCAATTTTTGCCATTTTTGCGGACGACTTCCACTGTGTTCACGTTGACCGAATTGACATCAATCTGCTTTTCAATCGTCTTTCCATCGGGATAATATGCCCCCAATGCGCTGATAACATAGTGATTCCCCTTTTCTTTTCCCAAATACATGAACACGTGACCAGGAAAGCCAAGAATTGCGCCCGCTTCAAGCGAGGAGATTGCGCTTTTTCGTGCTGAATTTGATTTTTTTCTAAAAGCGATTGTTTCTCCCGGCATTGCCATCTGAAGGCGGCTGTTACGCGGGAGCATAAATCCGAAGCAGCGGAAAATATCTTTCAGGTATTCGGAACAATCGCGCGAATCATTCATGCCACCCCAGCCGTAGCGGTTTCCCAGCGGCTTAAAGGCAAGGGTGAGCGTGTTTGCCGCCGTAAATTCCAAAAGCCCTTCCGTACAAATGCCTCCAGGAACTGAAGCATAGGCAATTCCCAAAGATTCATCGGCTTTTTTGTAGGGAATTTCTGCGATGTAACTGGCATACGGCGTTCGCTCAGAAAAAATATCCGAAAAACGCTCATCATTCCAATCCGCCGTATGCAGGTACGTGCCCATAAAAAGTTCCGGTACGGCAGAAAAATCTTTTGCGTTTTGCGGTATGGTGTATTCAGCAGGAAGCACAAATCGGTCTGCGGTAATCGTGATGAATGAGGACTCTGGCTGCTCGGCATAATCGAAGTAGCGCTCAAATTCTTTATCGGTGCAGAATGCCACATCCTCCCGATGAATCCAGCCGTTACAAAAATTTGATTTGACGAAGAACCATTTTTTGTCCGCGCTCGTCCATAACACCAGCACCGGCTCATTCATCAGAATCCCGGAATTTTGTGCCGTATCATCGTACCAGTATTCGTTATCATCGGTGTAGACGGTATCATCGGGAACAAGGCGCAAATCAGACCGCCGCACAACAATTGCTTTGCGCACGGGAAAATCCATTGCCTCAACACCCGGATTTTTTTGTCTGCCTGAAAAATAGGCGAATGTACCCAACGGCGCAAAATGCATCTTTTCGTAAAAACTATGCCAGTCAGATTCGGTCAACCTGTAAATTTCATCTCTTCTTTTTGTGTACCACGAAATGCTCTGATTGTAATGAATGATGGAAATCCGAAGTTCAGCGGAAGAAATGACAGAATCAAATTTGCGCAGGTCAGAAACAAGATAAGGGCTGTCTGTTTCCGGCATGGTCGCCTGGACGACTTGCTTGTTCCAAAAGGCGATTTGTTCTTTGGTCATTTTGATTTTATAAGGATTCCGTGTCTTGCTAATCCAATAGGATGCGTCAAGCATTTCTTGCCGGACATCGGGAGCAAGTCTCACGGCATTTTGATTGTCCGAATCCGCTGAAAAAGAAGACGATGCGCAGGAAATACTTGCCAGAGCAAGGATAAGAGATGCAAAAACTAGGCATGAAAGTTTGATTTGCATATCTCATTCTATCATAAAAATTAGTTTTGCGATATACTATTGCTATGGACACGAAAATTCCCCGCTGGAACTTGGACAGCATTTTTTCCTCAATAGAGAGTGACGAATACAAACAGGCTCTTTCCGATTACACGGCAAGTATGGATACGCTAGAAAGTCTTTTAGACACGGCAAAGGATTTTACGCGCAATCATAACGAGCATTTTGATTTTCCCGCATGGCTTGCCACCTATCTTACGGCAGACAACAAGGTGAATGAACTGGCTGGAACGTTGAATGCCTATGCTTACGTGATTTATTCAGTTGACACGACCAATACCGCTTTTCTGAATAATATTACGAGCATTGAAGAAATGGGCTTGCGCGTGAATCAGTTGGATTTGGCGTTCAAGTCAATTCTGCTTTCTCATGCCAATCAGCTGGATGCATTTTACGCACGGTTTCCGCAGTATGATGACTACCGTTTTTTACTGCAGGAAGCGATTGACGAAACGGCGCATCAGATGACCAATGCAGAGGAGCGTCTTGCAGGTGAATTGCAGCGCACGGGTGGAGACGCATGGGGACGTTTGCACGAACAGATTATCAGTAACGCAAAAGATGCGGAAAGCGGGAAGACGTTCAACGAATTGAGGAATGATGCGTATTCTGCGGATGCGGCTCTGCGAAAATCTTCCTACGAAAAAGAACTTGCGCTGCTCAAACAGAATGAGATTGCCATTGCCGCCGCCCTGAATAATCTGAAAGGGGAAACTATTCTGCTCAATACGCATCGGCATTGGAACGAAGCTATTGACCGCGCCCTTGCTTCTAGCCGCATGAGCAAAAAAACGTTGGACGCGCTTATCGGCGCAATAGAGGACAGTCTTCCGATGTGGCGGACATATTTTACCGCAAAGGCAAAATATCTGCGCAAGCACAGATTGACGGCAAGCACGGCGGCAGATAACGAAGGCATTGCGTTTTACGATTTGTTTGCGCCGCTCTCATCATCGGGGCAAGAAAAGCAATCTCTTCTTTCAAAGACATGGACGTTTTCTGAGGCGCGGGAATATATCATCGACCGCTACAATTCATTCAGCACGGCGATGGGCGATTTTGCACGCAATGCGTTTGATTCTGGCTGGATTGATGCCGAAGTTCGTCCGGGAAAAGTTGGAGGCGCATACGATGAGGATTTTCCCAAGGGACATCAGAGCCGTATTCTCTCTAATTTTACGGGAACATTCAGTGATGTCATCACATTGGCACACGAACTGGGGCATGCGTATCATTTTTCATGCCTAAAAGGAAAGCCCGCCGCATTTTTCGGCTATCCGATGACGCTTGCAGAAACGGCTTCTACGTTTGCCGAAACGATTGTCAAACAGGATATGATTTCCAAGGCAAGCGGCACAGATAAATTGCAGATTTTGGATATAGATTTGCAAGATGCAAGCCAAGTTCTTGTGGACATTTTGTGTCGCTTTTATTTTGAGCGGGCAGTTTTTTCCGAACGCGTCACAAGCGAACTTTCCGCCGCCGATTTTTGCCGCTTGATGCGCAATGCTCAGGAAAAATCATACGGCGCGGGATTGGGAACAGAACGTCACGAATATATGTGGGCGGTTAAGTCACATTACTACAGCACGGAACTTGATTTTTACAATTTTCCGTATACCTTTGGTCAACTTTTTGCCGCCGCATTGTATGCACGTTTCCAGAAAGAAGGTTCGTCTTTTGCCAAAACGTATGCCGAACTGCTTTCTCACACGGGCAACATGAAGAGCGAGGATGTATGCAAAAAGGCGGGATTTGACATCACTACCAAGGAATTCTGGCAGAGCGGCATCGCAATGTATGCACAGGAAGTGGAGCAATTTACGACGGGATTTTAAATAACTTGCGTCGAATAAAAAAATACACGGTCAGCATTGCAATCGCCGTAAGAGTCCAGCTGGCGGGGTAGACGCTTATCAGCATGGGAAAACTGCGCCAGCGGGTAAAAATAGTGAACACCCACAGGAGACGGAACACGCACGTACCGAAAATCGTAATCACTGCGGGAGTCATGGAGCGACCCATTCCGCGAAGCGCACCCGCACTTACCTCGTAGCCGCACATAATCCAGTCGAACGGAAGCGCGTGAATCATACGGGTAAGCCCAAAAGAAATCACCGCTGATTTTGTCGAATAGAGCGAAAGAAGCGGCACACGGAACAGAATGAACAGTCCGACCATTATCATATTTGAGATGATTCCGCAGGTCATGCTGATTCTGAATACGCGACGACAGCGGTCAAAGTTGTGCGCACCGTAGTTCTGACTCGTAAACGTAACGCAGGCCTGAGAGAATGCGCTGACAGCAAAAAAAGCGAACGCCTCAAAATTATTTGCCGCCGCGCTTCCTGCAATCGCATCAGAACCGAACGAATTGATTGCGCTCTGAATGCACACGTTGGAAAAAGAAAAGACCATTCCTTGTAATCCTGCAGGCGCACCAATTTTTACTACGCGGACAATGTATTCCTTTTTAAGGGAGAGTTTTTTGAGATGCAGTTTGAAAGGCTCATTTTCACTAATCAAAAACGACATAATTAGGCAGGAACTAATCAAATTTGATACGACTGTCGCAATCGCAACGCCCGCCACGTTCATCTTAAATACAATCACCAGAAGCAGATTTAAAAGCAGGTTTATCACACCCCCGAGGGTCAGACAGTAGAGCGGACGTTTGCTGTCGCCTTTGGAGCGCAGAATCGCCGAGCCAAAATTATATAGCATGATAAACGGCATTCCTAAAAAATACAGCCTGAGATACCGCACGGACATTTCAATCACATCAGGCGGTGTGTTCATCAGCGTAAGGATGGGACGTGCCACGAACTGCCCGATTATCAGCAGAAAAAAGCCGCTTATAAGCGCGACAGAAATGACGGTATGCACGGCTTTGTTTACCTGCTTTGGTTTTCCCTGCCCGATGAACTGCGCAATCACCACATTCGCGCCAACGCTTAACCCCACGAACAGATTTATCAGCAGGTTGATAGTAGAACTGGTAGAGCCAACTGCGGCCAATGCTTGACTGCTTGCAAAACGACCAACCACTGCTACATCAGCAGAATTGAACAACTGCTGCAAAATACTGCTTGCTGCCAAAGGAAGTGCGAACAAGCAGATTTTATCCAGCAGAGAGCCGGAGAGCATATCAATGTGATTGGTCTTTTCTTGCGCCATAGGAATTCAGTATAGCGAATTTGTTCTTGATGTGCTACGTTGAATTTCCTGTGGGCGCAACAGAAAGCAGTTTGTTATTTCAACATTCCCATCAGTCCGTTCAGCAGAGATGATGCGCCGGGCTTTGAGGATGAACTGGAAGAAGAGGAACCGCCGCCGAGCAGATTTCCCACGATGCTTCCCAAATTGTTGCTGACCAAGCCGCTCATCAGACTGGACAACGCGTTTCCTGAAGAACCAGATGACTGTTGTCCAAGCAGACTCATCAAAAGCGGGGCGGCAGCAGACAAGACCGATTTGGTCGTTGCTGAGTCAGTTCCTGCGGCTTTTGAAATTGAGGTTGTCGTAGAATTTGCTTTTGCTCCCAGCAGGTGAGACACAATTTTTGAGCCATCGGTCAAATCCGCATTCTTGAAGAATGAAGTCAGATTTGAGGTATCTGCCTGTGCGTGGTCAGTCAGTGCCTGTGCAAAACTTGCCGCCGTAGAGCCGCTTGCCTGTTTGCTTGCGCCCTGTAGCAATGAGGGAACTGCCGCAGACAGAACGCTGGTCACGTTTGCAGTGCTTGTACCAGCCGCTTTGCTGATACCCTTGATACTTGATGAACTCAACAGAGTTGACAGAATTGATGAAGCATCCATGATTACAATCCTCCTTATCTTGGATAGCCGCTATGTAAAGAAAGGTGATTGTGAGCATTGTTCCGACTGCGTTGCCAAAAACCATGCCGCAAATCAGCCACCGAAAGTCCTAGAAGAAAATCAACCCCAGCACACCCAGCGGAATCAGATAGACGGCAAACCATTCCAAATGCCCGCGGCGGATAATGCCCATCAGCCAAGAAAGCGCAAGGTAGCCAGAAACAAATGCCGCCACACAGCCGACCAGCACGGGGAGTATACCGATTGAACTAGTGACCTCGCCCAAATCTTTTGCCTCTAAGATGAATGCGCCCAAAATCGCGGGAATTGAAACGATGAACGAATAATCTCCCGCAGTGCGGCGGTCAACTCCGCTGAACAATGCGCCCGCAATCGTAGAGCCGCTTCTGCTGATTCCCGGCAATGTTCCCACTCCCTGCGCAAAACCGATAATCAACGCCTGCCACCAGGTAATGCCAGTCAGATGCCGTTCACCAGAAACGCCGTTGATTGCCGCGCGGTGCAGACAGCGGATTTTATCTACCACAGAAGACGCGACCAACAATCCCGCCGTTACCAAAAAGCCGATGCAGATATGGGTAAGTGAGATATTCTTAATCAGTTTGCTGGTTACTACGCCAATTGCACCCGTTACCATCGTGGTCATAACAATCATGATGATGGTGTACCGCCCCGCCTGCTCATTCGGGGCAAGCGTCGCAATTTTTGCGTCAGTAATCGGCGCGGTGTTCATCGGCTCTCCTTTCTGCCCGATTGCGCGGAACAAAATCATAAACAATCTGCCGATAACTTTCCTAAAATAAATCACCACGGCAAGGAGCGTTGCCAGATGCAACAATACATCGAACAAAAGCGGCACTTCGTCCAGCCCGAACAAATGCTGTGCCACCGCTAAGTGTCCGCTCGAAGAAACGGGCAGGAATTCTGCTACGCCCTGAATTAAACCCAAAATTACACTTTGCAAGATAGTCATCTTTTCCACCTTTATATTATAGAAGTATTGTAGCAGTTCACGGAAATAAAATCCACCTTTTTCTGCCCATAACGCACATAAAAAAAAGAAAAATGAAGAATTCCCTTGACAAAAATATATTTGATACAATATAATTTGATTAAATATAATATCACGGAGGCGAATTATGGCAATTTACGATTACACGGTAAAAGACAGAAAAGGAAACGATGTTTCTCTGGCGGGGTTCAAGGGCAAAGTGCTTTTGATTGTGAACACGGCGACGGGATGCGGCTTTACCCCACAGTACAAGGGCTTGGAGGAGTTGTGGCAAAAGTATCACGAGCGCGGACTGGAAATTCTGGACTTTCCCTGCGACCAGTTTGGGCATCAGGCACCCGGTGACGATGAGGAAATTCACGAGTTCTGCCAGATGAAATACAAAACCAGTTTTGACAACTTCAAGAAAATCGAGGTGAACGGCGAAAATGAGATTCCGCTCTACACCTTCCTCAAAAGTCAGCAGGGATTCAAAGGATTTTCTGGCGTAAAAGGCGCGATTATGAACACGGTTGTCGGAAAAATTGACCCGGACTTCAAGAACAATGCGAACATCAAGTGGAATTTCACCAAATTTTTGGTTGACCGCGAAGGAAATGTCGTTGACCGTTTTGAATCTACGGTTGAGCCAAATAAAATTGATGAAAAAATTGCGGCTTTGTTGTAGAATAGGGGCATTACCGCCGGCAACCGGCGGTCGGGCGTTACGTGGCTTGCTTACGCGCGGTGCTTCGCACTGGCGACAAGTCGCCACCACTCCATGCCCTAATGCGAGGCATTATGACTGAAAAAGAAAAAATGCTTGCGGGTAAATTGTACGACTCTTCGGATGCGGAACTGTCCGCGCTCAGGCGGGCGGCGCACAAAAATTGCCGCTTGTACAATGCGCTGGACGAAGACGACCCGGAGCGCGAACGGCTTTTGGATGCGATTCTGCCAAACCATGTGGCGGGCGTGTATCTGCAAGGGCCGGTTCAGTTTGACTACGGCATTTTTACCACGATGGGTGAAAATACCTACGCCAATTTTAATTTTACGTGTTTGGATTGCGCGCCCGTTTCGATTGGCAAAAATGTCTTTTTTGGACCGAACGTGTCGCTCCTTACGCCGATGCATCCGATTCGGTGGCAAGAGCGCAACCAGTTCGTCAAGGCGGACGGCACATTGGGCGACCAGGAATACGCAAAGCCCATCACCATCGGCGACAATTGTTGGATTGCGGGCAGCGTGACAATCTGCGGCGGCGTTACGATTGGGGAAGGAAGCGTAATCGGGGCGGGAAGCGTTGTAACGCGCGACATTCCGCCGAACGTGGTCGCTGCAGGGATTCCGTGCAGGGTAATAAAAAATATTGGGAATTAAATTCCTCACAGAGGTTAAGAGGGCAAAGAGAGGATGTATAATGAACTATGATATTATCATAATCGGAGCGGGACCGGCGGGAATTTCTGCCGCACTTTATGCAAGGCGTGCCAATCTGAGCGTGCTTGTATTGTATTCGGGCGAAAGTCAACTGGAAAAGGCGCATAAAATTGAAAACTTTTATGGCTTTCCGAACGGCATTGCGGGTGCGGATTTGTATGCGGCGGGGATTGAACAGGCAAAAAACTTGGGCGTGGAAGTGATTTACGCGGAGGTGACGGGCATTCAGATAGATTCGCCTGAGCAGTACACAGTTTCGGCTGGAGGGGCGGAGTATTCTGCGCCATCGGTAATCATTGCCACGGGGAACAAAAAATTGCGTCCGCTGATTGAGGGCATCGCAGAATTTGAGACAAAGGGCGTTTCTTACTGCGCTGTCTGCGACGGTTTTTTCTACCGTAAAAAACGGGTTGCGGTCATCGGGAACGGGGCATTTGCGTTTGAAGAAGCAAGTCATCTTTCTCACATTGCGGAAAGCGTTACGATTCTGACTGACGGAAAAAACGATGCGGAAATTCGTACGGCATTAGCAGATGATGCGCGCGGAGAAAATCAGAATTCCGATGCGGATGCCGCTCCAACGAAATCTGCTGCTGGCAAAATCAAAATTGACACGCGGAAAGTCGCCAATGTATTTGGAAATGAAACGGGTGTAAAAGTGGGTGGCGTTACGTTTGCTGATGGCACTACGCTTGCGCTTGACGGTATTTTTGTCGCGCTTGGTTCTGCGGGGGCGGCGGACTTTGCCAAAAAATTGGGGCTTGCTTTGGAAGGCGACAGCATTTCGGTGAATGAAAAAATGGCGACCAATGCACCTGGAATTTTTTCTTGCGGGAACGCGACGGGCGGTTTGCTTCAGGTGTGCAAGGCGGTCTACGAAGGCGGCGTTGCGGGATTGAGCGCTGTCGAATATGTAAGGGGACTGAAAAAATGATTCAAAATCGTGAAAAAATCATCATTCGGACGAGTATTATTGGTATTTTTGCGAATATCGCGCTTGTGTTTTTTAAGGCGGTGGTAGGATTTCTTTCTCATTCAATCGCAATTATTTTGGATGCCGTGAACAACTTGACCGATGCGCTTTCTTCAGTGGTGACGATTATTGGCACAAAACTTGCGGGGAAACCTGCGGACAAACGGCATCCGTTTGGGCATGGTCGCGCTGAATATCTTTCTGCGATGATAATTGCGGTAATCATTTTGTATGCGGGCGTTACGTCGCTCATTGAGTCGGTTAAAAAAATCATTACGCCACAGATACCTGATTATGCGCCTGTTTCGCTGATTGTCGTGACTGGTGCGGTGGTGGTCAAAATCGCGCTGGGACTGTTCGTAAAGGCAACGGGAAGACGCGTTAATTCGGATTCGCTTGTGGCGAGCGGGCAGGACGCGCTTTTGGATTCGATTATTTCTGCGTCCACATTGGCGGCTGCGGCAGTTTTTTTGCTGTGGGGAGTTTCGCTGGAAGCGTATCTGGGCGTGCTGATTGCTTTTGCGATTATCAAATCTGGCATAGAAACGTTGCGCGAAACGTTGAGCAAAATTCTTGGCGAGCGCATTGACGCACATTTGGCACACGCAATCAAAAGGACGATTTCGTCTGCTGACCCAGAGATTCGTGGTGTGTTTGATTTGGTTTTGAACGAGTACGGCCCAGACCGCCATCTTGGTTCGGTTCATATTGAAGTGCCTGACACATGGACTGCTGACAAAATCGACACGGTGACGCGGAAAATTACGGCGGAAGTATACGCAAAACATAACGTGATGATGACGGCGGTGGGTGTGTATTCCTGCAACACAAAGGACAATACCGCGGCACAGATTCGGTCGCAGGTGTCGAAAATCGTGCATGAGCATAAAGACATTCTGCAGATGCATGGTTTTTTTGTGGACGAAGAGCGGAAAATTATGCGGTTTGACGTGATTGTGTCGTTTGATTCGCCCAATATGAACACGATGCATCGGCACGTGGTAGAAGATGTGCGTCAGGCATTCCCTGATTACGATGTGCAGATTCAATTGGATTATGACATCAGCGATTGACATGTGCGCTTTCATTAGCGCAAGGGATTGGAGCCCCGAAGTTGCCGTTCGGTGAGCGTAGTCGAACCGTGCGGAAATGAGCGTGAGCGAAGGGCGGAAAGCCCGACGGCGAAGCCGATGCGCCCAAAAACGAGGGAAAAAATGGAACAAAACTACGAGGCATTGAAACTGGAGAATCAACTGTGTTTTCCGTTGTATGCGGCGAGCAGGGAGATTCTGCGGAAATATACGCCGCTTCTTAGAGAACTGAACTTGACGTACACGCAGTACATCGTGATGCTGGTGATGTGGGAGCATACGTCTCTTTCCGTGGGGGAAATCAGCCGGCTTTTGTATCTTGATTCGGGAACGCTTTCGCCGCTTTTGAAGTCAATGGAAGAAAAAGGGCTGATTGTACGCGAGCGGGGAAAAAAAGATGAGCGCGTGGTGACGATTTCGATTACGGAGGCGGGAAAGAACTTGCGCGAACAGGCGGTGTCCGTTCCGTCTCAGATGGGAAAATGTATCAATCTTTCTCCCGATGAGGCAAAACTATTGTACGGAATGTTGTACAAACTGCTTGGCTGACATTCTAAGTGAGTTGCAAAAAGTGCGAAATTTTTGCATACTGGGAATATGCAGATTCTTTGTGTTTGTTTAAGTGCGACAATTCAGCGTACTCTTTTTTTTGATTCGTTTTCTATTGATAGCGTAAATCGTACCTATGAGTGGCGGGAGGATGCCAGCGGTAAAGCCTTGAATGCTGCCCGTGTGTTGAACCAGCTGGAGGCAGGCTGTTCTCTTGCATTGTGTCCTGTAGGGAATGATAACGTTGACCGTTTTATGAATCTTGTTTCGCATGACCACGATTTGTATGTGCATCCGATAATTACAAACGGAACGATTCGAGAATGTTGGACGCTTCTTGGCGGAAAACATGCGACGACGACCGAAGTGATTTGTGATGATGCGCAGGATTTTCGGCATTTGGCAGGCGCAGAAGCGGAAGTTGAATTGCTTGAGACGGTTCGGGAGTATATGCAGCTTTTTGACGCGCTTTTGTTTGCGGGAAGCAGACCAACCCAGTGGTCATCAAATTTGTGCGCACGTATCTGCAAACTGGCGATTGACGCGGGAAAAGTTGTCCTTGCAGACTTCTGCGGAAACGAACTTTTAGATACGCTTAAAATCTGTACGCCTCAAATTATCAAAATCAACGAGGATGAATTTTGCCGTACTTTTGGCGGAAAGCATCAGACCGAAGAAGAACTTGCAAAAACAATCTGCAAAAAGAGTGCCGAACTGCATAATATCGTTGTGGTGACGCGCGGAAAGAACAAAACGCTTGCTGCTCAAGACGGAAAGGCTTTTGTATGTCCGTCAAAACGGATTAAAGTGTTGAATACAACTGCCTGCGGAGACTCTTTTTCTGCAGGATTTTTGCATGAATATCTTCTGGAACATGACTTGGAAAAATCACTCAAAGCAGGTACACGTTGCGCGGCACTTAATGCGCAGACTATTATTCCTGGAGCAATTAAATGAAAACGGTTGTTGTAAAAGGTGAAGGACTTACTGTTGAAGATATATGCGATGTGGCACAGGGGAACGCACAGGTTCGTTTGTGCGATGAAAAACAGTTTTTGGAGACCTTAAAAAAATCCCGTGACTTTCTTCTTGCATACATTGCGAAAGGCTACCCGACTTATGGAGTAACGACGAATTTTGGCGACTCCTGTGACAACCAAATCAGCCTTGAAAAAGTGAATGAATTGCAGCACGTGATTGTGTCGTACCACGGCATCGGCTTGGGCAAAAAATTGAGCCATGACGAAGGACGCGCTGTTGTACTGTGCCGTCTGAACGGAAACGTAAAGGGCGGTCATTCGGCAATTCGCGTGGAACTTGCGCAATTTATGGAACGACTTTTGCAAAAAGACATTATTCCCGTCATTCCGGAACTGGGTTCGGTGGGCGCGTCAGGTGATTTGACCCCGCTTTCGTATTTGGGCGCAGTGATGTACGGTGAGCGTGAGGTATACTACAAAGGAAAAATTGTTCCCACAATGGAAGCGCTGAATGCCGAGGGAATCAAGCCGCTTCCGCTGGAGGCAAAAGAAGGGCTTGCCATTATGAACGGCACATCGGTGATGACCGCGATTGCTTCCCTTGCGTGGAAAAAAGCCGAGCGGCTTGCAAATATCAGTGATTTTCTGACGGCGGTGACCTGTGAGATTATGCACGGACGCGATGTTCCGTTCCGTCGCAAAGTGAGCGAAATTAAGAATCATCCGGGACAGATAGAAAGCGCGGGGCATATTTTTCAGATTGTCAGCACGTCGCGCCGCGTTGAAACGCTGGATAAATTCTTGCAGGAACTCGGCACGATTGGTAATAAAGGCTACGAAAAGCGTGAGAAAAAATTGCAGGCGCGCTATTCAATTCGTTGCGCCCCGCAGATTAACGGCGTTCTGCGCGACACGCTTTCTATCACAAAGCAGTGGATTGAACAGGAAATCAATTCGGCAAACGACAATCCGCTGATAGACGTTAAGACCGAACAGTTGTACAACACAGGCAATTTTTATGGCGGACACATCTGCGCAAGTTGCGACTATCTCCGTATCGCGCTCGCAAACATCAGCGATTTGGCGGACAAGCAGGCGGAACTGATTATTGACGGCAAATTCAACGGGCTGACAGAAAATCTGATTCCGTACACAGCAGATGATGACCCACGCGCGGGATTGCGGCTTGGCTTTAAAGGAGCGCAGATTACAATAAGCGCGATTCGTGGCGAGGTACAGAGTTATGCCAATCCTATCAGCATTACTTCAAGCCCCACCGAGGCACTGAATCAGGACAAAGTTTCAATGGGAACGATAAGCGCACGCAAACTCCGCGACCAAATCAATCTGATTTATTTGCAGCTGGCGGTGCATCTGCTTGCGGCGTGTCAGGCGATGGATTTAATCGGCGCGGAAAAATTTAGTTCGTTCACCCAGAAAGTGTATGCCGAGGTACGCAAATTGAGCGCGTTCATGCAGGACGATCGTCAGTTGGATGCGGAAGCCACGCAGGTCAGCGAATGGATGAAAGCGACCGCGTTGTTTGCATAGTCAAAAAAGGCAGTTCCAAAAAAGAAAAAAATACGGTGGCTGATTGTGTCAAAACCACCGTACATAGCGTACACGGTCATTTCGACAGGCGTAATGACCGTGCGTTACAAATTGCAACTTTTATCACTTATCCCGCAACGTTCAGTTCTTTTTCGTCGACGGTTACGTGCTTCAGATGCCAGATGTCTTTTACGTAGTCTTCAATCGTGCGGTCACTGGAGAAGTTTCCGCTGTTGGCAATGTTAATCAAAGCCATCTTTGCCCACTTCTTCTTGTCGGTGTATGCTACGGCAACTTGCTCTTGTGCCTTAACATAAGAAGCAAAGTCAGCAAGCACGTAGTACACATCAGGACGCTGACCTTCCACACCGTAGACCAAAGAATCGTGCAGTTCCTTGAAAATCTGATGCGTGGGATCATAAGTGCCGTCTACCAACTGTTCCACCACTTTGTTCAAAGCTGGATTGCGTTCCAAATACTGCTGCGGATTGTAACTGTGTTCTTCTTCCATTTTTAGGATGTCTTCAGAAGTCAGACCGAACACAAATGCATTTTCCTTGCCTGCGTCACGTACAATCTCAATATTTGCGCCGTCCATTGTTCCCAGCGTGAGCGCACCGTTTACCATGAACTTCATATTTGATGTACCAGATGCTTCCTTTCCGGCGGTAGAAATCTGCTCGCTTACGTCTGCCGCAGGGAAGATTTTTTCTGCCACAGACACGCGGTAGTTTTCGATGAAGATAACGTGCAGTTTTCCACGAACACGGCGGTCATTGTTGATTCGCTCCGCAACGGTGTTAATCAGTTTAATGATTGCCTTTGCACGGCGATACCCTGATGCCGCTTTTGCGCCGAAGATAAACGTGCGTGCCGGCGGGTTGAAATTCGGTTCTTCAATGATGCGGTTGTACAGATACATGATGTGCAGCACGTTGAGCAACTGCCTTTTGTATTCATGCAGACGCTTTACCTGCACGTCAAAAATGCTGTCTGAGTCAATCAGCGCATTCTGCTTGTGCTTCAGAAATTCCGCGAGAGCCTGTTTGTTGCGCAGTTTTATTTCCATCAATTCGTTAAGAGAAGCGTCATCGTCAACAAATTTTTCCAGTTTCTTGAGTTTTGACAAGTCTTTTTCCCAGCCGTGACCGATTCTCTTGGTAATAAAATCGGAAAGATCAGGGTTTGCGTTCAAAAGCCAGCGACGCTGTGTAATGCCGTTTGTCTTGTTGTTGAATTTGTTGGGATAGAGTTCCGCCCAGTCTTTGAGTTCCTGCGTCTTGAGCAAATCGGTATGTAATTTCGCAACGCCGTTTACGCTGAATCCCGCATGAATCGCAAGCCATGCCATGTAGACTTTTCCATCGTGGATAATCGACATGTGGTTGTGCTTTGCATAATCATTCGGATATTTTGTGCGCAGTTCGATAAGGAAGCGGCGGTTGATTTCTTCCACAATCTGATAGATACGTGGCAAAAGTCCTTGGAAGATTGCAATTGGCCATTTCTCCAGAGCCTCGGCAAGAATTGTGTGGTTGGTGTAGGCGAAGGTTTTGGTCACAATATCCCATGCATCATTCCAGCCGACCGCATATTCATCCATAAGAATGCGCATCAGTTCGGGGATTGCCACAACTGGATGTGTATCATTCAATTGAATGACATGCAAATCAGGGAACTTGCGGAAATCTGTGCCGTAATCAGCCACAAAATGATGTACCAAATCCTGCAATGATGCGGAGGTGAAGAAATATTGCTGCTTTAGGCGCAAAGCCTTTCCGTCCGGTCCGTTGTCATTGGGATAGAGGACGCGGCTGATATTTTCCGCAGAATTCTGCTTTTCCACCGCGCGGTTATAATGCATATCGTTGAAGAGCTGCAAATCAAATCCGTCGGGACTGGAGGCCTGCCACAAGCGCAACGTGTTCACCGTGTTGGTGTCGTAACCGATAATCGGCATATCATACGGAGTTGCCGTCACTTTTTCCGCATTTTCCAGATAGAACCGGTCTTGTCCGTCGGGAGTCTTTCCGTATTTGATTTCGCCGCCAAATTTAACGGTTACCGCAAGGTCAGACCGCTTGATTTCCCACGGGTCGCGGTGCTTGAGCCAGTTGTCAGGATATTCTACCTGATAGCCGTCCTCAATGTGCTGCTCGAACATTCCGTATTCATAGCGGATGCCGTAGCCGTGCCCTGGATAGTCCAAAGTCGCCAGCGAGTCCAAGAAACACGCTGCCAGACGACCAAGACCGCCGTTACCCAGACCAGCATCAGGCTCTTCGTCTTCAATCTGATTGAAGTTGATATTCATTCCCTCAAGGACTTTTTTTACTTCGTCCTTTATTTTCATATTGATAAGGTTGTTGCTGAGCGCACGCCCCATCAAAAATTCCGCAGAAAGATAGTAGCACTGTTTGACTGGTTTTTTTTCATACTGCCGACGGGTTGCCATCCAAGCCGGCATGACTACTTCAAGCACGGACGCACTCACGGCATCAAACAAGTCGTGCGTGTTTGCCTGAGAAATGTCTTTTCCGTACTGTCTGCGAAGACGGGCAGCCAAATTTGCCCGAAATTTTTCTGCATCAAATGTCATGTTTCCTCCTGATAGAAACTCGCATTTGCCGTTACGTGATACGCAATGGCTATGCTTACTTTGATAATAATACTAAAACGCTGTTTGCGGGAAGCACATATCGTTCCTGCAAATCCAAGAGTTCTTCTGAGCCTGCGGCAAGTGCGGCATTCTCACCATCTATTGAAGTATCGACTGCGCGATACCACTTTCTTCCCGATGAAGGCGGTGGAATAACCAGCGTCTTATCGTGAATATCCGTATTGAATGCGATGTAAAAATCGCTGTCTTCTGTGTTTTCATCAATGTAGCCACCCAGACGTAGCGCAAGAAACCGGTTCATTTTTTCCCAGTCGGGAACTTTGCTGTCGTAATCGTGCCATGAAATATCGGGTTGGAATACAGATGAGGCTGTGTGCGCTCCGCCAAAATAAGTCTTGCGGTGGAACACGGGATGATTTCTTCGTAGGGCGATGATGCGCTGAGAGAATGTCAGCATATCCTTGTGTTTATTTACATCGTCCCAGTTGAACCATGAGATGTCATTGTCCTGACAATAGGGATTGTTGTTGCCATTTTGGGTTCGGTTCACTTCATCACCAGAAACCATCATCGGCGTACCTTGCGAAAGCATCAGGCACGTAAAGAAATTCTTTATCTGACGGTGACGTAATTTTTCAATTTTGGGATTTGTCGTAGGTCCTTCAAAGCCGTGGTTGTAACTCAGATTGTTGTCGTTTCCGTCACGGTTGCCTTCGCCGTTTTCCTCGTTGTGCTTTGAGTTATAGGTGACCAAATCGTTCAGCGTAAAACCATCGTGGCTCACCACAAAATTGATTGAATGATGTGGACCACGGTGAGAATGAGCGTACAAATCGCTTGAACCAGAAATACGTGTCGCCGCTTCGGTGGAAGTATGCTCGTCTCCGCGGATAAAGCGACGGATTCCGTCACGATAGCGGTCATTCCATTCGCACCAGCGGCTTCCGGGGAATGAGCCGACAAAATACGCTCCGCCGCAATCCCATGGTTCTGCGATGATTTTCGCGCTCCGAAGCAACGGGTCTTCGGCAATGCGGTCTGTCAGCGGCGGATATTTAATGATTGAACCGTCTTCTGCGCGGCACATAACCGATGCCAAGTCAAATCGGAATCCGTCTACGTGCATATCTACTACCCAGTAGCGCAGACAGTCGATGATAAATTCCTGATTGACGGGATGATTGCAGTTGACTGTGTTTCCGCAGCCAGAATAGTTTAAATAATACCGCTTGTTGTCAGGAACGAGCGCGTAGAAAGTGCTGTTGTCAATGCCGCGAAAATTGAGCGTAACACCATGTTCGTTGCCTTCTGCCGTATGATTAAAAACGATGTCCAGAATTAGTTCGATTCCTGCCTTGTGCAGAGCCTTTACCATATCTTTGAATTCGGTGACCACTGCGCCAGGTTTTTTGTCTACCGTATACGATGCCTTTGGCGCGAAAAAACCAATCGTACTGTAGCCCCAATAATTCACCATGCGCTCGCCGGTACGCGGGTTCACATTTGAATTCTCGTATTCGTCAAATTCCTGAATAGGAAGCAATTCTACCGCCGTAATTCCCAGAGATTTGAGGTAGGGGATTTTTTCAATCAGTCCCCTATATGTGCCGTTGTATCTAACTTTTGAAGTCTTTGACGCGGTAAAGCCTTTTAGGTGGGTCTCGTAAATAATCGTATCTTCCAAAGGCGTTCTAAGTGGACGGTCGTCACCCCAGTCGTAGTCATCGGAGTCAACGATGACACACTTGGGCATTTTTTCCAGAGGACAGGTTTGACCAAATGCCATATTCTTGAATACCGAGCCTTCGGTAAACGCTAATGCACGCGGGTCAAACAGATAAAATCGTTTGTTGAAGCGTTGCCCTTTTTCTGGGTCGAAATCTCCGTCCACACGGTACAGATACAAATCACCTGATTTCAGCCCTTCCACAAAGCAAAACCAAATGTCTCCAATGCGGTTTTCAACGGGGTCAAGCGTTACCGTCATAAAGGGAACGGAATCATCAGCCTTATGGAACAGTTCCAGATAAATCGTCTTTGCATGTCTGCTAAAAATCGAAAAATTCACGCCATATTTTGTAACATGAATTCCGGGTCTTAGCGGTTTTCCGGGCAGAACTCGTAGCTTAGCCATATCAAGGAATTATAGCATAAACACTCGAAAATTTCCACCATATTGCACACTTTATTGATAATTTTGCATACAAATCTTTTGGTAGATTTTTTCTTGACGTATACAAAGCCTATGCCGATAACCTCATCGACCAGGGCGGCGGTTCTTCCACGAGATTTTCTTTGGCACAGACAATTACAAACCGAAAGGAATGTAAAGTGCAAAGCAAAGGGCTGCTCGCTTTTGGGCAGCCTTTTCAAAAAGCGGAATCCATTTCTGAATCCCGCTTCAATTTTTGGGCATTATGCCAGTTTGAGTGTGCCTTTCCTCAGTTTTTCAAGGGCAGTGTTTATAATACCACGATTCATTATGCCATTCTGCTCAAGCCAGATGAGATTTTCTTTGTCGAAAAGATTGTAAATCAACTGAAACTCTTTTCGTAAACTTCGTGGATAAAATTCCTTTGCCTGTTCATGCGTTACTTCGGGAATGTCTGACAAATCAATCGGTCTGTTCTGCAATTCAGCTATTCTTTCTGGACTCATAATACAATTTCCTTTCTGATTCTGTGGCAAAACGGGCAGAAATCAATCGTGTCCGCTCCCGCTCGGTGTAAGCTGTCATTACGATAACAGCCCCGCCTGATTCACCAAGTCCGATGTAGCGTTCTTCTTCGAGCGAGGAATGTTCCGTGTCATATCGCTCTATGAAAAATGGGTCATCGAACACATCGAGTATTTCAGAAAAAGAAAAACCATGCTTGATTCTATTGATTTCGTCCTTTTCTGAATCCCATTCAAAATTGCCATTTATGACAGTCATTAGAAAAATTATAGCACATCACTTGTTAATTCGCAAATGCCTTTACCCCACAAAAAAAGCGGAATCCATTTCTGAATCCCGCTTCCATTTTTGGGCGTTACCCGCCTTGCGGCGGGTCGGGCTCTTCGGGGTTCCGTGCTTTCGCACTCATTGCTTCACTTTGTTACGCAACGGCTTTCGCCGCCCCTACAATCCCTAACGCATACCGTTTAGTTTACCTGCCCTGAAAGTGTGACAGTACAGCCAGACGGCCATGCACCGTCTTCGGCAGAGCCGCTGTTTTCACCGGCCTGGAACCAAAGATAGTTCAAAGAAGTACAGCCGCTGAATGAATCTTTCAGCACTTTCGTTGTATTCGTGTTCAAGAATTCCACCTTAGTAAGCTTCGTACAATCCGTAAATGAGTAGGCGGCAATATTGGAAGATGGAATGTTAAGCCCAACATAAGTCAGCTCAGGACACTTGTAGAACAAATATGCCGATGTAGCCGTTGTGCTTGTGATTTTGACAGACACTTCTGTCAGGGTCTCACAGCCAGCGAATGTATACGGTCGTGTGGTCGTGCAAGTGAATACCGGCGTGCCTGCTTCATAATCTGAGGCAGATACAGTCATTCCACTAAGTTGAGCACCAGTTGAAGAATATTTTTCCATCAATTCCGCTTGCGTAACAAGTTTTACGGCAGGAGGACAGGCAATAATTGTTTTTCCATCGTAAGATAAAAGAACAGGAATCGGGGCATATCCATAATGACCATATTGATTCTGATATTGATTATTCCATTCAGTCCATTCACTAGATAATTTTCCATCACTGCCTGTCATTGACGGTTCAGCTCCTAATGTTGAATCTGCCTTAAAGTACATCAATTCCTGATAAGCCTCAAGACCTGCGTATGATGAAGCCAAATTAGACCAATCCGAAGCCAAAGGAGCCTGAGCCTTGAAGCTCGTGTTTCCGCTTGCCACGGTGAACGAAGCGATGTTCTTACAGCCCGCAATAAATCCGTCCGCAATTTCGGTGACGGCGGCAAGAATCGGGAGCGATGTGCCTGTATATGCAGGAGGAACGCGGTAGAGTTTCGTGCCGTCCGCAGAATAGAGCTTTCCGTCTGAGACTGAGAACTTGCTGTTAGAGCTTGCAACTTTGAATTCAGAGAAGTTTTCACCCAAGTCAAGGAAGCCCATGCCGCTTGCCGTAACTGAGTCCGGGACGGTGAGGGCTGTGATGTAGTCGCTCAAAGTTCCGCTCATAGAAGTGAATGTGGCGTTCGGGAAGGAAACGGTCACATATTTTTTTGCGAGAGAAGAAATCGTTGTGCCCAAATCCGAAACAGAAGTGGCGTAGCCTTCGTAAATCTTTCCGTTGATGTAGAGTGACCATGTTTCCGTGCCGTTTGCTTTGACGGTGAAGTAGCCGCAAGCCTCTGCAAGCGTAACGCCCGCGTCAGAAGCAAATTCAACGACCTGTGTTCCGTTGGTGTAAGCAGAAGGCAGAATCTGAATCGGGGTGGCATTGTTAAGCGCACCCGCAACGGTAACGACCGCACCTGTTGCGGGATAGACTTCGTCCACAACAGCATCGCCGGAAATCTTGAATGTGCCGGCAGCCATAGAGCCGTCATCTGTTGCCGCCAAAACACGAACACCGCAAGACATGCTGTATGTTTCCTGGTATGTATACAAGATGTTGTTTGTTATAGAACCGCCTGTCATTTCAAATGTCGTACCGTAACCTACCTGAACAAGTCCTCGGCCTGCAACATTGTCCGTGATGCTTCCGCCTTCCATTATAAGTTTTGACCCCGGAATTGCAACTCTTACCACAGGAAGTGTAACCATACGATGCAGGATCGTCACCTTTGTTATTATCTGTAATGAGAACACCGTCTTTTATAGTTACATTTGCAGTAACCTCTACACTTTCATCATTTTCATCATAATAGCCGCCCCCAACTACCAGTGCTTCGCCAGACTTGAGGAAACCGCCTGAAAGCTTGATATTCGTCAATGTTACTGGAACAGAAGTCGCTACAAGAAGAACAGGTGTTGATTTGCCGTTACTCCATGCACCTAAATCAGTGTCGATGCCGTCAACAAAAATCGTGTAGTCAATCTCGCTGTCGCTCATTTTTGCGGTTGCGGCGGCAATCGTGGCGAGCGGGCTTGTCCTTGTTCCGCTGTTGTCGTCGCTTCCCGTTGCGCTTACATAGAGGTAAGAATCCGCGCCGCCTACAAAGACGGTAGCCATAGAACTTAAATCTCCACTTAAAACTTCAACTTCGTAAGAGCCTGTGGCAAGTGCGCTTGCATCAAATACAAATGTGTCGCCTGTTTCGCCGTCCTGCGTTGCATTATCGACCCTCCATGCATAAGAGCCTGTTCCGCCCGTCACGGCAAATGTTACGGAAGTTCCGCTCACTTCGCCCGCAAGTATAAGGTCTGTCGGATTCTCAATGGTTACCGTGATTGCAGCCCTGTTCCACTGTGCATAGAATGTCTTGTTTCCCGTGCTTCCTGCGGCAATCTCGGTTACTTTATTTGTAAACCCAGTATCTGAGTACCATCCGCCGAATGAATATCCGCTTTTTGTAAGAGTCGGGAGCGTGATTTTTCCAGAATTGCGCGTGTAGACGGTCGGCAATGTCGTGCCGGTTGCCGCTTCTCCGCCGTTTGCATTCAAGGTGATTGTGTAGACTTTGTTGAGGTTCGATACAGTCCTGCTTGCAAGGCTTGTCTGACCGCCTGTGATGATTGCAAGCTCGCGCCATGTATTGATTGGGTGCTGTTTTTCTGTGTCGGCATACAAGTGAATCTGAACGCGGTAATTTCCTGCCGCCAAGTCTTCAAGAGAATAGGTCACTTTGTGACTTACGGGCGTGAGAGCCGTTTCCGTATATGCAGAAAGCGCGGTCTCTGTCATCGTCGCCGTATCCCAGGAAAGAAGCTCTGCCGTCACCAGTTTGACATCTCGCGCGTTGGCCGCTCCTGTAACGCCGGCTTTAAGCACAAACGCACAGTTTTCAAGCATGTCGTCATTGAATTCCGGGAGTGCCGTTCGTGCCTTGCCGTTCAAAGTCGGCTTTGCAAAACGAAGCCATGATGTCACCTGTGGAACGATGTCCGCAGAGTCCAAGTCATCGCCCGCAACTGCCGCTTCGGTCGATTCTGCAACGGTATTGTTCTCCAGTTCGACAATATCGTTACAGCCAAAAAGCAGGAACAATCCTGCAATCATTAAAACTGAAAATGCTTTCTTCATTTTCTCCTCCATTTACTTTATTCTATGGTTACTGTTGCCGCTGCGGATTTGTCGCCACGAGCAACCTCAATTTCATATTCCCCTTCATTCATGCCGTCTGTTTCCAGCGTGAATGTGCCGCTTGTTTCTTCTTGTGCTGTTCCGTCCACATACCAGACAAAGAGCGACGAGACTTCTACAGGCTTAATCTCCGCGCCGCTTGCTGTGGTGGTCGAGTCGCCCGCCGTGAAGATGAATTTTGTTCCGTCCTGCTCGCACGAAAGCGCAAGGTCGTTCTGTTCGGAAAATTTCACTTTCACCGAGAACATCTGCGCCACTTGCATCATGAGCGGGAGCGTGTTTTTGCCTGGTCGGATTCTGATTGAGGAAGATTTCCCCATGTAGAAAACGGTGCGCTCCCAGCCCGTGTCGCCGCCCAGACGATAGGCAACAGCCTCGGCATAGAGCGTCTTTCCCACGGGAATGTCGTCAAATTCTGCCGTCGCGCCCTCTTTCGCAGGAATCGTCCGTGCCGCCGAAAACCCACCTTTAAGCAAGATGTCGATGAACAGCCCTTCAGCATCTTCCGCCGAGAGCGAGCGTGCCTGTGCGTTGGGTGAGTTTGCCGAAACCGCCGAGCGAGAATGAGCCGCCCCCGCAATTTTTTGTGCCATTTCGCCCGTTACGCGGAAAGTGACAGACCCACCACCGTCATCGCCAAGCGAACAGCCCCAGAGAAACAGTAATGACACAAGAATAAGACTGAATTTTATTCTCTGCCAAAAAATCATGCTGCCGCACCTCCTTGAAAAGCAAAGAAAAGACCGTCACTGCGCGAATTGTGCGGATGACGGCCTTTTGGTGTATGAGAAAGAATTGAATTGTTCGATGTTATTGTATGCTGGGCATAGTTAGCCCCTACAGCCCGATGCCCGAGAAATTATATGGGCGGCATTATTTTTGTCAAGAGGCGAATAATTGTTTGTGCGCAAATTCTGATAAAACATCTAAATTAAATTATAACACGTTGTTATTTAATTTTCAACTTTACGGCAATATTCTATCGACAATGTTCACATAATTTTCTTTGCATCCCTTTGTTTTTTTCGTTCTTTCTATTATAATGTCCTTATGGTAGAGCAAACGAAAAAAAATAAACCGCAGGCAGAACACATTTCCGCTGAACCAGATTTCGCGCAGGACGACAATTCCGCACAGCCCCCCGTGGGCGAAAAGACCGCGCTCGTTACGATTATCGGTCGCCCCTCAGCGGGAAAGTCTACCTTCCTCAACACGGCGAGTGGCGAAGAGATTTCCATCGTCTCGTCATATCCGCAGACCACACGCAACGCAATCAAGGGCATCGTAAACACATCGCTGGGACAACTTGTTTTTGTGGACACGCCGGGCTACCACGATTCAGAAAAAAAAATGAACCTGCGTATGCGGTCAATTGTCACCGACCAGCTGAAAAATGCAGATTGCATTCTATACGTGATTGACAGCACCCGACCATGCGGCGAAGAAGAAACATCCATCACCACATTGCTCAAAAACCACACGCAAAAACTGGTGGTTGCCATAAACAAAATTGATGACCGTCATGCAAAAGTCGCTCAGGCGCAAGCGTTCGTACAGACAGAATTGCCAGACTTGGACGCAAAGAAAATTATTCAGATGTCCGCAAAAGACGACACGGGAATCAACGAAGTCCTCAAAGCCCTCTACGACCTTGCTCCCATTGCCCCGCACCTCTACAGCGAGGAATTTTACACCGATCAGGAAGTTGATTTCCGCATTGCAGAGGTAATCCGTGAGCAGGCGATGAACCGTCTTTCGCAAGAAATTCCCCATGCGATTTACGTGCAGATTGCCGACATGGAAATGAAAAAACAGAACGAAATGTGGGTGCGCGCCTTCCTATGCGTCGAGCGAGAAAGCCAAAAAGGCATTGTGATTGGAAAAGGCGCAAATCTCATCAAGACAATCCGCGTGGAAAGCATCAAGAAACTGCGCAAAATTTTCCCCTACCGCATCGACTTGGATTTGCAGGTCAAAGTGGACAAGAACTGGCGGCAAAAAGACTCACGCTTGGACAAACTGATTCGATAGAAAAAAGAATGACAGAAAGTATTTACAAAACTCTTTTCTATACTTGACACAAACTGTTGATTTGGGTTATATTTTTAAAGCGTCAATTTTGGAGCGGTGGCCGAGCGGTCGAAGGCGGCGGTCTTGAAAACCGTTGTAGGGCAACTTACCGGGGGTTCGAATCCCTCCCGCTCCGTTTTTACGCGGATAAGGAAGCGTGGTAGAGCGGTAATACAACGGATTGCTAATCCGTCAGTTCCTTACGGGCTGGGCAGGTTCAACTCCTGTCGCTTCCGTGACTGACGAAAACCAAGTTTTCGTTTTAGGGTACTATATCCTGAGGCTATAGCTCAGCTGGATTAGAGCGCCACCCTGCGGAGGTGGAGGTCGCACGTTCGAATCGTGTTAGCCTCGCTACATACAGGTTTTTGAGCCTGATTGCATTTTTCATTGGAAAGATGCGAGAGTGGTCGAATCGGGCGGTCTCGAAAACCGTTAATCCTTTCTTGAGGATTCGGGGGTTCGAATCCCCCTCTTTCCGATAAAACAGCATTGAAAAGCGAAAAGTTTGCTTTCAGGTCGAAAGATTTGGGATTCGAAGCGTAGCAACCGCCGAACGAATGTGAGGAAAAGGCGACAGGAGGTCGCCGACAGGTTGCGGAGACGGCTCGGAAGGAACGCACACGATGTGCGTGGCTGGAGAGCGAATCCCCCTCTTTCCGATAAAACAGCATTGAAAAGCGAAAAGTTTGCTTTCAGGTCGAAAGATTTATTTTCCTGTTGTCGGGCAGTGAGTTCAAAAATCCTGTAAAATATATTTTGGAAAGATGTCCGAGTGGTTTAAGGTGCGCGCTTGGAAGGCGCGTGTACCCAAAAGGTACCGGGGGTTCGAATCCCCCTCTTTCCGTTTTTGAGACCAGATGCTACGCAAGTGCTTCTTACAAAACCCCGCCAGAGGAGGAATCCAGCAACGGTATGTATTGAAGGCTGTGCCGTAGACTATCTGGTCTCTTTTTTGTACCCGCCAGAGGGGGAATCCAGCAACGGTACGCTCATGCGCCGAAGGCGCAAACGTCAATAATTTCCTCATAGCGCGCGGAGCGTAGCGACGCATGTATTGAAGGCTGTGCCGTGGATTATCTGGTCTCTTTTTTTTGCGGGTCAGTCGGAAAGTGCGCGGATTCGTTCCAAAAGCGGCGGATGACTGTAATTAAAAATGCTGTAGATTTTCGGTTCGGTCAATTCGCTTAGGTTTTCTTTGTTCAGTTTGATGAGCGATGAGGTAAGCGTTTTTTCCGTGCCGCACAGATTCTTTGCGAATGCATCCGCTTGAAATTCATCGCGGCGGCTAAAGAAATTGCTGATGGGGCTGAACATCGTGCTGAATCCGCCGAATACCATGCTAATCAAAAATATTCCCAAAAACTGTATCTGCGGAATTGGTTCAACCGTAAAGCCGAACGCGGTGTACAAATCGGGGTTTTTGATGAACAGGCTTGCCAGAAACAGCGCGGCAAAAATGAGTGGGAACATGACGCAGAGTTTTTTTGTGATGTGATGATGCTTGTAGTGTCCCAGTTCGTGACCAAGCACCGCCTTGATTTCTTGCGGACTGAGCTGGGCAATCAGCGTGTCATACAGCACGACTCTCTTGGTCTTTCCGAATCCCGTAAAATAGGCGTTGGAATGTTTGCTGCGTTTGGAAGCGTCCATCACGAAAAGTCCGCTTGCCTTGAACCCAGTTTGCGTGAGCGCGTCGGTCAGAAGCGTTTTCAGTTCGCCGTCTTCCAGCGGAGTGAATTTGTTGAACAGCGGGGCGATGAACGCGGGATAAATGAGCGACACGGCAAGACTGAACACAACGTAAATGCCGCCAAGCAAAAGCCACCACCAGTTGTTCCAATGTTCCAGAACCATAATCATGGCGAACAAAAGAGGAATCATAAGCAGCGCACTTACGAGCAGTCCTTTCAGTTGGTCTATAATCCACAGGCGCAAAGTCATCGTGCTGAATCCGAATCGCTTTTCAATGACAAATTCGCGGTACAGGCGGAAGGGCAGGAATATGATTGCTTCGGGAAGACTGCTCAACACGGTGAACAGGAGCGCGATGAGGAATGAGTTTTGTGTCCACGAGTATATATTATTGAACAAAACAGGATAAAATCCGCTGAACACGAGCGCGAGTGCAATCACAAAGCCGAGGATGTTTTTGGGAAGCCAATATTTGTACCGCGCGTCCTCGTATTGGCACGTTTTTTCCACGGTAGCGGCGTCAATGTATGCTGCGAATTCGGGTGGAATTTCGCGTCCGTACTTTTTGCGGTGGCGGAAGTCGATGTATTCCAGCCACTGGTTTATGCCAAAATCGAGGCACGAACCGATAAGATATAATATGAAGAAAATATGTGTGCAATTGAGATGAATTTCTGTCATACGCTGAGTATAACACAAAGGGGGCTTGGGGGAATACCCCCAGGAGAATGGGGTAGGTGAGCAAGCACAGACGCAGTTTGTGAATGCGAACTAGGGGAAAGGCTTTTCCCCTCAAAAACGTTCCTAAAAAAGCATTGCGCAGATTGGGGTTTTTAGGTATAATATCACCGCTAAATTAGGCAGATTATTGAATCGTCCTTAAAAAAGGACAAGAGGAGTAACAAATGGAAAAGACAGAAGTTCAGGCAAAGTTGAAGGATTTTTTTATGTCAAATCTGGGTGTTGACGGCGATGTGCTGAAATATGACACCGCGTTGTTTGGCGATGAAGTGGGATTGGATTCCGTTGACTCGCTGGAAATCATCTCTTTTGCCGATGACGAGTATGGTGTTTCAATGACAGGTCTTCCCAAAGAGACTTTCTACAGCATCGACACGATTGCAGACTATATTGTAAAGAACGCGTAAATTCAGTTGCAAAGAAAGGAAATTCGCAAATGACCGAAGAGAAGAATCGCTGTGTGGTGACGGGCTTGGGCATGATTTGTGCCATCGGAAATTCCGTGGAAGAGTCCTGGAAGAATGTGCTGGCTTCAGTTTCCGGCATCAAGCATACGACTACGGTAGACACCGAAAACTGCTATGCAACACTGGCCGCAGAAGTAAACTGCGACACGCTGGACGACATTGACGCGCCCGAAGAAAAAGACCGTGCTTCAAAACTCTGCCTAAAAGCGGCAAAAGAAGCGCTGGCTGATTCTGGGCTTGCAAAGGGAAATGACGACCCGCGTATGAGCGTAATTATCGGCAGTTGTGTGGGCGGTGCGGTAAGCATTGAGCATTACTACAAGAACGGCAAAAAGAAGGAAGATATCCTTAAAATGCCGATTGCGCCGATTGCTTCTCAGGTGGCGGAACTTGCGGGCGCGGGCGGAATCGTTACGAACGTAGGTAACGCTTGCGCGGCAGGAACCATCAGTGTGGCGTATGCATGTGATTTGATTCGTGCGGGCAAGGCGGACGTGGTGCTTGCTG
Source organism: Treponema sp. (assembly GCA_017449285.1). Lineage (GTDB taxonomy): Bacteria > Spirochaetota > Spirochaetia > Treponematales > Treponemataceae > Treponema_D. The sequence goes on from JAFSJX010000064.1 coordinate 52,141, forward strand.
GCGGCGCGGACTCATTCGCATCCATTCCGTATGCGGGATTCCTTTCTCTGCACGCGCTGGACGAAAACGGCTGCTCTCCGTTCAACCGCTGTACCGGCATTACGCTGGGCGAAGGCGCGGGCATGGTCATCGTTGAGTCTTATGCACACGCAAAGGCTCGCGGCGCAAAGACCTACTGCGAGGTGCTGGGTGCGGGCGTAACGACTGACGCTCATCACATTACCGCGCCGCGCGAGGACGGATTGTGCCAGATTGAGGCGATTGAGCGTGCAATCAAGAATTCGGGCGTTTCCAAAAAAGACATCGGCTACGTGAATGGACACGGAACGGGAACGGCAAAGAATGACAACGCAGAGTTCCTTTCGCTCCATGCGGTGTTTGACGGCGAAAACGACAATTTGAGCGCAAGCTCCACCAAGGCAATGACGGGTCACTGTCTGGGTGCCGCTGGCGCAATCGAGGCGGTCTTCTCAATCAAGGCACTTACCACGAACACAGTTCTTCCCACTCTGGGCTACACTGACGAAGACAAGGAAAAACTCAAGGAAAAAGCGGGCAAGATTGAATTCGTGCAGAATGTGCCGCACCAAAAAGAACTGACCGCCGTGATGAGCAATTCATTTGCGTTCGGTGGAAACAACGCGAGCATCATTTTCAGTAAGAATGCGGGCGACGTAAAAGTCAGTTCAAAAAAGGCGAACATTGCGATTACTGGTCTTGGACTTGTGAATCCGCTTGGTCACACAAAGGACGCGTACATCGCGCAGGTAAAGGCAGACGCAAAGCCGACTGAGACGAGCATCCATTCTACGATAGAAACAACTGAATACGACGAACTGGGAATCAAGATGGCGTTCTACCGCAAGTTGGACAACTTTAGCCAGTTGCAAGTGGTGACGGGAATGCGCGCGCTTAAAGACGCAAAACTGACCGTAACCGAAGAAAACGCAAAGGACATCGGCAACATTGTCGGTACGAGCGAAGGTGCGCTTGGCTCAACATACGACTTTGAGGAACTGATTGGCGAAAAAGGCAACGCAAAGGGAAGCGCATTCAAATTTCCCAACACCGTGTACAATGCGGCGGGCGGCTATCTTTCAATTTGTTCTGGTCTGAAAGGCTACAGCGTTACCGTTACGAGCGGCCCGGTGTCAGGTCTTACGAGCATTCTCTATTCCATGAACGTCATTCAGGAAGGTCAGGAAAAAGTCATGCTCGCTACGGGCAATGACGAGAATATCCCGATTCTTGACAACCTCTTCAATGAACTGGGCTACAAGGCAAAATCGGTGGTCGCTCCGTATGATGGCGCGGACGGATTTGTTCTTGGAGATGCAAGCACTACGCTTATTCTGGAAGATGATAAAAACGCAAAAGAACGTGGGGCGAATGTGTACGCTCATATCCTTGGCTACGGAAACGGTCGCCACAACGTACGCTTTGGCGCAATCTCTGGTACGGCGGACGCACTGGAAAAGGCAATTGCCGACGCATTGAAAGATGCTGGCGTAAAAGCGGAAGAAATTGACGCTGTATACGGCTTTGCAAACGGCATGAAAGCGGTGGACGACATCGAAAAGACCGTGCTTGCAAAATCATTTGCCGGTAAGCCTGCGATTGAAATCAAGGAGCGAGTTGGCGAAGGTCGTGCGGGAACGGCGGCTTTGCAGGTTGCTCATGCCGCGCTCATGCTCCACGGTGACATCGCAAGCGACAAGGCATACGTCATTGCAAAAGACGGTTCCGTAAGCCGCAATGTTGTAGAAAGTGCCGCGCTCAAAAAAGTGCTAGTCATTTCCTATGCGCTTGGCGGCTCATACACGGCGGTTGTGCTGGGAAAGTAAGCGGGGCGTTGCGGGGCTGAAAAGCAAGGCAATTGCCCCGCAGAGAGGGTAGCGACCAACGAAGTGGGCGCGTAGGGGGAGACTTCCCCTTCTAAAAATATCCTATATTTACATTTCTTCTATAATTTGATATAAAAGAGAAGTGCATGGAAGCATAGTTCTGGAAGCGGGACTATGCTTTTTTTCTATGAGGACGAAGAAAGGTGAATAGCATTTCTATTTTTGTTCAGCAGTTGATAAACGGACTGTCGCTGGGAAGCATTTACGCGTTGATTGCGCTTGGCTACACGATGGTCTACGGTATCGTCAAATTGATTAACTTTGCCCATGGCGACGTGATGATGGTTGGTGCATACGCAGGCTATTTTGTCTTGTGCGCGGTGGGCACAACTCCGATTGGTATGACGCTGGCGTTTTTGGCGGCGATGCTGATGTGCGGTCTTCTGAGTTTGGTGATTGAGCGTCTTGCCTACCGACCGCTTAGGAATGCGCCGCGACTGAATTCGCTGATTACGGCGATTGCGGTGGAATTGATTCTGCAGAATGTGATGCGCGTGCTTCCGTTTGTTGGCCCTGACCCGCGCCAGTTTCCTACGATGACGACAAAAATGCTCAGTATCGGCATCGTGTCTTTTTCCAACATCCAGCTGATTGTGATTGTGCTGAGCGCGGTCTTGATGGTCGTATTGAACTACATCGTAAATTACACCAAGACGGGAAAGGCCATGCGCGCCGTTTCCTATGATTTGGGTGCGGCAAGCCTGATGGGTATCAGCGTGAACAGGATTATTGCGATTACGTTTGTGATTGGTTCGGTACTTGCAGGTGCGGGCGGCGTTCTGTATGCAACGGCATATCCACAGATTGATCCGGTGATGGGCTACATTCCCGGCTTGAAGGCATTCGTGGCGGCTGTTCTGGGCGGCATCGGGTCAATTCCGGGTGCGATGCTGGGCGGTATCATTCTTGGTGTTGCGGAGACGATGACAAAGGCGTACATTTCCTCTCAGTATGCGGATGCGATTTCCTACATGATTCTGATTGTGATTCTGCTGGTTAAGCCGACGGGCATTCTGGGCAAAAAGACCCACGTAAAGGTATGATGGGGGCGCAGTATGGAGAATAAATTTTACAGAAATACGATAATTCTTGGCATCATCGCGTTTGTGGCGGTTTTTGTTCCCACGGTGCTGATAAAACTGGGCGCAATCAATGCGTACACGGCACAGATTATAACTTTGGGCGGCATCAATGCGATTATGGCCCTGAGCGTGAACATTGTCTGCGGCATTACGGGGCAGCTTTCGCTTGGACAGGCAGGATTTGAGGCAATCGGTGCATATTCGGTGATTCTTTTGACGCAAAATTTGGGCATTCCGCTTCCGGTGAGCATGGTGCTTGCGGCGTTGATTGCGGCGTTCTTTGGCTTTTTGATTGGATTTCCCACGCTCAAACTGGAAGGCGATTATCTTGCGATTGTGACGCTTGCGTTTGGCGAGATTATCCGCGTTGTTTTGGTGAACCAGAAGGGCATTACGGGCGGTCCCAACGGAAAGCAGTTTCCCACGATTCTTTCCACCGATTTTGTGTGGGGACCCGCGCTTTCGTACCTTGTGATTGTAGGCGTTTTGGTCGCGATTATTATCCTCTTGCAAAACTTTATCCGCTCAACCTATGGACGCGCGATTCTTGCGGTGCGCGAGGATGAGATTGCGGCGAATTCAAACGGAGTCAGCGTGTTCCGCTACAAGATGGTAGGCTTTGTTGTCGCATCCTTTGTTGGCGGAATCGGAGGCGCGTTGTATGCTCCGTTCATTGGCTTTATAAAGCCCGACCTTGCTTCGTTCAATAATTCAATCAACGATTTGATTTTTGTCGTGCTGGGTGGCATGGGAAGCGTGACGGGTTCAGTGCTTGCGGCATTCGTGTTGACCTACTTGCAGGAATTCCTGCGTTTCTTGCAGAACTACCGCCTGCTCTTCTATCCGGTCATTTTGATTCTGGTCATGCTGTTCCGTCCGCAGGGATTGCTCGGTATGAAGGAACTGAGTTTTATCAAACTGTGGGATGGCGCGCCACGTCAGATAAAATCGCTGGTGGAGATGCTGAAAAATCGGAAAAAATCTGCCGCTTCTGAAACTGCTGAAAAGGGAGGCGAAAAATGAGTGACGAGAAGAAACTGATTTTACAGGCTTCCGATGTTTCGATTGTGTTCGGCGGCTTGCGGGCGGTGAGCGACTTTACCATGGATTTGTATCAGGGCGACTTGGTTGGTCTGATTGGCCCGAATGGCGCGGGAAAGACCACGGTGTTCAATATGCTGAGCGGCGTGTATACTCCCACGAGCGGCGAGATTACTTTTTGGGACAGGCACGGCAAAGTGCATCTGGTGAACAAAAAATCGCCCGCCGCGCTGAATAAGATTGGCATTGCCCGCACGTTCCAGAATATCCGTCTGTTCGGAAATCTGACGGTGGCGGACAACGTGCGGATTGCCATGCACAGTCAGCGGAAAGTGTCTCCGTTTGACGTGCTTTTCAGAACGCCGCGTTTTTTCCGTGACGAGCAGATGATGACGCTTCGGGTGCAGACGCTTCTTTCACTTTTCAATATGAAGAAAAAAGAAAACGAACTGGCAAAAAATCTGCCCTACGGCGAGCAACGCAAACTGGAAATTGCCCGTGCGCTTGCGGCAAAACCAACCCTCTTGCTTTTGGACGAACCGGCGGCGGGAATGAATCCGCAGGAAACAAAAGAACTGATGGAATCGATTGCCGCAATCAGAAAGCAGTTCAAGGTGACGATTCTTTTGATTGAGCATGATATGAAACTGGTTATGGGAATCTGTGAGCGGCTGTTTGTTTTGGACTACGGACGGATTATCGCGCAGGGAACGCCGCAGGAAGTGGTCTCAAATCCACAGGTCATCAAAGCCTATTTAGGGGAGGATGCGTTGAATGTCTGACACAATGCTTGAAGTTACCAATCTTACCGTGAACTACGGAGCAATCCGTGCGCTCAAAGGCATCTCATTCAGCGTGGAGCAGGGCGAAATAATCAGCCTGATTGGCTCAAACGGCGCAGGAAAGACGACCACATTACATTCCATTTCAAATCTGATTAAAAAGCAGGGCGGAAGCGTGAGTTTTAACGGTGAAAATATTACCGCGCTTCCCGCAGACCAGATTGTAAAGCGTGGGTTAGTTCATGTTCCCGAAGGCCGCCGCATTTTTGCAAACCTGACCGTGCGCGAGAATTTGGAGATGGGCGCGTTTACCAGAACGGACAAGGTTGGAATCAAGGACGACATGGATCGCGTGTTTGAGTTGTTTCCGCGCCTGAAAGAACGAGTCAAGCAGGTGGCGGGGACTTTGAGCGGCGGTGAGCAGCAGATGCTTGCGATGGGGCGCGGCATCATGAGTACACCGAAACTGCTTTTGCTTGACGAGCCGAGCATGGGCTTAGCACCGATTTTGGTGGACGAGATTTTTGAAATCATCCAGCGGATTAACAAGGAAGGCACGACAATTCTTTTGGTGGAGCAAAACGCATTTAAGGCGATGAACATTGCAAACCGCGTCTACATTCTGGAAACAGGTAGCATCATCAAAAGCGGAGACGCAAGCGAACTAATTCGTGACCCTGCCGTAAAAAAAGCATATTTGGGCGGATAGGAATTCCTCACAGAGCCAAGGAAACCACGGAGGGCGTGGTAAAAAAAGAAGGTCATCTCAAGCACAGACATTCGTGTTCTTTGTGGGGGATTTTAAAAAATTCGCTTTTTCTTCAGAGCCGTGTTATAATACAAATACGCATATTTTATCTGCAAGGAGTGCAAGATAAAAACTGCCTGAAATGGAGGCTCGTATGATAGTTTCAGATTTGATGAGCAAGGATTTGATTTATGTGAATCCTGAGACAAGCGTGACGGATGCTCGCGCGTTGATGACCAAGGAGAATGTGAACAAACTGCCCGTGCTTGACCGCGACAACAGGCTGGTCGGCATCGTGACGAAGAATGATTTGTCAAAGGCGGCTCCTTCACAGGCGACCACGCTGGATATGTATGAACTGAGCTACCTTCTCTCCAAACTAAAAGTGGAAAAGGTGATGGTCAAGAATGTCATTACCGTAAATCAGAACGAAGTAATTGAAGAAGCCGCGCGCATCATGGCGGACAAAAATGTAGGTTGTCTTCTGGTGATGAACGGAGACTTGCTGGTGGGCATCATCACAGAAAGCGATTTATTCCATGCGTTTATCGAAATGTTTGGTGCGCGGCATCGCGGGGTACGTTTTATGGCTGATATGGCTGAAAAGCCGGGAGAACTCGCAAAAATCAGTCAGTCAATCGCGGAACTGGGCGGGAATATTGTTTCAATCGTCACCAGCGAGGGAAAAGATGTCTCAAAACGGCGCATTACGTGCAAGGTGACACACGTTACGTTGGAACAGGTGCGCTCAATGCTGGAGAATATGGATATAGAGCCATTTGATATACGCGAAGTGTAAAAATGCGCAATTTAAATAGACGATTCGGCAAAAAAACAGTATCTTAGAGATATGAACTTTACCGCAGACACGCTGATAACGCACTTTCTTCGCACATACCGTGAGCCGTTCACGGCAAGAGAAATGTCTCGTTTTTTGGGACAGGTGGGAATTCGTGCGACGGCTCGTCAGGTTGCGGAATATTTGGAAAGTGACCCGCTCGTTTTTCCGTTGGAACACAAATTGTTTCTGACGCGGGCGGGTGCTTTTGTCGGTCAGTTCTTCAGTTTTGTTCCCACGCCACAGGAAGTTATGCAGAAAGTGTTTGTTCCGGGTGACCGCTGTATTCCGTTTGTGGATATGGAGATGCTTTCGTGTACGCTTCAGTTTGAATACAACGGCAAGTTGCTTCAGCCAAAGATTTTCAACACGGACTGCAATCAGGCGCGGGATTTGTTCACGCTGGTGGGTGACGAGTATGCCTCGCAGTATATTGCCGCCGACCCGGTGAATAAGGATTTGCATCTTGACGCGCAGGAATTTGAGCTTCCGCCAAAAATATCGCTTACGGGCGTATCCATCGAGCGGATTATGCAGGACTGCGATTTTAAATACGGCGACCGACTTTTGTGCCGCGTGAATGATTGGGACAGGGGAATCATCGAAATTTTCCCGCTGGTCACGCATAAACTGAATCCCATGCAGGTGAACTACGAGGACATGGAGCGTCAGCACTGGAACGATATGCTGGAAAAGGCATTGCTGGAAAGTTTTGACCGTCTTGGTCCGTGCGCAAGTATGGACGAGCAGCTGGCAAATGTATTCTACGAGAATCGCAAAAAATTATGCACTACGGAATGTGGCTCTGTCCATGAATTTCTGGAAAACTCAAAAAAAGTTGCCATGGAGTTGTTCGGAGTTGAGACTCGGTTGTGGCGATATGGCGAGGATGTTCCTGCGGTGGGCAAATGGAATGCGCAGGATTTGGAACGTGGACTGGATGGCGGAGTTCCGCTGTATAATTTGCCGGACTACGTGATTGACTGTTTTATTCAGGACTTGCTCTACGAGAAAAAAGAGGATGTTTCTGGGCTGGTCAAAAAAATAATACCTAAATCCATGGAAATTTCTCCAGAGGAAGAGCAGTTCTTTACATTGCAAATAATGCGCAGAAATGCTATACTCCGTAGAAAATACAACTGGTTTGCGGATTTTTCGCGCGGGTCGATTCGTCATCGTGCGCTTGATTTGTATTCCAAAGTCGGTTCTTTGGTGTATGACATTGATTGTGCCAGTGATAAACTGGAACAGATGCCTCAGCAAGAATTGGTTACGCTTTCGCAATTGTTTACGCATGTTTCCCGTATGCTGGAGGCGTTGTCCTGCTTGAACGAAAGTATTGACGGAGACGAGTATGCGATGCAACTTTCACTGGAAGGCATGGAATACAATTTTGAGGATATCCGCATTCCGTTGACCGCTGCAATTGAACGGCTACGGACTGACCGTTGGAAAGTCATTTAGTCTTTTTACGGAGGGAATATGTTTTCTGATGTCAATATCGCTGACTTGATTAAAAAAGGCGGTGTCTTTAAAGAAGTTGAGGGTACAAGTCCGTCAGAAGTATACGAGCATATCAGCGAGTTGGTGAGTCTTCCTGACTATATTTCTTCCGCAGAATTTGTCGATGCGCTTTGTCAGCGTGAGCAGGTGCTGAGTACGGCCGTGGGGAATGGAATCGCCATGCCTCATGCGCAGGCTTCGATTATCAAAAATCCTGAAGACCAGAAGATTGCAGTCTGTTATTTGCGGCGGGCGATTGATATGAATGCTCCCGATGGAATCCGCGTTTTTGTGATGTTTGTGTTGCTGACTAGCGGAGTACAGCCTCACCTGCAAGTGATTTCTGCGTTGGCAAAAGTATTGCATCGTCAGGAAGTCAAAAAGGCTTTGGAACGATGTGCGGGGCTGGATGAGTTATTAAGAATTATTGAGGGAAAAAATTAACGGTCGTTTCGCGTAGTCAGACGACAGGTAAGGAGTTATATCATGAATCTTATGGGTATTAACGCCGTGGCAAAAACGATTCGCAGTCTTTCGATGGATGCGATTCAAAAGGCAAATTCTGGTCATCCGGGGCTTCCGCTTGGCTGTGCTGAACTTGCCGCGTTGCTGTACGGCGAAATCCTTAAGCACAACCCCGCAGATGCAAAATGGGCGGACAGAGACCGTTTTGTATTGTCTGCGGGACACGGTTCGATGTTGTTGTATTCGGTGCTGCATTTGGCGGGGTACAACATTTCTCTTGACGACATTAAATCATTCCGCACGCCTGGCTCAAAGTGTCCAGGTCATCCTGAATACGGTGTGACTGAGGGCGTGGAAAATACGAGCGGTCCTTTGGGGCAGGGAATCGCCATTGCGGTGGGAATGGCAATCGCAGAGACGATGCTTGCCGCAAAATACAATACCGCCGCCCACAAAATCGTAGACCATTACACGTACACGCTCGTGGGAGAGGGATGCCTTGAAGAGGGCGTTTCTTCCGAAGCGAGCAGTTTGGCGGGTCACTTAAAACTGGGCAAACTGATTGCGATTTATGACGAGAACAGAATCAGCATTGACGGCTCAACTGATATTACGTTTACCGAAGATATTGCGAAACGCTATGAGGCTTATGGCTGGCAGGTCTTAAAAGGCGATATGTATGATGTTGAGGGCGTTGCAAAACTGATTGCAGAGGCAAAGGCTTGTGCTGATAAACCCAGTCTGATTATGCTTAAATCTATCATCGGAAAATTTGCGCCCAAACAGGGAACTGCCAAGGTGCACGGAGAGCCTTTGGGAGAAGCCGATGTTGCCGAGACCAAAAAGAACCTTGGCTTGAATCCCGATGAATTTTTCTATGTTGACCCCGAAGCCGTCAAGTATTTTGCGGAAAAGAAAGCGGGATTTGCCAAGCGACAGGCTGACTGGCAGAAAGATTTTGACGCATGGGCAAAGGAAAATCCTGCGCTCTTCAAACAGTGGAAAGCGTCTTTTGACGGAACGGCTGACGGCGACCATGTTGACCCGACTTACGAAATCGGCGCGAATGTGGCGACAAGAACCGCAAGCGGCGACATGATTAGCGCGATGGGATTGAGCCATTCGTACTTGGTCGGCGGAAGCGCGGATTTGAAAGGAAGCAACAAGAGCGGCATGAAATGCGATGGCGGCACGTATTCGGCAGAGAATCGTGCGGGACGTTCAATCGAATTTGGCATCCGCGAATTTGGCATGGCAAGCGAGGCGTTGGGCTTGAACGTGCATGGCGGCTTGCGCTCATTCTGCGCGACATACCTTGTGTTCAGCGATTATATGCGCCCGTCAATCAGACTTGCCGCCATTATGAAGCAGCCTGTAATTTATGATTTGACCCACGACTCGATTTTTGTGGGCGAGGACGGCGCGACCCATCAGCCGATTGAGCATCTTGCATCTCTCCGCGCCATGCCGAATGTGCAGGTGTTGCGCCCAGGCGATGCGGAAGAGGTGGTGAGCGCGTGGCATATCGCCATGGCAAGCAAAGACCATCCCGTTGTGCTGAGCCTTACGCGCCAGAATGTGCCGGTGTATGCAAAAGAAGACAAAGACTGGAAAAAGACGATTAAAAAAGGCGCGTACATCGTCAAGAAAGGTGCGGATACCCCCGACATCACCGTGATTGCGACCGGCTCAGAAGTGTACATGGCTTTGGAAGCGGCAAAACTGGTGAGCGGCAAAAAAGTGCGCGTTGTCTCCATGATTGACCGCGAACTGTTTGAAGAGCAGGACGATGATTTCCAAAAGCAGATTCTTGGCGGGGCGAAGCGCGTCGTTGTCTGCGAGGCTGGCTCAAAATCTGGCTGGGAAGGCTTTGCGACAAGCAAGCGCGATTTGTTTACGCTGAATCAGTTTGGTGTGAGCGGTGCGGGCAAAGTCGTGGCAAAGACGCTGGGCTTTACTGCGGAAAAACTGGCAGATGTGCTGAACGAGTAACCGTGTTTTTACTGATAACGAGGCCGGGTGATTGCGCCTGGCCTTTTTTGTTGTTTTGGCGGGTTTGTACGTTTTTTGGGTAATTTTTTTCCCCCGCCCCGCCGTGTAGCACCGCCGTAGGCGTTCCGTAGCGAGGTACGAGCGTAGGAATGAGGGTTACCGAAGTGCGAAAGGGCGGATTAGGCGCAAAAAAAGGAATCAAGAATATAAATTATAAAAAAATCAAGGGCTTCTTATCGACAAAGTGTGACAAAAAAGAGAAAATAGGGTATGACTTTTGCAGAAACAGAAAAGACTGAACTAAAACAAAAATTTACGGACGCTTTGCCGAGGGAGATAGTCGCCTTTTTGAATACGGCTGGCGGCGCAATTTATATAGGCGTAAAAGATGACGGAAGTATCTGTGGCGTAAGTAATCTTGATGAGTCTCTTAAAAAGATAGCGGACATTGTGGAAAATCAGATTCTTCCCGATGCGCGGTCATGCGTGGAATTGGGTACGAAATTTGTTGACAATAAGCATGTCATCGAAGTAAAAGTGCAAAAAGGAGACGGGCTTTATTACATAAAGAAATACGGTAGAAGCGCGCAGGGTTGTTTTACTCGCGTGGGGTCAACAACTCGTTCGATGACGGAGGAGCAAATCAATTTTGTACACACCAAATATTTGGATGCAAAAGTGAGAATCACAGAAATTCCGAGTACCATAAAAAATCCTACGTTCCAATACTTAAAGCTTCTGCTTACGGAAAAGGGGTTCACAATAAACGAAAAGACTTTTGCTGATAATTTTCATTTGCTTACAAAAAAGGCAGTTATAACAAAATGGCTGAACTTTTGGCGGATTCAAACGGGGTTTCTATCAAAGTCGTAAGATTCAATGGCAAGGAAAAGGCGGACGGCATTGCACTGAGGAATGAGTACGGCGAAAAATGTCTTGTTGTTGCGATGAAGCAGGCGTTTGATTATTGTGCAGATGTTGTAAATGAAACGCGCACCAGTTTTACAAAAGGCATTCGCAACGATAAGCCGCTTTTTGATCGAGATGCATTCCGCGAGGTGTGGTTTAATGCGTGTCTTCATAACAACTGGGCGGACGGCACGCCACCGGCGATTTATATTTTTACCGACAGAATGGAGATTATTTCTACTGGCGGGCTTCCAGCAAATCTTTCTGAGGAAGATTTTTTTAAGGGCATTTCAAAACCGGTGAACGAGGAGCTTGCGAAACTTTTTATCCGACTGGATTTGATGGAGCAGACGGGCTACGGTATTCCGCTTGTGACAAAACGCTATGGAAAAGCGGTTTTTGAATTTTTGGATTTTTTTCTGCGCGTTACGATTCCTTTTGAATTTGAACTTGAAATTGACCCGATAAACGAAGATGACCCAACAAATGACCCGATAATTGACCCGATAAACGAAGATGACCCAACAAATGACCCAATAAACGAAGATGACCCAATAAATGACCCGATAATTGACCCGATAAACGGGGGTGACCCAACAAATGACCCGATAAATGACCCGATAAACGAAGATGACCCAATAAATGACCCGATAATTGACCCGATAAACGAGGGTGACCCAACAAATGACCCGATAAATGACCCGATAAACGGGGGTGACCCAACAAATGACCCGATAAATGACCCGATAAACGAAGATGACCCAACAAATGACCCGATAAATGACCCGATAAACGAAGATGACCCAACAAATGACCCGATAAAAATCCTTAGCCTTATAGAAAGTAATCCGACCGCTAATTATGAGGAATATGCAAATCATTTGGGAGTTTCGGCTGCAACGATAAAAAGAAAAATAGGTGAATTAAAGACATCTGGCAGAATTGTTCGTATAGGCGCGAAGAAAAATGGGCATTGGGAGATAGTCGGGCAGAATAAAGCGGAAAACTAAATCTCCTGTTACTCTTCGGCGGGAATAAGTTTTTATGACACATAAAGTGCTGTTAAGAATTTGTTGCATAACATTTATTTGAAAACGAAATCCCCCTTTGCGTAATCTGGTATTCTGTGGTATAATAGCGTATGCAGATAATTCCTATTGCTAGCGGAAAGGGTGGCGTCGGCAAAAGTCTTTTGTCAGCAAACCTCGCCATTGCGCTTGGTCAGGCAGATAAAAAAGTCATTCTTGCGGATTTGGACTTGGGTGCGTCAAATCTGCATCTTGTGCTGGGACAGTCATCGCCAAAGGCGGGAATCGGCACGTTTATTACGGGCGAAAATAAATTCGAGGACATCATTGCCGACACGGAATACAAAAACGTGCGTTTTATTGCGGGCGATTCGGAAGTGCCGGGGTTGAGCGCGCTTAAAATCTATCAGAAGAATTCGCTGATTAAGAAATTCCAGTCTTTGGACGCGGACTATCTAATTTTGGATTTGGGTGCGGGAACGCATCTGACGATTTTGGATTTGTTTTTGCTTTCTCCGCAGGGAATTATTGTCACTGCGCCAACGGTCACCGCTACGCTGAATGGGTATCTGTTTTTGAAGAACGTAGTGTTCCGCTTGATGAGCGCGTCTTTCAAAAAAGGGAGCAAGGCCGCTTCATATCTGGATAAACTCAAAACCGATGCGTCTTCGCTCAAAAAACTGTATATTCCCAAATTGATTGAGACGCTTGATTCAATTGACCCCAAATCTGCGGCGGTCTTTAAAAATCGGCTTGCGCAGTTTCATCCGCGTCTGGTGCTGAATATGGTTGACGAACCGAAGGATGCGGACAAGGCGTTAAAAATTCGTCGCTCGTGCCAGCAGTATTTGGGGCTGGACGTGGAGCATCTGGGCGTGATGTATCGGGATTCGTTGCAGGACAAGGCTCTTTCTTCGCGGCTTCCAGTCATTTCTTACAAGCCGAATTCGGTGCTTTCTCAGGCGATTTATCGTATCGCGGAAAAAATCTTGCAGAGCGAGGCAAGACAGTTCAGCGATTTTGCGCAGGTGACCGATACTTCTTTTGAACTGGCGCAGGAAGAGGCGACCGATGATTTTACGGCGAAAATGTCCTACGTGGAGGACTTAATCGGAACAGGCGCACTTTCTACGGGAGAACTGGGAGAAATCATCAAGCAACAGCAGTTTGAGTTGACTCAATTGCGCAACGAGAATCTTCTGCTAAAGTCAAAAATCGTCAAGGCGGCGAACCAAGGATTTAAGGTATGAATTTCTTATACATAAACTATCCATCGTGGATTCATCCGGAGATTTTTCCGGGAGTGCCGGTGCTGGGGCTTGTGCGCTGGTATGGGCTGATGTATATTTTTGCATTCGGAACTGCATTTTTCATTCTCAAAAAATTGCTCAAAGAAGGCGCGCTTGATACGCCGGAGCAGAAGGCGACCGAGGACGACATTTTCAGTTTTATCGCTACGGGAATCGTGTTCCTGCTGATTGGGGCGCGCGTTTTTTCTACGCTGGTGTACAATCAGTATGACCCGACCAATCCTAATTCAGTCAATTACTGGACGCATCCGTGGCTGATTTTCTGGCCGTTTGACAGGACGGGGCGTTTTACCGGGCTTGCGGGAATGAGTTATCATGGCGGCTACATCGGCGGACTTCTTGGCATGATTTTTTGGTGCGTGCGGCATAAACGCCCCTGCATGAAATGGATTGACGCGATGGTTACGGCGATTCCGCTGGGATATGTGTTTGGTCGGCTGGGAAATTTCTTGAATGGCGAACTGTATGGCAGAATCACCACAATGCCGTGGGGAATGGTTTTTCCGGGTGCGGAACGCTTTTCTCTTTCAATCCGCTGGGTGCGCGAATTTGCCGAAAAATGTGGCATGAATGTGATGAATACGGGGCTGGTCAATTTGCCGCGCCATCCCAGCCAATTATACGAAGCTTTTTTTGAGGGGCTGGTTTTGTTTACGCTCATCTGGCTTTTGCATAAAAAGAAGCCTTTCGACGGATTCAGCGCGGGATTGTACACCATCGGTTATGGCTTTGTGCGCTTTTTTATCGAATATTTTCGTGAGCCAGACGCGGACATCGGCTATCGCATTGCCGCAGACACGAATGCGCCTATCTACCTGAATACGTCTTTGCTCAATATTTCTACGGGTCAGATTCTGTGTTTTCTGATGATTCTGACGGGAATCGGTATGTGGACGGGAAGTTGGATTGTCAGCCGACGAAAAAAAATGTCCGCGTAGTAAGCAAAGATTATCCGCGCTGTAAGTCTTCAAACACGGCCTTGATTTCGTAGGCGAAAGAATACAAATCGTTGAAGAGCATTTCGTTCTTTGATGCGCTGTCGGCAAAAAGGGAGATGCTTTTTTTGCTCAAATCTTCCGCCTGCTGAATATTCTGGACAATCGTATCCATGTCTCTCATGTTTGCGGCGATTGCAGAACCAATCTGCTCCACGTCGTTGTTGTTTGCGGCATTCAGTTTGCGTACACTGTCAAAACGTTCCAGCGTGCTTTCGGTTTCTTCGGCAAGACTTTGCAGGGCGTTTGCATTGTTCTTTGTGTCGCGTTCCAGCAGCGTGATTGAGGCAGCGAGTTTTTCCATATTCGCCATGATTCTTTCGGTGGACTTCTGCGTGTTCTCCGAAAGCGACTTGACTTCGTTTGCGATAATGCGGAATCCAGCTCCAAGGCTTCCTGCATGGGCGGCTTCGATTGACGCGTTGAATGAAAGCAGGTTTGTGCGCTCGGAGATTTCGGAAATATCGTCAATCTGACGTTTGATTTCCGTGGTCTGCTCAATAAGTTTTTTGAACTGGCCGGCGTATTTCTTGTGTTCTTCCTCAATTTTTGCGGCGGACTCTTTCAAGGCGGAAATTGCTGTGTAGATGCTGGCAAGCCGCTCAATGTTTTTTTCCGCGCGGTCTGCCATTTGTCCCGTGGCCTGTTGCATTTCCGTTGAAGTTTCTACCAGACGATTAAGGGCTTCGCGCTGTTTGTCCGCGCTTACCGTCTGCGCTGATTGCTCTCCAAGATACGAATTCAAAAATTCTCCGCCAACGGCATCTTTTGCAAGATATGCGATGAGCGTGTTCGCGAGATTCAGTCCGTTATGTATAAGTTTTTCCGATTCCATATTTTACTCTCCAATTACAACCGAAACCAAAGTTTGGTTACAGTGAATGCGCCCGATTTGTTCGCCGTAGCAAGAAAAACCGCAGAACGTGGGGAAAACCGCATTGTATTTTCTGATGATTTCGCTTCCAATCTTCATGCGATTAAATGCCATTGTGCGCGTAATGCAGGTCATCAGAAGCGTAAACTTTGGGCTGGGAATTGCACTTTTGATTCCCGAGCAGGTTTCGTCTGCTTTTTGCCGTGGGTCTCCGATGTGCATCATTTCCAGTGTGGAATTAGGAACGACACGTGCGAACAGACCGATTTTTTTGTCGGGAGTAAAGCCTGAAAGGGCCGCGATGTGAAGCGCACCGTTTAAGTAGCGACCGAAAGGATTTTCAAAGGTCATCTCTGCCGCTTCTTTTTCGGATACACCGAGTTGCTGTGCGTAGACAGTCTGTGCGGGAAGTCCGTTTAACGTGGAAATGGTACGGTCTATCGGATTTGAGGCAGTGACCAGCATACGTTTGCCAGTTGGGTTAAAAATATCTTCCTGTCTGATGTCAAATTTGCACGTGGTTTTGACGAAGAGCATCGCCGCACCGTCTTGCGTAACTTTTCCGTTGTAACTGACAAATGTTTTTGGTGTGTCTCCGGTAAATCCTGCCGTTCCGCCCGCAAGAGGAAAGTTATCGTTTCCGATTATCGAATAGAAATTGGAAAGAATGGTTTCTTCCGCATTGTACACGCCGTTAATAAAGGTGATGGCAAACGCATTTCTGCCGGACATGGGATTATTGCACTGAATTCCGCAATATTGCAGGGCGTTTTCGATGTCCGCCTTGTTTCCGATGGGATATTTGCTGCCGTTTTCTACCAGAACGCCATGCACTTTTGATTCTGTTGAATACATGGTAGTCAGCACGACGGTATCATTTAAGAATCCTTGGGGAGAAATTTCGCCCGCAGTGCTGGTGCCGATTACTTCGCTTGTGGGAAAACGGTTTTTGATTGTCTGTGAAAGTTCGTTAAAGTCATAAGAAATTGCCGCCATGAAAATGACCGCATGATATTCGCTTGGTCGTCTTTTTAATTTGCCGCATAATTCGTCAACAGCCCGCTGCACGTCAGGACTGCGAGAAACAACGACTTCTTGTTCCATTCTGATACCTCTCTCCTTTATTGTATCATCGATTGATTGTAAAAGCAATCTGAATTTAACATACTCATTGACCAAATAGGCGCAGAAACATAAAATATATTATGGAAAAAATTAAAATGGCTAGGTTGTTACGAAAAATAAATTCTTGTCTGGCATTTTTTATGCTTTCAGTCTTTGCTTCCCAGTGTTTTGCGGAGTCTTCGTCTGCGTCATCAACGAATACTGTAAAAGAATCTCGTCAATATATAGAGATGATGTATGGAATCTTCGATTACGTTCAGAAGAATTATATTGATGAAGTTGACCCGGGAGTGTTGTATCGGGGTGCGCTCAAAGGTATGCTGGAGTCTCTGAATGACCCTTATACGCTTTATCTTGATACAAGCACGATGCGTAGTTTGAGTGATACGACAGAAGGTAAATTCGGCGGTGTGGGGCTGTATATTTCCAAAATGGCGGAATCAACTCCCGACAAGCCTGCGTATGTTGAGGTCGCTTCTCCGATTGAAGATACGCCAGGATTCAGAGCGGGAATTCAGGCGGGTGATGTAATTATTTCTGTCAATGGTACAGATACGTCCGAAATTACAATGGAAGAAGTGCTGGGAATGTTGCGCGGAAAGGTTGGCGAAGAGGTCAATCTGGTTATCCGCAGGGGAAAAAATATGGAATTCCCTGTTACGCTCGTCCGGGATTTTATTGAGGTGCCTACGGTAAAATACGGCATGATTACACCGCCTGCAAATAAGAATGCCAAATATGGCTACATCAGAATCATTGATTTTACGCCGAATACCGCAGAGCGTGTGCAGGATGCGCTGAACAGTTTTGAGAAAAAAATTTCCGCGTTGATTATTGATTTGCGCAACAATGGCGGCGGACTGATTACCAGTGCCGTTGATGTGGCAGATAAGTTTATAGACAATGGTTCGATTGTAACGACAAAGAGCCGTATCGCTTATGAAAATTCGGTGTTTCCCGCAAGTCCAAGAAAGACGACGTTCAGGGGGATGCCCATTATCGTGCTGATAAATCGGGGAACGGCAAGTGCGTCGGAAATTGTTTCGGGCGCGCTCAAAGATAATCATTTGGCATATCTGGTCGGTCAGCGGTCGTATGGAAAAGGTTCTGTTCAGAATGTCGTGCCTCTTTCGGCAACAGATGGAATCAAAATGACGATAGCCCGTTACTACACGCCGAGCGATATGAATATTGACAAAATCGGTATTCCTCCTGACAGGGAAGTGCTTTATCCCGAACTGGGCGAAGAGGGCGAAAAGGAATATGGCGAACTGATTAAAAACGACGATGTCTCTAAGTATGTGGAATCGCATCCAGACATGACGGAAGCGGACATCAGCGCGTTTGCTCAGACGCTTAACAAAAAGTATACGCATATTGACGAACGTATGTTCCGCAAGTTGATTCGTAATCAGGTGAATCGCACAAAACCGACGCCCTTGTATGATTTGGATTATGATATTCAGTTGAACGCTGCTTTGGATATTCTTGCAAAGGAAGATTTTGCGACTTTGGTTAAAAATACCAAGACGCTCAAAGAATTGCAGGAAGCGGCAGAGTTGCAGAAGTCGGCCGAAGAAAAACATTCTGCAAAAAACTGATGCGCCAGTATCTTTCACAAACTGCGCCGGATAAAAAGGGGCTTCTTGCGGTTTCTGGTAAGGACTACCGCTATATGAGACAAGTATTACGTCTGTGTGCGGGGGATATGCTTTTGGTGCGGCTTCCCGATGGAACGCCACAGCAAATGACGGTCTGCAAGGTTGACGAAGCGACGCGGAACATTGTTCTGCAACTGTGCGCCCAGACCGAAGAAAACGGCGGTCAACAAAAAGAAAGTCTGCCCGAACTGGATGTGTGGCTGTTTCAGTTTGTGGCGAAAGGCGCAAAAATGGATACGATTGTGCGTCAGGCAACGGAATGTGGCGTGAGTACGATTGTTCCTGTGCTGGGGGAATTTTCACAGGCGCACGGAGCGGAAAAGAATTTTCGGAGCGAACGGCTTTTACGCATCATTCGGGAAGCCCGCCAGCAAAGTGGTTCTCCTGTAGAGACGCGCATTTTGGATGCAGTGAGCGTGGAGCAGGCACTTTCTCTGTGGCAAGACTATTGCCGTACTGCAGAATGTGCGGACAGTGTGGCAAACGGTTGCGGCGCGGTGGTAAAATCCGCTGGTGGAAAAGAAGGTTCGTTTGCGGCGGTTTTGTACGAGCGCACGGAACAGACGGTGCCATTGCATACCGCTTTAGGAAAACTGCTTTCTTGCGGAAACAAAATTCTGCGGGCGGCCCTGGCGGTTGGCGCAGAAGGCGGCATAAGCCCTGCGGAAATTGACCTGCTTTGTGGCGGGGGATTTGTGCCAGTGCATTTTAAGACGAATATTTTGCGTTGCGAAACGGCCGCGCTGTATGGCATAGCCGCCTTGCAAAATGCGATTACGGAGAACGATATATGGCAATGCAAAGAATAACGTTGTTGGGAGTTCCAGTTGATGTATGCCGCCCCGAAGATTTAGAGGCGGAAATTCTGGAGATTCTTGCGCGCCCTGGTACTAAACAGATTATTTTTCTTTCTATATGGGATTTGCTCAAAGCGCGCAGTAAGCGCAATGATTTTGGTCAGTGCGTAAAGGAAGCGGATTTGATTCTTCCTG
This sequence comes from Treponema sp., assembly GCA_017449285.1. Lineage (GTDB taxonomy): Bacteria > Spirochaetota > Spirochaetia > Treponematales > Treponemataceae > Treponema_D. The sequence continues at coordinate 71,390 of JAFSJX010000064.1, forward strand.
TCTCAAAAAGCATTCTGAGCGGCGCAAGATTTCTCAAAAAGGAAGTGCCTGTGCGTTACAATCCGTTTACGGCAACCATCAGCATTTTGAGCGTGCTTGACCAGCATTATAAGTCACTTTATCTTTTGGGCGGACGGCTTAAAACGCTTGGTCAGGCGGAACGAAATGTGCATCAGACATTCCCCAATTTACAGATTGTCGGTCGTTACGTGGGGTATTATCAGAAGAACATGGAAAACGACATCGTACAGGCGATTTATAAATCATCTCCATCGCTCGCGCTTGTAAGTGACGGTATCCGCGAAAAGAATCTATGGTCATATCATAGGCGGAACAGTTTTTCAAACAGCATTTTCCTCTATTATCGTGACGCGCTCGGCATTTTTTCCGACAGAATCAAGCGTGTGAGCGAAAAAACTTTTAACAAAGGTCACGAAATTTGGATTGAGATTGCGCATAGTCCGCTCAAGATTTTTTTGGTTTTGCCATATATAAAATATGGTATACTTTTGGTGTGGTACAGGCTTTTTAGAAAAGACGCTCGCTGATGGCGTTGCATGATAAAAACAGTTGCACTTGTTTCCCACAATGATGAGATTGTATGCGGTTTTCGTTCTATTTTTTCAGCCTCCTGTTCCTACCGCCTGAGAATTTTTACTGATTTTGTCGGACTGAAATTCTTTCTGCGCCATCAGAAAGCCGACTGTATCTTGATTGAACCGAAATTCTTGCAGTCTGCCTGTGTAGAAACGGAATTTCTTTCACTGTGTGACTGTTGCCCTGTGTATTTTATCACCTGTAATGATTCTGAAGGAAAAGCTGAGATACTACAGGAAGAAAAAATCTTTGCTTTCCCGGAGGATATTCCGTTGCTCCTGAACGGCGAAATCATTGCCTCTGATTCAAATATGATGGAATTTCCTGCGGATTTTATCGGCATCTCTGCTCAGTCAGCCGAAATTAAAAAGAAAATTTTACTTGCTGCCCAGAGTGACTCACCAGTGCTGATTACAGGAGAAACTGGTGTTGGTAAAGGTCTGGTCGCCGATTTGATTCACCGTCTTTCTTCCAGAAAAAATCATCCGCTAAAATCGCTGAACGTGACCACAATTCCCGCGGGGCTTGCGGAAAGCGTACTGTTCGGTACGGTGCGGGGAGCGTTTACCGATGCGCTGACAAAAGAAGGCTATTTTGAGATTGCGCGGGGAACAACGCTCTTCCTTGATGAAATTGGTGATTTACGCGCGGATATTCAGGCAAAATTGCTTCATGTGATAGAGAAAGGCACGTTTCAGAGCGTCGGCTCTCATATCGAAAAGACTTCCGATGCGCGGCTGATTTTTGCCACTAATGCGGACTTGAAGAAGAAAATCGTTCTGGGAGAATTCCGCTCCGACTTGTATTACCGCATTTCCCATATCGTGATTCATATTCCGCCGCTTCGGGAACGAAAAGAAGATATTATTCCGCTTGCCCGGGCATACCTTGCGCCTTCGGAAAAATCGCTTTCGGCTTCTGCTGAACTTTTGCTGACCTCGTTTGACTGGCGCGGTAACGTAAGACAATTATATAACTGCCTTGAACGGGCACTCCTTTTGTGCGGCGCAGAACAGATTGACGTGAATCATATTGTCGTGGATTAATCTGCCGAGGGGAATTTTGTCTTTTCTGTCGTATCGTTTGCGTTGTTGTTTCGCTGAGAAAGCCCCGCCGCCTTGTCGAAAATTTTTTCCAGATAGACGGCCTCTCCTTCACTCAAAGAGGCACGGGAAAGAATCATGCGCCAGAATCGTTCCATATCGGTTCGCCCGGCAAGACTGAAAAATCCGATTTTTTGCAGGTTATCGGTAATGGTCGTCACTGTTTTGTCAATGCGTTCCAGCGTGAGCGGCGTGTAACCAGGCGAAGTTTTGTCCTGAATACGGAACAGATGGTAGCAGATGATTTGCACTGCGTGGGAAAGATTGAGCGATGCAAAAGCAGGACATGAGGGAATCGTTACTCCCATCGTACATGCGGCAAGTTCCTCATCGGTAAGTCCAGTGCGCTCATTCCCGAAGACAACGGCAATTTTCTGTCCTTCTCCAGATTTTGTTCCCGTTGTTTTTGCGGCGAATTCAGCAAATTCTTCGGGCAAATACAGTTTTCCCTTACGCTTCTTCCCTCGGCGGCGGGTTGTTCCTGCGGCAAAAGCACAGTCTGCGGTTGCATCTTGTACGCTGTCAAAAAATTCGGTGCGTTCCCAAATATCCGCCGCATGAATCGCAAGAATCCGCACACGTTCTTCATCAAAATCTTCTTTTTTGCCGACAATTCGTAGCGTGCCGATTCCGTTGTTTGCCATTGCCCTGCACACCGCTCCCACATTGCGGCTTTCTTCAGGGTGAGCAAGGACGATGACAAGTTTTTTCAGATTCATACGGTACAGTCTACTTCTTTTTGCGGATTTGTGCTATAATACGTATTGCAATAAAAATGAAGAAGTGTTTTGAAGGAAAAAAGGCTCTGGTTGTGGGCGGTTCGGGCGGAATTGGTGCATCTCTTTCTCTTTTGCTTGCAAAAAACGGCGCGGAACTGGTTGTGCATGGCGGGCATAAAAGCGAAAAATTTTCCGTTCTCATGGAAAAAATTAAATCTCATTCGCCTAAGTCTTCTGCGCTGGTCTTTCCGATTGACGCGGAACATTTTTCCGCTGTGGAAGATTCTGCTCTTTGCCGCACCGCTTCGGAGTGTGACATATTGTGTGTTTGTTTCGGACCTTTTGTGCAGAAGCCCGTGGAGCAGACTTCATTTTCTGACTGGCAGATGGTTTCTCTTTTGGACTACGCGCTTCCTGGCTTTTTGGTGACCAAGGCATTGCCCTGGATGCAGAAAAATCATTGGGGACGAATTCTGCTTTTTGGCGGAACGGGCACGGCGCATCGCGGTGAATTCAAGACGAATGTGGCGTATGCTGGGGCAAAATCTGCCCTGAACGTACTGGTTCAGTCGGTGGCGGCACAGTTTGCCAGCGAGGGAATTACCTGTAACGCCGTTTTTCCGGGAATGACGCAGACCGAGTACACGCAGAATTCCGATGCGCTTTCACAGAAAATGCCGTTTGGTTCTCTGATTGCCCCCGAATCTGTCGCAGAATCAGCATTGTATCTTTTGCAGGGGGCTGATTTAAACGGCGTTTTGTTGCGCGTGGACAGGGGCTGGTCACCTGCAATAAGCAAATAAATACATCTGCCTTGCAATAAAGTTTGACAGAATATTTTTTTTGCTGTATAATTTTTAGCATACGGTAGGAGATATATGTCTAGCAATAACGAACTCGTTCCTGGTTTTAACGATGAGAGAGATGACAGTCTCAAGATTAACTTGGATAGAATCCCTGATGTGGATAAGGGGCTTGTTATTCATTTGAACGGGTACATTGACACTTATAATTCAAGTTTTTTTCAGAAGCGTATTCAGAAAGTCGTGGATAACGGCTATATTAATTTAATTTTTAACTGCGCCGCGCTTAACTATGTTTCTTCTACAGGAATCGGTTCTTTTACGGCCTTTCTCAAAATGGTCAAGCCAAAGGGCGGCGACATCGTTCTGCTTGAAATTCAGCCAAAAGTCTATGAAGTGTTCCAGCTTTTGGGATTTTCCCAGTTCTTCAATATTAAGGACAGTATGGCGGATTCTGTGTCATTCTTTAGGAACGGCGCGCAAGTTGAGGATACTCCTTTCCCGAAGATTTTTGGTTGTCCTGTCTGTTCAAAGAGGCTTAAAGCAACGAAGGCAGGACGATTCCGTTGCTCAGAGTGTAAATCAATTCTGGCTATTGACCAGCAGGGACAGGTTTTCCTTGGATAAAGTTTTCCATGCAGAATGACGTGAAGAAGGCTGCTGGCTACCGAATGGTTGTGAGCGGCTTTTTTATGGTGTGTAAAACTTGTGGAAAACTCGGAATGACAAAAGAGATTCTTAAAATAATCTTCAAATTTTAAATGCATCTGCCGCAAAGAATTGCCGCCTTTTTTTCCGCTTTCCATAAAACGAATATTTATTTCTTTGTATTATAGAGAAATAACTGTATTTTACGGGCAAAAAACAACTTTGTTTCTGTATGACGGGAATATTTTAAAAAATAAAAAAAATTTTTAAAAACCCCTTGACATACTTTTTTTGTGTAAAGCCTGTGGAAAACTTGTGGTCAAACTGCGTAAAAAAGGGATATTTATTTTTGTTGGAAAGAATTAGACGATATTCTGCGGATATTGTGATTTTCAGATTGTTTTTAGCGATTTTTCGTGCTATTCTATAAAGAGATGAAATACTGGCTGAAGGTGATAGTATTATTTTTATCAATGTGCGTTCTGGGTACGCTTGTCGGTGCGCTTTTTGTCATGCTGAACTATGATATCCGAATGCTTGTTGCTGGAAATGATTTGACTTTTTTTTCCGCAGATTTTTTTATTCGCGCGATTTTTGTCGTATTCCCCTGCATTTGTGTGCTTTCTCTTGCGCTGCTGATTTTTTACGCTATCCGTCATCCTTCGCATCCGCTTGCGTTGGTTTTGTCCTACAGCGTAGTCTGCCTTTTGGCATGGGGAGGACTTCTGCCGCTTAACAAGGCATTGTCCATTGCCTACGAAGAAGCTCCGTTGTACGCGCCTGTTGCGGAAGATTTGACTCCGGGATATTTCCGTAAGACTGCCGGCAACATCTATTATTATGCGCGGACGTTCCATCTTGCGAAAAATGAAAAAGATGTGTTTGGCGAAGGGCTGATGATTGACCTTGCAGGCTTGCGAGGAAAAAACGGAGAGATTTATTCTTTTGGTGCCGCACTTACGGTAAAGCCCCAGAATTCTTTTAGCGACTTGATTTTTATGGAAGCGGCAAAAATGCCTGTGGTTGTTGAAGTTCCTGTCGCGGCTTACGGCACGTTGCATACTGCGGCGCGTTTGTCATGGCAGGGCGGCGTTATTCCGTGGATTGCCTTTGCTTCCATTGGGCTCGCGCTTTTTTCAGTCGTGTTTTTGCGGAATGTGAACAGCTGGCGTTTCTTGAATGCGAGTATTGTTGCGGCGGCATCAATTCTGGTGCTTGCGGTCAATGCGATTTTGTATGCTCACTTGTTTTTTTCTGATTTGTCGCTTGCGTGTAGTGATTTGTTTTTTGACGTAGGCTACTATCTGCCGGATATTTTTTCTGGCGTGGCAAGAATCCGCGAGCCACTTGCGTTGTTCGTAAATATTGGTTTTGTGGTGCTGTATGCTCTTGCAGGATTATTTGGTCGCCTGATAAAGAAGCGTCGTCCTGTAGTTGCCGTTTATGCGGAAGAGGCTGACGAATGAAAAAATTATTTGTCTCTCTTTGCGGGTATCTTTTGTTCGCGTTTTGTGTCTGTTATGCGGTGTCGGGATGTATGGATGTGCCGCCCGTGCTGGAAGGACAGCGGATTTCGTACCTGTTTTTCAGAGGAGTGTCTTTTTTTCTGCGGCTGTTGCCTGCTCTTTTTTGTAGTTCATTTATGGTTGCCCTTTCGATTTATTTTGGTCAGCATACAGGAAATGCGGGCGAACGTTTTTCTCCTGCGATTTTCCGTCACTTTAAGATGGTGATGATTACATCGCTGGGGATGGCATTTTGCCTTGCGCTTTCTTCCGAAATCTTTTTGCCGGTCATTTATGCACGTCAGCAGTTGGCGGAAGAAGCCCCAAGTCTTTTGAGCGAATATCTGATAAGTGGACGCTATTGCTATGTGATTAAGAATTATTATCTTGCCCATGAATATGGTCGTCATGCGCTGAAACTTTCTCCGGGCAACAAAGATGCGCAGGCTCTTGTTGATGATTCGGAGCGAAGTTTGCACAGCATGAAGGCTCGTCAAAAGGTGGCGGAAGTGCAGGTGAATCCAGATTTGAGCTGGAACGAATTGCAGAACGAAACGGTCACTTCGCTTTTGGAAAAGGCGCAAAAGGCATACAATGCGGCGCGCTGGTTTGATGCTCATTATTATGCGGAACTTGCGCTTATCACTGGTGATGGAAAAGACATCAATCTGAATGATGCGAAACGGCTTTCCTCTGAGTCGTGGAACAGACTGAACGAATCTGCGCCCCTGACCGATTATACTATGAAAAAAATCTTCGACAAAAAGAAAAAGGCGTATTCTTACTTAATCAGTGGCGACAATCTTGAAGCGTACTATGAATTCTTGGAGTTGTACAACGAGGAAGGAATTTTTGTTGACCCTGACGTAAAAAATTATTATGAGATTGCGAAGGACAGGTTGACACGGGAAGCGTTCTTCATTGACGAAACGTTGCACTTGCAATTGTTTGAGTTTGCGCAGAATGTGTATTTTACGATTCCCCATCCATCTGGCGGAAAAGATGTCGTGTTCATCAAGGGAATTACGAGTGTTTCTAATTCAGGCAGAAGAATTCAGTATCTCCGCGATTTTTCCCTGTATTCGTATTCGGCGGACGGACATTTCATCCGCTCACTCTCAACTCCCTACGCAAAACTGGTCGCCGAGCCGATTTCATTGCTTGACGAAACAGAAGCATCTCTGGATGAGATAGCACCTTCTTCTAAAACTGTGCCATATATCATTCTCAAATCGGTATCGAGGGAGCCTCTCCGTGTGAAAAACGAGCCGACCTACAACTTTGCGGCGGATATTCCAGAGACAGACAGGGCAACGCCTTCTTATCTGTTTATGCCGATTCCTTTTGAAGATTTTAACTTGATTTGCGATGCGGCGGTCGGTCCGAAGAACATGAGCCTTCTTTCGCTCATAAAAATGGTTGGCAGGGCAAAAGATTTCGGTTATTCCGATGAAGTGTTTGGCGCAACGCTGATTCGTAGGATGTCCTATCCGCTCCTTATGCTGGTTCTGTTCATTTTCTGCGCATCGTTTGCGTGGAATTACCGCATCAAAAAGCACCAGCTTTTCAAATTCTCATGGATTTTTATTCTGCCTGTCTGTACGATTGTTCTCTATGTGGCGGTTGAAATTCTTCTGTATGTGAGCGAGTTGCTCTGCTATGCGCTGGTCGGATTTTCGGGCTGGTTTTCGATTCTTTCCGCGATGCTGATTCACATAGTCATGCTGATTGCCGTTTCTGTCCTCTTTTTGGCGCGGAACTCTCACGTATGATTTTTAATGCGGATTTTTTGAGGGGCATTTTTCTGCGGATAAAAAAAGTCTGCTCATCTCACATCATTCTGCTGGTCTGTGCTGTAATCGGTGTAATCGGCGGAATTTTTGGCTTGCTTGCGGGACTTGCCTGCGGAGCGTTCGTGGAATTGGTGGTGAACCGCATTCGTGAGGAAAAAAAATTGAGGACCGCTGTTGCCGATGGTGTGCTTTCTGATGGCGCGGAAGAGCCGTTTTTGGGAGCGGCATACGTGTGTGCGCTGGGCGTGTACAGTCAGGGTGATGCCGAAACCGTTGCCATACAGGCGAAAAAAATCTTTGGCGGGCAGTTTTCCGCTGACTGGCAGACCTTGTGTCGTGCCGCGGGAAATCCTTCTGAAATCAACGGAGATTTTATTACGGAATGTCTTGCCTCTGTTATTTTGCGCAAAAGAAAATCGGCTGAATTGCCAGCAGACGAATTTCCGCTTAAAGCGATTTTTGGTTTTCTGCAGACAACTGAACTGCACTGGGATAAGACGATGCGCGGGGCAAAGCCTTCGGAATACCTTGCACGGCTTTTGAACTACACCGTGGTTTCTGATGAGACGGCAGCGGCATACAAAATGCTGGAATTAGAAACAGATGCCTCTATTGATGAAGTAAAATCTGCTCACCGTCGCCTTGCCGCGCAATTTCACCCGGACAGCGCGGACGGCGATACGGAGCGGTTTCAACAGATTCAGGCGGCGTATGAATTATTGGTCAATCTCCACTCGTTCAATTCTCGCGCCTAAGCCTTGCAATTTTTCCACGAGCATTTCGTAGCCGCGCTCAATTTGGTACACGTTGCTGATTCTGCTTTCACCGTGTGCGCAGAGAGCCGCAATCACCATCGCCATGCCCGCGCGGACATCGGGGGAAACAAGGTGGTCGCCGTGGAGCAGACTTGGGCCGCTTACGACGGCGCGGTGCGGGTCACAGAGCGTAATGCGTGCGCCCATGCTGATAAGTTTGTCCACGAAAAACATACGGCTTTCAAACATTTTCTCAAAAATCAGCACCGTGCCTTCTACTTGTGTTGCAACAACGACCATAATGCTCGTCAAATCCGGCGGGAATCCCGGCCATGGAGAATCGTCAATTTTGGGAATCATGCCGCCCAAATCGGTGTTCACTTTAAGTTCCTGACTGACGGGAACGGTCAGTCGGTCTTCTTCGATGCGCCAGTTGATGCCCAGTTTGCTGAACGCAACTTTGAGCGGGCGCATTTCCTGCGGACGAATGCCCGTAATCGTGACCGAACCTTTTGTGGCGGCGGCAAGACCAATGTACGAGCCGATTTCCATAAAATCAGGACCAATCGCAAAATCCGTGCCGTGCAGTTTTTTTACGCCGTCAATGTGCAGAATGTTGCTTCCGATGCCGCTGATTTTTGCGCCCATTCCCACGAGCATATCGCACAAATCCTGTACATGCGGCTCGCTTGCTGCATTGTTGATAATCGTGTGACCTTCGGCAAGAACCGCTGCCATCACCGCGTTTTCAGTTGCCGTAACGGAAGTCTCATCAAGAAAAATGTCTGCGCCAACCAGTTTATTTGCGGTGAACGTAAATGGTCCGTCTACGCTGATTCGTGCGCCGAGTTCCTGTAATGCCAAAAAGTGCGTGTCTACGCGGCGGCGACCGATAACGTCTCCTCCAGGCGGTGGCAAAATCGCTTTTCCCGTGCGGGCGACAAGCGGACCTGCGAACAAGATTGACGCGCGGATTTTTTTGCTCAATGTGGCGGGAATGTCATTTGAGCGGATATGTGCCGCATCAATTTTCCATTCGTGGTCGCCAATTTTTTCTACGCCCGCGCCCAATGCCTGCAAAATCAAAAGCATAACGCCCGTATCCTCAATTTCGGGGATATTGCGCAGGATGACAGGTTCTTCGGTCAGAAGCGTGGCGGCAATACAGGGGAGCGCGGCATTTTTGTTTCCGCTTGCGGCGATTGTTCCTCGAATCGGAATACCGCCCTCAACTTTATATTCGTACATAGCAGTTCCTTTTTTATCGGATTCTACTATATTGTTCGGCAGAAATGCGGGCGAGGTTTATAAGGACTTCACAGGCGGCGCACATACCGTTCAGCGAACACCATTCATCGCGGGAGTGGAAGTTGTGTCCGCCGGTAAAAATGTTCGGCGTGGGAATGCCCATTTCCGTAAGGCGCGAACCGTCCGTACCGCCGCGAATCGGGGTGAAAATCGGCTCAATCCCGGCGGCTTTGTAGGCGGCGACAAGATTTTCTACTATGCGTGGGTGTTTGTCCAGTTCCTCTTTCATGTTCAGGTATTGCTGGGTGTGAATCACTTCCGCCTTTCCGCCAAATGATGCGGCGGTGGTCTGCGCAAGTAAGTCAACGAAGGACTTTTTCTTTTCCATTTCCGTCTTTGAAAAATCACGCAGAAGCAGGATGACTTTTGCGCGTTCCATTGTTCCGTTGAGTGACATTGCCGCGTAAAATCCTTGATGTCCATCGGTGGTCTCTGGGGCTTGATGCCGCGGAAGATTTGCCACAAAAGATGAAGCTATGGACACGGCATTTACCAGCGTTGCCCGTGCAGAACCTGTGTGCGTGGCTTTTCCTGTAAAAATAATTTCGCTTTTGTAGGCGTTAAAGCATTCGGTTTCCAGTTCGCCAGTTGCCCCGCCGTCTACGGTATATGCGCATTTTGAGGAAAGTAAATTGAGCGGAACGTTATCCATCCCGTGACCCGTTTCTTCATCGGGAGAGAAAATTACCTCAATCTTTCCGTGGGGAATCTCTTGGTGCGCGTGCAAAAATGAAATCGCGCTCATGATTGCCGTAACGCCCGCCTTGTCGTCCGCTCCGAGCAAAGTCGTTCCGTCACTGGTGATAATTGTGTCGCCATCTTCAGTTTGTTTTACCTGTGGGCAAACGTTTTTTCCGCTTACTTCGTCCACCGTATCAAGGTGGGCGAGCCAGCAAATCGGTGCGGCGGATTCTTTTCCGTTTGTGGCGGGCAAAAAGCCGTACACATAGCAATGATCGGTAATCTGTACATTCTGCGCGCCGTGTGATTTCAGTTCATCGGCAAGGAGCGTGGCAAAATCACGCTGACATTCGGTGGAAGGCTGTATTCCTTTGTCCGCCTGTTCGGTATCGCTGGTCGTCCAGATTTTGACGTAGCGCAAGAATCGCTCCAAAAGGGCGGCACATTCTGATTTCTGTAAAAAACTCATAGCATTAGAATATGCGATTTTTCGCGCTTGGACAACAGATTTTTTGCCACAGTCAGCGCGAACGCATAATAATCATTTGTTCATCAAAAGTTCGGAAAAGTATTGTGTTCCAACAGCGATGGCCTCGGGGTCTGCCTGAAATTCGGGGCTGTGAAGAGCATGGGTTTTACCTACCCCAAGCCAGACCATTATTCCTTTATACATACTCTGGTAGTGCGCAAAATCTTCTCCAACCATTGTCACTTCGGGGCGCACTGGCTTAAAATTAAGTTTTTGTGCCATCTGCCATGCATAATCAGCAAGTGTTTTGTCATTATTTGTTGCTGGTGGCCCTTTTGTTATGGAAACCTGTGCGGTTTCATCGTAAGCGCATGCTGTTTGTTCGACAATGTGGTGAATGCGCTTGGCGATAAAGTCGCGAAGAGCATTGTCCGTTGTGCGCACGGTGCCTTCTAAAAGTACATCCGATGGAATTATGTTCCAGCTTGACCCACCGGTAATGCGCGTAATGCTGACGACCGCCTGCCGAAAAGGACTGATGTTTCGCGCAACGATAGATTGCAACGCCGTAATGATTGCCGCACTCGCAACAATGGGGTCTCGTCCGTCTTGTGGCTGCGCTCCGTGTGCGCCTCTGCCTGTAATTTTTATAGACAGTATATCTACTGCTGCGGTAATAGCACCTTCTTTTATGCCAATTTCGCCGACTTCGAGGACGGGGCTGGTATGAAGTGAAAAAATTGCATCCGTTCCCTCAAGGACATGTGTGTTCAAAATCTCAAAAGCACCGTTTCCGGCTTCTTCTGCAGGCTGGAACACAAAAAGAACTTCGCCGCGGAGTTTGTTTCTATTGTGTTGCAGAATTCGGGCGGTTTCAATGGCGACCGTCGTATGGATGTCGTGACCACACGCATGCATAATGCCTGTATGTTTTGACCGATATGGCAATGCGTTTTTTTCTTCAATGGGGAGCGCGTCAATATCTGCTCGGAAGGCAATTTTTTTCCCTGCCTTTTCTCCTCGAACACGCGCAACCAATCCTGTCTTTAGGGGAAGCGGTAGAATTTCAATTTCCTCGGCTGATAGCACTTCCTTGATATAGTCAGTCGTTTTGAACTCTTGAAACGAGAGTTCTGGGTTTTCGTGTAAATGCTTAAATATTTCTATGGCCGGCAGGGTAGTATGCATACGATATAGTATGTGTTTTTTCCTATAAAATCAATGGAAATTATAATATTTTTTAAAAAATATTGACAAGGAAAAAAAAGATTGTTACATTTTAATTATATTCCTATCGGTTTAATAGGTATAGATAAAAATAACCATCGGAGGTTTATTATGGCAAGTTGTGATATTTCGTTGCACAAATCGCAGATTGCAGGTGGAAGTTATACGGACGAAGAGGCTGAAGAACACGCAAAGCAGGTTGGTGCAAAACCACGTCCAAAGGAAACTGTGGACGAGATTGATGAGACTGGAGCATTTATTCGCCAGCCAAATTCATTTATTAGGCCGTTTGGCGACAAAGACGGTGATTTTAAGGCAGAGGCAAATCGCTACCGCATCTACTGGGCAAAGGGCTGCCATTGGTCAAACCGACCGGTGATTGTGCGCGACTTGCTCGGACTAACCGACAAAATCAGCGACATTCTCTGTACGCAGACAGGTGAGTCGAATGTGTACGGTCACGGGTTTGCTGACCAGAAAGACCATAAAGACCCGGTAACTGGCGTGTATTTCTTGTCTGAATTTTACAAGAACGCAAATCCCGACTATCAGGGACGCGCCACTACGCCGACCTTGGTTGATGTGAAAGAAAAGAAGGCCGTGAACAACGACTATCACCGTCTGACTAACTACATTGAAGTGCAGTTCCGTCCGTTTCAGCCGAAAGACGCGCCAGATTTGTACCCGAAGCAATTTCGCAAGGAAATTGACGAATTTAACGACTGGCTGTTTCCGCATATTAACAACAGCCATTACCGTATGTCGTTCTGCCAGTCGCTCGGCGCGTATGAAGAAGCGTTTGCAGACTTCTACGAATCACTGGACAAACTGGAAAAGCGTCTGTCCGAAAACCGCTTTATTTTTGGCGACTATCTGACCGATGCGGATGTACGCTTGTTCTGTACGCTAGTGCGTTGGGATATTTGGTACTACCGCAACGTTGGCCCGATTAAAAAGCGTATTCAGGATTATCCGAATTTGTGGGCATATACACGCGAACTGTACAACATTCCAGCGTTCAAAAAGAACACCTATTTGCGCGACATTGCCCTGCGGAATTTGGGTACCAAGTGGGGTGGATTCCGTACTTTTGCAGCCCGCATCGGACCGCAGATTGATTACGAAAAATTGTTTGCTGCGGACGATTCTCGCAAGCGGTTGAGCAAAACGCCGGATGAACTGTTCCTGCGTCATCCCGATGGAGAGACCTACGAGGATTATGCGAGCGAGATTTCAACGACGATTTGGAACAGCCCCAGCTGGGCAGACCGCAACCCGAAGAACGGAAAACTTTCTGTGGACGCGGCAATTAACCCGCTGAAAGGCAAACTGTAATAAAAACACAAGCAGAGGAGGCTTGATATGAAAAAAACAACGGCTATTATTTTTGCATTGGCAGCATTGGTTCTTGCGACAACGTCATTTGTCGGTTGCAAGAAAAAGGACAACGCGGACGGAAAAATCGTGATTCGCGCGGCAACAAAGGGAACGGCAAAACCCTACATTCTTCGTGACGAAGAAAACAATCTGGACGGCTATGATATTGCCGTGTTCAGAGCCGTGTTTGACCGTCTGCCGCAATACAAGGTTGACCTGATTATTTCTGCGGACGCGCTGACTGGACTTTTGAGCGGACAGTATGATATTTCTGTGAACAACTGGTCTTACAACGACAAACGTGCGGAAAGTTATTACTACTCCTATCCGTATGACACGATTATTTACGACTTTATTCAGCGCAAGGGCGACAAACCGCTGGTGTCGTTCAAGGACGCTGCTGACCGTGGTTACCGCTACGAAGGACAGGCGGGAAACAATGCGACTAATGCCATTGAACGTTGGAACGAAAACCATCCAGACAATCAGATTAAACTGACCTACAGCGAGGCGGGTGGTGTCGTGTACTATCAGCATATTCTGGACGGCGTTGCGGACTTCCACATCGATGACCATCCAATTGTGCTAGTGAATGTCGAGAATTTTGGACTAGATGACTTTATCTATCCGAATATTCCTCAGGAAGCCGTGGTGCGCGATATTACCGATTCGCTCTACTCATTTTTCCTGTTTCCCAAGGACGAAAAAGGTGCTGCTCTTCGTGAGGACGTGAACAAGGCACTCAAAGAACTGCATGACGATGGTACGTTGCGTGAACTTTCGCTGAAATATTTCAAGCAGGATCAAGTTCCTCCGGCAGACAGGTATGTAAAGCCGATTAACTAACCGTTCTGTGCCGTGGGCTGCTTCGGGAACTCACGGCATAACCTGTTCGGCAATCAACAGGAAGGGAAAAACATGTCGAATATTTTTGATTTTAAACTGGTCTTTACTCAAATACCCAAGTTACTCAAATATCTTCCGATAACGATGGAACTTGCGGTGCTTGCCATGGTGTTTGGCATTTTGTTGGGATTGGTCATCGCAATTATCAAGATTAAGCAGATTCCCGTCTTGCAGAAAATCGCTGTGTTCTACATTTCGATTATTCGGGGAACGCCGATTTTGGTGCAACTGTACATTGCCTACTTTGGCATTCCGATGTTCTTTAAGTGGCTTAATCTGCGTTTTGGTACGGACTTTCATGTGGCGGAAATTCCGGGTTTTGTGTATGCTGTGTTCGCCATGGGTATCAATGAGTCTGCCTATAATGCTGAAATCATCCGCTCTGCCTTGCAGTCTGTGAACGTGGGGCAGATTGAGGCGGCAAGTGCGCTCGGCATGACCTATGTGCAGTCGCTTCGCAGAATCATCCTGCCCGAAGCGATTACAGTCGCGCTCCCTACACTCGGGAATGCGTTTATCTCCGTCATCAAAGGCACATCGCTTGCATTCACTTGCGCCGTAGTGGAAATGACCGCACAGGGAAAAATCCTCAGCGGCATGACCTACCGCTATTTTGAAGTGTATGTTTCGCTTGCCATCATTTACTGGGTCATCACGATTGTCATTGAACAGACACTGAAAATTATCGAGCGCAAACTGGCAATTCCTGATCAGGTGGAAACCCTTGTGTCGGCAGGACAAGGAGTGGCAAAATGATTACCCTAAAAAATGTGCATAAACGCTACAAGGACAATATCGTTCTTGACGGCATCGATTTGGAAATAAAACAGGGAGATGTTATCGGTATTATCGGTCCGAGCGGCACAGGAAAGTCAACGCTTCTCCGTTGTATAAACCAACTGGAAATTCCTGAACAGGGAAGTATCGAACTGAACGGCAGGGAAATCGACCTTTCCAAAAAGAACCGCAAGGATACATTGGAATTGCGTCGTTCAACAGGCATGGTATTTCAGCGTTTCAACCTGTTTGAAAAAAAGACTGCGCTCGAAAACGTAATGGAAGGGCTGATTGTCGTGCAAAAAAAGACCAAGGAAGAAGCCCGCAAAATCGCGTTTGAAGAACTGGCAAAAGTCGGCATGACGGCATGGGCAAATCATTATCCCAAACATTTGAGCGGCGGGCAGCAGCAGCGCGTTGCCATTGCCCGGGCGATTGCCATGCGCCCCCAGTTGCTTCTGCTCGATGAACCGACGAGTGCACTTGACCCGGAACTGGTCGGTGAAGTGCTGGAAGTTATCCGCCAGATTGCGAACGAAGGCTACACGATGCTGCTTGTTTCGCACGAGATGAGTTTTGTCCGCAATGTATCTAACCGCGTGATTTTTTTGGACAAAGGGCACATCGTGGAAGACGGCTCACCCAAGGAAGTCTTTGAGCAACCGAAAAATGAGCGCACCAAGGAATTCTTCCGCAAAATGCTCTTGCTTGAGCAGCCAGAATATTCAATTTAACGGAAAGCAGGAGGAAAACTGATGGAATTTTACCGCGTTACCAAAGATTCACCGAACTGGCATTTTAAGGCGTATGACTATGTGCGTACCGATGCTTTTTGTTTCGGACAGAATATCAAGATTGAAACTGAATTCAGTCACGATGACCCTGACGAAGAAATACAGGCGATTGTTGCGATTGACGACCACAAACCGATTGCAGGACTTCGCATTACCTATCCCGCTCCAAATATTGGCAGGATTGGCCGTGTGTGCGTCGTGCGTGAGCGGCAAAAGTCAGGCATTGGAAAACAATTGATTGCCGAAGCCGAAAAATGGATTTTTGAGACCGGCGTGACTCATGTGGTGATTACCGCACAGGATCGGGCGGCAGGGTTCTATGAGAAATGTGGCTACACGATTAACCCAAATATCGACCCGGATATCTTTGACCCGCACAAACTCACCCTCTCTCCCGAAGAACGCATCAAACGCCGCGGAGCAAATGGTTTTGTCTGTGTGACTATGGAAAAGGACTTATAGAGGGGAGAAGTCTCTCCCCTGCGCCGCACGTTGTTGCGTCGCACCCCTCTCGCCTAGGGGCAACGGCAGCCCCTAAAACCCCTACGGTTCTGCCACCATCAGTTCATCGTCCAGTGCGGCGGCGGCAAGGGCTTTGGCGTACAGTGATTCTTCGCCTGGTGCGCCGCCAGTGTTGGTCGTGCCGTTTCCCAGTTGCGCCGCAAACAGCGTCTTTTTTGTTTCAGTGCGTTCTGTGCGCTGAGTAAGCAGGTTGCGGGCGGCAAGCAAAATTTCGCTGGCTTCTGCGGCGCGGACATGCAGGGTCTGGGCAATTTTCGCTTCTTCGGCGGCGGCAAGATTTTCCAGCGTGGTAAAGGCCTGTAGCAGAATGCGCTCGCGTTTTTCGCCCACGTGCGGCAAGTCCTTGAACACGCTTACGGTGTTTTCCTTGGTGCGGAGCGTCTGGTTTCGGCTGGTGGCGAAGCGGTGGGTTTCATCGCGAACACGCTGCAAAAGGCGCAGGGCATCGCTCCGTTTGGGAAGGCAGATGGGCTTGCTTGTATGCGGCCGCCAGATTTCCTCGTCACGCTTGGCAAGACCCGCAATCGGAATGTCCATGCCCAGTGTCTTTAAAATGCCGTCCACCGCATTCACCTGGCCGATGCCGCCATCAATCAGAATCAAGTCCGGTAGTTCTGCACCCTCGTTTAAAAGGCGGCTGTAGCGGCGGCTGGTTGCCTCGCGCATTGAGCCAAAATCGTCGATAACACCGTTGGTAGTTTTCAGGCGGAAGTAGCGGTAGTTCTTCTTGTCGGGGTTGCCGTTGTAAAAACTAATCAGCGAAGCCACAGGGAATTTGCCGCCGATGTGGGCAATGTCAAAGCCTTCGATTCTGACGGGAAGACGTGGCAATCCCAAAAGCCGCTGCAATTCTTCCATGGCGGGTGTGTCTCCGCGCTCACGCAGACGGCGGATAATGTCCTCATGCGCATTTTCGGTTGCCATCGCCATGGCGGCTTCGTGGCGGCGGGCATTCTCAATTCTGTCCGTCACCAGAATGATTTTCGTCTCCGTGTGGAAAGTTTCGCTTATCCATCGCGTTAAAAGTTCACAGCCATCCTGCGTGGAAACGTAAATCATTGGCGGAATCATCTCGCGCTCCGTGTAGTAGGCGCATGCAAATTCTTCCAGAAGCTCGCTGTCCTCGTTCAGGCTGACGGCACGGAAATTGTCGCGTCCCAAAAGCTTTCCGCCGCGAATTTTCAGCACCGTAAAACTGACCAGTTCACCCTCGCGGAAGTGCGCGATGTAATCCCTGTCCTCGCTGTCGAAATCCTCCACGATGTTCTGGTTTTGCATCACGGTGAGCGCACGAAGTCCGTCACGCAAGCGGGCGGCTTTCTCAAAGTTCAGTTCTGCGGCGGCGGCTTTCATCTCAGCGGTCATCTTGGCGACAGTTTCATCTCCTTTTCCTTCAAGTAGTCCTGCAATTTCGCCGATATAAGAATTATAAGTGTCGGATGAAATTTTACCGCAGCAGGGAGCCTTGCACCGTCCAATGTGATAGTACATGCATGGCTTGTCGCGCTTCTTGAACGTGCGGCAATGGCGGACGGGATACAATCGGTACAAGGTGTCGATGAACGTGTCCAGCGCACCTGCATCAGGGAAGGGACCAAAATACAGCGAGCCGTCCTGCACAATGCGACGGGTTTTGAAAAAGCGCGGAAATTCTTCCTTTGTAATGCGAAGAACCGGGTATGATTTTCCGTCTTTGAGGGCGATGTTGTAGCGCGGCGTGTATTTTTTTATCAGGTTGTTTTCCAGCAGGAACGCTTCGTATTCGTTCGCTGTTGTGATGTATTCAATCGAATGTGCGCGGGAAATGAGCATACGGGTTTTAATCCCCTTGTCTCCCGAAAAGTAAGACGAAAGCCTGTTCTTCAAGTTTTTCGCCTTGCCTACATAGATGACGGTGCTTTTTGCATCACGCCATAAGTAAACACCACTTGAAGAGGGGGCTTTGAGTGCGGTTTCGTGTAATGTATCGTAAGCCGTATTTTCTGAAATCATCATGAATACTTCTACTAAAAAAATACTGATTTTATCATCACTTTGTCTACTGACTTTCTCTGCTTTTGCAGTACAAAAATCCCGCATCATCGGCGGGGCTGGCGGCTGGAACGATTTACAGACAGCAGAAGGAGTGACCACGGGAATCGGTCGCTTCGGGTATGAGTGTGTGCAACTTGCAACGAGCGCGAAAGAAATCAGCGGGGCAACGGATTTATTCTTGTCTTTTGAGGGCGACAGCATTGTGGACGCTTCGGGGCATTATTCGGTGCTTTCAAACCGCCTTGTCAGGATAAATGACGCGATTAAGGGGAAGGGAGCGGCGTTGTGCCGGGGAGAAGGAAACGGAATTTCGGTTAAAGGCGGCAAAAACGCGATTTTTGGCAGAACAGGAATGGTCGGATCATTTTCGATTGAATTCTGGCTCTCTCCTTCGATTGCGGAAAACGGCGAGACGATTTTTTCATGGCGGTCATCACGGAACGCAAATTCGTATTCCCAGTATCAGATGGTAACGGCGGGATTCTCTCATAATCATCTGGAATGGAATTTCTTCAATATTTTTTCAGGATTTGCGGAAAAAACAGTGACTCTTTCGGGCGTGAGTACAATCATTCCGAATATCTGGGCGCGGCATACGCTTTCTTTTGACCAAGAAACAGGAATGTTGGAATACTGCGTGGACGGCATGACGGAAGCGGTTATGTTCGTCACGGACAATCAGCATGAAAACGGCACGGTATGCGACCCGATTCTTGGCGTGATTGCTGACCTTGATATTTGTCCTGATTACACCGGGAAGATTGACGATTTCCGCATTGAAACGCGTCCCTTTATCCGCGAAAACACGAATATCTATTACACAGGAAACGAAACATATAAGATTGATGGCGGACGGTTCACCAGTCATCCGATTCTGGTTTCGCAAGCGGCAACCTTGGATGCGGTGAATGCGCTGATGAATGTGCCTGAGCAGACTGATGTGCGCCTGTTCGTTCGTGCGGGAGATGACTGCTTTGGCTGGACGGATTCTTATCCTGAGTGGAAAGAAATTTCATCGGGAGAACCGATTAGCGGTATGAGCGGACTCTATTTTCAGGTGGCGGCAGAACTGCTTCCCGATGGCGGCGGAATGACCAGTCCCAGCATCACACAGTTGGAATTGCAGTATACGGAACAGCCTTTGCCCGCCGCGCCCTTTACCGTTCTGGCAGAAGCGGGAGACGGTTGCGTAACGTTGAACTGGAGTTATTCTTTGGACGATACGGCGGGTGGTTACTACGTGTATTATGGCAACCGACCGGGCGAATATATGGGCAGAGTGGCGGCAGAAGGAATGTCTCCGATACGAGCGGGTAATGTCACTTCACTTACGGTGAACGGACTGAAAAACGGCACGATTTATTATTTTGCAGTTTCCGCATATTCCCGCATTGATGATAGTATCAACGGCCCGCTTTCTGGTGAAGTTTTTGCTAGACCGACGGCAAAAAGACGGTTATAATAGTTTACTGGAGCTAGAAAAAAAATGCCTGTGAACAAAACGCTTTTGTCCCGCGCACAGTCAGCCGTTATTTCCCGTGACTTTGAGCTGGCGGTTCGCTTGTACAAGGAAATGCTGCAAGAGTCTCCCGACGATATTGAGCTTCTTCGCCAGATGGGAAATCTGTATGTCAAAAGCGGAAAAGATGGAGAGGCTTTCTCCGTGTTCAATCGAATCATCACGCTTTCTCCAAAAGATGTTGACGCGCTTATCAGCATAGGCGGCATTTATCGGCGGCAGAAAAAATACAACGAATCAATTGCGGTGCTGGAACGCGCCCTTGCCACAGGAACGAACAATACGCAGGTCTCTTACAATCTTGGGTTCACATTTAAGCAGATGGGCAGTTATGATGATGCGATTGCTTGTTTTGAAGATGTCGTAGACCAAAATCAGAACGATGTGCTGGCGTTCAATCATATCGGTGCGATTTATGCAGAACGAAATCAGCATGAAGAGGCAATCAACACCTATCTGCGCGGACTGAAAACCGACCCCAACCATCCGATTCTCCAGATGAACCTTGCAAAAAGTTACGAGGCAATAGGGGGATACAGCAAGGCGGTCGTAGCGTATGCGGCGGCACTCAAAGCAAAACCGGGCTGGCTGGAATGTATCGACAATTATTCAAAACTGCTGCTCAAACTGAATCGCGTGCGTGATGCTTACGATTTGATTAACGGCGCACTCCGTCTGAATGCCGAGGACGCAAAAATGCACACGCGAATGGGCGATGTGTATATGCGGCAGAGCATTTTTCCTGATGCAGAAAAAGAATACAAAACCGCGCTTTACCATGATGAAGAATATATTCCTGCTCTGGAAGGACTGGTCGATTCTCAGGAAGAACAAGGCAAAACTGAAGAAGCCGTTCAGACGATTCAGAAAATTGAAAAAATTGCTCCCGATAATCCTACCGTCATGCAGAAGTCAGCGTCTGTGTATCTTTCTGCGAACCGACTTTCTGCCGCTTACGAAAAAATTATGCAGCTTATGGATTCAAGTCCGCGAGACGTGCAGACGCTCAGTTTGCTGGGACAGTATTATATTTCCAACGGCGAATGGGAACAGGCGGAAGAGACGCTGCAAAAAATCATTGCCATTGAGCCGACTTATTCCGAATTCTACCGTGAAGGCGCAAAACGATTTGAGCAGAAAGGAAATTCGGATCAGGCGAAAAAATATCTGCAAATGGCGATTGCCCAAAATCCGCATGACTCAAAGGCATTGACCCAACTTGGTTTGCTGTACGAAAAGAATAATCAGATAGACAAAGCCTATGACGCATATAGAAAAGCCTCTGTGGTTGACGTGAATAACAATCAGGCAAAACAGTCACTTCTACGTGTTCGCAGCATTAACCCAGAACTTGGCCTATATGATGCTCCCCCGGTCATGGAAATGCAGAATGATGAAATCAGGGATGAGGTGATTCTTCCCAAACCAATTCTGCCACAAGCGCCAGAAACGGAAGAAGAGTCTTCTTTTGGGGATGATGTTTTTTTTGAGGAAGATGTATCGGACGATTTTGGAAAAGCGCAGAATCCGTCTGCGTATAGTCCGTCATTTGAGGAAAACGATTCTTCGGAAGAGATTGACGAATTGCCTTCTGTCGGGAACGAAATGAACATGACGATGATGGACAGAGGTCCTGTGCTTGATTTTTCTGATGATGATGCGGTCGAAACGCTTTTTGCTGAAAAACCTGCTCCGAGCGAAGAACCCATGCCGAAAGAGCAAAAGAAAGAATCCGCAGACTTTGATGCTTTTTCCGATGATTTTAATAATGCGTTCAGTCCGTTTGTTGATGATGACTTTGAGAATACCTTTGAATCTGCAAGTCAAAAATCTGTTGAGAAAAATCGTTCTGAACGGGCGGCTGACGAATATGGGCAGGATTCCTCTGCTGTTTCGGGCGCGCTTTCAAGGACTCTGAATAAAATTGCCGCTCAGGTGGATAAAGCGACAATGGCTGCGGCAGATGCGTGGCGCGCCGCAAAAAAAGCCGCCGATTATGCACAAGCCGCCGAAGATGCAAGCCATGCTATTCCCGAAAAAAAATTTTCTGAGCATGAGGAGTCATCTGGAAGCATTGGTGAGGATTCTTCCGCAGTTGAGGACGATTTGGATAAACTTGCGGCAGAACCACTTTTCCCCCTGCCTGAAGAGCCGGCAGAATCGAATGACGAAGACATTAGCAACTTTGCCGCACCGATTTTTCCGCCCGAAGAGCCGACTGAAGTGACCGATAAACTGGAGAATTTTAAGGCTTCGTTAGCATTATTCAAGACGTTGCGCGCTATGACCGAAGATTTGCCCGAAGAAAAGCGTAACAGTTTTAAGGACAGTTATATGTGCGAAGTTCTGAATAACATTATTGCAAAACTGGAAGAATAACAGCGTATGGAAACGATGGAAGACAAAGTAAAAGAAGCCGATGAGTTTGACGAAGAAGACCCCGAAGTTCCCACGGATTTATTCGGTATGTGGGGCGAAAGCGTTGTGTTATCGGAAGAAGACCCTGCGGAAGAGACAGTGGCTGAGCCAATGATGGCGGAATCTGTTTCCGAAGCCGAACCACCCGTCGCGGAATCTCAGCCAGTTGAAGCCGCCGCACCGACAGAACACATTATGCCAGAATCCGAAGTGCCTGCGACGGCTGAAGTTCCGTCTGCTTCGGAAAACAATACGCAGATTCTTGAACGGCTCAAAGCAATGCGCTCCGAACTGGACGAAATCATTGCGCGGTTAGAAGCAGACTAACATCGGATAATTTTTGCGTGGGTCAGCACCTCGTTGCCTGTTTCCGTAATCAGCACATCATTTTCCAGACGGCAACCGCCCAGTTTTGGGTCGTACAATCCAGGCTCAAGCGTGATAATCATTCCCGACTTAAAAACATGTTCTTCCTCAATTTTTCCAGAGACACGCGGATATTCGTGGATTTCAAGACCGATTCCGTGCCCCAGCGTGTGAGGCATCGTCTTTTTTGCCTTGGCGAACACATTTTCCGCAGCCTTTCCCGCAAGCCGAATTGGACTTCCTGCCTGATACAAGGGGAGCGCGATTGCGGCGGCTTTTTCCACCAGCGCGACCAATTTTTCCTGTGCGTCAGAAAGCGGGGCTTTTGCAACGGTAATTGTCGTGTCGCTCGTGTAGCCTTCGTAAACCACACCAAAGTCCAGAATAGAAAGCCCCGCCGCTGGCCAAGGAGCCGCCGTATAGCCGGGGAACGCATGAATTGCCCAGCTGCGTTCCGGACCTGCCGCCAGCGTATCGAATCCCGTGCGCTCACAACCATGCTTCCGACATTCGCGCTCAATCAAAAGGGCAACATCGCTTTCTGTCTGGATTGAGCCATCGCGGATTTTTGATTCAATTTCGTCAATGATAAGGTCTCCGATGCGGGCAGCCTCACGCGTACAGGCAATTTCGTATTCATCTTTGCAAGCGCGCATTTCCGTCACAAAATCATGTACGCTCTTTTCGTGGCAACGCACATCCCAGCCGTCCAGCGCATCCACATATTTCAAAAAAAGTGGGTAGGGCGTTTCGGGCGGAATCTCCACGTTCATCTGACCTTTTATGTCAAAGTCTTTTAGAATTTCTTTAACTGCCTTGATATTGTTGCGCTCGTATTTTGTGGACGGAATGATTTTGCAGTCTGCCGAGCGTTCCCGTGCCAAATGCTCATCCCACGGCACAAGAACCGTTTTCCCGTCCGCAGTCATAATCAAAAGCGCGTCGTTCGGATGACCGGAAAAATAGCGCACCGCAGGATTCCGCCGTGTCTCCGTATCTTCAAACACCACCGTGCTGATTCCATGTTCGCGCATATAAGCGAATAATTTTTCTTTTCGGGCGATATAAATCGCTTTCATCTCATCTTTTGTGTACGTTCTCATATCTCCTCCTATGCTGTCCATATTTCACGTACAAAGGGAAGTCCGCCCAGCGTTTTGATGAATTCTGGGGCAGACGGTGCGGAAAGTTGCGAGTTTGCCTTGACGGTATAAGTGTTTTCTCCGCAGTCAATATGGAAGAATACGGTACAGTTTCCTGAATTTCCGAACAAGAATTCTTTTAAGTCAAAAATCTGTCGTTCATCGGTAAAACCGTTTTCCAGCTGAATGTGCAGTTCTTGAATAGCGCGTGTCTGTAATGCAGTTAAATCTTCCAAGGCATCCACAATCAGACTTGCCTGTTCAATACCACGGCTTGCGTCGATTTTTCCCTTAAATGCGAATACTCCGTCCGTATGAATTTTATCGCGCATCGTACTCCATGTTTTTGGGAAGAACGTTAGGTCAATGATTCCGTGATAATCTTGTAGGCGGGCAAATGCCATCTGGTCGCCTTTTTTGGTGACAATCGTGCGGAGTTCCGTAATCATGCCGAGCGCGGTGTAGGTCTTTCCCGCGTTGCGATTTTGCCAGCCGCCTTGACCTGTTGAGTCCCGCGATTCTTTTTCTGCCTGTGCATACCGCGCTTCCCGTTCCATAGTGCGTGAATTGAGCGTGGCATGAGCCGCTGCCTGTTTGTAATCGTCCAGAGGATGACCTGAGACATAGCAGCCAATCAGTTCTTTTTCCATGTTGAGTTTGTCCATTTTTGTGGTGTCCTCAACTTGCTCAAACACATAGTCGCTGAATTCTTTTTCGCCTGAATCCTCAAACAGACTGACCTGACCGAATTCGCCGCCAGAATTTTTCTTTTCGCAGTAGGCGACCACTTTTTCAAGGTTTGCGAGCAGAGTAGGTCGGTTCTGCCCAAGGTTATCGAATGCGCCTGTTTTTATCAGCACTTCAATTGCCTTGTTGTTTACGAGCCGCTTGTTGTCCTCGGTCTTTTGTGACATGCGGTCAACAAAGTCCATAAAATCTTTGAAAGAACCGTTTGCCTCGCGTTCAGAAACGATTGCCCGTGCCGCCGCATCTCCCATGCCTTTAATGCCTTTTAAGCCGAACACAATGTGTCCTTCCACAACGTCAAAAATCGCATCGGAGCGGTTTACGTCCGGCGGGTCAACAGGGATTCCCATGCGGCGGGCTTCTTCTATATAAATGGGCAGCGTATCGGTTGAGGTGATTTCGTTGGTCAGGTTTGCCGCCATGAATTCTGCCGGATAATTTGCCTTAAGCCAACCCGTGCGGTATGCGACCACAGAATATGCCGCCGCGTGAGACTTGTTGAATCCGTAGCCCGCGAACGGAACCATGATTTCAAAAATGTTGCCCGCGTGTTCTTCCGTAAAGCCCTGTTTCAGCGCGCCATCGATGAATTCCTTTTTCTTTCCCATCAGGACTTCAAGTTTCTTTTTTCCCATCGCACGACGTAGCATATCCGCACCGCCAAGACTGAATCCCGCGATTTTCTGCGCCACCTGCATGACCTGTTCCTGATAGACCATAACGCCGTAGGTTTCTTTGAGAATGCCTTCAAGACAAGGGTCAGGATAGTGAATCGTTTCTGGTTTCCATTTTCCGTCAATGTACTGCGGAATATACTCCATAGGACCTGGACGGTAGAGTGCGTTCAATGCGACCAGTTCTTCAAGACAGCGAGGTTTTGCTTGGCGCAAGATTTTCTGCATTCCAGGAGATTCAAACTGGAACACCGCCATCGTGTCTCCACGGCAGAACAGGTCGAACGTCTTTTCATCGGTTTCGCTTACTTGGTCACAGCGGAATTCTGGCTCATCGGGTTTACGGTGCTTGTTGATGATATTTTCTGCGTAGCGAATGAGCGACAGCGTTTTTAAGCCAAGGTAGTCCATCTTGACCAGCCCGCACGGCTCGATGATGTCCATCGTGTACTGAACGCCAACTTCACCCGTCTTCGCATCCTTAAACACAGGAGCCCAGTTTGGAAGCGCGGTTAGCCCGATGACCATGCCCGAAGCGTGAAGTCCTGTGTTGCGCTTGCAGCCTTCCAGTTTTATGGCAAGGTTGAACAGTTTTTCGTAGCGCGGGTCGTGACGGTATTCGGCAAGTTGTCCGCCATCGGGGAATTTTTCGTTCGGCGGGTCAAAGCAGTTTTGCAATTTTGTTTTAAGGTTGGCTGAGACTTTGGCCTTCAGCATATTGACTTCGGCGAGCGGAATGCCCAGCGTCCTGCCTACATCAGCGATACAGTTTTTCGGTTTGAGCGTACCGAATGTAACGATGTGACCTACCTGCGGCTCGCCGTACAGTTCGCGTGTGTGCTGAATGATGTCCTGCCTAAAATCGTAGTCCATGTCCACGTCAAAATCAGGCATGGAAACGCGCTCAGGGTTCAAAAATCGCTCGAAAATCAATTTGTAGCGGAACGGGTCGATGTCCGTAATCGTCATCGCATAAGCGACAAGCGAACCTGCTCCAGAACCTCGTCCCGGCCCAATCGGCTTTCCGTGTTCCTTTGCCCAGTTGATGAATTCCCACACAATCAGGAAGTAGCCGGAAAATCCCATGCTGAAAATGATGCCCAGTTCATATTCTGCGCGTTCCCGAATTTCCGGCGTAATTTCTTTGTAGCGTTTTTTTAAGCCCTCTTCAACAAGAAAGCGCACGTAGTCGTTCTGGTCACTCTGATAGTCGTCGCCGTGCGTCTGGAATTCTTTGGGCAGTTCAAAGCGCGGAAGACAATCTTTGAGTTCCTGAGTCTTGTACTGGTGAATGGTCAGATTGCACATGTTGGCGATTTTTACCGTGTTGTCAAAGGCTTCGGGGCAGTCGGGAAAGAGCGCGCGCATCTCTGCTTCGGTCTTAAAATACCATTCGTGCTTGTCGCCGCCCATTGTCTGATGAGGTTCGTTCATGTTTTTCTTAAAGCCGATGCAGCGAAGACAGTCCTGCGCTTCCCAGTCCTCTTTTTCTACGTAGTGAATATCATTTGTCGCAACCAGCGGAATCTCCAGTTCACGCGCCATCGCAATGAGTTTTTTGTTGACGAATTTTTGCTCTTCAAGTCCGTGGTCTTGCAGTTCAATGTAATAATGGTCTTTGCCAAACAAATTTTTGTATTTGAGCGCGACTTCCTTTGCCTCGTCATCTTTTCCTGCAAGCAAAAGTTGGGGCAGTTCCCCCGCAATGCAGGCAGAGCAGCAAATCAAGCCCTCGTGATATTTTTCCAGCATCTCAAAGTCAATGCGCGGCTTGTACCACATTCCTTCGGTAAATGCAAGCGATGAAAGCCAGCACATGTTCTCGTAGCCTTTCTGGTTTTCGCAGAGCAGAATCAAGTGGAAGTATTTTGCCTGGCGGTCACCATCCTCGCCTTTATGGGAATAGGGAACCGTATTGTGTTCCAGATGGCTTCCGAACGCCACGTAAAATTCCTCGCCCACAATCGGGTTGATGCCGTTTACGTGGCAGAGATGCTCAAAATTGAGCGCACCGAACATATTGCCGTGGTCAGTCAAGGCAAGCGCAGTCATATTCAGGCTTTTCGCTTTTGCCACCAGTCCGTCCAGCGTGGCGCAACTGTCCAAAAGAGAATAATCCGAGTGAACATGCAAATGCACGAAATTACTTGGTGGTGTGCCTTCCGGCGCGTCTGGAAAAACATGATAGTCAGCCATTCCGTTTCACTCCATGTCTGCGAAGCAAGGAAATTATTGTCATTTGCGCCTTCGGCGCATTCTTGTCGGCCATGTCGCTACGCTCCCCGTCCGTTCTGTATGGAAATTATTGACATTTGCGCCTTTGGCGCATTCGTATCAGCCATTCCGTTTCACTCCATGTCTGCGAAGCAAGGAAATTATTGTCATTTGCGCCTTCGGCGCATTCTTGTCAGCCAACTCGCTACGCTCCTTATTGCTAGTATATCCGAAAAGCCGTGGGAGATAAAGGGGAAACGGGGGATTCTTGGCGATGTATGCTGAGCGGAGTGAAATTGCATACAAAAACAGAAAAAAATACGCCGTTTTTTCCTCTTTCCCTAGCAAAAAATTCACCCCGAAGCGAAAAATTTTGCTTGCATTTATACTGTTTTTTTTTATACTATTCATATAAAATTCGCTCCGCTTACGCGGAGAATGTCATGGAGGAAAATACATGAAAATGACAAAAGTGCTCTTCGGAGCGGCAATTTTAGGCTTGGTGTTCGGATTTGCGTCTTGTAAGCAGGATGATGACCCGAACGACATGATTAGCGGAAGCAACAACAATTATACGCTTGAGTATACGAACGACGGAAGCGACGTAAGCCGTGGTTACAACACTTCAACTTTGAAGCATGCTGGTGCGCTTGTAGAAATCAAGTTTACAGAAGTTTCGGGCAACGGTGGTATCATGGGCTTTATTTTTGACTATGAGCAGACAAACAAGAAAAGCACATTCGATGTAATTGGTGTTCGCCATGACGGTGCATACTATATCTCAAAGTTTGAGGACATTGTAGACCTTCAGGCTCAGAACTTTGGCGCTAAGACAACTGCTGCTGATGGAGAACCCAAAGAAACGGAAATTGTTGCTTGGAGCAATACTTCTCCCAAAAAACTTGCGAACTGGGATAGTTCAACCAAAACAGCATATCTGTGGATTGTTCAGTCAGAAGATGGCTCTCAGTACGATGTTTACAACTTGACTTCAGACATGGCAAATGCTGTTGAAGTAAAAGACGCAAACAAAGGAAAACTTGTTTACAAAGATACAACAAAAGGCGATGTTGTGCTTCCGACACCCCTTGGTACGATTGCTACAGGCTACACTGCACAGACACAGAAGAAATATGGCGTTTATGCAAATGTATACAACAAGAGTACGGTCAAAGGAACTTGGAAACTCTTGGGTAGCTATCTGGAAGCGAACGTTATCGAAGAATAATTCTTCTCAACTACGGAATTAACGGCTTAACTTCCATGTGTTAGGCTGTTTTAGGCGGGGGCGAAAGTTCCCGCCTTTTTTGTGTCATCACAAATCTTTTGCAAATATAGTTCACATAGAGCAATTTCTTTTGTTTTCCGCGTTTTTTTTTGCTTGACCGTGCTTTTTCTTGCGGGTATCATATATAAAGAGGAGTGTATGAAAAAATTGCAGACATTTTTCGTGGCGATGTGCGTTGCGGGGGTTGTGCTGGGGGTTGGACTGGCATCTTGCAGAAGTACGAAGGAAGCGGAAAAGACCGAAACTGTTGAGCCAGAAAAGCCCGCGTCAAAACCAGAACAGCCAAAGTCGGCAAAAGTCGTTCCGTCAAAAACGGTTGCCCCTGTGGTGGTTCAGCCAGCCGTTCCAGAGCGAGCCAATAATCTGGGTATCATCGGAAAACGATTCGGGGGAACGCAGTGCAAGGCCGGAAAATGGGATTTGCCAAAAGGTTCTTCCGAGACACTTGAATTTGGTAGCGATGGTGTCGTCAAATTAATCGGCACGGGAGTAGGCTTTTCCTCTTCTGGAACATACACTATTGATGAAGAGAAAAAGCAGGTTATCATGGTGTTCAATCAGAATGGCAAAGGTACGCTTGTCGGCACGTATACGGGTAAAGAATGTACATCACTTGATGTGTCTGGTGACGTAAGCAAGGCTGTCCTGCATATAAAGTTGACTGGAATTTTTGTCCGCGAATAAAAAATAATTGGAGTCTTATATGCTTTCAGATATTCAGATTGCTCAGGCAAATACTATGTCGCCGATTTCCGAGGTGGCAAAAAAGATTGGAATTGGCGAAGATGCGTTGGAATTATACGGCTCGTACAAGGCAAAATTGACTATGCCGGAACTGCGCTCCCTGCAAAAAAAGGTCGCATCTGGCAAAAAGGGAAAACTTGTTTTGGTTACCGCCATTACGCCTACTCCTGCGGGAGAAGGAAAGTCTACGGTTTCCATCGGACTTGCGGACGGACTTCGTAAAATCGGGAAAAATTCGGTGATTGCGCTTCGAGAGCCTTCGTTGGGACCGTGTTTTGGCGTGAAGGGCGGTGCGTGTGGCGGCGGATATGCGCAGATTGTGCCGATGGAAGAAATTAACCTGCATTTTACGGGTGACATTCATGCGATTTCCGTGGCGAACAATCTGATTGCCGCATTGATTGACAATCATATTCAGCAGGGAAACGCACTTGGTATTGACCCGCGCACGATTTCTTGGAAGCGATGCGTTGATTTGAATGACCGTGCCTTGCGTAACATTACGATTGGACTTGGAGGCGCGTCTAATGGCGTTCCGCGTGAAGACCATTTCTGCATTTCCGTGGCGAGCGAGTTGATGGCGATTATCTGTCTTGCCACATCAATTTCCGATTTAAAAAAACGCATTGACAACATCACGATTGCGCAGACGTATGCAAAAAAATCCGTGCGCTTTGCAGAACTGAAATGCACAGGTGCGATTGCCGCTGTTTTAAAAGACGCGATTCGTCCGAACCTTGTGCAGACGCTGGAAAAAACACCTGCTTTTGTTCACGGCGGTCCGTTTGCGAATATTGCGCACGGATGTAACAGCATCAATGCGACGACGTGTGCGCTTGCGACGGGCGATTATGTGATTACCGAGGCGGGATTTGCCGCAGACTTGGGCGCAGAAAAATTCTTGGACATAAAATGTCGTATCGGCGGATTGCAGCCCGATGCGATTGTTATTGTTGCGACAATCCGTGCGCTCAAAATGCATGGTGGTGTGGAAAAATCCGCTCTAGGAACGCCGAATATCGCTGCTGTAGAAAAAGGTTTTGAAAATCTGCGCGTCCATATTGAGAACATCGCAAAATTCGGCGTTCCGTCCGTTGTGGCAATCAACCATTTTGTTACCGATACTGCCGAAGAGACCGCCGCGCTCAAATCCTTGTGCGAAAAATATGGTGCGACCGCCGTGGTTACTGAAGGCTGGGGAAAAGGCGGCGAAGGTGCGTCCGATTTGGCAGAGGAAGTTGCAAGGCTTTGTGAAAGCGGCGCGGCGAAATTCCATCATCTGTATGAAGACAGCCTTCCGCTTAAAGAAAAAATTGAGACGATTGCCCGCGAAATTTACCGTGCCGCAAGTGTTGATTTTGCTCCCGCCGCGCTCAAAAAACTTGCCCAGTTTACGGCGGACGGCTACGGAAATCTTCCAGTTTGTGTGGCAAAGACGCAGAATTCAATCAGCCATGACCCGAAACTGATTGGTGCGCCGTCAGGATATGCGTTCCCGGTGCGGGACGTGCAGTTGTACTCTGGCGCGGGATTTGTGGTTGTCCTTGCGGGAGACATTATGACCATGCCGGGATTACCTAAGTTACCCGCCGCGCTCAACATTGATGTGGACGATGACGGCGTGATTTCAGGGCTGTTCTAGAGGATAGTATGTTAAAATTTTTCTTCAAAAAGAATTTCTGTGACGGCTGGGACAATCTCTTTTTTATCATGGTCAGCAATATCGGTGTCATTGCGCTGCTTGCAGGATTCGGCTTTTTGATTCGGTTGGCGGGAAGCGTAAACGTGCTTTCGATGTTTGGCGTGATTGTGCTTGCGACGGGCGTACTGATGTCGTTTGTCTTTGCGTGGGGTGCGAACGCGCGGAAAATCGCCGATTTTAACAGTCCGTCGGTTCAGTTGTTCTTCCGCTCGCTCAAAGAATCGTGGCGGACGGGTTTTCTGTTTGGGCTTATGCTTGGGCTTTTTGCGGTGGTCTGCGTGGTGGCGATTTCGTATTATCTTTCGATGGCGTTTTCTGGCAGCACTATTGGCTTGTTCTTCTGTATGCTGATTACGGTATTTGCTCTTGTTTGTGTTATGGCTATGCAGTGGTTTGTGCCGCTCTATTTTTTACAGGAAGAAAACGATTTCCGTAAGTGCTTCAAAAAGTCATTCATCATCTTTTTTGACAACGCGGCGTTCTCTTTTGCGATGCTCATTTATAATTTGGTTCTCCTGGCGATTTCGTTTATCGCATTCTTTCTGATTCCGGGAATCAACGGTATTACGCTTTCAAATATGAACGCGCTTCGTCTGCGTCTGTACAAATATGACTGGCTGGAGGAGCATCCCGATTATATGAACAACCGTGACAAACGCGCTGACGTTCCCTGGGATGACCTTTTGGCAGATGACAAGGAATCGCTTGGTCCGAGAAAATTCACATCGTTCATTTTTCCGTGGAAATAGCGGATTTAGATAAAGACGTTCTTGCGAGGGTCTTCTGCTGCGACGGCGTAATTCGTTTTGTCGATCGCAAGCCCTTCCACCGTTTTTAGCATTGCCACTTCAAGCGTATCAAAGACATATTCGCGGATAATCTGAATTGATTCTTGCGGAGTCTGCTCGTTAATCATAAACACCGCCGCAAAATTGTTCCCGCTTGGCTTTACGACCAACGGTTTTGCCCGCGTCTGAATCTGCTTTTGTCCCAGTTGAATTGTGGCAAAGATTTCGCTTCGTCCTTGAACAAACGGCACTTCTTTCGCGGTCAACAGAACGGCTACAGAGGCGGTACTTATATCGACAATCTGTGCGGTGAACATTTTTCCGTCCTGAATCCACAGGAATCGTGCGCTTGAATCACTCATACAGATTGTTCGTACATATTGGCGACGACCTTTTGCGCCCAGTTCATCCAGTTTTTTTGCCAGCGGGGGGATAATCGCTTTGAATTGTCCTTCTACATGAAAAACGCCTGCTTCGATATGTCTGTTTTCCGTGAGAGTTCGCAGTTCAACAGGAGAAAGATGTTCATTCAAAATGCCGATTATTGTGGAGTTAAAAACAGCATCTTCTTTTATTGCCTTTATAAAGTTAATCCACGACGGAAGATTCATCTGGGCTTCGGTATTTATGTATAAGATTGCATCATGATGAATACGCAGGTAACTTTTTGCGCGCCGATAATCAGAGATGGTGTATACTTCATATTCAAGCACTTTCAGAAACGTAATGACATGTGTACGCACGGAAAAACTTGGAGTGAGAAAAAATATTTTTCTGCCAAAAGCAGGCGCTTGAGGTGTCGCTTGTTGTTCCATAAACTCCTATAATCGTATAATTGTATCATAAAAAGCCGTTGTATGCAAATATGAATTCAAAGATATGACAAGATTGAAGGAAAAATGATTGCCCGCAAATATTGCTAGAGAAGTTCTTCTACGTATGATAATTTGTTTTGTCGGTTTCCTGGCCTTGAACGGACAACTCCATTTCTTTTGCCAGCATTTCATACACATACGTGCGAATCATTGCAATTGACTCAAGAGGCGTTCTGCCCGTAATCATAAAAATTACCGCATGAGTGTAAGAACTCTTCTTTTTTACAATCAAGGATTTTGCCTGAATTTGCACTTGCTTTGTATGAAACTGCAATGTTGCAAAAATATCCGACTGCGTGTTGAGGAAAGGGATTGTTTCCGAAGGAAGAAGAATTGCAAGGCTTCCCGTACTCAGGTCAATCAGCCGCGCCTGATACATTCTGTCACCTTGAATCCACAGAAAACGTGCGTTCGCATCTTTTACACAAGAAGTCCGCAGAAATCGCCGTCGTCCTTTTGCCTTCAGACTTTCCAGTTTTTGTACGATACCTGGCAGAAGTTGCTCGGCGTTTCCTTCCGCATGAAAAATTCCTGCGCTAATCAAATGAGAATTCATCAGAAGCAGTTCGTCCGTGGCAGGCAAATGGTCGCAAAGAATACCAATTTTTGTTGAGTTGAATTCGGGGTCATCTTGTATGGACTTAATCAGACGAATCCATGCGGAAATGGACAACTGTTGCTCGGGGTTGATAAATAGAACTGCATTTTTGTGGACGGTCAGATAGCCTTTTATGCGCGCATATCCTGAAAATGTGTAGATTTCATATTCATGTTCCATTAATTGGGGAAGTATGCGGGAACGAATAGAAAAACTAGGATTGACAAAAAAAATTTTGCGCCCCAATTCTGATAAGGGTGTGGTTTGTTCCATACGATTCCTGATGTCGGAAAAAAATACCCCATTCCTGCATTTTATACAAGAATGGGGCAGTGTCAGATATTATTTTTTGCTGATAAGCAAGGTTTTTGTGTCGAGTTTCAAATTGGTCTCAACATTCTTCTTGTCGCGGAGTTTCAGCACTGTAAGCGCAACGCCGTCAGTCTTCTGTGCAAGATGAGCGATTATCGCAAAGTAGTTTTCCAGATTTGCAGGCACAGAATCAGCGAGTTTTTCGCCATTTGCGCTTGCACTGAACCATACTTTTGCGTTCTCGGCTTTTGCATAGTCTGCGACTGCCTTTACATCATCTTCGCTTACTTTTGCAAAATCAACGCCGTCCATCACAACGCCAGCAACTTCAATGCCGCCAGCCTTGAGTGCTTTGAGCGTGTTCACGACTTTTTCAAGAGTGAAGTTGTCCAAAGAGAAGTTCAGAATGGTGCGCTTTGCAACCACATCGTCCTTCAAGTCTGCCGCGCCGTTCTTCTTTTTGGCGAGTTCAGCAAAAATGCCGTCGTACCAAGAAATCACGTTTGATGAGTGCAGGTCAAAAGTGACGTGTGCAAGCTGCTTGTCCTGCAAGAGTGTGTCCATACCGAACTGTACGAGCACGCTTGTCTTGCCAAGACCTTTTTTTGCAGTAACCAAACCGATTTCACCGGCTTTCAGACCGCCCTCTGTTGCTTCGTCAAAGAGACGGACGGGGCTTTTATCAAACAAATCCTGTTTTACCATATTAGTTACCTGCCTTTCTCTTAGCCTGATATTCTTTAATGAGTTCGTCTGCGACAGCATTCGGAACGCGGCCGTACTTCTCAAATTCCATCGTGAATTCTGCCTTACCCTGTGTTGAAGAGCGCAGGATTGTTGAGAAGCCGAACATTTCGCTCAGCGGAACTTCTGCGTTTACGGTAGACATGTTGTTTTCATCGGTAGAATCAAGGATAACGCCACGGCGCTGGTTAATCAGACCGAACATATTTCCCTGGAATTCAGTCGGGCCTTCGATGGACACCTTCATAATCGGTTCGAGAATGACCGGCTTTGCCTTCTCATAGCCTTCGCGGAATGCGCCGATAGCAGCAGTCTGGAATGCGATATCAGAAGAGTCAACCGGGTGATACTGACCGTCATTGATTGTACAGCGAACGCCAACAACGGGAGCTCCAATCAGAGAACCTTTTTCCATGGCCTTCTTAAAGCCCTTGTCACAAGACGGAATGTATTCGTTCGGAATAGCACCGCCCTTGATTGAGTCAACAAACTCGTAGTCTTTTTCTGCAATCGGCTCCATAAAGCCTGCGACACGACCGTACTGACCAGAACCACCCGTCTGCTTTTTGTGGGTGTAGTTGAAGTCTGCGCGACCCGTGATTGATTCGCGGTATGCAACTTCCGGCTGTGAAACCTTGACTTCGCACTTGTATTCGCGCTTCATACGCTCGACGTAAACGGCAAGGTGCAACTCGCCCATACCCTTGATGATGGTCTGGTTTGACTCAGGATCAACGTAGGTCTGGAATGTCGGGTCTTCCTTGGTAAAGCGGTTCAGAGCCTTGGACATGTTTGCCGCATCGCTCTTGTTTACCGGTTCGATAGCCTCAGAAATAACCGGATTCGGAACGAACATTGAGGTCATGGCATAGTTGATGCCTTCGCCACAGAATGTATCGCCAGAAGCACAGTCAACGCCAAAGAGAGCACAGATGTCGCCTGGTTCGCCTACGGTGATGTCTTCCATAGCAGCAGAGTTCATGCGGACGAGACGACCGACCTTGAACTTCTTGCGTGAACGAGTGTTGTACAGTTCCATACCTTTGAGGATGCGGCCCTGATATACGCGGATGTAGGTCAACTGACCAAACTGACCATCGTCCAACTTGAATGCCAGTGCGACAGCGGGCTTGTCGGGAACGTTAAAGAGTTCAATCTGCTCTTCGTTCTTGTCCAAATCAAGACCATAGTTGTGAACTTCAGTCGGGTTGGGCAGATAGCGTTCAACACCGTCCAAAAGCGGCTGGATACCCTTGTTCATGTGGGCTGAACCGCAGAATACGCCAACGAACTGTTCTGCGAGCGTACCCTTGCGGATTGCTGCAATCAGGTCTTCTTCTTTTACATCGCCGCCTTCGAGGACTGCTTCCATGAGGTTGTCATCAAAGTTTGCCGCTTCTTCCAAGAGTTCCTGACGGTAGCGGTCTGCGTCTGCCTTGAGGTGAGCCGGGATTTCTGCGATGCGCACGTTTTCGCCGTTGTCACCGTCAAAGTAAATTGCCTTCATACCGACCAAGTCAACAACACCTTCCAGTTTGTCTTCCAGACCGATGGGCAATTCAACCATGTGCGCATTCAAGCCCAGTTTGTCGCGAAGCTGACCGCAAACACGAATCGGGTTTGCACCCTGACGGTCACACTTGTTTACGAATGCGATGCGGGGTACGTGATAACGCTTAAGCTGGCGGTCAACAGTGATAGACTGTGACTGAACGCCAGCAACCGCGCACAAAATCATAATAGCACCATCAAGGACGCGCAGAGAGCGTTCAACCTCAACAGTAAAATCGACGTGACCGGGAGTGTCAATCAGGTTGATTGTGATGTCCTTCCACTGAACCTGAGTTGCCGCTGACTGGATAGTGATGCCGCGTTCGCGTTCCAGTTCCATGTTGTCCATAACTGCGCCGACACCGTCTTTACCACGGACTTCGTGAATCGCATGAATCTTGTTACAATAGAACAAAATGCGTTCTGACGTGGTAGTTTTGCCAGAGTCAATGTGGGCACTAATACCGATATTACGTACTTTGGTAATATCAAAAGCCATATTGTTTACCTCTCAAAAAAAGTTTCCTGATTTTTACAGATAGCGGGCGAAATGATACCTTTTCCAGTCTATCTGATTTTATCTATTTTATAGGAAAGTGCAGGTTTTAGCAATAGGGTAAAAAACAGGAGTCTTGCTACATCGGCACGCTGACGGCACATTTTATTGAGGTGCGCACGTATTTTGCTTTCAGGCTGACCGTCGCGCTTGCGCTGGCTGTGCTGGTTGTTTTTTCGCCGTTTTTGTAGGACACGGAAAATCCGCTTGTAAGCGAAAGAATTCTCGCTTTTCCCGGGTTTGCCGAAACTGAGGCGGAAAAGCTGTCCTTTGTGTCGCCCGTTTTGGCTGACTTTGGATAACGGTCGTAGCCGAACGAAACGGAAGCCTTTATCTGCGTGAGCGAAAGCGAAGATGTTGCGTCAAATGAATAATATGAGTCTGGCGTAGTGCTTTCCGTCAGAAAACTGCCGTCCAAAACAAGATTTGTTTCCCCTGCGGTCAGTTTTGCAGTGAACGGTTTTGTCTCGTAGGCGATTCCCGCATTCCATTTGACTGTGCTGAACTGTTCGGCTTCGCGGGTGTTCAGAATTTTTTTCTCTAACAAGCCGTGCAATCCTAAGCGAAGGACGGCGGTATTTCCCAGTAAAAATTGCATCTGCGGATTCAGACCGAACTGCCTGATGGTACGGCATACGGTTGAAGAGCCGCCCACAAGCGGAGCGGACTTTGGAGAATTTGCCAGCGTAGGAATAAAAAAGTATGACGCATCCAGCAAAAAACATCGCCAAGAAGTGCGGGCAGAAGCCTTTATCCACACGGCGCACGGAGAAAAATCTGCCGCAAACGGTGTCTGGTGAAAGCCTGCGAACAAATTTGCCTTTGCGAGCGGGCTTCGGAATGCAGTCTCCAAACTTGCAGCATGTAGCCATTGCGCCTCAAAATCCGCATTGGTGTCCGAAAAATATTTTGTCTTGTTCTCCACAAAGAATCTTCCGGCGGTCACGACGCTTTGGAGCGTTACAAGTCTGCTGAACTGCGCCGTACACAAAAATGAGGTAAAAGCCGTTTTGTCTTCATCACAGGCGAATTGCGCTTCCCACGGAATACGGAATTGTTTTTTGTCAGCCGCAATGGAAACGAACACGGCAAGCGGCTTTTCTGCGGAAGAAAGTGTCGGCAAATTCGCTCCAATTCCCGAAGAAAAACCGAACGACTTTGTGAGCGGACTTGCCCCCGAAGACGGCGTGGGATTTTTAAGCCGTGTAATTGCCCGTGAAAAACTGAGCATTCCTCCTTTGACGTTGACAGAAATTGTTTTTCCAAAGCGAAGACCCGCGCCGTAGCGAAGATTTCCCAGCGTGTCAACGACATCTGCGGGAGAATCCATTTTGCTAAGAACAGAACATTTTGTTTTGGGCAGAGTGATGAATGTCCTCGCGTCAAGGTTCAACGCTTTTTCCCCGAACACGAGCCGAATTCCAGCCGAGCCGCCAACCGAGTTTTCTTTTTCGGAGTCTGCGGGAATCGTCAGGCTTGTCGTTTCCTTTAATTCCGCATATTTGAAAACTGGCTGCGCAGACACAGCGACCACTGACACAAAGGTCAGCATAAAAAAAGATAGTATTCTCATACTATCTTATAGGCACTGAATTTGCATTTTAGGCTAAATTTTCAGAAAAAAAGTGAAAAAAATGTAAAAAAAATTGAGGACGCATGGTTTTCACGATGAAGTTTCACGTGAGTGCGCCCTCAAAAGCAAAGATATAAGACAGAAGAGCTTAGCGTGCTACTGCTTTTGCCGATGAATTGACGATGTAACTCTGTACACCTGCAAACTGGTCGATTTTTGCCACTTGGGTCTTCCAATATTCGGCTTCGCTTGACGTAGTGTACGGACCGATTCTGACGCGGTAGAATACTTTGCCCTTTGCGTCGGTGTAAGTGAACACTTCGCTAGGGATTTTGTTTGATTCCAGCGTGGCACGTGCATCATCGGCGTTTTTCTTGGTTGCGTAAGCCGCCGCTTGAACCCAGAACCGGTCAGGAACTTTTTCCGTAGCCTTTGTCGTCGTTTTTGATGCGCTTGTTTTTGCGGTGTTTGCCGTTGATTTTGCTGGCTCTGCCTTTGCGACTGCTTTAGTTTTTGGCGCAGGAGTTTCATAATTGTAGCGGTATTCGGTTGCGCTTGTGTTTGTGGCAGCCTTTGCCGTGGTTTTTGCAGAACTTGCGTTTGCAATCTGGTTTGCGGTCGTTTCGTTTTTCGGGGTGACGGCTGCGCTCGATTTTAACGCGTTCAAGTCAATCGTTGTTGTGCCGCTTCCATAAACCGTTGTGCTGTCTGAATAGACGGTCAGATTATTCGCCTGAATCGTGCTGGGAACAACTGGTTCTGCTTTTGCGACGGCACTTTCCACTGCGGGAGTATCGAACGGAGAAGCAGGGGCGGGTGTGTCGCCTGAAAAATCAGGAACACTGATGTCATTTGTAGCAAAGGCATCGTTTGTCTGCGTACTGAAAGAATCGGACGGAATTGTTGTCGTTGTGAACGCAGGAGTCGTCCAGCCGTCTGCGGGATTGAATGCGGCTTGTTGCGTCTGATTTTTGTGGAGTGACGGCGAATACAGAATGAGCGCGGCTCCCACCACAACCAAAAGGAAAATGCCTGATGCGGCGATAATCCAAAGAGTTCTTTTCTGTTCCATAGCGATAACCTCGTTACCGACAGACTTTTAGAAATGCGTTTACGTTGCTTTCCAATGTGTTTAAATTGCCGGTGTTATGTACTTTATAAATATCGGCATTTGTTTTTTTATATTTAGCAAAGAGTGAGCGTTGTTGCCAAAATCGTGAGAGAATTTGCATCGAATGCATGCCATCGCGTTTTTTTGCGCGGAAAAATCGGGTCAGAAGTGGCGCGGTGACGAACAGAACGGCAGTGCATCGGTTGATTGCGGGGATTTTGTACAGCACGGTTGCGTTCAGCACGATGTTCTGATTCGGGTGAGACGCGATGAATTCTTCGATGAGTTGATTAACGGCGGGATGAACCAAGGACTCCTGCTTGGCGAGTAATATTTTATCCTTGAAGATGACTGCGCCCAAATTCCGCCGGTTAAGCGAGCCGTCTTCGTTTGTAAGCGAAATGTGCTGGGCTTTGGCGTAGGGCGCGAATGTGGCGATGACTTTTTCCTGAAGCGCGGGAGAAGCGAGTGCCTGATGAACCAGTTTATCCGCGTCCACAGAGATAAAACCGTTTTTTTCCAGAATTGCGGAAACGGCATTTTTCCCCGAAGCCATGGGGCCGGTAACGCAGAGAATAAACCTTCTCACAGAGTTTTGGGGTACACAGAGAGAATCTTGTGCAACAGAAATCGGTCTGTCGCTCTGTGAGGAATTTACACCGGGGGCGTTACGGGGGTGTCCCCCGTTAGAAGGGGTAGCGGAAGATGCGGTAGCAGCTGGATCGAGGGGAAGACTTTCCCCTCCTAAAATCTTATCTGTGTTCATCTGTATAATCTGTGGATAACTCCTTTAGTGGAACAACCCCCAGTTTTTGCCTTGTTCAATAGAAACACGGAGCGGAACTTTGAGGGTAACGGCGTGTTCCATCTTGTCGCGGATGAGTGCAAGTGAGGCGTTGATGGCTTTTTCGTTGTCAGGACATTCAAAAATCAGTTCATCGTGGACTTGGAGAAGCAGTTTTGCGCCAGTTGGGTGTTCGCGCAGGGCTTGGTCAACGGAAAGCATGGCTTTTTTTACGATGTCGGCGGCTGTTCCTTGAATGGGCGTGTTTGTTGCTATTCGTTCTGCGCCCGCTTTTTCCAGTTTGTTGCTGCTGGTAATCGCAAGAATTTTTCGGCGGCGTCCCATGAGCGTTTCCACGTAGCCTGTTTCTTCGGCTTTTTTTACGGTGTTGTCGATGAATGTGCGGATTCCTGCGTACTGCGTGAAGTAATTTTCGATGAATTCTTTTGCCCGTGCCATTGGAATGCCCAAATCACGCGCAAGTCGGAACGCACCCATGCCATACATCACGCCAAAATTGATTGTCTTTGCGGTGCGGCGCATTTCAGGAGTGACTTGTTCTGAAGAAATTCCGTAGATGAGCGCGGCGGTGGATTTGTGAACGTCTACTCCGTCGGTAAAGGCTTTGCACAAATTGGCATCTCCGCTCAGATGGGCAAGCACGACCAACTCAATCTGGGAATAGTCTGCACTGATAAGAACCATGCCCGGCTCTGCGGTAAATGCGGTGCGGATTCTGCGACCTGCCTCTTCGCGGACGGGAATATTTTGCAAATTGGGGTCGCGGCTGGAAAGTCTGCCCGTTGCAGTTCCTGTCTGCATATAACTTGTGTGGATTCTGCCATTTTCATCGGTCATGTGGGGAAGCGGCTCAACGTAGGTGGAAAGCAGTTTTGCAAGGTTTCGATATTCCACGATTTTTTGCGGAACAGGGTCAAGGTCTGCAAGTTCTTCCAGAACGGCGATGTCGGTAGAAAAACCACGTTTATTCTTTTTTGGCGGTTTTAATCCACGCTCTTCAAACAGAACCGTCCCCAGTTGCTTTGGCGATGCGATGTTGAATTCATGTCCGACAAGCGCGTAAATTTCTTTTTCTGTTTTTTTCAGTTGAACTTTCAGCTCGGTTTCGTAGGCAGCAAGTTCTTCTGCGCTCAGGTGAATGCCGCGCAGTTCCATTGCCGCAAGCACGGGAACGATTTTCATCTCCACATTGGTGAACAGTTCGTACAGATTGTTTTCTTTGAGGAGCGGCTTAAAATAGTGCCACAACTGCCAGGTAAAATCAGCGTCTTCCGCTCCGTATTGCGCGGCGGTTTCCAGCGGCACATCGGCAAATGTTCCGCTTTTGGGTACAATTTCCTCGTATTCTGTGCCTTTGAGCGCGAGTTTTGTTTCGGCAAGGTATTCCAATCCGTAGGCGACTTTCCCCGTGCGGTCAGGTTCTAAAAGCCATGCGGCAATCATCGTGTCGGAAAGGGGTGCGTTGCAGCGGATGTCATCCGGATTTTGCGGATTGATGAATTTGCCCAGTCCGTTTGTCCACAGGACTTGTAAATCAAATTTTGCGTTGTGCAATATAATAGTACATTCTTTTGTGTTGAACAGGCGGGCAATCTGTTCCAGCGCGACTTTTTTTTCAATCGTCACGGCAAAAAGCGAATCGGTCAGGATAAGCGGAACGTAAATGCCTTTTCCTTTTTGCGCGCTCAGACTGAATCCCACTAAATTTGCCGCCCATGTGTTTAAACTGTCGGTTTCTGTGTCGAGCGCGACTTCTTTTTCTGACGAGGAAAGTACGGCATCAATAAAAGCGGAAAGTTCTGCCACTTCGGTGACGGCTTTGTATTCCCCGTGGTTCTGCGCGATGCCTTTTTGCTGCTCCTGTTTGACGGCTTTTCGCGAAGAAGTTGCATCCCCTATATCTTCACCAGATTCAGATGCAAGCGTCATAAATAATTTTGCCACGGCGGGAAGTTCCCATTTGACAAGAGCGGCGGACATCTCCTTAAAATTGAGGGAATCTGTCTTGAATGTCTCCAGATTTTGTGCGCAGGGAACGTCGTATCGCAATGTAATCAGTTCTTTTGAGAGGAATGCGTTTTCTTTGTCTGAGCGCAGTTTTTCTCCCTGAGAGCCTTTGATGTTGTCTGCGTTCTCATAAACGCCTTCCAGCGAGCCGTATTCGGAAAGCAGTTTGACTGCGCTCTTCGGCCCAATGCCTTTTACGCCCGGTACATTGTCTGCGCTGTCACCCATCAGACTTAGCAGGTCGAGCAATTTCTTTGGCGGAACTCCCCATTCGCTTTCCACGCCTGCGGCATCAACTTCTGCCCAAACCTGAGTTCTGTCTGGCTTTAAGATATGCGTGTTTTCGGTGGTAAGTTGCATCAAGTCTTTGTCGGCAGAAAGAATTGAGCAGTGCCGGCCTTCTTTTTCACATTGGCTGGCAATCGTCGCAATCACATCGTCTGCCTCAAAACCATCGCACCGCACAACGGGAATGCCCAGTATGTTCAGCATTTCCTCAATCCACGGAAACTGCGCTTTTAAGTCATCGGGAGTTTTT
This sequence comes from Treponema sp., assembly GCA_017449285.1. GTDB lineage: Bacteria > Spirochaetota > Spirochaetia > Treponematales > Treponemataceae > Treponema_D. Next base: position 113,680 of record JAFSJX010000064.1, read on the forward strand.
TCGCGGGTCGCCTTGTATGCGGGATAGCGTTCGTGGCGGAACGTGGGAGTGCGCGAGTCAAAAGCGGCAACCATGTAGCGGGGCTTGTATTTTTTAAGAATCGTACTCAGATTGCGGAAAAATCCGAACAGAGCCGAAATGTTTTGCCCCGCCTTGTTTGTAAGCGGGTGAGAGATGAACGCAAAATATTCACGGTAAATTAGTCCGTAGGAATCAAGGATAAAAACAGTCTTGTCATCAAAAAAATCAGCCATAAGCAAAGTATACAGCAAACTGTGCAGGAAATAAAGAGAGCGCATTGTAAACACCTGCACAAAATCAGCCGATATTAAAACCAAATGAGAACTTTTATCGAAAAGAAATGGATATTTTTTATAGTTTTAGTTTTCGCATGCGTATGGCAGGGCTTTTCCGCAGGGAGCGTTGAATTTGGTATTGGTTCGGGATATGTTTTTTACGGAGACGATGATGTACGCGAGCGAAATGACCAGCTGAGCGATTCCAGTCAGATTATTTTGCAAGTGACTGCCGCATACAATCTGAAGATTGCAGAACCGGTGTATCTTTCTTTTGGAATTGACACGGCCTTTGACGCGCATTGGGGTGATGGTCATTACGTACACATGCTTGATTACGCAGGTCTGGTTGGCTTTAAGGTGTATCCTGGAATTGCGGGGCTTTTGCTGTCGGTTGACTACGCGTTGGGGCGGCGAACAGATTTTTTTGATTTGCCAGGATATGATGGGTCTTCTTACAGCACGAACTGGGGAAACGGATTTAAATTTGGTATTCAATATGACTTTTTGTATAACTCCAACGGATTATCTCCTGTTGCGGGAATTTCATGGCGACGGATGCCAAGGGGAAATTCTGCGGATAACATACTTTCTGTGTTTTTAAAATTGACGATTAAGTAGAGAAGTGCGATAATAGATTAGGCGAAAAGAATGGAAATTTTAACTGAAGGCGTAATGCCTGCTATTCCTGAACCAGTTGATGCAGAATGTTCTCCTGCAAATATCGGTCTGTCTGTTGATGTTGGCACGACTACGGTAGCAGTGAGCGCATGGTCAATTGGAATGCGAAAACAGTTGGCAACAGTCGCTCAAAAGAATGTTCAGATAAAATACGGGTATGATGTTATCCGTCGGATTTCTTTTGCTGCACGACCTCCAGTTACAGGTTCTGCGGAGACCGTGGAAAGCGGACCTTCAGCACTTCATTATTCCATAATTACCCAACTTGAAAAAATGTTCGGTCAAGTTTTGCTTGCGGCAAGTACACGACTTCCCCGTGGAATGAATCCTGTCGTCTCATCTATCGTGATTACTGGCAATACAACGATGCTCAGTTTTGTGTGTGCCGTGCCTGTCAGCGGACTTGCTGCCGCTCCTTTTACGCCTGCTTCGTTGTTTGATTTTACTGCGACATGGGGTGAAGTCCGCTCGGGAACAGCCTGCGTTCACAGCGAGAATCTGGATAAGCCAACCACGGAAATGCTGAAAATATTTAATGCCAGCGTTATCAATTCCGAAACGCCAGTGTATTTTCCGCCATGCATCGGCGCGTTTATCGGTGCGGATACGGTTTGTGCCATGCTTTCTGCTGGATTTCCTGTGCCAGGCGCGTTATCTGATTTGCTTCCGTGGGAATCTCCGTTGACTGCGCCGCGTTTGCTTGCTGATGTTGGTACAAACAGCGAGATTGCCCTGTACATTCCAGACAGCAAAGATTACGCGGGGCGCATTTTGTGTACGTCTGCGGCGGCGGGACCTGCATTTGAGGCGGCGAATATCAGTTGTGGTATGAGTGCGGTTGAGGGTGCGATTGACCGTGTTGCTTATGAAGACGGAAAATTGATTTGCCGCGTTATCGGAGGGGGAAACGCAAAGGGAATCTGCGGCTCCGGACTGGTGAGTGCGATTGCGACCTTGTACGAAAACAAATTTCTGGATAAAAGCGGCGTGATGATAAAAAAATATGCCATGCTTGGTGACGGTTCGCGCTGTATTGAATTTACTCCTGCGGTTTACATTTCTCAACAGGACGTGCGCAATTTACAACTCGCAAAATCTGCGGTACGGACGGGATTGCAGTATATGCTCGAAAAAACGCCTTCGCTTCCTGTGTTCTGCATTGCGGGAGCGTTCGGCACAAAATTGCCGTTAAAGAGCGCGATAAAAATCGGCCTGCTCCCGGAAGAATTGGAAAAAAGAACAGTTCATTTGGGGAATGCGGCATTGGCAGGAGCGACCGCACTCTTGTTCTCACCTATTTTGCGAAAAAAATGTACGGAACTCGCGAAAAAATCATATCAGGTCAATTTGGCGGCAGTTCCCGAATTCCAGATGAAATTCTTAAATTCAATTGATTTTTAACTGAGCTTACACTTCGTAGGTTGCAGAGGATGCGCCTTTTTTGATGATGATTTCATGGAGCATGAGCGTCAGCTGAGTTTCGTAAAAAGTATTTCCCATAGAACGAATCTCCATGTCCGTCTTTGAGAGGAGCGCGATAATGGCGGTTGTTTGTCCTGCTGTCCACACACGGGCGGCGCGGGCATATTGTGTGCGGATTGTTTTTCCCGAAAACCCGTTTTTCGCCATTGTCACATCATCTACGTATGCTCCGCCGGCATGAATCCTATGCCATGCAGAAAGTTTTCTGAAGCAAGAGGCAAGACCCGCAATCAGCATGACCGCGTTGGAATTTTTGGTGAGCAGAATTTTTTGCAGGATTTGCAGTGCATTTTCAAGCCGTTTTTGGACAGAAGTTTCCGAATCTGCCATCGCATCAAAAAGCGTAAATGCTGATTCCTCACGGTTGTGCGCAAGAATCTGCTCCACGTCCTCGCTGGTGATGGCGTGTTCTTTTGGAAAGCAGAGAAAAAATCGTCCACATTCGTTGCGCAATTCTTCCGTGTTATTTTCAATCATATCGAGAATAGTGGTAATTGCATCAGGCAGAATCGAGTATCCGTTCTTGCGGAAAAAATGCTGAACCCACTCTTCTTTTCGGTCGTCAAACATTTCCCAAAAGATTTTTTTGTTCTCTTTTGGAATAAGTTTTTCCAGTTTTGCGTCCACCGAAATTTCATCGCTTACCAAAATCAGCAGGGAAGTTTCAGACGGAGACTTATTCTTTGCGGAGGGGGTGACCGATGAAATCCATTCGCCTAAAAGCGTGATGTCATCTTTCAGTTTTATCTGCTCCGCTCCCCGCAACACAATGCACGTTGCAGGATTAAATAATGATTCCGTCCTGAGTTGTGCGACAACATCTTGCACTCGGGTATCAGCGGCATAAAAAAGATAATCTTCGCTAGAGCCGAATTTCTTTTTGAGGTCAGCCTTTAATTTTTCAACAAAATCATTCCGCTCACCGATTTCAGGACCAGTGAGCAGATACACGGGGGTTGGCATTTAGTACGTGCGGACAATATTTGAGAGAATGCCTACAATGCGTACATCCGTGCAATAAATTTCATTAAACGCGGGATTTTCTGGATGCAGGCGAATGCGGTCTGCTTCCTTGTAATAGCGTTTAAGTGTAATTGCATCATCGATGACAGCCACGATAATCTGACCATCAACGGCGGTTTCTGCCTGTTCAAGAATGGCAAGGTCGCCTTCAAGAATGCCCGCGTTAATCATGCTCTGACCGCGTACCCGCAGGGCGAAATACGTTTTCCCAGGGCGCACGAACGGTTCTGTCAGATTTACGTAGCCGTCAAGGTTTTCAGCGCACAAAAGCGGTTTTCCCGCCGCGACCGTTCCCAAAAGCGGCACCTTACTTACGAAGGGAGAAGACTCGATGTTTTTGTCCTGCAGAACACGGATTGAGCGGGAACGCTTCTGACTGGTTGACAGAAATCCTTTTTTCTGCAAAGCGGCAATGTGGTCTTGAACTGCGCGCAACGAAATATCAAAATGTTCGCCAATTTCACGGACGGTCGGCGGGTACTCATTTTCTTTTGCGTACTCAGAGATAAAATTAAGAACTTCCTGCTGACGTGCTGTAATACCTTTCATTTTTTACTCCTCATCAAATCTGTTTTCAAACAGCTGGTATAAAGCCTCCGCTGCCTCTGCTTCTCCTTCACCACTGGCTTTGAGGGTAATGGTCGTATTGTAGCCCGCCGCCATTGTGATGACACCCATGATTGATTTTGCGTTTACCGAAACCGAGTCCTTTTCCAAAAGAACTTCGCAGGCAAACTTGTTTGCTGTCTGTGCGATAAGAGCCGCCGGACGGGCATGAATTCCCGCGCGGTTTTTTACCGTCAATAGTTTTTCTGTCATACTCACATTCCTTTCTTAGTTAGTAAGAATCATCGCTGCCGTAATATGCGGACTGCGCCTCTCCTGTTTCTATCCATTTCAATATGTTCTGGTTGAAGTCTCGCGCAGAGTTGTAGCCCATGCTCTTCAACCGTTCATTCATTGCCGCTGCCTCAATGATGATGGGAACATTCCGCCCCGGTTTGACAGGGATTTCAAGCACAGGAACTTTAATGCCGAGTATATCGAGCGTCTTTCGTTCCGTACCAATTCTGTCATACAACTTGTTGGAATCCCGTTCTTCCAGCTCAATAATCAGCTGCAATTCTTTTTGCTCGCGGATTGCACCGATACCGTACATCTGCGCCACGTTGATTATGCCTAGTCCCCGGATTTCCATGTGATGGCTGATAAGCGTATTTGCGCCTCTGCCAAGCAATGTGTTTCCGTTTACACAGCGAATCTCTACGATGTCGTCCGCAACCAGACGCTGCCCGCGTTCTACGAGTTCCAGCGCACATTCACTTTTTCCAACACCAGAATGACCCGTCAGCAGAATTCCGATACCGTATACTTCTAGCAGAACGCCATGCATGGTCTTTTTGGGCGCGAATACGTTTGAAAGCACACGGGTTAGTCTTCTGCCAAATTCCGCAGTCTGTAAGTCCGTGGAAAGAATCGGACAGCCGACCGTCTCTGCAATCGCCAGAAATTCCTCGTTGGGCAAAAGTCCGTAGGTAAAAATACAGCACGGAATGCCGAATGCAAAAAGACGCTCAATGGTGTCCGTCGTTCCTTCCCGATGAAGTTTTTCAAGGTATGCGCACTCACCGCGCCCGAAAATCTGCACGCGCTCAAACACAAATGCATCGAAAAAACCAGAAAGCGCAAGCCCCGGCCGGTTTGTGTCGATGACGGTAAGGGCACGGGTCAATCCTTTTCGTCCGCCAATACATTTGAGGTTCAGCGTATCATGTCCGGTCAACTCAAGGTCTAACAGTTCCAGGACGGTGAACGGTTTGTTTAGCATACATTTTTACTATATATGTTTAGCAGTAATTATGCAAGAGCAAATCGATAAAAAACGCAGAATTTCCAAAATATTGAAAAAAAAATGCTATAATGGTACACTTCTAAAATGAGCAAGTATATATTGGTAACGAGCGGCGTTTGTTCCAGTCTGGGCAAAGGCGTTGCGACCGCATCTATCGGAAGTCTTTTGGAGTGCAGCGGACTAAAAGTGGCGATGGTCAAATGTGACCCTTACATCAACATCGACGCTGGCACAATCAGTCCGTATCAGCAGGGCGAAGTCTATGTGACCGATGAGGGGGCGGAAACCGATGCAGATTTGGGAACGTATTCCCGTTTTACCAATATCAGCGTGACCGGCGATAACTGCGTGACGATTGGCAAAGTGTACGAAGCCGTTATCCGCAATGAGCGCGCGGGCAGATACAACGGACGCACCGTTCAGGTTATTCCGCACATTACCGATGAGATTAAGCGGCGAATAATGAATGCGGGCGCAAAAACCAATGCCGATGTGGTTATCGTGGAAATCGGCGGCACGGTGGGCGATATTGAGTCCATTCCGTTTTTGGAGGCGGTGCGCCAGTTCAGCCACGAGCAGGGCAAAGGAAACTGCATTAACCTGCATCTCACGTTAGTTCCTACGATTATTGGCGGCGAACTCAAGACGAAGCCTACCCAGCACAGCGTAAAACAGTTGCAGGAAACGGGAATCCAGCCGGATATTCTTCTGTGCCGTTGTGAGCGCACGATTGAAAATGATATGCGCAAAAAAATCGCACTGTTCTGCAATGTCTCGGTTGGTTCAGTGTTTACCTCAACCGATATAGAAAAGTCAATCTATGAGCTTCCCGTTCTTTTCCACAAGCAGGGAATAGACAAGGCGATTCTGGAAAAACTTGGTTTTGGAAACAAACGCACGAGTATCAAAATATGGACTGACTTTCTGGAAAAATTACAGCATCCCTCAAAGAAAGTCATCATCGCAATGGTGGGCAAAAAAGACTATCTTGACAATTGCTATAAAAGCGTGCAGGAGAGCCTGTTCCATGCGGCAATCACCACGTATGACGCGGAACTGGAAATCAGAAAAATTGACGCGGAGATGCTTGAATCATGCACGGACATAACGCCGTATTTTGCCGCCGTAAATGCGATTGTCATTCCGGGGAACTATGGTCAGCGCGGATTCTTGGGGCTTCTTTCTACCGTGCGCTATGCCCGCGAGCATACTATCCCTTATCTTGGCATTGATTTGGGAATGCAGCTTATGGCAATTGAAACTGCCCGCTCTCTTTTGGACTGGAAAGATGCTGATTCCACGGAATTCATGCAGCATTGTGAGCATCCCGTTATCAGTCTTCCCGAGGAGCAGTCCGGCTCTGTTGCGGCAGGTGTGGTCAAATTGGGCGCATCTCCCGTGAACCTTGCGGAAGGAACAAAACTCCGCGAAATTTACGGCGTTCCCACTATCAAAGAACGGCATCGCTCAAAATACACGTTCGACCGACGCTACACCGCTGATATGGCATCTCAGAATCTTGTTATTTCTGCGGTTGCGGCGGACGACAATCAGGCGGAAGCATTTGAATGGAAAAATCATCCATGGGGAATCGGCGTACAGTTCCATCCTGAATTTACCTCCCGCCCGGTCAAACCCCAGCCGTTGTTCAATTCTTTTATAGGAGCTGCGCTGAAGGGCAAAAAATGAAGTGGATTGCCTGTGCTTTTGTAATCGGAATACTCTCTGCCTGTTCGCTTGACTACGGAAAATCAGTGAGCGTGGAAGACATAATTCCCGAATTCAGATTTGCCGACGCGCATTTTTCCCGTTATGAGGACAACAAACCTACGATGGAAGTGAATGCAAAAAGAATCGAGCAGTACAAAAGTGATGGATCTTCGTATGTGCAGGGCGCGAGTTTCAAAACCTACGACACTGACGGCAAAATTGATACCGAAGGCTTCTGCGAATTGCTGGCGGCGGACACGAAAAATGAAAAATACACGATGTTCTCCAATATTTATGTGTATATGCATTCACAGGACTTAAAAATTCGTGCGGAGACATTACGCTTTGATGGCAAGAGTGAGCAGTTGACCAGCCGACAAGATGAATCAGTCATCATCGAAAAAAAAGATACGGTTATCACGGGCAGAGGGTTTAGTGCCAGCGGCGTAAGCAAATCGTTTTATTTTGAAGATTCCGTGGGCGGAACCGTTACGACTACTGACGCGCAGGAAACAGAGCCCCTTGCAGACGAATCTCAAGAAAGCATCGGGGGAAGCCAATGAAACGCGCCCTGTTCTTTTTCCTTGCCGTTTTTTTTCTTATTCCGCTCTGTGCTGAAAAAATCACATTCAAGGCAGATTCGTTGCGTGGCACGGCGGGAAACAATTCCGATTCCACCAAAATGACCGGAAATGCTTTTGTCAAAACGGAAACGATGGAAATTTCTGCGGACGAAATTGAACTTTCTGGCGAAAATTACCGCTACATCACGGCAGACGGTACGGTAACGGGCAAAAATACCGAAAGCAAAATGGAATTTACCTGCGGAAGAATGCGCTACGACCGTCAGACCAAAATTGCTTTGCTGGAAGATGCGGTTCATCTGGTTGACACTGCAAACAACGTGACTGCTGACGCACAGATTATCGACTACAATCAGACTACCGAAATCGCAGTCATGCAAATCGGCATCACTCTCAAACAAAAAGACAACACTTGTACGTCCGCCTATGCCGTCTACCGCAAAAATGACAAAATGCTTGACATGAGCGGAAATCCCAAAATCGTGCAAGGAGAAGACACCTTCCGCGCGCAGGAAATTACGCTGAACCTTGACACACAGGAAATCACGCTTGATGGCAGGGTAAGCGGAACGGTAACAGACAGCAAGAAAAAGGAAGAGCCGAAAAAAGACGCGGCGAACCCAACGGACGCAAAAACAGATGACGGACAAAAAGAGCAGAAAAAATCAACCGCGGACGGAACTGCAAAATCTGATGCCGCACAAAACGCTTCGAACGACGCATCAAAATTACCCGAAACACCGTCCGCCGAAACCAAATCCGCTTCCACCGTCACGGGAGACAAAAATGGAAACTGACGAAATCGAGATGGACAAAAATATAGAAGAAACTGACGCGCAAATCGATTCGGAGTTCCCCATCAAGCAGCCAGACGATACGCCTGCTGATGAAACTGCGCCAGACAGCGCAAAAATATCAGAAGAATCTGCGTCATCTGCGGATAACTCACCCGAAGAAGAAAACCGCCACACGCTCCGGGCAAGCAGTCTTTACAAATCGTTCGGAAAGAAAAAAGTCGTGCAGGGCGTGGATTTTTCGATGACCACAGGCGAAGTGCTGGGCTTACTCGGGCCGAACGGCGCAGGAAAGACGACCACATTCTACATGATTGTCGGTTTTCATAAGCCCACCAACGGCGAAATCTTCCTTGACGACCACCGCTTGACCCCGCTTCCCATGTACAAGCGCGCCCGTCTGGGGATTTCCTATCTGCCTCAGGAGCCAAGCGTATTCAGAAAACTTACTGTGGAAGAAAATATCTGGTCAATTCTGGAGACCCGCCGCGATTTAAGCAGGGCAGAAAAAAAACAGCGTCTTGAAGAACTGATTGAAGAATTTTCAATTGGCAGAATCCGAAAGCAGCCCGCGTTCACGCTGAGCGGCGGTGAACGCCGTCGTACCGAAATAGCACGTTCCCTTGCCATTGAGCCAAAATTTTTGCTTTTGGACGAACCTTTTGCGGGCATTGACCCCATTGCCGTCGCCGACATCAAGGGCATGATAAAATTGCTTGCCAAGCGCGGCATCGGCATTCTGATTACCGACCACAACGTGCGCGACACTCTGGAAATCACCGACCGCGCCATCATCATCAGCACTGGTCAGATTATGATTCAAGGCAGCAAAGAGGAGATTCTGCAAAGCGAAGTGGCGCGTGAGATTTACTTGGGAAAAGATTTCAGCATGTAGGGGGGGGGCGAGACTGTCTCCTACTTCGTAACGTCAATCGTCGCAAATGCCGTATGCTCTCCGTACCGTGCGAACGCAAAAAACATACCTTTTGCCATGCAGAGAAATTCACCTTTTTCATCCGTGAGTTCTGCCGCCCGCAGTCTGGACTCATTCCTTGCGCAAAACACTTCCCATTCCGAAGTCTCGGTTATATCCTTGTCACCAAGCCATGCGGACAGTTTGACCCGCCGCCCCGGTCTGAATACCACACCTTCGGGAATCTGTATGCGCATCGGGGGCGGCTCATCGCGTATCGTCACCGTCCTAAAAACCGTGTCATCGTTGCGCATGGTAACAATATGCGTCGTTATGCCCAGAGTCTTGCAAAAAAGCGCGTTCGAGTTTTTGCTCTCCGTGTTGAAGATATAAACAAGGGGCGGCTCTTCCGGATGTTTTGTATAGTACGTCATGACTTCATTGGTCACATTTTTTCCGTCATAGGTAATCGTAAAATCAATTTTGTCGCCCTGCAAAAATTCCCGCGGCTCTGGAAGCAGAATCTGCAAACCGCTTTCCCTGTTTGCGCTCTGGATTTTAAACGTCCGCTTGACCGTGACCGACTGGCACGTTACCCGCACCGTCACCTTTTTTGGCACACGGCAGAATCCCGCGTTGTACAAGCCCTGCTTTTTGTAGATGTAGTAAAATTCAAGCACATCCGTGTCGCTGGACTCCCATTCGAGTTTCTCCGCAATCCGCTTTCCGTCATAATACAGACCGAACCAAACCACCCGCTCCGCAACCAGCGTTTTTTCCGTAGGGATTATTTTGAGATGCGATTTTTTCAGCTTTGCGGGCAGTTCGGTCAAAATCGGAACGTCGTCACTGAGCGGAATACAGTCGATTTCCGTGCGGTTGCAAGCGGCAAGAAGCAGGGGGAGGAGAAAGATGATAAGCCGCACCAATGGCACGGGGCGATTTCGTTTTTTCGTGCAGATGGTCATGAGAATCTCCTTGTTAGTATAGCATACGACGGAGGATTGCGCAAATAATTTCCCAGCAATTATCCATCACTCCCCTATACAAATTAACGCTTGTATGATACAATAAGATGACTACCACAAATCGGAGGCACGCTATGGCAACATCAAGCATTTTTACCAATGTACACATCACCACCAAAGAAGGCGCGGAAAAATTTGCCCGTGCGCTGGAACTTGCCGAGCAGGACGGCTTGTGGAAGCCCGATCCGAATGTGCAGGTGCATATGCTCACGAAAGACGAAATTCGGGCAAGGTTCGAGCGAAAATTTGGCAAACTTACACCTGCGGAGGAAAACGCATGAAGCCATACGAAACCGTAAATATCCTCGATATGATGGAGTCGATGGGCGAACTGTATGTGCAAAAACTGATTGACGGTTTTTCCTGTCCTCGTAATGCAGAGATTGATTATTTTTTGCACCATAACGCCATTGCATTTGCCAAGCGTAAGCAATGCATTACATATTTCGTCATTGATGCCGCAGGTGATTTGGTCGCCTATTACGCGCTCACCCACAAGGCAGTCGAAATCAACGCAAGCCATCTCTCCAACACCGTGAGCAAAGGGCTTTTCCGCCACGCCGAACAGAGCGCGGACACGGGAATTTTCAACGCATCGGCATTCTTGATCGCGCAGTTCGGAAAAAACGGCTCGTATGCGGGCGGCTTGCAATTCACTGGCTCGGAACTGATGAACTGCGTACTTTCTTCGCTCTGTGCCGCACAGCATTTGGTCGGCGGCGGTATCGTCTACCTTGAATGTGAGGACAGCCCCAAACTGATTGCATTTTACACCAGCGACAAAAACCGTTTCCGCGAATTCGGTACGCGCGAGGCAAAATCTGAGAATATCACGTATCGGCAGTTTCTTCGCTTGTTCTAGCATATTCTGTCCTAATTTCCCACGAGCGGGAAGTCTTGTTTGCGCAAATCTTTCATAGGCACTTGCTCATAGCCCCATTTTTGATACGAAAGTTCTGGCACTAGCTCTTCAATATAACTGGCAAGTTCATTTAGCGTGATATATCCGTCTTTATTGCGATCGGCTTTGCCGGAAAGTGCATCCAAAAGCACATAAGTAAAGATTCCATGCCCTTCGTAGCCTTCCATTGCGCTTTGCTCCTCGCTCGCCGCGGTAAGCACTGCCTGACCAGTCGCGTGGACAAGTCTTTCAAGGGCACTCTTTTCCGCAAACCCGCGTGCGGCAGAATCATTTGTAAACGCACCAGAATTGCAAGTGTCGAGCATAATGAGCGATTTTTGCGCTTGTATGCCAGACATATAGCCTAAAATATCGTTCTTAGAAATTCCCTGCGCAAAAAGTGCATCAGAATCAGTGTAGCGAAAATTGGACGGAATAAAGTAATAATCGCCCGTTTTGTTGCTTATCGTTCCATGCCCCGAGATAAAAAGTACAAAAACATCATCTGCACAGACTTTTGGTGAAAGTTCTTTGAACTTTGCCGTAAGACTTTCCTTTGTTACATCGCCGTCAAAGAGCGTTTCAGCATTCACGCTCTGATAGAGATTGCCTTTCGCGCTCTTAAAAGACTCCGCAATTGAAACCGCATCGGGAACGGCGTAATTGAGCCATAGCGAGCGGTCGCGGTATTTGTTCACGCCCACGGAAAGAACATAGAGGTTCGGTTTTGCAGTGCTGCCATTCCAAGAGATTTTTGCGACGGCATGACGACTTTCGATTTTTCCCGCGGCATTGGTGGCGTATGCTTCAAGCGTGTTCTCGCCGTTTTGGAGCGTGAGAAGATGACTAAAATTCATCCGATTTTCGTTTGATTGAGTCAAAGCGGTCGTTTCCCCGCCGACAAATTCAAATTTGCGCGAACCGTCCGCAAGTTGAATAACCTTATCGTTCAGTTTAAGATACACCGAACCGACACCGCCGCCTGCGTCCTGTACGGAAAAGTTCACGGTGATGTCGCGGCTGCTTGATGATGCGGGCGGATTGACGAACTGCACGAGTGGGGCTTCACCGGTGGAGACGATTTCTGTGAGAGAAGTTGTGCCTTCCTGTGCGGAAATATTTTCACCGCGGAGTTTTGCCGCTACGAGGTCGGGGCGGTAGAGGGATTCGGCGAGTTGGTCTAAGCCGGTGACTTCCATGCCGTTTACGAGGTGGACGAGATTTTTTATAGCCCAATTCGTTCCAGTAAAATATCCTTCGGGGGTAAATGTAAGCCATTCATCATTGGAAGCGATTAATGTAGTGGAAAGTAATTTGCCACTGCCTAAATTCCATGTGCGTACAGTTCCATCACGGCTTCCTGAATACAATGTTTTTCCATCACTTGTTAAGGCTAATGATGTTACCCATCCTGTATGACCGTGCAATGTTTGGATAGTTTTTCTTGCATGCCAATCCCAAATAGTGATTACACCGTCCATATCACCAACTACAAGATATTTTTCATTTGGCATCCAAGCAAGTGAATAACAACTATCAATATCATTATTGTCATCATCAGAAAATTCATCATCATCGTCATAAAAATCATCATCGTCGTCGTCATTAAAATCATCACAAGCATTAAATTCCTCTTTCCATGATTTTGTATTCCATATTATTAGATCGCCAATACCTCCCGTGGCAAGATAATTACCATGTGGACTCCATACAAGCGTTACTATACTGTGGTCACTCTGAACATCAAGTGTTTTGTATACTCTCCAATTCGACACTTTCCAGATGAAAATTTTTTTACCGCGATCAGATACGCTTGCAAGATATTTGCTGTTTGGGCTGAAATGCACGATATCAGCTGATTGGTTTAATATTTTTATATTTTTTCCTGATTTTGCATCATATATACGTATCTCATTACTTTCTCCAGATGCAATATATTTACCATCGCAACTCCAAGTAAGCCTATCTCCGTAACATCTACTTCCGCGTTTATTATTGCCATATATATCATTGAACTGTAAATCATAATCATCGCTCGCTGATGCAATATTTTTCCCATCAGGACTCCACGCAGATGTTGAATATTTGCTAGTCGTAAAACTTAAAACACTTTCATTGCTATGTGAATTAAAAATCCGTATCAAATTTTCCTCTGCAGACACAGAAAGTAATGAATCATCTTTATTTAAAGCAACAGACATAACCTCTTCCAAGTGATTACCCAGTGTCATCAGAATACTCCCGTCACTAGCCTTTTTTATATTTATAAAGCTATCGGTTTTCCTTCCACCAATTGCAAGGCATGTACCGTCTGGTGACCAACTTTCAACGCTAAGACCTGTACCTGAATCTTTTTGTTCATACAAAAGATTACCGTTTTTTGCATTAAATACTCTAAGCGTACTATCAATAGCATCGCCATATGTCGCTATATATTTGCCATCGGGAGACCATGTTATTCTTTCTATACTTCTCTTATGTCCGTGCAATTGAAACAATTCTTTTCCAGAAAATGCATCCCATACTCGTGCCGTTCCGTCTCTACTTGCACTCGCAACATATTTCCCATCGGGACTAAAACAAGCATAGTATACTACATCCGAATGTCCTGTACAAACAGCGACTTCTTTTTTTTGCTGTACATTCCACACACGTACTGTATGGTCATATCCTGTAGTAACAATAAATTTTGCATCAGGACTCCATGCAACAGAGTAACAAACCCCAGATGGATGCAAGAAGAATATCCAATCATTATTTTCATATACAAAAACAGATCTATCAGTAGCGGCTAATTTTGAATCAACTGGACTCCATGCTATACACTCACCCCAAGCGTCTTCTTCTTGTATTTTTTCGCCTGTAAGGGCATCCCAAACATAAATTTGTTCTGCGCGTCTACTTATACTTGCAATCTGTTTGCTATCATAACTCCAACTTATATGATTAATTTCATCTGTATGCCCTATAAGCGTTCTCAATTCTTTGCCTGTTTTTGCGTCCCAAATGCAAATAGTTTTGTCATCACTTGCTGTAGCAATATAGTTACCGTCTCGACTCCATGCGGTACACGTTATTCCATCACCATGACCTGTTGCAAAATGCAGTTCTGGACTAAAAGCAAAGAGTGTTTGCATAAAACTAAATGCGATAATACAAAAAATAGTAATCTTATTTTTCATTATTTTACTCTCCATTTAACAGGATTTGTCGATGGCGGCACTATCTTTGGATTGTCTGTATGTATGCGTATCGTTTTTTTAGCACCATACACAACAAAGTTGCCGTCATCGCCTTTAGTATAAAGCATCGTTTTTCCAGCGTACCTTTTTACCCACACAACGATTTTTCCACCGTCACCGTTACCACAAGACATTGATTTCCCAACGCATCCTTTTCCCCACAAAAGTGTTTTATCGCCGTCAGCACTTACTGAAACAACCAGTCTGTCTACTGTGCGTCTATTTCCACCCTTGCGACAAGATTTTTTCAGCAGATTTGTTTTGTTCTTGCTCATAATCGGTTCTCCTTACAGAAAGAATATAAAAAATAAAATAGAATCAAATATAAAAAGCGATGTCAGCACTAACAGTCCTCTCGAAATGTATATGCTATACCGTGCAAGTTTATACATTGTAGAATCGTTTACGCTGACAAAATTCTTGCATTTTTCTATAATTTTTTTATCGTTATCGGCACTTGTTTTTGTGCCATCAGCTTGCAGTTTTATCAGCCAGTCGGCATCAAAATATTTGCTAGGTCTTGGCAAAAGCGTGTAGGCAAACAGCAACAATAACACAGCTCCGATAGCGAATGAAGCTACAAAACACAGTTTGCAAAGTATTTCAAACTGCGGGCAAAGCGTTTGTGTTTTCATTGCCGCAATATATTCAAGCAAAATGCCAAGCATCAAAGTGACTCCCACCATGTAACTGGCGGCTTTGGATTCTATTTTCCCTTTCATCTCAATAGAGCGGTCAACTTCTTTTACAATCATTTCTTCAAGATTGATTTTTCCCTGCTCGTCCTTGCTCTTTTCTTCTTCCACAAGAAAATCTCCTTTTCGATTTATTTTATATTTTTCTACCGTTCCACTTGATAATTCACCGTCGCTTCCGCTTTCTCCGCGCCTTCCATCGCAAGTTCAAACTTTTTCGTCCTCATCATCTTTCCCTGCGCTGGCAAATCTTTTTCCACCGTCGCCGCGTACACGGTCACGCTTTCGTTCCCAAAAATGCCGTCCTCCACGCGAAGAACCGCGCCGGGAATGTCGGGGAAAATGCGGCTTTCGCCCGCGCGGATAAGATTGCTTTGCAGGGGAAGCCACGTTTCTTCTTTGTGCGCATCAATGCAGAGAATGGCAAGGTAGGCATTTTTGTCTGCGCTTACACGGAATCGAATCACATCGCGCGGGTGCAGGGTCGTCACGGTCTCGCCGTTTTCGTTTATCATTTCGATTTGAACACCGAGCGCGTTTTTGGCTGGCGCACTGCTCGTTTTCGTGGGCTTTGATTTTAACTCATACTTCGGCTTGGGGGATTTCTTTGACTTTTCCACTTGGAATTTCACTTCTTTTTCTTTTGCGCTCACTTTTCCGCGCCAACTGACGAGGACTTTTTTGGTTTCCACGGTGGACGCGCGCAAAATCAGTTGCCAACCGCCCGAAACGGTCTCCATGTTGCCAAGCACGATGCAGTCCGCGCCCAACGCCGCGCCGATTTCCTGTATCGTCTCATCGCTCACCGCGCCGGAAAGTTGGTAGTCCGATTCTTGCTGAATGAGCGCAAGCGAATAGTCGTCGCGCTCGGCCATGTTCGTCTTTTCCAGCGCGTTCGCAAGTTCGTGGTTCAGTCCGTCCACAATGTAGTCACTCAACGCCCAATGGTCGCTCCGAATGTCAAGCACGGCGACGGTCTGCACATTGCCGTCTATCGCCTTGCTGATTTTTGCGGCGGCATCAGCGAGCGTCTGTTCAAGCGTGAGGTCTTTTGCAAAAAGCGGGAAAACCGCGGCGAACGCGAAGATAATTGCAAAGGTAAAATGTGATTTTTTCATAGAGGCTCCTTATTGCGTGGTTTCGACAGGCTCAACCACCGTGTTTTTCTCAACCACCGTGTTTATTCTTCCAAAAAATGCGCTTCCAAATCCTGTTTGATTTTGACGACTGCCCGCGTGTATGCTTGGTCAATCGATTTTCCGCCCGTGCGAGGCAGTGCCTTTGAGTAGGTGTACAGACCTGCGCCGTTTGCGTCTACAATCAGCACATCAACGGACGGGCGCACGAACATACCCGCGTCATACGATTCTTCCGCGCACGAAATATCCACGATGACGGCATACTGCGCGTCCGAAACGGAATAGGCATACCCCTGTTTTTCAAGGACTGCGGCAACCGTGCTGAAAATCGGGTCAAACCGCTTGTCTTTTTGGTTCATCGTGATTGCAAAGGTCATGTTCTTTTTGAGCGCAGCGCGTTCGGCGGGAATAAGCGCGATTGTTTGCAGGTCTCTCTGAAACTTCTGAGCGTCCTGCGGCACGATGGTCGTTTCCGCTTTGATATAGTTTCCCGCAAGCGAGGAAATCACCTGCGCCTTTTGCAAGGCTTGCACCGCACGGAAAGGCTCTTTTTCGCCCTTTGCGTATGTGCGGTAGGCGTTTACCGAATCCATCAGCGCGTTGATTCTCGCCGTGTACACTTGAGCCGCTTCTTTTTTGTTGATGTAAGCAAGCACCGAATACACGCCCGTTTTTTCGTTGCGGTACGGCTCGGTAAAATTCACGCAGAAAAATTCCGCTTCCGAAGAAATCTGCGCAATTTGCTGATAGGAGTGGTTACTTTCAAAAAAAGATGTGTCACCGCTAATCACCGCGCCCGACTGCTTTACCGCTTGCGTGATGACTTCGGTTTTTGTGTCAAAAAAGAGCGATATGTCCGAAAGTGCGGCTGCCCGTGCCGCTTTTGCCGAATCCCCCTCGCCAATCGCCCGGATATACGCCGCCGTGGGGAATTCTTTTTCGGGCTTTTTAAGCCAAGCGGGAACATCAGCAAAGCAAAGCGCACCGATGAGCGCGACGGACAGCAACAAAAATCTTTTCATGTCTCCCCCCCCTGCATTGCTGACGGAACGGTTATTGCGCTTCCACGTTTAACTCTGACATTAAGTGCAACAGGATTTTTTCCAGCAATTCTTTCTTTTCCACGTCTTTGTATGCGTTGCGGACTTGTTTTTCAAACATATCTTCGTCCATGCTGTAGATGACCATATAATTGTACTGCGTGGTGTACGTGTCGCTGCCTTCGGGCATCTGCCGTGTGCGTGACCACCAATCTGTTTCGCGCACTAATCCGTTCAGAGCGACTTGGGTAAATCGCCCCGAAACATGCTGAACTTCCTGCGTCATCTCTTCGTTCGTGCCAAATTCGTAGCCTTTTACAAAATCCACCACGCTTTGGTTGATTGAGGCGGCAATATTGGCACGCGCGTCCACTTGGTCAGTCCATGTTTTAAGGAAATCAAGATTCTGCCCCGTTTTAGTGAGTACCCAAATTTTCTTTCCCTGCAAACCGAGTGCCTTTCCGAGTGCTTTTTGGTCAGGCGACTTTTCATTGACCGTCATCACCCATTCCGGTTGAGCCGCGCCCCACGCCGTTCCCTTGTGTTCTATAACTTCTACTTTTCCCGACGCATCGGTAACATTCGGGCGCGGATTTGACGCACACGAAGCAAACACCATCGCCGCGACAGCCAAAATCATCAGTTTCTTCATAACAGACTCCTTATGAAAATAGTCATACTTATTTTTTCATTTCACTATGACTATAATCCTATTTCGTTTATTCTATATTACTTTAATCCGATTGTAAAGCGTAAAAATACTACTAAAATAGTATTCTGTTCCTATGGATTTTAGGACGAGGTTGAGGGAACAAATTGAATATGTGGGATTGTTAGATAAAGAAGTCGCTCAACGCGCGGGAATTTCTAAACATGCAATGGATACCTATGTCGGCTCGCGCGCCTGTATGCCCGCCGCAGACATCGCGGTGCGGCTTGCGAAAGTGCTGGGGGTTTCTGTGGAATGGCTCATCACGGGCGAAACGGCTACACCGCATGATTCAGAACCGCCCGTCGCACCTCAATCCGACCTAAAAACGCTCATCCACTATTTTTCTACGCTCTCCGCCCACGACAAAAAACTGCTGCTTGGAATCGCACGGACTATGCATTCACTTGAAAAAGAATAAGAACCGCAGAGATTTTGTCCGCAGATTACGCAGATTAAGGCATGGTAAAAAGAAAACGAAAAACAAAAAAACTAGTCTTTTGTAATACCAAAAGGCTAGGGGTATATTCCTCACAGAGCAAAAGAGAACACAGAGAGTCTTTTCCGACAAAAAGTTTCCACCTTACTCCACGCTCTCTGTGCCTTCCTATGCTCTGTGAGGGCTTTTATCACTCCGCGCGATTACACAGAAATCCAATCTGCGTCCATCTGCGTAATCTGCGGATTCTTCCTATCGCGCATACTCAATGATTCTTGTTTCACGAATCATCGTCAACTTGATTCTGCCGGGATAACGCAAGTCGGTTTCAATCTGCTTGGCAATTTTCTGTGCCAAATCTTTGACCTCGCCATCGGGAATCTTTTCGTTGTTCACGAGGATGCGCAGTTCACGACCCGCCTGAATCGCGTATGCTTTTTCAACGCCGTCGAATTTTTCTGCGGTCTCCTCAAGGTTCTCCAGACGCTTAACGTAATTGTCCACGGTCTCACGGCGCGCACCCGGACGGGCGGCACTAATCGCATCGGCAATCTGCACGATAACGGCTTCAATTGTTGTTGCTTCGACATCGTTGTGGTGTGCGGCAATCGCATTGATAACGCGTGCGTCTTCACCCATTTTGCGCGCCATCTCAGCACCGACCTCTGCATGGTTCTGGTCGCTGTCGCTTTCCGCGCCTTTTCCAATATCATGAAGCAACGCCGCGCGCTTCGCTAAATCTCTGTTCGCACCAACTTCCGCTGCAATTGAAGCCGCCAGTTCCGCAACCTCTTTGCTGTGGTTCAGCACGTTCTGCCCGTAACTCGTGCGGAAGTACAAACGACCCAGCGCGCGCACACCGTCCTGATTCATATTGTGGATTCCCAGATCGAACAGTGCCTTTTCGCCTTCTTCGTAAATCTTCTGCTGAATCTCACGGGTCACTTTTTGCACGATTTCTTCAATGCGCGCAGGGTGAATGCGTCCGTCCGTCACCAGTCGCTCCAAAGACTGTTTGGCGATTTCCTTGCGCACAGGGTCAAAACAGCTGATAACAACTGCTTCGGGCGTGTCGTCAATAATGATGTCTACGCCGGTCAGCGTTTCCAGCGTGCGGATATTGCGTCCCTCACGCCCGATGATTCTGCCCTTCATCTCATCGCTCGGAAGCGAAACGGTAGTTACCGTAATGTCGCTGGTCACTTCCGTTGCCGTGCGCTGAATCGTGGTCACCAAAATTTCCTGCGCTTTCTTTTCCGCGCTCAACTGCGCTTCCTGCTCAATTTTGTTAAGCAATACCTGCGCGTCATGCCGTGCATCGTTCTCAAGATTCTTGATAATCAGACTCTTCGCTTCCTGCTGAGACAATCCGGAAATACGCTCCAGTTCAGAACGCAAGGTTTCCTCTTTTTCTGCGAACGCATCCTCACGCTTTTTCATCGCAGCCTGACGAGACACCATCTCTTGTTCTTTTTTGTCAAATTCAGCAGAACGCTTGTCTACCAGCTCTTCTTTTTTTGCAACGCGAGCCTCATACTTTTGTACTTCACTCCTGCGTTCCCTATTTTCCCGCTCCTGCTGGTTTCGTTCACGAATGAGTTGATCTTTTGCTTCCAGCAAAATTTCTTTTTTCTGTGCTTCAGCCTCTTTTATCGCATCCTGTTTTAACCGTTCAGCTTTTTGCTCTGACGCAGATAGTTGAAATCTGGCGTATAACCAACGAATAATCCATCCTAGAACAATTCCAGCAAGGGGAAGAACAACGAACATAATCATATTCATTTTTTTCTCCTTGCATTGCGCGAGCCCCGAAAGTCCATGCAACCACGGAAAACCCACACAATTATACAGAACTATTGTACTCTAAGAATTTTGTATTGTCAAATAGAATTTTTTGAGGAGAATGACAATGGGGAGAATGACAATGGATTTTTTTGAGGAGGAAAGCCGTTGTTTTTTTTGCAAGAAAATTTCCCCGCTTTTCAAAAACTATGATACAATAGAAAAAAGATGTTTTGGAGGTCTGTATGGCAGATGACTTTACGTTTTCGATTGAAAAAGAAGTCGGCGTGATTTCCGAGGGAAAGGGCGGCTGGAAACTGGAATTGAACAAAGTCTCATGGGGAGGACGCCCCGCAAAATATGACATCCGCTCATGGTCACCTGACCATCAGAAAATGGGCAAAGGCGTAACGCTGACCAAAGAAGATTTGGAGTCTCTTAAAAATCTGCTGTCAAACGTAACGCTGGAATAGGATTTTTTTGAGAGTCGGGTGCGATTTCCCTAAGAAAACAACTTTTTCCTCATTTTAAAAATTTGCTGGAATCGTGGTTGCTTACATTCAAAATCTACTTTATAATTGACGATAATCAAAGTGGAGAATTGTTTTTATGTTAAAATTGTCTTCGGGAGGACGAAAATTGAAACGAATCCGAATTGTGGCATTGTTGTGTGCGCTTACTGCACTTGGTTTTGTCGCGTGTAAATCCGCACCAGAGCCAGAACCTGCCCCAGAACCAGAAATTGTACAGCCAGAGCCAGAACCTCAGCCCGAACCGGAACCGGAGCCTCAGCCTGAACCAGAGCCAGAGCCAGAGAAACCCGATTATTCCGATGCGAACAAAGCGTTGCTTGAAAAACTGGAAGAAGCGCGCAATAAGGCTGTTGAAGCCGACGCAAAATATTATTATCCCAAGGAATTTAATGGCGCGGATGCGGCCAAAGACCAACTTAAAAAAGACGTGGACGAAAATCCGAACACCGATTATTCCGAGAACATCAACGATTTGATTGCCCGCTATGAGGCATTGGCAAAAGCGGCGGAAGCCCAGCGCATGAAAAAGCGTGTGGACGAGATGGATTTTTCCGCTTTTGACAAAGCCGCTTACGAGGCGGGTTCTTCTGCGCTGGACAAATTCAGCAATTCGGACAAAGGAAGCGAACAACTGGTCAACGCAACCGCCGCGTATGATGCCTATAAACTTCTGTTGAACAAGGGGTTTGTCGCGCTTGCCGGAAAGGAACGAATCGCCGCGCTTGAAGCAAAGAAAAATGCCGACAGCGTAAAAGCGGGTGTCTCCCAAAAAGAACCATACGGTCAGGCGGCAGACTCGTTCAAAAAAGCGGACAGCGCATACGTTACCAAAGATATTGAAGGCGCATACGAAGGGTATAAATTTGCCAAAGAAACTTACACTGCCCTTTACGAAAAAGTGTCTGCCGCTCGGGCCGCCGCCCTTGCTGCCATTGAGCGCGCTAAAAAACGTGTCGGCGATTCAGAAAATTATGCCACCGATGCGGACGAAATTGCCCCGCTCGCCACGCAGGTCAAAGGAATCGAAGACGAAGATGCCGTCTTGCTTGAAGAGGATAACCTTGCCAATCCCGATGATGCCGTTATCAACGTGAACGAAGGTCTTACCGCACAGGCAGCCGAAAAAGAAGCCGCCGCAGCAATTGCCGCCGAAGAAGCCACAAACAAAGCGGCCGAGACCGTAAATAATGCCGTAGAAGCAGGAACGGATGCGGCTGCAGAAGCCGTGGACAATGCGGCGGAAACGGGTGCGAATCTGATTAATTCCGCTGTGAATGGAGATGCAAAATGAAAAAAGTTCTGACACTCTTTGCGGTTCTGTTTGCCGCATCAATGTTGTTCGCCGTAAGTTACAAGAACAACACCTACCAGAAATTGGCGGACGAATACACCAGAAAAGCGGAACGGGCGATGGATGCGGGTGAGTACGCGCTTGCCGAAGAATATGCCGCCAAAGCGGAAGAAAACGCAGCCCTTTCCGAAGCCTACATCAAAAAAATGCTTGCCAAGGCTGAATGCGACAAAGTGATGAAGGAAGCGTCAAAGCGGCTGGACTATGCGAAAGAAATCCGCGCGGACAGAAATTTTCCGATGGCATACACCGCCGCTCAGCAAGCCTACGCAAGCGCACAGGAATCCTACGACGGCGAAGATTACATGACTGCAACTGCCTACGCAAATCAAGTGATGGCGGCTCTTGCCGACATCCGCGAGATTACTCCGCTTCCCGAATACTACGTGGTTCGCCCGTGGGCAGACACCAAGGATTGCTACTGGAACATTTCTGGCCGTGCCTACGTGTACAACAATCCGCTTCTGTGGGAAAACCTCTACCAGAATGCTGAGAACAAAAAGAATATGCCGCGTCCGTCAGACCCCAACTTGATTCTTCCCGGCATGAAAATGAAAATTCCCAGCATCACTGGTGAATTCAGGGAAGGCACGTACAATCCCGCAAAAAATTACGACCCGTACAACGCCAGTAAGTAGGCGTTTCGGCAGGGCATCCCCCTAACGCTTCGTATCTTTCCATTGCCGGTACAGCAAAAGCGCAGAACTCATCAGCGCGTGGGGGAACTCCGTGTTCCCCATTTTTGCGTAGACATCTTTTTTGCTCATCTCAAAATAATTCACGTACTCGTCTTCGTCCAGATGCTGTTTTCCTGTTGGCTGCAAATCGAACGCCGCAAAAATATGAACGTGGTTGCTCATCAGCGCAGGATTTGGGTTCATTGCGCCCAATTTGACCAGTTTTCCCGCCACAAAACCCGTTTCTTCCTTTAATTCACGCGCTGCCGCCACCTCCGGCTTTTCATTTGGCTCAATCACACCGCCAGGAAATTCGATGCTCAGCGCGTTCTCTCCATGCCGCCACTGTTTGACCATCAGAAAATGTTCTCCCGCGTCGGGAATCACAATCACCCAGTCAGGCGCGTCCATCACGATGTAGTCACCTTTCAGTCCGTCCGAAGAAGTCGATTTCACTGAAGTCAGGTTCAGAACGGGGGTCTTCAGAAGGAGTCTTTTTTCTCCCTGTCTCCAAATCAATTTTTCGTCTTTTTTGTCCATTTGAATTCTCCTTCCAGCTGGTTCGGCACAGAAAATTATTTCTTTACTTTGCGGGCATTTGGCTTTAGAATGATAGTATAGCACAAGGAGGCGTGTATGGCAATTTTAACAATTTCTCGGCAAGTCGCGGCATTCGGAGATGAGATTGCCGCCGCCACCGCAGAAAAAATTGGCTACCGCTTTGTCACCCGTACCGACATCGAAAAACGGATTGTAGAACTTGGATTCCCCGCCGAAAAACTGCGCAAATATGACGAAAAAAAACCAGGCTTCTTTGCCTCGCTCACCAAAGACCGCGACGAATATTTGGACTACCTTCAGACCGCTATTTTTGAGACTGCCGCTGGGGGAAACGTTATTCTGATTGGTCGCGGCTCATTCATCATTCTGGAAGATTTGCCCAATCATCTTGCGTTCCGTTTTATCGCGCCCGACGAAATCCGCCTTGAACGGCTTAAACGCGAATTCAACTGGGACGACAAACAGGCCGCGAAACGCATCCAGGAAAGCGACTCAAACCGTATGGGCTTTCACAAAAGTTTTTTCAATTATGACCACACTAATCCCGCGCTGTTTCATTTGGTGATTAACACCGGGTTGCTTGACGTTGAGAGCGCGTCCACCATGATTGCCGAGACCGTAAAATCGACCATCACTCCCGAAAAAGAAAAAGCAGGTCAGAAACGCGTGGACGAACTGCTTATCGGACAGCGCATCGTCAATATGCTTGTGTTCGATTATCACATCAACATCAATTTCCTGCGCGCCGTAATCAAGGACAAAAAAATCACCCTGCAAGGTGTCGCCGATTCCACCGCAATTGTTGACCGCGCCATGGCGATTGCCTCCAGCGAACTTCCCGATTACACCGTTGAATCTGCCATCAGCGTAGTGCAGGATTTCAAGGCGTATCCGCAATGAGTTTTACTTTTTCCCTTACCGCCGCACTTTTTTTGCTTTGCATGGGCGGGGCGGTCGGTTGCCTTGTCTGTATGCTGTGTGGAAAACTGTTCCATAAGCAGGTGCTGAAAATTCGCCTTACCGTTTTCTGTCTGCTCCTTAGCGTAGCCATTGCCGTTGTGGCGTTCCAGCTGATTTTTTCACCCGCGATGTTCGCTTCTCTTTTGCAGGTTGCCCGCTCGCACCTTATTTTTCTTTTTGTATTGTTCTGCGCAGGTCTTTTGTGCGCATGTTTTTGGCGGAGTTTTTTGCCGTTTGCGGTTATGACGTACATCGCATGCTCAATTTTTATCGGAGTAAAATTATATGCCGCCTTTGGTGCGAACGAAGATTCTCTTTCCGTCTCCGTAAGCGCAACTTCCATAAAAGTAAACGAAAACGTTTTCCCCGTTACAAATCCGCAGGGCAAAAGCATCGTCCTAAAAACATACACGCTCCCCCCAGAACTCCTGCTTCCCGTTCCGCGCGTCTGGTACACCGTCTGCGGAGTTGCGTCTACCGATGAACGCACCGTTTTTCCCGCCGTTTCCGAACTGACCGATTTTTCTGGCTCTGATTCTGCAACCATCTCTTTTTTCGGAAAAGGCAGGCAAACATCCCTTGAAAAATACTTGCAAACTTTTAGTCAGTGGGTCTTGTCAAAGCACGAATACACATTGCTCCCTCTGCCCGAAACTTCCGTGCTTCCTTCTTTATATAGCATAAAATTACAAGTCTCTGGCGAAACCATTTCCTATGCCGTAACCCGAAGCCTCTAGTTTTTTTATCGCATTCTTGGGCGGTGCGCCGCTTCGCGTCGCCGGGCTTTCCGTGGTTCCGCGCTAACCGCGCTCCATTGCTCCACTTTGTTCCGCAACGGCTACGCCGCCCCTACAATCCCTACCGCACTTCAGGACAAAACGAATTTGAATGCATTTACCCTGTTTTTCCTACTGCTTGACCTTTTTCCCGTGATGTAAGATACTTATATCGTGAAACTTTCAAATAAATTTACGATGATGCGCGTTTGTTTTGCGCCTATTTTTTTGCTTTTGTATTATACTCCCATTTGGACGGGAATGGACGTTCTCGCGCGGGCTTCTGCGTTCTCCATGATTCCACTGCTGATTATTTTTGAATTGACCGATTTTTTTGACGGATATTTTGCCCGCAGAAACGGAGAGGTCAGCGATTTTGGCAAACTTTTCGACCCCTTCGCAGACATCATGCTGAATCTGACGCTTTTTATCTGTGCCATGAAGTCATACGACAGAATCTCCGGCGGGTATATGCCGGTCGTAGTGTTCGTCTTGATTATGTACCGTGAACTGAGCATGAATTTTTTGCGCATGGTGGCATCAAGGCAGGGGCTCGCAATCGGCGCGCGCAAAGGCGGCAAACTGAAAACTGTTTTTTATATCATTTCGGGATTTTATTTTCTTCTTATAGAAAGCGCAGTCAGACTGGGAATCGGCTTTGGCGAATACACCGCATTGCTTCATCATATCGCGCTGGGAATGTTCATAATCTGCCTTGCCTTAAGCTACATTTCATTCGGCGATTATCTGAAGAATTTTGCATCGGTACTGAAAAAAGAAATGTGAAAAAAAACAAAAAAAAAATGAAAAAATTAACCGTTGGGTACTTGACGAGTTAATATATTCTGTGCTATAGTCATTCTTACCCGCCCGGAAGGGGTGGGGCAAGGAAACGCTCCCCACGGGGCGGAAAGAAAACGAAAAAAAACGAGGATTTTTCCGCCCGGGGTATTGACAAGATGCCGTGAGCGGGTATATAATCCTTATCACCCGCCGCCGGGAAGGGCTGCGGGCGGACAGGTTCTTTGAGAGAAAACC
>JAFSJX010000065.1 GCA_017449285.1 Treponema sp.
AAATCAATCCGAAGAAGAAGCAAAAGCTCGCTCTCTTCTTGAAGAAAAAGACTCAGAATCCCGCCTGCGAACTTACTCGGGGCCGGCAGGAATTGCAATCACTGTCCTTCTTTGCGTCTGGACGGCATTTCAGCTTTACTTCAGCACTTTCGGCGTTATCAGCGCAATTAATCTACGGGCTTTCCACTGCATTTTTTTACTTGCCTTCACATTTTTGCTTTACCCGGCTTTCAAAAAGCAGAGGCGCGCGCGGAAATTTCCTCCGATTGTCGATTTGATTCTGATTGGACTTGCAATTTTCACTTTCGGCTACCTTATCACACACTACACGGAGATTGCACGAAACGGCGGACGAATCAACAAATACGAAATTTGGATTGCGGCTCTGGCCATTCTCCTTGTTTTTGAGGCTTCCCGACGCACTTCCCCAAACCTTGCGATTCTTGCGGCTATTTTCCTTGCATACAATTTCTTCGGAAAATTTATTCCAGGTCAGCTGGGGCACAACGGATTCACGCTCAAACGGGTTCTTATCACTCAGTTCTGGGGAACTCAGGGCGTTTTGGGAACAGGAATCAGCGTTTCGGCCACTTACATCTTCTTGTTCGTTGTTTTCGGAGCTTTCCTCAAATATTCAGGCTTCTCAAAATTCATCAATGATTTTTCCCTCACTCTGGTTGGTCAGACTCCGGGCGGGCCTGCAAAAGTCGCTGTCCTTGCTTCGGCTCTCATGGGAATGATTAACGGCTCGGCTGTGGCAAATGTCGCAACCACAGGCACAATCACAATCCCGCTGATGAAACAAACCGGCTACAAAAAAGAATTCGCCGCCGCGGTTGAGGCAACGGCTTCCACCGGCGGGCAATTCTGTCCTCCGATTATGGGCGCAGTCGGCTTCGTTATGGCAGAATTCTTGAACTTAAGCTACACCACGGTAATGATTGCTTCGATTCTTCCGGCTTTCCTTTATTATCTTGGGCTTTTAGTTGCCGTCCATTTTGAGGCAAAACGACTGGGGCTTTCGGGCATCTCCAAAGAAAACATTCCCAACGCACTCAAAGTCGTTAAGGAACAGGGGCATCTCGTTCTTCCGCTGGTGATTTTAATCGCCTTGATGTGCAAAGGCTTCACACCTCTGCTCGCCGCCGTTATTTCAATTTTCGTAACGATTGGAGCAAGCTGGCTTAGAAAAGAAACCCGCATGACTCCACAAAAAATCCTTGCGGCCTGTGTTGAAGGTTCCCGAAGCGCAATCGGTGTGGGCATTTCCTGCGTAATCATCGGCGTAATAATCGGTACGGTCACGCTCACAAGCCTCGGTCTCAACATGGGCTACCTGATTTTGAATGTCGTTCCAAGCAATTCGATTTACCTCACGGGCTTTCTGGTAATGCTCATGTCGATTATCCTGGGAATGGGCGTTCCTGGAGTTGCCGCTTATGTAATCGTTCAGGCAGTTGCCGTTCCTGTTTTAATCAAAGTTGGAATTGCACCGCTACCGGCACACATGTTCTGCCTTATTTACGCCTGCCTTTCAAATATCACGCCGCCAGTTGCAATCAGCTGCTATGTCGCTTCGGGAATCGCAGGCTCTAACCAGCTCAAAACAGGCCTTCTAGCAGTCCGCTTAGGCCTAATCGGATTCCTGATTCCATTCTTCTTCCTCGGAAACCCGGTTCTCCTGATTGGAGCAAGTTCTGACTACACTTTCGTTCAGAGCCTTTGGGCAAGTATTACCGCCGCAGTGGGAACAGTCACCCTCGTTGCCGCACTTGAAGGCTGGTTCCTCAAAAAATCAGGCTGGATTGAGCGCGCTGCCCTTTTGGTCGTAGCACCACTGCTTTTGTACGCAGGAATCACCACGGATTTGATTGGATTCGGGATTCTTGCCGCAGTTGTGGCATATCAATTGATAAGTGGAAAACTGAAAAAGGAAAGTTGAAAATTTTGGCGTTCAAATAAGACCTGCAACGCTTGGCGTTTCCCGACCTCCGGTCGGGTCGCTATGTCCGTGGTTCCCATTCCGCCGCTACGCTATGGAACGGCTAACGCCACCACTCCCAGCGCTAACGCATTTTTGATTGGAAATTTGCTATATTTGATTATAGCTAACAATTATAAGGAGTTTTCAAAATGAAACACACAAAAATCTTAGCCGCAATTGCCGGCACAGTCTTGGCTTTCTCGCTTCTTTCCTGCAACGAGAAAAAATCATCAGCTGCTTCTTCCACAACAGGTGAGCACGCAAAAGTCACAATCAAATTTCCGACAGCGGGAGCTTCTGGCGCACTTTACGCAGTCGGAGCCGCTATCACAAACTTGTGGGACACACAGATTGACTTCGTTAACGCATCAAGCCAGGCTTCAAACGGCGGAATCGACAATTTGAACCAGATTGCAGACGGTGAGTCACAGGTTTCAATCGCAATTTCTTCAAACTGCTACCAGAGCTTTAACGGCACAGACAGCTTCAAAGGAAACGCAAACAAAAACTTGCGCGTAATCGCAGGCCTTTACTTCAACCCGAATCAGGTCGTCGCAAC
>JAFSJX010000066.1 GCA_017449285.1 Treponema sp.
GTGTAGTCAAAGATGATTCCTGAAAAGTCCGAAATCATAATATCCGCTTTTTTAAGGGAATAGATATTCTCCCGCTCGTAGTCCCAGACGACCTTGTCATTGTCCTTGTAGCGGGCGGTAAGACGGTCAAGCATGTCCGCCTCTGATTTTTTTGACTGGGGG
The DNA here is from genome assembly GCA_017449285.1 of Treponema sp. Classification (GTDB taxonomy): domain Bacteria; phylum Spirochaetota; class Spirochaetia; order Treponematales; family Treponemataceae; genus Treponema_D. The sequence goes on from JAFSJX010000066.1 coordinate 163, forward strand.
TGGGGACGGACGATAATGCGCCAGCCTGTCTTTGAGAGAGGGTCCAGAAGTTTTTCCCCGTATTTCATCAGAAGCCCGCTTGCCCCCCAACTCGGTGAGACCAGTACGGTAAAGGGATGATTTTCTTCCGCTGGGATTGCGGCAATTCTGTCGGCATAGACATCAAGATAGGAGCAGCCCACCGTAACCAAATCCTTTTTGGGAATGCCCCGCTGTTCCTCCAGAAGCCGAATGTCAGTTCCCTGATAGTCGCCGGTAAGAAGCACCGAGTCAAAGAAGTCAAGCCCGAACAGGCGGTAGGTCGTCGCATCATTGGGCATGTGCACGACATGACTATAGTGCTTAACGCGTTTTGAGCGTTTGAGCTGGTAGACCTGTAATCCCGGTGTGGTCATCAGGACAAATCCCGCAGAAAGCATGTTGAGGCGGGCAAAGGCCGCATTTCCCTCGCCGATAAATTCAGGCTTTACGAATTCGTAGTTCTGCTCAAAGGCAGGGTCATCTTTTGCCGAAGTGTAGTAGGCAAGGGGAATCTTGCGGCGTTCAAATGCCTCGCAGACTGGCTTAAAGACATTCCAATACTGCTTGCCTTCATTGTAAATGACATAGGGCTTGTATGAAGAATCAAGCTGGGCTCCACCGTCCTTTTTTCCGGAGAGAATTAACTTGACTTTGATGAGAGCCGCCTTTCCCAAAAAGAAGAGGGTTGCCGCCGCGCCAATCAGAATGGAGAAAAGCATGCTTCCCGTACCAGGGTCAATGTAAAGGGGTAAAAAAATGGTCATCATTTTATTCCTTTTTGCCAGTTTTTGGCTTCAAATAGATTTTCGGAGACTGTATACCAGTCTTCATCGGGAACTCGATATGAATTGATATTGTTTGCGCCGGGAGACCATGTGTGGGTCAGCACTACGCCCGATGCTTTTTTGCCTTCCTGAGGCAGGGGCAGAATTTCTTTTCCCGTAAAGGGATTTTTCGGGTGGTCGATGATATCTTTAAAAGCCAGTGACGGAACATCGGCATTGGTCATAAAGTCCATGTTGGTGACCATTTTTCCCTCTGCGTTAAAATCCTTGACCAAAAGAATGGGGTAATTATGGTCAGGATTGTAGTCAAATGGCCAAGGATTCTCAAAGTTGCGCTCAAAACCCTGGCCGGTGCCGCATCCGTGGTCGCTCACGAGAATAATCCGCGTGTTGTCGTAACAGTCGTTTGCCTTGAGCCAGCCAATCCAGTCCGCAAGACGCTTGTAGGTGGCAATGTTTGAGTCCACCGCATGCCAGTCACAGATTTCTTTTGGCCCTTTGTCGGTAATTTTGATTGCGGGATTGTAATCAGGTGCCTGCAAATCGGTGTTGGAGTGGGGCGTTTCGTTTACAATGGTGGTGTAGGTGTTGCTTTCCGCAGTAAAATCAGTCAGCTGAGGCAGAAAAGCCAGACCAGAATAATAGTCAATGTATTCCATCACGTCAGAAGTCTGCTCGTCAGAAGACCACCAGTGACCGTCCTGATAAATGGCATCGCGCACGAATGTGGGAACTTCCTTAAAGAGACTGAACCAGACAAGATTGCGCTTGATTGCATTGCTGGTGATGTTTTCTTTTACCTTGTCGGGATTCTGCTTGACCCAGAGGCTTGTATATTTGCGCTCAATGTTAAGCCCTGTAATCTTCGGATAAGGATTACAGATACTCATGTCCGCAATCCAGCTGAAATTTGCCCAGCTTAAATCGGAGCAGGTCGCCGTAAAGTCTGCCTGTTCTGTAAAGACTCGGGGCATAAGGAGCAGGGCCTGATTGTGCTTGTCCATCAGTTTTTCATTGGTGCGGGCGTTCATTTCTTTGGGAATGTATTCATATCCGCCGTACAAGCCCGGACAGCCCAAAAGCGTCCATGCATTGTAGGAAATCGTATTCTTGTAGTAGGTAAAGCCGGTAAAGGCATCGTACAAGTCGGGAAAGGCTTCAAAAATCGGGGTGA
>JAFSJX010000067.1 GCA_017449285.1 Treponema sp.
CACAAGCCCCACGCCCTTCTTGTTGCTGCCACTTACATCAAAGATAACTGCAACTGCTGTCTGAGTGAGCTGCTCGCTGTATTTTTCATAATTCGTAGCCGTGATATATTTTCCGTCCGAGAGAACTATGTCGCCTACAAGACCTGTGCTGTATGGGTCTGCGAATGTAGCGGTTACGGTGACATTGCTTTCTGGCATCGTGAAAGTGTAGCTCGTACCAGCAACAACAGCCGTCGTCGTGACCGCGTTGTTGGAAGCGTCCTTCACCGTAATCGTGTCCATGACTTTTTCAAATCCCGCCGTTACCGTGAGCGTTACCGTAGAGCCAGATGAAATGCCTGTGGTCTTGTCCGAACCTACAGTGCCGCCTGTAATCGCGCCGTCAACAGTGACCGAGTATGTCCATTTGGCGTAGATTGTCGTGCTACTCGTTATGGCTGTGGTAAAGTCGAACGCGCTAGTCAATTCGCTGTCCGCACACCAACCACCGAATGTCGCGCCTGTCTTTGTCGGCTCGGCTGGTTCTGTCGCAGTTCCGCCCTCCGCTATGCTCTGGGAGGCTACCGCGCTTCCGCCGTTACTGTCAAATGTTACCGCACATGTCCATTTTGCGTAAAGCGTCGTGTTGCTCGTTATGGCTGTGTTAAAGTCGAATGTGCCAGTAAGTCCGCTGTCCGCATACCAGCCAGCGAATGTCGCGCCTGTCTTTGTCGGCGAAGTAGGCTCGGAGGCTTTTTCTCCGCTCGCAACAACCTGCTTTGTCACCGCGCTTCCGCCGTTCGCCTCGAAAGTTACCTCAAATGTCGGGACGGTTGCGGAAATCCATTTGGCGTAAAGCGTGATGTTGCTCGTTATTGCCGTGGAGAAGCTGAGCGCGCTCGTCAACGCGCTGTCCGCGTACCAGCCTCCGAAAGTAAAACCGTCCTTTGTTGGGGCTGGGGGCTCGGTGGCGGGCTTTCCGCTCTCAACTGTCTGAGCCGCAACATCGCTACCGCCGTTCGTGCTGAATGTTACGGTGTAGTTTTCAACAACAGCTGGCGTTGTGGAGCTTTCTGAAACTCCAACATAATCAGTCCCGCCCGAGCAGGCCGCAAGGACTATCCCCAGCGCGAGCGCAAGGAATCCAAAAACGCGTCTTTTCATTTTGACCTCCGTTTTACAAAAAAAAGGACGCTGCACAGTCCTCATAACAAGACCATGCGCGTCCTTTTCAATTTGAGAATTATTTTTGTTGCGGAAGCAAGCTTACAGAATACCCCCCCCCGACTATACAAAACACAAGAGGCAGGGATAATATTTTTGCGATGAGCAAACCAGACTTTTTTCCATACTTTTAGTATAAGACTAATTTGCACCTTGCGCAATCGTACTTTTTGCTTTGCCGTTTGTGCGGTCTTTTCTAGCGGTGGTTGCACCTTGCCGTTTACGGCAAGGTGGCCACTTTGGAGCTTCGCTCCAAAGTGCGTGACCCCGAGACCAAGCCCAAATCAGCTCTTGGTTGCTCGCTTAGAATAAATTCCTTGCAAGCAATCTATATAAAAGCTATCAAAGCTGCCAAGCTTTCCAAAATAAAATATCGTCGTCTCCATACACTAAAGTGCTAGGTTCCCAGAAATACCCAGTTTCACTTTCGTTCAAATCAAAATAAGAATATGGGCTTTCATCAGTCGTGTGACTAAATCCAGCTGGCCAATTGAAATCTATATCCAGATCTTCAATCGTAAAGTCAGTTTTAGCAACAAATGTTGCACCACTAGTTCCAACTGGATTCTGCACATATCCCACAAACTTCTCCACGCCGCTGATATCCGACACTTGCGCAAAGATAACGGTACAGTCGTTCACATTAACCGTGTTTGCATGGGAATTTCCGCCCATGAGAATACAGATTGACTTCTCTTCGCTAAAACAGCACTCTATCTTATCTACACGGTTAGTCAAGGTCGTGGTCATTTCGTCATAAGAATCCGTCATAGCGAACATGCAGTTTGCGAGTTCAACCGCAGCTGCGCCTGACCTCGCAGTCTCTATCGTGCCACCGAGCATGACAAAAGTGCCACAGTCCATTTCAAGACCATTTTCTTTGCCTGTAATTTTTCCGCCACCTGTGAGAACGAATTTACAAATGTCATAATCATAAGTATAGTCGGTTGTCCTTACTAAAACCGCATAACCTTCAGAAGAGTTCGGAACATTAACCACACCGCCGTCCATCTTCACAAAGGCGTGTGAATCGGCACTACCGCTCACACGGATTCCAGAATAGTTTTCTGCGCCAGTAGTAGTCACCGTAGTATCTTTCAAGTTCAATTCTGCGCCATAAATGCTGATTACATCCCCACCGCTTGTTAAGGTGCTGTTGGTTACGATTGCCTTAGGAGCAGGAAAAGCTTCAATTTTTTCCAAATGCAACGCGAACATATCATTTGCTTTTATGATGCTATCCGATACGGTGAGTGTGCCTCCAGTAAATTCAATAGCATTACCGTATCCCTCGACGATTATCTGACTTTCATTGGTAACGGAAAATATGCCGTTGCTAAGAAACATAGCATGATCAAAGCCCTTAGAGATTATCTTACTTCCATTGGTAACAGAAAGCGTACCGTCCAAAACGCTCACGCATGGACTTTCACATTCCTCACCGTTCTTTACCGTAGTTCCACTTAGGGTCACATCGCCACCGCTCATGGAAATCGCCTCGCCCTCGGAGCTTTCTATGGTGCTGTCCTGGACAGTCACTGTACACCCCTCTGATACTGACAGATTTGGCTGGCTTGTACTAGCTACAATATTGCATCCGTTTTTTATGGAAACAGTTCCGCTGGAAAAAACCATAAAAATAGCACCATCAGCGGAAACTTCTCCAGCCTGAGTAAGTTCAATCTTGTCCAAAGTAAGCGAAGAAGAACTGGAGAGTATTTGAATTTCAGGTATAAGGATTTTTCCGTTCTCAAAAA
>JAFSJX010000008.1 GCA_017449285.1 Treponema sp.
CTCGCGGGCCTCAAACCGCTCCTCGTCTATCGTCTGCTGCCATGTCATATACTGCTTCCTCCATCGCGCGTTCTTCTTTGCCCGCTCCACTTTCTCTTCCAGCCGCTTGGTAAAGTCATCGCCAGCAGATTCGCCTTTGAGGAACTTGAAGAACGCCCTCTCCTCATGGCCTTTCAGTTTATCACATTCCGCCGCGTTGAAAAAGACCTTGAATGCGCGGTCGTCCAATTTTGTCCGCTTGTCTTCAAGGCAGATGTTCTCGAAACTGTAAACGGGAAGCCCTTTGCGGAAGATGTCGCCAAGGCAGAGAAAAATCACGTAGGTGTCTTTCAGTTGGCTGTAGTTCATTCCGGCGGAGAGGTTGTCCATGTCGATGATGCTCTGGTAGTAGCGTGCGCGCTTGGGCAAGTTCGTCTTGTTCGTGGTTTGTATTTCAAGGTCGAAGATGCGCCTGTCGTCCTTGGTGTACACGTCGAACCTGACGCTCTTGGAGTCCAGCGTTTCTTTCATCGATTTTTCCGTCTGGGGAACTTCAAGGTGGTCGATTTCGACGTGGAGCAGAATCTCAATCAAGTGCTTGCAGAGGTCGGGGTTGGATCCCATTATCTTGCAGAACAAAAAATTGTTTGCGAGCGTGATTTTTTCCCACGGGGTAGATTGTGTTTGTGCCATTGTTTGCCTCCGTACAGAATCTTGGGGTTTGTCTTTGTTCTGTACATATAGTTATAGGCTTTAAAAAGTAAAAAACTACAAAAAATGCAGAAAAAATCTGCAAAAAAGTGAAAAAAATGCGTTTATCGGCATCAAAAAATGGTGTGGCTGGAATAGTGATTCGTAAATTCTTTCTGTTGTCAAATCCTGTTTTCTGCGGTATACTATTAGAATGGCTACAAGATGTTTTACAATGTGTAAACCAGGTGTCCTGAACCGCAGGTTAGTTGGTCAGGTGATTACACGTCTGGAGAATAAGGGACTCAAACTGGTGGGCTTGAAGCTCATGCAGATTTCTGACGAGTTGGCGGCGAATCACTATGCCGAGCATAAAGGCAAAGGATTTTATGATGAATTGCTCTCGTATATTACGAGTGCGCCGGTGGTGGCAATGGTGTGGCAGGGTGATGACTGCGTGACCTTGGTACGGAAAGTGGTAGGCGCGACAAAACCAACGGAAGCCGCGCCGGGAACAATCCGAGGGGATTTCTGTTCGCATACCAGTCATAATATCATTCACGCTTCTGACAGCGATGCGAGCGCAGAGAGAGAAATAAATTTATTCTTTAAGCCGGAAGAACTTATCGACTGGAATGACGAAAGTTCGCTCTGGTACTAAATCGTGTAGGGGATAACGATGAACGCAAAGAATGTTGGTGTAATTGGTGCTGGTGCATGGGGGTCTGGTCTGGCACAGGCGTTGGCTCGTGGCGGTCACAAGGTTGAGGTGTGGGCGCGTGAGCAGGACGTGGTGGACTCAATCAATGGTGAGCATGAAAACAAACGCTATCTTCCGGGATTCCCGCTTTCTGAAAACTTGACGGCTTCTACCGACATTCGCCATGTTGCCGCAGACAAGGAATTTTTGATTCTCGCAAGTCCGTCGCTCTATCTGGTCAGCACGGTGCGCCAGTTTTTGGATGTGCCGTCAATTCAGGACGGAAGCACGACGATTGGCGTTCTGACCAAAGGCTTTGTCGCTTCTCCCGACGGACCAAAACTGGTTCTGGAGACGCTGGAATCTGCATTGCCCGACTCGTACAAAGGTGCATTGGTCTATATTTCAGGTCCAAGTCATGCCGAAGAAGTTGCGATGGGAAAACTGACCGGACTGATTGCTGCGAGCGAAAGCCCCAAGAACTCAATCCGCTTCCGTGAACTGCTCCGTGTGCCGGGGCTGATGGCATATTCCAGCCTTGACGTGGTGGGCGTACAGATTTGCGCGGCGGCAAAAAACGTAATCGCCGTGGTGTACGGAAGCCTTGACGCAGTTGCGGAAAATTCGGACATCTTTGGTGACAACGCGGAATCGCTTCTGCTTGCGGCCGGCTTGAACGAAATTCAGACGCTGGGCTTTGCGATGGGGGCAACTCATGCGGAAACCTTTACGTCGATTGCGGGCGTGGGCGATTTGGACGTTACCTGCCGCTCAAAATATGGAAGAAATCGCCGATTTGGTCAGGACATCATCAAGACTGACCTTTTGAGCCGCTTCAAGAATCTTGACGATTTGATTGCGCGAATCTCAGAGGTGGGGTATCTTTCTGAGGGCGCGGTTGCTTGTAAATTTGTCCACCAGATTGCGGAAAAACACGGTCTGCATCTTTTGATTTGCGAGGGATTGTACCGCATTCTGAACAAGGAAATTGAGCCGATGGATTTCCTGCATCAACTTTTGCCTCAGAATTGATGAAAAAAAAGAACGAAAAACGGCAAAAACAAAAAAAATTGACGGCACAAGGAAACGCACATGCTTGAAAAACTGACCAACACATTCAGCGACATTGTTCGTACTGTAAGCGGAAAGTCTACGATTACCGAAAAAAACATTGAGGAAACCGTTGAGCAGATAAAAATGGCTCTGCTTGAGGCGGACGTAAACCTGCGCGTTGTGCGCCGCTTTGTAAACGCCACGGTGGAGGAAGCCAAGGGCGAAAAAGTCCTGCGTGCCGTTGACCCCGGTCAGCAATTCGTAAAAATCATCTACGACCGCATTGTAAAACTTTTGGGCGATGAAAAGGTCGATTTGCAGCTGAAAAATCCCGATGTGCAGTCTGTGGTGCTTCTGCTTGGCTTGCAGGGTGCGGGTAAGACGACAGCGGCTCACAAACTGGCTGCCCGCCTTGTAAAAAACGGTCGCCGTCCTCTTTTGGTCGCCTGTGATTTGGTTCGTCCCGCCGCTGTGGAGCAGTTAAAGCAGTTGGGGGCAAAAATCAATGTTCCCGTGTATGCGGAAGATGGCGCAAAAGATGCCGTAAAGGTGGCAAAAAATGGTCTGGACTACGCGCGCAAAAACGGTCTGGACACGATTATCGTAGATACCGCCGGTCGCCTGCAGATTGACGAAAGCATGATGGCGGAACTGGTTGCCGTAAAGAAAGCCCTGGACCCCGTGGAAACCATTCTTGTTGCCGACGCGATGACGGGTCAGAATGCCGTGGATATTGCAAAGTCTTTTGACGAGCAGTTGGGTCTGACGGGCGTTATCCTTACCAAATTTGACTCAGATGCCCGCGGTGGTGCGGCACTTTCCCTAAAAACCATTACGCAGAAGCCCATTATCTTTATCGGTACGGGCGAAAAGACTGAGGATTTTGAGCCTTTCCATCCAGACCGCATTGCAAGCCGCATTCTGGGCATGGGCGACATTGTTTCTCTCGTGGAAAAGGCGCAGGAAACAGTTGAGATTGAGGAAGCCCAGCGTCTTGAAAAAAAGATGGCACGCAACGAGTTTACGCTTGACGACATGCTTGAGCAATTCCAGCGCGTCAAAAAGATGGGCAGCATGCAGTCAATCATGGAGATGATTCCCGGCCTGAGCGGACAGATTGACGAAAGCAAGATGGATTTTGACGGCATGAAACATCAGGAAGCAATCATCCTTTCCATGACAAAGAAAGAACGCTCCAATCACCTGATTATCGGTCCTTCCCGCCGCAAGCGTATTGCCAAGGGAAGCGGTACCAGCGTTGCCGAAGTGAATAAATTGATAAAGCAGTTTGAAAAGACCAAACTCACGATGAAAAAACTGACCCGCAACAAGGGAATGCAGGCAAAAATCATGCAGCAGATGGGCGGCTTGCACTAGCGCTGGTAGCCCCGAAGTACCGCTTTATGCGGTATGGAGCGAAAGCGGAAGGGCGGACATAGCGACCCCACGTCAGTGGGGTAGTGCCCCTATCTTACCTCAATGCGGGAGGCAATGCGACCGTCGGCGGTGTAGCCTTTGCTGGGATTCGTCTCATCAATAAAACTGGTGATGCCGCGATAGTAATTATAATAGTATGTTCCGGGGGGCAGGGGAAGGTCTAACTGGTATTTTCCGCGCTGAACTTCCACCATTTCGTAAATCCATGAATCCCAGTTGGTAAAGGTGCCGCCGATACGGATTTTCTGGCCAGTGGGTGCAAAGCAGACGAACCGTGTGTAGCCTTGGGGAACGATTTCAGTGTTCAGAACTTCAATTGGCGGCAAATTTATGTGCGAAATCAAGAGATTGGTCTTGTTGTCGTAGATGACTTGTGGATTTGTGGGGTCAGTTGTCCATAGACCGTCAATGACTAGGCGATAGGAAATTGATTCCACGTCCTTGGGCTTTTCCAGCACATAGAAAAACCATGATGCAGTCACTTCTCCCTCATAATCATAGGATTTGTGCAGATTGTAGGCGTGAATCTGCTTGTAGCCCTCAAAGTCAAATGCGATTCCTACGTAGCGTGATGAATGTGGCGCGGTAAAAACGATGTAATCTCCGTACAGATACGGTTCTTTTACGCCCTTCATTTCAGATACCAGATTGTTATACTCAAATAAGTCGGGTTCGGGGGCTTTTTCTTTTGCGAATGTCGTTCCCGCAAGCAGAGAAATCAAAACTGCAACAAAAATCCGTTTCATACGTTTTGATTATCGGCACAAGAAAGCGGAAATAAAGGAAAAATTCTCTCCTAAAGACCGCCCGTAAATCTACCGAAATTGAAATGAAAGGGTGGATTATGTACACTTGTAACATCTTTTGATGTGGAGTAGAATAAAAGGCGATGCCTGGGCTTAGTCAGTTACGACAATTCAGCGAAGATATAAAGGAACTCGGAGATGAGGTGCGTATCCGCAGAACGCGCGGAGAGATGCCGTCTTTTTTGCCTGTTCCCGACGTTCCCGATGTAGATGATTCAAATGACTTTATGCTCGGTATTCCTGACCCAAATGCCGACAAAAACGCGTCGGAAAATTCATCTGCTCCTGCCGTTGATTTTGGAGCGACAGAAGATGTTGACTTTTCAAGTCTGGGAATTTCAGGTGTGGATGATATTATTTCCACTCCGTCTGCCTCCAGTTCCGAACCAGTTGATATTCCTCCCGAACTTGCGGCGATTTTAGGACCCGCTGGCGGTGGGGCACCAGAAATGCCCGATTTGTCCGATTTTCTGGACGAACCAGTTTCCGCACCGAATGATGTATCTGCTCCCGCTGACGATTCGTTTTCCGCGCCTCAAAATGCGTCTGCCAGTGAAAATGCCGTTCCTCTGGGGCAGGATGAACTGGACAAACTGTTCGCTTCCTCTGGCACAACGGAAACTTCCTCTGAAAATGCCGTTCCTCTTGACCAAAGTGAACTGGACAAATTGTTCTCGTCTTCTGGAAATTCCTCTGCTTCAGCAGAGAATTCGGACACCGGCGGTACGGATGCTTTGCCCGACCTTTCCGAATTCTACACCGAGGCTGACGAAACCGCTTCTTCAGTGCCTGATTCTTTTGACCAGCCTGATGCGTCTTCCGAACTTGCCGCTGAATTTTCGGTGGACGAAAATCTGCAAGAGCCAGATGACATTCCGCAGATTCCTGATTTGGGTGATTTGCCTGATGCGGGTTCGCTTGGTACGGAGGATACGCTTCCTGATTTTAATACGAATTTTTCTCTGCCAGACGATTTGCCGCCAATAAATGACCTTGTGCCCGCCGATTCAGAAAAAGAAACTTCGGTGGAGGCTGCGCAAGAAGAATTCCCGGCAGAACCGATTTCGGACGAATCTTCCGCACTGACAGAAAATGCCGTTCCGCTTGACCAAGGTGAACTTGATAAACTTTTCTCATCCTCTAAAACAGAATCCTCTCCTGCGTCTGCCGATGATTTTTCTACCCCGGATGACTTTGACTTTTCTGGCGATGCAATTGATATGGGCTCAGAAGAACCTTCGGAAAATGCGCTGACATCTGCCGCCACATCATCTTCGTCAGATATGACGGATTTGCTTTCGGGGCTTGATTTTGACAATCTCCCCGACGAAACGACATTTGGCGAGACTCCTTCCGCGTCTTTGGATGACTTTGGCAGTGACTCTAGTTCTGCCCGGCTTGAGCCTGTGCCCGATGCAGAGCCGCTTCCCTCGTTTGATGATACGGCAAATGCGTTTGACACTTCCGGGCTGGATTCTCCTGAATCTTCGGGCTTACCTCCGCTTCCGACTGATGCCGTTCCCGATATGCCGCTGGAAACTTTCGACACATCGGAAATGGACGGACTTGATTTTTCTTCCGGGGGAACTGGGGCTGCGCTTCCGTTTGACGATGAATTTCCTGTTACGGGCGAAAGCGGCGATGACTTTGAGCTGACCGATGATTTTGAGATTCCCGGTTTTTCCGATACTGACACTGTTCCTGTAGACAAGAAAAAAGGCGGATTTCGGCTGGATTCTCCTGATTTTTCAAAGGCAGGTGCAGACCGTCCGCCGAACACGCTCACCGAAAAAGAATACGAGACGTTCAGGAAAAATCTTTCCAATTATCCGCTCAACTTGCGCATTGCCGTAGAAGATTTTATCGTAAAGGACGAATTTAAAGACGATGTCATTTTTGAGGTCATCGAAAAAGTCCTTAAAAAAGCGTCTGCCCGCCAGATTGCGGGTCACTTGGAGAAACTGCTCGATATTTCTATTGATGTTCCCAGAGATTACGAGCGTCGTTCTGTTGCCGAATACGAGGCATACAAGCAGTCGTTCCAGTATCAGCTGAAGAACCGCATTCTTCCTGCGGTGGTTGCGGGACTGGTGTTTGCGTTCTTCGGATTCTTCCTGTTTCAGGTTGGAAAAAGGTTTGTGTATCAGCCGCTTATGGCGAACAGCCTGTACAAGCAGGGCTACACGATGATTGAGAATAACGAATACCCGCAGTCAGAGGAACTTTTCAAAGAAGCGGTGGGATATAAGCCGGTCAAAAAATGGTTCTTCCGCTACGCACAGGGCTATCGCGCTCACAAGCAGTATGAACGTGCCGCCCAGATGTACCGCAATATCCTTGGATTCTTCAACTATGATAAGCAGGCTGGTCTTGAATACGCCGATATGGAATTGTACGACAGGGCAAATTATTCCCGCGCGGAGCAGATTGTACGCCGTGACGTGCTTGACCACCATATCAATGACAGCGACGGGCTTTTGCTTTTGGGCGACATATTCCTTGAATGGGCAGACATTGACAATGAAAAATACGAGCTTGCCCGCGCAGAATATTCCAATCTGATTCAGTTGTACGGCGCAACTGATTTGTACATGTCCCGCATGATGCGCTATTTTATCCGCACTGACAATCTGCCGAACGTGCTGGGCTTGAAAAAACATTTTTATCCGCGCAAAAAATCGCTTGGTGCGGCAGATTGGACGGAACTGAGCGGCTATCTTTTGGACAAACTCTACGGAAATCTGAGCAAGACTGAGGAAGGATTACGCTCTTCAATAGAAGACGTGCTTGATATGCTGAACACAGCGGTCAAACTTGACCCCGTAAATCCTGTTGCCCGCTACAATCTTTCCCGCTACTTCCTGCACAACGGAAACGATGCGGCTTCTCAGCGTGAAATGCAGATTGCCCTTGATTTGTTTGAGAAAGCCCCTGTCCGCACACGCAAGAACACCTACCGCGAAATCAACGGAAACCGCATCCTTGGCGAACTGTTTGCCAGAAACCGCGAGTACATCAAGGCGCAGGAAGTGTATACGCGCGGAATCAACGTATATGCTGAAGAGCATGAAAAGACCGGGCTGGAAGGCGATGAGAATACCGGAAAACTCTATGCAGACCTTGCGGACATTGATTATTTTATCGCGGGTGACATGGTTGCGGCTTTGGAAAACTACCGTACTGCAGTAAGCCTAAAAAATGATACGCCGACGCTCAATTATAGGATTGGTGCGATTCACTACAACAACAAAGACTATGACAAAGCGCTGGGCTTTTTCATCAAGACTTCCGAAACCAAGGGAAATGATGCGAACCTGTTGCTTTCTTTGGGGAACACGCTTTCTTTGCGGGGCGACAATTTTGCGGCTCAGGGATATTATTCTGATTTGCTTACAAGATTGAATGATGAGCGCGCCCGTCGTGTTTTGGTTACGCCGCAGATTGACGATGATGACTACGAGTTGGTTGACCGTTTCTTAAAAACGAACAATAATCTTGGCGTAACGTTGTATCGGATTGCCCGTCAGACTGGCGACAGCGGAAAAAATGCCGAGGCTCTGGTGCGGCTTTCTGATTCAATGCGCGCATGGGATGCGCTGACCCGTAACCCAGAGACGATGGTTCGGCTGGAAGGAAGCAACCTTGCCTCCCAAAACTCAAAATACATTATGCACCCGTACTCTGATTTTGAGCCGACGATTTATACGGATATTCCCAAAACGCTGACGGGCGAAGGCAGACTGGAATGATAAAAGTTACCTGCGCGCAAGTCGGCATCGACATAAAACGACAGTTATATGATTTGCAGAAAGAATTGTTTCGCAAAGTGATTCATATCTGCACGGCGTTCATTCCGCTTTTGTTGCATTATTTTTATGTGCCGACATTGATTGCCCTTGCGCTGGCAGGAATCCTGTACGTGATTGCCGAAAAAATGCGTATGCACGGAAAAGAAATTCCGCTCATCTCCGATATAACCGCCGCCGCCGCCCGGAAACGCGATGAAAATAAATTTGTGCTTGGACCGGTTACGCTTGTCGCTGGAGTGGTTCTTGCGGCATTGCTGTGGAAAGAAGTGCCTGCGGCAATCGGCATCCTTGCCTTGTCTTTCGGCGACGGACTTGCGAGCCTTGCGGGAAAAGCAATCGGAAAAATACGGATTCCCTTTACGTTCGGAAAAACTGCCGCAGGAAGCCTTACTTGTTTTTGGGCAATTTTCTGCTCATCATTTCTTGTGTGCAAAAATTGCTTCGTGTCGCTCGTGGTCGCGCTGATTGGCATGGGAATTGAAATTCTTCCGCTCAAAGACTTTGACAATGTGCTGATTCCGGTGCTTTTGGGCGGTGTGGCTCAATACTTACTTCCACATATATAATCGGTGCAGATTCCTTAAAAAATACGCCGTTCCGATTCCGAGCGCGGCGGTTCCTATTCCCATAAAAAGAAAGTTGTCCGCAATCAGAAGACAGCCATATCCAATCATCAGAATCGCATAGTCAATGGTAATCTTGGTAAGTTCAATGGAGTCGTGCCGCCGCGCGTTGATAAAAAAAGAGGCGAGGGTGACCAAGAAAATCAGCACACGTACAATGGTGAATACTTGCGCAAACCCCGTTACAATCATTCCCGTGGTGGTAACTTGAGCCGTGTTGAGCGGCATGGTAATTGCGATGACAACCGAAAGTCCCAGAAGAACGGTCGCATTCCGCTCCACATTCTGTCGCTGGCTGGTTTCGCTCATCGTCGCAGCCGCAAAAAAACTGAGCGGAACGAGAAGCCTTCCTGCCAGCACGATTCTTCCGATAAAGAACAGCAACTGGGAATAAGACTGCCATAGACCGAACAGCAGAATCAAAAAACGCATTCCCTCACACAGGCAGCCGATAACCGCGCCAGAAAAAAAAATGATTTCGGTGGACTGCGTGTTCTCAAAATACCGCATAAGCAGAAGCAGCATAATAGGAACATACAGCATCATAATTCCCGTAGAAACAAGCGTTGCAATCAGGTTATACTGCGAGAACGGAATAAACAGCAAAAATTCAGGCAGACGCAAATTGACCGGTGGAACAATGTTTTTTGTTATCAGCGCAATCGACAGACAGACTAGGGTAAGCGCAATGCAGACAAGAGAAAAGATGAAAAATAATTTTATCAGGCTGTTCCTGGTTTTTAAAGTCATACTGAAATCATAATCTGAACTTAAAAATATGTAAAGACTTGCCTTGTCCGTGCCGAAAATAATAACGTAGAGTTCAGCGACTTTTTGGAGATGCGATAACTTGGAGGAATTATGAAAAAGCTTTTGGGCGGAATTATTTTTCTTGTGGCCTCTGTCGGCGCGTTTGCGGGTGATGCGGCTGCTTTCGTTGACATAGGAATTTCTTCAGATGGAAAGACATACATTTTTGGTGAATACGGACGCACGGACGACAATTTTCAGGGCTATGCGGAAATCTATACCGTAGACATCGCAAAAAATGATTTTGTTTCAGGCGGCGTATTCAAAACCGTACCCTCAGCGGCAACAGCCTCAAAAAGCGGACGGGCAGTCTATGATGATTTGTACGAAAAAGCCGGCTGGTCTGTACGCAAATACGAATGCAGCCCCGTCCGCCCGGAAAACTTGCTCTACATCCGCGATGAGCGTGTAAATGACGGCACGGAAATCGTGTTCAAGGACTTTGAAGGCTCATCCGCCGAACAAAGCGTGTTCTACCACATCAAACTGAATCCGACCGTTGAAGGCAGCGGCAAAAATATTCGCTCCTCATTCTTCATCACGCTGGAAAAACAAAACGAGAACGGCGAAGTCATCAGCAAAAACCTCGTCGGTAGCCCCAACATCAAACGCAAGGGCGTATCCAGCTACAAAATCGACCGCATCTTCTCCGACAACTCCGGCCGCAACATCGTATTCATCATCGAAAAACGTGTTCTGGACGACACCGGCACTTCCATCCGCTACATGGTCGAAACAATCCGCTTATAATTTTGGGAGGGGGAAGTCTCCCCCTCGGCTACAATGCATCGCTTCGCTAACGCATTTCCGCCTACCCCCTCTGCGGGGCAATTTTTTTTCGCTTTTCAGCCCCGCAACTCTCGTAAAGCAAAATGCCAGCAGAGTTTCGTCGCTAGGCGAAAACTCCTAGCACCCATACGGTACAACCGTTCATTTTACGAAATGCTGCGGCGGGCTGACCGTCCAGAGTGCTTTCAGCGTAATGTCGCCAGTATTTGAAATTGTATGCGGAGAACCTGCCCTAAAAGAAACGCTGTCGCCTTCGTTCAAATTGTAGACAAGATTTTCGTAGTGAAGTTGGGCTTTGCCCTGTATGATGTAGCCGATTTCCCTGCCTAAATGCCCGTATGAGCCTCGGTGTGTGTGCGAGCCGACTGGAATTTCCACCATAAATGATTCCATCGCATACTGTTCGTCCGCTTCGGCGGGCTTTGCCAGTTCTTCGTAGATAACGTCGTCCTCGGTGATTTTTTTGCGCTCATCGGAACGGATAATCTGAACGGGCCTTTTACGGCGGTATTCCTCAAACAGAAATTCCAGGTTGATGTCCAGCACGTCGGCAAGTGTCAGAAGCGTATCTATCGCAGGGGAAACTCTGTTGCGCTCAATCTGCGAGACAAGGCTTTCGCTTACGCCGGCCCGCTGGGCGACCGTTTTGAGCGTGTAGCCTTTTCGTTCGCGGACGGCACGGATTTTTTCGCCGAAGTGATAGGGAACTTTTTTTTCTTCTTCCATATTATTTTGCACCTGCTTTCTGCGTTTATTCTTTTGCGTAAATATCGTTGTTCTGCTTTTCCCGGTTCATTTCCATAACAAAGCGGATGAACAAATCTTCCAGCGTCCGATGCGGTCCAGGAAGCCCCATTCGTTTGCGGGCGCGTGCGTTGTCGCGGCGGATTGAATACTGGGAGAAAAAGTCGCGGTAGTCAAGGCTTACGTCTGTCTTTACGTGTTCGCCCAGAAATGAAGAAACTTCGTCACGACCGATTGCGGGAATGCCCCGTTCACGCAGCGTGGATTTTAGTTTGTTAATCTGCTCAAACGAAATGCCGAACAAAAATTCTTCCATCGCCTGAGACACTTCGGAAACGGACAGTTTTGTCTTGATGAATTTGTTCCACTGATCGTCCATCTGGAACGAAATCATAATCAGTTCGCTTGTTCCCATCATCGTACCGAAAGCGGGAGCCAAGGTTCGTCGTGCGCGCCAGACAGCCTGAAGCACGGGGGAAATGTCGGATATGTTCTGGTCGGCACGGTGTTCCCACAGAAGCAAAAGGGAAAGCGCAAGCTGGCGGCGAAAATCCATGTCAAGTTCGGTGTCGCGGATAAGGTTTAAGTACACGTCCTCCGCAAGAAGCAGGAACATCATTGACACCGTTTCATCCTGGAATGCCTGTACGATTTTTTTAGCCATGCCGACATTCTTGGAAAGTTTGCTGAGCGATGAAAACGTATGAATCTTTGCGACCAAAAAGCCTTTGCCCAGCGTTGCCTTTGAGGGCAGTTGCAAGGTGTTGTCTCCGTCCTGCGTGTGCGTGATGAGCGAATCAATCAATGCCTGCGGAGTTCGGACTTCTGCCGTAAGATTTGCCCGCTCCAAAAGCGACGGGAAGTTTGCCAGCGATTTTGCAAGACCTTCCAGACGGGTCAGCCGGTCGGTCACGTTGCTCAGTTGATCCGGGGCAACCACGACCATGCGCTCGCACAAATCGTCCACCATTTCCTTCTGCTTTGGCGTAAGGACAACGATGCCCGTCTCATACGTGCTTTGCTCTGATTCATCCTTGTCAAAAAATTCCTCGATGGAGACTGTCTCAAATTCGATTTTTTCTTCCGTTGCCGTATTCATATCCACCTGTCTTTCATTATACCACAGGTTTGGCTAATTTCAATACTTCTTTTTGCCGATAAGTGAAATATGAGAAAACTGATTTTTGCAAGCGTGGCGTTTTTTTTCGCCGCCTTTTCATCATTCGCCGCTGATTTGGTGATTGAAAAACAGGATGTTCGTCTAGTGTATGTCGAAGGCTCTACGTTCGGGTCTGCCGAAGGCTTCCATTTGTATATCCGAAAGAAAACCGGCATGGAATCGGTACTTCTGACGGAGACGACAAAAGACCCCAGCGGCATGAGCGATAACTATGCCTACCGTGCGATGACCTATAACACGATAAATGGGGATGAAATCCGCTACCTTGACGGAAAGCCGCTCGTATCAGAGTACGCAAAATTCAGTTTGATTGACTCAACTCCCGAATCCGACAGCGAATTTGGTCAGGCTTTTCACATTTATATTCCGTCGGAAATTCAGTACGGCTATCCGTGGTCGCGCAACGGAACAATAAAAATTGACCGCGGTACGTTCATCAATATCCGTGCGTTCAGCAAAAAATATGCGGATTATAGCGGAGAATTTGAGGACAACCCGTTTATGTTTGATTTGGGAAAACCAAAGGCGAAGCCGCTTCCTCCTGTGCAAACAACGAATCAAGAGCCGCCCGCACCTCCTGAGCAAGAACCAGTTCCCGAGCCCGAACCTGAGCCGAAACCCGAAGCCACTCCCGTGCTGACCGATGACTACAATCCCAAGGCGGCGGAAAGTTTTAAGGATATAGCGGGATTTGGCGGCGGTCAGATGGTGTATTCAAAAGGGCCTGAAACGCTGGTTGACGACATTATGGATTCGCTTGACCGCATTGACCCGAAGACGAAAGTTGACGTTGTGTTTGCGATTGACACCACGGGCAGCATGAAAGATGACGTGCAGAAACTCCGCGAAGAATGGGTTCCGCGTCTAATTGAGGCATTGCGAGATTACGGTGATGTAAGGTTGGGCTTGCTTTTGTACCGCGATTATGGTGATGACTACAAATATATGGGGCTTCCCGTAAAATTCTTCGACTTTACCAAAAAGACTGATGTGTTCACCAAGAATCTGAACGGCTTTAAGATTTACGGCACGGAAGGCGGCGACATTCCCGAAGCGGTGTATGAAGCCTTGTCCGCATCACTCGAATTTTACAAATGGCGGAATGATGCCACCAGAAAAATCATTCTGATTGGAGATGCAGAGCCGCATCCGACTCCTCGTGGCAGTGGAAAATACACTAAGGAGCGGGTTCTTCGGGAAGCGCAGTCTTTGGGCATTCTGATTGATGCGATTATCGTTCCCGATGACAAAGGCGCGCGCCGTCGTGACGGAAAATAAGGAGCGTTCGCCCCGATTGTCTGCACGAAAGACAACAGGAATAAGTTTCCGTCACGTTTTTTAAGCCGTCTTTTGTGGCGGCTTATTTTAGCCTGATAAAAATTATTTCGGGTCGCTGACCGATGATTCTGCTTCGTTTGAATCCGAAGAGGCTGCTGGCTCTTCGGATTTTTCGGATTCTGCGGGAAGTTCAGTTTCTGCGTTTTGGTCTTGCGGAGACTGCTGCAATTCTTCCTGCAAATCAACGGACTTCTGGGCCTTTTCAAGAGCGGCTTCTTTTTCCCTCTGCTTTTCGTGAATCTCTGCCAGTTTGTTTTCGGGAATCTTTGCCAGCTCAAGTTTTGCCAGTTTTTCATAGGATGGCGGAAATGTTCCCACGGGATAATGGGCGTACAAGTCGATGAGTTCTTCAAGCACAGGAACGGCCGCCTCGTAATTCTTTTTCTTCATATAGATATGACCAATCTCGTAGCGAGCCTCAATGTACAGGGCGGGGTCAGTTCCGTAGCGGTCAATTACGGCGTTGAAATAACGAAGCGCGTCTTTTTGACGACTTTTTTCAAACGATTCCTGTCCTTTCTGAATTAATTCCTTTGCGGTCAGATTATCGGGAATCTCTTTGTTTGAGGTGCAGGAGAATGTAGCGAAAAAAGCCATCGTAAGCGTGGCGCAGATAAAAATTGTAGTTAAACGTTTCATAATCTTAGTGTACCATTTTCTGTAAATAAAAAAAAGACGGTTTGCATAAGTTACATACTGATTCTCAGCAATTATTGCTAATTATCGTAATAAAAATTTGTCAGTTTGAAAAACCAATGATATAATAGGTATATGGCAGATTCCGTTTCGTTGTCACAGGATGAACTGAACCTCATACTGAGCAATATCCGTAAAGACAACGATGAGCATGAAAAAATTCCAGACTCCTCTGGCGTAAGCCTTTCGCAGGCCGACTTAGAAAAATTGTTCGGCGGCTCATCATCAGGTGCGCAAAAGTCTGCGGGAAATTCTGTCGAACCCGACGCTTCTCAATCCTCTTCTGGGGAACACTTTTCAGAACAGACTGCGGACGAACTCCGTGCGGCAAAAATTGCGGAGCGCAAACGCCATGCCGCAGAACTCCTTGCTCAGGCAAACGCAAATTCTCCCAAGCGCATTTCCGTCGTCTACGGAACAGCAACCCGCCGTGGCAAGGAAATCGAAAACCTCAAAGTAGGCGACACAATCAAACTTGACCGCATCGTTCCCGAATATGCCGACATCCTTGTTGACGGCAAATTGTTCGCCCGCGGCGCAATTGAAGACAAAGACGGACACGCCACAATCACCATCGCGCAGATTGTGGATGAGTAAGAAGCGGGGAACGAAGAAAATGTTTCTTTTGAGGCTTTTATAAAATCAATGAGGATGTATGACTTGTATTCGTTTTTTGCGAATTCCTCGACAACGGTGAACTTTCCGATTCCCTTGTTCCTTCCACAAGCAAAGCGGACTTCCGCCACAAAATCGTTAAATTTGGGACAAATGACTTAGAGCAACCGCATCCAAACATTCAAACAGCACTCTTGCACTGCATTCTTATTTAAGGTACTATAGTATAATTACAATGTCGCACAGGCGGCTCACAGGAGAAAACGTATGTCCACACCTTTGGAAGAATATTTGAAATCAACAAAAAATCCCACGGCGGCGATGACCGCGTATGTTGCCAATTTGCAGCTGGTGGCGGGAGTGAATCCATCGATTGCATCTGACGTGGTGAATGAGATTGAAAATCAGCGCACGCACTTAAAACTAGTTGCCTCAGAAAACTACTGTTCGCTCGCCGTGCAAGCGGCCATGGGCAACCTGCTCACCGACAAGTATGCGGAAGGATTCCCGGAGCATCGCTATTACGGCGGGTGCGTGAACGTGGACAGCGTGGAAAATACTGCCGCGCATGAAGCGGAAGCCCTGTTCGGCGCGGATTATGCCTACGTGCAGCCTCATTCTGGTGCGGATACCAATTTAGTCGCGTACTGGGCAATTCTTTCGGCAAAAGTGGAGACCCCCACGCTGGAAGAACTGGGCGTAAAGAGCCTGAACGATTTGACCGCAGAGCAGTTTGCCGAACTTCGCAAGCGTTTCGGAAATCAGAAATTGATGGGGCTGGACTATTCTTGCGGCGGTCACTTGACCCACGGTTACAAGATGAACGTATCAGCCCGCATGTTCGAGAGTCATCCCTACGGCGTTTCAAAAGAAACAGGTCTGTTGGATTATGACGCGATTGAAAAACAGGCGATGGAAGTTCGTCCGCTCATTCTGCTCACCGGTTATTCTGCCTACCCGCGAAAAATCAATTTCAAGCGATTCCGCGAAATTGCCGACAAGTGCGGAGCGGTTCTGATGGTGGATATGGCGCATTTTGCGGGCTTGGTTGCAGGCAAAGTTTTTACAGGTGACTACGACCCGGTCAAATGGGCAGATATTGTAACGACAACCACGCACAAAACTCTTCGTGGCCCGCGCGGGGCTATGATTCTCTGCAAAAAAGAATATGCCGACTACGTGAACAAGGGCTGCCCGATGGTGCTGGGAGGTCCGCTTCCCCACGTGATGGCGGCAAAGGCAATCGCATTTAAAGAGGCGAACACACCTGCGTATCAGACCTACGCGCAGAACGTGGTGAAAAACGCACAGGCTTTGGCAAAGGCATTGCAGGAAAAAGGCGTTCGCTTGCAGACCGATGGCACGGACAACCACCTGATGCTTGCAGACATCACTTCGTATGGTCTTACAGGAAAACAGGCAGAGGCGGCATTGTTTGAATGTGGTGTAACGGCAAATGCAAACGCGCTTCCCTACGACAAAAACGGCGCATGGTGGACAAGCGGTCTGCGTTTGGGAACTCCCGCGCTCACAACGCTGGGCTTTACTGAATCGGAGATGAAAGACGTTGCGGACATCATTGACTTCGTTCTAAAAAACACTAAGCCCGGCGTGACCAAAGACGGAAAGCCCGCAAAAGGAAAAATCATCCTTGACGATGCGACCAAAGCGGAAGGAAAGAAGCGTGTTGCTGCCCTGCTCGGAAAGCACGTTTTGTACCCCGAACTGGACTTGGACTTTCTGAAGAAAGAATTTGCAAAGTAAAATATAGGGGGGGGGGATGTCTCCCCCTCGGCTGCAATGCAACGCTTCGCTAACGCATTTCCGCCTACCCCCTCTGCGGGGCGATGCATCTGCTTTTCAGCCTCGCAACGCCCGATGAGTTTTTTTGTATCTTGCGTTTGTTATCTCTTATTTCCTATGCTCGCCTTGATGAATTCCCTGAACAGCGGACCTGCCTTGTTGGGTCGGCTTTTGAATTCGGGGTGAAACTGACCGCCGAGCATCCACGGGTGGTTCGGTACTTCCACAATCTCAACCAAATCGCGCTCCGGGTTTACGCCTGCGATGATAAGACCGGCTTTTTTCAGTTCCTCACGGTATGCGTTGTTGAATTCGTAGCGGTGGCGGTGGCGTTCCCAGATGGTCGCGCTGCCGTAGGCTTTTTCGGTGAGCGTGCCGGGAGTGACGGTACATTCAAATTTGCCCAAACGGAGCGTGCCGCCTAAAATCTTTCCGTTCTGGTCGGGCATCAAATCAATTACGGGATGCTTGGTCTTTTTATCCATTTCCGTTGAATGCGCATCAGCATAGCCAAGCACATTGCGCGCGTATTCAATTACCATAATCTGCATACCAAGACAAATGCCGAAGTAGGGGACGTTGTGGGTTCGTGCATATTTTGCCGCGTTAATCATTCCTTCAATGCCGCGCACACCGAATCCGCCGGGAACGATAATGCCGTCCGCATCTTTAAGTCGGGCTTCTGTTGTCGCATCGTCATGCAAATCTTCTGCCTCAACCCAATCCAAATCGATTCCCGCCTCGTTCGCAATACCGCCATGTACAAGGCTTTCCACCACGGAAAGATATGCGTCATGCAAGTCAACGTATTTTCCTACGAGGGCGATTTTTACGCGCGTCTTCGGGTTTCGGAATACGTCTACCATCTTCGTCCATTCGGTCAGTTCCGTAGGCGGCGTTTGTAATCCAAGCACTTTGCACACCGCGTCTCCGATATGCTCGCTTTCCAGTTGAAGCGGTACTTCGTAAATTGACCGCGCCGTTGTGTTCTGAATCACGCAGTCAGCGTCCACGTTGCAGAACAGGGCAAGTTTTTCGCGCGTGGCGGTATCAATCGGAATATCGCTTCTGAGCATCAAAATATTCGGCTGAATTCCGAGTTCCTGCAATTCTTTTACGCTGTGCTGAGTGGGCTTCGTCTTGATTTCGCCCGCTTTTTTCATGTAGGGAACGAGCGTCAGATGAATGTAGCAGCAGTTTTCTTCGCCAACCTGATATTTTATCTGGCGGATTGCCTCAATGAACGGAAGCGACTCAATATCGCCCACCGTTCCGCCGATTTCGGTGATGATGACATCTGCATTTGTTTCCGTTGTGGACAGGAGCATTCGGCGCAAAATCTCTTCGGTGATATTCGGAATTACCTGCACCGTTCCGCCGTTGTAGCCGCCCTCTCGCTCACGTTGTAAGACGGTCATGTAGACGCGCCCGCTGGTGGTATTTGAACTTTGTGAGAGCGTCGCATCCGTAAAACGCTCGTAGTGTCCCAAGTCCAAATCGGTTTCCGCGCCATCATCGGTAACAAAGACTTCGCCGTGCTGAAATGGGTTCATCGTGCCGGGGTCAATGTTCAGGTATGGGTCAAATTTTTGGTTCACCACCGTAAGCCCGCGGCTTTTAAGAATCAGTCCGATTGAAGCGGCTGCAATGCCTTTCCCTAAGCCAGAAACAACGCCGCCCGTGATAAAAATATACTTGGTCATCTAATACTCCGGTGGTTGTGTTGGCAACGCAAGTTTCAAGCCGCCTGTCGAAACCACATTCTTTTATTATACCGCAAAATCTTCTGTTCGTCCATAAACTTCATTAAAGTATGTGCTGATTTGCCCCAGCAGTTTTTGCGCCACGTCTCCATTTTGGGCGATTGCCAGCTGGAACGTGGACGAGTCAATGCGAACCAAATCAACGTCAGTCATGCAGATTGCGGAAGTCTCCCTTTTTTTCTCAAATACACAAGATGCTTCTCCCAAAAAATCACCGCGCTCATAAAAAGAAGTTCCGTTCGTCCTTGTTTCTTTTACCGTTCCCCGCGCAATGTAGTAGGCATCCGTTCCTGTGTCATCGGGCATAAAAATCGTTTCGTTTGTCTTCAAATGAATCATGTTCACGTCTTTTGCCATCAGGTAATCGGGGCGGATGAACAGAATGCGCCGTAGGATGTGGAAAAGTTTTTTTGCGTTCTGTTTGGGAAGACAGTAGAGTTCGCCGAGCAATAGTTCATCAAAAAACTGATAGACAAACAAAAGTTGGGCATAGAAAAAGAACAGAATGAAGAATATAAGTACGTCGAGCATCACAATGAGCAGTTTTGCGAGGACTCCATAAATCACCATGTAACGCCCGTAATCGATGAATGTATGCATTGCCAGCTGAAAAGCCCAGAACGTCATGTTGCACAGCAGGGCATCAACAAAACACAGTTTGAACGGAATTTTTGTTCCCGTTCCCATTTTGTACAGAATGACGATAACTGGAAAAAGCAGGATATTCGGCAGACTGGTAAGGTGATAATGCGAGAGAAACGAAGTCAGCGGAAGAATTTTCTGGTTGAGCGCGTTGAATATGGGAAGCGTGCTGATAGTCTGCATCATAATCAGAAAGAAGATGATGGCGGCAATCAGAACGACAATCGCCACTTCGATAATCAGCATGACAAGTTGGCGCACCACAGGACGCGGTTCTTCTGCGATGTGAAAAATATCTTTTAGCCCCAGAAAAATAGCGGCGAACAATCCTCTTGCAGCCCAAAAAATAAAAACACCCACAAGAATCTCAAACCAGTGAACGCCGCCTGTATTCTGTATGGCAAGTATGACAGACTCTGCGTCAAAATAGGGGCTGAGTTCGGGAATAAATTTGAATATTTTGACGATTGTTTCTGGGGAAGCGTGCAGAATCCGAATCAGCACCGTCGTAATCATCATAAAAATCGGGATGAATGAGAACAAAAACGCAAAGGAACATGCCCTTGCATGGGAAATCAGCGAATTTCGGAAATAATTGCGACCCACAAGGTACACCGTTTGAGCGATGGTGATTGGCGTAATTTTGTGGGTACGTTCTCCATCCATTATTTTTGCTCCAGAAGATGCCGTGCGCGTGTCATTGCGTCATCAATATGTGCGCAGACATTTTCACGACCGAGTTTATCCAGCATCCCCATTTTTTCGCAGAGCAGATACGGCTGGGTGTGAATGCCCGAAAGCACAATCGTAACGCCTTTTTTGTCGCAACTAGCCTTTGCCTGCTCCAACGCACGGATTCCGCCCGCGTCAAGATAAATCGTGTTCCTCATGCGCAGAACCAGCACTTTGTACGCGAGGTTTGCCTGCGTGACGGCGACTTCAAATTTGCGCACCGTTCCAAAGAAAAGCGGGCCGTCAATCTCATAGACCATCACGCCATCGGGAACGTCAATTTTTTCATCGTTCTCAAAGTCGCCTGCAATCTTGCTGATTCCTTCGGTCAGATTCTCACGCTTTGCCTGAACTTCGGAAAGGTCGCACATTTTTTTGATGAAGAAGAACGCAGCAAAGCCCAACCCGACCTCAATTGCCACGGTCAAATCAATGAACACCGTAATCAAAAAGGTGACGGTCAGTACGCAGATGTCGGATTTTTGTCCGTGAACGAGCGCGCGGATAGCCTTAAATCCCGCCATGTTCCATGCCACATGAATCAGCACTGCCGCCAGAGCCGCCATCGGAATGTAGACCGCAAAGCGACCCA
The DNA here is from genome assembly GCA_017449285.1 of Treponema sp. Classification (GTDB taxonomy): domain Bacteria; phylum Spirochaetota; class Spirochaetia; order Treponematales; family Treponemataceae; genus Treponema_D. The sequence goes on from JAFSJX010000008.1 coordinate 20,802, forward strand.
AAAAGAGCAGAATCAAAAGCAAGGTGACTGCGTGAATGATGCCCGCAACCGGTGTCTTTCCGCCATTCTTGATGTTCGTTGCCGTTCGCGCAATCGCTCCCGTAGCCGGAATTCCTCCGAACAAGGGCGACATGATGTTTGCGATGCCCTGTCCAATCAATTCAGTGTCAGAATCATGCTTGTCGCCTGTCATACCATCGGCAACCACCGCGCTGAGCAAAGATTCAATCGCCGCCAGCACCGCAATGGAAACCGCCGTGGGAAACAGCGTCCGTACCGTGGAAAGCCTGAAATCGGGCAATTTTGGCATAGGAAGAGACGACGGAATCTCTCCGTAGCGGCTTCCAATTGTATCTGTCTGCCAGCCCATTGTATTGTGCAGAATTACGCTCGCCACAGTTGCAAGGACAATCACAATCAGCGATCCGGGAACACGTTTGTTGATTTTTGGCCAGACAAACAGAATGACAAGGCTTACCGCCGCAATCGCAAGCGAATACGAATTGATTCTTCCGATGTTGAGCGCGTAGGTCTGCAACTTGCCCACAAAATCGCCGGGCATTTTATCAAAACCTTCGGGAAAATTCATTATAGCAAGCCCCAGAAAATCGCCAATCTGACCTGCGGCAATCGTTACCGCAATGCCCGCCGTAAATCCCGTTACAATCGTGTACGGAATGAATTTGACCAGTCCGCCCATCTTGAACGCGCCGAGCAGAATCAGAAGGATTCCCGCCATCACCGTAGCCGTTGCCAAGCCTGCAATGCCGAATTCCGCCACAACGCCGTACACAATCACGGCAAATGCGCCCGTAGGTCCTCCAATCTGTACGGTACTTCCGCCAAATGCACTGATACAAAAACCCGCGATAATCGCCGTAAAAAGCCCCGCCTCAGGACCGACCCCGCTTGCAATCGCAAACGCAATCGCCAGTGGCAGCGCGACAATGCCCACGATAAATCCCGCGATTACGTCGCTCGTAAACGTCTTTGCCGAATAATGCTTTATGCTGTTAAGTAATTCTGGTTTGAACATAGTTTTCCTTGTATTCTATAATAATACTGGTATGCACAATAAATGCAACTGAATTCGAGCAGTGGCGTGGGAATCAACTTTTAAATTTCGACACAGATGAACGCAGATAAACGGTGATTTAGACCTTGTGTGATACGAAATTATTACAAAATCATAAAAAAGTAACCTTATCTGTGTCAAAAATTGATTTTCATGGCGCACTGGTTGAGCCTGCCGAAACCTCATGTTATACTCTTTGTATGGAACTTATTCGTCTTATCCGTTTTATTCGTCCTGTCTGCACTGTCCGTTTTGGACGCATTTTGGGAGCCGTGTTTATCGGTGTTCATCTGTGCCTTGTTCTTTTTTCCTGCAAAAAATATCCTGAGATGACGCTGGAAGAAATTGAGGCGGTGCGTGCTTCGGGGGCAAATACGCTGGTTGAGCGGACGGTGCGCAAGCCGAACACGAAAAATGTGTTTGTAACGGGAAAAGTTGGCGGTACGTGGAATGATTCGATTACGAGTGACCCAAAAAGTTTTAATCTGCTGATTGCGGAAAAAGATGCGGCTACGACGGGAGTGCTTGCGCCGTTGGTGCAATATCTTGTTGACTACGATATTGTTGAGCGCGTCTGGAAGCCAAAAATTGCCTCCTTTAAGATTGATTTGGACGAGGAACACGACAAACTTGACATCACCTATACTATCCGTGATGACGTGTACTGGTCATTTTATGATGACACGAAGCCCAAAGTCAAAGTGACCAGCGATGACGTGATTTTCTGGTACGATGAGATTTGTGGAGACGAAGAATGCGGTTCTTCGGGATATAATTCACAGTTCATGCCGATGGAAGACGGTTCGTTGGAACGCATTACAATAGAAAAGATTGATGACGCGAGTTTTGTTTTCCATTTTCCGCGCATTGTGGCAGAACCGGTGCTTTCAACGAACATGGATTTTGGTCCTGAGTTTTTGTATCGTCCTGCAAAAGAGAAGGGCGGCGCGGCTGCGGTAAAAAATTTGTTCACGGTGGCGACCGACCCAAAGGAACTGCCCAGTTGCGGTCCGTATTTTCTGACGGAATACACGCCCAGTCAGCGGCTGGTGTACAAGCGGAATCCCGATTTTTGGGAAAAGGATGCGAACGGAGAGAGCCATTTTTATCCGCAGGAACGAATCTGTCAGATTGTCGGCGACGTGAATACGGAATATCTTTTGTTCAAGCAGGGCAATCTGGAAGCCTATGTTCCTTCGCCTGAGCAATTGGAAGATGTGATTGAGCATGCGGACAATGCGCTTTCTGCCGATGGAAATTCTGTTGATGCGGGCGGGGCAGATGATTCGGAGAGAAAAAACGGCTACACGGTGTTCAATGCGGACGGAAGCATGAGCGCGTCATTCTGGAGTTTTAATCAGAATCCGCAGAATAAGGACGAGCCGTTTTTCCGCTGGTTCACTAAAAAAGAATTCCGTCAGGCGATGAGCTGTCTTCTGAACAGGGAGCGGATTATCCAGCAGACGTACCGAGGGCTGGGCGAGCCAAAATACAGTTTTTTCCCGGAAGTGAACAAATATTACAACGAGAATCTCATTTTGCAATATCGGTACAGTCACGCCCATGCGCAGAAATTGCTTGCTGCCGCAGGATGCACAAAACATGACGACGGATTTTTGTACGATGAGGACGGAAACAAGGTCGCCTTTGACTTGACCTTTGCTTCAAACGGCGCGGTTATTTCCGACATCGTGCAGATTATTGTGGACGAATGTAAGAAAGAGGGCATTGTGATTACGCCGCGCCCGACTGATTTTCAGAAACTCGTTGACCAGCTGATGGGAACGTATGACTGGCAGACCATCATCATCGGTTTGTCGGGCGGGTCAGTTTTTCCGACGCAGGGAAGCAACGTGTGGGTGAGCGACGGCAATTTGCATTTGTGGTATCCGTTGCAAGAAAGCCCCGCCACAGACTGGGAAGCGCGGATAGATTATTTGTATCACGAGGCGAGTTGCATTGTTGACTACGAAAAGGCGAAGCCGTACTGGGACGAATATCAGCAGATTTTTCTGGAGCAATGTCCTGTGGTGTATCTTGTTCGTGGCCGCAGTTTCTTTGCATTGCAGAACCGCTGGGATATGACGAATGTGTATTTCGACAATCTGAATGGCGCGAATACGGATTATGTGTATCTGAAAGGTTTTTAGCGATTCTCCGGGCAACTGTGTTGCAAGGTATCCTAAGAGCAATCGTCTTAATATATTGGCTACGACTTACGCCATCCGTGGCGTTTATAATTCCAGGTGAGAGACTTCTCCCCTCACAATTTATTGTCCGCTTCCGAGAAGACTTTGCATGAGCGTGGAAATCAAGTACATTTTTTTGTAGACTTCTACGCTTAATTCGGGAATGGGATGCTCGGCAAAACGGTCAAGTTCTTTCCAGTTGATGATGATTTCTGCCTTTTTCTTCTGGTAATCTTCAATCAGAGCCTTGACGTTGCGCGCAAAGACGATGATATTTTTTGTGCAGGCGATGATGCAGTCTTTTGCCTCGTTGTTTGCGTCTTCAAGGAGCGTCCGTACGATGTTTGCCGCTTCTTTGCTGCGTTCGGTGCTGGGAAGGTGCGTCTTGAGTTTTACGCCGATTTCTCCTGTGGGAGCCATTTTGTCATCAAATGCGGTTATTTTTTCGGAAATTTGCAGAATGATGTTATAGGCATCGCTCATCTGTTGCGAAAGGGGAGTCGTTGCCCACTGACCGCGAATCAGGACAAGGTCGGCATATTCACGCACATCGCGCTTAACGTATTCCACCAGAAACGCCTTTAAATAATTGAGCGCGCGGGCATGCTCAAATTCGCCCAAATCTTTTCGGGAAAACGGCTCGCCGCCTATTTCGGTGTAATTTTTGAGTATGTTGACGTTGGTCGTATTGAAAATCTGCACAAGCAGGTTATCGACCTTGGAATTTTTCTGCTCGGATTCAATGCTGTTGAGGGTGCTGAGGGCTTCTTTTTTGATTTTATCCAGATACGGGTCAACAATCTGCTCGAATTTTACATCGCCCGTTGTCTGATAGGTTGGGTCTTTTGTAATCAACTGAATGAGCATGTCTAGGATTCTTCCGCGCTGCAGTCCTTCCAGACGCTGCAACACTTTTGCCCATTGATTTGGCTTTACCGGCTCAACACCACGTGTCGCCTTGAACAATGCAAGCACTTCGTTCCAGTTGCCGCTCAACGGCATGGAAGCCACGACGGAAGCAAAATCTTTTACGTCATCCACAATGTAGGAAGAATCAATCGGTTCGAAGTGCGGCGAATGGTTAAAGTCTCCTTCCCGAAGCGATGAATCGAATTTTTTGAGCAGGAAGAAATAATCATACGTGCAGAATGAGCGGAATGCCATGAGCAGGTTGTACAGATTGTCAGTTTGCGACACCTTTGCTTCGTCAAACGCACTGTCTAAAGTCGCAATGTCTTCCTTGACTTTCTGTTTTAGTTCAGGGAATTTCATCTGCGTGGCAAGATTCTTTATGTTCTGCTCAGAAAGGTTTTCTTCCAGTACGCGCTGGCTGTCGGTAAGCGAAAAATTGACGACCATGTGCTTGAAATAGTTTGGATTCTCCTGATTCTGGAAAATCAGTTGGCAAGGCCCGATGACCTTGTAGATGTCCCAGATGAATTTGCCGAACATGGGCAGGACTTTGTCGCCGTTCTGTTTGTAGAATTTATATTTTGTGTGCGCGAGATTTTTTGCGATGTTCCGTAGGAGACGTTTTCTTTCCGCCTCGGGGTCTTTGCTTCCGAAAATGCTCAGAAGCTTTTCAAAAAAAGAGCCTCCAGAAGCCTTGCCATTACCATTCTTTGCCATATCTACCATAATACTAAATATCACGGTAAAGTGCAAGGAAAATTCCCCGACAACACATGCAAAAACAAGTGGGGGCTTTGTGTTGTGCTTTGCATAAAATTCTGTTATAATTACAATAATATAGCATCATCGGAATATCTTTTAGGATATAAAGAGAAAGTGGAGGCTTTTCAGATGAAAAACAAAGTGGTAATGGCTGCGGGTTTGCTTTTGCTTGCCGGCAGTTTGTTTGCGTATGACCCGCCGGCTGGCGGACAGAATCATTTGCGTCTTTCTTCACCAATGGCTTTGACGGGCGCAAATTCAACTGCGGGCGGTTCGGTCTACGATGTGATTCCGTCTTCGGTTCTGACCAATCCTGCGTTGCCGGCTTTTGAGCAGCGTGTGGTGCTTGACCTTGGCGGAACGCTTCTGACTGATAAAAACAAAAATGAGGATGACGGCACATTGGGCGGCGCGTTCCAGCTGGGCATTTCCATTCCGACGCGTTGGTGCGTTCCTACTTTTATCGCGCAGGGTTTGTTCGCTCCGCTTGTCGATATGCCGCTGGGAAATCACATGGCATTCACCGCGAATCTTTCAAAGGACATCAACGACAAGGTTTCCGTGGGATTGGGCGCGACATTCGGCGGATTCTGGTACAAAGACATTTCTGACTGGACGTTTGCGGCAAATACGGGCGTGTACTACAACTACGGTGACTTGCTCTTTATGAAGAACCTTCGCTTTGGCGTAACGCTGATGAATCTTGGAAAAATGTATTCAAAGGCAGAGATGCCGAGCATCAAGGGAAATCTTGCTGACGACTGGCCGGGACTTGCGACTCCGCGCGCTGGTGTGGCGGCAAATTTTGTCGATACGGGTGATTTCAGAATCGGTCTTTCATCTGACTTTGCCGCTCCTGCATTTCAGAATTTCGTGCTTGACTTGGGCGTTGCATTGGAATACAGCGGACTTAGTTTTGCCACATTCAAGCTGGCTTCTGCATGGGAATACGACGTGCTTGAATTCTCTGAGGGATGCAAGAACATCATTCCGTCTGTCGGTTTGAGCGTCAAATTCAATTTCAGCGCAAAATCTGATACGCTGGCAAAACGTGGCTGGAACGAAAGCGAGATTACGGTGGCGGGCGCATGGCGCAATCTGTACAAGGACATCAACGCATTCTCTGCTGGCGCAGTTCTGAAACTTGGTATGGAAGACAAAGACCCCCCGGTCATCACTTTGTGGGAGGGAGAAAACTAATATGAAAAAGATTCTTTTTGCTACATTCTGTGCGACTGTTCTTTCTGCCGCTGTTTTTGCGGAAAAAGGACCGGTCTATATTTCTCCGAACAACGATGGCGTTCAGGATATTCTGGAAGTTCCCTTGAAAGTCAAGGAAAAACGGTACATAAAGGACTGGAGTTTTGTCATTTCTGATGAGGTCGGAAATGTTGTCCGCACCATCGGAAATAAGGAAAAGCGAGAGGATAAAGTGACCTTCAAAGGTTTCTTCAAGGCTTTGTTTACTCCGAAAAGTGGCGTTACCGTTCCCGCTACGCTGACTTGGAATGGCATTATGGATAACGGACAGGTCGCTCCCGATGGAACTTACTATTATACATTCACTGCGACCGATGATAACAATAATTCTGCCACGACAAAACCGCTGGCTGTTATTGTGGATAATACCCCTCCTGAGATTGAGTTGCTTCAGCCGTCTGCGGCGGACAAGATTTTTGGCGAAGGGGCAAAGGCTGTCCTGAAAGTGCGTCAGAGCGGCTCTTTGGAAGACGAATGGCTTGCTGACTTTACCAATGCGGCGGGAAAAGTTGTCCGCTCATACAAATGGCAGAAGAGCGAGCCGCTTACCTTTGAGTGGAACGGTACTGACGATAACGGCGCACCTCTTCCCGATGGCATCTACAATTACAAGATTTCTGCGACAGACCGCGCGGGCAATAAGTCAAATCCTGCTGGCATTACCAACTTGATTTATTCTGCGGATAAACCTGCCACAAACATCGCTATCAATGGAAACCGCTATTTCTCTCCTGTGGGAACGAATAAGTCGGTTCTTTTTGACGTAAAGATTCCTCTGCCCGATTCACGAAGCGGCAACAAACTGACCAACTGGGCGGTTACGATTGTTGACGCTGCGGGAAAAGAATACAAGACATTCAGCGGCACAGATAATCCGCCGTCTTCTATTGAATTTGACGGTACGGGTAACGATGGCAAGCAGATTGCTGACGGTTCATATCAGGCGCGTGTAACGGCAAAATATCTGAACGGTTATGAGCCGGACGTGATTAAGTCACCTGTGTTCATGCTGGATACGGTGGCTCCTGTGGCAAGCCTTAAAACGAGTGACAAGATTTTCAGCCCTGATGGAGATGGAAATCAAGATACAATGACGATTACGCAGACATTCGGGGCAAATATCGGCGCTCCTGTTTCCAACTGGACTGGTACGATTACTGATGCGAGCGGAAAAACCGTGCGTACTTTTAACTTTGGCTCATATCCTCCGGAAACAGTCTCTTGGGACGGTCTGGACGGTTCTTCTCAACTTGCTTCTGACGGCGATTATACGTATACACTTTCTGCGACAGATGCGGCGGGCAATGCCTTTAGCGGATCTTCATCAAAATTTGCGCTTGATACCAGCAAGACCGAAGTTATGCTGACCACGAGCGCAGTCGCATTCAATCCTGCGGGAGCGCGAAACTCGATTCGCCTTACGCCTGTTATGAAATCAGGAAGTTCGGTCAGCCATTACACGCTTTCTATTGTGAACGGCGAAGGAAAAGAAGTCTACAGAGTTGAGGAAAACCGCGCGCTGCCGGCGAACTTCACTTGGAACGGATTGGGAAGCGATGGTACTCGCTGTGCTGACGGAAAATATGTCGCATTCCTGGAGACAAAATCAGCCAACGGCTCAGAGGCGACCGCTCAGACTCAGCCGTTTGCAATTGATACTGTTCCTCCAAAAATTGATTTGAGAGCAGCATATACTTTGTTCAGTCCCGACATGGACACCAGCAAAGATACGCTCCCGGTTGAGGTGGTGGATTCAACTGACGATAAATGGTCAGGCGCTATTCTTAATGCAAAGGGCAGTGTAGTCCGCACGTTCGATTGGCAGGGTAAAGTTCCTTCATTTGAATGGGACGGTACAGATGATGCGGGAAATATAGTTCCTGACGGCGCATATCGTCTGGTGTTCAATGCCGAGGATGATGCTGGAAACAAGGCTTCCGCTGAACTGGGCAATATTGTCGTGGATAATCGTCCTGTGACTGTGTACGTAACCGCAGAATATGATGCATTCAGCCCGAACGGAAACGGAAACCGCGACACACAGACCTTTACTATCCGCCCATCTTTGAACGAAGGTATTGAGTCATGGCAGTTTGCTATTGCGAGCGCAGACGGTAAAGTTGTCCGCTCATGGTCAAATGCTGATTCACCTAATTTGCCTGCAACAATTACATGGGACGGACTTGACGATGGCAAGAACGATAAGGATGGCAAAAAACAGGTCGCCGAAGGCGTATTCACAGGAAAACTTTCTGTTGTCTATGCGAAGGGAAACAAAGTAGATACATCATCTACTGCATTTATCAGTTGTGTTACACCGCCTCAGTTGACTGTTCAGACGGCTACAGAAACAAATTCCGGCTACTTTAGTCCTGATAATGACGGCACCGATGATGACCTGTTCATTCGTCTGCGGACCGCAACTCCGGTTGGCTTGAAGAACTGGTCATTTACGATTAACGACCCCAACGGACGCAAATTCTGGTCTACGAACGGCAAGGCTTCAATCACCGAGCAGATGACATGGGATGGACGCTCCAGTAACGGCGAACTGGTTCAGTCTGCAATGGATTATCCGTATGTGTTCACCGCAACGGACACATTGGGCATGACCAGCACGGTAACGGGAAGCATCAACATTGATATTTTGGTTATCCGCGTGGGTGACGTACTCAAGATGGCAGTTCCGTCAATCATTTTCCGCAGCGACAATGCTGACTTTAAGGTTGAGACTGCTCCTGGAAAGAAAGACGGCGTAACCGCAGAACAGGCGGCAAACAACGAGCGCATTTTGAAACGTATCGCACAAATCTTGAACAAGTTTGACACTTATAAGGTAACGATTGTTGGTCACGCAAACCGTACTACGGACAATGAAGAAGAAGAGACAGTGGATAATCCGCGCATGTGGGGCCCGGCTCTGATTCCGTTGTCAAAGAAACGTGCGGAATTTGTCAAGGATTATCTTGTTAAGCACAAAGTCAAGGCAGACCGCTTGACAACTGATGGCAAAGGCGGACGCGAACCCGTGGCAAATCCGAAAGATGATGCCAACAAATGGAAGAACCGCCGCGTTGAGTTCATCTTGAACAAGTAGCCTCAAGATTCAATAGGATTAAAAAATAAAAAAGGATGCATGAGGATATGTCCCGTGCGTCCTTTTTTTTGTTAATCCTGTCAGAGTTCTGCATCTGTGTGCTTTTTTTGAATAACGGACTATGCTGTCAGTTCTTTGAGCGTCTTGTAGAAATCGGGGTATTCTTTTTGCAGAATCATGGGGCTGTTGTTTTTGATGAAGCAGTGGGTCGTGGTGGCGGTGCAGACAAGTTTTTCTTCACACATAATCTTGTATGCGAGTTTCAGACGGACGGCGGAAAGTTGCTCAATCGTCACATAAATTGTCAGCACATCGGGGAACGTCGTCGAATGTTTGTAGTCGCAAGTAAGCGCAAGCACGGGGGAAATAATTCCCTCTTCTTCCATTTTCGCATAGCCCCAGCCAATCTTGTCAAGAAAGTCAATGCGTGCCTCTTCCAAAAAACGCAGGTAGTTTGAATGATGAGTCACCTGCATTTTGTCCGTCTCGTAATACTGTACCTTGTGGGTGTAAGGTTTGATTTCCATAGTTTTCTCTTTTTTCCTTGACCTTTTATTCTTTTATTTTTGAAACATCTACCCATTCTTTTGCGTTTGAGTATTTCGCCAAATCGGGGATAGTAAGTTCAATTGCGCTGTTTGAAGAGCCTGCGGCGGGAAATACCGTCTCAAAACGCTTCAGGCTTTCGTCCAGATAGACTTTTACGCTGTCGGGAACGGCAAACGGGCAGACTCCGCCGGGCGCATGCCCCACAAGCGAATCCAATTCTTCCGCCGTGAGCATTTTTGCCTTGCACCCAAATTTGTGCCGGTACTTTGCGTTGTCGATTTTTGTGTCGCCGGCAGTCACAATCAGAATTGCGTCGCCATCTACTATAAAACTAAGCGTCTTTGCAATCCGCGCGCCCTCTGTGTGCAAAGCCTTTGCCGCTAGTTCCACCGTTGCGCTCGATTCGTCCAGCTCAATAATCTTGTCGCGCATTCCGAAGTGGTCAAAATACGCCTTCACTTTTTCAACAGCCATAGGGAGAGTATAACAAATTGCAGAAAAAAAGAAAACCGCCACGGATGGCGGCTGAAAGGCCAAGACAGAAATGCCAAAGCATTTCTGTCGGGTTTCGTTTCGCCACGGATGGCTTTTATAGAATACACCGCCATGGACGGCGAAACGAATACCCCTTACATTGACGTATATCCGCCGTCAACGGGGAGGGCTACGCCTGTTACGTATGCGGAACTGGGAGATGCGAGAAAAATTGCCGCGCTGTCCAGTTCGCCTTCGTTTCCGTAGCGGGAAAGCGGAATCATCGTTTGGGCATTCTGCTGGAAGAAGTCAGAGTCCAGCGTTTCCTTGGTGAGCGGGCTGTAGAAGTAGCCAGGGCAGATTGCGTTTACGGTGATGTTGTATTTGCCCCATTCGCTTGCAAGACCACGGGTAAGGTTCACTACACCGCCTTTTGCCGCATGATACGGTGAGCAGGGAGCGACTTTGTTTCCGACCAAGCCGTACATTGACGCAATGTTGATGATTCTGCCGTATTTTGCGGGAATCATCGCATGTTTTGCCACTGCACGAGCCATGCGGAATGAGCCGAATAAGTCAATGTTCACCTCATTATAGAACTGGTCATCGGTGATGTCCTCTGCGGGAGCGACCGCGCCTGTTCCTGCGTTGTTAATCAGAATGTCGATTCTCTTGAATTTGTCAAGGATTATTTTGACAGCATTTTCTACCGCAGCGGTGTCGGTAATGTCACAGCGAACAGCCAAAGTCTCTACGCCATAGGTTTCTTTGATTTCCTTTGCGACGGCTTCAATCATCTCCTGACGGCGGGCAATCGCAACGATGTTCGCACCCTGATTTGCCAATGCCTTTGCCATCTGTACGCCCAAGCCTGTTGAGCAGCCAGTTACAACCGCTACTTGTCCTTTCAAATCGAAATAATTCTTCATTTCGTATCTCCTTAAAAATCTCTCTTAAGCATAAGTATACCATATTTTCCATTTTTAGGCAATTTAAAAGAAGAAAATGTCAGGACATACGCATTTGAAAACCTTTGTCATGTCACTTACACTCTTGCCCGTGGACAAAAAAATTGCTACTATATATTGAATACACTCTACGGAGACCATAATGGCAAAGACAATTGACTACAAGGATTCCGGCGTTGATGTTGAGGAAGGCTACAACGCGGTAAATGAATACAAGGTACACGCAAAACGGACGGCGATTCCGGGCTTGCTGACTGAACTGGGCAGTTTTAATGGCATGTTCGAGATTCCCAAGGGCTTCAAAGAGCCTGTCATGGTGAGCGGAACTGACGGCGTGGGAACAAAACTTGACATCGCGTTCCAGCTCAAAAAATATGACACGGTTGGCATTGACTGCGTTGCGATGAGCGTGAACGACATTCTCTGTTCGGGCGTGCAGACGCTGTTCTTTTTGGATTACGTTGCCTGTGGTGAACTGGATGCGAAGGTTGCGGGAGAACTGGTCAAGGGAGTGGCTGACGGCTGCGTGGACACGGGATGCGCGCTCCTTGGCGGCGAGACTGCGGAAATGCCGGGCTTCTACGACAAGGGGAAATACGATTTGGCTGGCTTTGGCGTTGGTGTTGGCGAAAAAAGCGAGATGATTACGGGAAAGGCGATTGCAAAAGGCGATGTGCTTGTCGGGCTTTCTTCCACCGGCCCGCATTCAAACGGCTATTCGCTCATCCGAAAACTTGTCACCGATTTTGACACGCCCTTTGGCTCGGACGGAAAGACAATCGGCGAAGTTCTTCTGACTCCGACGCGCATTTACGTTCGCCCTGTGATGGACGCGCTCAAGACATTTGGAAAGGCGATTCACGGCATGGTTCACATCACTGGCGGCGGATTTTACGAGAACGTGCCGCGCATGTACGCAAAGACCGAGCCGGGCAAAAAGCAACTGATTTCCGTGATTAACAGGAATTCGTGGGAAAAGCCTGCGATTTTTGATGAGCTGATTAGGCGTGGCGCAGACCCGGAGGGCGTGTGGGGTACGTTCAACATGGGAATCGGTTTTGTGCTTGCCGTTTCTGCCGACAAAGCGGATGAGATTGTGGCGCACTTCAACAAACATGCAGCCTCGTTTGCCACGGACGTGTACAAAAAACTTGGCGTTCCCGACATGAAGGCATACAAAATCGGCTACGTGGACGAAAGCGACAGGGATTTAGGCGCAGACCTCAAGGGAAGCCACGAAGCGACGCGGCTGGTAGACTAGTGCGGAGTAGGGGCGTTCCCGCTTTCAGCGGTCGGGCTTTTCGCACTTCCGCGCTAGATGCGCTCCATTCTTCGTTCGACAAAGCCGAACGAAGAACGCCTTCGGCGGTGCTACAATCCCTAACGCATGGATGTGGAGAATAATTTTATGAACATAGCGGTACTGGTTTCTGGTGGCGGAACGAATTTGCAGGCGTTGATTGACTACGAAAAATCTCATTCCGAATGCCCGTATCATATTGTCATCGTGATTGCGGACACAAAAAAGGCATTCGCTCTGGAGCGGGCCAAAAAAGCGGGCATTGCCACCGAAATTGTCTCTCCGTTTGCCGTTTTGGGCGCGGAGAAGGCGAAAGAGGCAGACAAGGAAGAAAAGCGCGAGGCAGTCTCAAACGCTGCCCTTGCCGCCGCAAAAAAAGCGGGTGCGGACGCAATAGTGCTTGCGGGCTGGCTCACCGTACTTTCCGGCAACATCATCACCGAATACAGTGGGCGGATTGTCAACCTGCATCCCGCGCTCCTTCCCAAATTTGGCGGCGTAGGCATGTGGGGGCATTTCGTGCATGAGGCTGTTCTTGCCGCCCATGAGACCGAAAGCGGCTGTACCGTGCATCTGGTGGACGCGGGCTGCGACACGGGTAAAATCCTCGTGCAGAAAAAAGTGCCCGTCATGCCGGACGACACACCCGATACGCTGTATGCCCGCATTGCTCCGCATGAGCATGAGGCAATGGTTGAGGGCGTGTGCCTTCTTGCAAAACAGATTGTCGCTGGCTGAGCATCGGCGGCGATAGTGATACGATTTGCACGATTACAAAAGTATTTTACGCACTGAAAACAATCCTGCGGGCGTGACGGGCTTCGTTCTTCTCCGCTAGTCTGCAATGCGATAGCCACCGCCAGACACAGCGATGAGATTTTCCGCCACCAGTTTGTCGGCGGCGCGTTCCAGACGGGCGATGTCGATTTTTTCATAAAGCGAAATCTGGTTCAGCGTGGCAGACGGATTTTTTGCAAGACAGCGCAGGATAGCCCCACGCGCCTGGCGGAGCGAGCCTTCAAAGCGCGACTGTCTTGTGTACTGGCGGGATTTTCGGGAAGGATTCGTCACTTTTTTCTTTAAGTCCGCGCCGTAATCCATAAGGGCGTAATACCATTCGCGCGGATTCGTTCTGTCCAGCGTCTGCTCCACAAGCGGGGCAATTTCTGTGTCGTCAATTTTTTTGCCCGTGTCCGTAAGCGCGGTGTCCGAAAAAAAAGTGTGAATGAACACGGAACGGATATTCGTTTCGATAAATACATTCGGCTGATTGAAAGCAAAGGTGCTGACCGCGCCCGCCGTGTATGGACCGATTCCAGAAAGCGATTGCAGTTCTTCCACGCTGCGGGGAAAAACGCCGCCAAAATCATCACAGACTGCCTTGCACGCTTTTTGCAAAAAGACCGCACGACGGTTGTAGCCCAGCCCCACCCAATGCGAAAGCACTTCCGAAAGCGGCGCGTCTGCAAGTGCCTGTGCCGTGGGAAAAGCCGCCATCCATTCCTCAAATTTGGGAACGACGCGCAACGTTTGTGTCTGCTGCAACATCATCTCAGAGACAAGCACGGTATATGGATCGGATATTCCGCGCCACGCAAAATCGCGCTTATGTTCGCGGTAAAACGCCCAGATTTCATTCTGAAAAGAGATGATTTCGTCTGGAAGAAGCGTGAGAATCATTTCTCCGACAAATCTATCAGCGTGGTGACGGGGATGGGCGCAAGTTTGGAAGCATAATCCAGTTCGGGGATGCCGATAACGCCGAAGAATTCAACCACGTTGCCACCGCCTTGCTCAATCAGGCTTTTGCTTGCGACAAGAGTACCGCCGGTGGCAATCAAGTCGTCTATGACAAGATAGTTCTTGCCCGCAGTGATGTCGGATTTGTGCGCCTCAATCGTTGACTCGCCGTATTCGAGCGAATAGGATGCGCGGTATACATCGCCAGGGAGTTTGCCTTTTTTGCGAATTAAGACGAGCGGAATACCGAGCCTGTCCGCAAGCGGAGCGGCAAACAAAAAGCCTCTGGATTCCGCGGCGGCAATCGCATCAATGTGTTTGTCCTTGTATATTTCTACCATGCGGTCAAGACAGTGCTTGTATGCGTCTGGATTGATAAGAATGCTTGTTACATCAAAAAAAAGAATGCCTTGCCTAGGAAAATTAGGTACGCGGCGGATGGCTTTGTCCAAAATGTCGTCTTTGTTCATAACGCTTTATTGTAACGCAATCCGCCGCCGATGTCTATTACATAAATTTGAATGCGCCGCCAAGACGGAATGAATAATCAAAAATACCGCCAAAACGAAGAGCAAATTCTGCATGAGCCGCAAACTGGTCTGTAAACGCAAAGGCGCAACCGAAAATGGTGTCCATGTCGAATTTTACCGAGGTATCGCTGTAGGTTATGGTCTTTGTTATCGTTTTATTCAAAGTTGAGTCGTAGACTGGTTCTTTTATCTCTGAACTCCAGTGTACGATTGGAATACAGAAACCTGCGCCTGCATACGGAATAATCTGCTCAAGAATTCCTCTGTCTCCAGTAAACGAGCCGATGGAACGAGCGTACAAAGCACGGGCTCCAGGAGCATACACTTGTGATTTAAAATCGTAATTCCCAAGGATATCTTTGCTTCCAAAGTTTACGTCAACGAACGCCTCGATTCCCAGTCCTTCTACGGGGAACAGGTTCGTTACTCCAAACACAGGCTCAATGTCAAAATGCGAAACACTCTGACTTTCAACATTCCAGTTTGCATAGCCCAGTGAGGCACGCGCATACATGCCCATACCGTTTGATTTCTTTGCCGCAAACGCCGTTCCAACAGAAATGGTCACGAGTACAGCAAAAACTGCGACTAGTTTTTTCATACAAAACACCTCTTGTTGTTATGATATAGTCATTATAGTTTTTTTTCGCCGAAATGTCCATTGCGTGAGCGCTGGGAGGGGTGGCGCAGCCAGTGCGGAACAACGTGAAGCACCGCGCGTAAGCAAGCCCCGAACATAGCGACCCGAAGCGCAGCGACGGGGCACGCCCAGAATGCGAGTTTCTGAAAGAAACTCGGTAAGCGAACGAAGAGAGCGACGCACGCCCTACTTTTTTACTGTGCGGATTGAGCCCATTTTGAGACGCTGCTCACGGGTGTCGGTCAGCATGGCTTTAAGTTTTTCGCTGTCTTCTTCGGAAATATATTTTTTGAACCGCTCCATCTGTTTTTCAAACCGCTCGATATGGGCGACCAGTTTTTCTTTGTTGGAGATAAAAAGTTCCGTCCAGAGCGGGGCATTTATCATGGCGATGCGTGTCAAATCCTCAAAACTGCCTCCGCCGAACGCAGTAATCTCCGGGTCTTCCGCACTTTCCACCAATGCGCTTGCAATCACGTGGCAAAGTTGGCTGGTGAATCCAATTTTGTAGTCATGAATATCACAGGTAGTTTCGGTGATGCGGGTAAAGCCCATTTCGGTGACGAGCGCGCGCATAAAGTCAAGGTTTTCTGCCTTGTTAAAATTGCTCTGACACAAAATGTAGTTGTGGTTCACAAAAAATTTCGCGTCAGAGTTTGCATAGCCTTCTTTTTCGCCGCCCGCCATCGGATGTCCGATAATAAAATCAACATCGGCTCGAAGAATCTGCGGCATGGATTTTTCAAAAATACCTTTTACGCCAGAGATGTCGGTTACAATCGAGCCGCTTTTAAAATGGTCTTTATGCTCCTTCATAAATTCCAGCGTGGCATGGGGATACAGGCAGACAAAAACCATGTCGCAGTGGGGGAGCATCTCCGCCACTTTGTCGCTCGTATAGGTTGCGTCCGCCACACCTTCTGCCATCACTTGCGAAAGACAGGCGGTGCTTCGGTTGCAGGCGAATATTTTTCCCGTTGCTCCTGCCTGACTCAAAATATTCTGCCGGATTGACTTTGCGAACGAGCCGCCCATAATGCCAAGTCCGACGATTCCGTAAGTCGCATGTTTTAGTTCCATCAGATTGTCCTTCCTTCTACAGCGGCATATTTTGCCAGCACTTTCATTACATCATCAAATTGCGTTGGTGTCAAAGACTGTTCTCCGTCACAGAGGGCTTTTTCGGGATTATTATGCACTTCGATAATCAGTCCGTCCGCGCCGACCGCAACAGCCGCCTTAGCCAGCGTGGGAACCATCCATCGGATTCCGCAGGCGTGGCTTGGGTCGATAATTACGGGAAGATGCGTTTCTTTTTTGAGATACGGCACGATACTTAAATCCAAGCAGTTGCGCGTGTAGTTGTCGAATGTGCGGATTCCGCGCTCGCAGAGAATGACGTTTTCGTTTCCGTTTGCCATGATGTATTCCGCGCTCATCAGGAATTCTTTGACCGTCGCGCTTAGCCCGCGCTTTAAGAGAATCGGATTTTTGAGTTTGCCGACTTCTTTGAGCAAGTCAAAATTCTGCATGTTGCGCGCGCCAATCTGAATGATGTCCACGTCCTCAAAAAGCGGAATTTGGTTGATTGCCATAAGTTCAGTGACAATCGGAAGACCCGTTTCCTTGCGGGCGATTTTAAGCAATTCCAGTCCGTCCGCGCCGAGTCCCTGGAAAGAGTAGGGGGAAGTACGCGGTTTGAATGCGCCACCACGCAAAAACCGTGCGCCACTTTTTTTGACCGCTTTTGCAACTGCGATAATCTGCTCTTCTGTTTCAACGGAACAGGGACCTGCCATAACTGCGCATGTCTTTCCGTCACCGATGTTCGCGCCCAATGTGCTGTCTGCCTTTGACGGAACGCGTACCACAGTGTCTGCGGGGTGGAACGAGCGACTTGCCTGCTTGTACGGTGCTTTTACCCGCTGTGCGCTCTCAACAATTTCGTTTGCAAGGAGTTCTTCGGGCGTAATCCGGCTTGTGTCGCCAATCAATCCTAGAATCGTTACGTCCGCGCCTTTTGACTCGTGCAAATCAAGTCCGCGAGCCTTCAGGTTGCTTTTCAGTTCGTCTACCTTTTCTGGTGACGCGTCGTTTTTCAATACAACAATCATGTTCTTCTCCCATAAAAACTCTGCGCCGCTGGAAAATCGAGCGGGCAGTAGCCGTGCATAAAAAAAGGACTCCCGCTTTCGGAAGTCCTCATTATTGCCTTAGTATCTTAGCAACATACACTGTCAACGACAGCGCGAAACTTCCGAACACATACGAGAAAAATAATAATAACCATAATAGAGGTAAGCCTGCATGGTCATCAGAGATTTTTTTCCTGTCGTGCCGAAAGCATTGCTATTCATAGTGTTATTGTATACAGAAACAAGCAAACGTGTCAAGCGATTTTATTCCGTTGCGGTTTCCGCTTTCTTTTTTCGCATGTTCATCAGCAACTGGAACAGCACGAGCGCGGCGATAGTCGCAAGACCGATGACATCAGAGCGGCTTTCGGGCAGAATACAAAGCAGTCCGCCAATGACAAACAGAATGCGTTCTGCTACGCTCGTTCTTCGGAAAGAATAGCCTTCCAGTCCGCTGGAGATGCCGAACATACCGATAAGCGCAGTCACCACAATCCACAGGAGCCCGCCAACAGAAGCGTCAATCATAAGCATCTGCGGATTAAAGACGAACATATAGGGGATAATGAACGCGCCAATGGCAAGTTTTGTCGCCTGAAACGCCGTCCGCATTGGTTTTGCTTTTGCAATAGCCGCTCCTGCGATAGCCGCGAGTGCAACTGGCGGGGTAACGTCTGCGATGATGCCGAAGTAGAACGCGAACATGTGTGCTGCGAGCGGTTCAATGCCCAGCCCGATGATTGCGCCCGCCGTAATGGTCGATGTAATCAGATAGTTCGCCGTAGTTGGCGCACCCATGCCCAATATGATTGAAGAAATCATCGTCAGAACAAGCGTAATAAAGATGAATCCGTGCGAAATTGAAATCAATCCCGCGCCAAATTTCAGTCCGATGCCTGTAAGCGTAACAATACCGATAATAATTCCTGCCATCGCACATGCAATCGCCACGCTGATTATATTGCGGGCAGCAGTACACATAATCTCGATGATGCGGTGGACGGTGAATTCTGGTTTCTTACCTTTCGTAAGACTTACAAACGAGGTAATAACGCCGATTATCATAACGGAGACAATGCCCATCAATGCGGCATAGACTGCGGTACGACCCATGCACAGAAATATGATGATGACTAGAAGTGGCAGAATCATGTAGCCTTTGCGCAGGAAAAGAGGCAGAAATCTAGGAAGATTTTCTTTGGGAAGACCTTTCAGACCCAGTTTTTTTGCCTCAAGATGGACGGTAATAAAGATGCCCGTAAAATACAGGATTGCAGGAATAATTGCCGCCTTGACGATTTTGATGTAAGGCAATCCAAGGCTTTCTGCCATCAGGAACGCGGCCGCACCCATAATCGGAGGCATCAGCTGACCTCCCGTACTAGCCGCGGCTTCAACCGCACCCGCAAATTCACCCTTGTAGCCGAGTTTTTTCATCATCGGAATCGTAAAACTGCCCGAGCCGACCGTATTTGAAACCGAACTTCCTGAAACCGTACCTAAAAGTGCGCTGGAAAGCACCGCTACCTTTGCAGGACCTCCCGATGCGCCTCCTGCAATTGCGTTGCACACGTCAATAAAGAACTGACCGATTCCCGTGCTTTCCAAAAGTGCGCCGAACAGAATGAACAGGAAGATAAAGGTCGAGCAGGCTCCAATCGGTGTTCCCATGATGCCTTCAGTGTTGAAGAACAGATGGCTTACGACACGTTGGAACGAATATCCACGGTGATTAAAGAAACCCGGAAGATACGGTCCGATAAATGCGTAGAAAATAAAACTGCACGCAATAATCAGAATCGGAAGCCCGACAATGCGGCGGCAACTTTCTATCAGCACAAGAATCCCGATTGCGCCTACGGTAATATCAAGCGGGGTGTATGCGCCTGTCCGCCGAACCAAATGCTGAAAGTTGATGACAATATACAGCCAGCAGGTTGCGCCGATAGCAGCGAGCAGAATATCGTACCAGGGGAGCGTATTGCGTGGAAGCCGTTTTGTCGCAGGAAAAAGCAAGAAAGCCAGTGCCTGCACGAACGCAAGGTGACTTGCACGGAGAATTTGTGCCGTAATTTTGCCGGAAAGGGTGGCATATAATTGAAAGAGGACGAATCCTACGGACAGAATCACCGTGATGTATTGCCGCCAGCACTTATGCTCACGGTAGGACTGCTCCCTGTCCAAGTCCTTCATCAGTTTTTTCATCTCGTCTTCGTTGGTGGTTGGCAGCATGCCTTCAACAAAAGTGTTCTCTTTCTTTTTCGTCTTGTTGTTTCCTTTCACTGTATGCCTCCTTTTTTTTTAGATTTATGGTATATGTCTGCTAAAAAGATACGTGATTAACGGAACTTTTTTGATTTCCAAAACTAAACTTGTCTGTGGTGCGAACAGCGTCTTTAAAAGAATTTCTTTATCCTGTCCATTTTTGCTGACAGAGATTGCGTGTTCCGCTATGACCCCCACCGCCATGACCAGCTTTTTCAGTCTGCGGTTCAAATTATTGATGACATAGCCATCATCGGTCACTTCAAAAAATGCGCCGTCTGTCTCGCTTGCTTCGGGAATGCCCGCTCCATACGAAACAAAAACGGTCTTGCCTAAAACCAACATCCCGCCATCGCACGTGTAATAATCATGCACACGTCCTTTGTTTACGGAATGGGTATACGAAATAACAAACCCCTTGAGCGCGGCAATAGAAAGCACACGCTCATCAGGAATCTTTCTGTTGCTGACCGAAACACAGCGAACTGCGGGAACGGTCAGCATCGCGACGGCAAACAGGATGAATGCCGCCACGAAGAAAAGTATTTTTTTCACTTTCAGAGTGAAACCAGTTTTAGTTGACGTTAAATCCGATTTCTTTGAAGTATTTCACTGCGCCCGGGTGGAACGGAACAGAAACGCCGTTTACCGCTGAGTCAGGACGAACTTCCTTGCCCTTTGCGTGTGCTGTGCCAAGGTCATCAAGATGCTCAAAAAGCGTTTTGGTCATTTCGTATACAATCTGCTCGCTCAAGTTTGCGCTGACTGCCAGCGTTGCCTTGATTGCCAGAGCCTGAATTGTCTCGTCATTGCCATTGTAGGTACCGCCAGGGATGGTCGTCCGTGTGTAGAAATTGTAGCTGTCGCAGATTTTTGCCGCTTCAGGACCGTTGACAGGAATCAGAACCAGGCCTGCGGTGAATGCGAGTTCCTGCAATGCCGCGTTCGGAATACCCGCTGTGACAAAACAAGCATCCAACGTGCCGTTCTGAATACCTTCTGCGGATTCCTTGAAAGACAGATTGTTCTTCTGAATGTCATTAAAAGTAAGACCGTAGCCTTCCAGAATCTGCTTTGCGTTGAATTCTACGCCAGAACCAGCATCACCGATTGAAACGCGTTTTCCGCGCAGGTCATATACGCTCGTAATGCCGCTGTTCTTTGCCGCCGCAATCTGCACAACTTCAGGATAAAGCGTTCCGATTGTTGACAAATTGGGAAGAGGCTGTGCGAACATATCGCTGCCGTTGTAAGCATAGTCCATAACGTCATTCTGCACGATACCGAATTCTGCTTCTCCCTTGCTGATAAGACGAAGGTTTTCTGCTGATGCGCCGGTTGCCTGTGCGGTTACATTCATGCCTTGAATGTTGTTGTTCCAGATGTTGGCGATTGCTCCGCCGAACGGATAATACGTGCCGCTTGTGCCACCAGTTGCAAGAATGAAATTCTTGTTAGTCTTTTTTGTACAGCCGACAAATGATGCGAGAATCAAAAGCCCTGCTGCAACCATCAATACGCTCTTTTTCATGGTAAACCCCTTTTTGAAAAAAATGATACATAATTATACAAAGTTCTTTCATATTTATACAAGGGTTTTGAGGATAGAATTTTGAAATTTTTAGGGGAAGAATATTTGCAGAAAGGCTGCCCTTTGTGAGTTTGTATACCTTTCAGGGCAGCCTTTTTTTCCATTTATTCCGCGTCTGCTTTTTCGCCACCCAGCATCAGGTTGGTGAGGATTCCCAGAATCAGCGCGCAGGCTACCGTACGGATTTCCACTTTGCCGAAGCTGATGACCATGCCGCCAACGCCCGTGATGAAAATCACGCTCGCCACGAACAGGTTCTTGTTCTTGTTCAAATCAACGTACTGGAACATTTTGAAGCCGGAGACCGCGATGAAGCCGTAGAGCGCGATACACACGCCGCCCATTACACAGGCGGGAATCGTCTCCAGAAATGCCACGAGCGGGCTAATCATGCTGAACACGATACACAGAATCGCACAGCCCCAGATGGAAATAGTGGAGGCGTTGCGGGTGATTGCCACACAGCCGATTGATTCGCCGTAAGTCGTGTTCGGACATCCGCCGAAAAGTGTAGACACAAATGTTCCTATGCCGTCGCCAAGCAGGGTTCGGGTAAGTCCGGGGTTCTCAATCAAATCTGTGCCGATGATTGCGGAAAGATTTTTGTGGTCGGCAAGATGCTCTGCGAATACAACGAACGCCACAGGCACATACGCCGCAAAAATCGTAAGCAGGTAGGAAGCCGTCATGCCTTTCAAGCCTTCCGTACCACCCAAGAGGAACGTAAAGGCGGGCAGGGTAAAGTAGCCGGAGAGCGACTTAAAGTTGAGCGCGGAAAGCGCATCGTAGTTAATCACGATGAGCGAGGGAATGTTTGCGGCGTGCCCGATGAGCGCAAAGATTGTTGCCGTCACATAGCCCGCCATGATGCCCAGAATGAACGGAATGAGCCGCCCGATTCTCTTTCCGTAGGTGGCGCACAGCATGGTAACGGCAAGCGTCACTAGTCCGCAAATGACCGCCACGTAGGTGCTTCCGCCTTGTACGCTTGCGGTTGTCAGATTGCTCACGGCGTTTCCTGCAAGGCTCAGTCCGATGATGGCGACCGTAGGACCGATGATGACGGCGGGCATCAGTTTTCCAATCCACTGCACGCCACAGAATTTAATCACAAGCGCGATAATCACGTAGACAATGCCTGCCATCGCCGCACCGATAATCAGACCCCAGTAGCCCACGGTAACGGATGTCGCCCCCGCAAACGCGCTTATCATTGAGCCGATGAATGCGAACGAACTTCCCAAGAACACCGGGCTTGAACTTTTGGTGAACAAGAGGTAGATAATCGTACCCACACCCGCGCCGAACAATGCCGCAGAAGCCGTAAGCCCATGTCCCACAATCGCAGGAACGGCAATCGTAGCCGCAATGATAGCCAGCAGTTGCTGCAGCGCGAACAAAAAGACCTTGTCCAAACTCGGTCTGTCATGAATGTTGTAAATCAGTTCCATAAATGTATACTCCTAATTTATAAATTCCTCACGAAGCCACAGAGACCACAGAGAATTTTCTAAAAAAATCTAGGGTCGCCGTACCTCTGTGATGGCTTATCCCAATACGGTTCGCTCAATCTCGAACATCTGGCTGCGGTACAGGCTGGAAATATTGTGTCCGTAGTCCGCAAGCAGCTGAATGATGTTGCGAGGATGATTTTTGGTGTCACAGCCGTTCAATCGGTCGCCCGCATCACCTAAGCCCGGCATGATGTACGCTTTTTCATTCATCACGGGGTCAACCCAAAGCGTATAGCAGGTGCAGTTTTCAAGCGCACGCGTTACGCGGATAGAGCCTTTGAGCGTAGAAATCGTGTTGAAGAATGCGATTGACTTTGGCTTTACCCCTTGGCCTTGCAAATATTTTACGACCGTTACCAAAGAGCCGCCCGTCGCATTCATCGGGTCTGCAAAAATCAAATCCTTTCCGTTCAGCCCGTCCAGATTGAAGAACGATTTGTCCAAATCAAGAATGTATTCCATGTTGTTTTCGTTCTTGGTGTCGTTCCGGCTGATTTTAAAGAGCGCGAACGGGGTGAGATACCCTGTGGAAGAATATTCCTGAATCTCCTTTGACACAATCATGCTCGGAAGCAATGCGCCGCGCAGCATAACGCACATCACGGTGTTGTTGATTTTGTGGTCAATGTCGGGAATCTTGTGAACCGCATAATTCTGCACGGGGAACGTGACCGGCGTTTTTACGATGATATGTCCTTTTTTGTCCGTCTTTTGATTTACGTAAGCCATTCTGAAAAGCATCTCGTACGCCCGCTGACTGTAGTACATGAATTCCTGATGATCGGTACGCTCGTCACGCAGGCGGGAGATAACGCAACTTGCCTCTGCCTGTGCCTGCGTGTCCGTCTCGAACGAATAAACCTTGATTGCAGGATGCTTTGCGCAGATGTCCTGCATCACTTTTCCCATCTTGTCGTACCCTTCAATGATTTTCTCTTTGTTTATGGGGTCAAAATACTGCATCGTTTCCTTGAACATATCGTCCAATTGACGCAGTTCCTCGTTGTCTTCTTTGGTCAGATAGCCGTCCAAGTCCTCTGCCTTCAGAATAATAGTATTGCTCATGCGTACTCCTTTTTTCTTTATGATACTACACTTTTTTCCATAAATAAAGCGTTTTTTGCGCTTTCCTCCGCCAAAATTCTCCCCAAAAACGTAAAATTTTGCTTGCAATACTGCTATTTTTTTTTATACTATTCATAACAAAATCAATCCGCTTAGGCGGAGAATGTCATGGAGGATTATACATGAAAATGACCAAAGTGCTCTTCGGAGCGGCAATTTTTGGGTTGGTGTTCGGATTCGCGTCTTGTAAGAATGAGGATGACGAAAACGATATGATTCAGGGTAGCGGTAGTAAATATACGATTGCGTATACAAATGAAACGAATGACGTGAGTCGCGGTTATTCTTCAACACGCGCAGGACATGATGGAGAACTTGTTCAGTTTACTTTTGATAAGTCTTCTACCGATGGTGGTGTTCTTGGCGTTATTTGGGATTTTAATGAAGAAAGTTCAACAAAGAAAAGAACATTTTGGGTTTTAGGACTTGCAGCAAACAGAAATTCTTCAAGTGGTTTGGAATATTATATTTCAAAATTCTACAATATAAGCGAAATCAATAGTCAGAATTTTGGTGCAGGTGTTTCAAAAAACTCTTTGACTGAACTTGCAAGTACCATTTCGGCTGGCACGGCTTGTGAATTGGTAAAGAAAGACTTCACATCAACCGGTGTTGCTACTAAGGCATCTTCTCTTTCTATTTGGGCAGATATTTACCCAACTCTGGCAACCGGTACGCATGTTCCGGGAACAGAGGACAATAGAGCTGATTACACTGGTGGATTTACCGTAAAACTGTATTCAGCAGACCCGACAGGCAATGATATTGCTACCGAAATTGCGACCATTGATATTTCTACAAATGAAACAGGCTATACAGGGGCTGATAATCTTAAAGACAAAAAACTTGCTGTGTATGCAAATGTCTATGGCCAGAAATCTCTTAATGGAGCATGGAATTTGCTTGAAGATTACAATGAAGCCGAGGTTATCGAAGAATAGTTTTTTCTGAAAATCAAACGGTCTAACTTCCATGTGTTAGGCTGTTTTTGGGCGGGGGCGAAAGTTCCCGCCTTTTTTGTTTTGGAAAAATCGTGGATATAACAAAAAATTATCTTAAAAAATAGCCTAAGGTGAAAAATCTCTGCCTATAAATAAATAGAGATTTTTATGGCGAAAAATAGTTATGTACATCGAAACAAAAAGCGGCATGTTTTAACTGAAAAAGAGATTGAAGAACTTCCTGTTATAACGCAGAATGAATTTGATAATGTTGTCGATATGTTATACCGCGAGCCAAATCCTGACTACAGGCATATCCCTAACATTATTCGGCTTCCACCGATTCGTCAGGCTCTTGCGGATACGCTTGGAATAATAAACAGCAATTTTTTCTTAAAGGCTACTGTCGCGCATATTCGTCCTCAGCGAAAATCGCAGTATGGTCAAAGTCTTCGAATTGATGAGATGAAAGGGCTTCTTGAATTTATGCGTACTGTTGATAACGCTTATAAGGATATGGCGAAAAATAATTTCTTTTTTGTCGGGATTGATTCGGAAAATAAAAAAAAAGCAAATAAAGTTGTATTTAATAAAGACGAGCAAGGAAACTATATTGTGACAATCTCAAAAGTGGATATGGTCAATATCTTGGAAAAAGGAATCGTGGAAGTCAGGGCGGGAGTCGCACCCGCAATATGGAGCCCTCGTAAAGAGAGTTCCCCGCTTACTCGTTTCGCGCCATCCATGGCTT
The DNA here is from genome assembly GCA_017449285.1 of Treponema sp. Lineage (GTDB taxonomy): Bacteria > Spirochaetota > Spirochaetia > Treponematales > Treponemataceae > Treponema_D. Next base: position 46,620 of record JAFSJX010000008.1, read on the forward strand.
CCACTTTGAATCGGACTGAACCGACAAATTAAATATAACACAAAGCGGCAAAAAGTCAAGCGACAAACTTTTGCAAACGCGCTATACTTTTTCTATGCTAAAAGGACGTTTTGCGCCGTCTCCAAGCGGGCGGATGCACGTGGGGAATATCTATGCTGCGCTCATGTCATGGCTTTCCGTGCGGAAGCAGGACGGCTCGTGGCTTTTGCGCATTGAAGATTTGGACCGCCAGCGGTGCAAGCGCGAGTATGCGGACATTTTAATAGAAGATTTACGTTGGCTCGGATTGGATTGGGATGAGGGCGCATTTCTTGGTGATGCCAGCCAGTATTTTCAGTCTGAGCGCGATGCCGTGTACGAGCAATATTTTTCCGCGTTGCAAGCGCAGGGCTTGGTGTATGATTGTTTTTGCCGCCGCTCCGATTTGCTTGCTTCAAGCGCACCCCATGCAAGTGACGGAACGCCAGTGTATGCAGGAACGTGTCGCAACCTGACTGCGGCGGAACGGAAACGGCTCTTTCAGGAACGCGCTCCCGCAAAAAGAATCCGTGTGCCAGACCGCGCATCTGTTTTTACCGATGGGCACTATGGCGAGCAGCATTGCCATTTGCTGACAGATTGCGGGGATTTTATTCTTCGCCGCGCGGACGGAAACTTTGCCTACCAACTTGCCGTGGTCGTTGATGACGCGCTCATGGGTGTGACCGAAGTAGTGCGGGGCAGGGATTTGCTTTCTTCCACGCACCAGCAGTTGTTTTTGTATAAGGTGCTGGGCTTTACCCCGCCGAAGTTCTATCATCTTCCCCTGCTCGTGAATGCGGACGGCAAGCGGCTTTCTAAACGCGACAAAGACACCGATATGGGCTATCTCCGCGCGTACTTTTCACCTGAACAGATTATCGGGCATCTTATGCACCTCTGTGGTTTTACCGCGCACGACGAGCCGCTTTCGCTTGAAGAAGCCATTACATTGTTTGACTGGCAGAAACTTCCTCAGAAAAATATCGTTTGTGACTAAGATTTGGGCGCATCCGTTCGCTTTCGCTCACGGACGGGCTTTCCGTGGTTCCGCGCTAACCGCGCTCCATTCCTACGGAACGCTTCGCGCCACTCCAATCCCTTGCGCAATTTTATCTTCTCCACGCATCAACCAGTTCTTTTGCCGCATCATAAGGCTTTTCCGCACCCGCCACGGCGGACACCACAAAGAATCCTTCCACGCCTGTGGATTTGAGCGCGGAAATATCAGCAAGTTTTACCCCGCCGCCAACCACGACGGGCAGTTTGCTCACCTTATGCAGTTCTTTCAGTTCATCAATGCTCCGCGTAACGACAATTCCTTCTTTGGTCAGACCGCAATCGGGCTTGGTTGCCGTCTCATGTAACGGACCTGCGCCAAAATAGTCAATCTCCGTGATGTCGGCAGATTTTGCGTAGTCAATCAGATGGTCGGTTCGCGCCGAAAGCCCCACGATTGCGTCCTCTCCCAGATACTTTCGGCACACGCTCACGGGAATGTCGGTCTGCCCAACATGAATGCCGTCCACTTTGATTCCCTGCTCGCGGCAGGCAAGCACCACGTCAAGGCGGTCGTCCACCACCAGCGCGACAGAATCAGATTTTCCCAGCCGCGCAATCTCATCGGCAGATTTGCGACAATCTTCTATTATATCACGCGCATCGCACTGCTTTGACCGAATCTGCACGAAGGTGAATCCCGCCCGCACCGCTTCAGCCACAATCTGTTCCACCGGGCGACCCAACGTATTTTCACGCCCAACGACCAAATACGCGCTGATGTCAAAAGTGTTTCTGATGCTCATGGCTAGTTTTCCTCAAAACGGCACGGGTTTTGGGCGATGTCTTTAGGGGTCGCCTTGTACACCTCGTCGATAAAATTGGCTTGGAACGAAGCGGGCGCATCGGATTTTGCCTCGGCGCGTTTTCCCGCAAGATTGTACAATTGTGTCGCAGAAAGCGCGGCGGTAAACGGGTCGGTAACGGCGGCAAACACGGCGCACACGCCGCCAAGCGAACAGCCTGCGCCCGTAATTTTTTCCATAAAATGCGAGCCGCCCTCGCTGTAGGCGCAAATCCTTCCGTCTGTCACAAAATCGGTCTTTCCGCTCACCGCAACCGCGCCACCGATAAACTTTGCCAGAGCCATTGCCGCGCTTTTTGCGCTTGCCACATCGTCCACGCTGTCTACGCCACTTGGTCCTTTGGAAGTTGCCGCCGTCTCAATGCCCCACAGTTTTGCAAGCGCGATGATTTCGGAGGCGTTTCCGCGGACAATCGTGGGCGGGTACTGTTTAAAGCCGCGCAAAAGTTCCGTCCGCAGGCTTCCGATACCAATTGCCACCGGATCAAGTACCCAGTTCTTTTTGTTCTCGTGCAAAGTGCGGGCAGTGCGGGGCAACGTTTCCGCATAAATCGGAAAAAGCGTTCCCACGTTGATGTAGACCGCGTCGCCCACCTGCGCAATAAATTCGCCCTCGTCAGGAAGATAGACCATAGCCGCCGACCCGCCCGAAGCAATCTGCGCGTTCGCCACAAAATTAACGGTGACCGTATTGGTGATGGAAGGCGCAAGCGGCTTTGTGTCGCGCACTTTTTTCGCTGCCTCTGCAATTTTCTGCCTGATTTCCGATTCGTTCATAGTTCCTCCAAAATAAAAAGCCCGCCATTTGTGGCGAGCGTCAGTTTCCGAAAAATCTGCTCCCTACCACAGTGTTGGCTGTCAGGTTCAAAGGGTATCGCGTCAGTACGCTCTCTCAACGTGTCGGACTTCGCTTTGTTCAGTCTCACGTTCCCCTGCAATGTTGTAAAGATATTCTTGCGCAAATCGGAATTTTTTGCAAGAGGGGAAGTAAGGGCTGCGCTCGAGTTTTGCGCCAGAACCGCGCTCGTTTGAAAAACTCTTTTGTGACACTGCCTGTAGCGGGAAAAATCGTTCGCAGAGAAATATGTAAAAAATCTTGAGAAAATCCTAATCTCTACTGCCGTTGAATGTAGGTCGCCTTGGGGCGAGCGGTGATGATGACGCGACGGTTTGCGGCACGACCTTCGGGAGTGTCGTTTGAGGCAATTGGAACTGTGCCGCCATAACCACGGTACGAGAAAATTGAGCGTGGAAGTCCGTTCTGCACAAGCACGTCGATGATTGTCTGTGTTCGTTCCACGGAAAGCCGCATCTGACCAGCGGGTTTGTTCACGTCGGCGGTGTGTCCTTCAACGAGAATCGTGTATGCGCTGTCGGCATTGATGCTTTTGAGCGAATCGGCAAGCCGCTGGAGTTTTGGAAGTTCGCTGGGCAACAGTTTTGCGCTGTCGGCGACAAATTTTAAGTCATATAGGAATTGCAGTCCTGGAATGCCGTCAATGATAATCGGCGCGTCCACATCAGTGGCAAAATGTTGTTTTACGGTACGGTAATCGGTGTAGTAAGCCTCGTCTTTGAGCGGTGCGCCGACCGACTGAATCAATTTGTCCTTATCCAGCAGAATGACCACTTTGCCCTGCCGCAGAAGTTCCAGATTTTCGGGAACGGAAAGAATTTTGAGCGCGTCCTTGCGGGAAATCACGGGGTCAGTGCGGAATCTCCCATATACTCTGCGCGCGTGAATGTGCATCGGGTCAAGTCCGATTCTGTCCTGATATAAATCTTCGTTGTCCGACCAGTGATACAGAACCATCTGCTGTGCGCGTTCCAGTTCGGGGTCACCCATATTGCGCTCATAAATTAGGTTCATCTTTTCGTCCCAAATCTGCGGAAAAAAGCAGGGGCTTACGATGTCGTTGATGAATTCACCCTGTACGGGAAGCGAGCCTCGGGCATCAATGATAATTCCGCTGTAGGGTCTGCTCGCGACTTCTTCAATCGGCTTTGCGTTTTTGTAGGGGTAGTGATGACGAATCATCAGGTCAGAAATTGCGGTCAGCTGAATCTTGTGATTAGTTCGCAGTTCGGAACCACCGTTTGCAAAAATCCCCGGAGTCCGTTCCCCTGCGTCAATGATGTCGGTCAGTTGCTCCAGCGTGATGTCATTTGAGAACACCAAGTCTCCCAGCTGCTGATATGAATTGACATACAGCGAAAGCAACGGGTCTTTTATCAGCTCGGGCATTTCTGTCTCAATCTTGTTGACCGCAGAATTTTTTCCCGATGGCATCTTGATTCCCGCCCGCTCCATATCCAGCGAAACCGCCGAAGAGAATGTGTCCTTTGTCCAGTCAATCGAACTTGCGGAAGAAATGACTGTCTGTTTTTGCGCGAATGACAAACTTATCGCCGAACAGAACAGAAATGAGAGGATATATTTTGCATGAAAATTTCGCACCATCATCTTAGTTAAGTTTCGGCATTTTTAACGGGAATGTAAAGCGTTTTACCCACGGAAAGCACGTCCTCCCTGCGAATTCTGTTTGCCGTGCAGATTTCGTCCACCGAACAGCCGTACAGCCGAGAAAGAAAGAATAGCGTCTCACCTTTGATGATTGTGTGCGGAATCAATTTTGTTTCGTTTCCTGTAGCGGAAAGTTTTTTTGCGCTTTCTGGGAAACCCGTTTTTTTTGCTTTTGCTACGGTATGTTGATTCGGGTGGAGCATCGTTTTCAGTGCAATCAGGGCGGCTTTCTCCATTCCCAGCGGCAGACGGATGTTGTATTCATCTTGTGGCGGCGTACATCCTTGCACAAGCGCACAGTTCAGCATTTTGAGCGTGGTGTAGTCCAGCCGCAATTCACCTGCAAGCCGCTCCAGCGTGATTTTGCTTTTGACCGTCACGTAGTCAAATTCTGCGAAACGTGTGTTTTTGGTAATTTCGGGAAGATGAATGTCGTAATTCGCTCCATGCTCGGAAAGTTCAGTAATTGCTAGGAATTTCGGCACGTACTGAACCGATTGGTCACGAAGCAGACCTTTTTCCGCGATGTACCAGAATGATTTTTGCGGCGATTTTGCAAGGATTCGTTTCATCGCGCCCGCACCACAGTTATAAGCGGCAATCGCAATCGCCCAGTCACCGAACATTCTGTAGTTGTCCTGCAATTTTGAGAGCGCGGCATCGGTACTCAGCCAAGGGTCAAGCCTCTCATCAATCCACTCATTTTTTTTCATGAACGGGGCGATGCTGTTCTCCATAAATTGCCACAATCCCCGCGCTCCGCTTCTGCTTGTTGCCAGCGGTTTGTATTCGCTTTCCACTACGGGAAGATATTCCAGCGCAGCGGGCATATTCCGTTTTTTCAGTTCCTGCCGAATGTAGAGCCGATACAATTCGCCGTTGTCCAACGTCTGCACGAGTGATTTTTTTGCGTACTCGGTGCCGGTGTAGGAGCGGATATATTTCTGAATCATGCTTTGGGCATACGGTTGATTCGGCACGTTAATTCCGCCGATGTGGGTGAGCGGCTTTTGTGCGCTTTCTTGTGTGATAGCGGAAGATTTTTTCTGCTCTTGTACGAGCAAGCTTTGTGCGAACGAAATTTCATTCGTCTCTGCCAAAATAGGAAGCAGCCCGTCAATAAACTTTTCTTCTGCGCTAGGAAGGTCTGCCGCAAATAAGAATGAGGCAAAAAACGAAAGAACCGCGCAAGCGCAAAGTAGTCGCATTTTCATACCACGATTATCGGCAGAAAAACGCAGAAAAGACACAAAAACCGATTTTCGTGAGACGTGAACAGAACCCGCTGACACTCGCACCCAAATGTGCTATACTTTTCCGTATGAAAATTCTTGGCATTGAATCTTCCTGTGACGAGACGGCGTGTGCTGTCGTGGAGGACGGAAAAAAAATATACAGCAACGTGGTGGCAACGCAGATTCCGTTCCACCAGATTTACAAGGGCGTTGTGCCAGAGATTGCGAGCCGTAAGCATGCGGAGTGGATTCTGCCCGTGGTACGTCAGGCTTTGACTGAGGCGAACCTTACGCTTTCTGATATTGATGCGGTGGCGGCGACGAACCGACCAGGGCTGATGGGCAGCCTTTTGGTGGGACTGACGTTCGGAAAAACATTGGCGTGGGCGGCGGGAAAGCCGTTTATCGCGGTGAACCACATGCTGGGGCATCTGTACGCGGCACATTTGCAGAATGACATTCCGTATCCGTACCTTGGTTTGCTCGTGAGCGGGGGACATTCGATTATCGCCAGGGTGAACGGTTTTGATGATTTGGAAATTCTTGGCACGACGATGGACGACAGCGTGGGCGAGGCGTTCGACAAAGTGGCGAAATTCTACGGGTTAGGCTATCCTGGCGGCGTGATTATCGACAAACTGGCTCAGCAGGGGGATTCCAAGGCGTTTTCGTTCCCCGTACCGAAACTGGATAAGCGCGGCGAGCATCAGTACGATGTGTCTTTCAGCGGATTGAAGACGGCGGTGATTCATCAGGCGGATCAGTTTTTGAACAAGGGCTACGAAAAGACAAACGAAAATATCTGCGCCGCGTTTCAGGAGACCGCCTGCCGCACATTGACAAGCCGCCTTTTCCGTGCGGTTGACGACACGGGCTTAAAGACGGTGGTTGCGGGTGGCGGCGTGGCCGCAAATTCGCGGCTTCGGGCATTGCTTTCCGAGCGCACGGACATCAACTGCATTTTTCCGCCGCTGAAACTTTGTGGCGACAACGGTGCGATGATTGCGGGCGTGGCGTATCACTTTTTGCAGCGCGGCGACCGAAGCGGCTGGAACACAACGGCATGCGCAAGAATTCCGCAATTCAAGAGAGGATTGGCGAATTTAGAGGCGTTCGGACGGCGGTAAGGCGGTAGAACGTACGGTTTTTTGACGCTATTGTTTTGATATGCGAAGCGGGGTTCTTAGGGGAACTCCCCTGAAAGGAGATTGTTATGGCACAAATGGACATCGTTCTTTTTATTGTGGCGGGACTCCTGTTTTTTGTGGGCATCGTTGGCTGTATTCTGCCAGGGCTTCCTGGAACGCCGTTATGCTGGGGCGGGCTTTTGTGCGCATCGTTTACGTCGGTGTGTACGGTCAGTTGGGCGGTGCTGATTGCCTGTGCGGTCATTACAGCAATCGTAGAAATCGTGAACAATATCGTGCCGGCAATTTTTGCGCGGAGAGCGGGTGGCTCAAAAGAAGCGGCGTGGGGTTCGATTATCGGTACGTTCATCGGACTTTTTGGTTTGGGAATCGGCATGTTATTGGGAGAGTTTTTGGGCGCATTCATCGGCGAGATGATTCACGATGAAAAAAATGTTCGTCACGCGCTTGCGGTCGCTTTTTGGTCATTTTTGGGCTTTATCACGGGCGTGGGATTGCGTCTTCTGACGGCGTTCGCGTTCATCATCATCTTGTTCAAAGGAATCGGAAAACTATGAGCAGCATTACACCCGCATTGTATCTGATTCCTGTTCCTCTGGGCGAAACGCCCGTAGAAAATGTCCTTCCGTCATATAATCATGAGGTCATCATCGGAATAAAGCATTTTATTGTGGAGAATGTGCGTTCTGCCCGACGTTTTTTGAAATCGGTTGATAAGACAATCGACATCGACACGCTGACTTTTTATGAATTGAATGAGCATACGGACACCACGAAAATCAGCCATCTGCTTGACCCGCTGGGAAAAGGTATTCCGATGGGCGTGATTTCTGAGGCGGGCTGTCCTGCTGTTGCTGACCCCGGAGCGGATGCCGTTGCCCTTGCGCAGAAAAAAAATCTTCCCGTCGTGCCTCTTGTCGGTCCTTCTTCTATTATAATGGCGTTGATGGCGAGCGGATGTAACGGACAGAATTTTGCGTTCAACGGGTATCTTCCGGTCAAACCTGCCGAACGTGTCTCAAAAATCAGGCAGTTGGAAAGCCGTGCGTACAAAGAGCGTCAGACTCAGATTTTTATCGAAGCCCCGTATCGAAACACAAAGATGTTTGAGTCAATTCTTTCTGCGTGCCGAGCCGACACAAAACTATGCGTTGCAGCAGGAATTACCACGGAGAATGAATTCATCAGGACAAAGACCGTGGGGCAGTGGAAAAAAGAGAAAATTCCCGATTTGCAGAAAATTCCTGCAATCTTTCTTATTTCGATGTAATTATTCTTAATTTATGTTCATCTTTTCTAGCAAAAAAAAATAAATCGTGATAAAATGAAGAAAGAGGTGAGCATGATGAAAAGTTCCAGATTTGTTGCGGTTTGCGTGGCATTCCTTGTGTGTTTTGGTGGCTCTGCATTTGCCGCAAAAGCGGTAAGCGTAAAGACGGAAATCGCATCGTTTGACAAGCACGGAAATGCAAATTTAAAGATTACGGGAACGGTTTTTTCCGCAAATAATTTTGGTCTGAGCGACATTGTTTCGGTAAAAGTCGGCTCGTTTAAGTTTGACGCTCCTGTGGGAAAAAATTACACCGATGTGGATAACGGGGATTACATCATCCGTATCAATGATCAGGAAGTTTCGCTTGCTATTAACATGGGAAACTTTGAGAAAAGAAGCAATGCCAAGGTTGGCGATTCTGTCACCATCACGATGAAAGAAAAACTCGGCTATCTGCGCACATACCAGTCACGTATTCTGAACAAGAATAATGATCGCGCTAATTTTTCAAGTAATGAGGTGTTCGCAAACTGGCGCGCAGTCAACACAGGAAAAATTGCTCCCAACCGCCTGTATCGTTCAAGCAGTCCGATTGAGGTAGCCGATGCCCGCGCTCCTTATGCTGCGGAACTTTTGGCGGCATCTCCTGTAAAAACGATTATCAACCTCTGCGACTCCACGGCATCTGCTGAGAATCGCGCCCTGCAGGTTCCGTTCTATACGGATATTCTGAAAAGCGGCAACGGAATTTGCCTGAACATGGGCGCGGCGTATGCTGATATCGTGTTCTCCCGCAAATTGTATGACGGTCTTGCGTTTATGGCTTCGCATGAGGGACCGTATCTTGTGCATGGTAAAGAGGGAAAAATCAGGACAGGTTTTGTCTGTACGGTACTTGAAGCCCTATGCGGAGCGACGATTGAAGAGATGGACGATGACTTTATGATAAGTTATGAAAATCTCTATGGGCTAAAAAAAGGCTCTAGTCAGTATACGGCAATCAAGCAGACTGTTCCCGAAATGTTCAAGACAATCAGCGGAACTAAAAAAATAACCAATGGAAACGTGCAGTCTTTGGCAGAAAACTATCTGAAAAAAACAGTCGGTTTGTCAAATGAGCAGATTACCGCACTGCGCAATAATCTGACCAAATAGGCGGAATGTATGAAGATTTTGATACGCCCTCATGACATCGGAAAAGGAAGTGCAGACTGGCTAGGAAGAACAGCGCATGAATGGGGATTCGATGGCGTTCAGCTGGCAATTGCAAAGGCGGTGGAAGGACAGAACGGAAATCCTGGCACATTGACGAGCGAAGTTGTGTCAGAAATTCGGCACGGCTTTAACGACAACGGCGTGGAGATTCCTTTGCTGGGCGCCTATTTTAATCCCGTTCATTCCAACAAAGACAAGGTAAAGGCGGGCGCAGAAAAATATGCCGACCATCTTCGGCACGCCGCTGAATTCGGGGCAAAATTTGTCGCTTCGGAAACGGGCAGTTACAACGATGATAAATGGACGTACAATCCCAAAAATCAGACCGAAGAGGCTTTTAAGGAAGTCGTGGAAATTTTCCGTCCTATGCCAAAGATTGCGGCAGAAAGCGGCGTGTGTATGGCTCTTGAAGGCGCGTGGGGACACTGTATGTACAAGCCGGAGCAGCTAAAACGTCTTGCCGATGAGATTGACCCCGGACAGAATCATTTCCGTTTTATCGTAGACATCTATAATTATCTCTACATCGGAAATCACACCGAGCGCGCAAGAATTTTCGAGACCTGCCTAAAACTCTTCAAAGGAAAAATCTGTGGCTTCCACCTAAAAGACTACATGGTAAACGGCGATACGCTGGAAATTGTTCCGCTTGGTGACGGACTGATGGGCTGGAAAGATTTTCTTCCGCTTATAAAAACCGAGTGTCCTGATGCGTACCTGATTTTTGAGGGCGTTAAGGAAGTGCCTAAAAGTCTGCGATTCGTGCGCGAAATCGTCGGATAAATTCCTCACAGAGCTAAAGAGCGCACTGAGACGGGGAGTTTGTTTTTTTATTACGCTCTCTGTGCGCTCGATTTTCGCAAAGCGATTGCTCCTTTCTCTGTCGCTCTGTGAGAAACTTACACTTCACCCATACACGTTCGGCCGCCCCATTCGTGGCTGTGTTCTCTTTCCCGCGCAATCGTTTCGTCAAAGTCTGCCACTGGCTCGCAGTTTGCTTCGATTTGCAGGGCGGTTTTGTGCAGCCTTTTTAGGCATTCCGATTTGTCGGTGTAGCCCAGTTTTGATTTTTCTATGCTGTCGCCAAGAATGCGGATTGATTCATCGTAAATTTTTGTGGGAACAGGAAATGGATGCCCGTCTTTTCCGCCATGCGCAAAGCTGAACCGCGCGGGGTCTTTGAATCTGCTTGGCGTTCCGTAGATTACTTCGCTTACGAGGGTAAGGCTTTGCAGTGTGCGCGGACCTAATCCTGGCGTAAGGAGAAGGCTTTCAAAATCGGGATTGTCGTTGTCGTATGCCGTGGCAAGCACTCCGCCGAGCCGTTTTAAATCTACGTCTTCCGCGCGGACTTCGTGGTGAGCGGGCATAACAAGATTTCGTTTGTTTTCGATGATGATATTTGTGCCTTGCCAGTTAGTGCTGTCGGGGGCGTTACGGGGGCACCCCCCGTAGAGAGGGTAGCGACCAACGCTTCGCAACGAAGCCGCAGGCGAAGTTTCGTGGCGGTGGGCGCGTAGGGGGAGACTTCCCCCACCACTCATTTCAGTATCTTCAAAGTTAAATTCTACCTGACGAACTAAATCGTTTCCGCTGATTTTTGCGATTTCTTTTATCATGCGGTCGGGGTTTTCGTGTGTGAGCGTCAGAATTGAGCTGCGTGTGGGGGCGGCATTTGAGTCCGTCAGGTTCAGAATTTGCCCGCGGTTTTCTCCCGTTACGCCTGTGTGCGGCTCTTCCACAAAAGATTTGATGTCTGCCGAACACCAGTGGTATCTTCGTGCGGTCTTTGCGTGAGCATTCATTCCCTGCTGAACCACTGCCCAGTCGCCTTCGTCTGTCAGGATAAAATTGTGCTGGTAGAGTTGGAAACCGTCCTGAACGGCGGTGTTATCCACTTTTGCGCACAATTTGCTTGCCCGAACCAGTTCTGTTCCGTTCATGCCGGTAGCGTTGCAAATCCAGTCAATCTGTTCTGGTGTTTGGCGCGAATATTTTCCCCTGCCGCCGCATACGCACAGTCCGAATTCTTTTGCGTGCGCATTGATTCCCCGTTTTAACGCATACATCACGCTGGTTGTAATGCCACTGGAGTGCCAGTCCATGCCTAGCACCGCTCCTAAAGACTGAAACCATAGCGGGTCAGAGAGTCGGCGCAACACCTCGCGTTTTCCGTAAGTGATGAGCAGTGCAGAGACGATTTCTGTTCCAAGCATCATCATACGGTCGGCGAGCCATTTTGGCACTGTTCCCGTGTGCAGAGGCAAGTCCGCATAGCCAGTTCGTTTGAGCATGAATGATTTTATCATAATACTATACAAAATGCAAGAATGTGGTTGCGCACTTTGTAATTTCGTGGTATCGTTACGAACCATGTACCGAATTCTTTTTATCTGTCACGGAAATATCTGCCGCTCGCCTATGGCAGAAATGGTTATGAAGCATCTCGTTCATCAGAAGAGCAGGGATGCGGATTTTTTTATTGATTCTGCCGCCGCACAGCCTGATGCGATTGGTTGTGGGATTCACAGGGGAACTAGGCAGATTCTTCGTTATTACAATATTCCGTTCACCGAGCATTATGCACGCCTCGCTGTTCGTGCCGACTACGCTAGATACGATTTGATTATCTGCATGGATGAAGAGAATATGGAAGACATGGATTATCTTTTTAGCGGCGATGGAGAGCGAAAAGTTCACAAACTGCTGGAATATTGCGGCATGACTCGCGATGTGGCTGACCCCTGGTACACGGGCAATTTTCAAGACACGTATGATGACGTAATGGCGGGCTGTACCGCGCTTCTTGAAAGGCTCTTAGGAGAATAAGTTCAGCCGTCTCCGTAGCAATTATTTCAGCCGCGCCGCAATTGTGTCGATAAACTCCCATGAGTTCAGAACTTGCTTTGCCGGCGGGTTTGCAAGACGTGCCAAATCACCAGTCATCGTGCCTTCCTCAATCACATCGAGCGTGGTCTTTTCCAGTTTTTTCGCAAATTCAGCCAAATCAGGAGTGCCGTCAAGTTCAGCACGTTTTGCGAGCGCGCCTGTCCATGCAAAAATGAGCGCGACGGGATTTGTCGAAGTTTTTTCGCCTTTCTGGTAGCGGTAGTAATGCTTCTGAACCGTGCCGTGGCTTGCCTCGTACTCGTATTTCCCGTCGGGGCTGACAAGAACCGATGTCATCATCGCAAGGCTTCCGCACGCAGAGGCAATCATGTCGCTCATTACGTCGCCGTCATAATTCTTGCACGCCCAGAGCATACCGCCCTCACTTTTCATAATGCGGGCAACCGCGTCGTCAATCAGCGTGTAGAAGTATTCCAGTCCAGCCACCTCAAACTTTGCCTTGAATTCAGTGTCGTAGATGCGCTGAAAAATCTCCTTGAAGTTTCCGTCGTAGGTCTTTGAAATCGTGTCTTTCGTTCCCAGCCAGCAGTCAATCTTCTGGTCAAGCGCGTAGGAAAAACAGCAGCGGGCAAAACTTTCTATTGAAGAATCCATGTTGTGAATGCCCTGCAAAATGCCCGGTCCTTTCATCTCCTGAATTGTCTTTCTGATAACCGTGCCGTCCTCTCCTGTGAACACCAACTCCGCTTTTCCTGCGCATGGAACCTTTATCTCGCAGTTTTTGTATACGTCTCCGTATGCGTGGCGACCAAGCACAATCGGCTTTTTCCACGATGTCACCGAGCATTGGATATTCTTCACCATAATCGGTGCGCGAAATACCGTGCCGTCCAGTTCCTCACGGATAATGCCGTTTGGCGAGCGGGTCAACTGCTTCAAATTGTATTCTTTTACGCGGGCTGCATTTGACGTAATCGTGGCGCATTTTACGCCCACACCCAGCCGTTTAATCGCGTCCGCCGCCTGATACGTAATCTTGTCATCGCTGTCATCACGGCTTTTGAGCCCTAAATCATAATATTCGGTCTTTAAATCAATAAACGGCTCAAGCAGTTTCTCTTTGATAACCGCCCACAACACTCTGGTCATCTCGTCGCCGTCAAGTTCGGCAATCGCATTCTTCATCTGAATTTTCATACGCAAAGTATAGTCATCTACGGGGAATTTTTCAAGGGAGGGGAGAAGTCCGCCATGGAAATCAATTTTTGACACAGATAAACACTAGATGTACACAGATAAGGTTCCTTTTTTATGATTTTGGTACGATTTTGTAATAATTTCGTATCACGCAAGGTCTAAATCACCGTTTATCTGTGTGCATCTGTGTCGAAATTTAAAAGTTGATTTCCGTGGATGTCCGCTCGAAACTTCGCCGTACCCCGTTCGCTTTTTACGCTATAATTTTTCGCCGTAATAAATTCCAGCCCATTCCCAGCGTCCATGAATGTCGGGGTCTGCGGGAAAATTTACTTTGCGGAAGTACAGATACCACACGTTGATGTACTGGCTCCAGCCCGTAGTGCGCAGATATGCTTCGTTGGGATTCGAAGTGTCGTCCAGTTCCTTTGCGTAGCGGATTCGGTTTCCGCGCATAAAGTTTCGCATGGAGAAATATTCGAGGGCGTTCGCGTCAGATTCGCTTGCCTTCCAACTCATGGCAAAAAAATTGACTTTAGAGCGATACTTGTCGAGCGCGCGCCAGTCATAACGGCTGATGGCATTTTTTACGGCAGTCTCCAGCGCATCAAGGCTTTCAAAAACCCAGTCTTTTGATGATTTTGCAAAATCGACCATCTGGCGGGCGTTTGTGTAGGCATCGGGAATACCCAGAATCTGAATCGTGGAGGCATCGGGCTGTTCCAAAAACTGCGAGTAGGAGCGCAGAACCTGATTCCATTCGCCTTCTTTTTCATATTCCAGCGCAAGACGAACGTACATTTCCGTGGTGTTCACGTCGGACGGAAATCGGTTCACCAGTTCGTTAAAGTAGGCGATACGGTTTGCCGGGGTCTTGCTTATCTGAATCAGATGTTGCAGACAGGAAAGATGCACGGACTTCCCCTGAACAAGCAAATCGGGATAATTTTTTAGGATGCGCTCAAAATAGTATTCTGCGACCGGCTCCGCATTATTTTCCAGATAGGTCGAGGCGACCATCAAAAGCCAGTAAGCGTTGTAGGTGTCATCGGGATGGTCTTCTACCCAGTTGGTCAGAAAGAGCGTCATGTCACCATAATTTTTTGAGGCGTACAGATTGTTCGCGATGCGGTTCACAACGGCATAGCGTGACTGTGGGGAAAGTTTTTCATCGCGGAGCAGACTTTTTAGCTGGCTTTGGGTGTCGTCAAATTGTCTTTGCCGCGCGCGCTCTTCCGCATTCTGACAGGAAAAAAACAAAAGCAGCGAGCAGACCACAATACCGATAAATTTTACGGGCATATCGTAACTGTAATAAAATCCAGTGCCTTTTGCAAGCAGTGTCCGTGCAGGGGCAACACGTATTTTTTTTTCTGCGGAGTGTGCAGAATTTCTGCGGAATGGTCATAGACTTTTAGACGCATCTGCGTTATTCTATTATGTTAGCACATAGTGCCTGCATATAAACTGCTGGTATTGTCGGATTTTGTTTTTTAGAGGAATACATGAAGCGTTTTACCGTTCCTATTCTGAACATATTGCTTGCTATAGGAATTGTCTGTATTTTTGCGGGATTCTTTCTCCTGATTCATCCGTTTGCGGGCTTGCAGGATGTCGCGCCTTTTACCAATATCTGCCTGATTCTTTTTGGCGCGCTGTGCTTTTATTTCGCGCTGGTAAAATATCGTCACGCGCCACTGTTCTTTTTCGGGCTGTATCTGTGTCTTGCATCGTGCCTGTTTTTGCTGGTCACTTCGGGCATCCTTCCTGTAGGACTTTCCCAACTTTGGCCGTGTGGCGTTGTCCTCTGCGGAATCTGCCTGTTTTTTACGGGGCTGTTCCGCCACAGAAAAATCCTGTCGGCCTACCTTTTCCCTAGTTTGCTGCTGATTATTCTGGGGGGCTTCTTCTTGCTTTTTTCGCTGGATATTATTTCCATTTCTTTCAGGACATTTGTCGCGCGGTGGTGGCCTGTGTTCCTGATAATCATCGGACTGTTTTTGGTCGGTCTGTTTTTGTATCAGCAGAATCCTCAGTTTTATTTTCCTTATGAACCCGAAGCGGATGACTCGGAACTGGAGGTCAGGGAAGAATGAGGAAGATTCTCTTCGGCACGTTGTGTGTTGCCGTTGCAGTTCTGTTTTTCTCTTGCGGTTCCGTTCCTAAGGCAGAGCAGCCTCCTGCTGAATCTCATACGGAGGCAGTGTACGAGGCTGATCCGTCCGAAGCGGTGTCAATTGCCGTACCCGGTCGGAAGAACAGGTCATTCTTCAATGGAATAGATTCCGATGTGGTTTCTGATGTGGAAATCGGCTCTCCCGACAGGCTTCGGTCTGCGTTCACCATGCTCAAAAAAGATTCGGATTCCTATGCGGAAAATGAAAAAGTCCTCTTGAATGTGGCTGCGGCGATTATGCAGATTGTGTGGCGTTCTGAAAAATTTACGGCGGATATTCCTGCGGCAGACAGTTCGACTCCGTACATGGGTGCGATAGAATCTGCCCGTAACGGTGTGTATGACGAGATTACCGGGAACAATGATTTTCTGACAAAAGTGCTTCCGTCTTTGGTGCTGATTACCTCTGAAACCCGCAGCGATTATTACGAGCGTTCTGAGGCAGATTTGAAGTCCGCCATAGAGGAGAATGGAGATTCGGCTCTGGCGACATATCTTTTGGGAACGCTGTACAAAAGAATGAAACGATATGATGATGCGGTTGCCGCGTTTGAAAAATCTGCTGGCATTGCTTCTGATTGTTTTGAGCCTTTGTTCGCGCTTGCCCAGATGAAAATGCTTTCAGGAAATGCAAAATCCGCGCTTTCTGATGCGGAAACGCTTTTGCTTCAATATGACGGCAACCGAGATTTGCTCAAACTTGCGGCAGAAGCGGCTTTTGCGGCTGGTATTTATGATGATGCGGAACAATATGTTGCCCGTGTCTTGCAACAGGAAAGCGACAATTCCTATTATATTTTGTTCCGCGCAAAAATTCTGGTGCATAAGGGCGATTACATAAAAGCGGCTTCACTTTTGGATGTGTATGCGCGGACTGACGCTGTTTCCCGTGATTATTTGTTGCTTCGGGCAAAAGTGCAGAAAGACTGGAACAGGAACAATATGGCTGCCCTTGCGACCATCGAGCAGGCATTGCGCTTTTATCCTGATGACACCGAAATTATCCTGACTGCTGCAGAAATTTCTTCGCAGACGGGAATGAAGGTCGGCGGAAAAGGCGCGAGGGAACTTGCGGAGCAGATTTTGCAGATTGACCCGAAAAATGTTTCCGCGCTGCAGATTCAGATTGAGGAGATGCGGCAGGCAAAAAATTATTCGGGCGCGTACAAGGCGAGTTCTACGCTTATGAGTTTGCCGAATGTTCCTGCTGATGCGGTCTACACACATATCGCAATTTGTCTTGCCGCGCGACGAACTGACGAGGCATGGCAGCGGGCATCTGAACTGTACAACGATACCCCCCATGATGAGCAGGTCTTGCAGTCCTATATTCAGGTGCTGGTCTCTACAGGAAGAAGACAAGAGGCCGAGCGCATGATTGCCCAACAGATGTCGTCTGCCAATGCGCGAATGAAAAGTTTCCTCTATTATCAGCACAGTTATCTTGTCTCTTCCGAAGATGCAGTCCTGACGGATTTGCGCTCCAGCCTGACCTCAAATCCGCGCAACAAAGATGCCTTGATGCGCCTGTACGAAATCTATTACGCAAAAAAAGAATATCGCAAGGCGCAGTATTACCTAAAACAAGTCGTCGCGCTTTCCCCCGGAGACGAAAGCCTTTTGGAATTGAACCGCGATTTGGAACGCCTTCTGTCACGCTAACGATTCCCGCAAAAGTCCTTTTTCATCTCTTGACGATTGTATCTATTAAATGGTATCATTTTAATGCTTTAAATTTCATTATAAAGAAAGGAAGGATACAAAATGTCTTTTGTCCCATTTCTCCAGACTGCTGCGGCTGCTCCCCAGCAGGGTAACATTCTGATGACGGTGCTTCCGTTTGTGCTGATTATCGGAATCTTCTATTTATTCATCATTCGTCCTCAGAACAAAAAACAGAAGGAAACCGAAAAGATGATTAGCGCGCTCAAAAAAGGCGACAAAATCATCACGATTGGCGGAATTCATGGCGTTGTTCATCAGACGAAAGAGAAAACCGTTATCGTAAAGGTTGACGACGGCACAAAAATTGAATTCAACCGTTCTGCCGTTGCGTCGGTTGTTGTTGACAAGCCGAATGAAACAAAGGCTGCCACAAAGAAGTCTGAGAAGGCAAAGAAAGCTGCTGAAAAGACGGAAGAGGTCAAGGAAGCGGTGAACGAAGAAAATAAAAACGATGTGGTTGCAGAGGAAAAACCTGCGGAAGCCGCATCAGAAGAGGCAAAAAATGAATAAACGAACTCGTTTTGCTATCATCATTGCGGTGCTGGCTGTATGTTTCTGGTTCTTGTGGCCGTCAATCAGCTGGTATGTGCGCACTCCTAAGGACGAGCAGACACTTGCTTTGGGTTCTCTGGAAAAAATCAAAGATTATTCTACGGTAAAGGCGAGCGAAGATGTAAACGCAATCAAAAAAATTGCGAATGCCGATGCTTCTGCAATGCTGGACGGTTCTTATGATTATTTGGTAAAGTCTGCCAAAAAAAATTACAAGGCAGACAACAAAAAAGTTCCTGAGCCGATGAATGTGTCCGCTGTTCTTGGCGCATTCAGAAACGAAAAGGAACTTCTGGACGTGATTGAGGGCAAGTACCGCGATGCTATTCTGAAGGCAAAGAGCCGCTATCAGAATTCAGTCAAACTTGGTCTGGATTTGAGCGGTGGTATGAATATCATCGTTCATGCAGATTTGGACGCGGCTTTGGCGAGCCAGTCTGATTCAAATGCGGCAATCTCTGACCCCGCGCAGTTCAAAAAAGATGCGATGGCTCAGGCGATTGAGACTTTGACCAGCCGCATCGACAAATTCGGTCTGACTTCTCCGGTTATCCGTCAGCAGGGCGAAGACCGTATCTACATCGAAATTCCGGGTGCTGCTGATGGCGAGAGCGTGAACACACTGATTATGGGCAAAGGCATTCTTAATTTCCGCCTTGTCGATTCTGACGCGACGGAAAAATTCAACCAGTATTATCAGGCTCATGCGGCAAGCACGTTCAATGCGGACGGCAATCTGATTGATTCGTCAATCATTCCTTCTGATACGGAAGTCATCGGTCTGTACACAAAGGACGATTACGGTCTTGATGAAAGAATCGGCTATCTTGTCGTAAAGAAAGAAATTGCTTTGGACGGTCAGCACATCAAGTCTGCGCAGGTGAGCGCGAACAACATCACCAACCGCCCCGAAGTGAATTTTGTGCTTGATACTGACGGCGCGGTTATTTTCGGTGACTTTACGGGCGCGCATGTTGGCGAAAACCTTGCGATTGTCAGCGACAACAAAATCAAGTCTTACGCGCGCATCAACGAAAAAATTGGCGGTGGGCAGGTCGCAATCAGCGGATTCAGCGTGGAAGAAGCGCAGAATTTGCAGAAAGTGTTGCAGACTGCGTGGCTCTCCGTTCCGCTTGAAGTGGAAAGCCAGCAGGTTATCGGCGCGTCTTTGGGCGACATGGCAATCCGTCAGGGCGTAGAGGCATTGATTGTCGGTTTGATTGCAGTCCTCGCATTCATGCTGATTTACTATCTGGGCGCGGGCTTCAACGCTATTGTGGCACAGGTGCTGAATATGTACATCATGTTCGCTATTTTGAGCGCGTTTAATCTGACTTTGACGCTTTCTTCTATCGCAGGTATGATTCTGACGGTCGGTATGTCTGTTGATGCGAACGTCATTATCTTTGAGCGCATAAAAGAGGAATTGCGCAACGGAAAAAGCCGTGCGGCGGCAATCGCTTCTGGCTTTGATAATGCGTTTTGGGCGATTATGGACTCCAATATCACCACGTTTATTGCGGCTATCTTCCTTTCTCAGCTGGGAACGGGCTCAATTCAGGGCTTCGCGGTCAGCCTTGCAATCGGTGTCGTGTCTTCTGTGTTCACCGCATTGGTCGTATCTCGCTTGATGTTCGATTTCCAGACCGATGTTATCGGCAAAAAGAACATGAGCATCAGCTGGAGGGTTAAATAATGAAAAAGGTAATTCATTTCAGTAAATTCTTTGTCGGCGCGGTCATTTTGAGCAGTGCGCTGATTATAGGCGGCATTGTTTCTGTCGCAACACGCGGAATCAACTTTGGGCTGGACTTTAAGCCTGGTATGATTGAAGAATTCCGCATTGACCCCACGGTTCTCAAACTGACGTACAGCGGAAGCGCGACGATTAAAGTTGACCCGACTGGCAGCGGGCTTGACCTTGTTATTTCTGGTGTGGGAGCGGAGAATCGTACGGTTAATCTGCCCTATGCGGAGAATGCGACTGTCGCAGAATTGGCGGCGAAAATCCGTGAGGTTGAGGGCATTTCCGTTGAGGTGGTTGACGGTTCTGCTCCGACAAGTGACGGTCTTTTCGTGAACTCTGCGGTCTCAACTACGTTGGGTGCAAATCCGCTTCTGATTCATGCGGCGGACGAAAGCGTAAACGTGAATGCAGATGATGTTCGTGCGGCTTTGAAAGACATTGAGGGCGCGGACGTAAAGACGCTTGGCTCTGGAAAAGATGCGAGTTATCAGATTCGTATGGGCATTGCCGAGGGTGACACGCAGAAGTCAATTCAGGAAAAAACGAATGCCGCACTGACCGCCGCATTTGGCGAGGACAAGGTTGCAATCGTCAAATCTGACTTTATCGGTTCTCAGTTCAGCAAGAGTTTGATTCGGGATTCAATCATTTTGGTGCTGGCAACGCTCGTTCTGATTTGGCTCTACTCAACGATTCGCTTTCACTGGGATTTTGCCTTGGCGGCGGTTATCGCAATTATCCACGACTCTCTGATTATGGTTTCGTTCATCACATGGAGTCAGATGGAATTCAGCACGACCTCGCTTGCGGCAATTCTTACGATTATCGGTTACTCAATCAACGCGACTGTTGTTATCCTTGACCGTGTGCGCTACAACATGAAGACGGTGGAGACAAATAAATTCGCCGACATTCTGAACATCTCATTGACTGAGACGCTGAGCCGCTCAATCATCACGACTTTGACCACGTTGTTTGCGGTTGTGTCGCTGTTTGTCTTTACGACAGGCACAATCCACGACTTCGCTTTGGCTCTGATTGTGGGCTTGATTAGTGGCGCGTACTCTTCAATCTTTATCGCTGGTGCGTTCATCTCCTTTGCCCGCCGCAATTTTGCGAACAAAGGACTGACCACATCAAAGGCGAATAATATCGTGCAGTTCCAGGCCTAATTTTTGGCATAACGTCAAAAAAGACCTGCCTAATAAAAACCGTTGAGCCGAACTCGTTTCGGTGTCTGTGCGGTTTGTTACCGTCGGGCTTGACCCGGCGGTCTTTTTTTTTCTAAGATGAGATATGAGAATAATTCGTGCTGATGTCTTGGGATTTTGTAGCGGAGTGCGCAGGGCTGTGACCGCCGCAGAAAAGGCTCTTGGTGAAAATCATGCTGGAACGGTGTATACGCTCGGTCCTCTGATTCACAATCCGATTGCACTGAATGAACTTGCGGCGCGGGGATTGCGGGTGCTTGTGCCGCAGGCGATTGAAAAACTGACCGCAGATGATACGGTGCTTATCCGCGCTCATGGAGTTCCGCCGAGCATGGAAACGAATTTGCGCGAAAAATGTAAGACGGTCATCAATGCGACCTGTCCGCTGGTAACGCAGAGCCAGAAGCGCGTCGCAGGATTTGCTGAAAAGGGCTACACGATTATCTTTGCGGGCGACAAAAATCACGGCGAAGTGGTAGGAATCCAAGGATATGCGGAAGAGGCGGCGCGGGCAAACGGCAAAAAATATGATTTCCGCCTGATTCGCACGGCAGACGAGGCACGGAAACTGTTTTCCGATGGCGTTCCGCAAAAAGCCGTCCTGTTGAGCCAGACAACATTCAGCATAAAGGAATTTAATGCTATCAGCGCGCTTCTGAAAGAAAAAAATTCCCGCATAGAGATATTTAATACGATTTGCCCCGCCACCCATGAGCGGCAGGACGCGTTAATCCGCTTATGTGCGCAAGTGGACGGCATCATCGTGATTGGCGGCAAAAACAGTTCAAACACCAACCGCCTGTACGTTACCGCGCAAAAATTCTGTAAAAGTGCCGCGCTCATTGAAGTTGCGGACGAAATTCCTTCATCTTTCTACGCGCTGGAAACGGTCGGACTTACGGCGGGGGCAAGCACTCCCGACAGCGTTATCGATGCGGTTGAGAAGCGGCTTCGTGACTCGGCGAGAAAAATAGACGCAGATGAACGCGGATAGTGCGGATGCATGCGGATAATTGTGCGGGGAGCCTTTCTGTTGTTCCGATAGTCTGCGGTTAATTCTTGGGCGGCTCGGCTTCGGGTGGGTTTGTCGCGTCTGATGAGTTTTGACTGTCTGACGGTGGCGGCGATTTTGCCTCTTCGGTCGGCGCAGTCTTTTGTTTTTCGGGCTTTGGTATCTTTTTAAGTGTGCCAGATATTTTTAGGATGCCGCCCGCGCAGGTGGCTTTCAGTTTTCCGTTCCAGATTTGTGCCACGCCCTCATCATAAACATCTTCGGAGAAAATCAGTTTTGTCTGGTCAAGCGTTTTGTCAGGGGCAAGAAACGTATCTTTTATTGTAAAAACACGCGCGGAATTGGTCGCCACTCCTTGTGCCATTGAAAAACTGGTGTTCGTGTTAAGCCGACCTTTTTCATCCGAAGTGATTTTGTAGGCATTTCCCCGATGCATAAATGAAATGGCAAGTTGTTTTCCCTGTGGCGTGACCGTAAGACTGTCAATTTTTGCCTGTTCTGCAGGGCTTACGGCAAACAAAAGCAGCGCGTACAGCCCTTTTGGAAAGAGTTTTTTTTTATCTGCGAACTGCATTTCCCGAAGCTGTTTGGTAGACATAGCCTTGGACGCACCGCTTACGGCATCAAACGAATCCTTTATCTTTGTGTCCTTTGTGCGCCAGTGCAGATAGTTTTTTCCGTCATCGGCGTTGAGGTTGTAACGGAAGTCAATCCGCAAGGTCTCTGTGGCAAACGTGGGCAGTGAAAGCGAAAGGATAATCGCAGCAAAAAAAAGTCTCTTCATATTAGAAGCATACCGTCAAATCGCAAAGCAGTCAAATCGGCTCAGATAGGGAAAATCGGAAAAGTGCAAAAATGAATTTTTGAGTTCGCTGTGGTGTGGGAATCGGTGTCTGAATAGTTCAAAATGTACTATGAACTTTTTTTGTGGGGGGGGGTATTATCGCATAACAGAATATTATTTTTTCGCAAGGTTTTAAAAACAAGGGGGAAACTGATGAAAAATGCATTGAAGGCAATGTTTGGAGCGGCGGTCGTGCTGATGTTGCTTTTTGTGGCGGGATGTTCTTCGGACGATTCGGGAAGCGACACTGGTGCGGTCACTGCCAGTACGGTGACTTCTATTTCGGCGGTTGCGAAGAGTTCTTCTTGGACTGAGGGCGACACTGTTTCTGTAGACGACATTACGGTGACGGCAACCTACAGCGACAATTCAACGAAGACTGTTTCCACCGGTTACACGTTGAGCGGAGACACAACGCTGAAAGCGGGCGCGAATACGATTACGGTAACTTATGGAGAAAAAACGACCACAGTAACGATTACTGCCAAGGCGAAAGCGAGCGGCGGTGAAGAAGAAAAGACGGGCACGGTTACAATAGAAGTTACTGTTGACGGCAAATATAAGTGTTCCGTTTGTGGAACAGAATACGATACAAAGGCTGAGGCTGAAAACTGCGCCCATGAGGCAGGTTGCCCCGGTTGGGAATACACGGTGACATTCAATGACGCAGAAGGCGGCTCCAATGCAACTGTTATCAAGAAGGTAAAAAACGGTAGTACACTTGCCGAATCCGATATTCCAACATGGAAAAAAGACGGCTTTGAACTTTCATGGTCATCAAGTGAAGCCAACGTAACGACAGCCTCTAAGATTACCAAGGACGTGACATTTACGGCCGTGTGGACGGGATTGTTCACCGTGAAATTTGTCGATTCTGACGGAAATGAAGGAACGGTTACGAAAACTGTAAAAAATGGTGACGTTGTTCCTGCAAGCGATGTTCCTGCATGGACAAAAGACCATTACACGCTTAGTTGGAATGGTGACACAACTGCCGCAATCACGGCGGACACCACATTTACTTCTGTGTGGACAGAAAATGCAAAGTTCACGGTGAGGTTTGTAGATTCTGCGATTGATGAAATTGCCGCTGAGACTGATTCTGCCCTTGACACTCAGAGCATTTATTCCGGCGAAAAAGCATCCTTGCCGGCATGGGCTTCTGCTAGCCGAAAAAACAAATCCGCGTATACGGTCACATGGACGTCAAGTGTAGAAGGATTGACTCCATCAAGCGCAATCACCGCTGATGTTACATTCACGGCAAGTTGGAGTAAGACACCGAAATATTCATATATTACTTTCTCTGGGACAAAAGAGGCTAGCGCAACAAGTTCTAATGCTTCTTATACTGTAACCTTAACAAGTGCAAATGTTAAATCTGGTGGAACCGTAAAATACGCTGGCATTACATATAATACAATGAAAATGGAGTCAAAAACTGTCGTTACGATTTCTGGTGCTGCTGGCAAAAAAATTACAGTTGTTGCTGATTCTGCTGCAAAGTTCCTTGTAAATGATACACAAACGACTGCTGCGACAGCTGATACTGATACAACAAATGGAAACGGCTATTTGTATACATTTACAGCTCCAGAAGGTGACTCATTTACTCTTAAAAAATCTGATGTTACTAATATAGGTGTCATCATTATCGAGAACTAA
Organism: Treponema sp.; assembly: GCA_017449285.1. Taxonomy (GTDB): domain Bacteria; phylum Spirochaetota; class Spirochaetia; order Treponematales; family Treponemataceae; genus Treponema_D. Next base: position 70,876 of record JAFSJX010000008.1, read on the forward strand.
ACGGAGTATAAAGGAGAAACAAAAATGAAAAAATTACGTTTACGTTTTGTAAAAATACTGACCGCGCTTGCTTCTCTCAGCTTGTTTGCGGGGGCTTTGACGGGCTGCTCGGATCTTTCTTCGGGAGCGGTGGAGCAGTCGGTAACTGCGTATGGGCGCGTTGCGTTCAGTGTGAGCGACGGCGTAACGCTTACGAATATTGTGTTCAAAGGTACAAAGGATTCAAAGACAACGACTTTTGGCACATGGGCGGATGCTGCGGCGATGCAGGCTGCCGAAGTGAAAATCCCTGTCGGCACATACACATTCTATCTGACCGCGACCTACGAGGGCGACACTGTTTCTGGAAGCACGACAGGCGAAATCAAAGAGAATGAAACGACAGCGCTTTCATTCAAACTCACCCGAACTGCAATCAAGATTCCTGAAGACAGCGGGGACGATGACAAGCCGGAAACGGTTACAAAGGGTGAGCTTGTTACCGAAGGAACTTATGCCGGTCAGTACAAGGTTATGGCATGGAATGCGGTCGACTATCTCTTCGGACGCACGACGGTGACAGGCTCAAAAAGCGAGGAAAAAGTTGCAAATGCTGGAACGTATGGCGATGTCACTGTTCTTGGCAAGGCGTATACGAATGTTACGAAAAATGAAGCAGGTGAGCTTGTTTCTGGCGGATATATCCAGTTGCCGAAAAGCGGAAGCACAGCAAACTGCCTTAAATTCGCCGTACCGATTAATGTTTCTTATATCGTTGTAAATGGAAAATGTGGTTCGTCAAGTTCTTCAAGCGTAAAAATGACGATTTGTACTGCTGACGGCTCAGCTTCAAACGAATTTACTTTCTCGGCAACAAAGCAAAAGGAAGACGGCTCTGGAACGGAAAACATCTATGCTGAAAAAGAATTTGCATATTCTCTTACAGCTGCTGATGGCGAAACTCAGAAAGTTGTCTGTCTGTACAATTCCGACAGCAGTTCATCTCTCAACATCAAGGGAATTTCTGTGTACGCTCCTACAATCTGGGAAAAAGTTGAGGGAACGATTTCTTCCAAGACGACTTCAGAGAACGCAAAAATTTACGAGGACGAACAGGCTCCTGTCATCGATATGACTGTCACTCCGGAAGCCACATCGACAGGCTCTTCAATCACAATTCAGAAGGCGGAAGGATGGCTCAACAGTGCTTATGTCATCTTCAATGATTCTGCCTCTTCTTACACAATCACTTGTGACTGGGTAGCCGTTGACAACGAGCTTATCCGCCATTACTCAACTTACAAATACAATACAAATTCATACAAAGACGGTCAAACAACTTGGACTGAAAGCTCTTATTCAAATGTGGTTCGTGTTGATGTTTTGGGATTGGCGGCAGGAGAGCATACGATTTCAATCACACCTGCTGGTGGTTCTGCAACGGAAGTAAAAGTCACAGTAGTAAGCCATGACCGAAGCGGATATGCTTTCAGCGGAACAGAAACTCCGGGCGCATACAACAAGGACGGAACGCTCAAGAGCAATGCAAAGGTTCTTTATGTAACCAAGGACAACGCAAAGTCTGTTTCCTACAACGGTCAGACAGGTATTCAGGCTATTCTTGATGAAAAATCCGTCAAAACTATGACCGCTCCGCTTGATATTCGTATCATCGGAAAACTTTCTTTGAGTGATTTGGATTACATTGCATCAACCTCAGAAGGATTGCAGGTTAAGAACAACAAAGCCCCTGTAACGATTGAAGGTGTCGGACATGATGCGACAATCTGGGGATTCGGTATCTTCCTGCGTAACTCAACTCATGTCGAGGTCGCAAATCTTGGAATCATGTGCTTCATAGATGACGGTCTTTCTCTTGATACCCAAAACTATTACAGCTGGGTACACAACACGGATGTATTCTACGGCTCAACTGGCGGAGACTCAGATCAGGCTAAAGGCGATGGTTCACTTGATGTCAAAGGAAAATCTAACTGGCAGACCTACAGCTACATTCACTTCTGGGATTCTGGAAAAATGTCTCTCTGCGGCATGAAATCTGAATCCGCAGATTCTCGGCTGACTTATCACCACAACTGGTTTGACCATTCAGATTCACGACATCCACGAATCCGCGTGCAGACTGTACATATCTATAACAACTACTTTGACGGAAACGCAAAATACGGCGTTGGCGTTACGATGGGCTCTTCTGCATTTGTTGAGCGAAACTTCTTCCGAAATCCGCATGACCCGATGATGTCCTCAAAGCAGGGCACGGATGCTACAGGCGATGGAACATTCTCAGGCGAAAATGGCGGTATGATTAAGGCGTTTGACAACAAGTACTGGCAGCTTGGCTATAACGGTGTGAAATTCCAGCACATGACCAACAAAGATGAAGGCTGGACAATTGAGGACAACGACATTGACTGCTACATCGTGGACAAGCGCACAGATGAAGTTCCTTCGTCACTCAAGACGGTCGCTGGCGGCACAACATACAACAACTTCGATACAAAAGAAAGCCTGAATCTTGAATATGCTGAGCCGGAATCACCTGATTCAGCATTGAACAGTGTTCTTGCAAAAGCCGGTCGTCACAACCCTGACTTTGCATGGACTTTCGACAACACAACAGAAGATGCAAACTACAGCTTGATTAAAGAACTTAAATCGGCTGTGGTCGCATACACAAACACTGGTCTTACCAAGGTAGGACAGTAGATTCATTCCTTCCACCCTTTGGAAGAAATGGGGTAGCGAGGGGCAAAGAAACCTTTTGGGAAAGGTGTCGTTGCCCCTCGTTTTTTTGTACTAAAAAGTGCTGCAAAAAAAAAAGAACGATACGGAACAATAACGGAATAATCCAAATTTTCCGATGAACATTTTTTCATCAAAGTTTGATACTGGTGGTGAAGATTCGTACTCATCTGAATAAGGGGAGCAATATAATGAAAAAGTCTGTGTTGAAATCTGCGCTGTGTGCGCTGGCAGTCGTATTTTTTGTGATGGGGGGGGGTATTGGCTGTAGTTCTGACGACAACGGCTCAGACATGGTAGAAACTCCGGCGGAAAATCCGAATACGCCGCAGAATCCCGATACGCCGAATCCCACCCCGGAAAATCCGCAGAATCCAACGTATGTTGACGGAACGGTAACGACTACGGAAAAAGCGTTTGCGACTGTGGCGGCGTGGACGTTCAGTGATTTGGGGTCGGTTGCGATTGAGGGCGTAAACGCAGAAAAGGCACTTACGGATGCGGCTTCACTTGCGGCGGCAACGACGGCATACACGACATTTTCTGCGGTCGGGGATAATAAATATTCGCTTAAAAATGACGTGGACTATCCCGCTTCCAAGGGAACGCTTGTGGCTAAGATTAAATCGCTGGGTGCGGGTGGCGTTCCGATTCAGTATAACAAATATGAACCAAGTGCAAAAGACTGCACGCAGGAAGACGCTACGGCGGGCGGCTTACAGATTCTTGACGAAGCAATTTCTATCAGCGGAGTGCAGGGGCCGTTTAAAATCAAGATAAATTACGGCGCAAATTCAAAGGAAAAAACGGACGGTCGCTATGCCTATATGGTTATTAACGGCACGAGGTACGAAGATTCTGTGGTGAAGAATGCAAAATCGCTGAAATCAACTGGCGTTGGGTTTTCCGCAGAATATGCAGGTACGGATACGGCGGACGTTGCGATTGGTGTAACGATTCCATCGGGAGAGGGAACGCCTTATATCCGTGTGTACGACATTATCATTTCAAAGGAAGCGATGCTGACCACGACGGTCACGACGACGACCGATGAGGATGACGGCACGGTTACGATTGTCACCACGGTGACGGACGAAAACGGAAATGTTGTTTCCACGAAAACCGAGACTGTTGACCCCAGCAAAGAAAAAGAGCCTGACCCAGGCAGCGGTGAAGTTACGAAACAGTGTTCCAGCGAGGCTTCGACACCGGCTTTGGATAACAGCGCGGTAAGACCGACCTATAACAATGCTCTGAAACTCGGAGCGCGCTCAAAACTGTCGGAAGTAGACGTCGCAAAAATTGCGAAGGCGGTATATGCTTCTCCCGGTGGAAAATCGACTGGCGCAGGGACAAAAGATGACCCGCTTGATATTGCAAGCGCAGTCCTTAAAGTAGAGGCGGGCGGAGCGATTGTTCTGATGGCGGGAAGATATGCGCTTTCTTCTACGGTTACTATTTCTGAAGAGAATAATGGAACGGAAAATGCCTATAAATACATTCTTCCTGAAAATGGTGCGGCTGTCGTCCTTGATTTTTCTGCACAAGCAATCGGCGATTCAAACCGAGGAGTCCAATTGAACGGCAGTTACTGGCACATCTACGGAATTGCGGTTTACAACGCCGGGGATAACGGTATGCTTGTTACAGGGAACTATAATATCATTGAACGCTGTGTCTTTCAGGCGAACCAAGATACAGGTCTTCAGATTGCGCGCCGTAAGTCATCTCTGAGCAATATTGCCGACTGGCCGCACGACAACCTTGTTCTGAACTGTACGGCGTTTGACAATAAGGATGACAAAACGGGCGAAAATGCGGACGGCTTTGCGGCAAAACTGACTTGTGGCAACGGCAACGTATTTGACGGCTGCATTGCGTATGCGAACTGCGACGACGGCTGGGATTTGTACGCAAAACCGGCAACCGGCTCAATCGGCGTGGTGACGATACGGAACTGCGTCGCATTCTCAAACGGGAAGACTTCAAGCGGGGCGCAGTATGCCAACGGTGACATGAACGGATTTAAGTTGGGCGGCTCAACAAATCAGTGTCCTACGCCGCATGTGATTTCAAACTGCATGGCGTTCTTGAACGGCAAGGACGGCTTTACCGACAATGGAAATGGCGGCGCACTGCAGGTTTCAAATTGTTCGTCGTATGCGAATATCAATTCAAACTTTAACTTCTACCGAACATTGGCAGGCGGTGTGTTCAAAAAAATGGTGAGTATGCTGGGAGGCGCAAAACCAGCGCAAGTTGATAAATTCGGCGGAAAAGAGGATGACAAGGGGTTCACCGCCGTATCGAAAATTGCTGACTCGGTCTACTATGGGGATAAAAAGAAGGAAGTATTCTACTACGTTACGGCGGAATCAGAAATTCACAACGGCGATACCATTGGCACGACAGTTTCCGACCCCTACACCAGCGAAGTGTTGTCGGACACTGCCCCCGCAGTCGATTTGCTTGTGGATGCAAAATGCCGCAACGCAGACGGAACGATAAACATGGGCGGCTTCCTGGAGACGAAATCAGACGGTTCATATTCGGGCTTGGGCGCACGGTTCGGATCGGAAGCGTATGAGGTGCTGGACATTACGCTGGTGACAAACTAACCACCTTTGGAAGAAGCAGGGGGGGAGGAGAATATCCGAGTTCCTGTGCTGTGAAAGACAGGGGGGAAGAAGAAACCTTTGGTGAAAGGTGGCGTCTTCCCCCTTTTTTGTGCTGATGTATTGAACAGATGGAATATTTTCTGTATAATTATAAAAAATATTTTTAAAGTATTGCATAATTATGCAATAGCGGAACAATAGCATACAGGAAGAGGAATCCGTGGCACTTTCAGAACAGGAACGGCAATATTTAGAGAGTCTCAGTAGCAAAATCAGCAGTACGATTCAGGGCGCGGATGTCAGTTTTACAGAGGAAGAGCAGCGTCGTTTGGAATTGTTGGGGAACAGGTTTGACAAGAAGATGAGCGAAAAACTCCTTGTCGAAAAACTTGCCTCGATTGCAAAGGACAACGACCCCATTCCTGCTGAACTGTACACCAAATATGACGTAAAGCGCGGGCTTCGCAATGCGAACGGAACGGGTGTGCTTGTCGGGCTTACCAGAATCGGTGATGTCGTCGGCTACGAGATTAAAGATGACAAAAAAATCGCCGTTCCCGGAAAATTGCTCTACCGTGGCTATGACGTGGCTGATTTGATTACCGACGCGGAAAGTCACAATCAGTTTGGCTACGAGCAGTGCGTGTATCTGCTTCTGTTTGGAAAATTGCCCACACAGGGCGAACTGGACGAATTCAAGCGGCTGCTCGGCTCAATGCGCAATCTTCCGCAGAACTTTACCGAAGACATGATTATGAAAGCACCCAGCCGCGACATTATGAACAAACTTGCCCGTGGAGTGCTTGCTTCCTATTCGTATGACGCAGACCCCGAAGACCGCAGTCTACAGAACGTTCTTCGTCAGTGTCTGGAGTTGATTTCGCGCTTTGGAACGCTGGTCGCCTATGCGTATCAGGCAAAACGCCGCTTCTACGACGGAAAATCAATGTATATCCATAACCCGCTTGCGGAACTTTCTACGGCGGAAAATCTGCTCCGCCTCATCAGGAGCGACAAATCTTGTTCGCCGCTGGAAGCAAAATTGCTTGACCTTGCGCTAATCTTGCATGCGGAGCATGGTGGCGGTAACAATTCATCCCTTACGATTCATGTCGTTTCTTCGGCAGACACGGACACCTATTCTGCGGTTGGGGCTGCGGTCGGCTCGCTTAAAGGTCGTCGTCACGGTGGCGCGAATATCCGCGTTATGGAGATGATGGACGACATCAAGGCAAACGTGAAGGATTGGTCGAACGAAAAAGAAGTGACCGAATATCTGCGCAAAATCGCGGGAAAACAGGCTTTTGACCGAACGGGATTGATTTACGGCTTGGGTCACGCAGTCTACACGATAAATGACCCGCGCGCAACGATTCTCCGTGACCACGCGGAAAGTCTTGCCAAAGAAAAAGGGCTGCTGGAAGAATTCAACCTCTACAAATCCATCGAACGCATTGCTCCGAATGTGCTGTACGAAGCGCACGGAGACGGCAAAAAAATCTGCGCCAACGTTGACTTTTATTCGGGGTTCATCTACACCATGCTGAACATTCCGCGCGAACTCTTTACCCCGATGTTTGCCGTTGCCCGAATCGCCGGTTGGAGCGCACACCGCATCGAGGAAATCATCGCAGGTGGCAGAATCTATCGCCCCGCATACAAAAACGTCGGCGAAGAGCGGGAATACATTCCGATTGAAAAGCGATAGCTAGGCGACAGACGAAAAATGTTTTCTCTTTTTATTTCTGCGAGACAAAAGACACCTTTTTTGCAAAAAGGATTTCTTTTTTCTCGCGCTCTTTTATCTTCCAAAAAACTTGACATACATATCTTCCTGCCCCACAATATGATATACTAACATTATTATGGAACGAATCGACAAAGTGCTTGCCCACCACGGGTATGGCACGCGAAAAGACGTAAAGAAACTGTTGCGTACCGCCTGCATCACGCTGAACGGCAAGCAGATTTTTGACCCCGCAACGCACATTGATTTGGGCGCGGACACGCTTGCCATTGACGGCGAGGTGCTTTCCCTCCAGCATGATTTGTACCTGATGATGAACAAATGCAAGGACGTGGTGTGCGCGAACAAGGACGGCGAGCATCGCACGGTGTTCGATTTAATTGCGCCCGAACTGCGCCATCCATTTATGGGCGGGGAGTTGCATCACGTGGGGCGGCTTGACATTGACACCGAAGGGCTTTTGATTCTGACCACCGACGGCTCGCTCACCCATAAAATGATTTCTCCCAAAACGCACATTCCCAAAACTTACGCCGTCCGTCTGCGAGATTCCACAGACGAAAAAACGCGCGCCCAATACAAAAAGGCTTTTGCCGCGGGTCTGCACATTCCGCACGAGGGGAACGAGCCTGAATTTGAAGCGCAGAGTGCGGAGTTGGTTTGGCTTGCGGACAACTCAGAAGAAATCGATGCCGTTACCGCCAAGAATGCCGCAGGTTGCGACTGCTTGCTTACGATTTACGAGGGAAAATTTCATCAGGTAAAAAGAATGTTCACGGCGGTGGGAAACGAAGTGGTGTATTTAAAGCGTGTTGCGATGGGAAAACTCAAGCTTGATTCCGCACTGCCCCTTGGCGAGTACCGCGAGTTGACCGAAGAAGAACTTGGGGCGTTGGGAGTTTTCGCCTAGCGGCAAAACTCTGCCGACATTTTGCTTCACAACACTCTCGGGTCAATACATCCGCAAAAATCTATCTAATCTGCGGATAAATTATCGTGCAAATTCCATTGCATAATATTGACTAATTCCGTGCTTTTCTGATACTATATCGTACTATATTCGTATCTTAGTCTGCGGAGAACCCGTTACCCTTCGCGGCGATTTTTTAGAGGTTTTAAAATGTACGCACTTTTTGAATATAAGGGCAAGCAGTACAAGGCTGAAAAAGACGCGCTCATTCAGGTTGATAAAATCGATGCTGAAAAAGGCGCAAAAATTGACATTGATTCAGTGCTTTTGGTAAGCGATGGCGACAAAGTGAGTGTCGGCGCACCGTATGTGAAGGGCGCAAAGATTGAAGTGGAAGTTGAAGAAGATTTCCGCGACAAGAAAGTGCTTGTTTTCAAATACAAGAGCAAGAAAGATTATCACCGCCTCATTGGTCATCGTCAAGAATACACCAATGTGCGTGTAAAGAATATTGTCGTTGCATAAGTTTTTGCACGATGAGAGTTGTCTATGACAACGATAACGCTGGTTTGCGGTAAGGACGGTGTTCTTCGGTCGTGCGTGGCGGAAGGACATGCAGGATTTGCCGCAAAAGGACACGACATTGTGTGCGCCGCCGTTACGATGTTGATTCGGACGGCAATGCAGGTTCTGTCGGAAACAGACGGCGTTACGCTTCATGCAGATACAGCCGAACGCGGATTTCTTGCGTTTGAGGTTGAGCAGGCGGCTGGAGAAAAAACAGAACGCCTTGTCTGCATAACGGATTTTTTGGAGTGTGGTTTGCAATCCTTACAATCCGAATACCCGCAGTTTGTGAGACTGCAAAAACAAACAAGGATTTAGAAAGCCGCGTTTGCGGCGAGCGGAGGCAAATATGGGACGCAGTAAAGGCGGTAGCGGCGCAAAGAACGGACGTGATTCTAACCCGAAACACTTGGGCGTAAAAAAATACGGTGGTGAAGCAATTACAGCCGGATCAATCATCATCAAGCAGCGTGGTACAAAAATCCATCCTGGTGATAACGTAAAGCGCGCAGGAGATGACAGCCTGTTTGCATTGACAGACGGTAAGGTCGTTTTCGGCGAGCGCAAGAACAGAAAAATTGTGTCTGTCGTAAAGGCATAAGTTCTTATCTGATGATGTATGTACCCGAGTTCACGCGCTGAATTCGGGTATTTTTTTACGGCGATGGATTCCCGTTCCCGTTGCCGTTCAGACGACACGGACTGAATAGAGATTGATTCACAAGAACGGATGTGAAGATGACTTTTGTAAGCGGTATGCTTTCCATTCTTGTGCAGCGGAAAATGATTTAAACAGGTGGCGTATGAATTTATTTGCAGATGAAGCGATAATCGAAGTGCAATCCGGGCGTGGTGGCAACGGCTGTATTGCGTTCCGGCGCGAAAAATATGTTCCCATGGGCGGTCCCAACGGCGGTGACGGTGGCAAAGGTGGCGATGTCGTGTTCTGTGTGCGCCGTAATGTAAAAACGCTTGCCAATATCCGCTACAAACGCTTTTTCCGTGCCAAAAACGGCGGCGACGGGCAAGGCTGGAACAAATATGGACGCGATGGCGAGGACGTGACGATTGCCGTTCCGCCGGGAACTACGATTCGTGACGCAGAGACCAACGAGCTGATTTATGATTTTGCTACTGACAGTGAGAATGAGTCGTTTACATTTCTTGTCGGTGGAAAAGGTGGCTGGGGAAACGTCCATTTTAAGTCTTCTACCAATCAGGCTCCGCGTCGTGCAAATGCAGGACAGGAAGGCGAATACCGTAAACTGCGTCTTGAGCTTTCGATTATGGCGGACATCGGTCTGGTCGGCTTTCCGAACGCGGGAAAATCTTCCCTCCTTGATGCTTTTACCAACGCGCGACCAAAAATCGCTCCCTATCCGTTCACCACGAAGATTCCGAACCTTGGTGTACTTCGTGCTGATGACGAAACTGACGTAATCATAGCCGACATTCCGGGAATCATTGAGGGCGCGAGCGAAGGCGCGGGGCTGGGCATTCAGTTTTTAAAACATATTTCACGTACTGCCGGGTTGATTTTTATGATTGACGTGGGCGATGACGCTTGCTTTGGCGCATTCAAAACACTGCGTGGTGAATTGGAAGGCTATTCTGCTGACCTGCTCCAAAAACCGCATATCGTCTTGTGCAACAAAATTGATGAGGACGGCGCAAAAGAGCGTGCGGAAAAAGTCGCCGCAGAGGTAAAAGAAATTGAGCCAGAGACACAGGTGTTCAACGTGTCGGTCATTCTGCATGAAGGGCTGAACGAGGTACGGCTTGCGATTTTGGGCATCATGCGCGCGCTTGAGCAGACAGAAACAAAAACAGTGTCGGGTAAAAGCGAAAAAAGTTCTTTTTTGCAATCCCGCTCAGTTGATGATACAATGGAAGTGCAATTTCCGGGACAAGAACAGTGAAAATCGCAATTTTAGGTGGCAGTTTTAATCCTCCTCATATCGGGCATCTTATTTTGGCGGACACGGTTTGTACGCAGTTGGGCTACGACAAAGTGCTGTTCATTCCTGTGTTCAATCCTCCGCACAAAGAACTGCGTCATGCGGCTTCCCCGAAGCACCGTCTGGAAATGGTGCGGAAAATGGCGGAAGAGGACAATCGCTTTGAAGCAGAATCGTGCGAAATTGACCGTGCGGGCATCTCCTACACTTATGATACGGTTCGCTTTTTGGAAGAAAAATACAAGGACGTGTTGACTGACAAAATCGGCGTGATTATGGGACAGGACTTGGCGCAGGATTTTGGCAAGTGGGAACACGCAAATGAACTTGCCGACATTGCCCAGTTGATTCTTGCGCTTCGCCCTACTGAAATCCGCAACAAGGCGTTTGAAAACAAGGCAAAAGGCGCGTATACTCATCATGAAAACAAATTCAGCATCGACCATTATCCTCATCTGGTGCTGACTAATCCAGAGGTGGCGATTTCTTCCACTGACATTCGCGCGCGGGTCGTTCATGGGGATGCGTGGCAGTATCTGGTAAGCCGTGGTGTATATGATTATATCCGCGAGCAAAAATTGTACGGCTACGGGCTGTTTGACCGTATTCAGACGTTCGCAAAAGAGCATTTGACCGAAAAACGCTACGAACATTCACGGCGCGTGGGCGAAACTGCGGAACAAATGTGTCGCATCTACGGCGAAGACCCATTCAAAGGAAAACTTGCCGGTATCGCCCACGACATCTGCAAAGAAATCAAAGGCGAGGATATGCTTTTGCTTGCCGAACAGGACGGAAGACCGATTACCGCTCTGGAAAAAGGGAAACTTTCTCTGCTTCATGGTCGGGCGGCCGCGGTCAAACTCAGTCAGAATTTCGGCGTATCAGATGATGACGTGCTGGAGGCAGTGGCAAATCATACGTTTGGTGGCGAAAATCTCTGCAACCTTGCAAAAATCATCTTCGTGGCAGACAAAATTGAGCCGGGACGTCCGCAGTCTACGGACGCATATCGCGCCAATCTGTTCTCAATGCCGCTTGACAAGATGACGCTTTCGGTTGTGCAGGAAAACATTGACTATTTGAACGCAAAGGGCAAGACGGTGGCGGATGTGTCGCTTCGTTTTTGCGAGGAACTAAAAAAATCGGCGGAAGGGGAGTCGGCTGACGGTTCGGGGGATAGCGTATGAGACGGTTGAGGCGTACAAGTGGAAGCAAAGGTGCGGTGTTTTTGCTGCTGATTCTTATGATTTTGGTGGCGGTGACGGTATTCCTTGTGCTTTCGTTGCGTACCAATGCGATTGACGAAAATTTAAAGAGTGACCGAGTAATCAAAACGCTGTTCGTGATGGAAGACCGCAATCAGGTGCTGTTTACCGACGTGTTCATTTATTATCCTGTGTCTCAGCGTGGTGCATTGATTGATATTCTGGGGAATACAGGTGCGATTTTCCAGTCTATCGGACGTGTTGACCGAATCGATGCGATTTACACAGAGAGGGGAATTGATGCGTATAAATCAGAGATAGAAAAACTGATTGGCATGCAGATTCCGTTCCATGTGGTGATGAATCTTGACCAATTCGATGAACTGACCGATTTGCTGGGCGGAATGAAAGTCTTTGTTCCCTCTCCAGTGGACGTAAAAAATGATGAGGGTACTCGTTGGCTTCTTCCGAGCGGTGCGGTCACATTGGACGGCGACAAAATCAAAACCTATCTGACTTACCGCAAGAGCGACGAGTCGGACGATGACGTTGAGGATCGCAGACAGAACGTGATGATTGCCTTTTTGTCCGCGCTCAAACAGAATGCGCCCGTCATGCTGAAAAAAGATAATTTTGCCGTCTATGCAAAAAAAATGAGCGCGAACATCGAGGGCGACAGCCTTTACCGGCTTATGCGCGAGATTGCGAACGTAGACGCGGATCGGCTTGTTCCCCAGTGGATTACTGGCTCAAAACGTGTGGTTGACGGCAAGGAACTTTTGTTCCCGTACTACGATGGTCAGTTGATTAAGGACGTTGTGCGCCAGACCACGAACTCACTTATTTCGCTTGACGAAACGGGAACGAACCGAATCTACGTGCTGGAGATTCAGAACGGAACGAGCGTTCAGGGGTTGGCGCGGAATACATCGGCATTGCTTCAAAGCGCGGGGTACGATGTGCTGAGTACACTGAACGCTGACAAAAATGACTACGAAAAAACGGTGATAATTAATCATATCGGCAATGCGGAAGTCGCAAAGAACCTTGGTGATTTTATCCACTGTGAAAATATTCTGGAAGAAAGCGTGCAGTCGGAAGCGGCGGGGCTTGATGCGAGTTCCAACGTTGATTTTACGATTATTCTGGGCAAAGATTTTGACGGAAGATATGTAAGATAGCGGCCATTGAGCACTGCCGGAAAGGAGCAAAACTATGAAAACAATACAGGAGCAAGCGTTAGACCTTGCGCAGATTTTGGAAGATGGCAAAGCGGAGAACGTGACCGTCATCGATGTTTCAGAATTGAACAGCTGGACGGATTTTTTTGTGATTGCGACGATTCGTAGTTCGGCGCAGATTCAGGGATTGCAGAAACAGATAAAAGATTTCGTAAAAGAAAACGATATGCAGATTCACCTGACGCACCGAAAGCAACCAGATGGAGATGAATGGAATCTGATTGACATTGGTTCGGTTGTGATTCACCTGATGTCACAGGAGGCAAGAGATTTCTATGAACTTGAAAAACTGTGGCACGCAGGGAAAGTGCTTCGCTAAACGCTGGCGAACGTCGGGTAAGCCCTAGATATCTTCGGCTTCATCGTCAAAGTCGTCTACTTCGTCGTTGAAGCTGTCTTCTGCGTCTTCGTAGTCTATTTCATCTTCGAAGTCATCAGGAAATTCATCGTCATAGAGTGTCTCATCATTAAAGTCATCAAATTCTTCGTCGCTGCCAAGAAAATCGTCTTCGTCTGCGTCAGAAATGTCGTCATCATATTCGTCATCATACGAAAAACCCATCGCAGCAGACATCAAAATTGATGAATCTTCAAATATATTTCCGCTCATGTATTCCCTCATTGTTATCGTAGATGAGACTTGGTCTTTAGTCAATGGGTAAAACGACTTTCAGACCTCTGTTCATTGAATTTTGCCCTCGTTTCAGTTTTTTCAAAATCTATTGACTTTACTTATGAAATCATTATAATAAAATAACTATGTTGTCCGATATTTCGGTTCGTTGCTATGCAAAGGTGAACATCGGTTTGCGGGTTCTGCCTAAGCGGGAGGACGGTTTCCATAATATCGAAAGCATTTTTCAGACGGTCAATTTTTATGATGATTTAAAAGTTCGTCTTCTGACCGAAAGAAAAATCTGCAAAGTTGACTGTGCGGAGATGAAACTTCCTGCGCAGAATACATTGACGGCAACATACGAGGCATTTTGTCAGCTGACGGGAAAGGACGCTGGTGTGCAAGCAAGCGTTACAAAGCGTATTCCTGCTGGAGGCGGACTGGGCGGTGGCTCTTCAAATGCGGCGGCGTTCTTGCGGGCATTGGCTCTGCTGAATGGAGTTGATTTGACAGACGCGCTTGCGGATGCCGTTGCGGAGCGAGTTGGAAGTGACGTATTCTTTTTTCTGCATTGCGGAAAAAATGGTACTGGAGCCGCACTCGTTTCTGGGCGCGGAGAGGTAGTTGCCCCGATTGCGCCGAGAACAGATTTGCATATTGTCTTGGTCTTTCCTGATGTGCATAGTTCTACAAAAGAGGCCTATGCGTTGGTTGACGAAGCGTTTGAATCAGGAGCGGATGTTTCTTATCCTGATTTTTCGGAGTATGAGGGAATCTATAGAAGTTCTGTTACGACGTGGACTTTTGTAAACAGTTTTTCATCGGCTCTGATAAAAAAATATCCTGCGATTGCTCAGGCTCTTGCGGATGTTGAAAAAAGTGGTGCCATTTGGTCAGATATGACTGGGTCTGGTGCCGTAGTGTTTGGAGTTTATGAAGCTGCCGAAGCTTCAAAAAAAGCATTAGCTGAACTGCAAAAAAAATGGAATTGCAGTTTGGCGTAGTGTTTTCGTTTTTGCAGGTAAATGTTTTATCTACAAATTGGAGCGGAGGTATTAGTAATGAATGTAACAGAACTGCGCATTCGCAAAGTTGCGGCAGAGGGTAAGTTGCGTGCCTATGTGACGGTAACTTTTGACAATTGCTTTGTTGTCCACAATGTGAAGATTATTGAGGGCAAAACGGGATTGTTTATCGCCATGCCAAGTCGTAAGACTGCGAACGGTGACTACAAGGATGTGGCGCATCCGATTAGTCCTGAGTTTAGGAATGCGTTGCAGGATAAAATCCTTGAAGAATACAACGCCGGTCATGTTGAGGAGGCTGGCGAAGGTGACGAGGATTAACGTAACTTTTGTTGCGTTTTTAAAAGGCTCATTTTGGGACGTCGGCAAGCGGTAAGCCCCCGGCTTTTGGTGCCGGTATTCCACAGGTTCGAATCCTGTCGTCCCAGTGAAATTAAAATAGATTTTTTTGTAAGGTAAAGGAGTTCCTGAAATGGATCAGTTAGTTATTGACGCAAAAGCCCGCACAGAAACAGGCAAGAAAATCGCCAAGCAGTTGCGCGCAAACGGTCGTATTCCCGCTGTTATGTATGATGAGGCAGGAAAGGCAACGTCTTTGGATGTGGATTCAGCTCAGTTCAACAAGGTTTGGCGTGCAATTACCGCTACAACACTTGTGACATTGAATGCTGACGGAAAGTCTTATGACGCATTTATCCGCGATACAGAATATGATATTAAAACCGATTCTGTGTTGCATGCAGACTTCCTTGTGGTCACCAACAAAAAACCAGTTGTCCGCACGTTCAAGTTGCACTACAGCGGTACTCCCGCAGGTGTTTTGAAGGGTGGCTTTATGGTAAAGCATATTCCTGAAATCAAGGTAAAAAGTTTGCCGAAAGATATGCCGGCTCGCGTAACCGTTGATGTTTCTAGTGTAAATATCGGCGAGGCGTTGCTGGTAAAAGACCTTGACTTGGGAAAGAATGTTACCGTTCTGACCAACGGGGAAGAAAAAATTATCAGTATTGCGCCGGCTCGTTAATCGTTCCGGGCATTTTGAAAAGGCTCCCGAAAGGGGGCTTTTTTTGTTGAAGGACAGTCGTTGGGCGTTGTCGGAATGACGGAATTTGAGAAAAAAGTGCTTGCAGGTCTCGCTCAATGCGGCATTGTTGTTGCCGATGTGACGGAATTATGCCCGCTGGGAGTTGCGGTGAGCGGAGGCGCGGATTCTGTTTCGCTTTTGTGCGCGCTTTATGCAATTTTTGGCGGAAAAAGGCTTCGTGTGCTGACGGTAAACCATAACATCCGTTCTGAAGAAGAATCGGCTGGAGACGCGCAGTTTGTCCGCGATGTGTGTGAGAACCTTTCCGTTTCGTGCAAATGTGTTGTGTTTGCGCGGGGTGATGTCGCTTCTTCTGCAAAGGAGCGCGGACACGGTATTGAGGAAGCGGCGCGTTTTTTACGATACAAGGCATTTGATGATTTTATTGCGGAAGAAAACCTTTTTGCCCTGTGCCTTGCACACAATCAGAATGACATGATGGAAACGCTTCTGATGCGCTTTTTGCAGGGAAGCGGCGCGGAAGGCGGCTCTGGCATTGCGTGGCGGCGGGAAAAAATGGTGCGTCCGCTTTTGGAAATAAGCCGCGCCGAAATCGAAATCTATCTGCATCAGCGTGGGCAAGACTGGCGCACGGATTCTTCCAATGCCGATACGAATTATCTTCGGAACAACGTGCGAAAAAATCTTGTGCCGTTCTTGGACGCGCACTTTATCGGCTGGAAAAAGGCTCTTGCTACGGGCGCAGAAAAATCCTCTGATGATAATGATGCCTTGCAGACTCTTTCCGACGTGCTTTGTTGGCAGAAACAGGGAAATGACCTTGTGCTGGATGCGGAATCTTTTTTTGGGCAGCCAAAGGCGGTGCGACGGCGGGTTTTGTTCAATGCGCTCAATCTGCTTGGCGGTGCGGAGCGGTTTCCGTATACGGTAGTGCGGCAGGTGCTGGAATGGAAAAAATCGGACTTCTCTTCTTGCGACGCAAAAAAAAATCCCTCGCTGCGGCGGAAAATTTCTGCGCGGGGTATAGAAATATTATGCAAATCAGGCAAAATTTCTGTAAAAAAATGCGAAAAAATGGCGACTGAAAGCGGTTTTCTTGATATAATAGAAGAAGATGGCTCATCGGTGCGTCTTGTGCGGAGCGTTCAAAGCGGAGATGTGGTGCGGACAAAAGACGGTTCTTTTAAGTCCGTGCAAAAGATTTTCGGCGACTGGAAAGTTCGTGCTGAGGATAGAAATCAGATTCCGCTGGTGCAGGATTTGTCGCAGGAAGGTCAGCCGATTGTCGCCATCATGGGCAGCGAATTAGGATATTCGGATTGGATTGTAACATGAAAAAAACGTTTTTTCTTTTGGCGGTTCTCTTTTTTTTCGGAGCAAGGATTTTTGCGCAAGTTCCCTCTGTTCCGACGGATTTTTCAAGTTCTGCGAATTCTGCCCGAAACGCAAACCGCCGCACGGCAATCCGATATTTGCAGTTGGCAAAGCAGTACGCTTCCCAAAAGCAGTGGAAAGAGGCGGATTCAAATGCGCGGCTTGGTCTTGCTTATGACGATACGATTGCGGACTTGTGGTATATCCGCAGTGTTTCCCAGTTTCATTCTGGCGAAAAAAAAGCGAATGTACTTCCGCTGATTGTGACGGCTTTGACCAGCGGGGCGGAATGGACTGACTACAACCGTGACAGCGCGCGCATATTGTATGCCGATTTATTGAGCGATATGCTTCGTTTTGACGAGGCTGTTTCCGTTTTGGACTTACCGCCGCTTTTGTATTCAGCGGATGCCGAGTATATCCGCGCAAAATGCTATTACAATCTTGGCGGGGAATACGTGCAAAAAGCGCGCGAAAAAATCGATGCGGCAAGGCGTATCTATCCGACGGATATGCGTTTTGCGGAGTTGTTTTTTTCTACGGAGTATAAACTGAATCAGCCGCTTTTGCAGGAAAAGGCAAGTGGCGCAGAAAGTGAGGATATTTCTCCATTAGCTCGGAAAATTGCCGATGCTTTCATTCTCGCAATTTCTTCCTATAAGAATCCAACGGCAGAACTGGAATTATATGCGGCGATTTTTGCAGAGGGAGAAAAACAGATTCGTCTGCTTAAATCGTTTAAGGCGCGTAATCTAAAGGCTCCGTTGTATGCGGAATATGTGCTTAGGACAGGTTTGATCGACCAGAACGCCGCGCTGGACGAGTTTTTTGCCTTTGCCGACAAAAGCATCAGTCTTCCGGTGGTTCGCGCCTTTGTTCCGCTGATTACCGAAGAGCAACCAAAACAGGATTTATATGAATATCTGAATGCCTACAATGGGAGAATCCTTTTTGACACGGAGGACGATGGCATTGAGAATCTGGTGGTCGATTATCACCGTGGGCGACCTTCGCTTGTCGTGTATGATGGCAATCAGGATGATGAATTCGATTGGTCAGCCGACTGTGACTTTGGTGTTCCGCTGGTGGTTCATCTTGCGGACGAGGGTGTTGACATCATCTACGGAAACTGGCCGTGGGTTCAGAGCGCACGGTATTTTCTGAAAGATGATACGGAACTGCATTTTAATTTGGTCGCGGAAAGCCTTCGCTGGACTCCGTTTGTGATTTCTCCCGTACAGACGATACGGACGGCCCTAAACCTTGATTTCTTTTTCCCCATAGTGCAGACGGATATTCCCCCAGTGTCTGCGGTTGAGCTTTTGCACACTTCATCCAGTTATACGCTTCCCTCAAAGGAACGCCCGAACGCGCTGATTACGGTGAGCGTGCTTGACGGTGTGGCTCAGCTTGCGCGGTACACAGTGGACGACATCATGTATGCACAGACAAGTTTTGAGGGCGGAATCCCAGTGCTTCGCGTGGTAGACACTGACGGCGACGGACTTTTTGAGACCACGGAATTCTACGGCTTCAGTCCAGACCGAAACCAAAAAGTCATCAGTACGGAAGAAGAAATGCAGATTATTACAAATCTGTTTGGCTCTCCGTCCGCAGGAACAGGATTTTATGTCCGCATGATTCAGATTGACACGAACGGCGACACGCTTCCCGATTTTACCGAAGAATATCTGGAAGGCGAGGGAAAAATTGCCTCTTGGGATACGAACGGAAACGGCAACTGGGATACGCGCTACATAAAACATCCAAAGCAAGAGGACGGCGTTCTGCGCGAAGAATCCTTGTTCCACCAGCCGCTGACCAATGCAGAAGTGCAAGTTTCATTTGAGGACGGAATTCCTGTCCGTGTTGCGGAGAAAAAACACAATTTGGCTGACGGGGAAAATGCGGAGCGGATTCTTTCGGTGATTCCGTCACATATTCCCGACTTTTATTGGATTGGCACGGCGGGGTCTGACGAAAATGCGCAAAAAATTCTGGAAACGATTAACCAAACGGCAGGTCAAGGTGTTTCTATTATAGCAGGGAACGAAAAAGTAAGGATGCTGGGCGTTCGCATCGGAAAAATGGTTTTTGCAGAGATGCTGCCCGAATCAACGGTAAAAAAAGATGAGAAAAAATAGCGTACTTCTGTGTGGGCTGGCATTTTGTGTGTTCAGTTCTTGCACATCAATAAAACAACCCGACCATGTGTACACACAGCCCGATTATACGGCGGAAGATGTTCGTAACGAGGAAATCAAGCGGATTGAAGCCTTGCGCGAAAATGATTCCGTTCAGGCATTGTGGCGGGCAACGCTTTTGCAGGACGAAAAAACGATTTCTGAATGTACGGAAGACGTGGTTTCTTCTTATAAAAAGGCTGTCGAAGAAAAAAAATGGTATGACGCGCTCCGTTTGTATAACTCGCTTTCCGCTATAGGCTACGGAAAATTGAAATCCCTTGAAAAACAGGGCGATGAGTTGGTTTCACTCAAAAATGCCGATGTTCCAGGGCTTGCAAAAAAAACTCCGCAGAAAGAAAAAAACAGCACGTACATCAGCGGCACCGTGACTATTTGGGTTGACCGTGGGCTGAAAGTGGAGCGGGGCATGGGATTTGCCGACCGCGTGATTGGCTCCGGTTTTTTTATCTCCAAGGACGGCTACATCGTTACTAATCATCACGTGATTGAAGATTTGGTCAATCCCAAGTACGAAGGATATGCCCGCTTGTACATCAAAATGGCAGGAGACACTGAAACGCGCATTCCCGCGAAAGTAATTGGCTGGGATTCCATCGTTGATTTGGCGTTGCTCAAGACGGAAGTTGACGCGCCCTATGTGTTCACGCTTGGTTCGAGCGAAGATTTGGATGTGGGCGACAAAATTTATGCGATTGGCTCTCCGATTGGGCTGGAAAGCACGTTGACGAGCGGCATTGTCAGTTCTGTTGACCGCAAATTGTTCACCGTGGGAAACGTTATGCAGATTGATGCGGCGGTCAATTCGGGGAATTCTGGCGGACCGTGCATTGACCAAAACGGCGCGGTTCAGGCGATTGTGTTTGCAGGAATTCCGCAGTACGAGGGATTGAATTTTGCGATTCCTGTGGAATACTTAAAGGCTGAACTTCCCGCGCTTTATGCCGGCGGAAAATTTGAGCATCCGTGGCTTGGCGGCTTTGGTCACACTAAAAAAGACATGGGAAAGGAAATCGGGCTTGAAGCGCAGTACGTTATGCCCGGAGGAAGTTTGAGCCGCGCGGGAATCTCCGAGGGAGACGTAATAGTTTCGCTGGATGGACAGAGCGTACAGTCATTGGAAGATATACAGGGTGTTTTGTTCCGTTGCAGCGCAAAGTCAATCGTCAGCATAAAAGTTATGTCCGCAACTGGCGCAGAAAAATCAGCGTTGGTGTATCTTGCGACTCGCCCTCAAAATCCTGGCTACCGCATTTACAACAATGACGTGCTTGCAAATTCATTCGTGCCGATTTTTGGCATGAAACTGGTTCACGTTTCTACCGCGAGCAGCCACAAGTATTCTGTGCTGTCCATCGTAAAAGGTGGCGTTGCGGACGAAAGCGGTTTTTCAGAGCATGACCCCATTGACGTGCTGGGAGTTGAATTCAACGAGGATAATTCAATTGTTTATTTGAAGGCTTATGTCAAGAACAGCAAAAAGGGATATCTTGACCGCAGCGTAGGCATGGGCGCACAATTGGACAGCCCGTATTATTTTTAGGAGAACAGAATGACAGAAATGAAATACAAGCGCAATTTTTGCATCGTCGCGCACATAGACCACGGAAAGTCAACGCTGGCAGACCGCCTGATTCAAAAGGCACGGATTATAGATGACCGGCAGATGATGAATCAGATTCTTGACAACATGGACATTGAGCGTGAGCGCGGCATTACGATTAAAAGTCAGGCGGTAACGATTCCCTATCATGCAAAGGACGGACATGACTATGAGTTGAACTTTGTTGACACTCCTGGTCACGTTGACTTCTCCTACGAGGTGAGCCGCGCCATTGCTTCCTGTGAGGGTGCGCTTCTTTTGATTGACGCGTCGCAGGGCGTGGAAAGCCAGACGGTTTCAAATCTTTTTATGGCGATGGAGCAGGACTTGGAGATAGTCCCCGTCATCAATAAAATTGACCTGCCTTCCGCCGATATTCCCGCAATCAAGCATCAGATTGACCACGATTTGGGATTGGATTCCGCCGATGCCGTTCCTGTGAGCGCAAAGACAGGCGCGGGCATTGACGACCTAATGGAAGCGATTGTCACCAAATTTTCCGCTCCCACAGGCGACCCGAATGCAAAGACTCAAGGCTTGATTTTTGACTGCCATTACGACGAGTACAGGGGCGTTATCATCCATATCCGCGTTATGAACGGGCGCATTAAAAAAGGCGACACAATCCGCTTCATGCATAGCGGCACGGAATACAAGGTGGAGCAGACAGGCATTTTCAAAATCAAGTACGAGGAAACAGCCTCTCTGGAGGCGGGCGACGTAGGCTACATCATCTCTGGCGCAAAGACCGTGAGTGACGTGCGTGTGGGCGACACCGTGACCCTTGCCGACAATCCCGCCGATGAGCCACTTTCTGGCTTTAAGGAAGTAAAACCCGTTGTCTTCTCTTCAATCTATCCCATTGACTCAAACGACTACGAGGAACTCAAGGACAGCATGGAGAAACTCAAACTGAACGACGCAAGCCTTGTCTTTGAGAAGGACAATTCCGTCGCGCTGGGTAACGGTTTCCGCTGTGGCTTTTTGGGCCTGCTTCATCTTGAAATCATTGAGGAACGCCTTGAGCGCGACTACGACCAGGCGGTCATCTTTACGGCTCCCAGTGTCCGCTACAAAATCAGACTGACCAACGGCGAGGAGATGACCATTGACAACCCCACCGAATTTCCCGAGGGGCGCATTGCCCTTGCCGAAGAGCCGTACATCCGCGCGTCAATCATTACGCCGGCAGAATACATCGGCTCAATCGTGTCGCTCTGCGTGGAAAAGCGTGGCGAGCAGAAGAACATGCAGTATCTGGACGAAAAGCGTGTGGAACTCACCTACGAGATGCCCCTTGCCGAAGTCCTCTTTGATTTTTACGACCGCCTCAAAAGTTACAGCCGGGGCTATGCGTCCTTTGATTACGAGGTGATTGACTACCGCGCCACCGATTTGGTCAAAGTTGACATTCTGATTAACGGAAAAGGTGTGGACGCGCTCAGTCTTTTGGCATACAAGCCAGAGGCAACCGCCCGCGCCCGAAAGGTCTGCGAACGCCTCAAGGACGAGATTGCCCGCCAGCAGTTCAAGATTGCCATTCAGGGTGCAATTGGAAGCCAGATTATCGCGCGCGAGACCGTAAACCCTGTGCGCAAGGACGTTCTTGCCAAGTGCTACGGCGGCGACATCACTCGAAAGCGGAAACTGCTTGAAAAACAGAAGGAAGGCAAAAAGCGCATGAAGATGGTCGGCAACGTGGAGCTGCCCCAGAGCGCCTTCCTTGCCGTGCTGAAAGAGAAAGAAGACTGAGTTTTGTTTTGCCGCGCTAGTAACTACGTTGCGAACACCATGGCGGCACAGATGAGGATGCAAACGGGAGGTAAAGCAATGTACGCACCGCCATTTACGATTACAGCAAAAAGCATAGATCTGATTTCTCGCATTTCTGAGAAAGTGGGGGAAATCAATTCTCTTGAAAACAATCCTCATCGCATCGAACTCAGAAAGCAGAACCGTATTAAGACAATTCATTCTTCACTCGCAATAGAAAACAATTCTTTGAGCATTGAGCAGATAACCGCAATTATTGAGGGAAAACGAGTCTTAGGTGCGCCTAATGAGATTCAGGAAGTAAAAAATGCAATTCAGGCGTATGAACTTCTTTTGTCACTTAATCCTTACGAAGAAAAAGATTTGCTGAAGGCTCATGGACTAATGATGAAAGACCTTGTGAGCCGCAACGGAAAATACAGAAATGACGGAGTTGGTATTTTTGACGGAGAACAGGTCGTTCACTTGGCACCACCTGCTGACCGCGTACCTCTTTTAATGGCGGATTTATTTGAATGGCTCAAAACAAGCGAAGTTCATCCTCTTATAAAATCCTGTGTGTTTCACTATGAGTTTGAATTTATTCACCCGTTTCAGGACGGTAACGGCAGAATGGGGCGGCTTTGGCAGACCGTTATTCTTAAGAATTGGAAAGATATTTTTGCATGGCTTCCAGTTGAAACGCTCGTAAAAGAAAATCAGGCAGACTATTACAAGGCTTTGAATGCAAGCGACAGCAATGCAGACAGCACTCTTTTTACAGAGTTTATGCTTTCTTTGATTCTAAAAACTATCGAAGAAATTATTGAGACAGAGAAAAAGGTTACTGTAAAGGTGACTGCAAAGGTGACTGTAAATCAAAAGAAGATTATTGAAGCAATAAGGCAGAATCCGTTTGTTACGCAAGAAGAACTTGCCAACGCACTTGGGCTTTCAAGAAAAAGCATTATCCAGAATATGAAAAAACTTCAGGAAAATCATTTGATTGACCGTGTTGGTGCAGACAAAAATGGTCATTGGGAACTGGTAAAAGAAGAGAAGTAGACACGGATAGAATGGATAAGTGTCACACGGATTCGGGAAATCTGCAATTTCCCGAGATAGTATTGATTTTATGCAGCAAAAATGAATCCGTGTGAAATTTTTGCTACCAATCGCTGTTTTTGTTTGTTCCTTTTACTTCTGCGGTCAAAGAAGAAACTAATTTTTCAAAAATTTCCTCTGAGTTTGCTTTTTTCTGATGCTTATGTCCTGCGCTAATCCAGTTTTCACCACCGCCAAGACTAACTTGGGTCAACTGAGATGTAAAACGTAACCGTCCATCTTTTGTGTCAATTGATATAGCATATCTTTCGGCATCTATAGCGTATTGGGCTAATCCTGTAGACCATACATAGTGGGTAGTGTCACGATAGGTTGCTTGAAGCGTATGTTGTTCTTTGCTCTTAAAATTGATGGCACTACCAAGACTGTCATTCGCCATAATTCTGAATTCTTTATTAACCCAATTTTCTGCTTTGTCATATAGTTCGTCAGCGGACATACCTTCAAACGGAATGACTTTCTCAAATACATCTGTTATGCCATCATCTTCTATTGTTACGCAAGATGAGAACAGTGCAGAAATTGCAACAACGCAAAAAAAGATAAATTTCTTCATAAAAACTCCTTGCTGATTTTCAGCGTTATTATTATACGTTAAAAATTATTATTACGCAAGGTTAAAAATGAGTAAAATTTACGCAGTAACGTATCAATATGGATATTTTAGAAAAAATAAGGGAATATCGGTTGGAACGAAATTGGACAGAATATCAGTTGGCGGAAAAATCTGGGCTGCCCCAATCGACAATTTCTTCATGGTACAGAAAAAATCAGATACCCACCGTTCCGTCGCTGGAGAAAATTTGTGATGCATTTGGCGTTACGCTTTCTCAGTTTTTTGCTGAGGCTTCTGCGCAAGTCGTTTCGCTTACAAAAGAGCAGGTCGCGCTATTGCACGAATGGAATCGGCTGACCAAAAAGCAAAAAAATATCATCCTTACCTTGCTGAAAGAAATTTGATGCCGTATTCAGGCGTTCCCCGCAGTGTGGGTCGCTACGCTTATGCGCGAAAGCACAGGGGATAGATTTCTACCCCCTGCGTTTACATTTTGTTGCGTTATGTCAGACCGTTTTTTTATTGTGTCTGCTCGTTTCCGCTGTTATTGACTGTTTCCTTGTATGTCACAGATACGGTAACTGCGCTTGCGGGCATGGTAAATCCATAATAAACAAGACTGAAAGAAGCATTGTCTAGTGAATCGGGACCGGTCAATGATACCGCACTTCCTGTAGAGATTTGTGTTACCGCACAGTCAATTTTGTAAGGCGCATCGGTGTTCTTAGAAGTCAAGACGAGAATCACAAGCGTTTCGCCAGCCTTTGCACTACTTAGGCTATTAAAAGAGCCTGTGGACAGAGCCGTTTGCAGTGCTGTGTTAGCGTCAGCGGAAGAACACACTATTACTCCGCTTTTTGGCACATCAACTATAATGGGGAGTGGAGTTTCCGCAGGAATGCTTAGAGAAATCGCAGGGATTGTTGCAGAAAAGGTGGTTTCCATTATGTTAAAGGAAAAAGATTTTGATTCTGAAACCGTCGTGATTTTGTCTGTGAGTGTGTTGTACACTTTTATTACGGTCAGCGTAAGTGAGCGTCTTCCTGTAGACGATTTTATTAATGAAATATCGCCTGTGTATGTGCCGCTGTATTTCTGTATTCCGTTTTCGTAAAAAATCCATGTTCCTCCGCGTTTTTCTGTCTCATCATCAGCGGCACGGGCAATAACATTCGCGCTTGCATAAGAAGATGTTTCCGTAAATTCGTAATAGGTGCTGTTGCCCGAAGTAAAGACTTTTGCGGTGAACAGTCCTTGCCCATTAGTTGATACTACAGCCGATTCTGTGCTTCCTGTTGTTACCTGAGATTTCGTTGTGACGGAGATACTTGCAGAGGGAGAACCTCCGTCGTCATCGCTACCGCAACTCGTTAGACCAATCGTCAGTGCCAGCGCCGCAAGAATCGCGAGCATTTTTACAATGTGTCTCATTCTTCTCACATCTCCTCTTTTCAGAATAAAGATTAAATTGAGTCCGAGTGGAAATCAGTGGGGCGTAAATATTTCCCTATAATACTGTTTGTGAGTATAGTTGTTTTATGGTAATGCTGATAACCTCACGCCTCATACAATTATTATATCATAAAATTTGCGCAATGCAAGTCTTTCAAAAAGAAATCAATCTCACGCCTCCGCCATCATATCGTTTTTTTGCATCTGATGAGACCTATTTTTTCTTTCCCAGATAGGCTTCGCGCACCGTCTGATTCTCCAAAAGTTCCCGCCCGCTTCCCTGCATGACAATTGCGCCTGTCTCAAGGACGTAGGCAAAGTCTGCGGTCTTTAACGCCATGTTTGCGTTCTGTTCGACCAGCAGAATGGTAACGCCTTTCTTGTTGATTTCGCGGATAATGTCAAAAATCAACTGCACGATAAGCGGCGCAAGTCCGAGCGATGGCTCGTCAAGCATAAGAATTTTCGGGCGGCTCATCAGGGCGCGTCCTACGGCAAGCATCTGCTGTTCTCCGCCGGAAAGCGTTCCCGCAAACTGCCAGCTTCGTTCTTTCAGGCGCGGGAAGAGTTCGTAAATCCATGCCAAATCTTTTTGGATTGTCTCTTTGTCATTGCGCAGGTAGGCGCCAATCATCAGGTTTTCCAGCACCGTCAAATCGGAGAACACATGCCGCCCTTCCGGGGAAAGCGCGATGCCTTCCGCACAGATTTTGTTAATCGGACTCCAAATCAGTTCCTTGTTATCCAGACGGATTGAGCCGCTTTCAGGTTTGACCAGTCCGCTTATGGAGCGCAGAAGCGTTGATTTTCCCGCGCCGTTTGCGCCAATGAGCGTAACGATTTTTCCGTCAGGAACTTCAAGGTTTATGCCGCGGAGTGCCTTGATTCCGCCGTAAGAAACATGCAAATCGGTAATTTTAAGCATATCAGTCCTCGCTTTCCCCAAGATACGCCGAAATGACTTCGGGATTGTTCTGAATCTCTTCCGGCGTTCCGTGGGCAATCAGTGCGCCAAAGTTCAGCACGTAGATTCTGTCGGAAATGTCCATGACCAAATCCATGTGATGCTCAATCATAAAGACCGTAAGATGGAAGTCATCGCGGATTCTGCGGATAAAGTCTGTCAGTTCAGCCGTTTCCTGCGGGTTCATGCCGGCGGCAGGTTCATCAAGCAGAAGAAGGCTTGGCTTTGTGGCAAGGGCACGTGCAATTTCCAGTCTGCGTTGCAGTCCGTAGGGGAGAGATGTACACAACTCGTCTTTTACGTCGTACAAGTCCAGAATCTTTAAGAGTTCATCGGTTTCTGCCCGCTGTTTTTTCTCTTCCTTATAATTCAAGCGGAATGTTGCCGTAAAAATATTGCTTGTGCGCGTCATGTGCTTTGCAATCAAAACATTCGTAAAGACTGACTGGCTCTTCCACAGGCGGATGTTCTGAAAGGTACGCGCAATGCCCATCTTGGTAATCACGTCGGGGGTTGGCTCAATGCGCTTGGTAAAAGTGCCCGCATTTGTTCCCGCGTAGAGTTTTTTCATCTTTCCGCTCGGATAGTTCTCCACGATTTCCTTGCCGTTAAAATACACCGCTCCGTTTGTGGGCGCATACACGCCAGTAATGACGTTGAATGCCGTTGTTTTTCCCGCGCCGTTCGGTCCAATCAGAGAGATAATCTCGCCTTTGTTTACTTCAAGAGAAAGATCGTTCACTGCCACCACGCCGCCAAACTGCATGGTGATGTTTTTCATTTCCAATACGTGTTCTGCCATTTATCTCATCCTCTTGTATCTTTTCCACATAATCCTAAGCATTCTCAGCCTTTTCAGAATTCCTGCAATGCTGAATTCATGTTCGCCCATGATGCCTTTCTGATAGAAAAGGACAATCAGCATGATGACCACGGAGAACACGACTTTTCTGAATCCCGGCCGCAAAATTTGCAGGGGCGTAAAGTTAAGGTTTGCGTTGTCCAAAAAGCGCAGCCACCATTCCGAGCAGGCGATGAACAGGAACGAGGCAAGGCAACTTCCCGTTACGCTTCCGATGCCGCCGATAACGACAATCAAAAGAATCTCGTAGGTCATCGCCGACTTGAACTGGCTTGCCTGAATCGTCGTCTGGAACATCGCCAAAAGCGCGCCTGAGATTCCCGCGAAGAATGAACTGATTGTAAACGAAAGCTGCTTGTGTTTGGCAAGGTTTATGCCCATCGCCTCCGCCGCAACCTCATCGTCACGGATTGCCTTGAACGCTCGCCCGTAGGTGGAATTTATCAGAAGCAGAATAATCGCTATGCAGATGCCGCTTACCGCAAAGTAAAAAATCGTCGAGTGGAACACGGGATATTTTCTGAGCAGGTTCGAGCCGTTCGTAATCACGCCCAGCTTGTCCCACTGGAAGATGGCGCGGATGATTTCTGCAAAGCCCAGCGTAGCGATTGCCAGATAGTCTGACTTGAGGTGAAGAACCGGGAGCCCGATAAGATAGGCGAAAAATGCCGCCACAAGACCCGCAAGAATCAGCGCGACAAAAACCGGAAGCGTAAATTGAATCACGCCGCCGTTAAAATACTGGTATACCTGGTCGCGCGCCGCAAGCGGAATCGTAAAAATCGCATAGGTGTACGCACCCAGAAGCATGAACCCCGCCTGTCCAAGGCTGAACAGACCCGTAAATCCGTTCAGCAGGTTCATCGAAACGGCGACCAGCGCATAGATTGCGCCTTTTTTCAGCACCGTAAACAGAATGTGCGTCGGCGGAACGACTGCCTCCAGCACCAGCACGAACACAAACAGCGCGGCAAGCAGCATCCAGCTGATAATTGAAAGTTTTTTTGTCTTTATAATAGTAAGCATATTGTCTTTCATTTTCGTTTCCCCGCCTTACACCTTGTCCGTCACTTTTTCGCCGAAGATGCCAGTCGGCATGAACATGAGGACACAAATCAAGAGGACGAAGGTGAACGCATCGCTGAATGTGGTGAGTCCAATGCCCTTGATGATGTTCTCGCAGATACCAATCAAAAATGCCCCGATGACCGCGCCGGGAATGGAACCGATGCCGCCAAAGACCGCCGCAACGAATGCCTTTAAGCCCGGCATACCGCCCACCGTCGGCGTAACACCCGGATAGTTTGAGAAGAAC
>JAFSJX010000068.1 GCA_017449285.1 Treponema sp.
GCCCCGACCTTGGTCGGGACAAAATGGCAACTCAGAACGCGTCACGCACAACGCAATTTCCTGCCTCCCCATGCAAACGCCCCGACCTTGGTCGGGACAAAATGGCAACTCAGAACGCGTCACGCACAACGCAATTTCCTGTTGCCTTCTACTTTGACAAGCACTTCAAGACCAAGATACTTACGTCATCGTCCAAGCCTTTTGAGACGAAATTCGTAAGCGAATCAAAAATGAATTGCGCCATCTTGGTTGCATCGTACATCGCATTTTCCGTAATTGCTTTCTGCGCACGATCACGACCAAAACGTTCGCCGCGCAAAGACTGACAATCAATCAAACCGTCCGTACACGTCACCACGATGTCGCCCGGATTGAGCTGCAATTTTTTTACCTTAATCAAAGATCCGATGTCCTTGGCAAATCCCAGCACACGACCGTCACCCTGAACCTCAATGACATTGTTGAACGCCCGGGTATAGACAAACAGCGCAGGAACGCCACAGTTAATGTAATACATCATGTTGTCGTTAAAATCAAGCAGACCGAACACGCCCTCAAAGAACGTACCTTTTGGCAGGTTGAAACGGATAAATTGATTCACTTTTTCCACGAGCAATTTGAAATCCTTTGTTTCCGCAAGGAATGTCCTGATAATTGACTTAACGATAACCATACTCATACTCGCGCTGATACCTTTTCCGCTCAAATCGCCCAGAACGAAAATGTGCCGCGTGTCAGAAAGACGAATCAAGTCAACAAACTCACCGCCGATGTTGTGCGCATGCATCATCACATATCCCGCGTCAATTTTGGGATTCTTAATCGGATCCATGTTCTCCTGAATTGATGTGATTATCTGCGCAGACATACGAATTTCGCGGTTGACCGTACCAACAACGCTCTGATTAGCAATGTTTTTCATGTAGTAGCCGAACACGAAGAAATATGAATACAGCCGCATAAATACGTCCTGATCATATTCCGTGTAGATATTGCCCGCGCTCTTTTCTCCAAGAAGCAACGCTCCCAGAAGATGCCGGCCTTCGTTCAAAAGGACAATAGCATCACAATCCGCTTCGTCAAACAAGTGCTGCAAGTCGGCACGGTTCACGCCATAGTTATAGCCGTTGTCAATCGCGCTCTTCAGCAAAATCGTTCGGTTCTGGTTCATCAGGGAATCCAGTACTTTTTCATCAGTCTGAATACGAATTGACTCCATGTCTTCCTCATCATACGAAGATTCCAGCGTACCCTGATTGTCAACAAGAATCTGCATTTTGGAAAGACCGATGTTCCGCATGAAAATCTCGCGCATATCCTTAACGATTTGGTCAGGGTCATTTGAATAGTCAAGTTTTGCCAAATCTTTTTCAAATGAATTCGCATACTGCGCGCTTCGGAACACGGTTATCTTCGCAAATATTTTTGAAATCTGATATGAAATCGTCAATGCGACCGCCATAGCACAAAGCATGAAGAACAAGAACATGAACGGCGAGCCTGACTCAAAGGTACTCAGCGTGGGGAACAAAAAGCCGACGATTGCCGCAGGAATCAAGAAACAGAAGAAAAAGCGCAGGAATACGCCTAAAACCGAAACCTTGTCATACAACATATTCTGCACTGCCGAATGGACGGTAATAGCATGCAACAAGAGCAAGGCAACTGGAAACAGCGTGGTAAACGGCGGCACACGTCCCGAAGCCTTCTGCAGCAGGAACAGACAAATCCAGCAGGAAACGATGCCGATAACATGAAGAATGACTTTCTGATGCTCAAGGCGAGCCTCTTTTGTCTCCGCCCGCAACAGCATGATAATCGCAGAGGTAATAGGGAGGAAGAACATTATCATAAATCGGAAACCGTCAAACCAACTAAAAGGCAGATAGCGGGCAAGTTCACCGACAAACAGCGGAAGAGCCATAACGTGAAAACCAAGGAACGGCGTAATATCAACCGCAGTAACAAAATGGAAAGACAGCGCGACAATTCCCGCAAGCATGGCGTACTTGATTACCCTTGCGATAACAGGACGGTCATACGACGGAAAGAAAATGCAGTATGTGCAAAATTCCAGCGTGTACCACCCGGTGACAATCAGCACGATTCTTCCCAAAAATTCCGTAAGCCGACGAGGCGCATAAAATGAGGAGAGAACCGCCGCCGCCATTCCAAAGCAGACAATTGCAAGAAGCAGATTCATCATTACCAGCGGATTATGTTCCTGATCACCAGTTTTTCGGTCAATGTAATAGGAGAACCAAATCAAAAATCCGCCGATAATCGCATTTAAGATAACATATACCATATTTTACCCCTGAATCTTTGCAACGAGCATGGTCACGTCGTCACGGAGTTTTTTATTTCCGTTGTAACTGAAAATCAGTTTGACAATATCATCAATAAAGTCCTGTGGTTCTTTTGCCGCCGCAGATTTTATCGTGTTCTCAAACAATTCCGTATCGCCCAGTTCCACGCCCTCATCATTCATAACTTCGGAAACACCGTCAGAAGCCATCATAATCACGTCTCCGCTGAAAAGCCGCTGTTCGGCAACCGTCACCTCGTCCAATGGCAAAATGCCTACGATAGAGCAGTTTGAGGAAAGCGGCTTAATGCGATGCCCTGTCGGCGAACGCGTAATGATAATTGGGTCGGACATGGACGCATTGATGTAACGGATATTCATTTTCTGCGTGTCGATGATGCCGATAAAAACGACCGTATATTTATCCTGCAAGTGCATACTTTTGATAGCCGCGTCAACGGCAATGAGCATACCGGGCAAGTCCTCTTTATTCTCCTTGATTTTGACCGTGTTCATCACCAAGCCCATGACCAACGCAGCCGCAAGACCTTTACCAGAAACGTCTCCCAACATCAAGAGCGTCTTATGCTCATCAATCGGAAGCACCGTGTAATAGTCACCAGAAACGTTAATCAATGGACGGAAATACGCGCCAAAACTGACGTTCTTTACTTCTGGCATGACCGCAGGAAGGAAGGATTGTTGTGCGGCGGCAAGTTGCTCCCATTCCTTAGAAAGCTCAGAAATTTCGGAAAGACTGGAAATCGTTTTGGTTCGCGCCTGAAACCGCTTGAATTCCTCGAACAAGCGCGGATAAATTTCGTTGTCAAAAAGGCGCGTATATTTGCAGTACACAAACAGATGCTGTCCGCCGCTGGCGATGAAGAACCCCCTCGCAGTCCTTGAGGAAGATACGATGCCAAGATTGTCACCCAAAAAATAAATGCCGTCTTTCCAGTCTGCGGCAAAATTCATGCGCATGGCATCGATTGTCTCTGATGCGCTGGCAAGACGTGATGGACTGTTGTACAAAATATAATTGGTGGCACGGTCAACATACAGAACGGAACAATCGCCCTGAGTCTCCAGCACCGTTGCCACAAGATTCGTAAAATCATCCAGCGAATAGCAGAAACGAAGTTTGGTGATGAATGTATCAAGGAGGGCAGTTTCTCCGGTTTCCATCGTCCTTTTTTCCATAATCTGGCGCAAGTTTGAATAAATGGTAGAACCCGCCAGAAGCAGCAGGCAGAACAAGACTCCCGTCACCACAATCGGAAATATATTGGAGTATGTTCTAAAATCATTGACCTTTGTCTGCGGAACCAAAAAAAACGCAAGCAAAATAAAAGAAACTGCAAGCGTGACATACGTCGTCATCAGTGCGACACGTCTTCTCGTTTTATACATTACACACCTCAATATGAATACTTTAAACTATTATATCATATTTTCGGCAAAATGGTAGTTTTTATCTAGTGATTTATCGTCACATTTTCACAACCGACGATGTTTGCCCAAGCCTTGTCTCGTTTTTTTTCTTTTGCCGAATCAGTGTAGGACACAAAAGCAATGTCGTTAAAAGTTGCAGTGCGCACGTTTACCAAAGCCTCCCAGCCAATCGTATTGACGCTTCGCCCAACCTGAGCAAATTTCAGATTCTCAAAAAGCAGGTCGTGCGCGGGAAAATGTTTGTCCGCCTGTATGCAGATGGTATTCAAACCGACTCCGTAAATCGTGCAGTTTCGTATCGTCAGATGATGAAAGACTGCGCCGAGTTCTTTTCCCTTGCTCTCGTTGTTGTAGTCTGTAGTGACCAAAAAAGCCTGTTTTGCCTCTGCGATGGCATTCGCCTCAAACAGTACGTCAAATGCCCCGCCACCAGTGATTGCATTGGATTTACAGCGGAACGGAACGTCAGTATGACTGAACACGTTGCCCCAGATATGCACATCGCTCATGCCCAGCGCAGTATGACTTCCGAACGCAACGCCGCCGTGTCCGTGATGAATGTAATTTCCGAATATGCGCACGTTTGAAACAGGCTGTTCCCCGCTCGAAAATGCGGCTTCCCCTACTCCCGAACTGAACACAATGGAATCATCGCCCGTGTCGATGAAATTATTCCAAATCACCGCATTCTTGCTGTGAATCAGACCGATGCCGTCGCCATTGTTGCAATCGTAGGTCATCTCGGTAATGCCCGTAACAGAAATATCCTCCGAATCAAGCACATTCAGCGTATGATTTGACGGATTTCGCAACGTAACGCCCGAAATGAACAAGCCCTTTACATTGCGGAGCAAAATCATCGTGCTACGTGTGCCGTAGACTGATTTTTTTTCGGCTTTGGACGCTGTTTCGGGCGTTTTTCTGCTCACCGAAAGTCTTGCCTTGCAGGTCGCCGCGCTCAAGATTCCGTCCCGGTACACATCGTTCGCATTTGAGTGGCGGTATTTCCGTATGAGGAATCGGTCGGAATTCGTCAGTTTCATATTGCTAAAATCAGGGTCACCTTCTTCGCCGTAATATTGCACTTCCGAAGTCAGTTTTTTTCCGTCCGCAGAAAGATAGAGCCATCCGTTCCCGTCAATCGCGCCTGTTCCTGTAATGCGGATATGTTCCGCTCCGTCCGCGTTAATCAGCCCATAGTAGCGCGTATCCGTCCGATACGGATAGAGCAGAAAACCAAATTCGTAGTGTTCCGCAAAAGGTGAGCCAAGAATCTCTCCGTCAACATGCAAGGTCATATCGCTTTTCAGGCGGAATGGCGCAGTGACAAACAATCCCGCCGGCACAAGCACAACGCCGTTTTTCGGACAGGAATCAATCGCCTTTTGGATAGCCGCCCCATTCTGCGCCGCAAGCAATTTGAGTTCGTCTTTGTCGGCAGGAAGCGCGGAAACTGATTTTGCCCCAAAATCAGCGATGTTCAAAACTAAGTCTGGTTTTGCAAGCGTTGTCACCGAAAGTTCATCGGACAGGGAAATCACCTTGCCCTTTTTGTTGACTGAAGCCACGCGAAATGAATACGTTGTCTCTGACTGTAAATTATCCGCACAAAATGACGTGGGATTGACTTTGACCATCTCAAAGCCGACTCGTTTTTTGGTGTAATATTTATAGAAAGAATCGCGGTACAGAGCCGTCATCGGATTGATTCGCGCATAATTTTGGGAAGCAGTCTCCGAAAGCCGATCGCCGTTCACAAACAGCGCGTAGTCAACGTTCCCATCATTCGGATTATTCCACACAAGGTAGACCGTTGTATCCGTCACCGCCATGTACGGCACACGGAATCCCGTAATTTTTTTTGCCACGCCAGATTCCTTCGCCACCCCGCAAGAAACAGCGACACATCCCGCAACGACCGCACTCATAAAAAAACGCTTAAAAAACTCCATACCCACAGTGTAGCAGATATTTTCCGCAATGCCTACATTCGTACTGTCCGTCTGCTAAAAATTTGCCCGACAACGGAATTCCATTGGTGTGCCCGTAATAGGATGGGAAAAGGCTAGGTACTGCGCATGAAGCATAAGGCGTTCACCCTGCGCACAGTGACCATAGAGCGTATCTCCGATAATCGGTGCGGAAAAGCCGTGGGAATCTGCTGCCGCAAGCCTAAGTTGATGAGTCCGCCCAGTGTGAGGCAAAAAGAGTACACGGGTCACTTTTCGGCGGCGGCCATCGGGAGCGTAATAAGTCTCCACGTCAAGGATGCGCCATTCAGTCACCGCTTTTTTTCCGTAGACTTCATCCCACATCTGATGCGGACGATTATCCAAGTCAACACGGAAATACAGTTCCATCGTGCCATGCTTCGCGATTTTTCTTGCGGGAAGAATGTCGTCCACAAGCGCAACGTATTCTTTTTTAACCGCGCCTGATTCAAATTGTCGGCTCAAATTGCGGTGCGCCTCTTTGGTAAATGAAAGCACAAGCAGTCCGCTCGTCTCCATATCAAGCCGATGAACCGCAGGTTGCTCAATGCAAGTTGGAAAAAGACGGCGCACACGATTTACGATGCAGTCTTTTTCGGTTTTTCCAGGAACGCTCAGCACACCGCTTTGTTTATTCACCACGATGATGTCGGAATCGCGGTACAAGATTTCCAGACCCAGCATCGCAGGAAGAATGATGCCGCACCTATCGTCACACGGAGGATATGCCGTTCCCGAAATTTTATGCGGGGTCTTTCGTCCGTAAAACACTTCGCACATACTAAACGGAATCAGTCCGTGACAGAACGCATAGTCCAGCAATTTGGGAGCGCAGCAGTCACCCGTTCCCGTGGGAGGATATGCTCCGCCACAGCGTTCCGCACAAATGTCAGAAAGGCTCCGCACCGAGCCGTCAGCACAATGAAACGAATAAAGCGCGTACACTTTTGCCACCGATTCCTGCGTAAGCCTGAGCCGTTCCGCAACAAGCGATTTTCTTTCGTCCTCATCATCGCAAGCGTCAATTTGTGCCGTCAGCCGATGAATCGCATCGTCATTTGCGGAAAGGGCATTTTCAATCTGAGAAGGAGTTACCAAAGGCGGAACATACACCGCGTCATCGTCAAAATGAGCCGCAAGCGCGCGGCTGAAGCCTGAAGCCGTTTTCAGCACGACCTCATTTCCGTTAGAATCCGCGCACACCAGCGCACCAAGCATCACACCGATTCCCGCGCGCTCTTCGCTCAACGGCGTAACCTGTTCCAGCGAAAGCGCACCGTTTTCCAACTGGCGAATCATACTGAGACAAATGTTCTGCGCGCGCTCCTCTGGAAAAGGCGGAAACATACCGCAAGCATATCACAAAATCACAGAAAAGTCGATTTATCTGCACTAATACCCGCGCTGGCAGGCACCTTTGGCAAGGCGGTTGCGGGTGGATTCGTCGGTCAAGATACGGACAAATTCCATCGCGTATTCTTCGGCTGTTCCCGGTCCGCGTCCTGTCAGAACCGTGCCGTCAAAAACAAACGGAACGCCGCGAATCAACTTTGAATCTTTCATCAGCGCGTCCATTTTGGGTGCGGTGCCGCAATAATTGGCAAGGTCTTCTTCCATGCCGGGATAGCAGGTGTATTTTTTCCCAGTCAGAATGCCCGTTTTTGCAAGCACGACAACAGGAGCGGCGCAGATTGCAGCAACGATTTTTCCGGCATCGTACATTTTTTTTATCAGCTCAATGGCTGGCTCGCAATTGGTGATATTGATTGCGCCGGGCATTCCACCGGGACAGAAAATCGCATCGGGATAATTCTCCCCAATCGAATGAAGATACACGTTCAACTGCATGTCTGCCACCACGGAAATACAATGCGAACCCATAACGAGTGCGGTGCTTTCCACAGAGCCTTTTTCAGGAATGGCAACGGTAGTCACGTCAACTTCAGCACGACGCAAATAGTCAATAATCGTAATCGCCTCAATCTCTTCAAATCCGCGGGCTAACAAAACAGCAACTTTCTTCATGGCAAACACCTCTTCAATTATCATTGTAGCACACATTTTTAAATAAGGGAAATTTATTTTACATTCACTCAATCCGCGGTCTTTTTCAATCTGGCAAACTTTTTTCCTGTTGTACTTTCACAAAAATTGGTATAAAATAGAGATATGAGAGAAGTCTTGATTGTAGACGCAGCACCGACATTTCGCGAATTCCTAAAAGAAAAATTAGTTGACGAAAAAATCAATGTTGAGACTGTCGTCGGAATTCGGAATGCATTTCCGAAGATGATAAAACTTCTTCCAGACCTCATCATTTTGGATGCATCAAGTTCGCTTGATGAGGCGATTGAATTTTTGCAAACAAAAAAAGCCGACGTAAATGCGGCGCACACTCCAGTGATTGTCGTGGGACCGATTATTGAGCGGGAAAATGTAGCCGCACTGATTCAATACGGCGTGGTCAAATATTTTAAAAAGCCCGTCCAGTTCGATGTTTTTTTTGAGTCTATTGGAAAGATTCTGCACACCGCTTTTTCGATTGATAACACGCCATGTATGCTCGATGTACATGTGAACGACAAAATTCTTTTCATTGAGGTCGCGCAGGGGCTGAACCGCGAAAAAGTCATGCTGCTCAAATACAAGATTGCCGAACTGCTTGAAGAAAATGATTTGCATGACCCCAAGATTATCGTGATGATGAGCGATTTGGAACTTTCGTTTGTTGACGGACCGAATCTTGAGCTTTTGCTTGACAACGTAATCGCAAACTCAAAAATCAGCAGACAGAACGTAAAAATTCTTTCGCTCAGCCAGTTCGCCAAAGAATTGGTCGCAGGTCATCCTCGGTATGCGGGCATTCAGGTTGTAGACAGTCTTTCTCAGGCATTACCGTCCGTAGTCAAAGAATACGGCAACACGAATATGCCCGAACTTGTCACTGATAAAATTCTTTCTTCCACCAATAATTCCACAGAAGGCACTCTGGAAACCCGCTTTTATTCAGACACAAAATCTCATACCGAAAAAACGGCGGGTGCAGTGGCAATAGCGGCAATCGTTGACGACCAGGCAATTTTTAGGAATATCCTTCACAGTCATCTTTCTTCCATCAGCGCGGAATCAGAGTTATTTGAGAGCGGAGAACAGTTCCTTAAAGCGATTGAAGAAAAACAGTATGACCTTATCATTCTGGATATTTTTATGCCGGGTCTTTCAGGTCTTGACGTATTAAAAACATTGCAACAAAAGCAGAGCGAAACTCCGGTCATCGTGTATTCTCAGGCGATTCAAAAAGAAGCGGTTATGATGGCACTGAATTTGGGCGCAAAAAGTTATCTGGTTAAGCCTCAGAAGCCGGAGACCATTCTTGCAAAATGCGTGGAAGTTCTCAAAAACAGAGTGAAAAAATGAACGAAGCCTTAAAAACGAATTTCCACACACACACAATTTTCTGCGACGGAAAAAATACGCCCGAAGAAAACGTGCTTTCCGCAATCAAAAAAGGTATGACGCGACTGGGTTTTTCTGCGCACTCATTGTATCCGTTCTCTCTCGAAGGAAACCTTAACCACACTCAGCACGGCGCATACAGCGAAGAAATCCGCCACCTGCAAAAAAAATATGCGGACAAGATTCAGATTTTTCTGGGATTTGAGGCAGATTTTATTCCGGGCTTCTGCTCGCCGCGATTTGAGAATTTTGCAGAATTCAACCCTGATTTTCTGATTGGATCGGTGCATTTTATACCGACCGAAAAACGACCGCTCGCCGTGGACAACAAGCCTGCTATTCTTGCGGACGGAATTCGCGATGTGTTCGACGGAGATGTGCAAAAAGCCGTCGGCTGTTATTTTTCATTGCAGCGGGAAATGCTTTTGCACGGCGACTTTACGATTCTTGGTCACGCAGACTTAATCCGCAAATTCAACGGAACGCTGCACCTGTTTGACGAAAACGATGCATGGTACAAAGCCGAAGTGGAAGCAACCGCAAAGGCAACCGCAAAGGCAGGAGTCATCGCCGAAATCAACACGGGGGCAATTTCGCGCGGGTATATGACTTCGCCCTATCCGTCAGACTATTTTCTTTCGCGACTCTTTGCATATCATGTACCGATTATGATTAACTCGGATGCGCACAATGCGGATGCCCTTGACTGTGCCTTTGACCTTGCCGCTGAGCGCGCAAAAAAAGCCGGCTACAAAGAAGTTGCCCTGCTTGCAGCCGATGGAATCCAATTCAGCGCACTCTGATTTGCCCTGCCGGCGATTTGATGTATGAAATCTAGCGGTTTCTCCGTTCATCGCTGGTTTTGCAATCTACACACATAAATGCATAAGGCAACGCTTCCAGCCGCTCACGGGGAATTTCCTTGCCGCATTTGAGACACATTCCGTATTTCCCCTGTTTGATTCTGTCCAGCGCGTTGTCAATCATTTTCAGACGATTTGCGTCCTGCGTTCCCAAAGATTCCAGCAACTGACCATCAATCACATCCGACGCAACATCAATCACATCACCTGTCGTGTCTCCGCTGGAAACAAGGCTCTTGTAATCCGCATTTTGTGTCGCCAGCGAATTCAAAATCGTCCTGCGCTGTTCCTGAAGTTTTGTCTTCATCTGTTCAACAAACTCTTTGTCCATATTCCTTTTTACCACCCTGTGTTGACAATTTTAAGTATTTGTACATACTAATATAAGTGCAAATTGCTAAAAAAGCAAATTTTTTCGATTAAATTCTGCACATTTTTTGGAGGACTTGTGGCAAAAGAGGAAGAAATTGAAGTTGACGGTCTGATTAAAGAAGCACTTCCTGGCGCGAAATTCCGCGTCGAACTTAAACAGGGCGGTCACGTTATCATCGCATATCTTTCAGGCAAGATGAGAAAGCACTTTATCAAAATCGTTCCGGGCGATACCGTAAAAGTCGCGCTTTCTCCCTACGATTTGAATCAGGGGCGCATCATTTTCCGCGAGCGTTAATGCACTAAACGCTGACGCAACAAACGCTCATGCTGTCTGCCACCTGCAAAAAATATGCGGCATCATCTGGCAAACAGTCCCTTGAACGCTTTCCCCATTCCTTTTGCGCCCCGAATTATCGCAATCATGCAGAGAATCGGACCAATCGGAATGATAAAAAGACTGAATTGTAAAAAATACAGCCCCAAACCAAATACCAGAAAACTTCTGAGCAACGCGCCAAAACTTTGTCCTCGTGAAAGCGGTTCTTCTGTCTGCCGCTGATAATACCGTTGCCAGTCCGTATTCTGATTCTGCTGATTCTGATGCATATTGGAATCGCGGCGGTTTGCCTGCTGGAACGCGCTGTTGAACCATTGATAGAACGGGTCGTCCTGCTGATTGAAGCCGCCCTGATACGCATTGCCGTAGCCGCCGTAAGTACCTGTATACCCGCTGTAACCCGATGAATCCGCGCCATACGATGTGGACGATGAGCCGTAGCGGTCATACTGCGCGCGTTTTGTCTTGTCGCCAAGCACTTCGTAGGCGGCGTTTATCTGCTTGAATTTTTCTTCCGCCGCTTTGTCACCGGGATTTCGGTCAGGGTGATATTTGAATGCCAGCGTGCGGTACGCCTTTTTGATTTCATCATCGCTTGCGCTCTTCGTTATGCCAAGCACCGTGTACAAATCGTCCATATTTAAAAGATACTGAATAATCCAGAATAAGACAAGTAAAATCTTGGCGCATAACACGGATTTATCAGACTGACCGCATACAGACTCTGCCGTCAGTCGAATTTGTACCGTCCGTTTTTGTCAACCACAACCCAACGAATGGGATTTACGCTGCCGTTTGCGGCTCGGAGTGCGGTGCGGGCAAAATATTTCTGATAGGCGACATACACTTGCGCTGCGGTTGTCGCTTGAATCTGCTCCGTCCGATGAAGATATGCGGTAGGGTCGCCGTAATTTTGCAGGGAACTGACCACATTGCCCGCCACGCCGTTTGCGTCCTGAGCCGAGGAGAACACCGTAGTAATGTACTTATTCTTGTAATGATCAAGTTTTTCCTGCACGCCTCTTTCGTCTGGGAATGAATCTATCGCATCGTAGATGTATTGCCGCAGGTTCTCAGGCTTACTGGCGCGGTACACAGAAATAACGCCGAACATTTTTATACCGCCGACAATGCCGTTTCCTGCGCTGTAGACCGCGCCTTGTTTTTCGCGCACTTGGGCAAACAGTTCGTCCTGAATGAACATTGACGCGAGCGCATAGGGAACATACTCTGCGGCGTTGGTTCGATCGGGACAGGCATAATACCCGAAGGCGTATCCCGAATCTCCCGCCTGCTCCAACTGCTTGTACACATTTTTGCCGCTCACCGTAAGCGCAGGAATCGTTGGCTTTTCAAACGGCTTTGCTTCAATTGAGCCGAACATCTGCTCCAATTTTTCGGCAAGTTTTTTCTGGCCGTCATCGGAAAAATCACCGACTACCACCAGTTTCAGCCGGTTTGCGTTCAGCAAAGTCTGATAATGAGCTTTCACTTCCTGCAATGTAATCGCGTCCAACGATTGCTCCGTGACCGACGGATTTGATTCATACGGATGATTTTTAAAGGCGACGGCGCGCATCGTCTCGGAAAGCAATCCACTGGGGTCAGTCAACGTGCGCTGAACCTCCTCCGCATATTCGGTCTTCACTTTGTCAAAATCTTCTGCGTTAAAAAGCGGGTGCAATATGCTGTCGGCAAAAATATCCAGCACACCGTCCACATATTTTTCGATGCAGCGGAATCCGTAGGTTGAATAATCATAGCCCGCAGCCGATGAAATTGAGAAAGACTGCTCGTATTTGAGCCGCTGAATGTCGGAATACGAATATTTTTCGCTGCCGTACTGAAGCATTTCCAGCGTCACGTCCTCCAGACCGCTTTTGCTTACGGGAACAAGCGGCGTGCCTCCGTCAATAATCATTTTAAGCACATAAATTTTCCCCGTCCCGTTCTTTTTGAACACCACAGGAATTCCGTTTGAAAGCGACACGGTGGTAAAATCTGCGGCATTAGATTCGTAATATGAGCCACCCTGAGAACGAGCCGATTTTGCGCCCGAATTTGACGCACAGGAAATCACAGTCACGGTCATCATCACCGCCAGCGACACTATCTTCATATATCTAAAAATCTTTTTCATACGCACTCCTTATACTGCATCATCTGCAAAAGCAGAGTCAGTTTTCCTTCCACCAGAACGCATTGTCAGCGTTGATTTCAGCATAGCCCGCAGCCGAAAATTCTGCCTTGTTTTTTTCGTAGACGGACGGACTTACAAACACGATGAACATACCGTTTTTTCCCTCAATATATTTTTCCACAAACGCCCGCACCTGTTTTCCAGTAACGGAATTCATTTTCTTTTCGTAGCCAAGAAAATAGTCCAGTCCGCTCGATGCCCATACGCTTGAAAGATTAGTCAAAAATCCTTCTGCCGTTTCCACCGCGTAATAATCCGCATTTTCCATCATCGTCTTTGCGTCCGCAATCAGTTTTTCGCCCAAAAAAGATTCGGTTTTCATCAGCGGGATTCCCTTGGTCTGCACTACTTCCAGCCAACGCTCCGTCTTTTTTACGGGAGAACCATCATTCAGCATGACCGAAGAGAGCGCGATTCTTCCGCTTGCCCGCTCCGTAGAATAATACCCGCTGATATAATCCGCATCGGGAATGGAAAGCGCCTCGTCCGAAAGCAAAAGCGATTTGTACGCGCCATCGGGCTTTTTTACAAGATAACCCCACATATCTGCGCCATAGGTGTCCGCCGCATCAGTTTCCGCATCAGGACCGCGCAGATAGTAACCCGTCTGCACAAAATTGTCGCTGGAACGCGCGTCAGGGTAGACGAATTTTTGAATCGAAGCGAACGGGGTTTTTGTCGGAACGGAATCAAACGGAATCTCCTTGGTCTTTTTCCAGTCTCCGTAAATTTCTTTGACCATGCGGTATATCTCATCATGCTGGACATCGCCACCCACGAAGACCGCCGCATTGTTCGGCACGTAATATTCGCCCTGAATGTTCCGCAATTGCTCCGCCGTTGCCCCGCGCACAATCTCAACCGTTCCGCTCGTATCAAGCCGCCACGGTTTTTCAGGAAACAAATGCTTTCCCAGCGCGGCATACAT
This sequence comes from Treponema sp., assembly GCA_017449285.1. GTDB lineage: Bacteria > Spirochaetota > Spirochaetia > Treponematales > Treponemataceae > Treponema_D. The sequence goes on from JAFSJX010000068.1 coordinate 13,911, forward strand.
AATTCTTCCAGGATTGGTCATATTCGCCGTAATTTCGGAGACAACCACTTCTTTTTCGTTGGCAAGTTCTTTTTCTTCCATAAGCGGCGTTCGGATTGCATACGACCAAAATTCAAGCCCGTTCCGAACCATACCTGCTGGCACCGTAAAATAGTACGACACCGCATCGACCGCCGTAAATCCGTTCCAATCGCTGATTCCCATTTCGTTCAAGGCGGCTATTGTTGCCGGCTGATTGGGGTATTTTGCGTTTCCCTTGAACATCATATGCTCATACAGATGAAAAAGTCCCACATTCTCAGGACTCTGCGTGACCGCCCCCGCCCGAACCGTCACCATGACGAACGCAAGAGGAGCGGCATTGTTTTCCATTATAAAGAGATTCAGCCCGTTATCCAGCGTGTAATGATACAACCCCGGCACGGACATTTTCTTTGCAGAAAGCGGCACAAGCGCGAAAAACAACCCCACCGCAAGCACATACGAAAGCATTTTCCGATTCATACTGATGACTATAGCAAATTTCGTGAAAAAATACTATTGCGTGTATAAAAACAGTCTGCTATACTAAATGTATATTTATGTAATTGAGGTGCATATATATGCAGTTTGACGGGAAATTTATTGACGGCGGAGTGACTGCCCCGCAAGGCTTTACGGCAAACGGCGTGCTGAACAAAATCAAGGCAAGCCGCACGACCAACGACACCGCGCTTATCTACAGCGAAAAAATCTGCAATGCGGCAGGAATTTTCACCCAGAACCGTGTCAAGGCGGAATGCGTCAAACTGACCCGCGACCATATTGCGAACGGAAAGGCTCAGGCAGTCATCGCAAACAGCGGAAATGCCAACGCCTGCACGGGAAAAGAAGGCTACGACAATGCGCAAAAAGAGGCTGATGCGGTCGCAAAAAAAATGAATATCAATGCAGACGACGTGCTGGTGCTTTCAACCGGCGTAATCGGTCAGCAACTCCCCGTGGAAAAAATCTTAAACGGACTGGATACTCTTGCTGACGGATTGAGCAAAGAAGGACATAAAGAAGCGCGTATCGCGATTATGACCACCGACACGCAGTACAAAGAATGTGCGCTGGAAACGACCATCGGCGGAAAGATTGTCCGCATGGGAACGATGGCAAAGGGAAGCGGCATGATTCACATCAATCTAGGAACGATGCTTGGCTTTATCACCACGGACTGCGCAATTTCTTCTGCAATGCTGGAAAAAGCCCTGCGCATTTCAGCGGCCCAGACCTACAACTGCGTTTCCATTGACGGCGACACATCAACAAACGATTCGCTGGTTGTCCTTGCAAACGGCATGGCAGGAAATGCGGAGATTACGGCAGAGGGAGCGGACTTCGATGCTTTTGTCGCCGCACTCAATGCGCTCAATGCGCAGATGGCAAAAAAGATTGCCGCAGACGGAGAGGGCGCGACCAGACTTGTCACTTGCAACGTGACTGGCGCAGACACGGTAGAAAATGCGCGGGGACTAGCAAAAGCGGTCATCTGCTCCAACCTCGTCAAAGCGGCATTCTTTGGCGCGGACGCAAACTGGGGAAGAATTTTGGACGCGATGGGCTACTCAGGGTATTTTTTCACCCCCGAAAAAACAAGCGTGTCTTTCGTAAGCCGCGCGGGGGCAAAACGCTACTTTACGGACGGCTCTCAAAACGGCGGCGAAGAGCGCAAAATCAAAGTGTTCGACCACGGCGTTCCGCTCAATTTTGACGAGACGCTTGCGAAACAGATACTCACCGAAGAAGCCGTAGAAATCTTGGTGGAACTGGAAGACGGAAGCGCAAGCGGCACGGCATGGGGCTGCGATTTGACATACGATTATGTGAAGATTAACGGAGATTACAGGACATGAGCGAAGATACCGAACTGAGAGAAAAAATTGATCCGCGCGTAGACAGTTATCACTGGTCGGACGTGCTGGTGCAGGCGTTGCCCTATTTCCGCCACTGGGTCGGGAAAACGGTCGTCGTAAAATACGGCGGAAACGCGATGCTGAATGAAGAGCTGAAAGCGGCGGTAATGAAGGACATCGTTTTGCTCAGCACGATTGGAATCAAAGTGGTGCTGGTGCATGGCGGCGGACCTGAAATCAATCACATGCTGGAGCGCGTGGGAAAAGAGAGCAAATTCATCAACGGACTTCGCTACACGGACGCGGAAACGATGGAAATCGTGCAGATGGTGTTGACGGGAAAACTGAACAAGGACATCGTAGGAATTCTCCTGCAGGAAGGCGGCAAGGCAGTCGGACTTTCGGGCGTGGATTCGGGGCTGCTCCGTGCAAAAAAAATCGACAAGGACGGAACGGATTTAGGCTTTGTGGGTGAAGTGACTGAAGTTCATCCTGAAATCGTGCAGTCGCTTTTGGACGAAGGATTTATTCCCGTTGTCTCTACGGTCGCGCTCGGTGAACAGGGTGACCAAAGCCGTTACAATATCAATGCGGACACGGCAGCGGCAAAAATTGCGATTGCGCTCAAAGCAGAAAAATTTGTGCAGCTCACCAACGTGCCAGGGGTTCTCCGCGACGTGAACGACCCCAAATCGCTTATCCAGCGCATTCATCTGGACGACGTGCAAAAATTCTACGATGACGGAACGATTGCCGGCGGCATGATTCCCAAAATTGAATGCTGCGTGATGGCACGAAAAGGCGGCGTACCAAGAACGCACATCATCGACGGTCGCGTGCCTCATTCGCTGTTGATTGAGATGTTCAGCGACCGCGGTATCGGTACGATGATATACTAGCCGACATAGATAGCAAGCTGTTGGGTATAGTGGGAATGTCGGAAAAATATAGCAGAAAAAATGAATATGTGGTATCGTTCTATACAATAGACTTGTTCGAGAACTGAAGTTTCCGACAGTTCTAATAAAGAAATTGTGAGGACGAAAATGGCATCTAAAACAGTTTTGAACAATTACGGTTCGTTTGACGTGACTTTTGTGCGCGGCGAGGGCAGTACGTTGTATGACGCGGACGGAAAAGCATATATCGATTTTCTTTCGGGAATCGCGGTGAACTGTCTGGGTCACAATTACGCGCCGCTCATAAAGGCTATTTCTGAGCAGGCGGCAAAACAGATTCACATTTGCAATTATTTTGTAAGCGACATCGGTTCTGAATACGCAAAGAATCTGCTTTCGGCAACGGGATTTGACGGCGTATTTTTCGGAAACAGCGGCGCGGAGGCGAACGAGGCGGCGATAAAACTGGCGCGGAAATACGGCTACCTGAACGGAGGGGAAAAACGGCGCACGATTGTGACGCTCCAAAATTCATTCCACGGGCGGACGCTTGCCACGCTCACGGCAACGGGTCAGGATAAATTTCATCCCGCGTGTTTTGCGCCATATCTGGCTGATTTTAAGACGATTAAGGCAAATGACTACGACGCGCTTTCAGTTTTTGACGACACGGTTTGTGCCGTTTTGATTGAATGTGTGCAGGGAGAAGGCGGCGTAAATCTGATTGAGCCAAAATGGGCGCAGGCTCTGGCGGAAGCGGCTCGGAAAGCGGGCGCAATCGTCATGGCGGACGAAGTGCAGACAGGCATGGGACGCACTGGCACGCTGTTGGCTTCTGATGCGCTCGGATTTGCTCCCGATGTGGTGACGCTTGCAAAAGGAATCGCAGGAGGAGTGCCGATGGGAGCGTGCCTGTATCGCGGCAAGGCAAAGGATGTGCTTTCGGCGGGCGACCATCAGTCCACATTCGGCGGAAATCCTCTTGCGTGCGCGGCGGCAAATGTCGTGCTTAAAACGATAAACAAGAGCGCATTTCTTTCCGATGTAACAAAAAAAGGCGATTATATTCGCACACAGATTGCCAGTTGGCACAGCCCTCTCGTAAAAGAAGTGCGTGGCAAAGGTCTGATGATTGGCGTGGACATTGCGGACGGAACAAGTGCCGTGGAAATTGAGAAGCAGTTGCTTTCTGCAGGGCTTACTACGTCCACGGCGGGAAAAAACACGCTCAGAATCGTTCCTCCGCTCAACATCTCGCAAAACGAACTTGACACGGGCTTGTCGATTCTGAAAAGCGTACTGACAAAATAAGGGGCTGCCAAACACAGCCCCCAATTGCTACGGACGAACGATAATTTTCGCCAAATCCGGTGTTTTCTCCAAATCTTTCTTCAGTCCTTCCTCACGAGCCTTGTTCTTGTAGTCAGGGCTTTGGAAACTGTAAGTGAAGTTCGTATGAACGTCATACGTGCCATTCATGATTGCGTATGCGTCCTCTGTCATAACCAGTTCCTCGTCGGTCGGAATGACGAACACTTTTACCTTGCTGTCGTCCGCGCTGATGCACGTTTCGCAGTTAGATGAGTTTGCAAGAGCATTCTTCTTGGGGTCAATCTTGATTCCCATAAACTCCAGTCCTTCCAGCGACTTTGCGCGAATAATCGGAGAATGTTCTCCAACGCCCGCCGTAAACACGATTGCGTCCACAGGACC
>JAFSJX010000069.1 GCA_017449285.1 Treponema sp.
CAAACCCTTCTATGTTCCTTGCCTGAATAATTCCCTGCCTCGTTTCTTTATCAATCGTTCCTTATTTTTACAATATTCCTGTCTTATGCCGCATCTTTTGCCTGTTCACGTTCAATCTTCGCTTCTGCGAAGTTTGAGTCAATAAGTTGTTCCCGAATGGAACGAACTCGGTAATATTGCTCGGTATATCGCGCTATTTCCGCTTGCTCAATGGGGATTCGCTTCATTGTGTCAAGCCGCAATTTGACAAGGCGGTTCAAATCAGCTTCCCTTGTTCCGGAGTTTTGAATTTCCGTATCAAGCAACTCCAGTTCCCTGTGTAAAAATTCGGGTTCTAAAAACGCGGGTTCTTGAGACGAATTGCCAAACAAAAAAGACTCAATCGTTTTTTTGGAGGCGTCCCAACGGCTGTAGCGCGCAAAAAGCCATTCAAACATGATGGAACGTTGCGATTGGCTCAGATGCGGCCAAATGGCGCGCCAGTGTTTTTCGCAGTCCTCGTACAAACTGCTGAACGACCTATCCCAATAGACAAGCCCGACCTCCGACGCGTCCGCGAACACCTTGCAAGCCAAATTAATCGCATCGTCGGGACGCCCATATGCCAGCAAAACGGGGATTACGTTATCCATGAAGCGCTTCCGGGTGAAAATATATTTTTCGACTTCGTAGCAACCGTCATCGAACGCCGCGAACAAGACCGCAGCCATATGCTTGCAATAATTTCCCTTTCTTGCAAAAGGGCAGTCGCACAACATATGCGAGGCGACGCCTTTGATTACGGAAATATGGACGTTATAGTCGCGTTCGCCGGAGACAACCGCGTGAATCTGTTCATCCTCCCATTCCAGCAAATGCACCGCGCCATTATGAAAGTAGCTTTCGCCGCGTTCCAAAATGTCGGGAGCGAATTTTTTCTTCCAGTCTTGTAATTCCATATATCACTTCCTATATCCGAAGACGAACGCCTGCAAGTTGTTACAAGAGCTTGCCTTAATTCATCTCCTGAGTTCGCGCAAGTTCATTGACTTGTATCGCTATTATACTGGACAATTAAAATTCTGGCAAGTAGTCTGTCAATCGCATTTTCAACAAACTTTTTCGCCTGTTTTCACCACGAAAAAGTTCTGAAATTCAGTTGAAATTTGTTAAATTTTTGGAATTGCCTCTTCGGGTTTCGCCTCATGGCCGTCTGAAAAAATTTATGGGATAAGTTTCGACAAAATACGTTATGCAAATTGCCTATTTACAAAAGCCTTGGACTGATGCATAATCAACGTGTATTTAGGTCGGAGCATTTTAGGTTGGAGCAGTACGGTCAGGGGCGTAGCGCCCCCTTTGAACCTCCTCAATGAAGACGTGAAACCTGATAGACCGCAGAAATGAATTTGTCTTCTGTTACGAAGCGAAAATTGAATGACAGCCGATATGCGACGCGGAAAGATGAAGAGCCTGTGAAAGATTGGACGGTCTTTTTGCGCCGTGTTCTGTTTCACCGCATGAGCAAATTGAAGAAATCTTTATTCGTCAAATTGCCGGATTCGCTTATTTTATAGTTGACGGCAAAATCAGTCAA
>JAFSJX010000070.1 GCA_017449285.1 Treponema sp.
ATACTCAGTGATGAAAACCGTGCGATTAACCTGGGGCTTTGTGTTTCCAAGACCGTTCTGCTGTTTTTCTGTGATGTCGAAGGCCATAAGATTCATGATTTTTTCGGCATCGTCGGTGGCGGGCGTAATGTTGTTTCCCCATGCAAGCGCGCTTCCCGCTGTGATTGTATTTGCGTTCAAATCAAATCCCTGCTGAACATGATAGGGCTTCCAGCCGATTTTTACGCAGGCTTCATCATCTTCGCTGAATGTAAAAGGCGTGAGGTAGCCGAAAGAGCCCATGCGGTTTTCTTTGACATAGTAGCCGCCGATGTTGAGCATGGCCAAATCAATGAATCGCCCCAGAGCCTTGTTTGCTTTTTCGCTGATCATTCCCTGCTGGTTGTCGATTCCCAGCTGTCGGGCAAGAGGGCCGTTAAGAAAGGCAAAGGGAGTCCAGCCGTGGGTTGAGGCAAGGGGTTTCCGCCATTCACCGTTGTTCATCCCCTGCACGAAAGCAATGCAGACCGGCATGAACTCAGGCGGAACTCCTGCCATTACAGCATTTGCCGCCACCGTGTAGACAGTGCATTCCCGGTAAGCCAGGGCAAAGGTGCCTAAAACATCGCTTCCCTTAAAGCCGGTGAATTTCAGGTATTCCTGAATTTTTTCGTCTGTAGGCGGAACTACGGGCAAGCCGTCAGTCCAGCCGTTAATCTGCATGTATTCCTGAATCTCGTCGAAATTTCCGTAGTAGATGATTTCGTCAGCCGGCCGTTTTCCTTCGGGAGCGTATTTTTCAATTTCTTCTTTTGAAATCTCTGTGGTGAGGGCAGTCTTAATCTGAGGCCAGAGAACTTCCCTTGCATTCTTCTTGAGTTCGTCTGTGGAATGGGAAGCAAAAGCTCCCGGATATTCGGCCGCACGAAGGACGGGAACGCCCCGGTTTACGCCTGTTGAATGAACCTGAGCCACAAAAGTTGGAGCGGCAACAGTCACAGACGGGATTCCGATATATTCTGCTGCGATTGAGTCTCCAGTTTCTTTTGTGGTGCAAAGTCCGCACCCGCAGTTTCCAACGATTACGGCATCAACTTTAAGTTCTTTGAGACGGTCCTGAAAGGCTTTGGTTTTTTCTGTCTGACCGAAGACGGAATAGGGACCTGCCTGACCGATGTCGTCGAACATGTAGATTTTTGTTGTGGGAAATTCTTTTTCGATGCAACGCTTAAGCTCGTTGTGGGTGGTGACTGCCATAAAGGAGCCACCCACCAGGGCGATTGTTTTTCCAGCCAGAGAATTCAGCCTTTTTGCCTGGCTAATCATTGGCACATCGTGATAGCCCACCGGGGAAACGATTGCGTAGTTTTCACGACCGTCATCGGCGTACTGGGGAACAAAGCAAACGCCGTCCACACATTCGTCGGGATTGGTAGAGTATTTTGTGGCAGCAAAAAGGGATATTGAGCTTGCCGAAAGTGCCAGCACGGCAAGTGTCGCAAAAGTTGTCCGTAAGATTTTCATAAAATGCCTCCAAAACGTGGTGCGCAAGGGATAGTAGCACCGCCGAAGGCGTTCACCGGTCAGCAAGGTGACCGGTGAATGGAGCGTCAGCGGTTCTCGCAACGAGCACGAATGTGCGAAGTTTCAAGCGAGTGCGGATAGCCCGACCCGAAGGGGTGCGCCCATATTTTTATGATTTTACGATACAGGAACTTTTTATTTGGGGCATTAAGGCGATATGAAACGAAAATTAAAGAATTTTAAGGAAATAAAAAAATCATTTGACTAAAGACTCTATTATTTTCATTGATGATTTTGATATAGCCGATGTAAAAAAGTGTATATTTGAAGACTTGGAAGACTTCTGTGAAAAAAAGGAAAGCAAAGCCTCTGTCGCTAAAAAAAAGCAAATACAATAAAAAAACCCCCCTTTCGCTTTACTCCGTCGGAAGCCCTCTTTTTTATGTCTGTTTTCAGTTTTTCAGCGACTTTGCCCGTGAGAATTTGAACCCCTGTGAACTCTCGATTTGAACCCCTCCGAGGGAAAATCAAAAGGTATAGGCAAAATCTAAATGTATGAGGAATAATCAAAAGGTACAAACAACCTTATTTCTTTTTCTTAGGCGCAGGGAGTTCGTTATACATGGCATCCAGTAATTCTCTTAGGAACTCTCTGTTATCGACATCATTCACGAGGAGCATTTCCTTTGCACCTTCATACGGAAGTTCTGCGTCAGCATCAGGCATCTCAGACGAAGACAATTCTATGTGACCGAGCCTCGTGTATGCCCATGAATTCGAACCATAAAAGATTACGATATTGTTTCCGGAATACAGAACGATGTCCCCGGCCTGCGTCGTAATTTGCACATCGTTTCGTGGCAAGCTCGTCCCAAGAGAGCCGACCTGCTCAAATCCGCCGTATGAGGACATGGCGACCGTCAGCGGCCCATCGGCCACAAGCTCCCGCAGGGCGGCAACGCTCTCGTTGTCTTCCCACTGTACAGACACTTCCGAATCGCCGATCATCAGCTTCATCGCGCCGTTCGTCTCCTCACCCGTTGGATCACTCTCCGGGCTCTCAGAGGGCTGAGAAATCAAATCTTCGGTAGAATCCATTTCGGGATCTTCGGCTGCATGATCAGAAGATGGATTTGTTTGAGATGCTGACTCCGACGATCCAGAACTGCCTTCTTCCGACTGTATCCCGCGGTTTCCGCAGCCCGCGAATGCAAGACAAATAGCAAGGGCCATGATCAGAAGGAACAGACGCCGAAGATTCGTGCCGATCAATTTCTCACTCAGCCGTGTTGACTTTCCGGTATTCCTCATCGCTCACCGCCTCCAGCCACTCGTTGCTGCCGTTTTCTCCGGCGACCTCAATCGCCAGATGGGAGAACCAGGAATCCTCGGCTGCGCCGTGCCAGTGCTTTACATTCGCTGGGATGTTGATGACCGTGCCGGGCGTCATTTCAACGGCTTCCTTGCCCCATTCCTGATAATATCCCCGTCCGCCGACGCAGATCAGCATCTGTCCGCCGCCGCTTGCCGCATGATGAACATGCCAGTTATTCCGGCATCCCGGCTCGAAGGTCACGTTGAAAATCGGCACCTGCTCCAGCGACACCGGTGCGAGGTAGCTCTGCCCAACGAAGTACTGCGCAAATGCATCGTTCGGATCACCGATGGGGAAAAAGATCGTGTTCTGATACCTGTCCTTCTCCGTTAGCTCGGGTGCGGCCTCATTCCACACTTCCTTCGCAAGCCGGAACACCGCCCAGCCCTTCGGCCAGCCCACATACATGGTGGCATGGGTGATGATGGCAGCAATCTCTTCCTTCGTAACGCCATGCGCCTTCGCGTTTTGCAGATGATAGGTCAGCGAGGAATCCGTGATGCCCGACGCCATCAGACTGACCACGGTGATGATGCATTTGGTCTTGACGCTGATGGCTTCTACGTTCCATACCTCTCCGAACAGCACATCGTC
>JAFSJX010000071.1 GCA_017449285.1 Treponema sp.
ATCGCCCGAACATATAGCTAAGATTGTAGCGGCAAGAAAAGGTAAGAAACTCAAACCTCATTCACCTGAACATAACGCTAAAATTTCGGCGGCGTGTAGTGGCGATAAACATTATTTCTTTGGCAAACATCACACTGGCAAGACATGCGCTAAAATATCTGCGACGCTACGTAAAGAATCTCCCTACAAAAATTTATTGGCGGAAATGGACGCACGACAAGGTAGTGTAAGATGGATTGTGTAATAAGGAAAGCACAATCCATTTTTTGATATGGGAGAGATGAAATATGAAAAGAAAAAATCGAGACACACCCGGCAGAAGAATTGCCCAAGCCATTATCGCCGAGTATAAGCCTAAAAGTGTCGCCGAAATGCAAGCGGCTCTAAAAGAAGTCTTCGGTCCGATGTTTGAAGCTATGCTTAACGGTGAAATGGAAAGTTATCTTGGCTATGAACCTAATTCCCGTGAAGAAAAAGAGACGACCAATCGGCGTAACGGTTACTTCGATAAGACTATTAAAACGTCGATGGGGGAGACAGCGATAGAGGTGCCGCGCGATCGTCAAGCCTCCTTCGACTCGATAATTTTGCCCAAACACAAGCGCGATGTGTCCGACATAGAAAATAAAGTTCTGGCAATGTACGCTCGCGGCATGAGTCAGCGTGATATTTCTGCAACAATCGACGACATTTACGGCTTTAAACTCAGTGCTGAGCAAATTTCCAAAATCACTGATTACGTGCTTGACGAGCAAGAAAGTTGGCAAAATCGGACACTTGCGCCGTTCTATCCCTTCCTTTTCGTCGACTGCCTCTTCGTGCCAATTAAGCGCGATTACGAGACGAAAGAGTGTGCCGTTTACAATATTTTGGGCATAAGAGTCGACGGGCGCAAGGAAATTTTGGGACTTTGGATTCAAGACAGTGAGAGCAAACACGCTTGGATGCAGATTTTCGACGAACTCAAGGCACGAGGCGTTCAGGAAGTCGGTTTCATCTCTATGGACGGCGTATCCGGACTGGAGGAAGGCGCAAAAGCAATCTTTCCGGAAGTGGTCGTGCAACGCTGCATTGTCCACCTGATTCGCAATTCGCTAAAGTACGTGCCGACGCGCGATTACAAGGACTTCACCGCTCACTTGAAAAAAATTTACGGTGCAGTGAGCATCAAAGCTTGCCGCGTAGAATTCGAGCGGTTCTGCCAGGTCTGGGCAAAATATCCCGGCGCGATTGCCGTCTGGAAACGTTGTTTTGCCTACGTCGAGCAACTTTTTGACTATCCGTCGGCAGTGCGCAAAATTATGTACACGACCAATGCGATTGAAGCGGTCAATTCCAGTTTCCGAAAAGTAACCAAGCGCGGCGCTTTTCCTAATGACAATTCCGTTTTCAAATTGCTTTATCTGAGAGTCGTTGAGTTGCAAAAAAAGTGGGCAGACCGTCCGGTTGCCAACTGGTCGCTCGTTCGCAATCAACTGCTTTTGAACGATCGCCTCGCCGCTCTATTTGATAAATTCGACCGCTAACTTTTTCTACTTACACAATCTGCTTGACACTGCCGATTCGTCGGGCTTTTTAAGGGTCTTCAAGAATTCCTCTAACTGTTTTTTCTGCGCCAGCGTTTCAAAATATTTTTGCCAAAGTTCTCGCTCGGATTTGCTCATATATTCGAGTTTGGCTTGTTCTTTGGCGTTGTGTTGGGAAATAATGACGCGCTTGAATTTGTTGACTTGAGCTACGGCTGTTATCATTCTTTCTCGTATCGCCGAAAGATACTGAGAGGCAAATTTTTGCGTCGTATACTCTTTCGAGTCCATGAGACTTTTTGCGGCGATGGAGGCAATTTGAACAGCGTCTTTGACTTCCAATTCGTCCGCTTTTTTTGTCATTGCGTCTATCTTCATCACCAAATCAAAATGCTGTTTGCGTAGTCCCCGAAATTTTTTCAACCTTTCCAATTTTGAGTCGTTGTCCTCTTGGCACGAAATTATTCCTATATATTTTTCCGGAACTCGGCTAAAAAGGCGAGCCAAAAAAGTGTCACCGTTTCGCTCGGCTTCTTCCTTTTGCGCCTGTAGTGTTCGGTGATCCACTCGAATAGAAAATCCGTTTTTCGCCAACACTTCATTTTGAATTCGAGCAAAGTCAGCCCGCATTTCGCTGACGTATTGACGATTACACCACTTCCGGTCTTTTGGAGAACCGCGTTTCCATTTCTCCTCGAAAGACGGTTCTGTGCCGTCTTTTTTCTTTCGCGCCGGATATAAAAAGAAACTTTTTGCTTCTCGCTCTTGTTTTTGCTCCACATCATCTATCTGCCGTTCCGAAAACATAATGTGCACATGCGGATGATGTTGCCCGTCTGACATCACTCCGATTTTATTGTGTATCGCGTAGGCATAATAATGGTCGCTCAAATGTTTTGCGATGAA
>JAFSJX010000072.1 GCA_017449285.1 Treponema sp.
GCGTTCAGGAAAATATTCTCCGTCAGGTCGCCCATCTGCAAAGCATCGTCTTCTTTGCAGCGATACGTGAAATGATACACCGGCAGACCTTTTCCATACGGATCAAACGTGCAGATAAATACCACATAAGATTTACGCAGCTCCGGATAGTTCATGCCCCTGCGCAGCATGTCCATGCTGATCAGGCTCTGGTAATACCGCGTGCGCAACGGAAGCTCATTTTCCACTTGCTCTTCCTCTGCATCACGGTAAATGGTGCTGCCCTTCCCTGTCACCTGCATCTCCAAATCAATAACCGTTCCGTCCAGAATTTCCACATACACATCAAGCCGAATACTCTTACTGCTGACCCGCGGGCTGTTCATGTGGCGCTCCGCAACAATGTGCAGAATCCTCTTAATAGGTATGTGCAAAACCTTCTCTATCAGGTACTGGCAGCGTTTTTTGTTGTTCATCACCTCCAGAAAAATGTAATTGTTGGCGAAGGTTAAAGAATCCCAATCAATCTTTTCAAAATCTTTCAAATCGACACCTGTCTTTCCGACCGGAACGATTCCTTTCGCAGTTGTATTATAGCATAGTTTACATGCGTTTTCTATGAAGTTTTGATGAAAAGAAAGCTTAATGAAAAAGCAACACACTGATACATGATGAGAGCATCACAGCTACATTATGAAATAAGCCACGCCTATATTTGATTTGCAAACCGGCAGTGTTTTTTTGAAAAATAACGAAAAAGCCACTTTAGATTTGGGTACCCCTTCCGGAATATACAAGTAGAGAGAAAATTTTTTTGGTGAATCGACTTGCATTTTAATACCCATTCCTGTTTATACAAGTGAGGGAAAATTTTTCCAACAGATTTTGGCGCCTTGCCGGAGTATATAAGTGAGAGCAAAAATATTTTTGCTTTACCGGTTCCGTTTTTTCACCCTCACGGGATTATAAGAGTGAAGTAATAAATTTTATCAATTTTTGGTTGCGTTTTTTTGTCCTCGCCGGATTATATAAGTGAAAAGAAAAATTTTTTCTCAGATTGTTGGTTGCGTTTTCGATTCCCAAATTGTTTATAGTAGGGGGGATATTGTACCAGTCGAATCGCCGGAAAATGATGGAACGGAACTGATTACGGGAAAAGAAAACGCCCGCTTGTTAGCAGGCGCTGCGGAAACAGCCAGTGGTTCCTTAAAAACGTATTTAATCCGTGTCTTCTTACTTTCCTTTCGGCTTTCTGCTTTTTAAATTATGCCGTAAGCTCGCTGAAAAATCTGCCATGATGCCTGTAAGAACTTCTTTCGGTTTAACGTTGGAGATACCCGGGTCCGCAACCTTTTCCCGCGCATCCTCCCAGGTCCAGACATTTTGGTTCGTCTTTGTGTTGATTACATCAAACCGGGCCTTCACAAATGCGGCAGGATACTCTCCCGCTGGAATATTGTAAACCTGTTGTTCCTGTATGGTAATGGTCTGCATATGGCCGGTTACGTCTAACACGGTGGCGGTAACCGGCACCATTACCGTTTCCGTATGGGCTTCCAAATGTTTTTTCCCGGTATCATATTGCGAAACCGTGCATCTGACCACTAAATCATAATCGCCGGAAGCGAGCCGGGGATTTTCGGCAGACTGCGTTTTCACAGCTTTTGTGTTTGCCGCTTCTTTGCCTGCTGCGTTCCCTTTGGCATTATCCGTGAGCCCGACGTTATATTTTGCTTTGATAAGTTTATCGACAATATCCGCTTTGGCCCGCTCAAAAAACACAGCCTGCGCATCCTTATCCCGGACGCCGTCCGCAATTTCGGGGGCGGCCGCGTAGTCAACACAAATACTTTTGGCTTTCGTAAAATCATAGCCCGGATCGATCCATTCGGATTTCTCCGCAAAAGCCGTCGCGGATAAAGCTAACAGGCAACATAAGAAGAAGAATAACTTTTTCATTGCAAGAATACCCCCTTTAAAAATAACCGGACCCGGTTCAAATTGTCCTGTGTTCGCAGCCAAACGCAGCCTGACGCAGTGTACTTCCCTTTGTAATGGTTATCTCCGTTACCAAAATTTTTACTGCTTTCACAACTCATTGTATCGCATATCCACTCAAACTTCCAGTACTAATTTACACAGAAAACTGTAAACCATTTTCACTTTTTTTGTAACATTTTAAATTTTTTTTAAAAACAATCTCATATTTCGGCCTCCTCGCCGGAATAGATAAGTAGAGGGAAAAATTTTTTTCAAGATGTGGTTGAATTTTTTGGAGCTGCAGCGATTATACAAGTAGAGGGATTTTTTTTAAATTCCGGTTTCATTTTGACCATCTAAATTATTTATACAAGTTGAGAAATAAATTTCAAGGAGGATACCCATGAACCAAACCCAAATTCAGTACCTCATGAACCTGCCCTACACCGATCCGGGCAACGCGGAACGGCTTCACGTCATGATTGGAAGCGACTGGAAGTTCGTGCCGCAAATCAATCGGTGGGTGCACTGGAACGGCAAGCGCTGGCAGGAAGAAACCAACGCCGTGCTCCGCAACGTTGCCGTGACCGCCTACCGCAAACTGGCTTCCGCCATTCGCAGCCTGCCCCAGACGCTGGACCAGACGGAACAAAAACGTCGCGCTAACGTTTTGGACTGGCTGCGAAAATCGGAATCCCTGCACCATTTCAAAGACGCCGTGAACTACTGGCAGGGTTGCAACGCCACAGACTTTGCCGCGTTTGATGCGAATCCGTTTCTGCTAAATGTTCAGAACGGCACGCTGAACCTGGCTACCGGCACGTTACAGTCCTTTGACAAAAAGGACCTGCTGACAAAAATCTGCGCGGCAGGTTTCAAGGAAAATGTTGCCACCCAAAAGCGACATCCCGATGATTGCGAAAATGAAATGCCTGCAAAAACGGAAGCAACGGCAGGTAACGTTTCTGCCGGACACAGTGAAAACAATGGGAAGAACGCCACACCTTTGGCGCAAAATCTCTGGTTGCAAACCGTCCACACCATTCTTCCCGACCCTGCCGTCCGCCGCTGGATGCAGAAGTTTATGGGCTACTGCCTCACCGGAAGCACGGAAGAAGAAAAGTTTGTCATCGCCTACGGCCCAGGCGGCAGCGGAAAGGGCACTTTCTTTGAAACCATTGCAGCGGCCATCAGCGACTACAAGGCCACCCTGTCCATCGACACGCTGCTGGCCACGGCTTACGTGACCGACGGACAGCGCCCCACGCCGGAGTTCGCCAGGCTGCCCGGCAAACGCTACGTGCTGTCCAGCGAAAGCAACCCCAACCGCCGTCTGGACGAAGCAAAGGTCAAACTCCTCACCGGCGGCGATACGCTGACCGCCCGGCACCTGAACGCCGAACCGTTTGAGTTCTGTCCTTCCTTCAAGCTGATTTTGCAGACCAACCACCTGCCCGCAATATCCGACGCCATGGACAAAGGCATCCGCCGCCGTCTGGTGATTGTTCCTTTTACAGCACAAATCGAAAACCGGGATGCCAAGTTAAAACAAAAACTGCTGCAGCCGGAAAATCTGAACGCCTGCCTGGCCTGGTGCGTGGAAGGGGCAAAACTCTGGTTTGCGGAAGGATTGGGCAACGATGTGCCGGATGAAGTAGCCAAAGCCGCTTCCGCATTTTATGAAGAAAGCGATTTGCTGCAACAGTGGCTGGACGAACGGACGGAACCCAGC
>JAFSJX010000073.1 GCA_017449285.1 Treponema sp.
CTCCCGGTCAAGCAAAATATTTATACTGTCTCCAAATCGTATCATGTCAATACCGGAAAAACTGTTTTGATCTGCTAAAAGCTCTGCCGCAACGGTAAAGCCTTCCCCGTCTTTATACAACTCCAGCGTCTTTAATGTATCCGGCGTAACATTCTCCAGATGCAACACCGTTTTAAGTTTTCTCTCCAAAACAGCAAAATGCAATTCCTGATTACGTGCCACAGACTCTTCAAATGAAAGATTCTGTCCTTCCAAAATCAATCTGGTCAAGGACAGACGGTCAACAGGCACTGTTGCGGAATCAT
This sequence comes from Treponema sp., assembly GCA_017449285.1. Taxonomy (GTDB): domain Bacteria; phylum Spirochaetota; class Spirochaetia; order Treponematales; family Treponemataceae; genus Treponema_D. Next base: position 306 of record JAFSJX010000073.1, read on the forward strand.
TCCGACGATACGCTTTTGCCTTATACAGATACGGTTTATGCAACCCTTCCGAAACAGTTAAAGTAATCACTGATGTTCTTTCATTAATTTCCAGAATATATTCCGGTACAGGGTCAAGGCAGTCGTTAATGCGGTTTTCTATATCCAGGCATACTTTTTCCGGATTCTCTATGCCTTTCACTACACCATTATCCATAACGCCAAAAAGAATTTTGCCCGTCCCATAATTAGCAAATGCGCTGACAGTTTTTAAAAATGTATTAGTAACGGATTCTTTAAATTCCAAATTCTTTGATTCTCTCACAGCGCGCCTCCTGATAATAAACGAATTTTCGTCGATACCATTTTAACAAAAAACGAACGAAAAAACAACCGTAAAATTTTTCGTTCGTTTTTTTGTTCGTTTTTGTTTTTTCTTTCTATAGCATAATAGGATGCTAGCAGCAAACCTTTTTCCAGACGTTGGCGAAGGAGATAAAACACCCCTGCTCTCACCACAAACACCGTGATTGTCTCTACCTGTACTTCTTTCATTGTAACACGCAGGGAATCTCTGTTTCTTTCCCCGCAGCCTTTGTGCCTGGCAAACCCCACCCAACGGGCACACCTCACAGCGGGCTGACCGGGAATACAAATCAGAATGTAATAAAAATGATTTCGCAAAACCGAAAACGCTTGCTATTTCATGGGTTCATTTGCCTGTGGCTTCGAAACTCAGAGTCGCATTGCAGGGCAACCCGCCTCCCACTCCTCTGTACGCCGCGCATCGCTTCGCTCAGCGTGGCTTCCCTCGTCGACTGGGACCCTTCCGGGTTGCCCTGACAACGCTCAATGGAAAATTGAAAGCACTCCCGATGTTTTGCTTAAGTCTTTTTTATTACAACTATTACTATTCAGTTTTGTTCTTTATTCCATCCACTCTGTATGGAAGGTGCCTTCTTTGTCCACGCGCTGGTAGGTGTGAGCTCCAAAGTAATCCCGCTGGGCCTGGAGCACGTTGGCGTTTCCGCTGGCGGTGCGGTAGGCATCAAAGTAGGACAGTGCGCTGCTCAGCGCCACTACGGACACACCCCGTTCCGCGGCCAGCGCTACTACACGACCCCAGCCGGCCCGGGCTTTTTTCAGTGCTTTCGCAAAGAAGTCGCTGAACAGCAGGTTCTTCATACCGGCCTGCTTCGCAAAGCTTTCGCTGACGTCATCCAGGAACCGGGCCCGGATGATGCAGCCGTTTCGCCAGATTTTGGAAATCTTATCCATCTGCAGGTTCCAGCCGTA
>JAFSJX010000074.1 GCA_017449285.1 Treponema sp.
AAGGGTGGTGTGCGCTACTGGCGGGGGATTCCCTACGCCAAGCCGCCGGTCGGTGAGCTGCGTTGGCGGCCGCCGGTGAAGGTCGATAACTGGCATGGGGTGCTTGATGCCACCGAATACAAAAGCGAAGCGGCGCAGACGGGTTACTTGGGCGTGTTCGCCACGGCGGGCGGTTCGGAAGATTGCCTGTACCTCAATGTGGCCGTGCCGGAGAAGCAACTCGGCGACCCCGATAAACTTCCCGTCTTTGTCTGGATTCATGGCGGGGCTTTGGTGGTTGGCGCAGGGAGCGATTATGACCCCTCGCTTTTAGCCAAGGAAGGCCGCGCCGTGGTGGTGACGATAAACTATCGGCTCGGTGCGTTCGGCTATTTTGCTCATCCCGCCATTGATGCGGAAGGTCACGCCGCTGTCAATTACGGCGTGATGGATCAGATTGCGGCGCTTGAATGGGTGCAGAAAAATATCGAGAACTTCGGCGGCGATCCCGACAATGTGACGATTTCCGGCGAATCCTCCGGCGGGCAAAGCTCGCAAATCTTGATGGCCAGTCCCAAGGCCAAAGGCTTGTTCAAAAACATCATCGCCATGTCCAGCCCTGTCATGTATGCCAATGGCCATTCGATTTCGCGGGAACAGGCCGAGGAAAAAGGCATCGGCCTGGCTAAGGCGGCAGGATTGAAAAACGCTACCGCCGATGAGTTGCGCTCCCTTTCCACGGAAGAAATTCTGGCTTTGGAAAACAACTATTTATTGGATGGCATTATCACCCGTGACGGTGAGTATGTGCCGTCAAGCATCGCCGAAGCCTTCAAGAACGGCGAAGTAAACGGCGAACGGCTGGGCATCGGCAATGTGCAAAACGAGGGTTCTTTCTTTGCCGCCCTGACGGAGAGCATTGCCGGGAAAAATATGGACGAGGCCGCCTATCGAGCTAATCTCGAGGCTTTGGAGAAACAGTACGCCATTCCCGGCTTTGCGGACAAAGTGATGGCCGAGTATCCCTCAGAGGCTTACGGCAGTCCCGCCGAGGCGTATGCACAGGTCATCACGGACAGCTGGTTTGCTGCGCCGATTTATCGGATTGCCGATTCGCTCGACAGCAAGCTAAAAGTCTATTACTACGAGTTTAGCGACCCGCAGTGTCCCAAGTATGTTGCGACCGATTTTGAGCAGGGAACGGCGCATACTTACGAGCTGCCGTATCTTTTCCCCGGCTTTCACGGTTCTTCAGACATCGGCACCGAACTTACGCCCAAGCAGCAGAAGGTCGCCAAGCAGATGGCAAAAATCTGGACGGGCATGTCCAAAGTGGACGAGCAGGGAATATGGAAGCGTTTTGACGGCGGCCATGCCCGTTATTTGAAACTTGGGCAAGGGAAGCCGCAGATGGCGGATATGAAGGAATACAAGAAGCGCCATCACTTCGCTTTCTGGCAAAATATCAATATGTACTAAAGGAAAAGGAACAAAAATGGACGAAGTACGGATTGATTTGCGAAAGATAGGAGAAGATGAGCGCCAAAAACGTGAACAGCAGGAGCGGCTTCTTTTCCGGCTGAATCACACATTTTATCTCGATCCGGGATACAAGGAGCTTATGAGGGAATTGTTTGCCGGGAAAATCGGCGAAAATTCCTTCGTCAAAGCACCGCTTTCGGGCGCAGAGCTTTCCAACATCTCCATCGGCAACGGGGTATATGTCAACAGCAATTTATTGGCCATGGCCAGAGGCGGGATTGTCATTGAAGATGATGTGCAGATTGCCGCCAATGTCCAGCTGATAACGAATAACCACGATTTATACGACCGGCAAGTTTTGACCTGCCAACCGATTGTGTTGAAAAAAGGGGCATGGATTGGCGCGGGAGTCACCATCCTTCCCGGCATTACCATCGGCAAATACGCAGTTATCGGCGCAGCCTCGGTCGTAACGCATGATGTGGGGAACTATGAAGTCGTGGTGGGCAATCCTGCCAAATGTATCAAGCGGTTAGAGCCTGAAAAATTTGAAGTATAAGGAGGCAGTACGATGAAGCCTCATACATATCGGTTCGTCTTTGCCGCACTTTTGCTGACTATGTTGGCCGTTTTCGGCATCGCTTTTACGGCAGATTCCGAGCCGCAAAATTCCTCGTTGAAAACGGACGGCATTGGAGACGCGAAATTAGCGGAGGAAAAAATGATGAGCAAGCAGGAGGAGAGAATTGTGAGCAAGGATAAGAAGATTTTGGTCGTCTGCTATTCCTTTTCCCGTGGCAACACCAGGAAAATCGCCAAACAGTTGCAAACGGTTCTTGATGCCGATTATGCAGAAATCGAGCCGACCCATCCTTATCCGCCCTATGGCGGCTGGAACAGCGAAGTGACCGAGCAGGGGAAGCGGGAGGTGGCGGCCGGCTTTATGCCGGAAATCAAGCCCCTTGCGGTGAATATCGCCGATTATGACATCATCGCCGTGGGAACGCCGACCTGGTGGTTTACCATGGCGCCTCCCATGCACACTTTCCTGAAATCGCAGGACTGGACGGGCAAGACGGTCATTCCCTTTATGACACACGGCGGCTGGCCGGGGCATGTAATCACGGACATCAAGGAATACTGCGCCGGGGCAAAATTTGCCGCCGATATGGAAATACAGTTTGATTCGGAGGGCGGCGACCATATGCTGACTTCCCAAGCGGACATCGACGCATGGCTTGAGGGATTGAGGAAAGAACTGCGATAAGATATACTCATTGATAGGAGAGGACTGTTTTTCATGAAATACACGAAACTGGGAAATTCGGATTTGCACGTCTCCCGTATTTGCCTGGGCTGCATGGGCTTTGGCGATGCCAAGACGGGGCAGCACAGTTGGACGGTGGACGAAGCCACTATTGCAACTTTTGGGAAAAAGAAATATAATCTTTCGGAGAAGTTTTCGTTTCCTTTCTGCTATTCAAACTTGCGCTCAGCCTGTAAAGGCTGTGGCTACAATAGGTGGTGCTTCATCTCCACCATCGAAAAGCACAATTTTTACAGGTTTGTAAAAGTTTAAAAAAGCGCGTGGTTATCGCATTTGCAGCGACTCCAACGCGCCTTTTTTATTGTTTTTTTAACCTGTATTTTTTCAGGTCTTTTCTGTTCAAAACTGCTGAGTTTTGAGCATGAGTTTTGTGAAATGTTCGCCTTGCCGCCAACAATGCTTTGCGGTCTTTCATTTCCGCGGTAGTTTTGTTATAATTAAAATATAACTGTGGATACAGTAGTTGTTTTTCAATACTTTTATTACTATAGTATGGTATGTTTTGTTATC
>JAFSJX010000009.1 GCA_017449285.1 Treponema sp.
CTTTGCGGCGGCGAGTATATTCAGGACGAGTTCCGCCACGAGCAGAATCTGCTTTTGACATCGGAAGGAAAGAAAATCCTTTTCTGCGGCTGTGCGCATAACGGCATTCTGAATGTGATGGAAACACTTAAGCGCAAATTTGGAAAAGCCATGCTCCCCGACCTTGTAATTGGCGGCTTTCATCTTATGAAACTCACCGAGTTTTCAGAGGCCGACACCGCCGAAGTCACAAAAATAGCAGACTGCCTCAAAGGCTACAATGCGCATTTTGCGACCTGCCACTGCACCGGTCTTCCGGCTTTCAATCAGATGAAGGAAATCATGGGCGGGCAGCTGACTTATGTGCGGTCGGGGGATGAGGTCGAGGTGTAGGAAATGATGTCTTCTTGCTTCTTCTACTCATATTGAATATTTTTCCGTTTCTGCTTATAGTAACAATATGACGATGATACTTTCTGCCTTGCCCTATGGACTTCTGATTGGAGTGCTTTCGATAGGTGTGTACATTTCTTATAAGATTATGAATATCCCTGATTTGACGGTGGACGGCTCATTCGCTGTGGGCGCGGTGACGAATGGTATTCTGTGTCTGTACGGGCATCCTCTTTTAGGGCTTTTGGTCGGACTCTTTTTTGGAGGACTTGCCGGAATGTGTACAGGGCTTATCCATACTCAGTTGAAGGTGAACCCGATTCTTTCGGGCGTGCTGGTTCAGACAGGGCTGATTTCGGTGAATGTTTTGATTCCGCTTTCTTTCGGGGAAATTACAGCAAAATCTACTTCCTTTGCGATTAACCAGCGGTTTGGTGGCGACACAATTTTTATGATGGTGCAGCGTCTGTTCGGAGTGAAAAATCCTGATACGGTAAAGGTGCTTAGCATTATCGTTCTAGTGCTGGTGATTGCGGTGGTGATTGCGCTGCTGCTTTTGTTCTTCTCTACACAACTGGGTCTTTCGATTCGGGCAACGGGTAACAACGAGGAGATGGTAAAGGCGAGTTCCATCAACACAAATCTGAACAAGGTGATTGCATTTACGCTGGCGAATGGAATCGTCGGGTTTGCTGGCGCGCTGTATGTGCAGTATATGCGCTCGTATTCTGAGGGTATCGGGCTTGGTATGCTGGTGACGGCTTTGGCTTCGATTATTATCGGGGAGACTTTGTTTGGAAATCATCGGCTTTTTGCAGGATTTATTATCGTGGTGCTTGGTTCTCTGATTTACCGCGTGATTTATGCGTTTGCAATTCGTAACGGCGGTGCGAACGGAATCAAGTTGTTTTCTTCAGTGATTGTGATTCTGTTTATTGCCTTCAGCGTAATTCGGAAAAAAGTGGCTGAAAAACGGGCGTTTGATAAGGCGCAGGAGGAAGCCAATGCTGGAAATTAAGAATCTGAATGTAGTTTTCAACAAGGGTTCTGCGATGGAAAAAAAAGCCCTGCAGAATGTGAATCTTTCGATTGATGACGGAGATTTTGTTTCGGTTATTGGCTCAAACGGAGCGGGAAAATCAACGCTTTTGAATGCGATTTTCGGGCTGGTGAAGATTACTTCCGGCTCTATTCGGCTGAACGGCAAAGACATAACGATGCTGCCATCCTACAAGCGGGCGAAAAAAATTGGAATCTTGTTTCAGAATCCGCTTTTGGGCACGGCTCCCGACATGACGATTGAGGAAAATTTGGTGCTTGCGAGCGCGAAAATCAAGCATAAGCCGTTTTCTTTGGCGATTACGGCAGGAAACCGTTTAAAACTAGTGGAAGATTTGAAGACTCTGGACATCGGACTTGAAAATCGGCTCAAAACAAATGTGGGGCTTTTGAGCGGCGGTCAGAGGCAGGCGCTTACGCTTTTGATGGCAACGAGTGCCCAGCCTGACCTTCTTCTGCTTGATGAGCATACGGCGGCACTTGACCCGCAGACGGCAATCAAAATCATGGAAAAAACGGCTTCTATCGTGGCGGAGAAAAAATTGACCACGCTGATGATTACGCACAATGTGCAGAATGCCATCGAATACGGTAACAAACTTCTTTTGATGGATGGCGGAAAAATCATCAAAATTATCGGCGGAGAGGAAAAGAAAAATCTTACGGTGGCAGACATCATGACGCTCTATCAGAACAATTTGAGCGACAAGATGATTTTATAGGCTTTAATTAGAGAGGTATAAATATGAAAAAAATGACGAAAGCGGTTCTTGCCGCGGCTTCAATCGCATCGGTTTTTGCTTTTGCTTCGTGTAATGGCAAAAAGGAATCAAAAAAAGTGACGGTCGGCATCGTCCAGCAGATGAATCACAATTCGCTCAACACGATTTCTGATTCAATCAAAGGTCGTCTTGCAGAACTCGGCTACAACGATGCCAACTGCACCATTCTGTTCAAGCAGGGCGACAACGACATGACCATGCTATCTCAGATTTCTGAGGAATTTGTCAATCAGAAGGCTGATGTGGTGGTTGCAATCGCTACAAAGGCGGCAAATGCTGCCCTAAATGCAACAGACGCAGGAATTCCGATGGTGTTTGCTGCCTGTGCTGATCCGGTCGGCGCAAAACTTTTGCAGAATCTGGAAGAGCCGGAAGGCCTCGTAACGGGAACTTCGCAGTCTATCCCAGTAGATCAGATTATAGAATTTGCCCGCAAGATTCAGCCGAACCTGACAAGAATTGGAATCATCCACACGACCGGCGAGACAAACGCGCAGGCTACGGTAAACAAGGCAATCAAATATCTGGACAGCATCAAGATGGCGTATGCAGACCACACAATCGATGATGCCACGGTCATTCAGGAGACGATTAAAATTATGAAGGGCGAAGGCTGTCAGGCGGTTTTTGTTGCAAACGACAATAAACTTGCAACTCACGGAAACATGGCAATTCTCTCAAATGCCTGCCTTGAAAACGGCTTCCCACTGTACTGCGCGGCGGACAGTCAGGTTGAGGACGGCGGTTTTGCAAATATTGGCATCACTTACACTGACCTTGGACGCGACACGGCCGACATGGTGGACAAAATCTTGAAGGGAACTCCTGTCTCAAAGATTCCAGTCAAGTTCTATCTGAAGGCAGAAGATTTGAAAATCTTCGTAAACCCAATTGTAACTAAGGCTTTGGGAATTACGCTTCCGACTGACGTGACATCTTCAAAGAATTTTGTTGAAGTGACACCGATCGAGTAAAAATTTGTAAAAATAAAGGGTAATATGTCTTATCAATTAATAGTAAAAAAATTTTTTCTATTGATTCTTGTAGTTTGCGTCATTCTTGCAGGATGTGGCACAACTAAAAAGACTTCGGCTTCTATGACGTATGCCGACTTTAAGGCTCTGTCCCCCGAACAGCAGAAAAAAACTTTTTCAAAAATGACGGGGGCAGAGATTTATGCGCTGGTAAAAGAAAGTGATGAAAATTGGCCAGTAACTGCGTATGACCTCATCTCTCCGAAAAATGCGAAAGACACCATCGTTCTGTTTGATTCAAACGGAGTCCTTCATTTTAATCTTGCATGGCCTTGTTACGGAGGATTCTTGCCCGAAAGCATCATCTCAATCGGGGAACTTTCTGGTACGATGGATGTAAGTCGTGACGGCGGAGATGGCGGTTGCTCAATGTCCAGCGGAAAAAATGCAGACGGCACATACCCGAATGATTCTCAGAGGAGCGTTCCTAAGTCATCTGCAAAAGTTCGTATCGGTACATTCGACATAGATGCGTACAAAAAAGTGATGGATATTGTCACTAACGGTCAAAATGACGAAATACGCTTGTCCATGCTGGCAGAACTTGGCTATGCAAAAGACATTGCCGAACGATTTATTTCTGACCAGGCGGCATGGCTTCATCGTGACGAAGTTGCAGGAAAAGACAATATTGCGGACGGGGCGAAGAAAGCAGGTCATACGGTGGAAAGCAAATATGGCTACTATGGGGTGACTGCGCCTTGGAAAGTTGGCGATTTGAATCTTTCGGGAATGGCGGGGCAGCTAAACACCGTACTCCGCTGGGGAACGCTCTGTGACTCAGGACTGATTTATAACACTGGTACGGCAGAGATTCACTAACAGCACAATAGACTTTTCCACGGTTGTCGGGTATACTTTGTGGTATGGATAAAAACAAATTTTTTCTCGGGGTTATGATTGCGGTGGTCGGGCTGTTTATGTTGCTGTCGCCGGATTCGTTCATAAAGTTTGCGGTGGTGATTCTTGGAGTCGCGCTGATTTTTGACGGAATTTTTATTCTGGTTGCGGTGCGCAATCTGGTGACGGATAAGCATTACGCTTTTGTGATGGCGGTACATGGCTGGTTGAGCATTGCCGTCGGAGCGGTAGCCGTATGTATTCCGCTGGTGCTGGCGGATATTTTCTGGGGGATTATGGCATATACGATTGCGGTGTATCTTTTGGTCGCGGCGGCGATGGAAATTTATGCGATTAATATGCTGAGCCGTAACGGAATCTCCACCAAAAAATCAATCTTTGAAGTAATTATTTGCCTTGTCCTTTCGATTATACTTTTTATGCTGCCTTCGCAAACGATTGGTCATGCGGCGGTGTATGTGTGCGGTGTCATTCTGTTGATTTCTGGAGTTTCGTTCGCATTGGTGCAGTGGAAGCTCAAGCCGATTATCATTCAGCCAGACAGCGTTATAGATGACATTGAGGATGTGATTGCAGATGAAGCCGAAAGTGGCGCGGCGGAGTAGGACAGTATGGTAGAAGTGCGGAATGTTGAGGTGTACGGGCTTGACCGCGCCTTGAATGCCAAGGGAAATTCCTTTAACGTGGGCGACATTGATACTACCGTTGCCTTTGACAAATCTGACGAAAACAAGCAGTGGAAAGTGGCGAAAATTCTTGGCGGAAACAAAGACCCGCATCAGAGCCATGACGCATTCTTAAAGGGAATCTTGGTTTCGTTCGATTTGAAATACAGTCAGGCTTTTACGCCGGAATTGCAGCGGTATCATTTTTTGGAAATCGTGATGAGTCAGTCTACCATGCATTCACTCAAAAAATTTATGGAGAACGGATTTGACCCATACAGCCCTTATGTGACGCAGGAAAGCAAAAGTCAGGTGCGCCGCCTGTACGAAGCGTTTGACCGTACACAGAATGAACTGAAAGCCGCAGATGTTCCGGGCGCAGATGTGTCGCTGGTGCAGAAAAAACGGCGCGAAAACTACGAGGCATTTATGCGTCTGCGGCACAATATTCCTGGCGGTTTTGAGATGTGGGAGACAATCACGACGAATTATTTGCAGCTCAAAACAATTTGCATTCAGCGTACCAATCATCGTCAGCGAGAGGACTGGAACGCCTTTATTCGCGCTTGCTTTGCTATGCCGCATTTCTGCGAGTTGACCGGCTTATCAGAAGAATCTCTGGGTCTGAAAGATATATAAACCGTTACTGTGCGGAAGCGGCTTGTGCGGCGGACTGTTGCTTTTGCACGGCAGCTTTTACGGCTTCGGCAAAAAGTTTGTTCTGGTCGTTGCGCAACGGTACGCTAAAAGCAGGTCCGCCGTCTTTTTCGTTGATGCGATAAATCTTTGAAGAATCTGTCGCATACGCAGGACTTGACTTGCTGTTGAGCCACCAATCCAGTACGGCAACAACACACAGCGCGTATTTTATCAGGTTGGCATTATTTGCAGCCGTATCTTTTACGTTACGCTTTGCTCCCAAAAGCACGTCCATGCGCTTGGAAACAATATTCGGAACATCAAATTCGTAGCGCGTCCAGGGGTTTGCAATACCGTGAACCGTACCCCGTTCTTTTGCGGCAGAATCTGCGCTTCTGGAGATGGTTTCAAATATGTTTTTTAAAAATGGCGCGCGAAGGCAAAGCGGCCGGTATTGATTGTCGCGCATCGGCTTTTCAAGGAGCAACTGCTCAAATTCGTAGTAGGGGAAAAAGTTATAGCGCGTCTGCCACAGGAGCGACGTAATCAGTTTTTTGCCAAAATTGCTTGTCTTAAAGTCAGCCTGACTGTACTGCTTGTTTACCAGTTCCAAAAGTTCGTCAAGGTAATGCTTTTCAAACAGCGATTCACGGTAGGCAGACCAGTCATTGAGCGCGGCGGGAAGCGTATCTTTTTCGCTGTCGTCTTCATTCATCTCTGCGGTAAACTGTACGTTGCGCAAGCCCTGAAAAATGTCTTCTGAAATGCGCAGAAGAACCATTGTAATCATCATAGGATTCTGCGGGGCAATGACATTGTATCCGTCCTCAAAATCGTAGAGCGGCTCAAAGTATGGGAACATATCGGGCATGGACTCCAAGTGGTCAAAGCCTGCCTGCGGAAAGAGCGTGTTCAAAAGATTCAGACCGGCACGAACAAGGTCAGATTTTTCTTCTTCTGGTTTCTTTTCTTCTTCTTGGACAGGTTCTTCTTCGGGTTTTTCTTCTTCGGTTTCAGCGGCTTTTTTTGCCCCTGCTTTTTGCGGAAGAATCAAGTCAAATTTGGTAATTCCAAGAAAAGTAAAAATAGCGGCGGTCTGCGTGGTGAAAAAATAGGGGAAGACTTCGTATTTATAGGAACACATACGCATCAAAAGCGGATACAATCCCTTGATAATCTGCGTGTACACATAAATCCATTCGGTCAGACCTTCTTTTGAGAGCTTGACCAATGCTTCTTTGTCGGATTTAGGGTATTTCATTAAATCGTTGTAGACATCTTTGAAAATATTGGAGATAGTCTGTTCTCCAAGGTAATAAATTTTAAGCAAATCACGGTACACCGCTTTGATAAACTGAGTCATCATGCCGACAGTTACGTTTTCTGGGTGACCTTGCAAGTCGATGGCTGTCGTTTTAATCTGTCCCATCGTCCAATTGCCCACGGTGCGCAAGAACCGAAATTTTTCCTGGTCGTCACGGGCAATTTTTTCTTTGTAAGATTCGGGCGAAATCTGAATAATTGACTTTACGGTATTCATAAAATTTTGCAGATGGTCAATGTGCATTTTAAGCGTGTATTCGATGAATCCCCTGCTGACCAGTTCAGTTCCGTTTTTCCTGAATTTGCGGACAAAATTGAAGATACCGTAGTTTTGCTTGATTTTATAGTCATCGCTCATCATCAGTTTGTCCATAAGGGCCGCTTCTTTGGACGGAATAGCAGGGAGACCGTCAATGTTGATTTTTCTTTTTGGCGTTGAATCTTCTTTTGTTTCTTCACTGGATGCTCGTGTGCGGGCAGTTATTGCGGCGACATCACCGGCAGATTTTCCCGAGGTACGGTGCGCATAAGTCACGCTTTTTTTGGGCAGCGCAGAATAGTCAATCGGCTTTGATTTTTCGGTGAAAATTTCTCCGCCAAGAACCTTTGTCATGCGGGCGGCTTCTTCCGCTGAAATTGCGCCAATATTTTTTCGGGTATTGTCTAGCGTTCCCGGTTCCCATTTTGCTTGTGGTCTGCCATCACTCATCGCTAACCTCGGTTTTTATAGACGAAGCATCTGCTTCCGAACGATTCCCTCAACATTGTGAAGGACGATTGATTCATTTTCCTGCGTTTTCAGCACGCCTTCAAATGTGCCAAGTATCGTATGAACTTGTGTCCGTGCGATAACGAATGTATTGTCGCGGAAATGGTCAGAAATTGGCGTAAAAGTCAAATCGACCATATTCTCCGTGTCTTGAATAATCCAATTTTCGCGCAACCCTAATGAATGTGTAATCAGCACTGGAGGGAGCGGCGTACATTGCCCGTCTACAAACAAAAAATTTTCGTTTATATTCTCAATATCGACAGATTCTTCTGCCTGCATAACGATTTTAAAGGACACGTGTTTTTGCCCAATCATTCCTGTGGCAAGCGCGATTTCGCAAGCGGAAACAAAATTATAATAGGAACGGTTGATGTTCAGAAATGCGTTGCCGTCAGTTTTTTCCATGGGAACGGCATCGTTGCGCTTTGTCTTGTCCAAAGAAAGAGACCCATGAATGACGGCGGTACAAGCGTAACTTGCGTTGCAGCGGCTTTTTGTCGGAGCGGGAACAACGGCAGTCATTTCGCAGGTGTGGGGGTTGCGGTAGTGTGCCAGAAAAGCCGCGTTTGCCGAAGGACGCACCGAATCTCCGTTCATGTTGAAAATCAGGGAGAACCGATTGCGTTCGTGGTCCCAGCTGATTCTGATGTAACGTTTTTTGTTGAAACTCGCACAATAGCCCGCGACCAAATTATGGGGAATGAACCTGCGGCGGGGTCCCATAAATGAGCGGTAGGCGAATTTTCGATTGGTCTCTTTGTTCCAAAAATTGACTTCCGCATACCCAAAAATCTTTTGGTCAAAAAATTCCACGATACCGATATATGAACCAATATTGAACATAAAGACAAGCGAACTCTTTATGCGGAAATTCGTGAGGAATTGAGGGAATGGTATGCCGCTAAACGGTGCTTTTACATTGCGTATGTCCAGCCGCTTGGGAAACCCCGCAAACGTTCCGAACACACATTTTCCATTCTGCACAATATGCTCTGGCGGCTCAGTTACTGTACGCGAATACAAACACTACCTCTGCACAAATTATAATACCATTATTATATATAAAAGAACTTGTAATGGCAAATGGATTTTGCAAAGAGGGTCTGCTTACACTAATACGTAAGCGATTTTTTTCTTGTGAATTCCCGATTTTGCTACTAAAATAAAAAAAAGGGATTCTTTCAGCAGGGGGCGAATGTATGGCGGTAACGGTGTATTCATTGGGTGCGGCACAGGAAGTGACTGGCTCAAAGCATATTTTTGAGATTGACGGTCGTTCGTTTATGATTGACTGCGGGGCATTTCAAGGAAAGCGGCAGGAATCGGACGAAAAGAACCGTAATTTTGAGATTGCGGTAGATAAAATAGAAGCGGTTATTTTGACACATGCACACTATGATCACTGCGGACTTTTGCCCGTGCTGACCAAAAAAGGATTTGACGGCAACATCTACGCTACTCCAGCCACGCGCGACCTTGCAGATTTGATTATGATGGACAGCGCACGCATTCAGGCACGAGATGCGGAATATCTGCGCAAACAGGCAAGCAAAAAAGGTGAGAGATTCAACTGGGAGCCGCTGTTTGACGAAAAGGACTGCGTAAAGGCGGCGAATCAAATCATTACGCTTTCGTACAACAGGAAAATGTACATTGCGCCTGATGTTGAGCTGGAATTCTTTGACGCGGGGCATATCCTTGGTTCGGCGTTTGCTTCTATCACGATAAAAGGTCAGCGCGGAAAGATTGACGAAACTGCCGATACGTTCCAAAAAAGCCGCCGTCCGTTGTGGAACAGAATGTTCGGCTGGATGAACAGCGTGGCAGAACGGCGCATGGCTCTTGCTGAATCACGTTCTGAGCAGACTGAAAATGATATGATTGACCGCCGCATCAAACAAGACAGGCGCAAGGCAACTCCCGAAGAACAGGCGGCATACACAGGCCCTGAGCGGCGAAGCGGAACAGACCGCAGGGCAGGCGGTGACGAAATCCGAATTCTGTACACGGGCGACTTAGGACGCAAAAGCAAGCCGATTATCCGCGACCCTGCAACTACCGTACCTGCGCCCGACTACATTTTCTTGGAAAGCACTTACGGAAACCGTCGTCACGAAGGAGCGGAAATCGCTATGAACGAACTGCGCAAAGTAGTGCGCCGTGCCATCGACAAAAAAGGCAAAATCATTATTCCGTCGTTTGCGATTGAGCGCACACAGGAACTTGTCTACTATTTACATACGCTTGTAGACCAAAGACATATTCCGCAGATTCCGATTTATGTGGACAGTCCTATGGCGGTGAACGCGACGGGAATTTATCAGGTTCACCCGGAATGTTATAGTACCGATGTGCATAACGGATTCTTAAAGCATCACAAAAATCCGTTCGGCTTTGGCGCGCTTTCGTTTGTGACCAGCGTAGATGAATCAAAGGCACTCAACGAAAAGAAAGGCCCGATGATTATCATCAGCGCAGACGGAATGTGCGAGGCGGGACGAGTTTTGCATCATCTTGCGAACAACATCTCCGACCCGCGCAATACGATTCTGATTGTCGGCTATATGGCGGAAAACACGTTGGGGCGAAGAATCCGTGACGGCGAAAAAGAAGTCAAAATCATGGGCGACTGGTATAAAGTCAATGCGGAGATAGAAACAATCAATGCATTCAGTGCGCATGCCGATTACAAGGAATGTCTGGACTGGCTGGACGCAATTGATACGAGTCGGCTTAAAAAGATTTTTATGGTTCACGGCGAAACTGATGCGCAGGAAGCGTTCCAAAAGTATTTGGCAGAACACGGCTATAAGAATGTGCAGATTGTCAAATATGGAGAGACGTATGATTTAGCGTAATTCTGTCAAGCGCAGAAATGCCAACGCGTTGTGGAAATAGCGTAAAACGTGCGGGAGAAAGGGCGGAACATCAATTCTTAAATACTTCTGAAATCTCCAAAAAGATAATGGCATAAGAACTGTTTTATACCTCATAATAAAAAGTGTTATGTTTTAAATGGGGGTTCTTATGAAAAAGTTTTGGAAGGGATTGGCACTGCTGATTCCATTTTTCTTGCTATGGGGGGGGGTATTTTCCTGTGCTGGTGACGGAACATTCGGACTGGTGAATTTAACCGATGTTTCTATCACTGTTGATGCGACTGAAATTGCCGCTGACGGGGAACTGACTTTATACGCGCAGGTAAAACCTCTTGTCACGTCAGGCTTTTCCTATACATGGTCAATCGTTAAGGTTGACGGCGTGACGGCAGATTCTTGTGATTTTGTAACGCTTAAAAATCTCACATCTACGGCAGCCACACTAAAGGGAACGAATTCCGAAACAAAATCACATACCGTTACTGTCAGACTAGTTGTTACGGACGGCACTAATACAAAAGAATATGAAGTGACGATTACCGTTCAGGCAAAAAAAGACACAACAGTTGCGGCACTCACAGACGTAACGATTGCTGGATCATCGGAACTTGCCGCCAGCGGAGAAACGACTTATACGGCTTCCCCCGTTTACACAGGCGAAGATTTTAACACAGCACAGGTGACTTACGCATGGTCACTTGAACCAGAAACTTATGCGGAACTGACAGAAGAAACAGGCACAGCGGTCACTTTGAAGGGCAAGAATACGCTCACCACCGACCAGACCGTAACGCTCAAAGTAACGGCAACCTACGGCGATACAACCAAGGAGCAGACAAAAGAAATCACGATTAAGGCAGTCGGTTCAGAGCCGGCGGCAAAACTTGAAGGCATATCGCTTGATGCCGCAACGTATGAACTTGACGCAAAGGGCACGGTTTCCATAACGGCAACTCCTGTGTATTCAGGTACACCTACGCTGACCTACACATGGACAATTGAAGGCGAAACTGACTACGCAAAATTGCCCGAAGTTTCCGCTGGCGAAGGGCTTTCTTCTATTGCATTGACTGGAAACAGCACGGACACGGAAGCAAGTCACAGCGTAACGATAAAAGTCATTGTTTCTGATGACACAAATACAAAACAGGCAACGGCAACCGTAACGATAAAGAAGGCTTCCGCAACTCCCCAGCCGATTGCCCTGACCAAGGTGACTATTTCTGGCGCGGAGAAAATTGAAGCGGCAGTCTCAACGGAACTGACAGCGGCGGCAGAATACACGGGCGATGATTACGATGCGACAAAAGTGACCTACGCATGGTCAATCGTAAAATCAGATGATACGGATGCGGCTTCCAGCGATTATGCCACGGTTACGCCAAACGCAACGGATTCTTCAAAGGCAACCGTACAGGCAACGAACACCACCACAAGCGAACATACCGTTACCGTAAAAGTTGTCGCAAGCTACAACGGAGACTCTGCAAACAAAGCGGAAGAGACCAAGAAAATAACGATTGCGGCGGCACAAGAAATTGTAAAAAATGAGCTGACAGACCTTGGACTTGTTGCGGCAAAAACATCTGCTGATGCAAGCGACACGATTGAACTGACGGCAACCGCTTCTTACACGGGAGAACCGAAAATCACCTACACATGGGAAATTGTAAGCGGTGGCGATTATGGCACTCTTGAACTGACCTCTGGCGGACGCGCGGTTGTTCAGACCGAAACAAAAAAGAACACGCTCACCGTAAAAAATCTGACCGCTTCCACAAAAGAAATTGTGGTTCGGGTAACGGCAAACGATAGCACGAATACAAAAACGGCGGATGCAACGATAACGGTTGGCGCGTCAAAGGTTACTAAGGTTGCGCTGAGCGGCGAAACTTCTATCGCTACGGCAATCGGCACAACAGAACTGACCGCTACGGCGGACAAAGAAGGAATCCCCGAAATTGAATACGAATGGAAAATTACTTCTGGCGGTGACTATGCGACGATTTCAGGCAGCGGAAGCAAAGCGGTCATTACTGGTAAAAATACCACAAAAGATGCGCAGGAAGTGACCGTAACCGTAACGGCAAAAAATAAGAACGATGTGACAAATACTCAGACTGAAACGGCAAAAGTTACTGTGGCGGCAGACGCAATCAAGAGCATTAGCGCAGTTCTTGCTGATACCGCAAAACTTTGGACGGAGGGCGATTCGTTCACTGCGGCGGACGTAAAAGTGACCCCGACATGGGTAAGCGGAAAAACAGCGGAACTTCTTGCGTCAACTGAATACAGCGTAAGCCCAACGACGCTTGCGGCAACAACCGATAAGATTGAAGTTGCGCTGAACTCTGATGCAACAATAAAAACATCGGTCAGTATTTCGGTGAAAGAAAAAGAGAAAAAAGCGATTACAAGCCTGACGATTGACGGCTCTCATACAATCGCTTGTGACGCAAAGACAACGCTTACAGCAACAGCGGCTACCACAGGCAATCCGGATTTGGCCTACGCATGGAGCATAAAAGAAAACACAACGGCGGCAAGCCTTTCTAATTCAACAACGAACATCGTAGAATTGATTGCAGATAATCAGTCAACGGAAAACACGGTAACAGTAACGATTATCGTAACGGCAACCGACAAAACGGACGCAACAGTTACAAAGACATCAGAAGCATTTGAAATCACCATTGAAAAACGTGGCGTGGAAGTTAAGGACGAGGTGACCGCACTGGCAGTCAACATAGACAGAACGGAAATTGGTACAATCGGAACGGCAATACTTACCGCAAGCCCGACCAAAACAGGTAACCCGGCAATTACTTACACATGGGCGATTACTGCTGGCGGTGACTATGCGACCCTTTCTGCAACCACGGGCGAAAGCGTAACGCTTACTGGCAAAAACACCACGAAAACCGCACAGACCGTAAAAGTAACGCTTACGGCAAAGTATACGGTTGACAACGAAGAAAAAACTGTTTCCGCACCCACTCCTACAGAAATCACCGTGGCGGCAAAGACATTGGAGCGTATTGCGATTGCAAGCCAGCCGACCAAGAAAGACTATTTTGTGGGCGACACATTTGATTCAACAGGCTTAAAGGTAAACGCATTCTATTCTGATGCTACGGAAACGGCGGTAGATGTAACGAGCAAAGTGACGCTCAGCGGAAACACGACAACAACATCAGCGGAATCACAGACCGTGACCGTTACCTATGCTGATGACTTTGGCACAAAAACTGCGGAATTTACGATTACGGTAGCAGAGGACAGCATCACAGGCATTACGGCGGAACTTGCTGATGCAACAAAGAAATGGATAGAAGGCAATGCGTTCAGTGCATCTGATGTGAGCGTAACTCCAACGTGGAAGAGCGGAAAAGCAGGAACGAAACTTGCCTCAACTGAATATACGGTAAGTCCTACGACTCTTACAAAAGACACGAATGCAATTACCGTTACCTATAAGACATTTACGCAAACCGTTGCAATCACCGTTGCGGCAAAGAGCGTAACCAAAATCGAAGTGACCGCTAAGCCGACAAAACTGACCTACCAGTATGGCGAAACATTCAGTTCGGACGGATTAAAAGTAACGGCAACATATAACAACGGCACGACTGCGGAACTTGCTTCAACCGCATACACGGTTTCTGCCCCGACAATGACAAAACTTGGCGAACAGGCGGTTACCGTCACATACGGTGATACGATAAAAGATACTTTCATAATCACCATAAGCGATTACATTACGGGCATCACGGCGCAACTTGCTGATGCAACAAAGAAATGGACGGACGGCGACACCTTTACTGCAAGCGACGTAACCGTAAAGGCGGTGTATGCCAGCGGAAAAGACCCCGTAACGCAAGCGGCAGGAACGTACACGGTAAGTCCTACGGCTCTTACAAAAGACACAAAGAAGATTACCGTTACGCACACGGCAACAAATAAAACCGCAGAAATTGCAATCACTGTGGCGGCAAAAACATATCCGTCAGACATCAGCGTGACCGTACCTGTAACGGACATCGATTTGGAAGCGGTTGCCAACGGCGCAAAACTGACTGTACCTACGGGCATTACGGCAACAGCAATCACGTGGTATGTGAATGGAACACAGGCAAAAGCCGAAAAAATGCTGACGAGCGGAACATATACTTTTACGCTAGGTACGGACGCGACGGCAACCGCTGGCACACAGTATACCATCAAGGCTGTGGTGACGACTGCAAACGTGGATTATACACGTAGCGTGGCTGTGGAATATAGCAACGAATAGGAGATAATATGAAAAAGTTTCAATTAGTAAACATTTTTGCTGTTATTGCGGCTCTCGTGCTTCTGTTACCAGGTTGTTCAGACATGGGCAACGAAGACACCGTAATAGCACAAACAGGCGAAAAAATTGCATTGCAGATTTCGGTGGCAGAAGGCTATCGTACTGCATTGCCGAGCATAGAGTTGTCATCGTATGCCTATGCGCTTACTGCGGAAGGCAAAACGGACGCACTTTTTAGCGGAACGTATGCTGACCTGACCAAATCGGGCGCGGTTCTGCTGGAAGCGGGAAGTTACAATTTTACGCTCACGGCATATTCTGAATCGGTCGCCGTTTTGGTGGGTACAACGGCAAAAACAATTTCCGCCACTGATGCGGCAATTTCGTTCGCTCTGTATGCGCCTACAACGAATGCGGACGGCTCTCTTTCACTGACCATTTCCAATGCGAATGATTTTGCAACTTACGGCGTAACGACGGTAACGGCGATGGCTTACAGCGACGTTTCCTATTCTACCGCACTGGATGCGACAAAATATGCGCTTACAACAAGTACCGACAAAGCCAAAATTACTGGCGCGATTCCTGCGGGAAAATCTTATGTGCGCATTACGCTTTCTGACGGAACAAACACACTTGGCACACTGGACGAATCTGTATACGGTGTGGCAGGGGCAACTTCTAGCGACACGGTGGCTCTTCCGATTGAAAAATATGTGGCGACCGTATCGCTGACCGTGGCAGATGCTACAACGACCGCACCCACGCTCACGCTGACAAACACGAAGAACGCGAACCTGACGCAGACATTGACTACCCCGACAGTGACCGCCGCAACAAAGAATTTTACCTACACAGGGCTTGTTCCAAAAGCGATTTACAGCATCAAAGTTGGCACAACGGACATCAGTGGAAAAACTGTCGCAAACAAAACGGCGGTTTCCGTGGACATGACAAAATCGCTTGACAGCATTACCGCTGCGTATGACGGCGTAACACGCTATGCGGGAGTTGCCACAGAAGATGACATTCTTAGCGCAATCACGATTACAGGTATTTACAAAGATTCTTACAGCGCAACTGCAAGCGAAGTGCTGGGAACGGCAAAATCACTTAACGCAACTGTGGCAGGACTTGAAAATGCATTTGAAGAAGCCGGCACGGCAAAGGCTGGAACATATTCCGTTACGGTTACAAACGGTGGCTTTACATCGTCCGCACTTTCCATAACGATTTCCGAAGATTCTATTACGGGAATCAATGCAGTTTTGAAATCTGGCGTAGCGTATGCAGAAGAAGATGTTGCAAAGGCAGACGATGTAGTTGTAACCCCAATCTGGGCAAGCGGAAAAACGGCAACGGCATGTGCTTCAAGCGAATATACCGTAAGCCCGGCAAACGCACTTACCACGGCGACAACGGCACTGACCGTTACACATACGGCTTCGGGAAAGACCGCTGAGGTCGCGATTACGGTAGCCCCGATGACGGTGTATACGCTCAAAGGCGAGAGTGCTGAAATCAAATTTAATAAAGATGATGTATACGACGCAACGGCAGCGAATGGTTCAACGAAAGGCTATCTGACGATTACAGGTGGTAGTGGCACATGGACATCAAAGAAATTTGATAATGACCATACGGTTACTGCACTTGAAATGAAAAAAGACCGCTCATTTGCCTTGAAAGTAAAGAATGTTGCGGGATTTAAGATTGTTGCTATGACAGGCACTGTTGCCGAAACCCGTGCATATAATGTAGAGATTAAGGGTGATGACTATATAACACGGACATACAGCGGTATTGGATTTAGTGCAACGAACATAGGCGAAAGTAAAGTATTCAATACAGGCTCTTCTGATGAATTGACTATTACGATTTCTGGTGTCAAAGATACTATCTATATTGGTTACATCGTCCTGTACAGCACGTCACAGAATATTCCTGCGGCAAAAGTAGAAATCAGCGGAGAACCAACGACGGTACTTTTACTTGCGGAAGGCTCTTACACAGGATTGACAGCGACGGTAACACCAGCATGGACGACAGATAGTTTTGCATGGGAATCATCTGACACGAGCATTGCCACGATTGCTTCTGACGGCACGATAACTTTTGTAAAAGAAGGTAACGTAACATTTACGGCAAAGTCAATCGACCAAGACGGCACAACCGTAAACGCAAGCGCGACAACAGCTATCAGCATTGAAAAAGCGAAAGTCTACGCAACGAGCGTTACGCTTTCTAAAACAGAACTTTCTCTGTACGCCGAAGACGCAGAAGAACTTACCGCAACCGTTACGGCAGACGGCGATGAAACTCCATCAAATACGACGGTCACATGGACTACAAGTGATGCTGCTGTGGCAACCGTTTCTGATGACGGCAAAGTGACGGCTGTAAGAGCAGGTACGGCAACGATTACGGCAACGGCAAACGGCGCGATGGAAGGAACGACGGTTAAGGCAGAATGTTCTGTGACGGTAACAGCACTTGCTTCTGTTTCTTATTATATTGGCTATACTTCTTCTTCAACTTTGTCTAATGTGGCGACAATCAGTGATGAATGGACTAGCACTGATATGACATACACACCAAGTTGGGGAAGTAATAACGCGCTTAGTGCAAGTGTCAATAAGACCGGCGAGATGACTACTTACGGTTCTTATTTGCAATCTGCTAGTAGCGTTGCTGCTACTGATACAATAACATATACCTACACTGCGATGGCAAAAAGAAAGGTTAGACTGTATAATCTGAGTTTTGTTGCTGGCTGTGGTCAGACAGGCAATTTTAATGCCGAAGCAAAGTATACGGTTAATGATGGAACAGCGGTATCTTTAGGAAAGATGACTGGAAAAGGAATTTCTTTCTCTAAAGCGTTCCCAACAGGAAACGATGCAATTACACTGGCGGCTGGAAAAACCATTACTATTACAATTGTGCTGAATATGAATAAAGCAAGTGTATGGAAATCATCTTTGGGCGATGTTAAACTCACCGCCATTGCAGATGATTCCGCCCCTGACCCCAACTCTGGCGTGAGCGCAGAAATCGGCTGGTCATCAACGGACATCACCGTGGCATTGGATACCACTGTTGCTAACAAAGTCAATGTAACGCTGCCAAACGGCGTAAGCGCGACGATGAACAGTGTTTCTTACGCATGGAAAGTGGACGGTGAAACTGTGGCGGGTTCAGCGGAAAGCCTTACATTGAGCGGTAAAACGGCAGGTTCAACATATCTGGTTACTGCATTGGTGACGATTGACGGCGTGACGTATGGCAAATCCATACCTATTGTTTATACACAGGAATAAAAAAAGGAGCGAAGCATGAAAAAATTACGTTTTGTAAAAGCATTGTTCGCAGCTCTGGTACTTGTTCTTGCGCTTCCGAGTTGTTCTGATTTTGACGGCGCGGAAGGCACGGATGCAGTACAGACACAGGGAAACAAGGTTGCATTAAAAATCTCGGCGGGCAATGGGTATGAACGAACCGCCTTGCCGGGTGAAATTGATTTGACAAATGACAACTATGCTTTTACGCTAGAAGGCACGCCGAAAGGAAAGAGTCTTCAGTGCTATGCGAAAGATTATTCTTACAGCGATTTGATTGGGGCAAAAAAGATTTATGTAGAGGAAGGTGAATACGACTCTTTTACGCTTCATGTATCAAATCCGAACACATGGATTCTTGCGGGTACGGTTTCTAACGTGACAATCAGCGCGGAAAATAATTCGCTTAAGTTCAAACTGTTTGCAGAAGAAAGCGAAACGGAAACAGGAAGCGTAAGCATTGAAGTGACCGTACCGGCAGAATATGGCGTACAGACGGTGACGGCTCTTTTAAACGATGAAACGACAAGTTCTCTTACCATAAGCGAAATTGCAGACGGCAAAGCGACAATTACTGGTTCAGTTCCAGCGGGACAGAGCATGATAAAAATCGCATTGCTTGATGCCGACGGAACAGAAGTTGGTTCATATTATGATTCTGTGTATGCGGTTGCGGGCATTACTTCAAGTGACAGCCTGACCGTGCCAGTTTTGAAGTACAAGGCGAGTGTAAATGTCACCACGACGGCAACAACTGCCCCGACAGTAACGCTCAAAAACAATGATGCGACTTTGGGTGCGGCAGACATTGTGCTGACCAGCACAAGCACAGAAAGTCCTTTTGCCTACACGAAATATGTACCGATGGGAACATACAATGTGTATGTAGGAAATGACCCTCATGGTTCGCTTAGCAATGTAACGCAACTTGCAGTAAATACAAATGTTACCCTCCAGTCAATTTCTGCCGCATGGACGGACGGAACACAACCGAGATTCTACGTGGGCGCAACCGAAGCCCAGATTCTTGCAGCCCTTACCGTGACGGGAACATACAAAGACGGCGACAACAACACTTCGACACAGGCAATTGCTTCGGGCTGTACGCTTTCCGGCTACGACAGCGCATCGACAGCCACAACGCAGACCGTAAAAGTGGTTTACAGCGAAAAAGAATCAGCAGAAATCACCGTGACCTTGACTCCTGTTTCAGTGGCAAGCATTGAAATCAAGAACGATCCGACGAAGACTGTCTACAAACTGGGCAAATCTCTTGATTTGGCTGGCTTGGTCATCACCCCGACGATGAACAACGGTACGACAGGTGATGATGTGGCGTATTCAGACACGACAGCAAGCGATTTTGCGGCAAGCGGATTCGATTCTTCTTCTGCGGCGGCGGCAAACAAGACTGTTACCATTACGTACAAGAACATTGAAACCGCAACGGCGACATTCAGCGTAAAGATTATAGCCCTTGCCGGCATTGAGATTACCACACTGCCGACAAAGACAACGGGTTACAAATCTACCGACACGGAACTTGACCTGACGGGCATGGTTGTAACGGCGACCTACACTGACGGCACGACAGACGGACTGAACGCAAGCGGTGTCATTTCAACTGACGAGAACGCAACGGTTGTGACAGATGATGTAACGGTGAGCGAGCCGGACTTTACGCAAAGCGGTGAACAGACCGTTACCGTAACATACAAGGAAGGTTCCGGCGACCTACAGCAGACCGAAACGACATCATTCAATATTTCAGTGCTGCATGACTATGCGGAGGCGATGACGCTGGACTTTACCGGCAGCACACCCGCAGGCATTGCATGGAACGGCGTACCGATTCGCGGAAGCGGAAATGTGGCGGCTCTTGTGACACGCACAGAAGGTTCCTTCACGGGCTATCTTGGGCGCAAGTTCTGGCTGGTAGATGGCGTGTATGCCGAATACTGCAACAGTACAGCGGGTCTTGGTTATACAGATACGAAAGAAGACAAGGATCGCCCAACAACTCAAACCTTTGCCAAGGCAGTTGAGTCAGAAGCAATTACAGGTCCATTCAAGCTGACGGTGACAACAACGACAAACAATGCAAACCGCCTCTTGAAACTGTATGTTCATGGCAACAAAGCGGACTTGTGGAATGCAACTCCTGTCGTAAGCGAAGCATTGAATGCAAACAGCGGTGTCCACACATACGAGTACACGGGAACAGAATCCGTATACATCGGATTTGGTACATTGTCAGCAAAAGATGGTGATGTGTACAAGGTCTACACGGCAATTTCTTCCATTAAATTGGAAACTGACACCCCAATTCCTGCGGATTCATTCCCTGCGACAGGCATTGCGTTCACGAACAGCGAGATTGCAGAGGGTGTACTTTCTTTGACAAAAGACACGCTTGCTGCGGCTGGAACGACAGGTTTTGCGCTTGAGGCACAGGTAACTCCGTCTTATGCAACGGACAAGACATATTCATTTGCGTATACCACCGAAGCGGCAACCCCACACATTTCCGTGAGCGAAGCGGGCGTAATTGTAATTTCCGATGCCGACAGCATGACCGCAAACGAAACAGGAACGATTACTGTTACGGCTAACGGCGGAACAAATGTAAGCGCGACCATTGCTCTGACTGTTGTTGCACAGGTTGACGATGCCACAAAGATTGCGACGACAAAAACTGAACTTGAAGCCGCGTTCGGTACAGGCACAACCTTTGAGTACGGAAGCGTTGCAACAGCGGCGGGCAGTGCAACCGCATTCATCAACAATCTGTCACTCTCTTACAAAGATGATGTGACAATCACTCCGACTGTAGATGAAAGCACCGGCAAACTGACGCTGACGGTTTCCATTGCAGGAAGTTCAGCGGATAGCGCAACCGTGGAGTATGCATACACCGAGACATTGGCACTGGCAGCGGTAACGGCAGCAGTGGCACAAATCAAAGCGCTTGCAAATGAGCTTGTGTGGAACACTGACGCGGCAACAACCGTCAGCAACATAAACACAGCAATCGGCGGTTTGACGATT
This sequence comes from Treponema sp., assembly GCA_017449285.1. Classification (GTDB taxonomy): domain Bacteria; phylum Spirochaetota; class Spirochaetia; order Treponematales; family Treponemataceae; genus Treponema_D. The sequence goes on from JAFSJX010000009.1 coordinate 21,064, forward strand.
ACGGATGCAACGGCAACAGCGGCAGTTTCTGCAACGGATTCCGATGTGGTTGTGGTGACGGTGGCAAGCACAATTGTCAGCACGGTAAAGGACGAGACGATTACGGTTTCTTCTCCATTCGTTAAGGTTGGAAAGTACAATCTGACAACAAAAGCAAAAGAGGGATATACCGTTGACGGTTCTGCAACTGGAGCATGGTCTTCTCAAAGCGCGGGCAAAACTCAAACTCACGACAGGATGACGATTACCAGCACGATTGACAGTTCTGGTGCAAACATCAAGCCGTCTTCTCAAAATTCGGGCTGCATTACCTTTACATTGGGTTCTCCCATGGCCATGAAATTTACCGACAGCAACAAGAAGGGCATAGAGATTTTCTCAGCTGACGGAACGGTAAACGGAAAGTCAGTTTCCGATGCTTCCTATACTGCAGGAAAAGGTTCAGGCACATTAGGAGCAGATGGAACTGAAACGACAGTCAACCTCAGTGCGGGAACATATTTCGTTTATGGTGCATCAACTGGTGGTTCTGCAAAACTTGCAACGCTGGTTTTTGTAGAGATAATTTCTTCTCCCATCGACATCACCGAAAATCTCCCCACGGGCGACGTTGAGCTGAAGACAGACACGACGAATGCAAACAAGTTCATCGCAAGCGGTGCGCCAGTCACAGCGGATGCCACAATCATCTGGTATGTGGACGATGTTGCCCAGACGACGGGAACATCACAGACGACAGTGGCGGGCGATACATTCACTCTGACGGGAACAATTGGCGTTACCTACGAAGTGCGCGTGGATGTAACGGTAAACGGAATTACTTATTCACAGACTGAATCGGTAATGTATCAATAAGTGAGAGGACAGAAAGATGAAAAAAATGCATATATTCAAAGCCTTGTTTGCAGCCACAGCCCTTGCCCTTGCGCTTCCGAGTTGCAGCGACATCGGCGAGGAATCCACGATTCAGCCTCAGGCAATACAGGCAGTAAAAGAAGGAAAAATACCGGTTTCGCTTTCGGTGAAAGAAGAATTCCGCACGATAATTTCAGCAGTAGACACTAACGACCTGGCATACACGCTGGTGATTACAGATACTGCTGATTCTACGGCAGCCGACTATGAGGCGCCAAAAACGATTGAACTTACGGACTTGACCGGTACAGTGGCATATCTCACGCCGGAAAAGACCTATTCATTTGCCCTGACAGGCTATGCAAAAGACACGGACGAAAAGGCGACTGACACGGCGGTAGTTGCGACCCCTTCTCCCGTGGAGAAAAAAATCACGGCGGCAAATGCGACCGTTTCGCTTGTTCTGCAGGCGGTCACAGATGCCACGGTACAGGTTACTTTGCCCGTAACGTATGGCACTGGCTACGGCGTTTCTGATGTGACCGCGACCGTCTACGATGACAGCGCACTCACGGTCGCCGCAACAGACATGCTCGCACTTGATTCAGAAAACGCAAAGAACACGGACAAAACCGACGGCGAAGTAGAGTTTACAGGAACGATTGCGACCGGCGCGACAAAGTGGGTCAAAATCGAACTGAAAGACGGAACAAAGACAATCGGCGGAAAGACAGTTGCCCTCTACGGCATTCCCACAGGCGACATTGAAGCGGAGTCCGTGGAAGCAACCGTCAAGGAATACAAGGCAACAGTAAACCTTACGGCAGACACAAAGCCGGAGTCACTGACGCTCAAGAATCCGGCAGTCACCACCGCTGGCTACACGGGCATTTCAGTTACCACAGAATCTACTGCAAATCCGTATGAATTCAGTGCGTATGTGCCGGTGGGAACCTATGATGTCTACAATGGCGAGACCCTTCTTGGACAAGTGGCGACAAGCACAACCCCGCTTACCGTAGACACAAGCGTTACGCTGACTGGCGTTGCAGCCGCATGGAAGACCACACAGCCCACGCTGTATGTTGGCGGAGAAGGCAATGAGGACTCAATCAAGGCAGCCCTGACAGTTACCGCAACACTGAGCACTGGCGATGAAGCCGTCACAAACTATACGCTGAACTTTGACAACACAACGGCCGGTGAGCAGACCGCTACGATTTCATACACCTACAACGGAAAGACCGAAACTGCGACAGTCACCCTGACATTGACGGCGGTGGAGTTGGAGAGCATTGCGGTAGACAGCACTTCATCACTCAAAACAACATACACCGAGGGGGATGAACTTGACCTTACAGGCCTTGTCCTTGCTTTGACATATAACGACACGAGCAAGAACACAACTGTTGCGTATACAAAGCCGGATACAGAGAGCGGAGAAGCTGGCAATGTAAACGACTTTACGGTAACTGTCTACAGTGATTCTGAATGTACAACACCTGTCACTGGCGCATTTAGCGAACTTGGAGTTGCTGATTATTATGTAAAAGTGACTTATGCAGAATTGACAACGGAAGATGCATTCTCTGTAAAAGTTGCGGCTGGTAGCACATACATTTTGAAGGCCGACAGTGCAACGATTAGCTTGATGAAAACAGAATTCGGTACTATCAGTACAGAGGCTCAATCTGGAGGAAAGGCATACTTGACTGCGGCTACTGATAACTGGAATAACTCGACAACATATACTTATTTAGACGATAGCATATCATATACAGGTCAAGCATATAATATGTCGGGACCAGCACGAATTGTTACATTGAAAGCAAGCTCTGTAGCTGCGTTCAGGATTTATGCACGAGGTGGTGAAAATCGAAAATATACTGTGACGGTGGGAGATACGCTTCTTGGAACTCAGACGCTTGCTTCTAGCAATGTTGAAAAATCCCCATTATTCTATACAGGTGATACTGGAGAAGTTTCTATAAAATTAGCTGGAAATTCAGGCTCTGTCTATCCAGTTTGTATTACCGTCTATTCCGAAACAGCTGTATTGAACTTGGTCAAAGCTGAATTTGAAGCCCTAAAGGCTACTGTCGCCGATATTACTGAATCACAGTATTGGAGTGGCTACAACGCTATTGTTGAGAAACGAGATGTTGATACGACGGATTACACAACGGTAGCGCAGTATAACGCAGCAATTTCAGCTTTGCAGTCTGCAATCAACGCAGCTGTAAAATATGTAGCTCCAACAGCGATTACCGTTACTTATGCCGATACACCTGTTGAAAATGGAGCAGAACTTTCATTCAGCAAAGCTTCTGGCAATACACTCACTTTGACGGCAAAAGAAAATGAAGGTTCAACAGGCTCACTTACATGGACGATAGACGGTATCGAAGGTATTTCTAAAGAAGTGACTGTTGCTGAAGATGGCATTTCAACATGTGTTATCTCTGGTATTACAGAGATTGGCACAATCAATGTTAAGGTAGAGGACACCAGAGCAAGTTTGAGCAAGGCATTTACGATTACTGTTACAGCAAATGTCGTTAAGGTAGAAGCTGATGATTCGGTGACGGTAACAGCTTCTGAGAGTTCAGTTGAAGTAGGAAGAAGCATATTGCTTACCGCTGAAACTGAAAAATCATATTCAGAGAGTGTAACATACAATTGGTATAAGAATAATACGGCTATTGATGGCGCAACAACTCCAACATATTCGTATTCTCCAACTGTTGATGATGTTGGTTCTGTGACATTTAAGGTGACTGTAACTGGCTCAGAGGCAACAGCAACAAGCAATACATATTCAGTAATGGTTACACTTACTGATTACACGGAATTGTTCTCAAAGTATGGAACCTCTGCGGGTGATATTTCTATCGAACCAACATCAACTGTGGCGACATTAGCAAATGGTTCTTTCTATTTTGATACAGGGGCATACTTTACTACTACGAATGGCGATAATAAGTCTGGTATAGCAAAAAATTCTGTTTCTGCGGAAACATCTGGATGGACTAAGACCTATGACTATTATTTTAGGCTTGGAGAAAGAGTTACCGATATCCTTTATCTGCCAGTTGTTCATAATTGTACTGTAACAATTTATTGGAGAAACGGTAACACATCACTGAGAGGTATTGATATTGCCGCAGCTAACGGAATTTTCTCAAAACATGTGTCTAGCGTAAAAAAAGATAACTCAGATAAAGCTTTGATGATAAGCGATACTTCTTCAGATGATAAAAAACGAATTGCGTCTATAGTGTGTAAGGACTCTGGATCTGAATCTCTTACTGGGGCTGAGACTTCAGGTTATATTACAACTACCTTCAGATATACCGGTTCGGCAGATGTTCTAAAGATAATTAACTCTAGTGTAAAAGCTACCGCTACATTGACAAAGGGTAATGGTTCAAACTACATCTATGCTATTGATGTAAAGTATTCCCCCGACCCAAACACCACAATTGATGTATCAAGCGGCATTTCCAGCGACATCACGCTGACGGCTGACGCAAACGTATTCACCGTTGCGGGCGACCCGGTGACGGCAAGTGGCTCGACAATCGCATGGCTTGTGGACGGTACTGCTGTTGATGGCGAAACGGCTGCTACATTCACGTTGAGCGGAAAAACGGTTGGCGAATGGTACGATGTTACGGCAAAAGTAACGGATGCCGGTGGCGTTGTGTATACAAAAACGACAAGCGTACTATATACTGGAAACTAACAGAGGAGCGGAACATGAAGAAATTACGATTTTTTAAGGCATTGTTCGTGGCAGCGGCTCTTGCGCTGGTGATTCCGGGATGTTCGGGAGTCGATTCTGACGAGGGAACGAACACACCCCAGACACAGGGCAATAAAGTTGCGCTGAAGATTTCGGCAAGCGAAGGCTATCGTACCGCTCTGCCAACAGTTGATTTGAGTTCATATACCTATGAGTTGACCGCAGATGTGATGACGGAGAATACCCCCGCCGAGAATCCGACATCCCTGATTCCAGCGGGAACATCATACACCAACCTGACAAAGGCAAACAGCGTGTATGTTGAGGCCGACAAAACCTATCTGTTCACGCTGACGGCAACGAACGGTGATAGCGGAGACATTCTTTCCGGCACGGTTACAAAGCAAATCACCACAAGTGACAGTACTCTTTCGTTTCAACTGTTCGCCATTGATTCAACAAGCGACACAGGAAGCGTTTCAATTGAAGTGACTTATGATGACGGCTACGGAGTGGCATCGGTCATTCCCATGCTGTATAAGACAGACGGAACTTCCCTTGCAGAGACCTATCCGCTTACCTATACGGCTGGCGGTACTGTGGGAACGGGCACAATCACGGGCAGTGTTCCAGTGGGTGCAAGTTATGTGGAAATCGTGCTCAAGGACGAAAGTTCAACGGAAATCGGCTCTATTCCCCAGGAAGCGGTGTATGCCGTAAAGGGACTGACTTCCAGCAGCGCGGTAAACATTCAAGTGAAACGATACAAGGCAACCATTGCTTTGACCACAAGCGACGATTCTGCCCCAACACTGACGCTCAAAAATCCAGCTATCACCACAGAAGGATATGCGGGAATCAGCACGAGCGGAGAAGGCACACCGTTTACCGTAACGAAAGCGGGAGACAGCGTACCCTACACGTACACATATACCGGCGATGTTCCGACGGCAGCCTACGATGTGTACAAGGGAGCGACAAAGATTGGTACAGTACAGAATGTCAATGCACTCGAACTGAACGAAAGCGTTACGCTTGAATCAATCGCGGTGGCATGGAAAGACGGAACTGCACCGACCTTGTACGTTGGAACTACAGAAGCCCAACTGCGCGCCGCCCTTACCGTAACAGCAACGCTCTCCAGCGGAACGAATACAGTAACGGAATATACAATCAGCGATTTCGATTCGACGGCAACCACAGAGCAGACGGTTACGGTTTCTTACACATACAACGGCGTGACGAAAACAGATACGATTGCGGTGACGCTGGTAGCGGCGGTAACAACATGTACTGTAACATTTGTAAAGAATGCAGAAAACGCTTCAATAACTGTGACAACACAATCAATTCCATCGGGTACGGCAACAGCACTCACAAGTGCAACTGTTTTAGGACTTTCCTACAATGGATATACATTCAGCGGATGGGCAACTTCTGACAACAGCACGACCGTAGCATATGCAGATGGTGCAGAAATTACCATTACGGAAGATACCATGTTGTATGCGGTGTGGACGAGTTTGTCACTTAAAGCAGCAGATTATACTGCTTTGCCAAGTAATCTTGTTATTTCTCCTTTCTTTACAATCGGGTCAGCTATTTCTTATAGCACTGACAATTCCATCAAAAATTTTAAAACTGGTGGAGCTGTTACATCAACTGGAAAAAATATAGAAGTAACGGTTACGCAGGCTGCGACTATTACGATAACATGGTTTTGTACATCTGATTCTAGAACTTCAAATGTTGTTGCAAAAAGTGGTACATCAGTAACGCCTATAGCTACAAGAGTAACAGATTCAAATTCAGTTGAAAAAAAGACAACTTATACAGATATATGGACAGTATCTGGAGCGGGAACATACCTTGTAGGAGGCACAAATGGAATCTGTATAACAGAAATCTCCATTGAAATTACTTCCACCATTACTAAAAAAGACCTTGCAACCTCTACTGCTCCAACCGCAGCCTACACGCTTACGGATTCTTCATCATACAAAGGCGATGCGGCTACCGTCACACTTCCTTCTGTCAGTGTTCCGACCACAGAGGTAACAGTTTCTGGTGAAACAACGACGGTAGAAGGAACCTGGACTTGGTGTGATACGAGCGTGGATATTGCGACAACGGATTGGACAGATGGAACGGCAACTGTCACTGCAAAGGCTACCTTTACTCCGATAGACACGAACTCGTACAATACGCTTGCGGCACAAGATGTTACGATTACAGTAACGGATGAACGTGTGGAAGCGAGTACAGAGGTCGAAGTTACCGCTGGAAAAATCTATTACTGGGATTTGATTAGCGATGTTGCTAGTGATTCTACAGCAACTGCTACTGTAGAAGATTTTGTCAATGGTTTAAAACTGGCAGTTGCAGGAGGATATACAGTCGATGCCAATTATGGTTTACAACTTAGTGCAAATACAACATTTACATTCCCTGTGGTAAGTAATTCAAGGATTGTTGCCTACTTGACGTACACAGGTGGCGGTGCAAAAGAAATTGCACTATCTGTTGGTGAATCAGCACTCGATTCTGTATCTTTAAATGTTGGTGACTGTAAGGCTGCGAATGGCCCTGTTCCAGTGGCATGGGCATATACGGGTGCTGCGGGAACTGCTGTCTTGACCGTGCCGGCAAATGTTCGTATTGCAAAAATTGTGCTTGATACAACAGTGATTGCCGCAGATTCATTTGCGGGTGCTACATATACCTTTACTTCTGATTCTAATTGGGTCGCATATTCTGGCGAAAAGATAAGTGCCAAAACATATTATCCGCATTTGCTTTCTGGAACGGCTGGTGCAAGTAATATATTCTGGTACGGAACGAATGGACTTGCTGTGTTCAATGGTGGCGCAGATGGATTGAAAACACAACCTAATAGCGGAAATTGTCCTGTGTATTTGACTGTTCCTGTATATGGAGCGTGTACAATTACCGTTGTTTCTTCTACATTGGATAACGCTCCCGTTATCTACAACGGTGGTACGACTGTTGCAACGATGACTGCTGATTCACAGACAAGTACGACATATTCTGCTACATGCAAAGGCTTAACAGGACTTAATGTGTTGTCTATTGCTATCCCAAGTGCTAATGCAAGCGGCACAAAAACACAGCAGAAGATTCAAAGCATCTCTATTACTGAAGCAAGCAATACTACCCCCGTTACCATCTCGCTCACCGCAGTCGGCTCAAGCGACATCACGCTTGCCTACAGCAATGGCACGCTTACGGCAAGTGCGGTTTCGGGCGCGACAGTGGCAGAGACTGGCTATAAATGGTACATAGACAACGCTTTGCAGTCAGACGCAACATCAGCAACGCTGAACGTAAGTGCTTTGACTTCCGGCATTCATTCCATCGTGGTTGAGGCAACGGATTCTTCAACGGGCGTTACTTATGCGGCACAGTATGTGTTGACGGTAAACTAAAAGGAGAACTGAAACATGAAAAAGACCTTTTTGAAAGCGATAAAAACATTCTTTGCAGCGGCGGCTTTGCTTGGTCTTGCCGCGTGCAGCGACTTGTCGTTGAATTCGAACGATGCGGGTTCTCCTGTTGCAGCGGGGCAGAAAGCAAGCGTCACATTCAATCTGTCCACCCCGGAGCGCACCGTATACCCAAGCATCACGCTGGCTGACTATGCATACAAGGTGTCGGTTGATGGCGGTACAGAAGCAGATGTTACCGTGAGCAACGGAACTACATCTGCCATCGAAGTGTCGGCGGGCGAGCATACCTTTACGGTAAACGGCTACAAGACCATCGAGGGAACTTCAACAAAAGTTCTGACTGGCAGCACGACGGCAGAGATTTCCACAACTTCAACCGCACTGACTATTGAACTGAAAGGTGCGGATGGCAGCACGGGCACGATTACCGCCACACTGAATGTGGGCGCGGAACTTGGCGTAACTGCCTATAAAGTGGGTGTGGGCACATCCCTTCCCATGGCAGTTCCAGATGGAGATGCCAAGGCTGTAAGCAACGATACGGTTACATACGAAGGCAGTGCCGCTTCTGGAACGACGCAGTATGTTGTGTTCTTCCTGTATGACAGCGAAAGCCATCTGGTATGTCCGTATACATTCCCGATGTATGTTGTGGCTGGATTGACGACAACGGCAACCGAAACGCTTACAACGGCAACCTTTACGGCAAACGTCACAGTCACAAAAGACTCAGCGGCATGGAACGACAGCGGGCTTGAAATTACGCTTGTAAACGCTTCTGATTCATCAGATACCATCACGATGACCACGACATCCGGCACAAACACATACACCGCAAATGCAACCGATGGCAAAACCTACAAAGTGTATGTGGGCGAAGTAGACAAGGGTTTGACGCTCACCAAAGCCAGCGCAAACGCAACGCTTGACTACACGAGCAGTGCAGTCTACCCGAACATGGGAGCGACAAATGCCTATGCAGACACCTATTTTGAAATCACCTTTGATTCTGCGCCGACAATCAATCGAGCCTCAACGGGGACGGTGCGCATTTGCAAGGCAGACGGCACAGTGGTAGATACCATCAAGCCTGCCGCAGAAACAATGTACGGCTATGGACACGGTGGAAATTCAGGTCTTGGCTCAATCAATGCGCAGTATCAGTTGATTCAGGTTGTTGACACGAACAAAGTGCGCATCATTCCGCATCACAACACGACGACGGGACTGACCTTGCTTGAAAACGGCGCTTCTTATTATGTGCTTGTTGGCGACGGCATCATCAGCGGAAAAATCAACGATGCGGATTTCAATGGAATTGCGGCAAAAGAATGGACATTTACCACGGGTGCCGCGCCATCAGTTTCAAATAACACACTCACGGTCGGTACGGACAAGAACTTCATCACCGTGCAGGGCGCATTCAGCTATCTCATGGCTAATTCAAAAACTGGCGACTGGACGATTGAAATTGACAAAGGCACATACTACGAACGCATTTTCTACTCTGGTTCTGCAAACATCACTTTGAGCGGACAGACCACGACGCAATACGGAACGGATGTCGAGATTCAGTGGTGCAACCAAGACGGCGGGGACCCCACAAAAGTGACCAATACGCTATGGAACAACGGAACCCGAGGACGCAATGTGTTCTATTATGCTGGCGGCGATTTGGTTCTTGAAAATCTTTCCATCATAAACACCGCGACCCGAAAATCAAACGAGTACGGCGAGCATGACAGTACAGCGACTGGCGATAATGCGAACGGAAACAATCAGGCGGAAGCATTGATGTTCGACTCAACGGGAAACTGTGCGGCATACAACTGTAACTTCACTTCAAAGCAGGACACGATTTATCTTTCTCCGAGTGGCGGCAAGGCTTGGTTCTACGGCTGTAAGATTTCCGGCGATGTTGACTTTATCTGGGGTGAGAGCGATGTTGCATTGTTTGAAAAGTGCGACATTATTTCGGCTTATGACAGTGACAAATCTTCTAATCATGTGACGTATGTGGTTGCCCCTCATTTGCACAATGCTTCTGCTCCGTTTGGAAAAGGCTTTGTCCTTTACAATTCTACGATTGCGACAGAAAGCGGGCAGACGACTTACCTTGCCCGAAGTCCATGGGGAACATCAGGAAATGTTTCTCAGGTGGCAATAATTGATACGGCAGTAACGGGTGGGCTTGAATCTTCCCCGTGGTATGGAGACCATGCTGCTGGCGATGACGAAACCGTGCTTGGCTGGAAGTGGTATGGCGTAACTTCTGACGGTTCTGCAATCGGTGACACATACAAAATCACCCAAGCGCAGTATGAAGCAGAATTTGCCGGTCGTCGCAACATCATCAACCGCGTGTACAATGGCACGGCATTTGAAAAAGACACGGTTTCCAACTGGGACATAAATGCCCTTGCTACCGCCCGCAGCTGGGATGTCGTTGCGGACAACTCAAAAGAAACGCTGAGCGGCGAGACGGAAGTAACGAGCGTGGTGTATGACTTTGCGGCTCTAACGGGATATACGGCGCAATCAAGTTATGTTTCATCTGTCTCCCCAGCAACAGGCACAGGAGATGACGTTTCGCTGTCTAATAACTGGAAATGGCATGGAAATCAGTACGGATTAACGGCTTCCGGATCTTCTCCGTGGACAATAACCGTTCCTGTAACTGGTGCTTGTACGATTGCCATCACGAATTCATATACATCAGGTTCGCCAACGGTAACATTGCCTGCATCAACTGCTGGTGTAACGACGTTGGCTGCAAATACGACAGAAACATATACATACACTGGTGCGGCTGATAGTCTTACATTCTCATTTACCGCAAGCGGAACATTCTATATCTCAAAAATTATCGTCACCTACACCAGCACTGCCGCAAGCGATGTCGTTATCTCTGATGGAAGCACCATTACTGACAGCGACACAAACAAAAACACCAAGGGCATTACCGTAAAACTTGGCGAGACTCCAACCGGCTATGCGGGCGTGGGCTATGAAGAGGCGTATGATGATACGACTTACACAACAGTGACCGTTTCTAACCGTGCGGATTTGATAAGTGCCGCAAACGCGGGCAATAGATTCATCATCGTTGACGGCATGATTGACATGACGGACGGCATGTTGCCATCTGTCGGTGGTGGTTCAACGGCGGCTCTCGATACATTTGTGAGCGGTGACTATGCATCTCAGAATCAAGGAACTTTGACTGGCTCTTATGCAAATTATCTTGCCTGGCAGGAAGCGTATGCAAAGGCCTGTACGCTGACGACAAATGACAAATCTGAAGGTAGCGCAAACAGTGCTTTGTATGCTGATATGAAGATATTGAGTGATGCATACAAAAAAATCATTCAGTTGAATGTTGCAAGCAACACAACGATTGTGGGCAAGGATGCAAACAGCGGAATCAAGGGTGCGAACATCAGTATTTCTGGCGTGGAAAATGTCGTGTTGCGCAACCTGATTATTCAGGACGCGTATGACCCGTTCCCGCACCATGAGAAAAATGACGGCTACAATGCACAGTGGGATTGTATCACAATTCAGGGAAATTCAAAGTACGTGTGGATTGACCATTGTACGATTCAGGATACGCTGACGCTTGCCCATGTGTACACGAAGGGCAACAAGGATGATAGTGATTATAAGGAAAAATGGCAGACCTATGACGGCTTATTGGACATCAAGGGCTTATCACAGTACATGACAGTTTCCAATTGTAAGTTCAAGAATCACGACAAGACTTCTTTGATTGGTAACGATGACAGTGAAGGAAATAATGCCGACAAGCGTCTCATTACCTATCACCACAACTATTTCTACAACTGTGGACAGCGTTTGCCGATGATGCGCAACGGTACGTTCCATCTGTACAACAATTATTATGCATATTCTGGCGGCGATTATGACCAGCAGTATGCAATGGGCGTGCGCAAAGGTTCTACCGTGTATGCAGAAAACAACTATTTTGGCGAAGGCATCTATGCTGCGTTCAGCGCAGACTCTGATTCTGTCGGCACGTTGTACGCAAGCGGAAACTCGGTTGCGGCTGGAGTCAATGAATTTAATAAAGGTGCTGCCAAAACTGGGGAAACTAAGTTTAGCGAACTGACAAGTCCCGCGTACACATACGACACGACTACGGTTGCCGTGGCAGATGTTCCGACAAATGCGGGCACGGCTTCCGCAACGATTAAGGATAAGTCAGACACTGTTGTGGTGGATGGCGGTGGAAGTTCAAGCACAGGCATAACAAATATTGCTTTCTCTGCTGCGGGCAAAACCATTGTGGTTGGTGACACGCTTGACCTTACCAAACTTATCACGCTCACGCCGTCAACGGCAAATGTGTCAGATGTGACATGGAGCGTGACAAGCGGCACAAGCGCAACCGTGACCAGTGGTGTTGTGACGGCATCTTCTACGGCGGGTGACACTGTTATAAAAGCGGCTTCAACTGCTGACGAAACGGTGTCCTCAACATTCACGGTGACTGTGGTGGAAAATACGGTGCAGTTGTATGATTTCGCTGTTGCAACATATAACGCTGATAACAATAATGCTGTTGCATCTGTAATCTCATCAAGTGGAAGCGATGCAACTTCTGAAATGGGACTTACAAATTTCAAGTGGCAAGATGCAAACTATGGTGTTACAAATACTGCTACAAGCGGAAATTCATACATGACGATTCCGACAAGCGGTGCAGATTCAACAGTTATTGTCTATATAACAAATTCTGCCGCAACGAATGAACTTACATTGTCAGATGTTTCGGGGTACAGCAAGACAAGGGTGCTTTCTGGACTTGGCTCTACCAAAGGAACTGATGTCAATGCTGGAGCAAGGGGGGCGCAAGCCTATGCATGGCGATATACTGGAGGTGAAACAAGCGTCAAACTTGCGGTAACAGTTGGTGGTTCAGTATATATTGGTCGCATTGTTGTGACGAATGATTCTATTCCTGCAACTGCTTCCACTATGACTTTTGACTTTACGGATAGTTCAAAATACTACAACTATACGGGTGATGGATATGCCGGTGGTTCACCGTTTACATCTTTCGCTTCCAACGAAGGGGCTTCTGCGAAACTGTATGTATATGATGCATATACGACAGGAACAGCGCAGTCTGCCAGCAACTATGCGCCTTTGTTCTGGCATGGAACCCAGTATGGTGCAGGCACAAAAGGCTCTGTAAGTGTGACATTCGCCGTTGCGGGGGATTGCACAATTACCCAAGTGTCTGGTACAAGCCAGAGAACATGGTATTTGTATGATGTTGATGGAAATTCGCTTGATTCTGCTGAAAATGCCGGTACACTTACATACAATGGCAATGCAGGAGTTTTGACAGCCTTTATTGACTGTTCTGCTGGCTCAACATACTTTACAACTATCACCGTTTCTCCAGCGCAATAATCTTCATTCCCTGTGGCTCATAAACAAGGCTGTCTCCAGTGCGGGGGCAGCCTTGTTATTCTGTAACCTTTTCCCTGCGCGCTTATGTCGTATCCATCGATGTAAGCCTGACAGAAATATATGCGCATTACAATTCACAGTTTGCGCAGTTGTAAAAGACTTTCACCATCTTGTCGTCATATTACACGATTCCGTTCTCAACGCAGAGGTTCTTGAACGTGTAGACGGGTTCTGCCATGTCGAACGGGTCGTGCAGGCAGATGAAGATTACCACGTTCTGCTTCAGCGTCTTGTATTTTGCGCCCCTCTGCGTGGACTCAATATCCATCAGGCTCTGGTAATACCGTGCGCGAAGGGGTAAGTCTTTTTTGTCCGTGGTCTGCATTTCGATGTCGTATTCATGCTCCGGGTCGCTCGTCCGAACGTCAAGGCGGATGCTCTTCGCGTCATAGCTTGCGGCGAGACTTGCCTTCCTTGCAGGACGCTGGTGGGTTTGCTTTTTCTTTCGCCCTACGTATATATATAGGCAGTGAATTTGCATTTTCGGTTAAATTTTCAGAAAAAAATTGCAAAAAAAGCGAAAAATTTGCGTCATGTGCTTCTGCGCAAGGGATTGTAGTGGCGCGAAGCGTTCCGAAGCGGCGGTGGTTGAGCTTGTCGAAACCACCAGAGCGCAGAAATGGAGCGAATAGCGGAACCACGAAAAGCCCGGTTTTGCGTAAGCAAAATGCGCCCAAAATATAAAACAAAGGGGCTTTGAAAAGAGAAAATGTTCAGAAAAAGGTGAAAAATGGTGTTTCTCTTAGCAGTGGCTTCCGATGCAAGCGGTAAATTCGTCTTCGGAGGCAGTGCAACCGTTTGAAGAAAGGAAAGTGGCGAGCGTACCACTGTCGGTGGCATCTTCAAGGGCTTGCTGGAGTGATTTGTCTGCCATTATTTTTTTATAAAATTCTTCTGCGTTCATAAGGGCCCTCTTTTATTATGAATTGATTTCACTACTAGTATAGCACAGGTAAAGAAAATTGTCACTTATTTTTGTCAGCGTTTCTGAGCATTTGTGGCGCATTTGTGGCGAAATTAAAAATATCTTGCGGTCAGCGCGTCGGCAAGGACTTCGGCTCGGTGGAGTGTCTGGATTATCAGCGGGATAAAGAGTGGGAACAGAATTTTGATTTTTGTGAAGAAGCCTTTTGCGTCTCCCAGACCTCCGCGTTCGAGTTGGGTCTTGATGATGGACGATGCTTCTTCAATCAGAATCGGGATAAAGCGGAAGATGATTTCAATCACCACCACAAGGGAGCGCACGGGAATGTGCAGCAGAGCAAGCGGTTTTAGGAGCGAGGAGAATCCTTCCAGAATTTCTTTTTCGCCGGTCGAATACAAAAAGACTTGGACGGCAGAGAGCGCACCGAACACACGGATAAGCGCAAGCACACACAGTTTGATTTTGAACGGCGTGACCATAAACCATTTCCATTCGGTAAAATGAATTTCGCCTGGTCGTGCGGGGATAAAAATCAGCTGAATCAGGCAGTAGGCGAGCATCCACGGAAGCACTTTGAGGAACGAGGTAAAAAGCCGCCGCACGGGATATTTTGCCAGAACCGCATACGTCACGGAGGCAACCGCCATCGCCGCCGCAAGGGCAATGTGGCTCATGCAGACCGAACTGATGAATACTGCCAAAAACGCAACATATTTCCACACGGGCGGCAATTTTTGGATAATGCCGTTTACTTTTGCGGGAGCGGTGGCAAATGCGGCGGTCTTCCGCAGTTTGGACAGCATTTTTGCGCCGGCAAGTGACTGTTGCGTTTTGAGTGTGATGCTTTCGGCAGGGGCAAGCGGTTTTTTTGCGGAATCAGAGACAATCGCGCCGTTTTCCATGTGAATCGCTCGGTCTGCGAACGCCGCCTCTTCCATGCGGTGCGTGCTGAACAGAATCGTTTTTCCGCTTCGCGCAAGTTTTTGCAAGGTGAGGAGCAATTGCTTGCGGCTGATGGGGTCAATGCCTGAAGTCGGCTCATCAAACAGAAGAACGTTGGTATTCATGGCGATAATGCCCGCGATGGAGAGTTTGCGTTTTTCCCCGCCACTCAAATGCTGGGTGGGTCGGTCAGCAAAGGAATCAAACGGTAAGCCAACCAGTTCCATCGCTTCTGCTACCAGATGTTTCAGTTTTTTTCCGCTAACCCCCTGATTCTTTAGTCCAAAGGCAACATCGTCTGCGGCATACGGCTCAAACAACGCCGCCTGACTGTCCTGTAAGGCAAGCGAAGGATAATCGTCCGCATACACCGTTCCGCCGTTTGGTTTAAGTAAGCCCGATGCAATCTCCAGCAGGGTCGATTTTCCCGCTCCGCTTATGCCCGTAATTGCCGTAAGACTTCCTTTGTACACGTCCAAATTCAGATTTTTCAGCACGGGGCGGTCGTCATACGAAAAGCAGATGTCGCGGAAGGCAAGCGAAAGTTCTGCCGTGGCAAAATCATCGTCTTTTCGCACTTTTGGTTGAATCGGGTCGCCAAACAGATGTCTGACCAATGCCGTGTTCGCTGAAAATTGTTCCTGTGTGCCATTAAAAAGAATAGTGCCGTCTTGAATTGCAATGACGTGCTGTGCGCGACAGGCTTCCTCATAATCATGGGTGATGTGCAGAATGGATTGTCCGCGTTTGTGGCAGGCATCCAAAAAGTCCAGCACATCGCTTCGGGATTCGGGGTCAAGCATGGAAGTGGCTTCGTCAAGCACCAACAAATCCGGGTGAAGCGCAAGAATTCCGCTGATGGCAAGTTTTTGTGTCTGCCCGAGGGAAAGCGCATTTGTCCGGCTGTCCGCGCGGTCAAGTAGCCCCGAAACAGAAAGGCTTTCTATAACGCGTTGCTCCACCTCTGCGGGGGAAAGTTTCAGGTTCTCAGGTCCAAATGCCGTGTCGCGGGAAACAATTCCTGAAACAATCTGGTCTTTGGGGTACTGAAAGACGATTCCTGTTCGTGCGCCTTCCGCAAGTTCAACCGTTCCTCCGCCCGCCTGCAAAAATCCTGCCACAATCCGCGCAAGTGTACTTTTTCCCGAACCGTTTGCGCCCAGTATGACCGCATATTCGCCATGCTCCACAGAAAACGACACATCGGTGAGCGCGGGCTTTTCGCTTTCGGGATACGAGAAAGAAAGATTTTTTACCGAAAGAAGTGGCATTTAGAATTTTTCCGGCAAAGGTCTACCAGTCTTTCTCCATGAATAATATTCAGCCGTAGCCGTAAAGAGTACGTCGCTTGAAGAATTCAATGCGGTCTCCATGCTGTCCTGAATCACTCCGATGATAAATCCAACACCTACAACCTGCATGGAAATATCATTCGAAATGCCAAAGAGCGAACATGCCATGGGAATCAAAAGCAGAGAGCCGCCCGCCACGCCAGAAGCACCACAGGCACCCAGCGTAGCAATCACACAGAGAATCAGAGCCGTGGGAAGGTCAACAGACACACCTATTGTATGAGCGGCGGCCAAAGTCATCACCGCAATCGTAATTGCCGCTCCGTCCATGTTGATGGTAGCCCCCAGCGGAATGGAAACAGAATACATATCCTCATCAAGACCAAGGTCTTCGCAGAGTTCCATGTTCACCGGGATATTTGCGGCAGAACTGCGGGTAAAAAAGGCAGTAAGTCCGCTTTGGCGGAGACAACGCCACACGAGAGGATAGGGATTACGATGCAGGGTAATCGCAACCATTATCGGAGAAACTATCAGAGCCATTACCAGCATTGAGCCGACCAGAACGACAAGCAGTTTGCCGTAACTGGTAAAAATGGAAAGTCCGTTTGAAGCAACCGTTGCGTACACCAGACCCATAATACCAAAGGGGGCAAGATTGATAACCCAGCGGACAACCTGCGAGATGCCCTGTGCAATTTCCGCGAACATTTCTTTTGTCGTTTCACTGGCAAATTTTTTCATCGACAGACCAAAAATAATCGCCCATACCAAAATGCCTATGTAATTTGCGCGGACAATGGAGTCCAAAGGATTTGCAACAGCGTTTATGAGCAGATTGTTCAGCACCTGACCGATTCCCGCAGGGGCAGAAGACACATCTGCCTGATAGGTCAATGCAATTGTCTGGGGAAAGAGGAAACTTGCCGCTACAGCGACAAATGATGCCAGCAGTGTTGAAATCATGTAGAGTGCAACAACAACGCCAAAACGGCGGTCAAGTTTTGCCCCGCCCTTAACAAGCGAACTTGAAACAAGCGCAAAGACAAGCACAGGGGCAATTGCTTTAAGCGCACCCACAAACAAAGAACCAAAACTACCTATCCATGCAGCATGGGGAAAGATAAGTCCCAAAACTGTTCCGATAACAATACCAATGAAAATACGAAGAATCAGGCTGGTGGAATTATACACGCCCGCTAAAGACGAAAATATATTTTTGTGTTCCATAAGAGAAAGTATAGCATAACGACGGCATTTAATCTATCCTTGCGAATGCCATGGCACATCACCATAAGCCCAACTGTCTGTCGCGTAGGCTGACCTGTTTTGCCTCATGCACTTCATCGCTTTCAGCCGCTTCGCCGAGCAGAAAACTGGATTTTGGGTTGTGCCGCGCAAAATTCTTTCGGACAAGGGCGGCATCGTAGTTTGCGTAACAGTAGCGGCACAAATGGGGGCAAGAGTTGTAGGCACCGATGTCGTGAGTGGCGATACAGCCGCAATGCTGACGGAGATTCTGGCGGGGAAGAGGGCTTACAAGGGAAAATCCTGTCGCGCGCTCAATCCAATGCCGCGACACACAGGCACCCGCTTCCACGCCGTATGCCGACAAATCCGCTTTTTCCGCACAGGTTTCAATGCGGATTTCCGTCTCTTCACCTACCCGACTAAAAGCCTGTGCCAAAAACTGCTGGTCGCTCAGGCTCACTTCTTCCACACCGGGAAAATTCTTTTTTGTCTTTTCGTACAGGTCAATAAAACTGATGATACATCGGTCTGTCGCGCCCCGCAAAGCCTCCGCCATTTTTCTGAACTCGCGGATATGAAAGGAAACAGAATAGGTCTGGTCAACAAAAATGGGGTCATACCGCCAGCAGACACGTTCTTTTCCCAACCGCTCGCTTAGTTCAATCGTCGCATCAATCACAGCGGATTTTTCGGGAACATTCGGCTCAATATCCTTTCCGTAGGGTGTAATCGTCACAAAAAAATACAGACCAAAACCAAAGGAGCGCAATTCATCCAGATAAGGCAGCATGGGCGCGGGATTTTTTGTACAGAATACAAAGCAGTCTGTCACATCGGGAGTCAGTTTGTAGCGCGTCACCTGCTGACCGTAGTACGGATTTCGCACATCAACGAAGCCCGCGCGCAGCCGGTTCATAAGCCATTCGGCATAAAATGCGGGGATGTCAGTGCGCCCGCTCGCAAACAGAAGCATGTTTTCTTTTCCTCAATAATAGGCAATTTCAAATCGCCCGATTTGTTTGAAACCGCATTTTTCGTACAGGCGTAGGGCAGGGACATTCTCTGGTTTTACGAACAGTACGATTTTTTTTCTCTGAGCGGCAAGGTTTTCCGTAAGATGGCGTATGATTTTTTCCGCATAGCCTTTTCCGCGTTCTGATGGAATCGTATAGATGCCGCCAAGCTGGGCATATTTTTTTCCGATTGCGTTTGTGCCACCTTTTGCGATGAGTACGCCGTTTTTGGCAAGGGAAAAAATCTGTTGAGTTCGCAGGGCATGGAGCAGGGTAAGGCGGGTCAGTTTTGGATCAATGGGGCTATCTTCCCATTGGATTTCTTCTTTTTCATAGGCAATTTGGAGCGGCAAAAGTGCATCAATCATCGTGGGTGTGCAGCAGACGAGCGTAAGCGGTTCTGAAAACGAATTAGAATTTTGTGGAACGATTGTTTTTTCTGCGGACGGATTATTTGATGGCGGAGTTTCTTCTAATAGAATGTAGTGCTGGTCATGCTGAGTGGTACGTCCTGTTGCAGAATGAATTGCCCGTTGCAAGAGTTCCGAGCCTTTTTCTTCGCCGATGATGTTGAATAATTCGATGTTTTTGTGCGGACTAAAAAAATCTGTCAGCACAGTGAGCAGCCGTCCCTGCTTTTCAGAATAGGCATCGGGCAGACAGTGAAAAATTTGTCCGCCTTTGGAAAGACTAAACGCATCGTATATGCGTCCGTCCTCAATCACCAGAAAAAAATCGGAATCTCCCTGCAAAATATGGCTCACAAAACCGACCGCTAGTTTTTCATACGGCAAGATAAACGAGAGGAGCGCGGTTTGTTCAGCAGGAGCGCAGGGAATGATGGTCATTTCATCTTAAAGTATAGCGGATTTGTTTCTGATGGGCTACCAATAGCGTACAGTAGTTTTTTCGTGCTTACAATATTTTCTTTACGGTGACTCCGTTTGGCAGCAATGCAATTTGTGTGTCTTTTGTGTTCAATGTATGCAGCCACGGCACAAAAAATCCGATTGCCGTTCCCACTGCGGCTCCCACCAGAACATCGGTGGCAAAATGACAGCCAGCATACAAGCGCGAAATGCCCGTAAATGTGGCGAGAGTGTATGAGATGGCGATTACGGGAATTTTTAACTTTGAATCGGGAAACCATTTGCAGAACGTGTAACTTCCAAATGTTGCGCCCGCAAAAGCCATCGAGGTGTGTCCGCTGAAAAAGGAATGATTCCAGTCGCTTTTCTGCGGATTGTCCACGGCGGAAAAATAATTGTACGGACGGATGCGGGAGACGAGCGGCTTAATCACATGGGGAGCGGTATGTGCCAGCAAAAATGTTTCTGCCGCCATAACAGTTTCGGTCAGCAAATCGGTCAGCTCATAGTTTTTGTAAATGAAATACGCATTGATGGCAAGCACACTAACGGGAATAACCCCCATCATCACGTTACCCACAGCGTTGAGCGGTTTGTTGTAGGCATGCATAAACTGGCGGTCAAAAGCGTTTACATCATCTTTGTCGTAGACCTTGCCGTCCCACTTGGTATCTGAAACAGTGCGCTCATACACGTTATGAAAAATCTCTCCAGTTAAGGCAACGCTACCGATGACAATTTCTTTTTTAAGGTCAAGTTTAAATGCCTGGGCAGAAAGCGCGAAACTCGAAAAAATAAGCGCAACAGCGAAAAGATTTTTTTTTGCATTCATAGGCTTATGATATAGAAGAAAAGCACCTTGGACAAGTGGCGGAATGCGTGGTATACTGGCGGTATGAAAAGGCTGATTTTTTTGACGGCGGTTCTGGCTCTTGCGTATATAGGACTGATTTCTTGCGGGTCTACCAAAAATGTGGCGGCTGCCGATAGTTCACGGGCAAAACTGAATCCAGTGTATGTGACGGACAAAGCGCAGTTCAATTTGCTTCCTACGACTGCGGTTGAAAAGAATTTTGATGCAGTTCAGCATTTTAAGGCGACCTTTGGCGAAAAAGAATTTGAATCCGATGTGCTTTTGATTGCGGACAGCGAAAAACTGGTGATGACGATTCTGAACAATTTTGGCGCGACGATGGGCGAACTGAACTACAACAACGATTTGGTCGTCTTCAATTCTGACTTGTTTCCCAAGGCGTTGAAAGCGGAATACATTGTTGCGGACGTGCAGTTTTGCCTGTATCGGGTGGATGCGCTTGCAAAGGCGATGGAAGACATCGGATTGAAACTGGTTGTTTCGATTGCGGATAAAATTGACGGAAACAGTGTTGAGACGCGGAGCATTTTTGAAGGCGAAAAGGAAATCGCTCATATAGAAAAATCTATCGGAAAGATTACCTATACCAACTTTCTGCGGGAGTATTCCTATACGTTGCAGGGTACATTCTGATGAAAATCTATCTTTCACGCCCTGTTGTGGTGTGCGGCGCAGGAACGAATACCACGGAATTTTTTGAGACGCTTACGACGGGAAGCCAAAAAGGATTGCGGCGCGTACAGTGCGGAAAAAATGAAAATGGTGGCGACCAATTCTTTTGGGCAGGGCAGATTGCTGACGGTGTGCTGAAACCGACACAAGACCGATACGACAGTCGTTTTTTGCAGATTTTAGACTATGTGCTGACTCAGTTAAAAGAAGGAGACGCTTTGAAAAAGGCGATTTCCTTGTATGGCGCAAAACGGATTGGCGTGTGTCTGGGTCAGTGCGATAACGGAAGTGAGCGGTCATTTGCAGGTCATCGCGCGTTGTGGACGAACGGCTCTTTCCCTGCTGATTACGATTTGACGGCGCAGGGAGCAGATTATCCCGCTACGTTTGCCGCAAAAAAAAGTGGGGTGGAAGGACTCGCGCTTTCGTTTGCTACGGCGTGTTCTTCAAGTGCGACCGCTTTGATTAAGGCGCGGCAACTGATTCTTTCGGGCGTATGTGACGCGGTGATTGCAGGAGGCGTTGATGTTGCTTCTCCCACAACGCTTTTGGGATTCAACAGTCTTGAAGCCATCAGCGCGGAAAAAACAAATCCGTTCAGCAAGAATCGTACGGGCATTACGTTGGGCGAAGGCGCGGCATTTTTTGTGATGAGCAAAGATGATGTGGACGGAACGGAAATCGTACTTTCAGGCGCAGGGGAAAGTTCTGACGCAAGCCACATGACGGCTCCCCTTGCAGACGGAACGGGTGCGGCTCAGGCGATGCGGTCAGCGTTACGAGATGCTGGCGTGGACGCTACGGCAATTGACTACATCAACCTGCACGGCACGGGAACAAAATTAAACGACAGCATGGAAGCAAAAGCCGTAGCCTCCGTGTTTGCGAATTGTTTTGTTCCTGTCAGTTCTACCAAGTCGATGACAGGGCATACGTTGGGTGCGGCAGGTGCGTTGGAACTTGCGGCGTGTTTTTGTGCGATTCAGAAGCAACGTCTTCCCTTGCATATATGGGATGGCAAGGTTGATGACGAATTTCCGCGCCTTAATTTTGTTTCCGATTCGCAGCCACAGAAAAAAATCTGCCGTTGTATGAGCAACAGTTTTGCGTTTGGCGGCTGCAACGTGAGTTTAATTATTGAGAAGGAATAGTATGAAAACACCGATAGAAAAAGATGAATTGATTACGCTGGTTCCGCATAAGGGCAAAATGTTCTTGATTGAGCGGCTTACAGATTACGACACGGATGCATGGACAATTGCTTCCGAAACAACCGTGCGCGAAACCTGTCTTTTTTACGATGCGGCGATTGACGGCATTCCGAACTACGTGATTTTTGAGTTGATTGCGCAGACCATCTCCGCGCTCACGGGCATCGTTATAAAAGAAAAAAAACTCCCGGTAAACATGGGCTTTATTTTGAGTGTGTCTGCGTTTAAATTTGATGTGCCTGTGGTTACATGCGGTCAGACCATTTCTGTCAAAGCCGAACGCACCGGCGAAGTAGACAACGTGTATTCGTTCTGTGCGGAAGTTTGTGTAGACGGCAGGGCGATTGGTGGCGGCAAACTGACCGTGCTGGAAGTACGGAGTTAAAAATTACATCCGTGTAATTTTTAACTCCGACGGCAGACAAGTTGCCGTCTTGACTGCGGCGCGTCCGTGCGCCTTGTAAAAATCAGCTGTATTTTTCAGCGTAATTCAATCCGCAATTACTCTTTGATACACAGTTAAATTAACTTGCTCTTTTAAAAATCGCTTAAAAAAATCCGTGCAAATTTTCAAATGTCATAGTATAATAAAAGTGATTGTGCGAAAATGAATCGGGAGTTTACGATGATAAGAATAGGAAAAAAAGAGAAGAAATTAAAGGAACTGAAAGAGCCCAAGGCTAAAAAAATTAAGATTCCCAAAGAAAAAAAGCCCAAAGGACCGAAAAAGAAGCTGACAGAGACATTCGCATTTAAATTTGAATCTATTCTTGCCGTGCTGATGGTCGTTTTTTTTGCCGCGCTCATTGTGATTTTGACCCGCTCAATCGGTAAGGACAATACGGAAACGTATGAAGAGTTTAATACTATTGTCGCCACGGAAAGTTCTACGGCGGTATCGTACTGGCTGAACAGTTACTACAAAGATTTGCGTGTCTTTACAAAAGCAAACGTGTTTTTAAGCGGCGACATTGATGAAGTCCGCGAGTATATGATGGATAACACGCAGTTGGTGAACATTGATTTTGATTACGTTGGCATTTGTGATGCAGAAGGCAATATGTTCACCTCGACAGGAGATGAAGCGAACGTTCAGGAAAAAGACTTTTTCAATCAGATTCTTACAAAAGGGGTTGATGAATATATCAGCAATCCGTCTGATGATGAGATTTCTGGCGGAAAGGTCTTTTATGTTGCAGTTCCGGCGGTAAATGAAAACGGCAATGTGTTCGGCATATTTTTTGGTGCTGTTTCCACGGCAATCGCAGAAAACGAAATTGGCAGAATCAAGGTGACAGGCGAAGGCTATGTGTTCGCGCTTGATGGAGATGGAACAATTATTGCGCATCCAGAAAGTGACGAAATCGGGCAGAATTATTATGCTATGGGCGATGAAAGTTCCGGGCTGGAAGGTTATCAGCAGATTGCCGACAATATGATTTATGGCAAGGAAGGCAGTGGAGTCATCAGGGATAAAAATACGGGCGCACGAAATTATGTTTTCTACGCTCCTGTTTCTGGAACGCCGTGGTCTCTTGGAATTTCTGTGCCGGAAAAAGAAATTCGTGCGAATGCAAAAAAGAGCGGTCTGACCATCGCAGTCATCGCAATTCTTATTGCTATCTTGTTGCTGATTTTTACGGGGATTTATCTGCACATTTTGTTGCTTCCATTGCAGTCACTTAAAGATTCTATCAAAGAGATTGCTTCTGGAGACGCTGATTTAACCAAAAAGATTGAGGTTAAGACAAAGGACGAAATCGGCGACGTTGTGCAGGGATTCAATACGTTCACCGAAAATTTGCGTATGATTATCAGCGGCGTAAAGGAATCTAAAGAAAATCTGACTGACATTGATGGAAGTATGCAGCATACCACGCTGGAAACAGGCGGTTCAATCAACAAGATTCTTGGTCACATCGACAATGTTATCGGACAGATTGACACGCAGAGCGAGAGCGTCCATCAGACCGCGGGAACAGTTACGCAAATCGCAAAAAATATTGAAAGCCTGAATACTCTGATTGAAAATCAGGCGCAGGGAGTCGCACAGGCAAGCAGCGCAGTTGAAGAAATGCTCGGCAATATCACGTCGGTTACACGAACCACCGAAAAAATGGCAGATTCGTTTGTTTCGCTTGAAGCGTCTGCACAGAACGGTGTTGAAAAACAAGAAGCGGTGAACAAACAAATTGTGCTGATTGAAGAGCAGAGCCAGATGCTGTTCAAGGCGAACAAGTCAATCGCGAAAATTGCCTCGCAGACAAATATGCTTTCTATGAATGCGGCAATTGAGGCGGCTCATGCGGGAGCGGCGGGCGCAGGATTCGGTGTTGTTGCGGACGAAATTCGAAAACTTGCGGAAACTTCGGCGGAAGAATCAAAGTCAATCGGGAAAGAATTAAAGAATATCAGCGATTTGGTAACGGCCGTTGTATCAGCAAGTTCCGAGGCAAAACATGCGTTCGGTTCAGTCAAACAGAATATTCAGCAGACCGATACGCTTGTCCGTGAGATTCGTGCGGCAATGCAGGAAAGCGAGGACGGTAGTAAGCAGATTACCGATGCCCTGCGCATGATGAATGACAGTACCGTGCAAGTGCGTACATCGTCAGAAGAGATGAGCAAAGGAAACAAGGCAATTCTGGATGATGTGCAGTCTTTGCAGGATGCGACAACAAAAATTAAGTCAAGCGTTACCGAAATGGCGCAGGGAGCGCAACAAATCAAGGAAAATGGAAATACTCTTGGTGATATTTCCGAGGCAATGGGGCAAACAATAGAACAAATTGGCTCTCAGATTGATTTGTTCAAGGTGTAATGCACATTCATGGTCACCGAAGTTTTAATTACGATTCGCCCCGAAGATGAAAAAAACGCTGCTTTCATCAAGGAAAAACTTATATCCGCGCTGGCAGAAAAGGGAATCCGCACAGGCGCATCCGAAATGGTTTTTGTGTTCATCAAAAAATCTATTGATGCGCGACGGGGAAAACTGAAATTCATTATGCGCTATAAAGTGTATGTTGGCGAACAACCGCAAGAATCCGAAGAGACTTTGCCTGTCTGGAAAAAGGCTGACGGAAAACGGAAAGTCGTTATTGTTGGTGCAGGCCCCGCAGGATTGTTCGGCGCGCTCAGGCTTTTGGAGGACGGAATTCAGCCGATTATCATTGAGCGGGGGTCTGTTACCACCGAGCGCAAAAAAAACATCGCTTCCATTAGTACCAAAGGCGTTGTGGACGAAAACAGCAATTACTGCTTTGGCGAAGGCGGGGCGGGAACATTCAGCGACGGAAAATTATACACGCGGAGCAACAAACGCGGAGACATTGGCAGAATTTTGCGTATTTTTACTGCTTTTGGCGCAAATCCTGCAATTTTGACAGACGCGCATCCGCACATCGGCACGGACAAACTGCCCGGCATCATCAATGCCATGCGCGAAAAAATCATCTCTTGTGGCGGAACATTTTTGTTTGACACAAAATGGATTGGCTTTGAGACAAAAAGTATCGTCGGCGCGCAAAATCGTTCGGTTGCGGCAGATGTTCTCCCTGTCAGCGTGATTGGCGTTCGCACTCAGCACACAAAGACAGGCGAAGAACAAATCATTCTTGCGGATGCCGTTATGCTTGCAACCGGACATTCTGCAAACGATGTATACGAACTGATTGCACGTATTGCGCCCGCTGCTCTTGAAGAAAAAATTTTTGCCGTAGGAGTGCGCGTTGAGCATCCTCGCGAATTGATAGACAAGATTCAGTTTCATGGGAAAAAAATGGCTCAGGCAGCGGAATATCGCTTGACCGCACAGGAAGCCGGGCGCGGTGTGTACAGTTTTTGTATGTGTCCGGGCGGATTTATCGTTCCTTCAAGTACCGCACCAAACCAAATCGTCATAAACGGAATGTCTGGTGCCGCCCGCAACAGCCAGTGGAGCAACAGCGCGATTGTCGTGGAGACGCGCCCTGAAGATATTCCCGAAGAATTCAAAATGCTCGCAGAAAAAAATGGTTCTGCCGCCCTTGCTGGATTGTATTGGCGCACGTGGCTGGAAACAGAAACCGCAAAACACGGAAATGGACAGAAAGCTCCGGCCCAAAGGCTTACGGATTTTCTTGCGCACAAAAATTCAAAAGATTTGCCGCGCACCAGTTACACGCCGGGCGTAATTTCCAGCCGCCTTGACGAATGGCTTCCCCCGCAGATTTCGGACAGATTGCAGGCGGCGTTTAAAGATTTCAACAAAAATATGCGCGGATTTATTTGCGATGACGCGCTCTTGATTGCGAGCGAAACCAGAACCAGTACGCCTGTTCGTATTCTGCGCGACAAAGATACGATGGAATGTGCGGTTCTCAAAAATGTATATCCCGCTGGCGAAGGAAGCGGCTACAGCGGAGGAATCGTTTCGTCTGCAATGGACGGGGAAAAAGCCTGTGCCGCAATCTGTAGAAAATTGCGCTGATACGATTATTTTTCCGAATTCGGGTAAGTGACCTGCTGTTTTTTGTAATAGAATCGTTGCATCGACAACTGGCGCTCCACCAAAATCGCAGTCTGCCCCAATACGTCCATCACATCGTCCAGAATCGCGGTGATTTGTTCTTCGGTGGCAAAACTAATCATGTATTCAAGCGTCCGCTCAGAGATTTCGCGCTTATCGCTGTCAATCCATCCCCCGTACGCCGAAAAAGAAGTGAATCCACATCCGTGCTTAAAGCAAATTTCATTGATTATGGCACGAGCCTCGTTGATTGCCATTACCTCATCTTGATTGTCCACGTCGTTCAGCCCGATGTACAGACGATACACTTCCTGCCGCTCCATATCCCCATCGGCGAATGTTTTTTCCGGCTGAATATCCGCAACCCGCGCTCCCAGCACCAGCACGAACAAAAACAAAACCGCAAAGCCAAATGTCAACGCAATATTCCAAGTTTTCATTTTTTCTTCTCCAAAAGCGATACAAACTCAGCCATTATGCCAGCACCGTCAGTTTCTGTGGCAAAATTTCTACGGTAAGATTTGTATTTTCACCCAATGCCTCGCCATCAAAGTGACAGGTCTGCGCGTCTTTGCACGTCACTTCAATTTTTTGGCAGGTGATTTCTTTGAACTTTTTGAATTTATTCTGCAAGCCAAGCAAGATAAACGGAAATACCAAAAATCCTGCCCATCGTTTCATCCCTGTTGCATATCCTACGGAAAGTTTGCCGTCATCATTTGTCGCATTCGGAGCCATGGGAATTCCGCCGCCCTCTGTCCGACAATTCATAAAAGCAAGGTAAAACACATCTTTGAGCGCGATTTCTTCTTTGTCGTCAATACGGATTTTTGCATCCGTACACTGAAGATGAGACAGCGTATCTAATGCCGCCACCAAATAAATCATCGTTCCCAGTTTGAGTTTGTTGAGCAGTTTTTTGTATGATGCCGTATCAGCCTTCCGTCCGATAACCGCATCCATACCGATTCCGCAGCTGATGCCAAAAATGTGCTGGCTGCCGTCCGCTTTGGTCACTTGCCCCAAGTCAATTTTGCGTTTGCCTGTGGCGGCAAGAATTTTCTTCAGCGTCTTTTTGTAATTTTTGTTCACTCCGATTCCGCGCGCAAAATCATTTCCGCTGCCTGTGGGAATCAATCCCAGTTTGAGCGCGTCAAAATTTGTAATGCCGTTTAAGACCGCATTCATCGTGCCATCGCCACCCATTACGATAAAACGCGCGTCGGGGTCTCCCAAGTTGCACACTTCCTGTACGATTTCTGCCGCGCGATGATTTGACGATGACTTCCAGTACCGATACTGAATGCCGCGCGCTTTGAGAATCTTTTCAATCTTCGGGAACAGACGAACAGCACGTCCTCCGCCCCCGTGGTCAGAAATTAAAATATAGTACATACTACCAGAAGCGGCATGGAGGCCGCTTGAAAAGCCGAGACAGTTTGCGAAAGCAAACTGTTGGATTTAAGATAGACAGGAGGTTTATCTTAAATCCGGAGTGCGAATCCAGTCTTGGTCGGTGTAGGTACGATTTTCGCCACCCATGCTCCAGATGAAAGTGTAGTTGCTCGTGCCACAGCCAGAGTGAATTGACCAACTGGGATTGATAACCGCTTCATCGTTGTGCATGACAATGTGACGTGTTTCCTGCGGCTCGCCCATGATGTGGAATACAACCTGGTCTTCGGGGAAGTCAAAGTAAAAGTACACTTCCATGCGGCGTTCGTGCGTGTGAGCGGGCATCGTGTTCCAGACTGAACCTGTTTCCAGATGAGTCATGCCCATTGAAAGTTGGCATGTCTCCAGCACGGACGGATGAATGTATTGGTTAATCGTACGGTCATTACTTTCTGCGGCAGTTCCCATGTGCAGGTGATTCGCCTGTTCGTAGGAGATGATGCGGCTGGGATAGGTGCAGTGCGCGGGCGTTGAGTTCATGTAGAATTTGGCAGGATTTTTCTTTTCCTTGCTTTCCAGAATGACTTCTTTTGTGCCTGCGCCAAGGTAGAGAGCGTCGTAGTGGTTCACCTCAAAAGTAACGCCGTCTGCAATTACAATGCCGTCGCCCCCAATGTTAATCATGCCCAGTTCGCGACGCTGAAGGAAATAGTCCACGCCAAAGTCTTTCATTGCGTCAATGTTTTTGTCCAGTTTGATTTTTTTGTCAACCGGCATTGCGCCCAGCGTAACGATGCGGTCAATATGACTGTACACAGCCGTCACATCATTCTTTACAAAAATGTTCTGCACCAGAAATTCCTTGCGGATTTCTTCAGTTGTCATACGTTTAAAAGGCTCTTTGCCTGTTGAATAACGAATATCCATTATTTTCTCCTAAACCCGTATTTGCGGGATAATTATACTATTTTATCATATTTATGGAGAATTGCAAAGTATAAGTATTTTATTGTAAAAAAATTGCTGGAGCTGATATATTTTTTGACAAAACTGATGTTTTTTGCTTGTGAGAAAGGGAATTTTGGAGTAAAATTCAGTTTTAGATGAAGGAGATGTAGTCCTTATATTATGAAGAAACTCATTCTTGTATGTACTCTTGCAGGAATCCTGCTGGCTTCGGGATTTGCTGCTGGAAGTGTTTTTTCTGACTGGAAAGCAGGAACTCCAGTCACAGCAGAAGAAATCGCCGCGTATGGAGAAGCAAAATGCTTTGCCGCAGAAGAAATCAGCAATAAAATTTTTGCGCGTATGCAGAAGAAATCTTTCCGCGAAGACTGTACTGTTCCCCGCACGGATTTGCGCTATATCCGTACGCTGCATTATGATACGGACGGCACGATTTATCTTGGGGAAATGGTCTGCAACAAAGCCATTGCCACTGACCTTATAGAAATCTTTCGCGAACTGTACAAAAACAAATATCCGATTCAGCGTATGGTTCTAATTGATGACTACAATGCCAGCGAAGAAGAAGCGATGCGCGACAACAATAGTTTTTGCTTTTGTTTCGGTACGGTTGCCAATACAAAAGTTCCTTCGGCTCACGCAAAGGGGCTTTCGGTGGATATAAATCCGCTTTACAATCCTTATTTTAACGACATGGGTGACGGACTTCGCCTTGTTGAACCGCCTACGGGTGAACCATACCTTGACCGAAAGAAGAATTTTCCCTACAAGATTGTCAAAAACGATTTGTGCTATAAATTATTTATTGCGCACGGATTTGAATGGGCTGGCGAGCGCACAAAGCGAACCGATTACAAGCATTTTGAGAAAAAACTAAAATCGCGCTAATCCGCAAGATGCCGATGGCTTAGATTATTCCGCCGTTTACCCCGATGACCTGCCGCGTAATGTAACCTGCTCCTTCACTGAGCAAAAATACTGCGAGTGCGGCAACTTCTTCCGCCTTTCCTGCGCGTGCCATCGGAATGGTGGGCAGAATGTGTTCCAAAGGCGCATCCTTAATCATTTCTGTCTCAATGATACCTGGCGCAATACAGTTCACCGTGATTTTGCGGCTGGCAAGTTCCACGGCAAGGGCTTTTGTCGCGCCGATGATTCCCGCTTTGGACGCGCTGTAGTTTACCTGTCCGCGGTTTCCCATCACGCCAGAAACGCTTGAAATCGTGATGATGCGACCCTGTTTTTTTCGGCACAGCGGCATGACAAGTGGTTTCAGCACATTGTAAAATCCGTCCAGATTGGTATGAATCACGCTGTCCCAGTTTTCATCGGTAAGCGCAGGAAAAGCATTGTCCGCACAGATACCCGCATTGCACACAATTCCCCAGAACGCGCCGTTTTCTTCGCTCCACGCTTCTAGTTTTGCGGCACAGTCAGCACGGTCAGCCACGTTAAACTGTAAAGCCGTTGCTTTTCCTCCTGCGGCAGTTATTTCCGCAATGAGCGCATCTACTTTTTCCTTTCCATGATTATAATGCGCTACCACTTCATATCCCGCCTGAGCTGCCGCAAGCGCAATCGCCCTGCCGATGCCGCCTGATGCGCCTGTAACGAGAACTTTCTTTCCTGTGTTTTCTACCGCCATAGTGTACGCTCCTTTTGCGCCTTAAACAAATACTATCACAGATGCGCAAAAAAATCAAAATTGCCAGAAGATTTCTCGGCTAAAAACAAATTGCTTTTTCTTTTCCACGAATTTTTTGCTTTTCGCCATAAATTCGGCATTTTGAATAAAATTTTGATATTTTTATTCAAAAATCACTTCAATAATGAAGCATACAAAAAGGAGGACGGTTATGAGTCTTGGGAAAAAGATTGGTATGACGCTTTGTGCTGCTGGGTTGCTTGCTGGGCTTGGAGCGCGGGCGTTTGCGGTAGACATCAAGGCAAATGTGATGATGCGCGGCGACTTGATGCGATTTGAAAAGGACAAGAAAACCGGTGATACAGAATATGGCTGGCTGCTGAATAATCCGGTGCTTCAGAAAGATAATCCGGGTGACGGACTTATTCTTGAGGTGGATGCTGGTATTGCTGGTGCGCATTTGGCAATGTGGTATAAGAGTGCGGTTCAGGCAAATAAAGGTACTACTGATTACGATGATGACGACTGGCTTGCATATTTCCGCAGAACATACGTGTGGTTTAAGCCCGTTGACCAACTCAAAATTCAGGTTGGCTACGTTGGTTGTGACAAGCACTTTAAGGAGAAAATTGATGAATGGAAAGTGGGCAATCCTTTTGCGCTGACTGAGCGTGATTGGTATGTGCATCCTGCCTACATAAATAACAATGATGCAGAAGGCTGGGGCTTTGGCGTTGAATTCCGTCCGATTGATCAGTTAGTGTTCAATGCGGCAATCACTCCTGGTAAAAAAGGCTCTGTGGCAACTGATCCTGTTGATGTGAACAAGGTTGGCATGAGCGAAAAAGCTTCTATATATAAAAAGACTGGTAGCGACACGGTAATTGCTCCGTGGGGTGCTGGTGTGGTATACTACTGGCGTGATGGCATTGAGTTTGAGGCATCTTTCCGTGACGGTGGAAAAAATGCTGGAGGTGACGGCTGGCGCGTTGTCCGATTGGGCGCAGGTATAAAGAACGAAAAGACCTATTCGTTCATTCAGCCGATTTTCGGTATTGACTACAAGGCTGCTGATGATGCATGGAAACTGAACGGTATGTGTTTTGACCTGTACAGCGAGTATTATTTGGATGCATGGACATTCATTCTGCATGCTCCCCTTACGTTGCGCTGGTCTGGCGATGATAACGACATGAACTATCTTGAAGCCACACTCAAAGCAAAGTACAACACAGGCTCTCACGGCAATATGGACGATGTTTCTCCCTACATTCAGATAGGTTCAAATAGAGATGATGCCGTTTATGATGCAAAAGACCGCGCATGGCGCCTTAACAGCGATTTTTCCAATACATTCAATCTGAGTTATGTGCTTGGTGTAAACTTTAAGGTTGCGATTGCAGAAATCGATGTTGGCGTAAAATACGATATGCTTTCTACATTCGTCCAGAATGCAGATGGCGGAAAGAGCTGGAAATTCAGCGTTCCGTTCTTGGTTAAAATCAAGAATTTCTAAACAAATTGGGTTATAGCAAATAATTAAGGAGGATATAATTATGAAGAAAATTGCTAAACTGTTTGCAGTTTTATCGGCAATCGCATTGCTTGGAACAGTTGTTTCTTGTAGCAATGATGACGGTTCAGACCCTTTGGAGACATCGCCAAATAACCCGAATCCGAGGCCTGACAATCCAGAAGATGCTTCTGCTATATGGGAAGGTGCGGAAATGATTGAAGCCCTTGCCAACACAGAATACACATGGCAAGAGTGCAACATTTCTTCTGAATGGGCGAGTCGTCTGCAAGTTGGATCAAAGGTAATCTTTGAAATTGAGAAAAAAGCTGATGCTGACGGAGCAGAATATGCTAAATTCCGCGTCACAAAGGGCTGGACTGCCTGTGGTGTTTCAAAATATTACACCGCAGACGGAAATGAAGTCCTCGTAAAAGAAGATACTACTAACCTTGGCACTTATGAAAACGAAGCGGGCAATGGTGGTACATACTACTTTGCCGTTGAAGAAAGCAATATTGCAAATCTCAAAACAGGCTTCGACCTCTGCGGAAACTTCAAACTGGTAAAAATCGGCATTACGAACCTAAAAGAAAAGGAAGCCGAAGACCCGAATGTACAAAAAACGATTACGCTTGAAAAGAATCAGTATGCCGCAAACCCTGAATCACAGGCAAAGGTTGCACTTGATTTTAACGAAGTCAAAGTGGGCGACAAAGTAACAGTCAAATTGGTAGGAAAAGCAACACGCGCATTTAAAGGCGAATTCTTCATTGTTGATACAACTTCAGAAGCTGGAAAGCCAGAAAATGTTGGTGGCTACTGGGGCGAATTGGCAGAAAAATATCCTGCTGATGAAGATGTTGACGGAGTTAAAACAAAGAAGCCACTTGATGTGCCAGCGGAATTTACTATTGAGCATGTCTTTGAAATCAATCATGCACAGTGGGGTACAGGTACAAATGCTTGTATGTTCGCAGTCAATGCTCTTGATGGTGATGACACAATTGAGTTGAAGTGTACAGAATACAGCATTACGCTTACGAAGGGTGATGGCTGGAATCAACCAGAACCTGACCCTGAAACACCGGCGACAAAGACAATCGTAATCAACCCGAATGTGTACGGAGAACCTGCAACGAATCACGGACTTCAGTACCTGATTGAGGGTTCATCTCTTTCGGAACTGTTCGCAAATGGGCTTCCGAAGAGCGGAGAGACATACACAATTAAGATTGTAGGCACGGCAGACGCAGAGTTCGACGGAATGATGCAATTTATGAATGAATGGACAGGAATCACTGGCGAGGCTGCAACTGCGAAGTTCACTACGACAGAGTTCACGATTGAGAAGGACTTCACTTTCTCTGCTGACCTCTCCAGCACAAACGGTAAGTTCCAACTCTTCAACAACGATACTGAGGCGACCAAGA
Organism: Treponema sp.; assembly: GCA_017449285.1. Lineage (GTDB taxonomy): Bacteria > Spirochaetota > Spirochaetia > Treponematales > Treponemataceae > Treponema_D. The sequence goes on from JAFSJX010000009.1 coordinate 55,141, forward strand.
AGACGCTGACCGTAAAGACGCTCACTTTCACCAAGAAAGAGGCGACTCCGACGACAGAAAAGACAATCGATGTCACAGTGAACCACTATGAAGGCGCAGACCACGGCATTCAGTACACGGAGGCTGTCGCAACCTGTATCCCCGCAGGCGCAAAGTCTGGCGATGTGTATACGCTCAAGATGGTTGGCACGGCAGACGCGGAATTCAACGCGAATCTCCTTTTCGTGAACGGCACTTGGGCTGGCATTACTGGCGAGGCTATCCCCGTAACCTTTACCACGACAGAGTTTACGATTGAGAAGGACTTCACGTTCAGTGCCGATACGGATGCTGACTGCAAGTTCATGCTCACAAATGCCGAAATGAGTCCGGCAGTGGCAAAGAAGTTGACTTTGAAAGAATATTCATTCACCAAGAAGGTTTCTGAATAACCCTAACCTAATCTAACCTCTTGCCGCTGGCAGCATCTAACCTCACTGCCAGCGGCTTTTTTTTGCGGTATTGACATTTAGGTGATTTGTAGTATATTTAAAGAAAAGGAGCGCACCACGGTAGCGTGGCTGAGTCTCCGTAAGCTAATTGAATAAGCCTACACGAGTTTCAGGCAGGTGTAGGCTTTCTTTTTCTACTTGCTTTTACTGTCTTTTTTTGCGAAGGTCTTGATTATTTCAAGAACAAACGTTGCAACCGTAACAATCGCTGTTACGACCGCACAAAGAAGCACAGTGCTTTCGTATCCTGTCATATCAGGCCTCCAAATGTTGAATTCGGAGGTTCAGCCTACTACTACCGTAGTGCGTATCTGAGTATACTATATAACTGTTTTTTATGCAAGTAGAAATATGTATATAATTTTATTGGCAGCATCTAACCTCACTGCCAGCGGCTTTTTTATTGCGTGTTTAATTTGCTGGTACTGTTTGTGCGCGAATTTCTTCTGCAAGTTCGGTGACTTTTGCAAGCGAAAGCGTACAGCACTGTGCGATTTTCTCCACAGGTAAATCAGTTTCTTTCAAAAGATTCTTCGCAGTTTCGATGGCTTTGTCTTCTGCTGCTTCCTGTCGCATAACTTCAGCATCATCTTCCCATGAATATTCACCAAAAATCATACCTCTGTCTTCCCGTTTTAATCTTTCAAAATAGTCTGCGAGGATGTTCTCGGCAATGCACCTATCAAGCGCGTAACCAACCGAGTCTGCCTTGCCCTTGCTTTCTCCTATTCTAACATATTCCGTAAATTTTGCATATGCGGAAAGCGCAAGACTTTTTAACAAAATCGGATGATTATCTTTTTCGTTGATATTGTAGACTTTCACTTTCAAGTCCAAATTCGCTTTGCTTCCAGCCTCTTTGAAAGAATCAGACAAATTCATCTCCGCTTCTTTCGGAAATTTCTCCTTCCATTATAGAATACATAGAACTCTGGGCTAGGAAGTTTAATACGCTTTTTTTCGTACTTCTTTTTCTTTTTGAACATCTTGCTATACTGTGCCGTTACATATTCCAAACAGCGCAGTGGCATATTATAATTGACTGTGCTTTGCTGTTCGGCAAGAACGATGATGGAGTCGTTTATCCTCATTGAGACATCGTTGTTCACGCCTGTGTAAACCACATTTTTTAGCGTAATTGGCTCGATTGTCACTTCGTTAATCTTCAGATTTGTATCATGAATTGCATTATAAAGAGAAAGGAAATTTTCTTTTGCATTCTCGCATTTTCCGAACAAATCTACGAAGAGGGAATCCCTGTAGCTGTGTTTTTTCTTTGCCATACTGACCGCCTTCCTTCAAAAGAATTTTTCGTAAGCAGACGTTACTGTTTACACATAGATATAGGCAGTGAAAAGCAATTTTCTACAGTTTTTAAATATAATTTTTGTTATATTTGAAAAAGATTGGTTGTTCATATTGGATTCGGTACTGCTTTCTTTCCATCTGAAATAATACAAAACCGAATCTTTTGCCTCTCATTTTACTGCACTATTTTGATATTTCAGACAAAAAAACGATAGTTTTTCGGATAATCCGTTTTAGAATTAAAATGTACGGAAGAAAGTACATGGCGGGATTATGCCTGCCGTAATAAAAAGTGAGGGTGCATATGAAGATGGCAAAGATTGCATTAGCTTCTGCCGCGTTGCTTGTTTCGGCGACGGCATTTGCTCAGGGAAAGCCTTCTGCGTACACTGACGCGGATTTGGTTTGGAAAGATGATTTTGACGGCAAAAAGTTGAACATGAAAGACTGGAATTTTGAATTCCACGAGCCGGGCTGGGTCAATGCGGAGTTGCAGTCCTATGACGACTCAAAAAAGAACACCTACATCAAAGACGGTTGCCTTGTGATTCAGGCGTTGAAAGAAGAGAAAAAAGACGGCACGATTCACTATACGTCAGGAAGAATCAACACGCAGGGAAAGCGCACGTTCACTTATGGTCGTTTTGAGGCAAAACTGCGCGTTCCCAAGGGAAAAGGATTTTTGCCCGCGTTTTGGATGATGCCCGATGATGAGAGTTATTACGGTCAGTGGCCGAAGTGCGGCGAAATCGACATTATGGAAGTGCTGGGCGATGATACTTCCAAACTGCACGGAACGATTCACTTTGGCGAGCCACATTCTATGGTGCAGGGAACAAAACGACTTGAAAAAGGCAACTTTGCCGATGAATTCCATGTGTTTGCGGTGGAATGGGAACCAGGAGAAATCCGCTGGTATTGTGACGGCGTAAACTACAAGACCACCAACGAATGGTTCACCAAACGCCCCGGCTTTGGCGAGCAGACTTATCCCGCTCCGTTTGACCAGCCGTTCTACATCATTCTGAATGTGGCGGTTGGCGGCTCTTGGGTTGGTTATCCCGATGAGACTACTAATTTTGACCCCGCAAAAGATGACGCGAAGATGTACGTAGATTACGTAAAGGTCTATCAGAAAAAAGCATACAACGAAGATGTGGAAAAGCCGTCAAAGTCACCGGTTGTGGCAAAGACTGATTCTTCCGGCAATATGGTCTCCCAGCAGAAAAGCGCATGGGAATTCCTGACGGCTGGCGGCGGCGTTGGCTCTGTCGATACGGACGGAAGCACGCATACGATTAAGACGACGAACGCGGGTTCTTTGGAATATTCCATTCAGTATGTGCAGGCAAAAGTTCCGCTCAATCAGGGCTACCGCTATCGTTACTCATTTGATGCTTCTGCCGATGCAGACCGCACGATTATCACGGGAATTTCTGCCCCGAACTACAGTTACGAACGCCGCTTTGGTGACGAAAAAATCAAATTGACCACTAAAAAACAGCATTTCAGTTTTGAATTCAATATGATTGCCGATTCTGACCCGGAATGTCGCATTGAATATAACTGTGGCGCGCAAGGCTCAACGGCAACGGTGCATATCTCCAATGTCCGTCTGGAAAAAATCGGCGAGTTTGACCTTTCATTCGGAAAAACCTGCTTGCCCGACGGAAACTACATTGAGAACGGTCAGTTTCAGGAAGGAAAAGGTCGTCTTGGCAGTTGGATAATCGAAAACAAAGTGAACGCCGACATCAGCGTAACAAAAGACCGCGCACGAATGCTCAAAATCGTCTCTCCCAAAAAGGCAAAGATGGACGATGTGATTATCGCTCAGAAAGGGCTGAAACTTGAAGGCGGAAAGAATTACGTGGTCAAGTTTGATGCTTGCTCAACAAAAACGACGTTCATCACGGTGCATTATGCGGACATCACACAAAAGACGCGCGTTATGGCTGGACGCATTGACCCCAAAACCAAGGCTCTGATTCCGGGTCATTTTGAATGGGTCTACGCGCCAAAGACCGACACCGAAATTGATTTTTCAATGGAAGTGGGATGTGACGGCGGCACGATTTATGTGGACAATGTGTACGTCAAGGAAAACTGCGTGGTCATCAATGGCGAATTTGACACGGGAATGTCCGGCTGGGAATTGTACGCTCATCAGAACGCAAGCGCAAAGTGTGAGATTGTAGAGAATAACGGCAACAAACAGGCTCAGGTCAAAATCGACAACACGGGCAACCTTGACTGGATGATTCAGCTCAAGCAGAACGGATGTCTTCTGGAAAAGGGAAAAATGTACAAAATCACCTTGAAAGCAAAATCTGACCTTGAGCGCATGGTTATGCTGGCTTTGCAACGTGATGGCTCAAAGGACGACAACTGGTTCCCGTATTCCAATACGCTCAAATTCAAGGCGGGTTCGGAGATGAAGGAATACAGCTGGCAGTTCACAATGGGCATGGAAACTGACCCCAACGTAATCTTTACGATTAGCATGGGCGCGGTTTCCGACAAAATTATCACCCAGCCGCATACGGTAACGATTGATTCCATCGTGGTGGAAGAAATCCAGAAAAAAGAAACACGGTAATATTTCCCCTCAATAGGTGGAGAAGAGGATTTGGCTTCGTCAGCGGTGACAATAAACAACTGGCGAAGCCTTTTTTTGTGAACGGGAGACGGTATGAAAAAACGGATGCTTTTGATTTTGGGCTGTATTCTGATTCTGTGCGGCTGTTCCAATCCAGACGCATTTGACCCATTTTCTGGTGAGGGGTACACACAAGCCGATATTGGCATCGGAAACGGCTGGAATTTGGGTAACACGCTGGATGCTTGCTCGTATGGAAACAAAATCAATTTGGGACTTGATACGGAAGCCTCTTGGGGAATGCCTTACACCACACAGGCAATGATTTCCGCCATCGCACAAAAAGGATTCAAGACAATCCGCATTCCCGTCAGCTATCATAATCACATCACCGAGGGAACGAACTATACGATTGATTCTGCATGGATGGCGCGGGTTAAAACGATTGTGGACTGGTCGCTTACTGCGGGAATGAAAGTGATTATCAACATACACCACGACAATCTGCTCAGCGCGGAACTGAAAACTACCTACGGCTTTACGGTGAACGCTGATTCTGGCGAGCAGACAACGTCAAAAAAATACATCGAACGAATTTGGACACAGGTTGCGGATTGTTTTAAATCGTATGATGACCACCTTATTTTTGAAGTGCTGAACGAGCCGCGTAACCGTGATGCTTCCAACGATGGTTTTAGCGGAGCATCAAATCTTTCTACGCTCAACAAAATCATCCGTGAATACGAACAAGTCGCCCTCAACGCAATCCGTGCTTCCGGGGGGGGGAAAAATGCCAGCCGTTATGTGATGGTTCCGCCCTATGCCGCAAATCCCGACATGACAACAGGGTGGTCGCTTCCGAATGACTCTGCTTCCAAAAAACTGATTGTTTCTGTTCACGCCTACACACCCTATGAGTTTTGCATGAACACAGCAAGCACGAAGAATTTTACGGATTCCTACAAAGGCTCTGTTGACTGGCTTTTTACTAACATAAAGACAAATTTTACCGCAAAAGGAATCTTCGTCGTAATCGGCGAAACAAGCGCGAGTGACAAGAACAATCTTGCAGAACGCAAAAAATGGTTCTCTTACTACTACGACAAGGCAGATTCCGCCAATATTCCCGTGATTGTGTGGGATAATATGCTCGTTTATCCGCAAGGAGACGATGCGGGCGAAAGGCACGGCTATTTTAACCGCGACACACTTTCTTGGTTCTTCCCCACGCTGATTGATGAAATGGTAAAGTAATTATGCTAAAGCCGCCATTGCCGTGCCAAGCGTGATGTCCGCTTCTTCGGGGAGCATTTCGTAGTACAAGTGTTTGTCCTCAAGGTATGCGCTTAGGTAGTGGCGGGTGCGTTCAGGAATTTTGTAGGTCTTGAAGAATGTCGTTCCGTTACAGGCAACGCAGACGGGATTTTTTGGATTTGTGCCTTCGCCGTTTTGTACGATGCTTGCACCGATGATTGCCGCCGCGATACGGGCAGTTCTGTCTACGAGCGCATCAAAAAGGTCAAAGATAATCGCACAATCATGTTTGTCTGCGCCAGTAAACATATCGGGATAAGTCTGCGTCGCGGCATCAGTTTTTTCGAGGAAATCACTTACTTCAATAAGCGAAAGCGTTTTCTTTGAGATAATTTCATCGCCGAAGTTCGCAGAAAAAAGACCTTCCTGTGCGCCACGCTGAAGCATTGCTAGGGCGATTGCACCCATATACATTCCGGAGCAAAGTTTTTCCAGCGGAGATGTTCCTGGCTGGACGCTTTTCATATCCACTAGAACGTCAAAGTCAGATTTTTCTGTGCCGCCGAATTTGGCGCACTCGGTAACGATAATTTGTTTTTTTAGGGAGGGGTACGCAGGATTTTCGTTCTGGACGTAAGCACAATTCAGCCCCGTTCCCAGAACGAATCCCACATAGGAAGCAAATTTCTTGTTTCCGCTCCCGGCAAGAAGGGCAGAAACCGTGTCATTTAAAAGAATGACTTTCGGAATGTTCGTCCATCCCCGTTCTGCGAGTACCTGTTTTAGTTCTGCTCCAATGTAACTGCCTGTGACTTCGGGTGCTTTGATTTCCTTTGAGAATCCTAGAAGAATACCATCTTGGTCTTCGGTAATCGTCATAGGATAGGAAAAGCAGAAGCAAATTTCATCACAAGAATTCTTAAAGCGTCTGATATTCCAGGCAATCTGTAAAAAGAAATCCTTCTTGCCGAGTTTCCCTTCCGTTCCCGGCATTTTCGTCTTTTCAAAATCTGAGCAGGAGGAAGACCCATCCTTTGAAAAATGAACGATACAGGAACGGAAGTTTGTGCCGCCTGCGTCAATCACGATTGCCGACGTATCTTTCATCGCAATTGCTGACGGGTCACAATACGTTCTAATCATATCCTGATACGCTTTGCCCCCGGACAATCCCTTGTGCATATCCTCACGAAGCGCGTCTGAGAGCGAAGCGATATTCAGCTGAGTGTCAAAACAATGTCTTTCTAAGAATCTTTTGACCACTTCATTCATAGCGATTCCCCCGCGGTTTACCACTATTCTTTTACAGCACCCACCGAAATACCGCGAATAATGCTCCTTGAAAGGAACAGATACACGATGACCAGCGGAATAATCGCAAGACAGATAATCATATACACTTGTCCCATGTCAAACTTCTGATAGTCCGCGCTGCGAAGTTGGGCAATCAGAATAGGAATCGTTTTCTTTGCCTTGCTGTTAATTACCAGAGCAGGAATAAAGTAGTTGTTCCATGAGCCGACAAAGGCGAAGATTGCCTGAACTGCGATTGCGGGCTTCATCAGCGGAACGACAATCGTATTGAAGATTCTGAATTCCGGGCATCCGTCAATGCGCGCCGCCTCTACAATGGAGTAGGGAAGTGTTGCCGTCATCGCCTGATACATATAGAAGAACACAACGGGAGCCGCAATTGCAGGAATGAACAGAGCCGCCAGATTGTCAATCAATTTGATTTTAATCAGCAATTGGATAAAACCAAGTGAAGAAACCTGTGTCGGAATCATCATAATGGCAAGAATCAGTCTGAACGCCGCTTCCCGACCCTTAAAGCGATACATATACACGCCGTAAGCCGTCATCGCGGAGAAGTACGTGCTGAACAATGCCGACATAAACGACACGAACACGCTGTTGAACAAAGCCTTCACTACGGGCAGGTTCGGGTTGGTCAGCAATTTGGCCAAATTTGAAAAGAAAGACGTGCCAAAAAAGGCAGAAAATCCTTTCTGTATCTGCGTATGACTTCGCGTAGCGTTCACCAAAAGAATGTAGAACGGAAACAGCGAAAGAATCGTAAGGAGTATCAGAAAAGCATAGCAAAGTTTGCGTCTTACGTAGGTAGATTTTCCAGAAATCATCTCTTGCCTCCTGTCATATCCTTGTATTTTTTCATTGTCATTGAGTAGACGCTAAAACTGAACACACTCGTAAGCGCGAACGTGATGACCGAAACTGCGCCCGCCATACCGTAGTTTTTGTTGGTCAGGTGTTTGTTCAGGTACATAATCAGCGTCATACTGGTGCGGTTGGGGTTGCCTTCTCCGTTGGTCAAAATCTGCGGAACGTCGAACATCTGAATGCCACCGATAAGGCTCGTAATCAGCACATAGACAAAAATCGGCATCAGCATCGGCATCGTGATGCGGAAGAACACTTGCATCGGGCTTGCGCCGTCAATTTTTGCCGCCTCGTAGATGCTTTCGTCAATGCCCATAATCCCCGCCATCAGCAGGATAGTCGTGTTTCCGTACCACATCAGGAAGTTCATCGTGGCGACCAATCCGCGCGTCCATGCCTGAGAACTGAGGAAGCGCACATTTTCTTCAACAAATCCGATTCTGAGCAAGATACTGTTGACCGGTCCGTTATCAGAAAAAAGCGTGAAGAACAACATTGCGAATGCCGAGGCCATAATCAGGTTCGGCAGATAGATGACTGTTTTGAAAAACTGTTGTGCTTTAAGACGCAACTCAATGCTGGTAAACCACACGGAAAGCACCAGAGAGATGATAATCTGCGGGATAAATCCTGCCATCCACAGCACGAATGTATTCTTGATGTAGCGAAGAATATCGCTGGAGAACACCGCCTTAAAATTTGCCAGCCCGATGAATTTTGGACCAACGGTAGTCAGTCCGACGCGGTAGTTCTCAAACAAACTGTTTACGAATGTCGATACCAGCGGAATCAGCGAAAAGACAATGAATACGATAAAGAAAGGCGCGATAAAAAAGTAGCCCCAACGGTTAAAGGAGGTGCTTTTGCTCTTTTTTATCGTCTTGGTTTCTTTTGCATTACTCATGACAATCTCCTTTTTGTAGTTTTACGAAAAAGGGGGCTGTAAAATGCAGCCCCACGCATATTACCTTGTCAAATTGGGGAACAATTCAGTTGCAGCAGTAAAGAAGTTGTCCCATGCCTTTTCCAGCGTTACCTTGTCGTTGAAGTAGTCGGTCATTGCGGCCTGGATTTTTTCGGTCATGCCCAAATCGTAGGGAGAAATGCAAGTCTTGTCGATGCTCTTTGCAGACTCGAGGAAGAAGCGGATATGATTCTGACCGCCGAGGAACGGATTCTTGTAGTCGCTCTTTGCGATTGTTTCCATTGCGGGAACATTGTTGGTGAAGTCACCTGATTTAACGGCGATTTCGGTCATAACCTCAGCATTGCAGGTAAGAGTTTCCAGCAAGTCTTTGATAATCTCGATGTTGTCCGTGCCACGAGCCGCGCAAATCCATGTGCCGCCCCAAGAGAAGCCCTGCGGACCTTTGCAGAATGCCCAGTCGCCGAATGAACCGTTTCCAACTTCGCGCGGTTTGTTCTGGTCGTCCAGACAGCTCGGAGCCATGATGAAGTCGATGAACCATGCCGGACCGAAGTAGCCGAATACCTTGCCCTTTGCGCCCATACCCTGTGTGCTTTCTGCGCTGAACAGCTGAGCGCGGTTGTTGTAGCCTTTTTCGGTGTAAGTCTTTGTCTGCGCGACCCATTTGTGAATCTGGGGGTCAATTGTAATCTTGTTGTTCACAACCCACGGCTGAGTCATGTTGTCGCTGAATACGCGGAAGTCATCAGTAAAGCCTGAGAGCATGAAATAGCCCTTTGCCTTTGCCTTTGCGGCAACATCGTCGAACTTGTCCCAGTCAGCGAGAGCCTTTCCTATTTCATCCGGGTCGTCCGTACCAAGCACATCTTTTGCGATTGAGCGGCGATAGATGAATCCGCCCGGACATGCCTGCCATGTAAGACCTTTCAGGTTGCCCTTGCTGTCGGTCATAATGTCTTGTGTGTATTTGTACTGGTCTTTGATTTGGTCTCTTGTAATGCCGACATCTTTAATCACGTCCAGCGTAAAGTCTGTGTCAACGTATTTGAGTGCGTATTCTGCCTCAACAAGGAAAATGTCCACTTTTTCGTCTGCGGGAACATCGTTCTGGCGCAACAGAGCCTCGTCCAGTTTGTTCTGGTATGCGCCGTCCTGAAACGGTGTGATAATCCAATTCACCTTTACATCTTCAGGAAGTTTTGAGGCATAATAGGTGTTAAAGCGATCCTGAAATTCTTCATTCCATGTGTGAATGTTCAGAACTTTTCCAGCCTCAGCCGGTCCTTTCTTCTGACATCCAATAAGTGTAACAAGTGCGGCTACAGCCAATGCCGCAGAAACAATTTTTTTCATAGTTCCTCCTTTAAAGCCTTTGCGGCAGCAACGCGCCATTGAGGGCGCGGACAGCGATTGCAGGCTTCAGAATGCAATCGCCCATGATAAAAAGTACACGGATGTAGTTTTTATCATGCCTCCTTAATTGTCTCTATGAGAAAAGTCTAAGTCTGCCTATGTCAAAAAAATATCAAAAATCAGCAAAAAATGCCAAAAATATCACTTAACTTTCCGAAAAATTCTACAAATTCTTTTGCATTTTTCTTTGTGCAAAAAGCAAATTCTTATAGTATACTTATTGTGCAAGGAGAACTGTATGGGCATTCAGGACGAATTGGCCAGGGTCGAATTCAAGAATCGGGAGTACCTCGTAAAGCACATTTCCTATGACCGTGAGATGGCATTTTATCAGGCAATCAAAAACGGCGATATGGATGAAATGCACCGCCTGTTCAGACCACTCAATGTGGAAGGAATGGGCAAACTGAGTAACAATCCGCTCCGCAACTTAAAGTATCATCTGATTATTACTGTGGCGATGATTACGCGTTACATTATCGAAGCAGGATTGGAAGCGGAATCTGCCTATAATCTGAGCGACATTTACATCAGGAAGATTGACGTATGCAACGATGAGGAAGGCGTACATGACATTCACAAGGAATTGTGCGAAGCCTACGTAAAACGAATGCAGGCGCAGAAAAAACACCGTCTGTACTCAAAGCCCGTCTCCCAGTGCATCGATTACATTTATGACCATCTGCACGAACAAATCACGCTGGAAGAACTGGCGGACACAGCGGGAGTCAGTTCATCGTACATCTCAAAATTGTTCCACAACGAAGTGAACGTAACGATTGCCCAGTATATTCAGCAGAAACGTGTTGACGCGGCAAAAAATCTGCTGATTTTTACGGATTATTCTATCAGCGACATCGCAAATTATTTGCAGTTCAGCACGGAAAGTTATTTTATCAGCGTGTTCGGAAAACTCTGCGGGCTTACGCCAAAAAAATTCCGCGAGTTGCATTTCCGCTCAAAACTGCCCCAATACAACGAAGAAAAATAAGATTGCAGTACACACAAGGAGTGCAAATTTTTTATGGGAGTTATCTATGGACTTTCAGGAGATGATTCGGGAATCTGCCGCACAAGGTATGGTTCTGCTTAAAAACGAATCAAACGCCCTGCCCCTTACCGCCGCCGACCGCATAGCGATTTTTGGTCGATGCCAGATACATTATTACATGAGCGGAACAGGCTCTGGCGGTTCTGTTCACGTGCCGTTTTCGGTGAATCTTCTGGAAGGCATTGCGAATTTGCAGAAAGCGAATTTCCCCGTGCCACAGGTGAATCAGCATCTGGTGGAGGTGTATAAAGATTGGCTTATTGACCATCCGTTTGACAGCGGAAATGGCGAGTGGGCAAGCGAACCGTGGTGTCAGGAAGAAATGGCGTTGACCGAAGAACTTGTTGAATCTTCTGCCCGCGAGTCTACAAAAGCGGTGCTGATTATCGGGCGCACGGCGGGAGAAGATCAGGACAACAAACCCGAACAAGGAAGTTATTATCTGACCGACACGGAAAAAGAGAACCTCAAAAAAATCTGCCGGCATTTTAAAAGCGTGATTGTCGTTCTGAATGTGTCCAACATCATTGATATTTCGTGGATTGACGCGCCCGAGTATAAACCGCATATCTCCGCGCTGGTTTTTTCTTGGCAAGGCGGAATGCAGGGCGGACAAGCGTGTGCTGACGTGCTTTGCGGAAAGACCTGCCCCAGCGGAAAACTGACCGACACGATTGCCCGCACGCTGGAAGACTATCCTTCCACCAAAAATTTTGGCAGTGCGACCGATGAACTGTACGAAGAAGATATTTTTGTGGGCTACCGTTACTTTACCACTTTTGCGCGTGAAAAAATGTGGTTTCCGCTTGGTTTCGGGCTTTCATACACGTCGTTCAAAACAGAAGTGCTTGACTATGCCTTTGACAGCGAAAAGATGACTGTTTCTGTCGCGGTAACCAATACTGGTGACTGTGCGGGGCAGGAAGTGGTTCAAGTGTACGCTTCTTGTCCGCAAGGAAAATTGGGCAAAAGTGAAAAAATTCTCTGTGCCTTTGAAAAAACAGCCCTGCTTCAGCCGAACGAATCTCAAAAGATACTCCTCGTTGTTCCAGTTTCACAACTTGCTTCGTATGATGACAGCGGCGCAACGGGATTTCCTTATTCCTATGTGCTTGAAAAAGGAACATATTCGCTGTTCGTGGGAACGGACTGTGTTTGCTGCGAGCAGATTTTTGCCAAAGACGGCAACGAATTTTCGCTTTCGGAGACAATTGTCGTGCAAAAATTGACCCAATGTTGCGCCCCAGAAAAACAGTTCAACCGTATGCGGACGGGCAAAAAACGCGCTGACGGACTGTACGACCTTTTGAGCGAGCCAGTTCCCGTGAACAAAGAAAATCTTGCGGAAAAAATTCGGGCGACCATGCCAAAAGAATTGAAGACGAACGGCAAAACCATTTCGTTTGCGGAATTGATGCAGAACCATTCTCTGATTGATGATTTTGTCGCCCAACTTTCTGATGCAGAACTGATGACGTTGGTGCGGGGCGAAGGAATGATGAGCCGCAAAGTGACCGCAGGAATTGCATCTGCTTTTGGCGGCACGAGTGAAATTCTGCATGAGCGTGGCATTCCTGCCGTAGGTTGCTCGGACGGTCCTTCGGGAATTCGTATGGATAACGGCAAAAAGGCGAATCTTGTTCCGATTGGCACGGCTCTTGCCTGCACATGGAATCCGCCGCTCGTGGAAAAACTGTACGAATTTCTCGGAAAAGAAATTATCGAAAAAAATATCGACGTGCTTTTGGGGCCTGGCTGCAATATTCACCGCAACCCGCTGAACGGACGCAATTTTGAATATTTTTCCGAAGACCCGCTGATTTCCGGGAAAATGGCGGCGGCAGTCTGCAAGGGATTGGCACAAACAGGAGCAATCGGCACGATAAAGCATTTTGCCCTGAACAATCAGGAAGAACATCGCCGTACAGAAAATTCAGTGGTAAGCGAACGCGCCCTGCGGGAAATTTATTTGCGTCCGTTTGAAATTGCCATAAAAGAAGGCGGCGCACGAGCGGTGATGACTTCGTACAACGGGGTGAATCATCACAAATCTGCGTCCAATTATGACCTGAACACATCTATTTTGCGTGGCGAATGGGGATTTACCGGCATGGTGATGACCGATTGGTGGGCAGCGATGAACGATTGCGAAAAAGGCGGGGAATCTACTGGACGCAACATAGCGCAGATGATTCGCGCACGGAATGACGTGTACATGGTCGTGGTGAATGATACTGCGGATAAAGGAGGCTTCGGCGACAATCTTCCCGAATCCCTTAAAAACGGCTCGCTTACCAAGGCGGAATTACAGCAGTGTGTAAAAGACATTTTGCTTTTTATCACCGAAACACACGCTGCGCACGAGCCGCTACGCCCGCTCAAAAATGAAATTATCGTCCACAACGAATTGGATTCCGTTCCCGTCGGCGCAAAAATGTATGCCCTTGAAGAATATGCATCGGGCAGTTCGATTGCAGAGGGAATCTATTGCGAAGCCCCGAAAACAGCAATCTACGAAGTCTACGGTTCATATCTGAAAGACGGGGGAGACACGCTTTCGCAGTCCATTACCAATGTGCTGATTAACGATGAAACCTGTGGTTCATTTGAATGTCGCAGTACTGGAGGAAAAGCAATTTGGTCTGTTGCCGTTCAGCTGACGCTTAAAAAAGGCATTTACAAAATAACGTTGGAACACACAAAGCCTGGCATCCAAGTCCAGAGCCTGTGTCTTCGTTGCGAAAAAGATTCTCCGATTTCCACCGGCGAGTACGAATAATTATTTTGTGCTGATTCGGACTTCAGTTATTTTTCCGCTTCTGGTGAACAACAAACGGCTTTCTTTTTGAGGAAGTACAGTGCCGTCAAAAACGGATTTTTTGCCATCATTGTAGGCTACCACCATTGGTTCGCTTTGCTTTGCATCGTACACAATGCTTGTTCCGCACCAGGTAAAATGCAATTGCCCGTCGTAATCAAGTTCATTCTTTTCAAGATAGGCTGGCATGAAAACTGCCTGTCCGTCTTGAATATCTACGCCCAGTTCTTTCCAGCGGGTCAGAATTTCCTCTTTTACCTGGCCAGTCATGCCCGGTTGTCGTGCGCCCTGTCCATACGGCGTGTGAGAATATGGGTCAAAGGGAAATGCGCCATATTCTGCGGGGGTCTTGCTGCTTCCTAGTCCTTTTTTGACATCCTTGTAGAACGGAAGCAAGGAATCTTTTGGCTCGGTGATATTTTCCCGTACCGCAAGCAGCAATTTTGAGACCATGTGCCAGTAAATACAGCCCAGACCTTCGTAGCCGTAGAATGTTCCCGACCTTCCCGTAAAAGACTGATGATTAAAAATCTTTTCGTATAAGGCAAAAAGCAATTTTTCTTCAGTTTCGTTTGGTTTCTGACTTTCTTCCAGCGTCGTCAAAAATGACTTCATTACATCGGCATTTCTGAAAAGTGCGTTAAAGTGATAGATGCCGTTCATGTCCGCTTTCAGCACCGCACCTTTACTCCGCTCAATAAATAATTCCAGCTCGGCAACGTCATCTTTCTGAATGGCATTTTTTTCTGTAAAGTCAGGCAGACGGCTGTTAGGATAGAGCATATACGAATGTTGTCGCTCCTCAAACAAATCGCTTTTGCGCATTTTTTCCGTCAGCGATTTTTTCTCCGCCTTTGTCAGAATGTCGCAGCTTAAAATCGCAACCTGTCCTTCCAGCATCAGTTTTAAGTTGACCACGTTGATGTCCGTTGCGGAAATGACAAGCGAATTGTATGCGTGGAAAAGTCCGTCCGCACGTTTGTTCGCCTGGATTGAATTTTTTATCGCGTCGGCAAAAATAGTCAGCATCTTAACAAAGTTCGCGCTTTCAATCTGCTGATACGAATCAGAAAAGCCTGTTTGATACAGCACATCACGTTCCTGCTCAAAAAGTGCGCCAATCGCATCGGTAAATGTTTTGCGTGCTTTTGAGGAAATGCCGTTCTTTGCGTCAGCGTAAAATTGCTGGTACAAGGCGGCAGTTTTTTCCAGCGTTTGGGCGACTGTTTTTTCCACCGCAAAAGCCGTTCCCGATTTTTTGCACAGACGAATCAAGAATGAAAGCATTCGGTGCAGATAGCACATGGTCACCACGGAAGTGCCATAGCCTGCAAGCGCATTGTTCGCGTCGTTCCACTCTGGACGCTGTGTGTTCATCCAAATGCCCGCTTCGGGAACGTGATTCAGCAATTTTGCCAAAATCAGTTGGGTTAATTTTGTTGCCAAGGTCGTCAACTGCAAGGAATCATCCGCACGCAAAAGACAGCGGGCATCTGTTCCCAGCCGATTTGCTTGTTCGCGCACTTTCGCATCCAAATCGTAATCAAAGTTGATGGAATTGCGCGGGTCTGCAAGAATTTCCTTGTATGTTTTGATTCGGTAAGGAATATTTGCCGTGGAGAATAACGCTTCGTTCATCATGGAAATCAGCCGCTGTTTGTCGTACTTCGCCATAAATTCCAGAAGTTTTTGCAGATAAATCACCTGATGGTCGCCCCAGTACCCGAACTGCGCCCACGGGTTTCCTTCTTCGGGCACTTCCCAGTCAAGTCCGTCGCGGCTGATTCGGTAGGGATTGTAGCCTTCTACGGTCATTGTGTTGACAAAAACGGCGCAGATGTGTTCCGCGTATTCGGGATATGACCAAACCAATGCTTCCCAGTTTTGGAAAATGTCACGCCAGTTGCCCTCGTAATTGATTTTGTCATTGCCATTGCTGTCGAGCAAATCAATGTTAAAGCGATTCCATGGGCGGCTTGGGTCTCCGTGGCGGCGGCTGAACGTAAGCGGAAGATATTCCAAAAAGAGTCGCTTAAACTGAGGATTGCCCGTTGCAAAAATCACTTCTTTGAGCGCGGAATGGCTCACCTGCTCCTGCGAAAATAACGACGAAGATTTCAGCAATAATTCCAGCGCAGTTCCCGCCTGTTTGTTCCGATGCCTTGCAAAGATGATAAAGTCCGCGATACGGATATTTCCTTCATCAGCAAAAATGCCGCCGCGCATACTGTTAAACATTACGTTGGTTCGATGATGCAAATCGCCAATTTCGTTTCCTGAAGTCTGAACTCCGTCAGCGGCGGCAATGTTTTCTATCAGTTTTGCTTCGGTCAGCATCATATCTTCCAGAAGCAATTTCCACGCTTCATCACGGTGCTTAATCTGGTCTTTCAGTGCAACAAGGCGGAAAATATCATAATCTGTGTCGAATACTTGTTCCCAACATTCCGCCGATTTTCCTACCAGTTCGCTTTCGTGAATGATGTAACATTCGCCACGCTTGCCATGCAGTTCTTTTGGTTCGTCCAGCAATTGCTCTGTTTTATCAGACAGAAAGAAATTGACGGCGTTTTCAGAAAGAATAACCGGGTCTTTTGTGGTGAACCAAGAGACATTCGTCGTCAGACTTTCGCTTGGCTCTGCCTTGTCCGTTACGATTGAAGAAAGGGAGAACAACGCCACATTGCTGTCTTCATCGACCTCTGCTTTTTTGTAGGCATCCAGAAGAACGCTTTTTGTGGTCTGAATTGAAGCATCGCAAGAGGTAGGCATAATATTCCGCGCGCCGTCCAAAACCGTAAGTATCACTTTTCGGTCGGTCAGATTTTCTACGCGAGTCATTTTGACAAGACCGTATTTTGCGCTGCTCGTCCATCCGTAGCGGTATGAAATGCCCGCCATCAGATTGATTTCTTCAAACCAGATTTTGCTTCCGTTCAGATTTTTGTACAGATTGCGCTGAATACCAAGTGCGTCGGTGTATCGGCTTGCGCCTGTGCTGAACAAATTTTCAAACGGCTGCCAGATGATTCCACGCTTTCCTTCGCTTTTGATTTTAATTATCGTGACTGAGCCGGTCGTTCCTTTCGCGTCCTGAATTTTGTCGCATGTGTAATAGGGGAAAATCGGGTAGTCGCAGTTTTTTCTTCCGGCGGAAATGCCACCCTGCGCCCAGCAAAAATTCCACACATCGCAGGAACTGGTGATGGTCATAAAAAAATCATCCATCGCGTCAAAATTTTCTATCTTGTAAAATGCCTCGCCATCCAAAAATACCTGTTCGCCGCTCACGTGTTTTCTCATGTCTTCCTCCGCAATACATTTTTGTCATGTTCACTTTGATTATTGCCGTAGCCGTATGAAAAAAAATATCAAAAATCGTTTCTTAATATTAAAATATTGTCGTAACTAATGGCAAAAAACAGATATTTTTTGCAAATTTTTGCTATCGCTTTTAAAAAAGCGGTTGTATACAAAGAATATAACAGAATAAAGGGAGTAAGAAAATGAAGAGAATAGTTGCTGCTGCTTTTCTCGTGCTGATTTCGCTTTCTGCGTTTGCGGGAGAAAAATATCTTTTCAATGCAAAAAAGGCTGTCAAAGACAAAAAATCGATTCCGTTCAACACTGAAATTTCTGCCGTGGATTTGGTAAAGAATATGAAATGTGGCTGGAATTTGGGAAATACGCTGGACGCAAACGGTAAGCCCGGTTTGATTTCTGAATTAAGCTGGGGTCAGCCAGAAACGACTAAGGCAATGTTTGACGCAATCGCCATCGCAGGGTTCAAGACAATCCGTATTCCGTGCAGTTGGGCAAACCACATCATCGACAACAATTACACGATTGACCCTGCATGGATGAAGCGCGTAAAGCAGATTGTGGATTGGGCGATTGCCGACGGGTTGTATGTTATTCTGAATGACCACCACGACAACTATGAGCGCGAAAATTTAATTCCCCGCTGCAAAGGCTACTATCCCAGTTCGCTCAACTACAACGAATCCATGCTCTTCCTTAAAAATGTGTGGGCACAGATTTCGCTTGCGTTCAACAAGGGCTACGACGAGCATTTGATTTTTGAGGTGCTGAATGAACCGCGTCTTCGGGGACATGAGCATGAATGGTGGTATAACGCTGGCTGTACGGTCTGCAAGGACGGCGCGAGCAATCTGAACAAACTGAACCAACTTGCACTTAACGCCATCCGCGATTCCGGCAAAAACAACGCCAAGCGGTTCGTCATGGTCACTGGGCTTGCCGCCTCAATCAATTCGTATCAGGCAGACGAGTCATGGAAAATGCCGCAGGACACAGAAGAAGGTCGGCTGATTATTTCCGTGCATATGTATTCTCCCTATCCGTTCGCAATGGAAAATCCCGGTGTCTCTACTTTTGAGGAAAAACACACCGCCGAACTTGCGTACAATTTTGACTGGCTGAATGAACGTTTCGCCTCCAAAGGAATTCCCGTGGTGATTGGTGAATACGGGGCGACCAACAAGAACAATACGGAAGAGCGCGTAAAATGGTTCAAGTATTTTGTGGGCGAATCTGCTAAATACGGCATGGTCACCTGTCTGTGGGATAACGGAGACGCAAATGCCAACAATACGTTTGAAGAAAAATTTGGCTTCTTCAATAGAAAGACCTTGACATGGTACTTTCCCGAAATTATTGAGACGATTGTAAAAGAAAGCGAAAAACTGAAAAACTAAAAGATAGAAAAATAAAACAGGGGACCTTCTTTTGAAGAAGATTGCGTTGCTGGTACAGGATTTGGACTCTGATTACTTTACCTATATGGTAGAGGGTGCAAAACGCTATTGTGATGAGCGTGGTTACCGGCTGCATATCTTTATAATTCGCGGCAAAAACTGGAGTCATGGTTCTTTTGACTATCAGTTTTATGCGGCCGTTAAGTTGGCGACAAAAGAAAATGTGGACGGTATTCTGCTTGCCACCAACACCTACTGTCAGAACGCGCCCGAATCAAAACGAGTCGCGCTGGTAAAGGAATTTTCCTATCTTCCGCTGGTCAGTATTGGCGCGATTATTCCTGGAGTGGCAAGCGTTGTTTCCGACAACAAATCTGCATTCAAGGCGATGCTGAATCATCTTGCTGACGACCACCACAAAAAAAATATCGTTCTGATGATGCCCGTTTCTACTTCGGTTGACATTATCGTGCGGCGGCAAGCGTATGAGGAATTTTTGAGAGAGCGTGGCATTACGCTGGATAAGTCAAAAATCATCTACGCTGATTACACGTATGAAGATTCGCGCGAAAGTCTTGTGCATATTTGTCCGCGCAAAGAGGACGTGTATTTTGACGCAATCGTTACCTGTAGCGATGACCTTGCGTTCGGCTGTATTGCCTATTTCCGCGACCTAGGCGTTTCTGTTCCCGAAGAAGTTGCGGTAACAGGATTTGACAACCAGCGGCGATGTTTGTATTCTGACCCGGAATTGACAAGCATTGACCAGCAGATTGCGCTTCAGGCATATAAAGCAATGGAACTTTTGGACGAGCAGTTTAAACATTCCTCCGCACCGTCTGCCGCGCTTTCCATTCCGTCCATCCCGCAGTATCGCGAGTCTTGTGGTTGTCCTAAATGTCAGACAAAGGAAGACCGACGGAATAAATTTGACACCGAAGAATTGATTTTGCGCCGCAAGGAAGTTGTAGCGCACTTTCACTTTTTTTTGCAGGAGATGCAGGCTTCCCTTTCTCTTACGGAATTCAAACTGCTGCTTATCCGCAATTTGCGCGACTACGGCATAGAGTCGTGTGTTATCTGTCTGTATGATGACCCTATGTACTACGGCAAAAATGATGACTTTACGTTGCCCGATTCTGCAAAAGTGCTGATTGCGTTTAATTCCGAAGGCTATTACGAAAATTTGGAATCTGCGGAAACAAATCCGCGCATACAAATGATTCCGCGGGGATTTCAGTTTGAAAAAGGCAAGTCTGTCGTGGTTTCGAGTCTGTTCAACACGTCATTTCAGTACGGCTACGTTGCCTACACACCGGGAAACATTGAGCCGCGTATGTACGAATTGATTTTCAGTGCGACAGGCATCGCATTGGCTTCAAACCGCTTGCTTTCGCTTAAAGATGCGGAGACAAAAATGCTTGCTGACGTAAATCAGAACTTAAAGGCCGCTTCCGTAACCGATGATTTGACCGGTGTATTCAATCGCGGCGGCTTTTTGAAATATGGAGTTCGTATTATTGAGGCAACGGTAAAAGACGGCAGAGGCGGTGCAGTCATCTTTGGCGACATGGATCATCTGAAAAAAATCAATGATGACTATGGGCATGACGTGGGAGACACCGCAATTCAGGCAGAAGTGTCCGTCCTCAAAAAAGTGCTGGGAGATTCCGATGTGATTGGTCGCATGGGCGGGGATGAATTTGCCATTGTCGCTCCGGGACTGACTGAATCAGGCTTCCGACAAATGACTTCCCGCCTTGAAAATGAAACCGATGTCTACAATAGCACCGCCAGTCAGCCGTTCACGCTTTCCATCAGTCTTGGGGTCGCCTATTTTACTCCCGATGACTGCGATTTAAACGCGCTCCTCAAACGCGCCGATGAACGCCAGTATGAGCAAAAACGTGAGCATCACAAGGCGCGTGCGTAACCATTTTCGTATCGATAAAAAATATTCGTTGATAAATCGCGGATTCACCCTTATAATAAAGATATGGATTTTCAAACTATCGTAGATTCTTATGGAATGGCCGCCGCAGTCCTTTCGGTTGAAAAAACGGAAGACGGGCATTATGGCGACATTCGGATTGTGCGAGCGAATGAGATGTACAAAAAAATTATGGGCGACGGCTACCACGATAATATGGTGTATTCGGAACTGATTCCCAAAGAGCCGAATTTTGAGGATTTTTGCTATCGCTGTGCCGTTCATAAGCAACATCTTCATGCGTATGTGGATACAAAATCAATGGGCGTATGGACTGACGGCACGTATATTCCGCTTGCCCCAAAATTTGATGAGGGCAATCTGTGTTATTTTCTGTTTTTCTTTGAATTCACCAAAGCCCCTGATTCTGAAAAAATGTCAAACATCTCCGCCGAAACCGCACCGCTTGTCATTCAGACATGCATAAATCTTCGTGGTTCTGAAAATTTTTATGAGAGCATGAATACGGTCATCGCGGACATCCAGAAAAAAACGGAATCATTCTGCAGCTGCATATTTATGATTGACAAGGAAAAAAGGAAATTTGCCCCGCTCTGCGCAAAATTCAGCACTGATGAAGTGACCATAGAGGATTTTCTGCCCTTTTTTACGCCCGAAGTCGTTTTTTCGTGGGAAGATACGCTGAAAAATCGTGACGACATCATCATAAAAGATGAATTTGACCTTGCCGAACTGGAAAAAATAAATCCCGTCTGGACAAAAAGTCTGCGTGACGCACAGGTAAAAAATCTCGTGCTTGTTTCGCTCTCACAGGGAAAAAAGATGTTCGGCGTTCTGTTCATCACCAATTTCAATGTGGAACGGATTGTTGATATCAAAGAATTCGTGGAGTTGACGGCATTTTTTCTTTCCTCAGAGATTGCGAACAATGATCTGATGGAGCGGTTGGAATACCTGAGCAATGTGGATTCTCTTACAGGCGTGCGAAACCGAAACTCCATGAATGCGCGGGTGGACAGCCATGTGAATAAAGAAATGACGGTTCATACGCCATACGGTGTTATTTTTGCGGATTTGAACGGACTGAAGCAGTGCAATGACTCTGGCGGACACGAGGCTGGCGACCGTCTCCTAAAAGATGCGGCAAAACTGCTGAAAAAGCATTTTGATGGCGATGAGATTTATCGTTCTGGCGGAGATGAATTTGTCATTATCGTTCCGAACTGCAAGAAAGACGTTTTTGAAAAACGTGTCGCCCAACTGCGTACAGAAACAGGTTACGGCGCAGAAATCAGTTTTGCAATCGGTGCAGACTGGACTGATGACGAAAAAGAATTGCGCCACTGTATGAGTATTGCAGATGGGGCGATGTATGCAGACAAAAATGAATTTTATCGTCTGCATCCTGACAAAGCCCGAAAATAAATTAGGTCTGTTCTGAAACTGAACTTCCCGAACAGACCTATTCTCTCGACCCAAAAAGCCTTTTTACATCACCAGTTTGATTTCTGTTGTGGCGGTCAATTTTGTGGCGGGTATGTAATTGTCCGATAGTTTCTCACCATTGACATAACATTCTTTCCAGCCGCTCTGTACGCCGTCAGGATTTTCCACGGTGATTTTAAGTTTTTTGCCACGGAACGTTTTTTCCATGCTGAATGATTTCCAGTCTTTGGGAACAGACGGCGCAATGCGAAGTCCGCCAAAATCAGGACGCATACCAAGAATACCTTCCACGCAGCCTACCATTACCGTAGATGCCGTTCCCGTAAGCCAATGCACATGAGAACGACCAAAATGCGGGCTGTCTTTGCCTTCGGTGAACTGACCGTAGCAGTATGGTTCCAGTTTGCGGATTTCAGCACAATCGTTCTGTGCGGACGGAGCATTTTCCTTGAAGTATTGGAATGCCTGTTCGCCGTGACCGCGCAAGGCTTCTGCAAGGATAATCCATCCCTGTGACTGAGAGAAAATACCCGCATTCTCTTTTACGCCCGCATTGTAAATAACCGCAAGCGCACCCTCAAATGCGTGAGAGTGATAGGGCGGATTCATCAAAATTGCACCATACTTGGTATTCAGTTGTTTTTGCACGGAATCCAATGCCTTGTCTGCCTGCTCATCGTTTGCCAAGCCCGAAATAACTGCCCAACTCTGCGGGTTCAGCCACATATTTGCCTCTGGGTCGGTACGTTTTCCGATTGTTTCTCCTGCTTCGGTAAAGCCACGGATAAAGCGGTCTTCGTTCCAGCACAGGTTGTTGAGCAGCGTCTTGAATTCAGCCTGTTTCTTTTCGATGAAGGCGATGTAATCCGTGTCCTTCTTGTATTCGGCAAAGGAGCGGATAACCGCCATCGCATAATAATACTGGAATGCCACAAAAGTTGACTCGCCATTTTTACCCAGACGCAGGCAGTCGTTCCAGTCGGCGTACAATCCGGCGGGAAGTCCGTGCGGACCTAAGCGTTCCATTGAGAACTGGATTGCGCGCTTTAAATGCTCGTAGACCGTACCGCTGTCCTTGTTTGCGAACGGAATTACTTCGTCGATGAACGCAAGGTTTCCTGTTTCCGCGACATATTTGTAGACCGTGGGGAAAAGCCACAGCGCATCGTCGGCGCGGTAGGCGGGGTGTCCTGTTTCTTTCACATAAGAAGCGTCATCGGGCGTGTCCTCGTGCCCCGCGTTGTGCGTAAATTTGACCAGCGGAAGCCCGCCACCATTATCAACCTGCGCGGAAAGCATGAAGCGGATTTTTTCCACCGCCATTTCCGGCGCCAAGTGAATGATACCCTGAATGTCCTGCACGGTGTCGCGGTAGCCGTAGCCGTTGCGCAGTCCGCAGTAGATGAATGAGGCGGCGCGAGACCAAATGAATGTCATGAAGCAGTTGTAGGCGTTCCACGTGTTAATCATCGTGTTGAACGCTTCGCTCGGCGTGTTCACCTGAAAATTTTCGAATTTGCCGTGCCACCATGCAATCAGTTCTGCCAGTTCTTTTTGGCAGGTCGCGTTCACATCTGTATAGCGGGCGATAATCTGTTCTGCCTCGTCTGTGTATTTCATTCCCACGATAAAGGCGATTGCTTTTTCTTCGCCTGGTTTCAGTTCTATTACGGTTGAAAGCGAGCCACAGGAATTCTCATTGTAGGAAAGTTTGTTTCCCAAGTCACCTGTTTCTACACCAATAGGATTTCCGTAGCCGTGATACAGCCCCAAGAATTCCTCTTTGTCGCCGCAATAAGAAGAGACCGTGTTTCCTGCCAGACCAAAGAAACGTTCCGTTACTATTTTGTTGTCCACGGGCTTATTTTTTTCCACGTCGGCAAGATTTCCGTGAACCTGCTGCATAATGCGGTTTTTCTCAAAAAGTGTGCGCGTGATAAAGAGAGAATACTGCAAGTTCACCTGATCCTGCTCGTAGTTTGAATTGTTGGTGAATTCTGCATAGCCGGTAAGGGTGAGGCGACGCGTTTTTCCGCTGTCATTCCGCACTTTCAGCTGCCATACTTCATAAGACTGGTTCAACGGCACATAGTACAACGCTTCAGAATGAATGCCCGCATAGTCAGCAAGCATCTTTGTGTAGGCAGTGCCGTGGCGACATTCGCTCTTGTATTCTTTTAAATCTTTTCCCACTGGCTGCCATGATGCTGACCAGAAATCCTTGCTGTCATTGTCACGGATATAGATGTAGCGTCCAGGAGTGTCGCTATTATTGAATATATAGCGCAAAAGTCGTCCGTTCGCGCCTGATTTGGCAAAACTGTAGCCGCCCGCATTGTTTGAGATGAGCGCGCCGTATTCTGGCGAGCCAAGATAATTTGCCCAGGGAGCGGGCGTATCAGGGCGGGTAATCACGTATTCTCTGTTCTTGTCATCAAAAAAACCGTATTTCATACATTCTCCTTTGCCATGCACTTTTTTTCTGCGCGCGGACTGTCTCGTGGTGATTTCATTGTACTTGCGGGAAATGAGCAGAACGTAGCAAAATTTTGCGAAAAATATCAGAAAAAAGAAGTTATTTTTCCAAGAAGATTTCCATTGATTAAAATAAGGAAAAAGATTCCTCAAGATTTCGCCGTCCTAATTTCCTAAATAATTTTTAGCAGAATCCGATAATAAAGAGAAAGAAACACGAAAGGTATTTTGGGAGAACCGATGAAAAATTCTGAAAAAGTGGCGACTGTCGCAGGAATCGGACTATTTGTTCTTGCGGCATTATTTTCCATATCTTTGCTTATAATTTTATTTGACTTTGGCGGAGCAAATCCCGCGAGCCAGAGTATTTTGTACCGCACGGGAAAAATGCTTATAGGCGTGTACGGACTTTGCTCATGGTTGATTCCGTTGTTTTTGATTGTGGCGGCATTCCAATGTTTTAGTTCGGAAAGGTCGATTAAGCGGGCGATTTTGCTTTTGGGCTCAATTTTTCCGTTCTTTACGTTGGATGCGCTGGAACACATTTGCCGCATGATTGCCTCTACAAATACGGGTTCAGTTTTGGGAATCAAGTTGACCACGGCGTTGCTGATTGGTTTGGTTATTGTGGCGGTGGAATATGCGCTGATTGCCATGCTGGGAGACATTTTACAGAATATAGTCGCTCCCCGTTCTGATGATGACGAAGATGATGAAAATGACAATTTTGATGAAGATATGCGGTTTTCGGTGACAGCTCCTCAAAAACAGGAGGAAGATGATGAGCCGAAAGCGGAAGAATCTTCTGATGAATCGACTGACGAAGCGGTAGAAGAATCGACGGAAGAATCAGATGAAACGGAATTGCTTGCCGAAGATGACCAAAATCCGCCAGAACGAACTGCTCCCGAAACGCTGGATAACGGCGAATACAATCCGTTTGCTCATGTGTTTGAGAACATTTCGTCTTCAAACGAAGTTGCCGAGTCAGCCGAATCTCACGAAAAAGCGCAGGAAGCAGAATCTAGCGAATTTGAACCCGAAGTTGTGGCGGACGAAGAACCCGAAGATATAAAAGAACCCGAAACGATTGAAGAATCCGAAGATAATTTTATTCCCCCGTTTCCGCGCGAAGTGCCGCATTACAATGAGAATGCCTTTTTTCCCGAGCCAGAAGAGCCAACGGAAGTGCTGGAATTAGATACGTTCAACCCCGAACATGACTCATACGTGGGCATGGAAGAACCCAAGGAAGAAATCCCTGAAGATGTTGAGCCGATAGAGGACGAAATTGACGAAGACTTTATGGCGGACGAAGATGACGGGGCAGAAGAAATTGATTCTGAAGATGATACGCTGGCGGAAGAAGATTTTTTTGAAGAAGATGACGTGCAGAATCAGATGCTGGTTACCGAACCTGTTGAGCCAGATGATGATTTTAACGATGATTCACTTGATGACAGCGATTTTCTGGAAGATTACACCGATGAATCCGATGTAGACACATCTTTTGATACCGATATTTTTGATTCAGAAGATGCAGAGAATGCAGAAGAATCAGCGGATGAAGATACTGCGGACGAGGCAGAAACCGTAACCGTGGTGCAGCCGACTGTTCCCCAGCGTTCTGGACTGGACGCAATTTTTGCCGAAATGGACGATGATGCCGCTTCTGACCCCGTTTTTGACGAGGAGGAAGAAATTTCCGTTCCCGTTCCCCAGGATTCTGCTCCCGCTGAGTCTGAGGCAGAACCTGTTGATCCGCTTGCTCCGCCTGTAGTAGACAGTGATGGCATTCCCTATGGAACGGCAGAACCGATTGATTTTGAGGAAATCGATTTGTCAGAGATGGACGATAAGGAAGAAGAAGTTTCTGTCATTCAGAAGAATGATTTTGACGAGGACGATGAAGGTGTCGCTCGTTTGGAAAAGCCCGCTCCGCTTGTGGAAGAGCTGAAGCCAGAGCCAAAAAAACTGCGCGGGCCGTATAAAGTTCCCACGGAAGGCATTTTGGACACGTATTCCAACGGCGAATATTGGCTGATAGATGAAGAGACCAAAAAGGCCGCAAGCGATTTAAAAGAAACGCTCAGCGAGTTCAAAATTGAAGCCGAAGTGACGGGAATCCGCAAAGGTCCGGTCGTCACAATGTTTGAGATTTTGCCCGCACCTGGCGTAAAACTGAGCAAAATTGTCGCCTTGCAGGATAATATTGCCCTGCGGCTTGCGGCAAGCAGTGTCCGTATCGTTGCGCCCATTCCCGGAAAACATGCCGTTGGCATTGAAGTGCCGAACAAAGAACGCGCCGTGGTCAGTTTTAAGGAAATCGTGGACTTGGATTTGCCACAGTTCAACAAAATGGCAATTCCAGTTATTTTGGGCAAAGATATTTCTGGTGAGCCTCAGGTGCTTGATTTGGCAAAAACGCCGCACCTCTTGATTGCAGGTTCAACGGGCGCAGGAAAGTCAGTCTGCGTGAACAGCATGATTCTTTCCATTTTGTACAAACGCAGCCCGCAGCAAGTCAAGTTGATTATGATTGACCCAAAAGTGGTCGAACTGAAACTGTACAACGATATTCCGCATCTGCTTACGCCCGTCATCACGGAAAGCAAAAAAGCATTCCAGTCGCTCCAATATTGTCTGTGCGAGATGGAACGCCGCTATGCATGCTTGGACGGGATGGGCGTGCGCGACATTACCAGTTACAACAAGCGCATTGTAGAGCGCAACATTGCGGCAGAAAAATTGCCGTACATCGTAGTGATTATTGACGAATTTGCTGATTTGATGGCGACCACAGGAAAAGAACTGGAATCCACGATTGCCCGCCTTGCCGCTATGAGCCGCGCCGTGGGTATTCATCTGGTGCTTGCAACACAACGTCCGTCAATCGACGTTATCACTGGTCTGATTAAGGCGAACATTCCTAGCCGAATCGCATTCATGGTCGCTTCCAAAATGGACAGCCGTATCATCATCGATCAGGTGGGCGCGGAAAAATTGCTTGGCAAAGGCGATATGCTTTATGCCAGCGCGACAGACCCGTTCCCCGTTCGTATTCAGGGTACATTGGTCAACGATAACGAAGTGGAACGCGTTGTTGAGTATGTTAAGCAATACGGCGAGCCAGAATACATTGACGATGAAATTTTTGTGGACGATGACGATGATGGTGGCTCAGGACCGGGCTTGTTCAGCGATGGCGAAGACCCCTTATACGATGAGGCGTTGCAGATTGTGGTGCAGGCAGGAAAGGCGAGCGCAAGTTACATTCAGCGTCGCCTAAAAATCGGTTACAATCGTGCCGCCCGCCTTGTGGAAGAAATGGAAGAGCGAGGCATCGTAGGTCCTGCGAACGGTTCAAAGCCCCGCGAAGTGATTCACGCACCGAACTAAAAATAAATCCCTGCCGCTCTGACAGGGATTTTTTTATATCAAAATTATTCGCCGTGGCTACTTACTTTGATTTTTTTGCGCAAGCCTTTTTTGCAGCCGCAGGTTTCTTTGCAGCGGGCTTTTTTTCTGCTGCGGCTTTCTTTGCGGGAGCATCTTTTTTTGCTTCAACGCAGACAACCACGCTGTTATCAGTGCTGCTGAAAGGAGCGGGAATGTATTTGTCTGCTTCCCAGTCGTTATCCCAGCGGCTTCCATCTAACAGATAGCGGAACTGATATTCTTTGCCAGCGTCCAATTCGAGTTCTACAGAGAATGAGCCGTCTTTTGCTTTTTTAAGCGGGGTTTCAGTACTGCTCCAGCTATTGAAGTCACCAGCGATAGAAATTGTCTTTGCACCCTGTGCAGCATCTTTCTTTACTGTAAAAACAACCTTGCACTTTTTGCCATCGGCAGAAAAAGTCTTTTTTAATGCCATAAAGCCTTACCTCTTTTATTATATTCACAACTTCCCGAGATTAAAATCTCAAGGTAGATAATAGTATAATGAAAAAATATTTTTTGGTATAGTGGGTTTGCAAAATTTGTTGTGCTAGAAGAGATTTTTTTTCAGAATTTCTCAAAAAAATGCGTATCATGCAGAGAAAAATTTGACAACGCGGAAAGACGGATTTACAATAAATTTAAAAAGTAAAGCCGCTTGAGAAGCGATTGAAAAAAAAGCATTCCCATCCAGACTTTAGGAGGTTTTATGGTAACATTCTTTGTTGCATTGGCCATCCTTATTGGTGGCTACTTCGTGTATGGTTCTCTCGTAGAGAAAATTTTCAAGCCGACGGACAATCCGACGCCTGCAATGGTAAATCCTGACGGCGTTGACTACGTTCCGATTCCAGCGGCAAAAGCATTCCTTATTCAGCTTTTGAACATTGCGGGTCTTGGCCCAATCTTCGGCGCGATTTCAGGCGCAATGTGGGGACCGAGCGTTTACATTTGGATTGTATTCGGTACGCTGCTTGCTGGTGCAGTCCACGATTTCACCGCTGGTATGCTTTCAGAGAGAAACGATGGCGCGTCTATTTCTGAGGTCACGGGAAAATACCTTGGTCCTGTAATGCACAATGTAATGCGCGTGTTTTCGGTCATCCTTCTTGTCTTGGTCGGTGTCGTATTCATGGTTGGTCCTGCTGGTCTTCTTGCAAAACTTACCCCAGACTGGCTCAATGTCCGGGTATGGACGGTAATCATCCTCTGTTACTACTTCCTTGCAACCCTTCTTCCAATCGATAAAATCATCGGTAAAGTCTATCCTTTCTTCGGAATTCTTTTGATTTTGATGGCATTCGGAATCATCATCGGAACAATGGTTCATTCTGGCGAACGCCCCATGATGGAAATGACCCTCAAAAACCTCTATCCAGGAAACGTAGATGGAACAGGAGTTCGCCCAATCTGGCCGCTCATGTTCATTACGGTTGCCTGTGGCGCAATCTCAGGCTTCCACGCAACCCAGTCGCCAATCGTTTCCCGCTGTATCAAGAGCGAAAAAGAAGGACGTAAAATCTTCTACGGTGCAATGGTCGCAGAAGGTATCATCGCATTGATTTGGGCAAGCGCGGCCGTCGCATTCTTCTGGAACAAGGACGGAAGCGGCACTGGTCTTTCTGCCCTCAAAGCAATCGGCGGTGGAAACTCAAGCTCTGTTTACGACATGTGTGTTGCCCTGCTCGGCAAAGTTGGCGGTCCAATCGCATTGCTCGGCGTTATCGTCTGCCCGATTACATCAGGTGATACCGCATTCCGCAGCGCACGTATGACAATCTTTGACTGGTTCAAACTGGACGAAAAGAATATCAAAGTGCGTCTGGGCGCGGCTATTCCGCTGCTTTTGATTGGCTACGGAATTTCTTTCATCAACTACAACGTGGTATGGCGGTACTTCTCATGGTCTAACCAGACTTTGGCAATGATTGTCCTCTGGGCTGGTGCCGTTTATCTTGCCTCAAACTATGAGAACAAGAACCGTTGCTGGGTTGCCGCTTGTCCTGCAACATTCATGTCAGCAGTTTCAATTACTTACCTGATGTACGCTCCTGAATGTTTCAATTTGGGCGCAAAGGGGGCGACAGGTCTCACCATTTCTTACACGGTCGGAATTGTTGCCGCGGTGGTGTTCTTGGGAATCTTCCTGTTCACCGCATACAGAAATCCGAAAGCAAGCCTTGAACGACAGAAAAAAATTGTCATCGGTCGAAAATAAGCGATAGATAGTTTTTCGGATGAAAGGGCTGTCCTAGAAGTGATAAAACTTCGCAAAAGGACAGCCTTTTTTCGTGCGGCTGGAAAAATAAAGTTGATTTTCTGCTTTCCATTTTCTGCAAAATCTGCAAAATCAAAAAAAACATTTGACTTCTCTAAAATATGATTTAGACTAGAGATTAAGGGAAATTGCTTTTTCATAAATAAAGGAGGTATGTTTTTATGAAAAAAATCATCGCGTCTTTGGTCGCGCTCACTGTTGTAGCGGGCACTTTTATGGCTTGTAGCGCAAAGGGGGGGGCAAAAGTCTTAAATAAGGACAAACCGCTCGTATTCTTCAATCGTCAGCCGTCAGACCCGCAGTCAGGCAAGATTGATATGGATTCAATGAACTGGAACAGCCAGACCTATTATGTCGGTTTTGATGCCGCAGGTGGTGGTGCAGTTCAGGGAAAACTGATTACAGAATTCTTGGCGAGCGCAGACCCCGCAAAAATTGACCGCAATGGTGACGGAACGCTGGGCTATGTCCTCTGCATTGGCGATGTCGGACACAACGACTCAAAGGCCCGTACCGAAGGCATCCGCAAGGCTCTCGGCACATGGGACGGCTCAACTGACCCCGGAAAAGTAAAAGAAGGCGCGGTGACTGTCGGCGGAAAGAAATTCAAAGTGGTCGAACTTGAAGGAAAGGCAATGACCGGTACTGACGGCTCAACATGGAACGCAAACGCCGCGACAGAAGCAATGGGCGGCTGGGCGACAAAGTTCGGCACACAGATTGATATTGTCGTATCAAACAACGACGGTATGGCGATGGGTTGTCTTCAGGCTTCAAACTATCCTGCGGGCGTTCCTATTTTCGGCTATGACGCGAACGCAGACGCAATCGAGGCAATCGGTGCCGGAAAACTGACGGGAACGGTCTCTCAGAACGTGGACGCACAGGCAACCGCAACCCTGCAAGTTCTCCGCAATCTGCTTGACGGACTTACTGGAGAAGATGTGGTGACAAGCGGCATCACAAAGGCTGACAAATACGGCAACAAAATTTCTGCGGCGGTCGATTACGTCGCGTCAACAAAAGCGTTGCTCGCACAGAACACAGGCGTAAATGCGTCAAACTGGCAGGCATATACCGCAGGAAAACGTGACCCGCTCGTAAAGCAGTCAAACGCTCCCGAAAAGAAAGTCCTGCTTACGATTTACAACTCTGCGGATAACTTCCTTTCATCTTCATATCTGCCGGCTCTCAACTACTATGCGCCGCTCCTCGGACTCAAACTGACGGTCGTACAGGGTGACGGTCAGAACGAATCAAGTTGTCTTGACAAATTTACGAACCTCGGCAACTACGATGCGTTCGCCATCAACATGGTCAAGACAAACTCTGGTCGCGACTACACGGATAAGTTGAAGTACTAAGGTATATCAAGATTCTTTTTATTGCCACACGGATTCGGGGTGACTAAAAACTTCGGTGCATACGGTCATTGAGCCTGTCGAAATGACCGTGTACGCTATATCATGGTGGTTTCGATAAACGGCTTGAAACTTCGTTGCCGTGTTACAACCACCGCAATTTGAACTTATTGGACATCCCCGAATCCGTGTGGCTATTTTTTAAGGAACACTATGAGTGAATTAGTTCTACAAATAAAAAACCTGTCAAAATCGTTCGGCAAAAATAAGGTTCTTGACGGAATCAATCTGACGGTCGGCGAAGGCTCTGTTCTGGGGCTGATGGGCGAAAATGGTGCGGGCAAGTCCACCATGATGAAATGTCTTTTCGGCATTTATGCCAAGGACGAGGGGCAGTTCCTCTTGTGCGGGAAGCCCGTCAATTTTAAGAATCCAAAAGAAGCACTCGAAAGCGGTGTTGCGATGGTTCATCAGGAATTGAACCAGTGCCTTGACCGCTCGGTGGCTGACAATCTGTATCTGGGGCGATACCCGAAAAAACTCGGCGTTATTGATGAAGCAAAAATGCTCAAAGACAGCATCAATCTTTTTGCTTCCCTGAATATGAACGTAAACCCGCGCACCATCATGCGCACCATGTCGGTCTCCCAGCGGCAGATGGTTGAAATTGCAAAGGCGGTTTCCTATGACGCAAAAATCATCGTTCTTGACGAGCCGACCTCATCTTTAACTGAAAATGAAGTGCAGAAACTCTTTTCCATCGTCACTGACTTGAAGAAAAAGGGAGTTTCGTTTGTCTATATCTCGCACAAAATGGACGAAATCTTTCAGGTCTGCGATCAGGTTGCGGTCTTGCGCGACGGTAAGATGATTATGCAGAAAGATGCAAAGGAAACGGAGATGGGCGAACTGATTACGGCAATGGTCGGTCGTTCGCTGGACAAACGTTTCCCCGATGTTGACAACGAGCCGGGTGACTACTGCCTTGAAGTGAACAATCTTTCCACAAAATACGCGCCTTATCTTGAAGACATTTCGTTCAAAGTCAAAAAAGGTGAGATTTTCGGGCTGTACGGGCTTGTCGGCGCGGGGCGTTCTGAACTGCTGGAATCGCTTTTTGGCGTGCGCACAATCTCCACGGGAACGATTTCCTACGCGGGAAAGAAACTTCATTTTGCAAGCAGCAAGGATGCGATGGAACACGGTTTCGCGCTTGTCACGGAGGAACGGAAACTGAACGGCATGTTCGGAAAGGACACCATCAAGTTCAACACGGTCATCACCAATCTTGAAAGCTACAAAACAGGCGGCATTCTCTCCGAGCGGAAGATGGCAGAGGCGGCAGAGCGCGAAATTAAGCAGATGCACACCAAATGCGTGTCTTCGGAAGAATTGATTTCCTCGCTTTCGGGCGGAAACCAGCAGAAAGTCATCATCGGAAAATGGATGGAACGAAGCCCGGAAGTTTTCTTGCTTGACGAGCCGACGCGCGGCATTGACGTGGGCGCAAAATACGAAATCTACCAGTTGATTATCCGCATGGCAAAAGAGGGAAAGACCATCATCGTCGTTTCAAGCGAAATGCCTGAGATTTTGGGCATTACCAACCGAATCGCCGTTATGTCGAACCATCGTCTTGCGGGAATCGTAGACACCAAAACAACTGACCAGGAAGCCTTGCTAAAACTTTCTGCGAAGTATCTGTAAAAGAGTACGGTGGTTGAGCCAGTCGAAACCACCAACAATTGCAAGGTCATTTCGACATTGCTCAATGACCTCAGCAAAATCAAGGAGACCAAATATGGAAGATAAAGAACTGAATGAATATTCGGCACAACTTGACGCGCTCAGAAAAGACGGCGTGAATTTGATTTCCGCCCTCAAACAGGAGATTGCTGCCGCAAAGCGGAACAAACTGCTTTCATCTGAGGAGCGCGAGAAAATTATCAGCGGGAACACCGCAAAAATCGCGCAGGCAAAGAGTGTCGCTGAAAAGAACAAGACACAGATTGCCGAAATCGTCAAAAAGGCGGTCGCACGGAACAATGCGCTTTCAAAAGATGAGATTGCGCGCGTCAATGCGGAGCAGAATGAAGTCATCGCCCGACTCAAAACGGAATATGCAGAGAAAGTGGCGCAGATTGACGCGGAGACGCTTTCTCGCAAAAAAGAAATCGTTGCTTCCTACGCGGGAAAAACGAGCCAGAAGGACAACGAGGACTGCAAGGAAGATTTGCGTGTCGCCGAATACGAGCACAAATCGGCTTTGTTTGACGCGAAGAACAAATTTACCTCTGCGGTGGATGCGGCAAAGGCGGTCAAAAATCAGGCGTATGTGGATTACGTGCAGAAAAACCGTGCGCTCAGAAACGGTCAGACAAACTTCAAGGAAGATTTTACGCTTTCGGTGCAGAACTACATCAACAAGTTCAAGATGTCAAAATTCCTGCTTGACAACGGCTTGTATCTTGCGATTTTAGTGTTCTTCATCGTCTGTATCGTGCTTGCCCCTCTCTCTGGAAACGGAAACTTGCTCTCGCTCCCAAACATCTTTACGATTTTGGAGCAGTCTTCGGTGCGTATGTTCTACGCGCTTGGCGTTGCGGGCTTGATTTTGCTTGCGGGTACGGATTTGAGTGTAGGCCGAATGGTCGCGCTTGGTGCGGTCATCACGGGACTTATTTTGCATCCGGGGCAGAACATCGTGACCTTCTTTGGCTTAGGCCCGTGGGATTTTACCGCGCTCCCCACATTTGTCCGTCTTGCTTCCGCGCTGATTCTTTCGATTGTGCTGTGCGTTATTTTCTCCGCCTTTGCCGGTGTGTTCAGCGCGAAACTGAAAATTCACCCCTTTATCTCCACGCTGGCGACGCAGTTGATTATCTACGGCTTGCTCTTCTTTGGGACAAGCGGCACTCCGGTCGGCTCAATCGACGCGGGAATCAAAGATATGCTTGGTGGCAGATGGATTCTGGGAACGCTCGGCGGGGAGCTGATTACTTTCCCCAAACTGATTATTCCGGCGGTCATCGCAATTCTGGTGGCATGGTTTATCTGGAACAAAACGACATTCGGAAAGAACATGTATGCGGTCGGCGGAAATGCTGAGGCGGCGAGCGTGAGCGGTATCAGCGTGTTCTGGGTGACGATGGGCGTGTTCATCATGGCGGGCATTTTCTACGGCTGTGGCGCATTTCTGGAGGCATTCAAGGCAAACGCTTCTGCAGGAACGGGGCAGGGCTACGAACTTGATGCAATCGCCGCCTGTGTCGTCGGTGGCATCTCATTCAACGGTGGCATCGGAAAAATCGGTGGCGCGGTCATCGGTGTCATCATCTTCACGAGCCTTACCTACTGCCTTACCTTCTTAGGAATCGACACCAACTTGCAGTTCGTCTTTAAGGGCTTGATTATCATTGCGGCGGTCGCGTTGGATAGCGTAAAGTACTTGAAGCGAAAGTAATACTCGCGCTGTATGCATGGCACGAAAAGGCGTTTGTCTGTCTAGGCGAACGCCTTTTTTTTCTATGAATATGCCAAAAATTTTATTTTTCTTGCGGTTAAAAAATAAAGTTGGCAAAATAAAGTTGCAAAAAGCGTAGAACTAAGATAAAATAGAAGTGATACCAATCGCATTGTGTAAAGGAGCGGAACAGATGTTTTTTAAAATCGCAATTGATAAGGTTGAAGAGGGATGTTTGATTATTACCTCTGGGGAATACAAAGCGTCAAACTGGACGAATCCTAAGTTGCACGGACTTGAAATTGTAAAAGAACCGACTTTTCTTGAAGGCGGCAAACGTGCTTTGGTGACGTACCGAGATGAAAACGGAAAATTGATTGATGGCTGTCTGAAAGTGGTGAATGATAATGGCTGGGATATTATTATTCTGGAAACGCCCTACGACAACGAAAATGACAAGCCAACTGATTTTACGGGCGAAATTATTGTTCCCGCAATCGTCAAGAATTCTGCCGCAGATGAGGCAATTACTGGCGCGATGCTCAAACGGCAGAGCATTTCCACGCTTGCGGAATTCAAAAAGCATAAGTCCGTCGTTGTTTCAAATGATACGTTTGGCGCAATGGTCATTAAATTTGACGAGAACACCGAATTCATCAATATTTCCCGTGGAGACGGTACGCAGGTTATGGACTTAAAGTTGCATCACCTTGCGCCGGGATTTATCTCAAACTGGCGCGTTATGAAGTACGAGTCTGACGACGCTCCGGTTATCTTCCCTGTGAACGATACCGAATTCGGCGTTTCAAACTTGATTTTCAAGGTCATCAGTTTTATTGATAAATAGACAAAACAAAGAGGGGGAAGTCTCCCCCTCGCTCCAGCCCTCCGCGTCGCTTCGGTCTTCCGCTACCCCCTCTGCGGGGACACCCCCGCAACGCCCCGCGAGTTTTGTTGCTTCTCCCCAATGCGCCGCGCTCTATTTCCAATACCGCAAACATCCGCAGAGCACGAACACCAATATTTCGTTTGGATTTCGTGCGCACAAACTTGACATTGCGCGGCTGGAATCGGCGTTGAATCAGATTATCGCGCGGCACGAGCAGTTGCGTTCCAATTTTACAGAAGAAAACGGCGTTGTCATGCAGACTATTGCCCCACACCGCCGCCTTACCGTTACGCGCTTTGTAGGCAACGATTTTCGCAAGTTCAACCAACCGTTTTGCTTAGAGCAAGATTTGCTCATGCGGGCGGCGGTCAAGGGCGACACGGTTTTGCTTTCGTTTTCGCACATCATCACCGACGGGCTTTCCATGGCGATTTTCTTCCGCGAACTGAATGAACTGTACGAAGCACCGTTGACTTCTGCTTGCGAACAATCGCCGCTTGCCACCGCGCCACACATCGTGGACTGCCGTATTGAAAATGAGATTTTTTCCGCCAATGAGCCGTATTGGTTGCATGTGACGGAAAATGCTCCGTCGCCGCTCATGCTCCCCAGTGACTTGCTTGCAAACGATGCGGCGCGTTCGTATGGCGGTGCAGGCGGCTCATTGATTGCCACGTTCGGCGCAGAGACAACCGCAGCCGTGCGCGCCATGTGCCGTCGCCTTGCCATAACGCCGTTCGTGTTTTATATAACGGCATTCTGCGTCTTTTTGGCGCGCACTTGTCACGCCACTGACGTTATCACGGGAACGAATATTGCTTGCCGCACCAAAGCGAATCTGCGCGCAATCGGTCTGTTCGCCACGGTCGTACCCGTTCGCCTGCACGTTCCCGCCGCATGGACGAACGCACCGTGCGCACAATCCCCGTCTGCCGCATCTCCGTGCGCCATGCCGTCCGCAGATGCGCGCGACGCATTGTTGTTAGAAATGCATCGCCATATTCGCGCGTCACTTTGCCATAAGCACGTGGATATGGCTTCCGTACTCGCGCGCAAAGGGCTTTCCGACTGGCGCGACCTGTTCCGCACGCTGTTCACCTACGAGGACGCGCGCATGGCAAATATTCGTCTGGGCGGCGAGCCGTGCGAATTTGTGCCCGTACCGTCCTCTCATGCGGCGGCAGATTTTAACATCTGCCTGTTTCCATTCAAGACAGAAAGCAGACTGCTGCTCATTTACCGCACCGACTTGTTCAGTGCGAAAACGGCAGCAGCCTATCTTGATGAATATATGGATATTGTGGCGGAAATGGCACAGTAGCGTCATTGTCAGGCATGATTTGACAATCTTACAGGCCTAGTTCTTTCTTTGCGTTCAGCAAATCTTCTTTTGCGGCAAGCGCGGCTTTTCCTGCTGCGTCCGCAATTTCTTTGATGTTCAGGTTACCGCTTTCCACTTTGTCGGCAAGTTCGGGTGCTTTTTTCCATGCGCACAGAATGCCTCGCGAGGAATTGACCACGCCGCCAGCCTTGTCTAAAAGCGTTGCCGCAATACGAGCCGCTCCTCCCTGCGCACCATACCCTGGAATCAGGAAGAAAATATCAGGATAGGCATCGCGGAGCGCACGGGCATCACTTTCTTCCGTGCAGCCGACAACTGCGCCCACTGGCGAACAAGTCTGCTTGGGGTACAGTTTTTTGAATTCCTTGCTGATTTTTTTTAGTTCCGCGCCGACTTTATCCAGTACAAGTCCGCCTTTTTTGAGTTCCTGTTGCTCAATATCTGTCATGCCGGGATTTGACGTGCGGAGCAATACGAAAATGCCTTTTCCTCCAGTTGGTTCAGTTTGGTGTTGCGATTTTGTTTTGGCGGGCGCACAGTATTCGGTAAAGGGCTTTAACGTATCGAAGCCCATGTACGGATTGATTGTGATGATGTCGGTCTCAAAATCGCCAGAAAAATGGGCGCGGGCATAGGCTTTTGCCGTGTCTGCGATGTCGCCACGTTTGATGTCACTTATGGCAATTAGTCCTGCCTCATGCACGGCGCGGATTGTTTCTATGTATGCCTTTAGTCCAGAAAGACCCATCGCCTCGTAATAGGCAATCTGAATCTTGCAGCAGCAGGCAGATTTGTCGGCGGCAATGCGTTTGATAATTTCTTTGTTGTACGTCAGAATTGCGTCTGCAGGAGAGTTAAAAACTTTGAGCAAGGGTGCGGGCAAATACGAAGGGTCTGTGTCGAGTCCTACGCACAACGGACCATTTTTTGCCGCCGCATCCTGTAATTGTTCCATAAGATGTTTCATAGGCATAGTATAACAGTTTTCGGCACATTTGCCAATGCGGTAGCGCTGGAAGCCCCGAAGTTGCCGTAGGCAATGGAGCGCAAGCGGAAGGGCGGACATAGCGGCGACGCAAAGCGGCGCACCGCCCTGTTATTTTTTGTAATTCCGTTTGACTTTTTGCGTGGTGGTCATTTCCAGCGGTTTTTCAAGCAACGTGATTCGGCTGATTCTGGCGTAAGGCTGGAGCGTTTTGTTCACGATGTCTACAATTTGTTTGACCTGCATTTTTACGGAACTGGATGTTTCGTTTCCTGCCCGCTCAATGCCCAGTTTTTTGAACACGTCGTCGCTCGGATAAATCAACGCCTCAATTTCTTCGCTCTTGGTGGTGAAATCGGCAATGTAGCCCTGCACGGTTATCTGCTCGATGTCGGTGTAGAGTTGGAACGCGTTTTCGATTTCTTCGGGGTAGACGTTTTTTCCGCCTTCGGTGACAATCATATTTTTTACGCGACCTGCAAGAATTAGGTAGCCTTCGCCGTCAAGTTTGCCCAAATCGCCCGTTTTGAACCAGCCGTCCTCGGTAAAGACTTTTGCGGTCTCTTCCGGCATATTGTAGTAGCCTTGGAACACCATCGGACCTTTGACGCACACTTCGCCCACGCCGTCTTCCGCAGGGTCAAGAATTTTCATCTCCATCCACGGGAAGAAATATTGACCGACGCTTTCAATCTTAAAGTGGTCAATCGGGTTGAGCGTGATAATCGGACTGGTTTCCGTAAGACCGTAGCCTTGCACAAAGTCGATGCCCATTTCGTTGTAGACTTTGAACACGCTTGCGGCCAACGGACCTCCGCCACAAATTGCGATGCGCAGGGAATAAATGTTCGCCTGCTGCAAGACCGATTTGAAGAGTTTTTTTCCGATGTTCACGTGGAAGATTTTTTTGGTGATGTAGGAAATGGCAAGCAGCAGTTTGATGATGCCGTAGACAACCGCTCCTTTCGCGCGGATTCCTTTCATAATGCCCGCAAGCAGTTTGTTGAACAGAAGCGGCACTCCAAGGAGCATGGTAATCTGTCCTTCTTTGAGTTCCTTCATCAGACGGCTGACAGCCATGCTTTTTCCGAACACGACTTCGCTTCCCATCGTAATTGAGACAATCAGGACTGCAAGCATTGTGTATGCGTGATGAATTGGGAGCAGCGCGTAGAACACATCGGTTTCGTAGATGGTCATACGTGATTGGGCAATCATCGCGTCGGCAATCAGATTTTTGTGGGTCAGCATAACGCCTTTTGGTGTGCCGGTCGTTCCGCTGGTGAACAGAATACAGGCAAGGTCAGTTTCGACAGGCTTGTTCTGATTTTTTATCCGTGCGATTTCGGCTCCGTCGCGGTCAGTTTTCAGATTGTACGCATACAAATCGGGATGTTTGGGGCAGAGCGAATAGACTTTAAAATCGTAAGAGTTTTCTGAAAAATGCGTGAATTTTTCTTCGTCAACGAACAGGAATTTGGGCTTTGCGGTGTTCAAAAGATTTTCAATTTCTGTGGCAGAAAGCGCGTAGTCAATCGGGCAGATGACGGCGCCAGAATACAATGCGGCAAGATACACGGTTGCCCATTCGGGGGAATTTTTTCCCGTTACGGCAACGCGGTCGCCTTTGACCACACCGTTTGCCGTCAGCCAGTCAGAAAGCCGCGTGACTTTTTCAACGACCTGTGCGTAGGTCAGCGTATTTTTTGCGCCGCCCGCTCCCTCAAAATCGGTAAAACTCGGTCGGTTGCCGAATCGTTTTGCCGTAATCGAATACATTTCTGGCACGGTCGGCCATTCACCCGCAAAATCATCACGGAAATCCGCCAAAAAATCCCAGGGAAGTTTCTGCTTTTTAGCCACAATCTGCTCCTTAATTCTCTTCTATTCATTATCGCACAGGTTTTCGGATTTGTAAAACTAAATGTATGCGCAAGAAAACGATTATCGGGTAGAGAGTGACACAAGTTTTCAAGGGTATAGACAAAGGTACGGATTTCTGATAAGATTATTTCTACATGGCGTCTTACCCAAGCGGTAAGGGAGTGGTCTGCAAAACCATTATGCAGCGGTTCGATTCCGCTAGACGCCTTGAACAGAAGAGATGTCCGCAAGGGCATCTTTTTTGTTGTTCCAGCTCCGTCATGGCAAAGCCGGGAGTTGTTTTTATATATAGGGAGTGACCAATTGCGTCACTCCCGCTTTTTTTACTTCGGTTTTAACCGCGGCACTAAATTCAGAATCATCTGCACGGCATTGGTACGGTCTTCTTCGTCCGCAAACACA
This sequence comes from Treponema sp., assembly GCA_017449285.1. Lineage (GTDB taxonomy): Bacteria > Spirochaetota > Spirochaetia > Treponematales > Treponemataceae > Treponema_D. The sequence goes on from JAFSJX010000009.1 coordinate 95,816, forward strand.
AGCGTTGTTTCCGTGCCGTTCCGCCGAATGATGCGCAATGATGTTTTGTAGTCGCCATCGCTTTCGGGGTCATCTTCGTAGGCGAGCGTGGGAAGACTTTCTATGTCCGCAAAAAATATCGTCTGTCCGCCAACCACAATCGCTTCCTGATATACGCCTGCCATGCCACGGTTTGCCGCCTCGCGCGCAGCCATTTCCGCCGCAATCAATGCCGTGCCAAGCAGAATGACGTTGACGAATGTACCCATATCGCGGAGCGGAATCACGAAAATGACAGCGGCGGCTATCACCGCAAGCAGAATCCATTTTGCCGAGGACGTGTTTTTAAGCGCGAGCCGTTGTTCTCCCGCATTCTTGCGCAGTTTTTTCGCCCGCACGGGAATCGAAATCATAATCGCCACATAGCAGACAAAAGCCGCCGCGCACAGTCCAACCGTCATCATATTCATAGTATACTCCCTTTGTTATTGGTGATTTTCTTTTAGCCAAAGCGCAAGCGTTTTTCGTGCGCTCTCAAAAGCAAGCGGCAGTTCAGAAAGTTCCCGCTCATTCTGCACGGAACGCCAGTCAAAAGCCGTTACCTCTCCTTCCTGAGCCGACAACTCTGCCCCCGCAGGAAGTTTCGCCGTGAAGAACAAATCGCAAGTCTTGTAAACAATGCCTTTGTATTCGTAGGTGTTGGGAAAACTGCACAGATAGCGCACGGCATACGGCTTTACACCGATTTCTTCCATAGATTCACGCACTGCCGCCTCTTCCGCCGTTTCATCGGGGTCAACAAATCCGCCCGGAAGCGCGAGGAATCCCTTGCGAGGCTCTTTTCCCCGCCGCTCAAACAGAACGCGCCCTTTGTCGTCACAGATAATCAGCCCCACCGCCGAAGCGACATTGTTGTACAAATCAAATCCGCAGTCAGCGCAGAGCCACTTTCGCATCTTCACATTCTGAATCTGCCTTCCCCCGCAGTTCGGACAAAAATTGAAATCATTTTGCATACGGGCATTATAGCAGAAAAACGGAGGAAATGACACTACGGGAAATTTTTGTTTTTTTCTTTCTATTTCTTCGATAGTCTAATCCAAAACGCAGATTTTCTTTAAAAATAGAAGCCATATTTTCATAATACCCGATTGAATCATTCTATTTGAATTTGAGTATCAGAGGTGCAACTTTCATTTTTGCTGACGGTATCAAGTTAGCGTGTTATTTTAGATGTATATGTATTAAATTTGCGTGTTACAAGGAGATTCTTTTGAAACGTACTGCAATTTTTAGGTTCATTTTTTTTCTGTTGACCACGGTGTTTTGTTTTGCAAAATCTCCACCTGTTCCCGAATGGGTTTCAAATCATCGGATGGTCTATCCTGAATCCGAATATCTTGCGCAACGAGGAAGCGGCGAGACGGCTGAAAAAGCACAGACCGATGCGGCATCTGCACTCGCAAGGTATTTTCAGATGACTGTGAGTGCGAATCTTTCCACCACGATGCAGTCAATTACAAGCGGGAAAAGCGAGCGTAGACATCGAAGCGTAGGCGGTAAGCCGAAGCGGAGAGCCGTAGCGAGCGCGGCACAGTTTGTGTCGCATATAAAACTAAGCAAAACAGGGGTGTCCATTAAGAATGTCCCTGAAAGAATAAAAGGAGAATAATTTTATGGAAAACGAAAAAGAAGGTATGACAGTTTCTATAAATACAAAAGGTTGCAAAACAGAGTTCTCTCATGAATTTAAAGATTGTGAAAACGAAGCAAAAAACAAATCTCAATCAATTATTTCTGATGAGGATAAACAAAACCCTAAATCGACTGGAAGTGATAGAACTTTTGGAGAATTCAAACTGAGTTTTTCTTATAACGCAATTGTGATTTCTATTATGGTATATTCTGGTATCATCGGAATCATAGGTTTGGTTATCGCGGGTGTTACCTTAAAGATATCCTCTCCAAAATCCATTTTGATTGCTACTTTTGCGATGTTATTTTTGATTTTTGTTATGATAAGTTTTGTTATCAGTGCAAGAACTGTCAAACCGTTTGTAAAAATAGAATTCCTTAAAAGTTTGATAGAGAATATTTCTGGCAATAATGATCTCATCAAAAAAATACTGCGACACATTGGTGGAGTTGTAAACATGAAATGCTTGAAAATATTGGAAGCTATTAAGGAATTATGTAAATCTACCGAGAATGACAAATTTTCGCTTATACTCGGCATAATTCAGTGTATTTTCGCTTCCATCGCCTGTATTCTCGCATGGTTTATCCCCAAGCGAATCATGTGGGAGCAAAACTATTCAACTTTGGGAAATGAGTACCGTACCTATGATTTTGCCGTGGCGATACAGAGCATAATTGAATTTTTCGTGATTACGTGCAAATCCGATGTTGAAAAAATTGCTTATGAATACAAAAAACGGTTTTTGAAAGATATGTACGGCGAAAGTTTTGCTGGGCTTGTCTCATTGGATGACGAAACAATTTTGGAAAAATTACGAAATGAAAAGTCACTGAAAATAGGAAATTGTGCTGTTGAAAAAACACTTCACTACAACAAGCGCATTCTGACACAATACTTTCATGAGTTGGCTTTATGTGCAAAATCTCCGTTTATAGGCAAGCGGCGGGTTCAAAAGGATTTTACGAGTAGCGAAGCGAAAATTATGAAAATTCTCTTTTTGATGAACAAAGCCGTCGATGACAGTGATTTGCTGTATAAAGACATATCCTGTGATTTTAGAATGCCAAGTCCAAATAGAGGAAAAGGTATGTACAAAGATTTGGCATACTTGTATTCAATTTTAAAGCGGAGCAACCGATTTATGGATATAAAATAATCATTGATACTTTCTTGTCCCTTGGAAAAGGGCATGGGGCGGTGGTCGCCAAAAAAGGCTTTCTGAATTGGCTGTAAAAAGCAAATGATTGGACCAAGGTTATATCTAACCTGATAGGTAAAATCCTACGCTTGACTTTTGTGCATAATGTGCTATATTAAAAGCATAAGGGAACACCGCACGAGTGGCTGTCTCCTTTTGGCTTTTGTGAAAAGTCTGCCAGAGTTTGGACGCTGAGGCAGGCTTTATTTTTTAGCTTCTTCTGATTTGGTTGAAGAGAGCGAGTGCATTTACAATCAGATTCAGAATCGCAATGACGAGCATTGCAATATCATAATTCGTCATAAGCACAGGTTTCCTATCAATAAAATAGGAGACAGCCTATCTGTACGGTATTCCAATAAGTTAATTGTATAGTTATAATTTATGCTTGCCAATATAGTAGTTTTTATGCTTATAGTCTCTAGGCAAGGGATTGTAGGGGCGGCGTAGCCGTTGCGTAGGCAATGAAGCGAAAGCGGAACCCCGAAAAGCCCGACCCGCGCAAGCGGGATGCCCCCGAAAAATGAAACCCGCATTGTCACAAAAATAAAAATCTGTAGTATAATTAAAATATGGATATTTAGAAAATTCGCTTTTTATGTGTGGATGACAATATCGAAGTTCCCCAGCATATGTTGTTACGATTTCAGCAACGGCATATTTCTTATACGGTCGTGGAAATGGCTGCTGATAAACTTTGCTTGTGACTGCTTATGAGCCTGACAAAACGCAGTGGCGGATAAAATCCTTTTATCATTGTTTCGTAGGCATCTTCGGAAAGAAGGTTTTCTGCTTGCAGTTCTAAAAGAGAAAAAGGCATGAGTTTTAAAAAACTTGCTCTTCCAGCAAGAGAATCCGACATATTTTCGCGCAACTTAAATTGACTTGAACCAGTAAGGATAAATTTTCCCTGGTGCATAGGGGGCATCTTTTGCAATTCTTTGGGCAGACATACGGATTCCTCCTCATGCACATTTGAAACTTTTGGGTGGCTTCCGTTTAGTCAAACAAATCTTCCATCCGCACTTGGTTCGAGACAACCCCCGAATGTTCATTTTCTTTCAGCCCGAATGTCGTGACAAGGGTAAGTTGCAGCGACTGTCGGCATTTTGTTTCCATTCTGAACGCTGTCATTTTGTTCCGCAGGTTCATTTCATACGCCTTGTCGATTTTGAATTCGCCCTCGCAGAATTTCATTTCGCACAGATTGATTGTGTTGTCGTTTCGCAGAAGAACCATGTCAATCTGTGCGCCCGGCTCATAATCCTCGCTTCGCCACGAAAAGGTTGAGGTCAAGACTCCGCTGATTCCAAGCGCATTTTTTATCTGCTCCTCGTGCAAGAGGCAAAGGAGTTCAAATGAATATCCTGCCCAAGAATAGAATTCCGGCTTTCCCTGAATGCTAGACCAGTATTGCAGGCTGTTGAAAGTTGATTTTTTGATGAACCTAAAATAAAACAGCGTGAAAAAATCAATCAGCTGGTAGATTCCTGCATTCTTGGCCTTTCCCCATGCGTAATATTTCCGAATGAATCCGCAGTTTTCGAGGTTTGAGAGGATTTTTGTCAGTTTGCTTCCCGACGGAATTTTTGTTTCCGCTGAAATTTCATTTCTTGTGAGTCCGTAACCTTTTTTGCTCAGGGCGACCACGACTTTTAAATAGTCCTCCGATGATGAGAAAAGGGAAGCGTAAAGATTTGCAAATTCATCATACAGCTCGCCATCGGGATTAAAAAGAAGGGCGTCGATGTTTTGTGCAAGGCTTCGTCCTTTTTGCAGGAGATTCAGATAATACGGAATTCCGCCCAAAATCATGTAACATTCTGCAATTTCATATTTTGAAAGGCCTGGAAGCCGATTTTCCAAAAAAGTTTCGGTTTCGTGCAGGGTAAATGGTTTCAGGTGGATTTTGCGTGTGATTCTGTTGTGAAGCCCGCCGTGGTTGTTGATGAGCTTGTCCATCATCCACGAAGTTGCAGAGCCACAGACGATAAGAACAATATCCTTGCGCGCGGAAGCCCAGCCGTTCCAGAAATGCTCTAGCGATGAGATAAAATCGGAACCAGGAGTGTCCATCCACGGAAGTTCGTCAAGGAAAATGATTTTGCGCTTGACTTCCAGAGATTCCAGATAGGAGATGAGCAGTTCAAAGGCTTCAAGCCATGAAGAAATCGTTTTTATTTTTTCAATGGACTCGCCACGATAACGATTGAGGGCGTAGCCGAAGTTTTGCAGTTGCTCGGTTTTGCCGCTGTTCGCAAGTCCTGCGACTGAAAAAACGATTTTGCTTTCAAAGAATTCCCTTATGAGAAACGTTTTGCCGACACGCCTTCTGCCATAGACTGCAAGAAATTCAGATTGCCCAGAATTGCAGATTTGATTGAGTAATTTCTGTTCTCTGATTCTTCCGTTGATACAAGCACTCATAGCCATAGTATAATGGTAAATGCATATTTTGGCAATATTATGATATAGATTCTGCCAAAATATGTAAATTTTCAGCACTTTTGGCAGAATTACACCCTACCGTACCTCGATTGCGCCCAGCACCTTGCCGATTGAGTCGTGAATCACTAAATTCGCGCTGGCATCTGCCTGAGTTTCGCTCTTGTTAATCAGCACAAGATGGTCGCCACGGAAGTAGCGGATAAGCCCCGCCGCCGGGTAGACGATGAGCGACGTGCCGCCGATAATCAGCATGTCGGCTTCGCTGATTGCCTTGACTGCGCCGTTGATTACATTGTCGTCCAATCCCTCTTCGTACAGGACAACATCGGGTTTTACAATCGCATGGTCTTCGGGACAGCGCGGAATGCCGTCGGGTGCATCCTTGCTGGCGGCGATAAAGTCAATGTCGTAGAATTTGCCGCATTTGGTGCAGAAATTGCGCAGCGTGCTTCCGTGCAGTTCGTACACTTTTTTGCTTCCCGCCGCCTGATGCAATCCGTCTATGTTCTGGGTGACTACCGCGCTCAGTTTTCCCGCCTGTTCCAGTTCGGCAAGTTTCAGGTGGGCGGCATTGGGCTTTACGCCGGTGATAATCAGCTTTTCGCGGTAGAAGCGGTAGAATTCGGCGGGATTTGCGTCAAAGAAACTGCGGCTGATGATGGTCTCCGGCGGATATTTCCATTTCTGCTGGTACAAGCCGTCCACACTGCGGAAGTCCGGAATGCCGCTCTCTGTGGAAACTCCTGCGCCGCCAAAAAATACGATTCGCTTGCTCTGGTCAACCATTTTCTGCAATTCTGCAATTTTTTCGTCCATAACCGTCTCCTTTGTATGCCTATATGTCATTGTTTTTGAATATTTTTCTATTATTATATAGCGAAATTTGAAAATTTGGTAGTCTGTTTCTGTTGACGCGTGATTTTTTCCTTTGTCCGCTATCGAAATACGTGAATTCTGCCGAAAATGAATTGGGAAAGTTTAAATATTTATTATGAATTTGACAAGGTTTTTATTTAAAGGTAGAATTAAACCATTAAATTTAAGCCAAGTTTAAAAGTCAAGGAAGTAGCACTATGAAGAAAATCGTAGCTGTGGTGTCCGTGTGTCTGTTTTTTTCGACCTTTCTTTTTGCTCATGGAAAGGGAGATGTTGCAGAACGTTCAGTTAATCAAGATGAAAGCTGGCGCGAAACATTTGATTTAACTGACAAAAAAGAAGGAAAATATAATATTCTCGTGCGTGCCGTTGACCAAGGCGGGAATGAGTCTTTAGGTGGTCCGTTTAATATTTGGATTGACCCGGAGTCTGATTTGCCTATCATAGGCATTACAAACCCGTCTATGAATATGCGCATTCCGGGCAACTTGAACATTGTTGGTACGTGTGTTGACGATGATGCGGTCGCCAAAGTTGAGTTGATTTTTGACGGCGATGTGGAACACGTTGCTCAGGCGCAGGGTACGGAATTCTGGTCATACTATCTTGATACGAACGAATTGGAAGAAGGCTTGCATACAATAGAAGTCTTTGGTACAGATATTAACGGCTTGCGGGGTCATTCGGTAACAGTGCAGTGGCATCTCGACCGCCGTCAGCCAGTTACACAGATAACGAATTATGGTCTTGGTACGCTTGTCTCTGGCAAAATCAATTTAAAGGGTACGGTATACGACGGAAACGGCATAAAGTCACTTTCGTATTCAACGGATAACGGTACGACTTTTAAAGGAACAAAACTTGAATTCGATAAAAAGACGGGAGAAACGACATTCAGCGTTCCTATTGATACGCGCGAATTAAAGGACGGCCCGACGGTCTGCTGGTTCAAAGCGACGGACTTAATGGGGTCGGTCGGTGTGTATTCATTCCTGTATTTTATCGACAACACGCCTCCTGACGTAAAAATCGTATCTCCTGAGCGCAACGAGGTTTGCAGCGGAAAATTTGGCATTGTCGGTTTTGCAAAGGACGTTATGGGAATTCAAAAACTCACTTGGACGCTTGAAGAAGAGACGGGCGAATTTGAGCTTATTCCCGGAAACCCGTATTGGTACAAAGATATAAACACGATTGGCTTGCTGACCAAAAAAGGTAAGCCCGCTACGTCAATTGACTTTTCGGTAACGGCGACAGACATTGCGGGTAATGTGGTTACGGCACGAAGAACGATTCCGCTTGACCAAGAATTGGATAAGCCGACTTTGACGATTGAATATCCTCCGAACGGCGGCATGATTGACGGAAATGCGGATTCGTTGTTTGTGCGGGGCATTGCTTTTGATGATGACGGCATTGCGACGGTCACTTACCGCATGGATAGTGGCAATGAATATACGATAGAATCTCAGGGTGTATTTTATGGTGCGCTGACCGAAGGACTTGATTTGGACGGTGGCTCTCATACGCTGACTGCTTTTGCAACTGACCGATACGGTGTGCGTGGAGACAAAGTGAGCATTGCGTTCAGCATAAAGGGAAAGGCTCCTGTTATCGGGGGGGCAAAACTAAAAACGGCAACAGACACGATGGATGTCGTTCCTGGTATGATGGTGAATCCCGAGAGTGATGCTGTCCTTGTTTCTGACATAACATCTGAATGTGGTATTACATCAGCCTCGTACGAAATGCGTTGGGGACAGGACGGTATTCTTCCGGGAGATATTCCTGTGCCGAAAAGCGGTGCAAAATCAATGCAGGCTGTTATTCCTCTGGATTCTGCGCCGTGGGGATTAGTCCGCATTACGATTTCCGTAACGGATATTTTTGACCGCACGATAGAACAAACTTCTGTGCTGAACATAAAAGATTTGACCCGCATTGAATCTCCTTCGCCGCAGGTGCTTTTTTCCGACAGTTGCGTAAGTGAATCGGGCGATATTACGCTTGACCCTGATTTTCCTGTGACGGGTTATTTTAGCGGCGGAAACGCAAAGTCTGTTCAGTTTGTGCCAAAGACAAAATTTGCCACGGTGTCATTGAGCGGCAATACGATTATTCTTCGTGGAACGGGCGAGCAGGGAAACTCTGATCCAGTAAAAGTGAGGGTTACCACAACGCAAGGTCTGACCTACGACAGCCGCGACTTGATTTTCCATTCTGATCATCCTGCGCCAGTTGTTAAAATCAATGGGGCGGATTACACACATCCGTATGACGGCAATAACACGATTCATCTGGAAGGTATGGTCACTTCGGAATCTCCGATTTCTCGCTTTGGTTATCGAATTCTTTCGGCAAACGCGAATGTGACCAGCGATATTGTGATGGGCGTGGATGCATTGCCTGTTTCGTATGCGAATTTTACTGCGGTAAAATACAGCAAAGACGGTCATTTTTCTGTTGACATAGACCCGTACAACTTCTTGCGCGGTATGTACGTTATCGAAGTGGTGGCAGAAAACGGAAAGCAGGCTGCGGATGCGGTGTTTGTGCGAAAGATTCCTCCGCTACCAGCCCGTTCTATTGATGGGTCAAAAGAGGCGGTGGCAAATCCTCCGGTGGTCACTTGGTTTGACAGCGTGGACGTATATTATGTGACGACTTATCAGGGAAATCTTAATGAGCCTGTTTGCCAGCGATTTGCCCGTGATGATATGAAACCTGGTGTAAATTATCTGACCGTAGGCGGAAACTACGATGCCAAAAAAACATATTCCTCTTCTCTGACTGTTCGCAAGGAAGACGGCGTAAAGGTTGCGTTTAAGTCCGTTGGCGAAGTTTCGTATTCCAGCGGCATGACATTTATAATTCCCCGTGGCGCAAAAGGAAGGGATGCGCCCAAGCTGGTTGCGGTAATTCGTTCTGAAGACCCTGTAAAGGCAGTTTCCTATGAGATTTCGGGCGAGGAAGCACCAGGCGGCGATGTAAGACAGGCAGGAAAAGCTTTGGACATTGATGCTGTTGATACAAATATGTACGAGGCTGTTATTCCGCTGGAAAATCTTCCCGCCCGACTGACCAAAGTGAAGGTCATTGCTGATACGGAAAAAGGTTCTGGTTCTTACGAAGGTACGATTCTGGTGGTCAGACAGTATGATGCGAGCATGATTGACAACGCCCGCAAATTCTACTGGACACCGCAAGAACCCGTTGTATACAATTCAATAGACAATCGCTATGTACTGCCACAGGAAGCGGCACTGGGTGGTTATGCGAATGTTCCGGGACCAGTTACGGCAACTTTCCTTTCTCCTGTTCCTGGTCTGGATATTTCGGTCAGTGGCAATGTGGTAAATGTGATTGGAATGAAAGACGGTCTGTACAGGAACGTTGCCCTGCGCATTAAGGACAGTCAGGGAGTTGAATATACTTCTCCTCAGATTGCGATTTTGGTAGACAGCGATATGCCAGAGATGAACATCGTTTCGCCGCAGCCACAGGCATGGGTACGCGATTCGTTCAAACTTGAAGTTTCGGCGACAGACGGAAGTGGCATTGCGCGTGTGGAATATTCATTTGACGGCGGCGAGGTATGGACTTCGATTCCCCGTTCTACCGCAAATGCCAATTTGTACAGCGGAACGGTTTCGCTGGCGGCGTATGAGGACGGATTGCTTGGGCTGAGCGTCCGCGCGACTGATAACGCAGGAAAATTTCATACGGTGTATTCGGCATTGCAAAAGGATACCGTGCCGCCTGAAGTGAATGTGATTGTGCCTGGCTCTGAAGATATTGTGAACGGCGACAATCTGATTGCATTCTCCGTAAAAGATGACGGCTATGTTTCTCTTGTAGAATACATTGCTCCTCCTGTGGGTGGTGTTGCACAGCCAGCGATTCCTGTTGAGGTCGCTCCAATCGTAACAACGCACATTGGTACAAAAGAAAAGCCGATGCACGATTTGATGACCTTTAATTTCTATGATGCGGCGGGAAATGTGACCAAATTGCAGCAGTGGGATTTCATCATTGACTCACAGAGCGATTTGCCGATTGCCGAAGTGCATCTGCCCGAAGAAAATGCGGTGCTTACAAAAGATTTTACTATTTCTGGCGTTGTGTATGATGATGACGGCGCGTGTAAAATCTGGTACAAGATGGATAATGCCGCATATCAGGCTCTGCCCGATTACGGAACGAACTTTGCGATTGACGTGCCGATTTCTATGATGACGGACAATGAACATGCCATTACGGTTTATGCTGAGGATATGAACGGCGTTGTCGGGCCTGAATTCGTACGCAATTTCAGAATCTCTCTGGAAGAGCCAAAGGGAACGGTTGTTACGCCGCCTATTACAGAGACAGTTAAAGAAATGGTTACGTTACATGGAACGGCAACGGATAAGAACGGCATTAAAGCGGTATATGTCTCTGTTGATAACGGCAACACCTATAATGAGGCTACCGGAAACTTTGGTCACGATAAGACTGATACCACATGGGATTACACCTTTGATACACGCGTTATTCAGGACGGAACGCATGCTGTGTTCATCAAGATTATCGACTGGTTTGATGTTGAAGGTCTGTTCTCCTCTCTGATTAACATTGACAATACGAAGCCAGAAATCAATCTGGAGTTGCCTTTGGACGGCACGGTTACAAGTGGTATGGTCTTCTTCAGTGGTCAGACGACAGATAACATTGAGCTGACTGATTTGTACATCACCGTCCGCAGTCTGGAAGGAAAGCGTGTTGATAACGATATTGCCCGCACTCAGCTGGAAGTAGGCGAAATTATTTCACAGCCGATTGATTTGAGCGGACTGGAAAATGGTTTCTATAATATCGAATTGGTTGGTGCGGATGCTGCGAATAATATTACCCGTATAAGCCGTAACATTCGTCTTGATAAGACGGCAACGGTTGCTCGTGTTGATGTGCTTTATCCGCTGAACGGCGAAGAAGTGCGCGGTGTGTTCAACATCTATGGTATGGCTTCAAGTGAAGTTGAGATTGCTAAACTGACGCTTTACATTGATGGTAATCCCGCCGGCGAAACAGAATTGAGCAGCAGCGGCTACTTTAAGTTCCAGCTTACCCCTGATTTGATTTCGGAAGGCGCGCACAAGATTGTGGTTGAAGGAATGATGACAAATGCTGCGACCATTCGTTCTGAAGAACGGTACCTGAATTATACCTCATTCGGTCCGTGGGTCACAATAGACAACTTTACTTATGGTGACTTTGCGGTTGACCGTCCGTATCTGCGCGGAGAAGCGGGCTACACTATTTCCGAGGAAGAACTGATTGAGGCTCGCGTTAAAGGCGCATCGAAGGAATTGAAGGCCGCCATCGAAGGAAAATCCGTGGCAAAAGTCGAACTGAGCCTTGACAACGGAAAGTCATTCGAGCAGATTTCTTCCAGCGGAAAATGGCGGTATCGTATTGAAAACAAGGACATTGCAGAAGGTTACCATTTCTTGCTTGTTCGTGCTACAATGAAAAACGGAGAAACGGCTATTACTCGCACGATTGTGCAGGTTGATAATACTCCGCCAACGGTTAAGTTGATTTCTCCAGGTCAGGGTGGTCGTTACAATCAGACGGTGGTATTCAGTGGTCTGACCCATGATGATGTCGAGTTGAAAGACGTTACCTTGCTCTTGCGTAAAGGCGACAAGGCGGCGTATGAAGTTCCGTCATTCATTCAGGGATTGTATTTTGACTGGCACTTCTGGGGAGCAACCTTGTTCGACATTGGCGTAGGTCTGACTTTCTTTGACGACAATGTTAAGCTTCAAGTGCAATGGGGTCAGTTTACGCAGACACAGCGCGAGATGTTCAGTGGCACTCAGGGACGCTACGGCGGAAACAGCATATTTGGTGCGAAGATTCTTGCGAACGTGTACTATTTGCCGTTCAGGTTCTTGTTCGGTCCTGACTGGGAATGGCTGAGCGCGAATATTGCGGTTGGCGCGAACTTCTCCCGGTTCAACAACTCTGATTCCGACAAGCCACCGATGATTTTGAGTGCGGCTTTGCTTCAGCTGGAGTTCCCGCGGATTACGTTCTTGAAGCAAAAGTTGTTCAGGACGATGGCGTTCTACACGGAAGGTCAGTTGTGGTTTATCCCGTCCGATGTTTCGGGTGACGATATTAGGACTATTGTGCCGCAAATATCGTTCGGCTTGCGTGTAAACGTATTCTAAAAAGTGTATTGATGTTATCGGGCAGGGGGTCGGCTTCTGCCCAAAACTGTTTTTTGAAGATTTCCGTCTTGGTGCGAAAAATCTTGATGTTGGCGGAAATCCTATGCGTGTAGGTCGATTAAAACAAAAAATTATAATCGAACGAATAGAAAATAATGAAAAAAGTGTTAAAATCCTGTATTGTGGAGGTTGGTATGATTTTAAGAAAGATTGCAAGGAAGGCATGCTTTGTTGGCGCGGTTTGTGCCATTGTCCTTGCCGTTGGTTCTTGCGGCGATGACGTTGGTTTGGGCGCGACCGTCGATACCGAAGCTCCCGTTTTGGAGATTACCTATCCTCCGGCAGCCGCATCTGTTCGCGGCACATTTGTCTTTGCAGGTACATGTTCGGACGATAAGGAAGTTACGTCCATCAAGTTGACCATTACCAATACCACCACAAAAGAAACGTATCAGGCAAACGATGTTGTGCTTGGAGAGAAAAAAGATACATGGTCTGTCGATGTCAATAATTTTGAAGAGGGGGTGGGTCCTTTTAACGGATGGCAACTCCCCGATGGAAAGTATGAACTAAACGTGGTTGCCTACGATGCGGCGGGTCACTCTTCGGGCGTATCAGCGAGAACTTTTGAGATTGACAATACTGCCCCAGTGGTGATTTTGACGAGTCCGGGAACGACTGATATTAAAAACGCGACAGCCTATGGTTCAAGTTTTAAGGTGGCGGGAACGATTGCAGATGAACATACGATTGCGGAACTGACCGTTTCTATTTACGACAAGGATAAAAATCTTTTGAATACCGAGCCGTATGTGGAAGAAAATGTTCCGACTGCGGGCGGCACAAGCATAACGATGCTTAAATTTAGCGCAGAAAGTACGGATGAACTGAGCAAGCGTTACAACAGTATATATGGCGACAATATAAAGGCTGGCAACATTCCGTATTACTGTGAAATTTCTGTCACGGACAATACACACGAATACAAAGAGCCAGTATATTCAGCCTCTGCCAGCACTACCAATACAACAAGCGGAAATTCCACCAAAACATTCTATCTGTATACAAAAGTGTACGAAGCGTTGATGAGCGAAAAATCGGGTGCGCAATTGGGACTAAGTGCAAGCGATTTGATGACGATTTTGAATGGCACCTATACGGGGTCAAATAAAAATGTTTCGCGTTCGGCTTCTGATGGCGGCAAGATGACTGTGGCTGAGGTTCTTGAAAAATTGAATGAAGGGGCAGTCAATACGGAAGAAAACTATCTTGCCTTCTCTTTAAATCCTGCGGTCAACCCGACCTATACGGTAAGCGGTTACAAACTGACCAAACAAGTGACCGCTCCGGCTTCTCAGCCCCTTACCATCGTGGTGAATATGGGTCTTGACCAAGCGTTGATTAAGCCCGACACGCTCAAAGCCTATATAAAGGATTTTGGTACGGTAGACCCCAGTTCTGACAACGCGGATGAGGAAATTCAGCAGGCATACAAAGAATTTATCGCTATGGACGGCGATGGTTCTACGGAAGCGTTTGAAAAGGCGGCGGCAGACGAAAAGAGCGGTATTATCTGCTTTGCTACAAGTGACTATCCTGAAAGTAGCGGCTACGTTGAGAATTACACATGGGAAGTATCGCTGCCAGAAACTATCCTTGCGAATCACTGGTATGTGCTTGCGGTTACGGGCGAAGATGCCGACGGCAACGAAATGCGCTACAATTATGTGTGTGGCTTTGTGGGTACAGTCTCTGGCATTGCGCCAAAAACACGTATTACGAGCAGCGAAGAAGTATTCAGCAGTTCAAAGGCGGTTTTGATACAAGGTACGTCTTCTTCTAGTGAAACGGATATTGAAAAAGTTTCTTTTGAAGTTGTCGTTACTGATTTGGACGATGCAACTGTCACTCCAAAGACATGGAAAGGAACGGCACGACTGACTCCTACCGATGCGAGCATCGCTGCAGAAAATAACAAATCGGTCGAATGGGAACTTACGCTGGAAGACGATGCAGAAGGCTATGAAATTCAGCAAGAAGGAAAGAACGTAAAGTATGCATTTACGATTACTGCGTACGACAAATATGACAACCCATCTGACCCTCAGGAACTTACCGTTCTTGTTGACACGGCAAAACCTGTCGTTGGTTACGAAGGCGCGGAACTTAGTGACAATGCGAAAATTACCAATACAAGCACCTATTTTACGCGGAACGAAAAGGACGCATACGCATATCGTCTAAGTGGCGCATGGTCTGACGTGAACGGCTCCGGCACGGATGTGCTGTACTACACGACTAATGCGGATTACAAAAGTCTTCCCGAAGAGAACTGGCAGAAAGCGGCGGATTTTGCGAGCGCGACGACCACACGCAGTTGGAACGTGGATTTGACCGTAGGGCAAACGCTGAAAGACGGCATAATCGCATTCTATGCCGTGGATAAAGCTGGCAACAAGAGCGATGTGGTTTCCTACACGGGCATTACGTTTGACTATGAGAATCCCGTGCTGACTCCCGATGAAACGCCTGCCACCTCAATCAAAAAAGGCGGCACGATTACGGCAAGCGGCAAACTGACTGACACGCTTGCTTTGTCAGACGAAAAGCCCTATGGCATTACGATTACGGCAAAGAAAGACGGCACTCCTTATGAACTGAAGAATTCGGGCGAAAATCCGGAAGTGACCTACGAGTATACAGCGGCGAGCGAAAACTCACCCGTAACGGCGACATATCAAATTGCGATTCCTTCCGCCGGTAACGACGGTACATGGACGATTACGGTAAGCGCGAAAGATGCGGCAGGACTTTCCGCGACGACGCAAGAATATACCGTAACGGTAGATTCCCAATCCCCGACAATTCAGGTGTCTAGCACGGATAACAAATGCTTCATCTCAAGCCAGCCGCAGACATTCGAAGGAACGATGCAGGATAACGTACTCGTAACGAACGTGTACTACTGTATCTCAAGCGCAACGACCGCGCCCGATGACGTTTCCGTATATAGCAAGCCCGCAGGAATAGACGAAGAAGGCTCGCCGAACAACGCGGGAAAATGGTCGGCTAACATAAACTTTAAGTCAGCCGCGACACTCGATACCGATGGCAAAGCCATTAAGGAAGGAACGCAGTATTATGTGTACTTTATCGCAAAGGACGCAGTGGGCAACATAAGCGCACCCTCTGCTGGCGTTCCCGTTAAGGTTGACGACACTGCCCCGAAATCCACGCTTGTCGGTGAAGGCTTGTACGATGCGACAGGAGAATCTGCTACTGCGCCCAGCGACAAAGCGACATATTTGGCAAAGGAAGCCTTTACGGTTACTGGCGAAATTACCGAAGAAAACTTTAAGAGCGCGACAATCAGTGTGAATGACGGTACGGCCGTAGACTTTGGCGCAGAAAATTCACTGGTGACTTTTACCGATGAAGCCAAGACAAAATGGAAATTAGCCCCAACGCTAACGGACGGCTCTTATAAATATGTTATCTCGCTGGAAGACGAGGCAGAGAACACACAAAGTTACACGATTACCATAAACCGTGATACGACTGGTCCTGTGGTGACGATTACCAGTCCTAAAGCCGCCGATCAAATTTCTGAATCTCCCGTGACTGTCAGAGGAACGACCGATTACGGCTATGCGGGCGTAAAATCGCTGGAGTACACGACTGATACTTCCGATGAGCCAGAATGGAAATCGGTCGAAACCGTGAGCGACAACTGGACGCAGTCATTGTCCTTCGACAAACAAGGAACAATCACGCTCAAAGTAAAGGCAACCGACGTGCTGAATCAGACGGGCGAAGTTTCTGCCGTATCATTCTATTATGACAAAGACATTCCGGTTTTAAGCGAAGAAGGAATCGGCACAAGCGGTAAGACAACTAACGCTGCTATAACGGTTTCTGGAACGGCAAGCGACACCAACGCGCTCAAAGACCATGGAACAGGCGCAATTACCATAAAAGAAGGCGAATTTAGTAAGACTCTTAGCGTAACGCCAGACACCAATGCCGAAGGAGAAACTGGCGAAAAAGGCACATACACAGGCACTTTGACCGTAGGAAGCGAAGGTGATTTGTCAGATGGCGTTCACTCGCTGACGGTTACCGTAACCGATGCGGCAAACAGAACCGCAAGCCTTACGCGCGTAGTGACGGTAGATACTATTGCCCCCAAAGTCTCTTCCAATGTGGTGGAAAACGCCAGCGTGTATCTGGACGAATCCGTGTACGACAGGCTGACCGTAAGCGTTACGGAATCTGGCACAGGCATTGACCAAGTTCGCTATCAGGTGCTTTCATCTACTGCTGAAGAGCCGTCATATTCTGCTGAAACCGCCTCTAACTGGTCATCACTCGCTCAGTCCTCTTCTGACAGCAATACATCTGTATGGTCAGCAAATATAGACTTTACGGGTAAAGATGAAACCACACACAGCGTGTACGTTGTGGCAACCGATAAGGCGGGCAATGTTTCTTCCGTGTCAAAAGCGACTGTGGCAAATACGACAGAGACTAAAATCACTGTAGACAAGAAAAAGCCAGTTATCTCATCAATAAAGAAAGGCACTACGACTATAACGACTGACGACACGACGAACGGAGAAGATAATTCAACCTATATCGTAACAGTAGATGATACCAATCCTGCATCCGCGCAGGTCATAATCGCAAAAGACGATGAGGAAATAGCCACAATCAAGAGCAGTGAATCCACATGGAGCAAGACTGATAAGACGGCAAACCTTACCGTGGATTTTTCCGCAACAAAAGATGACGGCACTCCGAAATATCCCGACGGCACATACACGCTTACATTCCGCGCGACAGACGGAAACGGGCGCATATCCGAGACAAAAACGGTCAGTGTGCTGAAAGATTCGACTGCGCCGGAAGTTACGATTACTTCTCCGACGGCTAGCACCTATAGCAATGCAAATTCATACACATTTGAAGGTACGGCGCAAGATGCAAATCTGAGTGAAGTAAAAGCAGTTCTCTTGAAGTATGACGGAACAAGCAAAACCTATAAGGAAACAGAAACGACTGCCACGCTATCTACCGATTCTAGTAACAAATGGACGTGGAAAGTCTACGACCTTGACGAAGCGGGCTACGAAATCAGCGTAACGGCAACGGACAAGGTCGGGCATACAACGAAAGAAACAAGTGCGGTGGTTACGGTGGATACGATTGCCCCAACGACAAGCATGACAGGTACAGGATTGTACAATGCATCAGGGACATCAGTTGATTCCTCAACGCTGCTTGCGTCAGGCGGTACATACTTAGCAAAAGC
The DNA here is from genome assembly GCA_017449285.1 of Treponema sp. Taxonomy (GTDB): domain Bacteria; phylum Spirochaetota; class Spirochaetia; order Treponematales; family Treponemataceae; genus Treponema_D. The sequence continues at coordinate 113,545 of JAFSJX010000009.1, forward strand.
CACTTTTAGCCTTAGCGGTGAGATTACCGATGACAATTTTGATTTGATTAAGATTACGAGTGGTAGCAATGAAATTACAACAGGAGATAATTCTCCGCTGACACTCGCTGCCACTAAATGGGAATTTGCTCCTACGGCGACGACAGACGGTGCGTATGCATATACCATCACGCTCAAAGACAAGGCGAACAACCAGAATTCCTATACTATTATCATAAACCGCGACACCGCCAGTCCCGAAATCAGCATAACAAGTCCTGAAACGGGAGAATTGTTTGGTACGGCAAACGCAACGGTACGCGGAACGGCATCTGACGCTGTTGCGGGCATAAAAGAAGCCTATTATACGACAGATACGAGCGATAATCCCGAATGGAAATCATTGACCGTAACAGGCACGAGTTGGTCACAGGCTTTGACATTTGCATCTGAAGGTGAAGTTACGTTCAAGGTGTATGCGGTAGACAAACTGGGCATGAAAAGCGCGGAAACAACAACAACGTTTATGTACGATAAATCTGCGCCGATTTTGAAAGAAACAGGAATCAATGCCGCTTCTGCAATAAAGAACAAAACCTTTACGCTTTCAGGTACGGCAAGCGACACGAACGCGCTTAAATCTGATGGCGCGGTTGTCATTGCAGAAGGTTCAACAGAACTGGCAAAATTGAATGTGACGGAAGGCGAATGGTCTTACGACTTTGTTGTTGGAAACGATGAAAATGCACTGGCAGACGGTGAGCATACTCTGACGATTATTGCGACGGATATTGCAGGAAGAACGACAACCGAAACGCGTGTTATTACCGTAGACACGACTGCCCCTGTTATTTCAGATGAATCGATGGCAAGCGACTTTGCATATCTTGATGTATCACCGTATGCGACACTTTCTCTGAGCGCAACAGATTCTGGCATTGGTGCGACGGGGCTGGCAAATGTATACTATCAAGTGCTGGACTCTGGTACGATTGTTCCGACGGAATATACAAGCAGTGCGGCATGGAAATCCATTGCGAATAACGGTACGCAATATGCGGCAGACATTTCTTTTGCGGACATGGCAGAGGACACCTACACGATATGCGTTGTGGCAATTGACCGTGCGGGCAATGTTTCTGGCATTAAGACGGTTTCTCAGACTGTTACCGTAGACAAAACAAAGCCAGTTATTTCTGATTTGAAAAAAGGCGGCAAGTCTGTTAGTGGTACTGACACGACGAAGAACGAATCTCTTACTTACAATGTAACGATAACTGATACCAATCCAAAGACTGCATCCGTGGAAGTGAAAAATTCTACAGGTACAACAGTACAGACAATTTCTTCTGAGGAATTGACAGGTACTGATTCAGCGAAAACCGCTGCGCTTACCGTAGATTTCTCTGATGCTACGAGTTATCCCGACGGCACATACACGCTTACATTCCGCGCAACAGACGGAAACGGACGCATATCCGAGACAAAAACGGTCAGTGTGCTGAAAGATTCGACTGCGCCGGAAGTTACGATTACTTCTCCGACGAACGACATCTACAGTAATGCAAATTCGCTTACCTTTACGGGAACGGCGGCGGATGTTAATTTAAAGACTGTAACGGCACAACTTCTTAGTGGCGACAATGTTGTTTCGGTAAATGGAAAAGACGAAACGACGCTTTCTACGAACATAAACGGCGAATGGACATGGAAACTGTATGAACTTGCCGATAAGGTCTATACCATTAAAGTCTTGGCGGTAGATGAAGTTGGCAATCAGTCAGAAGAAAAAGTAAGCAAGAGCGTTACGGTTGATACAACATCTCCGACGACAACGTTGTACGGTTCTTCTTTGTTCAGCACAAGCGGTACGGCGGTTGGTTTAGATACAAGTCTTGCTGGCGGTTCATATTTGGCTAAAGATTCATTCGGTCTAAACGGCACTATCACAGAAACAAATTTTGAAAGCGCAAAGATTACTGTGGCTGGTAGCGATACTACTATCAACATCGTAAAAGATGAAAATAACACATGGTCATACACACCGGAAAGTTTTGCTGACGGCGATTATACCTATACTATTACGCTTACTGATAAGGCGGGCAACAAGGCTTCTTTTACTACGAACATAAAGCGTGATACGACAGAACCAGCGGTAGAAATCAAGAATCCTACCCTTGGCGAAGCGATTGAGATTGCCGAAACGACGATAAAAGGCACGGTTACTGACGAATATGCGGGAACGAAGTTTGTATATTACAAGACTGGCACAATGGATGCTTACGAAGAAGTCACCTTTGTGGGTAGCAACTGGGCGCAAAACCTTGCCTTTACAGACGAGGGTACGATTGAACTTTCTGTTTATGCGGTTGACGTGTTGGGGAACGGCAGCGCAAGCAGCGCGGAAACTGTTCAATTCTCCTACGACAAAGCTGTTCCGACGCTGGCAGAAAACGGAATCAGTACAAGCGGCAAGACAACAAACAATGCTATAACGATTTCAGGTACGGCAAGTGACACCAACGCACTTAAAGATAATGGCACAGGCGCAATTGTCATAAAAGAGGGTGAAACGCTTATTAAGGCTCTTGACGTAACGAGCGAAAATGGAAAATCTGGCACATACACGGGTACACTGAGCGTAGGAAGCGAAGGTGATTTGCCAGATGGCGTTCACTCGCTGACGGTTACTGTAACAGATGCGGCAAACAGAACCACAAGTCTGACCCGCATAGTGACGGTAGACACGACAAAGCCAGAGATTTCTTCCAATACGACCGAAAGAAATTACGTTTATCAGGATGAATCTCCTTATAATACGCTTACCGTAAGTGCGGAGGATATGCCGGCGACAGCCAGTACAGACAGTTTTACGACAGGTCTTGCGGGTGTATACTATAAAGTGACTAATTCTGCCACTGTTCCAGAGTATTCTTCTGATGGCGGATGGGAAGCACTGGCACAAGGAAGTTCTTCATGGACAAAAAATCTTGAGTTCAAGACCAGCACATACGATGAAGGCACATATTATGTGTACGTTGTGGCAATTGACCGGGCGGGCAATGTGTCCGATGTTTCTACCGCATCCCAGACTATCACCGTGGATGCGATGAAGCCTAGTGTTTCGCCAGCAGGAAGCAATATGGCGCAAATAGCCGCCCTTACCTATACCATGTCGATAGCGGACACCAATCCCGATTCTGCTGTGGTAGCGGTAACAAAGCCAGACGACTCAACGACAACAATCAATGGCTCAACACCAACGGGAAGCGAAATGTCATGGACTTCTACCGTCAGTGTGCCGTTCAATAACAGCACGGACTATCCCGATGGCACATATACGCTTACGTTTAGCGTGACGGACAAAAATAATCGCAAAGCAGAAGATAAGACGATAACTGTGCTGAAAGATTCTGTTGCGCCAGTACTTTCTGATATTACTTCTTCCGCTTCAACGGGCTTTGCAAATGTAAACGCACTTACCTTTAGCGGAACAATAACGGAAGCAAATCCCAAAGATACCGTAACGGCAGAACTATTTAAAGACGGTGCGGCTACTGCTACAGAAGAACTTACCTTAACCCCCACTGGAACGGAAAACGAATATGGTTGGACATGGAAAGTCTACGACCTTGCCGAAGCCGCTTATACCGTAAAAATTACTGCGAAAGATAAAGTTGAACACGAAACGTCAAAGGAAAGCGCGGCGGTTACGGTAGACATGACTGCGCCGACAACAACGTTAAAGGGAGAAAATCTCTTTAATTCCAACGGGGAAACTGTCTCTAGCTGGGTTTCTGGTGGCACTTATTACGCGCAGTCCTCATTCAGCCTTATCGGTGAGATTACCGAGCAGAACCTTGCAAATAGTGGCATTACGGTAACGGGTGGCACGGGTAGTATTACCTATGGCACGGACAATAGTAAGGAATGGACGTTTACCCCGTCAAATCTTATTGATAACAACTATGTGTATAATATCGCTCTTGAAGACAAGGCGGGCAACAAGACTTCCTATACTGTTACGGTCATTCGTGATACACAGCCGCCCACGCTTACTATTTCAAATCTTGCGGACGGCGAAAATTACGGCAAGCAGGTAAAAAATGAAGTCTATACCATTACTGGCACATGGGAAGACGAACATGCTGGCACAAAGACATTGCAGTACACGACAAACGCTTCTCCGAATGAGGTGACCACAGAAGGTACGAATGCTTCAGATTCATGGGTGACGATTACTGCCCCCACTGCAACGAACGTAGAAACAAACTGGTCGTTCGCATTCCCTGTAACAGCGGATAGTCTTGGCAATTCAATTTCGTTCCGTGCGAAAGATACCGCTGGAAATACAACGATGCTGACACGCACGGACATTAACTTTGACAAGACCGACCCGACAATTACGATTACAAGCGATGCCCCCGGAAGCATTAGGAATAGCGGTTATACGCTGACTGGTAAAGTGGAAGACGCGCTTTTGTTGGAAAAAGGTAAGATTAGTATAACGGCAACAAATAGTGCTAACACGAAGACCATCGATGCTCAGATTCCTGAAAACGATGACACGGGTACAACATATACCTTTACCGTTCCTATTGTGGCGACGGAATCACTTGACATTAACGATACTTGGACGATTACGCTGAATGCAACGGACAAGGCTGGAAACACTGCAGAAACAAAGACAGTAACGACAACGATAGATACGATTGTGCCGACGATTGCATCTGTAACTGCGGAAAGTTCACAATCTGGTAAGTCAAAAACTATTGAAGAGAATGGCAAATCCATTACTTACTTTGCCAGTTCATATCCGCTTGAACTTACTATTGACGCATCTGATGAGGGACAAGGACTTAAATCGGTCGAATATACGGCGGTAAAAGGCAGCTTTGATTCTTGGTCAGGCGATTCTAACCCGGTAAGTAATTATGAAACCAATAAAGTGATTGCATGGACAAAAGCAATCGAAGGTGCTGACACATGGACGGCGACAATAAAAGACTTTGTAAATACCGATATTGCCGAAGGCACATATACTATCTTCACCCATGCTGTCGATAAGGCTGGAAACGAATCCTATTCCACGGCATTGCATTTGATTTCTGACAGAACAGACCCTGCGTTGGAAGAAACTGATATCGTGGGAGACTTTATTACGACATCAGGCGGCTCATTTGTATTGCAATTCTCAGCGTCTGATGCAAATCTGTCTGCCGTTACATCAACGGGAACAGTAGAAAACGGTAGCGGCGATACGCTTGCTTCTATTGTCCAAGACAGCACAGATACCAGCAAATATACGATTACTCAGTCTGTCATTGGCGATGAAAATGACCAGTTATCTCACAAATTTACGTATTCCATTACGGCAACGGACAATGCTGGAAACTCAAAGACAATAACAAAGTCTGTAACGATTGACCGCACGCCGCCGGTTATTGCCTCGTTAAAATTGGGTACTGCCGATGCAACGACAAATTCATCAGAAGCACTTGCTATTAACTCTAAGAACGGTAACTTTTCTGGCACAGTGCAAGACAGTCTTTCTGGCATGGCAGCGATGAAGGGCTACCTTGTGTCGGGTAAAGTGACGGCGGATGAATTAAATTCAGCAACAAAGATTTCTTCTACCGAGAATGAGATTGCGGTTTCTTCGGGTACGGTTCAAAAAGACTGGAAAGCAACGCTTACCGCGCCAAGTGAAGGCTGGTATACCCCTGTGTTTGAAGCGACGGACAATGCAGGAAATACGGCAACGTATGTAGGTAAATATTTCTCCGCAGATATTGAAGCCCCAAAGAGTACGCTGGGATTTGAAGAAGACCAAATATACACAAGTGCAGGGAAAAACCATGTAGTGGGAACTAATGGCACGTATGATACGGACAAAACGGCCTCATGGGACGATGGTTTAACGTATATAGCCGATAGTTCATTTATATTAAATGGTACAGTTAGCGATAAATTTGCCTTTACTGCCGATACGATAAAGTTCTATGACGGCGAAACTGAAATAACAGGTGCATCGTTTGTTAAGAATGATATTGTTACGGCTGACGATGGCTCTACGACTATGACATGGACTTACACGCAGACTGTTGACACCACGAATGCAACGACAGACGGCACTCATACCTATAAACTGGAGGCAACGGATACCGCAGGCAACACGAAGACATACGCATTTATCGTCTATGTAGACACGGGGGCTCCTGTGGTTACGGTTCTTAGTCCTGCACCGAGCGCGAATATTAAGACAGGAACGCTGACTATTTCGGGAACGGCATTTGACGAAGGTACGGGTGTTCAGCAGATTTCATATACTGTTACAAAGGGAGCGGAAGAAAAAACAGGTACTGCTACTGTTGAAAACGGCAAGTGGACGGCTTCTGTGGAAAATATTAGCGAAGGTTCTCTTACATTGTCGGTAACGGCAAAAGACTTCCTTAATCACACGACTGATGCTACCGCTGTTTCGTTCTTCTATGATGCGACTGCGCCAGACATAAACTCCGTAACAATTACCGAACCTGCCACAAAATCAACAGATGAGTATTATGACACGAAGGTTCTGACGCTTCAGGCAAAAGTTGTTGATGCCACTTCTTCGGTGGGCAATGTCACTTACAAGATTGGCGAAAGCGGCACAGAAAAGGCTATGACACTCAAATCTGGAGAAACGGACATCTACGAAGCATCTGTCATCTGCGATGAAGGCACATCTACTATTTATGTGCTTGCAACCGATACGCTTTCTAACAAGACTGTCGGAGATAATATAAAATCTGTTTCCGTTAACGTGGACGCGACTGCTCCTGTGTTGGGTGCGCTGACCGCTACGAGCGGAGTTTCTGGAACGGACGGAGCCAGTAGCAAAACGGATGTAACCTTTACTGGAACGATTACGGATTCGTATGGATTGGCAAGCACCGACAATCTTGTGATTACGGCAAAGAAGACGACCTCCAGCGAAGAGAAAACATACGATGCGTCTGCCCTTGCCAGCATATTGACCAGCGTTACATCCTTTACGGCAGAAACAACACCTGCGACAAAGGCGGCTCTTTCTGGACAAGCATATAGCTTTACGCTCCCTGTGTCCACAGACCATGCTAATGACGGCATGTGGGTGTTTACCGTTACCGTAAAAGACGTGGCGGGTAATACAAGTTCTGTTACTACTACTGCCATGACGATTGATACGGTTTCGCCTGAGTGGACGAACGTCAGCAATAGCACTAACGTCTTTAAAGTAGGTGGCATCGCATGGCCTACAGAAGAAGATAAGATTAACTGGTATAAAGACGAAACGCTGTCGGTACAAGGATTCTTCTCTGAAGATGCGAAAGGCAGCGGCATTAGCACAGTTACCTACATGCTTACTCCGCCAGCAGGTTCTTCAAGCACTCAAAAATCTGGCTCTCTTGATGTAAACAGAACGACGGGCGTTGCGAAATTCTTGTCAGAAATCAGCGGCTTTGAAGACAGTTCTACGATTACATTTACCGCACAAGATGTCGCAGGAAACTCCTCTTCTGCCGGTCCATTTAAGGTTCGCATAGACGGAACTGCGCCAGAAATCAGCCAATATGGAAATTATTCATTTGGAAGCACGGACAAAACAAACGGTACAGAGGATAAAGATTTGTACTATGTCGTAACCGATACAGAAAGCGGATTGAACACAAGCAAAATTTCCGTAACGGTGGGTAATACTACTTATACTAATGATTCTGAAAATGTTAGTATCGAAGCCACTCAACCTGATACGATAAGGGATAAAAATGGCAACGATATTGACAATTCTGCAAAGACAATGTGGTTGGTAAAAACTACGCTTGCAAAGGAATTCTTTAGTAGTCTTAGCACAGAAGGTACGCTAAATGTATTGACGACAATAAGCGACAATGCAGGCAATTCAACAAGCAGAACGCTTGCTTCTATTGAAATTGATACTGAACCTCCGACGGTAGAAATAACGTCTGTAAGCCCCATAACTGATTCTAAAGTAAACAAAAAGATAACCATTGCGGGTAAGGCAAACGACCTGAGCAAAATAGTAGGAATCACGCTGACCGCCACAGGAAATGAAAAGACAGAAACATTATCATATACTGCGGCAGGAACGAATACCATTACCTATGATTCAGGAGTTTGGACAGCAGTTCTTGATACGGAAAAACTTTACGAATCCACGGAAACTAAAGCATTGGTCATAACTGTCGTGGCAACGGATGAAGCGGGTAATACAACGACTGATGAAAAAGCGGCAACAAAAACGCTGACTATCGACCAGAACACCGACCGCCCCGTTATCAAAGTGATGAACATGCAAAAAGTGGGAACAAAATATGTGCTGAAGTACGGCACGGAAGGTCAGCTGACGGGTACGATTATCGATGATGACAGCACTTCGGATGCTGTGGTACAATCCGTGCGCGTCGCAAACGTGGCAACTGACACGACATCTTCTGTTGACTGGGATGATACAGACTGGACAGAGTCTACCGAAAACGGTGTGATAACTGCAACTCACGCCACGTATGGCGAAACAAAACTGACGCTTGCCACCGGCGAATGGACATATTATCCTAAATTGCAGACTGACGGTGCGTATGTGCTGTATTTCTATGTGAAGGACAATCAGGAAACAGAGTTTGCCTCTCCAAATACGAACACGCTGGCTTGTCCGTACTGGCAGTTCAAGACAGACGAAAAACAGGATAACACGGACGGTATAGCGTACAGCGTAGACGGATCTTCGCCACAAGTAAATGGCATTACGGTTACCTCATCTTCTGATGCAGATGGAACGGATATAGCAAAAGAAAAAGAAGCTTTAGGAACGTCAACTATTCTTGGTGGCACAAAGAAACGTTATGCTCAGTTCATTATTACGACAAGCGATGCAAACGGTGTGTCTAGCATAACGCTTTCGATGGTTGGCAAGAACAAGACAATCGAATTGTCAACAGCCAATTCAGATGACGGAACATTTACGGCAACTACCACATCGACCGAGGCTGTTTGGACAACGAAACGTATTAATGTATCTGAATTTGGAACGGGTTCTGTTTCAGTAACGGCTGTACCGACTGACCAAAACGGACTTGTTGGTAATGGGCCGGGTACGTTTGTCGTGGATATGGATGGTCCTGCAATTACGGTAAGTAGTCCGAAGTCTGGCTCTGAGCAGACTGGCAATATAGAGATTAGCGGAACGAGTATCGATGTTTCTTCAGAGGTGGTTGCTACGGAATATCTTGTTCCGACGGTGGAGCAGCGTAGTGCTTTGAGCGAAGAAGGTTTGGCGGCATTGACGACTTGGGGTGCTTGGAACGAAGATTCTTCCGCAGAACTCTGGAAATTTGTCTTTGAAGCACTTGAGTTTAAGAACTACGATGACGAAACCTACTATGAAAGTGCTGGTAACGGAAAGTACCTTATTCCAGTGTATATCAAAGCGACTGATTCGCTGGGTAACTACACGCTAAAGACAGACTTTACGATTAACCATAACCCGGATGCAGACCGTCCGCAGACCGAAATTACCTATCCGAATGATAAAAACTATTCGGAGAACGAAGAGTTTGTCATTCTCGGTGGTACAATCCGTATAACTGGAAGCGCGATAATTCCATCGGCTACAACTACGGTCAACTCCGTATATCTGCAAATTGAAAACGGAACGGCAAGCGATAATGGTACTGTAACATATACGGAAAATAGCGATTATATTTCTGGGCTTAAAGATACGACTACTCAAAAGACTTACTACACCGTGTCAAATGCTGTGGCTGCGGCAAAAGACATTTTCGGCGAGAGTAGCTCAAAGTCCCTTGATTTTGCTACAGGCGTGGATTCAAGCGAATGGTGGGGTGTCAAGGCGAACAATGCGGCGGCATGGTATCTTGTCATTAACGGAAACGATGAGATGAATCCTGCACAAGGAAAAATCACCTATATCAGAATCCGTGCGTGTGCGGTCAACGCAGAAGGAAAAGTCGGCTCTTGGACGGACTGGTACAATGTGCATATTGACGATACCGCCCCAACTCAGACGGCAACGCTCCGTCAGTACACAACGGAACCGACTTCTGATTGCACGGCGAGCGATATAGTTGCTTCTTCTAACATTATTGCAAGTAAGACTTACGAAAGTGAAATATACCTTAAAGGTGACTGGTATCTGACGGTTATGCTCCATGACGAAAGTTCAATTGCTACGGATAAAACCGTGGTAAAACATGGAAGCACAACGCTTACTGCTGGAAGCGGCTATTATCTTTCTACGCTTGTAACGGGAAGCGATGGCAAGGAAAAGACGCAGTATATCTTTATTCCTGTTAGTACAAGTGGTACTTCGGCGGTGTATACCGTTACGGTTGCAGACTCCGAGCATACTATCTCCAATACTTATTCGCTCAACATAGACAACACCGCTCCTACGATTGAAGCCGTATACAACGGCTCTACGAAGACCGAAAGTAATGTCCTAAAGACCGATGATGATAACAGCGTTGTGGATTCCAATTATGTCTATACGCTCGGCGGTACGGTAGAGGAAAAATCATCAGGATTTGACCGCCTTGTGTTCTACTATGTGCGTGCAAAAGATATTGACGGAAAGACTTATACGACAGAATCCGTACTTGACCCGCTCATTACGGCAGGCACAAGCGATGCGAAAGTGGCAATTTCTGGCAATCTTGTAAAACGACCATTCACACAGACTGTAACAGAAAACGGAACATCGGAAACAAAAGAATATGCTCTTTATGCAAAATCTGTGGCAGGAAAACTTGGTGCGGACGGCTTTACCTTTACGGCAACGACTGCTGCCGATATTTCGGACAATGCCCATATCCGTAAGGGCGGCTTGATTGAGGTAGGTGGCGTTCTGAGAAGAATCAATGACATTTCGGGCGGAACGGTTACGTTCGACACGAGTACGGGCGTTACGAGCGAAACCAGTGACGTAACGGCATACTTCCCGTATGCGCAGGTGGTAGATAACACGGCAACAGAAAGCACCTCTTCTACGACCGCAAATCCGTTTGAATTTAAGAATAATTCCGACGATGGCGACACGATGCCCGAAACTCTGACTGGCTCAAAGTCAATCGGCTTTACATGGGATGCGACAATCCATTCATCAAATATGCCGGACGGACCTTGTACATTGGTTGTGCTTGCCTTTGATAAAGCGGGCAACGTAAGCGGCACAACGTATCCCATAAAAATAGAAAACTCTGCACCGCGCCTTGCAAAAGTGTTCCTCGGCACGGACTTGAATTCAAGCGGCTCATGGGAAGCAAACGAATTTGAGGGCTACAACCTGTACGATGCGAACGAAGCGTATGGAATTGGCACGACAGAAGTTAAGGCTGAACAGAAAATTGCTACGGCTTCTTATGGAACAGCCTTTACAATCAAGGATAAACTTGCAGTAGTAGCAGAAATCGTTGGCGGTAACGGAGACATTATGATGGTGTACGGCCGCGATGCAACTACAACGGCGGCAGTGTCTTCAAGCGGTACGGAAGCCGGCATTACGGCCCAAGTGAATGATTCGATTTCTTCGCTTGTAAGTTCCAAAAAAATCGGTTCTGTCATTTATAATAATACGGAAACGGTAACGTCGCTTAAGGGATTCACCCTCACGAACGAGCAGATTGTGTCTGCCGTAACGGAAGCCAATGACGGAACGGGTAAATCTGCTTCGTTCACGTTCTGGGATTTTACGGATGAACTCGAACAAGGCTCTACCTCTCAGAACTGTGTCCTTCTGGTAAATGACTTTACGATTGACCTTGTGGACTCTGTTCCGCCGAAGGTCGTCGTAAATCCGTTCTACTGGAGTTCTGCATCCGTGAACTCAATCTATGGAGATGACAGCACGAACGGTCACATTGAACTTGAAGATGATTTAACAGGAACTGTAGCCGCAACCCTTTATGGTCCAGACCCTAAAGTTTCTGGAAAGATTACGTTCACGGGCACTGCTTATGATGAGCATGCATTGAAAAACCTTTCGTTTACGCTTGCAAATTCTTCTGGAACTGCATTGACAGGATTCGGCGGCATTTCAATGGCAAGCTACGACGCGACTTCAACAAACGAAACTTATGTTGAAAACGGCGGCTGGTCAGCATTGAGCGGAAACTCAGGAAGCACGCTTTCAGACGGCGGAAAGTATGAATGGAAAATTCTTGCAGATAACACAGGTTCTGAAAAAACAACTGGCTATTATGAAGATACATATTACCTCGGACAGGCAGGACATAAGGTTTACTGGACAATCAGCATTGATACAGCCCGGATTCCAAATGTTGCCGAACAGAATATTAAGCTTACTGTAACGGCATATGACGGCAATAAGTATTCTACGGAAAGCACTGCGGCAGCTCCTGATACATCAGACGGCGCATACATAGTAACAGACGGAACAACACACGTACCTTCTTACCAGATGGACGTAGTGCCGTATATTACGGGAATCTCAACCTCGAACAGAAGCAAGAGCGGCCTTAAAGACAACAACATCCGTTCTGCAAGCGGTAAGTACAGCATAATGTATGCGGCAAGCACGAGTGCTTCAACGTACGCCGCGGACTTTATCACCGTAAAGGGATTCAACTTGAACCCGAATGCCGTGCGAGTTGTAGACAGCGCGACTGCCGCCACAACGAGCGTTTCCACAACAAGCGGCGTTGGCGTAACATACAGCGGAACTGCAAGCGATTACACAAGCTTTAGTGCAAGCAATGTAATCACAAACAGCGGTTATCTTGAAGTGTTTACAAACGGCATCAGAAGTTTGAACAACATAAACAGTAACGACTCTTACGGAACTGCTACAAATAGTGCTGGCACTCAGCTTACATCTGACAACGCTACCGTAACAGACTATGCAAATGCCTACAACCGCGAGCCTGATTACTACACAACGAAGAACGTACAGCTCACGGATGACAGGTATTTGTTACTCTTTGATATGCATACAGCACAAACTCCAAATGGCTCAAATTCTTGGACTAATTTGAAAAATGCCTATTATCCTGTAATGGTAATGAACGGAGATAACCCTGTATTTGGTTATATGAATGGTTCCGGTGGTCCTAGTGTTGCTCCTGGAACTGCATCAGGAACTGGAGCCGGTACATATCAGGCAAGTCATGCTATGCCTCAGCGTGCAGAGTTTAATGGAACAAGCGGTGCAGAAGTTTACACTGAATACCTTATTAAAGCGTCTGCTTGGGATGCTATGGGTATGGCAGTAGACGAAGGCGGTCGCTATTATAATGTTTCTTGTTATAACCGTGATGGAGCTGCAATGTCCTTGATTTATGACCGTTATGCAGAATTATATTCTTCAGGAAATTATAATTATACCACAAACAATAGAACTTATTCCGCAAGTGCAAATAACAAAGCAATGGGATGGGGAGCCGGAACAGGATATACTGGTTATGCAGATGCTGGTCAAGGTTATTGGTCATATGATGCAGAAAACAATGCAATTACTCTTGATTCTATGAATTATGGCGATGGGGTACTGTTGGGTCGCTATATGTATCCAAAACTCATTGCAAACGGTAATTCAACGACTGGAACTGCAAAAGTTTATATGGCATACTATGATGACGGAACCGGTGAAATTGTTTTCAGAAATTTCCAGCTTGGAAGAACTGTTTCTGGAACAGCAACAGCACTGGATAGTTCTCATACTGATAAGGGTGGTACTACTTACAGGCAGTATGTAAACTTTACCGAAAATACTAATTATGGTTCAGCATCGGCAGAGGGGCGCCTGACAGCAGCTGCAACAGGCTCTAAGTATTACGATATGGCTGTTACAAGCGACAATCATGTTGTAATTGTTTACTACGATGAAGACGAGTCAAAACTCAAACTCATCTATTCAACAAATGCAGTTGACTGTTCAAGCCCAACTGCTAATGTGGCATGGACAACTTCTTCTGTAAGCTTCCCAAGCTATGCTGGAACTTATGTTTCTATGACAGTGGATTCTTCTGACGGTATTCATATTGCAGCCTTTGATGCAAGCGATGCCGACTTAAAGTATTTCTATCTGCCAAGTTACGATTCAACTGATTTGACAAGTTTGACTGTTGATGCGGCAGGTTCTGTAGGCCACTGGACAGGTATTGCAATCTGTACGGACAGCGATAATACAGAACTTTACGGAAAGCCTGTTATCAGCTACTACAACTCAACCGAGACAGGTACGCGCGAGTCAATCAAGATGGCATATCCAAAAGCTGCTATCGGAAGTATAAAAGAAGGTGTTGACTCAAACGGATACACAACTGGCGATTGGGAATATATGACAGTTCCTGCAATCACTCCACCACAGGGTGGCGACAGCAAGTTCCAGAAAGTATGTCTCGGATTCGATAAACAAGGTGTGCCGGTCTTAGGATTCTGTGCAACAAACCTCGAATTTGGTAAGCAGTGTAGCGAGCCGCGTAGCGAGTAGGCTTTAGGGGAAGAAATCATGGCTTGCCATAACTGGCAAGTCGTGGTATTTTATATTGGAGGTGTTATATGATTTCTTCTAAATTGCTTTTAGGGCAGGTAAATTGTATGTATCCTCGTATCTTAAAATTACGAACATGTTCCCTTGAAAATGATTTTGCTTTTGTAAGTAAGATGTTTTTATTAACCGGAAATGATTTGAGGAAGGGTGTTGAAGTTGCAGAAAAATCAAATGACAAAAACAGAGCGCGCGGCAGCTACTGATAACGATGGCCTTTCCTTAATGCAGGAAAAGCAAGTATTCTTTTCAGGTTCTATCCCTCATCCTGATATTTTGAAGGGTTATTCTGATATTGACTCTTCTTTTCCAGAGCGTATTTTAAAAATTGCTGAAAGCCATGCTAAGACAGAAGATGATGCACAAAAGTCCTTGGTTAGAGGCAATGTTGTTTCTGCAATTCTTGGACAAATCCTGTCATTTATATTTGGTGTGGTTGGTATTGGTGCTGCCGTTTTTTTAGGTATACATGGAAATACGATGGGAGCAGTGGCAGCGTCCGTAGCGGTTATCGTGCAAGCTGTTGTTTCTGCAATCGTAAACAAGAAGGGGTAGAAAAGGTTGTGTGATTGCTGACTAACAAAACCGCTGGTCGAGTAAAGCCCCAGTTGCCTATCGAAGTCACCGCTTTGTACGGTTTGCACAAAAAAACGGCTTGTCATAATCTGCAAGTAGTGGTATATTTAAACAAGAAAGGCACTTCGCAATCTAGCGTCTTGCCTCACGTGAAGTTTAGTCCTTTATGGACAATACCCGTCACATTGGGTCGAAACACTGTGGCGGGCTATTTTTTATCCTTTACCTTTAATCCATCTATGGAAGAGGTGCAGAATTATATCAACAATAATCTGTGCTACAAGATAAACTAGTAGCAACAAAAAATCGTGCATATTCATAGCAGCCTCCAAAATTAAGTAATCCATCCTGTATGCAGGACAGTCGAATTTTGGAAGCAAGACCGCCATTTAACTGCGAAGTGCCAATAAGAAGATACCAGTAAGTTAAAAAATAGTCAACCTTTGGCTATACATTAAAATGTTGGCTAGAATATTTCGGCAAGTAGTTAACGGAGTAAGATTTGCGAAAACCGCTTGCTTTTTGCGAGTAAGTGCGATATATTTAAACAAGAAAGGCACTTCGCAATCTAGCGTCTTGCCTCCAGAATTGAGTAATGTCCTTTTGGACAAAGCCCGTCTAGTGGTTGTGACACTGGCGGGCTGTTTTTTATTCGTTACCGTTAATCCATCTGTGGAAGAGGTGCAGAATAATGTCGGCGAGAATCTGTGCTACCAAATAAATCAGCAGCAAAAGAAAATCGTACTTATTCACAGCAGCCTCCAAAATCAAGTAATCCGCCCGCGTTGCCGCGGACAGTCGAATTTCGGAAGCAAGACCGCCATTTGATTGCGAAGTGCCAATAAGAAGATACCAGTAAGTTGAAAAATAGTCAATTATTGGCTATATATTAAAATGTTGGCTAGAATATTTCGGCAAGCACTTAACGGAGTAAGATTTGCGACAAAGCACTTGCTTTTTGCGAGTAAGTGCGATATATTTAAACAAGGAAGGCACTTCGCAATCTAGCGTTTTGCCTCCGTGTTGTGTTAGTCCAAAAGGACTGAACCCCGCTACAAAGGTTCGAAGCGTTGTGGCGGGGCTATTTTTTATTCGTCACCTTTATTCCGTCTTCGGAAGAGGGCTAGAATAATCGTAATGATTATCTGAATCACTGCAAGCAGCAAATCAAGAATTTCATACTTATTCACAGCAGCCTCCAAAATCAAGTAATCTGCCGTGTTTCCACAGCAGTCAGAATTTCGGAAGCAAGACCGCCATTTAACTGCGAAGTGCCAATAAGAAGATACCAGTAAGTTGAAAAATAGTCAATCGTTGGCTATATGTTAAAATGTTGGCTAGAATTTTTCGGCAAGCGGCTTTTTGAATGGTGTATCATTTGAACCGAAAATTTCCCTTGGTCGGCGAGGCTTTCGCTTCAAGTCCAACGGTTTTCCTTTAAAAACAAAAAAAACTTCCCTTTTCAGAGAAGTTTTGCTTTAGCTGGGGTTGGACTTGAACCAACGGCCTCCGGGTTATGAGGGAAGCCGGACGGGTTTTTTGTAGCCCCAGATTACTTCAACATCCTGCAAATTGTTGCATTTATCGCATTATCGCACAGTTTTTCGCAATTTGCAAGCCAGATTCTTTCAGATTTTTTCAGTAAAAATTGAAAATTGGTTAGAATTTTAGGTTAAAGTGCCTGTCCGCCGAGGAGAGCACCCTACGGACAAAAGTATGAAATTTACGACATTCCAAAAATAGAAAAAATCGTTGAAAATACAGTGTTTTTGCATAAAACCGAACATAAATCCGTAAGGTGCGTAGCCCGGAGGCCATTGGTTAGAGTTTTGTATTGTCTGCATAATTTGCTGAAGAAAAAGCACCGTATAAATCTGAAGCTTATTATACGATATAAGTAAGTATACACTCAAAAGTTGACACTTTTTATCGTTCTTTCAGCTTTTCAATAAACCTCGTCAGTTTCACGCTGGCCGCAGATTTGGTAATTCCATATTTCTCACCGATTTTCTGCTGAGTAGGAAGTTTGGAATTCATGTCTGTAAAAAAAGTTCTAACCATTTCTTTACAAACAAAGTTTGGCTTTGTAAGAGTTTCTATCACATTATCAGAGGCTATATTTTTCTTAAAATCTGCAAGAAGTTCTCTTGTTAATAATTCTGATAAAATTGGTCGGGCATTATCTTTTTGTTTTTTCCATAGAGCATCAATAGCTTTGAGTTGTTCTTGTAATTGTTCCATATGTGCAAGAATATCTGCATTATCTACTGATTTTGTTGAGTCTATGAATTTATCTGCGACACAATATTCATCGGATGGATCAGATTTTGATTTTGCAAAAAGAGAAACGGTTTGTTTTGGGAATAAATACTCCTCTAAATCTTTCCGTTCAAAACCTAAATATGAAATTGCATATTCGATAAAGCTTTCTTTATCAGTTGATTGGAAAGTTGTGAACTGTTTATAAGCTTTTTCAATTCGTTTGCGTTTCCTATTTTCAGGATCAGTTATATGCATCCCTGATTTAGATTCAAATGATTCTGTATCTGCATTTCCTTTTAAGCGCTTTATAATAGAAGAATATGTTAATTTGCAGAATTCTTCAGGGGCTTTTTCTGAATAAGTTGATAAACAATCTATTGCTTTCTGAACGATAATATCAGAATGGTCTTTCACTTCTTCAGAGATGGATTTTGTCTTCTGGATAATTCGCCAAAACTGGATGACAATTTTATCTTTTGTCTGTTCTATTAAAGAATCATTGTTGTCTTGAGAAAGAGCTGCTTTGTATGTCTCAAATAATTTTGCAGCTTTTGCAAAATCATTATCCAGATGATTCATATCCATAATATAATCTTAGTCCTTTAATAAAGCTGCAACTGAAGCGATTGCCTTTTCACCATTTGCACATTCGATTGTGTTCGTAAAACTGTTCAACATATACAAAGGTGTATAATCACAAATTAATTGTGTACCTTCTACGAGAACATTGTTTTTAAATTCCGCTTTCATATAAATCACATTACCAATAGAGCAATCAAAGAACTTTTCTCCGAATTGCATAGCTGTAAAAATCAATAATGGTAATGATTTTGGTCCGAAAGTAATATCGGCAGAGAGCTCAACATCAGATTCAAAGTTCTTTATCAATTCCAAATAAAGATTATTTAAGCCTTTTTTGGAAACAAGAAAATCTGATGGAATGACTTCGTATGTGATTTTTGCGCCAATTGAATTGCTGGTGTTGATTTCATTAAGTTCATCCATAAACAGTTGTGCATTCTTTGTTCCTGCTTTGTCACCAGCTCTTGTTTCAAGTAAAACAACTTTGATTTCATCATCTTTTTTCATTGTCCGCGCAAGAACGGAATTGATTGCATAATAGAGTTCTCCTGGATATTCAATAAAAGAATTACCATCAACAGGGAAATGTCTTTTATGCATATCATCTGCCATCATCAATGTTACGAAAACAATCTTTTTCATATTATCAGCTCCTTAAGCAGCATAATAGTCTACATATTTTCTATTTTTATAAGATTCATAAGCTGGATCCATATTATAAGCATTTCTCAATGAATGCCTCTTTTTATACTTTTTAGGTTCTTCATAAACCCAATCTTCAACAAAGATATTGTCTTCAATTTCTGAACGATACATTCTCTGTTCCTGCACAGTTTCACAAGTGAAGTAATGAATTGAATGATTCAATTCACGACCAACTTCAAAAAAGAAATTGTCAATTTCAGTTACAGAAAGGATAGCATCTTTCTGATCATGTTTTACTCTAGGGCAATTGCGTGCTAAGCGGGCAGCTTCTTTGCCATTATTAGCCTTAAAGAATAAAGTACCTTTGTAGTAATTATTCTTTCCAACATGTCCACATTTTGCAGTTACTATAAAGTATTTCATAATCAAATCTCCTTTTATCTTTCGTTCTTGATATAAAGAAGATGTTAGTTTTCACAAAAGTTGACAAAAATTTGTAAATAATTACGCTGCAATAGCTTTATGCAGGTATGAAACAAATTCTGTAACTGGAACTACATTTCCATCAAACAGTTCTGTAAAGTCCATAGATTTGAATGGATCATCTTTAATAAGATTCTTAACTTCAATATCACCATTCTGAAGAACAAATGTTACAATCTGATGCAGGAATTCTTCCTGGGCTGGATTAAAATTATATTTTGAAAGATATTCGCTCAGGAGTTTTGTTACTGCTTCCGGATTCATTCCAACAATTCTGCGGACAAAAACTCCAAAAGGAGCTCCCTCTGAAATAGCATCATAATCGGCTTGTGTTCCAAGTTCTACACAAAGAATATGCTGTAAATCCTGAATGTCTTTTTCATTCAATGGCTCAATATTCTTGATTTTGTTTACAGCTTTACAATCTGTTGTTTCTGCCAGGTAATCAATTACTCTCTGCTTATAGTTCTTAAACTGAGGATTAATATGTTTGCCGTCTTTTTCTATCACTTCATCTTTGAAATTCGTTTCTACAGCTTTCTTTTTAGGGACATCTAAGTACTTAATCAAATCTCTAACTTCAGAACGTACTAGTTCCAGTTTAGAAACAGTAACTTCGGCCCAGAATTCTGTTGAAAGGAAAGTTTTTAGAATTTCAGACTTGGCTTTGATTTCAGGGATTGTCTGCATATCCAAGAGCTGGGAAATAATTGTAGTAACTTTCTGAAGAGGTTTACTATAATCTTCTTCTCCCACCAAATGAGAAAGCTCTATATTAAACATCCAGACATCAAAAACTTTTGCACTAGATTCTCCACCAATCGGGTCAATTAAAGGTGTTATAACTTTCTTGATTTCTGCAAGCATCAATGGTGTAACATAATCCCACGTCTTGCTATCTGAATATTTATCAACTTCCTTTAAGTTATAGCGAACATTGATGTGGTTTTTATCAAGATTCTGAATCAGAGAAATAAGCTCGCCTTTCCATTTCTGATAGAACTTAACGTGCTCTTCATTTTCCTGATGTTCGCGTTTCTGAAGTTCATAAACCATATCCAGTTTAAGTTCAAAGATTTTCTGGGAAAGATTGAGGCCGCCACCAGTAATCTTGCCTTTTGGATTAATATCAAAGAAATCAAAATTGTCACAGAAGTCAAAAATATAGAAGCCCTGTTTTTCTGAATAAGGCTTTAGCTCTGCATTTGTAATTCCTTCTTTTCCTTTTCCAAAGAATTCTTTTGAAGGACTGAATACATTAAAATCTTTGCAGACACGAGTTCCACGACCAATCATCTGCCAGAACTTGATTACAGAATACACTCTCTTAAAGAAAACAAGATTCAAAACTTCAGGAACATCAATTCCTGTATCAAGCATATCGACTGAAACCGCAATAACAGGCTCTTTTGAGGGCATTTTAAAATCATCAATGATAGTTCCGGATTTGCTTACTCTGTAGTCAACGAGCTGGCAGTAATCATCACCTTTAGCGGGATAAAGCTCCTTAAAAGTTTCTACGATTTTTACGGCATGGTCGTGGTCTACTGCAAAAATGATGGATTTTCCAAGCCTTTCACCGTTATCTACACGAAGTCC
>JAFSJX010000075.1 GCA_017449285.1 Treponema sp.
ATGGAAGAGCAGAACGAAGGCTCCAAGCAGATTACGGATGCCCTTCACAGCATGAACGACAGCACCGTGGAAGTCCGGAACGCATCTTCTGAAATGGAAGAAGGCAACAAGATGATTCTGAAAGAAGTCCAGCACTTGCAGAATGCGACTATCGCGATGAACGAAAGCATGGAAGAAATGGCTGTCGGCGCGCGCAAGATTAACGAGACTGGTGCCACGTTAAGCGACATTTCAAGCAAAGTGAAAGAGTCTATCGCTCAAATCGGCGAGCAGGTAGATAAGTTCAAGGTATAAAGACTGTCGTTTTCGGGCTTGCCCCGAAAATCTATTTGCCTTTCAGAATACAGGGCGGCACGCTGGAAACTCCCGAATCCCGTGCCGTCTTTTTTGCTTGCTGTCGTTTATCCCAACAGCAGTTTCTGCAAATCTTCTACGGTCGCTGCGATATAATCTGCACCCGCTGTTTCCAGTTCAGAGCGGCTTCCGTAGCCGTACAAAATCCCCACGGATTGCACTCCATTCGCTTTTGCGCCGTCCACATCGTGATGTCGGTCTCCAATCATCACAAGGTCATCGGCTTTTGACCCGCAGTTGTCCATCACGTAGCGGATTACCGTGGCTTTGTCTGCATGGGTTTCCGCCTCGTCGCTTCCGCCGCAAAAATCAAAATATTTGAGCAAGTCATAATGCTTCAATATGGGGAACATGAATTTTTCAGGCTTTCCCGTAGCGACGCAGAGGTGTTTGCCAGCCTCTTTCAGCGCACCAAGCAGTTGGGGGATTCCCTTGTAGACACTGTTTTCAAAAATGCCGTGGACAGCGTAATATTCGCGGTAAACAGCCATCGCCTTTTCTGCCTCGTCCTTGCTAAAGCCATAGAATGTGCTGAAAGAATAGACCAGCGGAGGGCCGATAAAGCGATAGAGGGCGGTATCATCAGGTTCATCTATGCCCCAACGTCTGAGCGCATAGCGAACGGAATGTATAATGCCAGGCCCGCTTTCGGTTAGCGTACCGTCCAAATCAAAAAAGAAATAGTTTTGCTTCATTACATGCGCTCGCCCGTACTGCTTTGAATGTAGGCGCGGGCATCTTCCGCCGAAGTGTACACATGCGCGTGAATGCCAAGGCTTTGTGCCGCCGCCACATTTTCCGGCATGTCGTCAAAAAAGAAGATGTCTTTAAAATCGTAGGATTTTTCCGCCGCCTTGATGTAGTGCCAAAACGTGATGTCCGGCTTAATCTGCCGCATCAGGTGAGAGGCATACACTTTGTCGAAACAGTCATATTGACCGTGCGTGATGTGGTAATCGTAGTGTACGTCAATCACATTCGTGCCGCAGACCACACGATTCCCCGCCGCACGCAATTCCTCGACTAGGCGCACGGTGTCTTCGTTCACCTCGGGCTTAAAAAACGAGAGCCAATAATTTTCTTTTGGGGCGGCGAGGTTTTCACGGCGGGCAAGCAATGCAAGACTTTCGGCACTGGAAATATCCCCACGACAGGCCGCATCTATCAGCCCGCCGTGTTTTTTTGCCGCACTATCCGCATCTGAAATGCCCATTGCCCGACAAATGTTTTCCCATACCCAAAAACTGCGCGTCACCACGCCGCCCATGTCGAAGATAAATAACGTATTCTTCATCTAAAATTCCTCACGGAAAGCACAGAGGTCACAGAGACTGAAAACTCCGTGTTCTCCTAGGCTCTGTGTGTGGCTTTTTTAGTGATAGAAGAGCCTCATGCCTGTGAATGCCATGACCATGCCGTACTTGTTGCAGGTTTCAATTACGTTGTCATCGCGGACAGAACCGCCGGGCTGGGCAATCACGCTCACACCGCTCTTGCGGGCACGTTCAATGTTATCGCCAAAGGGAAAGAATGCGTCGCTTCCCAAAGCCACATCGGTGTTTTTATCCAGCCAAGCACGTTTTTCCTCGCGGGTGAACACCGTGGGCTTTTCAGCAAAAATCGTCTGCCATTTGCCTTCGGCAAGCACATCCTCGTATTCGTCTCCAATGTATACGTCAATCGCATTGTCGCGGTCAGTACGCTTGATGCCGTCCACAAACTTTAGCCCCAGCACTTTGGGAGACTGACGAAGCCACCAGTTGTCCGCCTTCTGACCCGCAAGACGCGTACAGTGGATGCGGCTCTGCTGTCCAGCACCAATACCGATTGCCTGTCCGTCCTTTACATAGCAGACTGAGTTTGACTGCGTGTACTTCAAGACAATCTGCGCAATCAGAAGATTGTGTTTTTCATCTTCGGTAAGCGTTTTCTTTTCGGTCACGATGTTTGCCAGCGTGGACTCGTCCAGTTTGAAGAAATTATGTCCCTGCTCAAATTTTACGCCAAAGACCTGCTTTACTTCTGTTGCGGGCGGAACATAGTCAGGGTCAATCTGCAGAATACAGTAGGCACCCTTTTTCTTTGCCTTCAGGATTTCCAATGCGTCCGCATCGTAGCCCGGAGCGATGATGCCGTCTGAAACTTCCTTTGCAATCAGTTGGGCAGTTGCCTTGTCGCACACATCGGAAAGGGAGATAAAGTCGCCAAAAGATGACATGCGGTCAGCCCCACGCGCGCGGGCATAGGCACAGGCAAGGGGAGTGAGTTTAATCGCATCATCAACAAAATAGATTTTTTTGAGCGTGTCAGAAAGCGGCTTACCAATGGCAGCACCCGCCGGAGACACATGCTTAAAACTCGTCGCCGCAGGAAGCCCTGTCGCTTCTTTGAGTTCCTTTACCAACTGCCAGCCGTTGAGCGCGTCAAGCAAATTGATATATCCAGGCTTACCGTTAATCACCGTAACAGGCAGGTCGCCCTCGTCCACATACACCCGCGCCGGTTTCTGGTTGGGGTTACATCCGTATTTCAGTTCAAGTTCTTTCATATAGTCATAATATAATGGAAAAAAGCGATAGGGGGAAGTAAGTTTTGCGAACTTCGACACAAATCGAACGCAAAACTTATTAAACGAAGCGGGTTAAACAGTTCCTGCAATCGGGCAATTATGCTCTCTCGCCCAACGCAAAGCAAAATTCAACCGAATCTCATACCCTGCATTAGATACTTGAAGCCAAGCCTTATTATCATCATCAAGAAGTGTTGCCAATCGTTGGTTACGAAAATGCCCCGTAGCCCATTGCTCCCGCGTTATTTCTGGTATGTCAGACAAATCTATTGTCCGATTTTTTATTTGAGCCACACGCTCAGCCGTCAATGTGTTTGCGATATTCATTGTATAATTCCTCTTCAAGTGCTGTCGCCAAACGCGCATTGATTATTCGAATGCGCTCCCGTTCCGTAAAAACTGTGGTTACAATCATCATGCCAGCCACATTTCCAACTCCGACATATCTTTCTTCCGATGCAGTAGAATGCGTTTCGTCATAAATCTCATAAAAATAAGGGTCATCGAAAACCGGCAAGATTTCCTCAAACGCAATACCATGTTTGCGCATATTGATTTCGTTCTTATCGGAATCCCATTCATATTTGCCGTGTATTACCGTCATCAGAACTCCCCTTTGTGACAAGTATAATCTATTTTGACAAAGTTGTAAAATAAAAAATACCCAGCATCCGTAAAAGAAGAGTATTCTGACATAGGAATCGACATAACAAAATATCAGTATGAGAAGAAAGCCATAGATTTTAAACTCATTCCCTTTGGAAAGCAAATCAACTCAAAAAAGAATGAAGCTCGGTACTTTACCATCGAACCCGGCTTGAATTTCAGAATAGAGCCTGAAGCATCTGAAATAAATTTTGAGACACCTGTGCAAGAAGATAATGCGTTTGTCAAATGGACCATGAAATCTGACCGAAAAAACTACATCATCCGTCCGTATTATTCCACGACGCTGTAACGCCTTTGGGAAACCTTTTTTCCATTACGCTGAATGTCCTGTATGCCCCCTGTTATTTCTATTGGAGCAAGAGCAACGTTTCATTCGACATATTTTATTATCAGGGCGCAACAAAAGCAACATTTTCCATTCCTGACGTACATCTGGATGCCACGGGATTTGCCACCAATTATGTTGATGCAAATATAATGCTCAGTCTTTTTAACATTGCCGCGTTCTCCTGTAGAATGATTTTTGAGCGTGACCACAAGACTGATTTCGGTCTTGCGACTAATGAGGCAGAAAAGAAGTTTGACCCTGCCGAAAAAGACAACACCTACGAAAAACTCAGCCTGAAAGTCGGCGGCTCGCTCATAAACATCGGAAAAGCAAGCATGAGAATCAAGGCTGGCATCTTCTACCAGTGGGACTGGGAATACAACCACAATGCCGAAAAATGGACGAATTCCGGCAAATGGATTTTTGGCGTAGGAATGCGAAACCTGCACTGATTCGCCGCATGAAAAAAGCCAGTTATGCCACAGAAATCACATCTTCCGTATTGTACAGATATCCGTTCTCATACATAAATTCCGGGGCGCAGTCTATTTCGCCATTGTTCCATGTGACGATGCCATATTCCAGTTTCGGATTTTCATATACTTCTGGATTCCTAAGCGGTTCAAAAACTTCGCCCGTAAGAATACTTGTATCAAATAGTTTTAAAACATTGTCTGAAAATTTCAGTAAATAAATACCGCCATACATGTGCTTCACTTCAAGAACAGTTAGCATTTTTTCCGGGTTATCTGAATGCACAATGCCATTTTCTTCGTGCATGTTTTGCCTCCTACGAATCGATTTTATCAAAATGCTTGTTCTGAACGGCAAGATTCCATGCCGCATACGCTTTTTCCTCATTGCTTTTAAGCCAGTTCTGAACAGCCTTTAACTGCTTCGCGGGAAGTTCACCGGCTAACATCGTTTTAACTCTGGCATGGTTTCACCCCTTGCCTTAATAATACCACATATCATTGTTTTATCAACCCGCACAAAAAAAAACGGTCTGCCCCGCAATGGAACAGACCGTCATTCACATCAATTTGCGCTTGCGCGCATGAGCGTCATAGCGCTCGCAATTACACCAATCCCTGAGCCAGGAAGATTCGCCTGCGGCGAACTTCTGCGAGTTTGCCTTCGCAAACTCGTGGCAACTCAGTTCTCTTAGACTAATCCCTGAGCCATCATTGCCCTCGCGACTTTCAGGAAGCCGTAGATGTTTGCGCCGGAGACATAATCTGCTTTGGTGGCGTATTTGGCTGCGGTCTCGTAGGCGTTGTCGTGGATGTTGGTCATAATCTGCTTGAGTTTTGCATCCACTTCTTCGCGAGTCCATGAGAGGCGTTCTGAGTTCTGGCTCATTTCAAGACCAGAAACGGCGACGCCACCTGCGTTTGATGCCTTTCCAGGAGCGAAGAGCACGCCCTTTGACTGCAGGAATGCGATTGCATCCGCGCGGGTCGGCATGTTTGCGCCTTCGGCAACCAGTTTACAGCCATTTGCAACCAGTTTTTCCGCATCTTCCATGTAGATTTCGTCCTGAGTTGCACAGGGGAATGCACAGTCAACCTTTACGCCCCAGGGTTTTTCGCCCTTGAAGAACTTTGCCTTGGGATATTTCTTTACGTACTCGTCCACTTTCTTGTGTGCGGCGCGGAATTCCATGACATAAGCCAGTTTCTCGGCATCAATTCCGTCTTCGTCCAAAATGTATCCAGATGAGTCAGACAATGTAACGACCTTGCCGCCCAACTGAGTGATTTTCTCACATGCGTACTGAGCCACGTTTCCGTCGCCAGAGATTGAGCAGACCTTGCCCTTGAAGTCAGTTCCCGCAGCGTGGAGCATACAGTCAGCGAAGTAAATCAGTCCGTAGCCAGTTGCCTCCGGGC
Organism: Treponema sp.; assembly: GCA_017449285.1. Classification (GTDB taxonomy): domain Bacteria; phylum Spirochaetota; class Spirochaetia; order Treponematales; family Treponemataceae; genus Treponema_D. Next base: position 5,813 of record JAFSJX010000075.1, read on the forward strand.
GAATCAATGAACCGCCAAAGTCCAGTCCCTTTCCTGTCAAAACACCAGTGAAGTTGTTCACGATTCTCTTGTACTGACCGAACATCCATGCAACTTCGCGTCCACCAACACCCTTGTCGCCAGCGGGAACGTCGGTATCAGCACCAATGTGGCGGTAGAGTTCTGTCATAAATGACTGGCAGAAGCGCATAACCTCGCCATCGCTCTTTCCGTGCGGGTCAAAGTCTGAACCACCCTTGCCGCCACCCATGGGGAGCGTTGTGAGTGAGTTCTTCAAAACCTGCTCAAAGCCAAGGAATTTCAAAACGTCAAGACCTACTTCGGGAGAGAAGCGGAGACCTCCTTTGTAGGGACCGATTGCGCTGTTGAACTGTACGCGGAATCCGCGGTTTACATGGGGCTTACCCTGATCGTCCGTCCACGGTACACGGAACATAATGATGCGCTCAGGCTCAACAAAGCGTTCCAGTACGGCAGTTGCTTCCAGTTCAGGCATTGTGTCTACAACCGGAGAAAGCGTCTCCAGAACAAGACCTGCAGCCTGCAAAAAGTGCTCCTGATCTGCATAGCGAGCCTGCAAATCTTCCCACACGCGCTTACAATACGCGTTCTTCACGTTAAATGATTTGATTGCCATTTTTTTACCCCTTACAATCATAAATTTTTGCACAAAAAAAGCGCCATACACAAAACGCTACCACACCCCTATAGGGCGCATCGGTAGAGCCTTATGTATGACGCCATTGTCATTGGCATTACTATATATCAGAACAAAAAAAATGTCTAGTCCTCATGCAATTTCCGCAATTTCTGGAGGGGCGAAGCCTCGCCCCTAGGTTCAGCCAGCGGCTTTGCCGCCGTCTTCACCATACCCCACTCTCCTAGGGGCGATATTTCCGCTTTTCAGCCCCTAAGACCTGCAAGACAGACTTACTTCCCTTCAATTTGTTTTTTTCCATGAGGTATGCTATACTTTTCCTTAAAAAGGAGACTGAGACATGAAAAAAATCATTCTTGCGGCAACCACCGTGTTGACAGCCATCTTCCTCGTCGGCTGCACTCGCACTTCGACACAGACAGACACCAGCGGCGGAAAGCCATGGATTGACAGTGCCATTCAGGCGAACGTCAAGAAAACAAAGAAGCCCGCGCCACAGGACGACTTCCACCTGCACGTAAACCATGACTGGCTTTTAAAGGCAAAGATTCCAGAGGGCGAACCAAGATACGGTTCTTTCTCGGAGGCGGCAAAAGAAATAGACGACAAAGTCCTTTCCATTTTGAATGACAACACCGTTCCGGGAAATGATGCGGAACAGGTACACGCGCTTTACCATGCATTCCTTGACTGGGATGCGCGCAATGCCGCAGGAACAACCCCCGTCCTTCCAATCATACAGGACATCCGCGCAATCAAGACAATTGACGACCTTTCAGACTTCATCTGCGACCCCGAACGGAGTTTCTGGACACCAACGCTTGTAAGCATAGGTAACGAAGCAAGTTTTGACGATGCCTCGTCATACGCAACCTGCATCAGCACCGACAGCCTTACGCTGGACGATGCCGCAGAATACCAGAACCGCACGGAAACGGGAAACCGCTACGCAAAAGGAATATTCCATATTTTTGAGGCAACAGCCGTCCGCCTTGGCTACAGCAAAAAAGAAGCGCAGGATGTATTCGACACAACGCTTGGTTTTGAGGGGAAAATTGCCGCCAAGTCACTGACACAGGCAGATGAAATGTCTCCTGATTATATTCAGAAAATCAACAACTCCTACACCCCGCAAGAAGTCGCAAAACTCCTTACAAAATTCCCGCTCGTCCGTTATATTGAATCGCAGGGATATGCAAATGCAAAAAAATTCATCATTTTTGAGCCGGAAGCACTTAAAATGGTGGACGAACTGTACACACAGGAAAACCTTGAATCCATAAAGGCCTACATGCTGATGCACAGCATCCACCTGCTCTCATCATACCTTGACCAGAAAGCGGACAAGATATGCACCGAAGCAAACAACATCCTCTCAGGCGCAACAGGAAATCTGTCCGATGAAAAACGGGCGGCAAACATGGTACGGGGCATGCTTCCCGTCCCGATGGCTCGGGCATACCTTGCCCGCTACGACATGAGCGAAATGAAGAAGAAAATAACGGAAATCTGCCGGAACGTAATCGCCACCTACCGCGAAATGCTCAAAGGCGAAGACTGGCTTTCCGAAGAGACGCGGGCAAAGGCAATCGAAAAACTTGATGCAATCACCATCCATGCCGTATACCCGGAAAAATGGATTGACTTCAGCAGCCTCAACCTTAAAGGTCTTTCTTACATGGACGCTACAAAAGCCGTGGCCAACTTTGCACGGAACATAAACCGTTCCCACACAAACGGCAAGGTAGACACCGAACTGTGGTCAATACAAGACATCCTGCAGACAAACGCATTTTACAATCCGCAGGACAACTCAATCAACATGATTCTCGGACTCCTTGCAAACCCCTTCTATTATGAGGGCATGTCCCAGGAAGCACTGCTGGGAAGCATCGGTGCCGTCATCGGACACGAAATCAGCCATGCGTTCGACACAAACGGCGCGCAATTCGACAAGGACGGTAACTTTGCAAACTGGTGGACAGAGCAGGACTACAAGGCATTCCAGAACCGCGCCGCAAAACTCATTGCATACTATGACGGCGTTACGCCATGGAAAGGAATGGAGATTCAAGGAAAGAAAATTCAGACCGAAGCGATTGCAGACATGGCTGGCATAAAGGCGATTCTTCTGATTGCAAAAAAAATGCCGAACTTCGACTACAAGGCATTCTTTGAAGCATACGCCGGAAACTGGAGGATGATTAACACCATCGAATACGAGCAAAACCGCATAAAGGCAGACCCTCATCCGCTCAACTACCTGCGCACGAACGTCAGTCTCCAGCAGTACGATGAATTCATGGAGACATTCAACGTACATGAGGGCGATAACATGTACCTCGCGCCAAAAGACCGCATTCTCGTCTGGTAAAAAACGTGGCCAGCCAGAAAGGGGAAGTTCTCTCAGGCTTCCCTTTTCTTCCACACAAACTTCGCGCCTTCTGGCAATTCCTACAAGACCAACTCATTGTTCATAATTGTCTTTCGGACAATCGTAAGTCTGAATTTTATTATTTTTAGGTTCAGTTCCGCATAGGGCATGAACTCAACTTTTACCGTCAGCGCAGCCCGGCTGGGAAGAATGACGGGAATAAGGTTCTCCAGTTTTACATTAAATTTGAATTCCGTGCCCAGCGTAATCGGCAGCCCCATCTGCGGACGAGGCTTCGCTGCTTTGGATGCCGGCAAATATTTCACTGGAAGCAAAATTCTTTGTGTGCGATGTTCTTTTGTGTGTTCTTTTGGCGAATTTGTGTATATAATAGGAGTATGAGCGCAGAAAATGTTGAGAACAGAAAGAATCGGAAATTAGGACGAAAAGGAATTCTTTTTCGTGTGACCAGTGGTTTGTGGCGCACGGCAAAATCTCATTCAACCGCTATCGGAATTTTACTGGGCATATTGTTCCTGTGTTTTTTGATGACGATGGTGGCGTTCGGGCTGATTCTCTCTAAAATTCAGCGGACGTATGCCGTGCTGGTCATGTTCATTACGACGTTCGTGCTGACTATTCCGAGCCACTATCTGCTGATTCGGCTGGTGTATCGGCTGACGGGGAAGCATTTTCTGGACAAATACGAGCGTGAGCGTGAGGTTGCGGCTCTTCGGGCAGAACTTGCGGAGAAAAAGCAGGAAGAGGAAACGCGGCGCAACAATAATTTTCCGCAGGAGCGCGGGCAGAAAGTCAGTTGGCTTCCCGTGTGGGAACAGCGCATTGACCAGCCGATTTTTGACAGCGTTCCCTATGAAAGCGAAAAACGGGTGGCATTTGACCGTCACAATATTTTGGTGCGTGGCGCGAAAAAAATGTATCACTGGGTTGTTCCCGTTAAAATCAACATCAACGCTGAAAAAGAAAAACCCGACAAGGAAGAGCGGCTGTATGTGGCGGGCCATATCACCGGACGCCGAATTTTCTGGGTGGACGCGGACGAAATTATGGTCAACATTGATGACCCCACGACATTTTTGGTCTACGGACTTGACCAAAGCGCAATTCATGCGGGATTTTTGGACGATGCGGAGATACCTTCGTTCCGTGTGGATAAATATTTTAGTTGGGCTGTCAGCACTTCGGGCGGAAAATCAGGCGGTTCTGACAACATCAAAAAATTTGAGCTTATCCGCGATGACGAGATGACCGTTCGTTCCAGCCGTATTTCGTTGCATTGGGACAGGCTTGTTGACGACATAAAAACCGACACTTCCCGCGTGATGAACGACGTGCTTTCTGCCACAAAGGAAAAAATTATCGCCACGCTCAAAACGATGGATGCTTCCAAGCGCGTTGAATTTGTGGACGCAAAGACTGTCGGCACGGAGCAAAAATTCTTGACCTATTTTGATTTGAGCGGCAAAGTCGAACAGTAACGGCGGGCGTTGCGGGGCTGAAAAGCGGAAAATTGCCCCGCAGAATGGGGTGTGGTGAAAACCGCGTAGCGGGTTGAACCCAGGGGAAAGGCTTTTCCCCTCCTCTTTATATTCTTGCGGGAATGCGGTATACTGAGGGTATGAATGGTCGTTTGTGCAGGCGGGCGGGATTTTTTCTTTTTTTGCTCGCGTTTTTTTCAGTGGTGATGGCGTGCGGGTCTACGTTGGGGTACAGCGTTGTCTTGTGGAATGACAGCGAGAACCAGTTGCAGGACGGAACGATTGTCCGTGTGTATATCCGCTCAAATATTTCTCATGTGTATGTGATTGGGCTTCCTGAGTCAAATAAAAAAGTGGAGATTCCGCTGTGGATGCTGACTGAGCCGACGAACATGAAAAAAGCGAAAAGAATTGCGGCGCGCTATGCGGAATATGAGCATACCTATGCTTCGGTCAAACTGGACGGGCTTCCGATTCGGGCGGAGGCGGTGAACACGTCGAAACAGGTCTATCGTCTGCGTGAAAAAGAAATTATCCGCGTTCTGTACAAGGGAAAAGGACAGGCGGTGACAAACGGAAAGGGCAATATGCAGGGCGAATGGCTTCGGGTACTGACTTCGGGCGGAACGCAGGGCTGGTGCTTTTCGTACAATCTGGATTTGTTTCAGGCGGATGCGCAGGGGCTTTCTCAGAACAAGAATTCGGATTCCGTGGTGGAAAAGGCGGACACGTTGTTGGATGCGGTGATTACAAAAGCGTGGTATCCGGAGCAATATCTTGATATGATTCAGAACAAGCGCATTGACCCTTCAAGAATGGACGCGACTTATGGATTCGGCATTGCGACGGACTATCAGACGATTCGGCTGGCATTGCAGTCAACGTCGCTTTCGTGGAAATATTCGGGCATTGAGAAGGCGAGCGACAAGGTGTACCATTTTGCGGAAACGCCGGTGACGATGACGGTACGCAATGAAAACGAAATCGCCGTGCAGTTTACCGACAATGACGGCAAAATCAAATCGCAGAATTTTGTCGCGCTTTCGGAGAATATTTCCGCGCTCTTGCAGGAAGAAATCAACCGTCGCTCAAAGGAACTGGAGCAACTGCGGCTTTTCGGTCCGTCATTCTCCAGCTCAAACTACGGCAAACTTTCGTTCCGCGAGGGAAATCTGTTCACGTGGAGCGGCTACAACCTGCTTGTCCCGTCGATAATCGCAAAGTCGGCGAAAGGAAACGGCACGGTCAGCGTGAATTATTTTATCTCCAGTTCGCTCAAAACTTCGTATGACGGTATTCTGACGTTCCGTTTTAACGAAATGGCAAAAGAAGTGAATTTCCTGTACAAGATGACTGATGATGGCTTGCGACTGGAAGATGCGACTCAGGCGCAAATCAGTAACGGCGTGGTGGTAAGCCGAAGTTCAAGTCCCTTGGTTATTTTCTTTGCCCACGACACAGGACGGTAGCCGTGGCATTCGTTCAATTCTCTCAGGTTTCACTTGCCTTCGGCGACCGTGATATTCTCAAAAATGTGTCAGTCAATTTGCAGGCAGGAAGCAAAGCTGCTCTGACAGGCGCAAACGGTGCGGGAAAGTCTACGCTTATAAAGGTGATGGCAGGTCTTTTAGAGCCTGATAGCGGTACTCGTGTCGCCCAAAAAGATGCCCGCATTTCCTATCTTCCGCAGAGCGGACTGACCCATCATGGCTGTACCCTGCGGGAAGAGGCGGACAAGGCATTTGCCTTTGGCTACGAACTGAATGAAGAACTGGAGCGCATCGGCGATGAGTTGCAGAAAAATCCGCCAAATACCAAAGTGCTGCTCGAAAAGCACGATGCGATTCTAACGGAACTGGAAAATTCTGGCTGGAACAGGCGCGGCGTGACGGCGGAGCAGGTGCTGATTGGTCTGGGCTTTAGCCACGAGGATTTGGACAGGCAGACCGAGGAGTTTTCGGGCGGCTGGCAGATGAGGATTGCCCTTGCCAAGGCACTGATGGTGAACCCCGACATTCTGCTTTTGGACGAGCCGACCAATTATCTGGACATTGAGGCGCGCGCTTGGCTTGAAAAATTTCTCAAGGATTACAATGGCGGCTTTCTGCTGGTCAGTCATGACCGCTATTTTCTTGACCACACCATAAATGTCGTGTACGAACTTTTTAACGGCGACCTGCACAAATATCCCGGCAATTTTACCCACTACGAAAAGACGCGGGAAGTGGAACTTGAAACGCTGATTTCCCAGTATGAGCAGCAGCAGGCGGAAATTGCAAAACTGGAAGATTTTATCCGCAGATTCGGCGTAAAGGCGACCAAGGCGGCACAGGCGCAGGAAAGGCAGAAGATGCTGGACAGGCTGCGGGAAAATGAGATTGTCATACCGGAATCCCTCAAAAAGATTCATTTTACCTTTCCCGCCGCTCCTCATGCAGGTCGCCTTGTCCTCACGCTGGAAAAAGTGACAAAATCCTACGACGGAAATGCACCTGTTCTGAAAGACGTGGACTTGCTCGTGGAAAATGGCGACCGACTTGTGGTTGCGGGGCATAACGGCGCGGGAAAGTCAACTTTGCTCAGAATTATCGCAGACGCGGCGGGTCTTGCGGGCGGCGACAGTGATTTTTCAGGCGAGGTAAAACTGGGGGCGGGCGTTTCGGTGGGCTATTTTTCTCAGGACAACGCCGAGTCGCTCAAAGGCAGTCAGACGATTCTGGATTTGCTCGAAAGCGAAGCCCCCCTGGAACTGATTCCCCGACTGCGCGACATGCTGGGAGCCTTCCTCTTCCGTGGCGATGATGTCTTCAAGTCCATTGACGTTCTGAGCGGCGGTGAAAAAAGCCGTGTCGCATTGCTTCGTCTCCTCCTGCGTCCCGTGAACCTGCTCGTCCTTGACGAACCGACCAACCATCTGGACATGCATTCCAAGGACGTGCTCATGGATGCCCTCAAGGATTTTGGCGGCACCGTCATTTTTGTCAGCCATGACCGGGGTTTTATCGAAGGTCTTTCCACCCGTGTTCTGGAACTCAAACCTGGACGCTACCGAACCTTCCCTGGCGACTATGCCTATTACATGCAGCGGCTGGAAGACGAGGCGAACGGTATTGTAGGTACAGAAAATTTGGAGGGGAAAAGCCCGCTTGAAACTTCGCCTAGCGGCTCGTTGCGAATGTCCCCTAGTTCGCACTCCGTTGCTCACATACCCCTTTCGCCTAAGGGGCAAGACCCCTTAAAATCCCCGGCAAATGCTCCCGTCAGCACAACCAAACAAAGTTGGGAAGAGCAGAAAAAACTCGCCTCTGAGCGCAGAAAACTGGAGCGCGAAGTTGCCGCTCTTGAAAAAGAAATTGAAACGGTAGAAAATAAACTCAAGGAAGCGCAGATAAAAATGTCGAATCCCGACGTGTACTCCAACGGCGAAAAAGCCAAAGCCGTACAGCGGGAAATTGACGAGTTGAGCGCACAACTGGAAAACTTGAACACCCGCTGGGAAACGGCGGCGGAAAAAATGGAGGAATAGAATGAAAGTTTTGGTAATCGGAGGCGCAGGCTATATTGGAAGCCATGTTGTAAAGGCGTTGATGGCAAAAGGACACGCGGTGACGGTGTTCGACAATCTTTCCAGCGGGCTGCGCCAGAATCTGTTTAAGGAAAACGATTTTGTTCACGGCGACATTCTGAACACTGAGCAGTTGGACAAGGCTTTTGCGCGCGGCTTTGACGCATTCATTCATCTGGCGGCTTTTAAGGCGGCGGGTGAGTCTATGATTGAGCCAGAAAAATATTCGGTCAACAACCTGACGGGCACGATTAACATTATGAACGCCGCCCTCAAGCATGATTGCAGGAAGATGGTCTTTTCTTCCAGTGCGGCAGTCTTTGGCGAGCCTCAGTATCTCCCGATTGACGAAAAGCACCCCAAAAATCCCGAAAACTACTACGGCTTTACCAAACTGAACATAGAGCAGATTATGCAGTGGTACGACAAACTCAAAGGACTTCGTTTTGCCGCGCTCCGTTACTTCAACGCGGCGGGCTACGACCCTGAGGGCATTCTGTACGGTCTGGAGCAGAATCCCGCAAACTTGCTCCCTGTCATTATGGAGACTGCCTGCGGTATGCGAAAGCAGCTCAAAGTCTTTGGAAATGACTACGACACCCGCGATGGCACCTGTATCCGCGACTATGTGCATGTGACCGACCTTGCCGATGCCCATGTGCGCGCGCTGGACTACATCAGCAAAAACGACAGGAGCCTGACCGTCAATCTGGGAAGCGAAAGCGGCGTAACGGTTTCCGAAATGCTTGACGCTGCCCGAAGAATCACGGGAAAGGAGATTCCTGCAGAATATGTCGGCCGCCGCCCAGGGGATCCTGCCTGTCTGTATGCCACTTCTGCCTATGCCCGCGAGACCTTGGACTGGAAGCCGAAGTACAGCGACGTGGATTCATTGATTTCGACCACATGGAACGCATACCAAAAGTTTTTGGCTGAAAAGAACTAGGGGGGCGTTCGTCGGGCGTTACCCTACGCGGCTTTTCCGCTTCGGGTCGCTATGTCCGGGGCTTGCTTACGCGCGGTGCTCCACTTTGTTGCGCACTGGCTGCGCCACCCCTACCAGCGCTAACGCATACATTCCTCACGGAAGTCCAGAGAAGGCAGAGAAATTTCCAAAAAAACTCTGTGTCTCTGTCACTCGGTGAGGATTTAAAAACACAGGAGAAAAACTGATGCTTGATTTTGAAAAACTGAAACAAAATATCCGCACGCACGAGCGCGACATGGTTGCGCTGGAAGGGCTTTTGACATCGCATCCCGCGCTCTCGCCGGAAAACGGTGGCGACGGCGAGCTGGAAAAATGCGCCGCGCTGGAAAAATGGCTTACGGCGCACGGCTTTGCGGATTTGCAGCGGTTTGACGCTCCCGATGCGCGTGTCTCCAGCAAAATCCGCCCAAACTTGATTGCCACCGTAAAAGGCAAGAGCGACGAGCGCACTATTTGGGTGATGGCGCATCTTGATGTCGTTCCGACGGGAAACCTTGCGCTCTGGCAGACTGACCCGTGGCAGGTGGTGGAAAAAGACGGCAAACTGTTTGGCCGCGGGGTGGAAGACAACCAGCAGGGGCTTGTGAGCGGTGTCTTTGCCGCACTTTCCTGCCTTGAAACAGGCATTGTCCCCGCATACACGGTAAAACTGCTTTTCATCGCGGACGAGGAGTGCGGCTCAACCTACGGCATCCGCTACCTTTTGGAAAAGCACGGCAATTTGTTCCGCAAGGAGGATTTCATTCTGATTCCCGATGGCGGCGACAGCAAGGGCGAGACGATTGAGATTGCGGAAAAAAACATTCTGTGGCTGCGCGTCCATACGAGCGGAAAGCAGTGCCACGGCTCGCGCCCTGATGAGGGAAAGAATGCCTGTCTTGCCGCCTGTGACCTTGCGCTTCGTCTGCACGATTTGGAAAACTGTTTTGCCGCGAAGGACGCGCTTTTTGCGCCCGACCGTTCCACCTTCCAGCCGACCAAGCGCGAGCCGAACGTGGACGGCGTAAACATCATCCCGGGTGACGATGTATTCTACATGGACTGCCGCATCTTGCCTCGCTACACCTTGGACGAAGTGCGCGCCGAAGTGAAAAAGCGCGTGGTGGCGGTGGAAAAGCAGTACGGCGTAAAAGTTGTGGTGGATGAAGAGCAATCATCGCAGTCTCCGGCTACGAGCGCGGATGCTCCCGTGGTAAAAGAACTTGCCACGGCAATCAAGGAAGCGCACGGCATTACCGCAAAGACAATCGGCATTGGTGGCGGTACGGTGGGTGCGTATCTGCGGTGCAGGGGCTACGATGCGGTGGTCTGGAGTACGATGGACGAATTGGCGCACCAGCCCAACGAGTATTGCATAATAGAAAACATCATAAAAGACGCGGAAACGCTTGCGGCTCTTTTTGTGCGGGGCTGAAAACTTTTTTGCGGGCAATTTTTTTTGCATTTTTTCGGGGGTATCGTATAATATATTGTACTTGCGATATGAATAATCCCGTGGTACAATAAGACTATGAAAACCTCCTGTTCCATAAGGGGGGGGGGAGAAACTTCAAAAAGTCAAAGAAAGCGGATGCTCCCATGGAACTTACTGTTGATGAGTTGGAGCATGTTGCCGGTGGCAGTGCCGTAGGTGACTGGTTCTCAAAGAACTGGAAGGCTCTTGTGGTAGGCGTTTTTGTTGCTGTTGCAGCGTCAATCGGCTTGGGTTTTGTCGGTGCGGCTTTAGGTTCACTGTCTCCTGCCGTTGGTGGAGGCGCGGTTTTTGCCGTCAATGAGGCTTCTGCAGCGGCGATAACAACGGGAACCATGATTGGTTCATCCGTGGGTCTTGCGCTTGGAATCGGTGCGACGGCGGCCATGACCTGTACGGACAACGCGCTCAATTCATAGGCGACAGAAACAGATTTACAGACAATGGCACCCGTCATCATGGCGGGTGTTTTTTTAGTATGGAATACATTGGTAAGCCGCGTGGAGGCGGAAATGAGCGGCGCGAATTGTAGCCGAGGGGGAAACTTCCCTCTAAAAATTCTGATTTTTTCTCTTTCATTGCTTTTTTCGTCTTGTATGACGATGGCGGATTATAATTATTCGCGGATTGACTCGAATTTGGCGGCGGGGAAGTATGCTGATGTTGCGGCGGAACTGACTGAAAAAAAGACGACGATTTACGGAATGCACGATGAGGTGCTGACTTTTTTGGACGCGGGGCTGGTTGCGCATTACGATAATAGGATTGCGGATTCAAATGCGAACTTGGGTCAGGCGGAAACTCTGATGGAAAAATATGGCGCAAAAAGTGTGTCGCAGAGTATTCTTTCGATGGTGACGAATGATTTGGTGCAGGATTACGCGGGCGAAGATTTTGAGAATATTTATGCTAATGTGTTTATGGCTCTGAATTATCTGCGCCTTGGGGAACAGGACGAGGCGATGGTTGAAATTCGGCGGTTTGACAACAAGTTGAAAACGTTGCGCTCGAAATATGAGGGCCAGATTCATGATTTTGAGATGGCGAACGAAGATGCAAAAGTAAAGAAAGTTTCTATCCAGTTTCATGATTCTGCGCTGGCCCGATATCTGAGCATGATTTTGTATCGGGCGGACGGAGATGCTGACAATGCGGCGGTGGACTATAAATATCTAAAATCGGCGTTTGATACGCAGAAAGATTTGTACAATTTTGACATTCCGATGACGGCGGCGGAAGAGGCTGGAATCGGAAAGAGTAAGGCGCGGCTGAACGTGCTGGCGTTTTCGGGGTTGTCTCCGATAAAAAAGGAAAAAGCGGTGCGCGCCTACAGTTGGGAAGGAACGGTCTGGTACAAACTCGCGCTCCCAGTGATGGAAAGACGGTCTTCTTCGGTTTCTTCGGTGCTGGTAACGGCGACCGATAAGGCAAGCGGCGAACGGTTCACGCAGAAACTGGAATTGCTGGAGAGCCTTGAAAATATCTGTGAGGACACGTTCCAGCAGAAATATTCGATTTTGTATGCAAGGGCGTTGGCGCGTTCCATCGCAAAAACAGCGGCAAACACAACGATGCATGTGCTTTCCAACAAAGAGCAGAAAGAAAAAAATATGAATGAGGCAATCATTTTTTCGCTTTTGGACTTCGCAACAAAAATCACGAACGAGGTGACTGAACGCGCTGATGTGCGTACCTGCCGCTATTTTCCTGCGAAAGCGTCCGTTGCGGGAATCACGTTGCCCCCCGGCGAATACACGGTGAGCGTGCAGTTTTTGAACGGACGCAAGATTGTTCACACGGAGACAAAAGAAATGTCCGTCCGCGCCGGCAAACTGAATTTTTTTGAGGCGACGTGCCTGAAATAGAATCCCGCGTGCGTTTGCCTTGCTCTGATATATTGCTAGTAATTGCGCGGAATCTGTGGTATAATAGAAATATGGACGTTATTGCAAAAAGGCATGGGCTTTCGGGGCATATCCGCGTTCCGGGGTCAAAATCTCATACTATTCGCGCGCTCATTCTGGCAACGCTGGCGGAAGGGCGGTCTTATATTCATAATCCTTTGCCGAGCGCGGATTGTCTGAGTACGGCGGCGGTTGTTCCGCTTATCGGCGCAGACATTGACCTTGATTTGTCTACCGAGGGCGCATGTGGCTCAACGTGGGTGGTAAACGGCGCGGGAAAAAATCTGCATCTTCCAACCGACGTAATCAACGTGGGAAACAGCGGCTCGCTTTTGTATTTTCTTTCTCCGATTGCGGCGACATTTGACGGCTGGAGCATTTTTACTGGCGACGAGAGCATCAGAAAGCGTCCGGTGGCGCATGTGGCAGATGTGATTGCGCAGATGGGGGGCGAAGCATGCATTTCCCAGCCGAACGTGAACGGTTGCCCGCTGATTGTGCGAGGTCCGATTACAAAGGCGAACAAAGTGGTCACTTCAGGGAGCATAAGCAGCCAATACATTTCCGGGCTGATGATGACGGCGTTGCGGCTTTCTGCTCCGCTGGAAATTGAACTGACCGACCCCAAAGAAACGCCGTATCTTACGATGACGCAAAAATGGCTTGAAAGCGTGGGCGCGAAGGTCAGTATGACCGAGGATTTTAAGCATATTTCGGTGACTGCGCCAAAAGAGTTGAAAGCGTTTGACAAGACGATTCCGAGTGACTGGGAAGCGGTGGCTTTTCCGCTGATTGCAGGAATTCTGACTGACAGCGAAATTGTCATCGACAATATTGACGGAGGCGGTACGCAAGGTGACGACGCAATTGTGTCGATTTTGCAGTCAATCGGTGCTGACGTGGAATGGAACCGCCAGAACGAGACGATTACCGTTCGCGGCGGAAAAAAATCCAAGGACGGAATCGGACGGCTGACTACGGAGCATCTGCCCAAAAAAGAACTGCATGTCGCGCTCTCATCTTTTCCCGATGCGATTTGTGCGCTTGCGGTTGCCGCCTGTTTTACCGAGGGAACAACCGTTTTGGAAGATGCCGCTGTGTGCCGCCGCAAGGAAACCGACCGCATTGAGGTGATGAAAGAAGTGCTGACGCTGTTGGGTGCGGATATTGAGATTGGCGATGATTTTATGGTGATACACGGACATTCGCCTGTGCTTGCGGATGGAACGGCAAATCCTGCGTTTACCCTGCGCGGCGGTCTTGTGGAAAGTTACGGTGACCATCGGGTTGCCATGTCGCTTGCATGTCTGGGACTGGGATTGCCCGATGACCAGCGGCTGAAAATATGTAACGCGGAATGTTGTAACGTAAGCTTCCCTCATTTTTTTGAAGTAATGAATGAGATTGGAGCGGGGTTTCAGGAGTCGTAAAAAGGCAGGACGAGGATTATGTTACGGATTTGGTATGCAATCATAAAGGCATTTCCCGATGCGCTGGGATTGATTCGGAAAGGGCGTGAGGCAAAAAAACATCCCGAACGTCATTCGGTTGAGGAAAATTATAACGTACTCTTGCATTACATTGAGGTGCTGCAAAAAAAAGCATATATCACGACGATTGTTTCTGGCACGGAGAATCTTCCCGCAGAGGGCAGTTACGTGATGTTTCCCAATCATCAGGGAAAATATGATGGCATTGGTCTTATCGGCGCGCACAAAAAGCCCTGCACCGTGGTGATTGACGCAAAACGCTCGCGCTTTCCGATTGTGGACGAATTTATCACGCTGATTGGCGGCTTTCGTCTGGACAGAACAAGTATGCGCTCCCAGTTTGAGGGCATGAGTACGATTGTTGACGAAATCAAGGCCGGCCGGCGATTTATCGTGTTTCCCGAAGGAATGTACCGCAAAAATCACAACAACGTGCTTGAATTTCGTCCGGGCGCGTTCAAAAGCGCAATCCGCGCAAAGTGTCCGATTGTTCCTGTCGCGCTTGTGGATTCGTACAAAGTGTTTGAGTACAATTCGATTAAGCCCGTGCAGAGTCAGGTGCATTTTTTAAAGCCGCTTTATTATGAGGACTACAAAGATTTGACTTCACAGCAGATTGCCGACAAAGTACGCGAAGCGATTGTTGAGAAGATTGTATCGGTGGTAAGTTGACTTGGGGCGTTGCGGGGCTGAAAAGCGAGAAGATTGCCCCGCAGAGGGGGTAGGCGGAAATTGACGGTGTTTGAGGTGGTTGAGCGTGTCGAAACCACATCAAACACTGTCGATTGTAGCCGAGGGGGAGACTTCCCCCGCCGTATTGAAAAAAAACTTTAACAGTGCTAAAGTTGATGTATCGAGATTGCAAAACTTTTTGATAGGGGTAAAGCGATGGCAAAAAATTTGGATTGGGCAAATCTGCCGTTTGGTTACATGGAGACGAGCAAAAGCTTCGTGGCGAACTGGAAAAACGGCTCTTGGGATGAGGGTGTGCTGACGGGCGACCACACGATTACGATTTCTGAGTGTGCGGGCGTTTTGCAGTATGCGCAGACTTGTTTTGAGGGCTTGAAGGCGTACACCACAAAGGACGGAAAAATTGTTACCTTCCGCCCCGATTTGAACGCAGAGCGCATGAAAGATTCCTGTGAGCGTCTGGAGATGCCTGTGTTCCCCAAAGACCGCTGGATTAAGGCGGTGATTGATACGGTAAAGGCAAATGTTGACTGGGTTCCTCCTTACGGAAGCGGCGCAACTTTATATATCCGCCCATATATGTTCGGTTCTTCAAGCGTGATTGGCGTAAAGCCTGCGGACGAATATCAGTTCCGCATTTTGGTCACTCCTGTCGGACCGTATTTCAAGGGCGGGGTAAAGCCGATTGTCGTCCGCCTTTCAGACCTTGACCGCGCCGCTCCCCACGGAACGGGTGACATCAAGGCTGGTCTGAACTATGCGATGAGTCTTCACAACATTATGGACGCTCACCGAAACGGATTTGCGGAGAACATGTATCTTGACCCCGCAAGCCACACATATATTGAAGAAACTGGCGGCGCAAACATTCTGTTCGTCACCAAGGACGGCAAACTGGTCACTCCAAAGTCAAACAGCATTCTGCCGTCGATTACCCGCCGCTCTTTGGTACAGGTGGCAAAAGACTACCTGCACATTGAGGTTGAGGAGCGCAAAGTTCACAAGGATGAACTGAAAGACTTTGCGGAGTGCGGCCTTTGCGGAACCGCCGCCGTCATCAGCCCGATTGGAAAGATTGACGACCACGGAAAGGAGATTCTGTTCCCCAGCGGCATGGAAAAAATCGGTCCTGTATTGGGCAAACTGCGCGAAACGCTTACCGGCATCCAGATGGGTACGGAAAAAGCGCCCGAAGGCTGGGTCGTAGAGATAAAATAGTTTTGGAATGACGTTTTACACCCACAGCAGGGAGATTTCTTCTTGCGGTGGAGTGTAGGGCGCAAAATGAGCCGTTTTTTCGTCCGTCTGCATACTGTAGAACTGAAAGGTCGTATTTTGCGGGGAAATCGTAATAATCGCAAAAGAATTGACCGAGTTCCTGCGCGGGCGGGCGCAACTTCCTGGATTTAAAATCAGAATATCGTCTTCGTTTTTTGCATAGGGAATGTGCGTATGACCGAACAATACGATTTCTGCATATTCTCGTTTTGCCGAGTGAAATAATTCTTTTGTACCGTAATACACATCATACAAATGTCCGTGCGTGACAAAAACAAGTTTTCCCGCTGCTATAAAAAATTGTGATTTTGGAACGGAAAATGCCTGTGGATGCGAAGAATGCAGGACGCAGGAAGAAAAATCACCGTTTCCTTGGGCAAGCGCAACAACAGGGGGAATAGATTTTGCGAAGTCTGCATGGCTCAGACTATTTGCAAGAACGGAAAGTACGTCGCGGCTACCGTCCCCGCAGAAACAAAGAGCGTCACATGTTGAACCAAAATGCTTTAGAATGCTGTGAACGGCGGACGAACTCCCATGTGAATCTGAAATCACGAGCAGTCGGGCGGAATCTTTCTGAGCCAGGGCATCGATTGCGTTTTTGTTTCCAAGGAGCAAAGACTTTTGTTGTATCAGTTCAAACATCACGCGTTTCCTTTGAGGCTAGTTGAAGATAAAATGATTCTGCGCTTGCAGTCCCGATTCTGTGTCGATGTATCTGGAGATGGTTCTGTCCGGACCGACAATTTTCTGCACGAAAGACTGCAAATCTTCTGGTGCAGGAATCGGTTCACGGGGATTCAGCATAGTTTGAATTGAATTTTCCAGCAATGTGTCCGCGTCAAAATCAGGCAGATGCTCCACCTCTTCTGACGCAAGCAGTTCCGCTTTTTGGGCATAATCCAGCACAAAGTCTGCGGTTGCCTCAGAGCCAAGCATATCGTCCTGCGGGAACAGGCTGAACACAGGATAGGGGAGCGAGCCGTTGTTCTTGTCCTGTAGCCGGGCAAGCGAAAGATTTGTCGCTTCTGGCGCACCAAGAATCACAATTCCTGCGAGGGGTTCTTCTTCGAGCATCGTATACAGCATACTGATTCGTGCCGTAGAACCGCGCATAAAATCATTCGGAAAAACGGCGAGTTTTACCAGACCTTCGGATTCCTCTGTGAGCAGCCCGAATTTTTCGGAAAGGTCGGCCCTTGTTTTTTCTACAAAAGATTCATCGTTGTAGCCATAGCCGAGAAGCACAAAAACGTGTTTTCCCTCAAGATATTGTTTTGCGTTGTCGTCAAGATTTCTCATGCTGACGGGAGACTGTTCTTCAATTTGCTCTTCTTCGCTTACGACAGAAACCCGTTTTTGCTTTTGACAAGAAGTAAGCAACAAGGCGCAGAGTATAAAAATGGTACATGACAAAAATTTCTTCATATAATGATTATACCGTTTGGGTTAGACAGGCTCAACTAGCACGAGGAAAAAAAAGGCTGTCTTAAAGAATGAGAACGGTCATTCCGAACCTGTCCGCCAAGAGCAGACCTGATTCGGAATCTTATGACAATTCGTTCTTTTTTAGACAGCCCTTTGCAGATTTACTGCTAGAAATTTAACGTGAGGATGACGCTACCAGTAGATGATGATGGCGTTTCAATCGGAGTCAGTGCGGCAGGCGGATTATCCGCAGGACCTCCCATAGAAACCGCATTCGTCGCAGCAGCAGTCTGAGTGCCGCTACCCATTCCAATCGCATCGTTTGCCGCTTTTGTCTCAGGTTTTTCGGTGCTGCCGTTTTCGTTGAAGCCCGCAGACTGACCTGCGCTTACAAGGAATGAATTCTTTGGGGCCAATCCATCGGAAACGGTTTCGGTGGTTGTTTTGGGGCTTGCGGAAATTTCTCTTTCAGCAGGTTTTTCTTCTTCAGCAGGAGCGTTTTCTTCAGCCCCGGCTCCTTCTTCAGCGCCAGCACCTTTGGCAACGCCGCCTTCTTCGCCACCGGCAACCGATTCTCCGTCAAAGTTTGTCACTACTTCTTCATCTTCTTCAATTTCTGCGCCATCGTGGCTCTCCAACCATGTGGCAAAAGAACCTTGATACGCATCAAATATCGTAGACTGGAATCCGATTGCCGCGCCGATTATCGTACCACGGACAGAAGCCGTTGCGACCGGGCTTTTTACGGTAAAGCCTACGCGCCGGTTCTCAACCTTTTTGACATTTGCTTTGAGTGAGCCAGTATCCAAGAACACGCGGGTGTCGTCCTTTGTGCCTTTGTCGGTCAGCTGCTCAATCGTCACGCGGGAAAGCGGAGCAACCGAAACGGTGGATTCCTTAATCTTTAAGACCAGTTCCGACTTGAACCCAGTCTGAATAATCGAGCCTTTTTTGAGGGAATCACCTATTGCCAGAGCCTTCCATGCGTCTCCGTCCTGCACTTCTACCTTGCCTTTTGCGGAAATAACCGTTGCTTCTATTGCGGTGACCGCTGAAATTGCCATTGCCGCAAGAATTGCCGTTAAAACAAGTTTTTTCATATCTTACCCCCTAGAATGAGATTGCCGCTTTGAGCTGAATACAACTCTTGTTGCGGCTGTCGGAATCTTCTTTGTCATAATATTGATACATCGTGGCTCCAAGCGAAACATCGCTGACAATCTGCCAGTTTGCGTTCAGACCGTATTGAAAGCCTTCGTATTCTATGGATTCAGCCGCATTGAAAATCACGTCGCCAGTCGCTCCCAAAAGGAGATTGCTGACTGGTTTGAGAGACATTGCGAGTCCTGTCCGAATTATGCCTGTGTATTCTGTCCGCCCGCTGAGCGCATTTGTTGCTGTCTGACTGGTAAATCCTGCGAACGGTTTGAAACTGCCTTGCTCGCCAGAAGCATACACACCGTTTACACCAATCGCGAGACTTTTGACTGGCGCATAGTAGGTTAAACCTGCTTTGCCCAAAAGCCCCATGTTCATATCGCCGCCATCATACGATGCGAAGCCGAGCGTACCGTTCAGATTGTAGTACACGGTAGAAAAGAGCGGACCTCCAAGAGAAAGTTCGCCGTACATACGATTGTAAGTTTCGTTTTCTAAGCGGAATGCGCCAAGAAACTGTGCCGAAATCGTCTGGTTTGCGGCGGCAAAGGAGAGGGAGAGTGCACCCACCGCATATTTTGCCGCTAACTGATAGATTTTGTCAGTATCTTCGACAAAGGACGGGTCAAGTATTGAAACGACCCGCGCATTTAGAAGACCTGTGTATCCTCCGTAAGCAGAAACCCGAAGCCGCGACACTTCGTAGGAAAGCAGTAATCCGTCTGCTGTCTGGCTGAATACCAGTCCGCTCAAATCGCTGACAAAGAACCGACCTGCCGTTACGTTGAATTTTCCGCTTTCTGTATCGACCTGCGTGGCGAATTTGAACAAATCAACATCAGCAGCGAACAGATTTTTGTCCTGCAAATCATCCAGACCAGACAGATTAAAATATTTGCGCTCCCACTGGAAAAGCCCTTCCGCCGTGAAATAGGTGGTTCCTTTTTGGTTGAACGGAGTGCGAAGCCACAACGAGGCGGCATTTTTCTGATTGAGCGCCAGTTTGCCGAAACCATTTCCATAGCCCGCCACATTGGTGAATTTGGAGTCGTTTGTTATCATGCCGCCAAAATCGACTGCTGAAGCGGTATAAATTGCGCCTGTAAAAAGCAATGCGGCAAACGCATAGGCAAGTGACTTTTTCATTCTTCATTTCCTCCCGTAAGAGCAATGCAGCCGTTCAGAATGGCGATGGCATCCCTTCCATTTATGGACATGCCAGAATCAACGCTCTGTGGAAGAATGCCTTGTGCTTTCAGTTCCCGATAGGCATAACGTGGATTATGGAAAAGACTGTAGAAAAGTCCGCCTTTTACCCCCGCCGCATCCGCACAGAGAAATGCCGCTTCCTGCAAAGGAATTTTGTCATCTATGCTTACATCGGGAGAAATAAGACCTGCCTGACGCAATGCCTCAAAGGACTGTTCATAAGAGGCATGGTCTGATACGCGCATATTGTAGACACCCGCAAGATAGGACATTTGTCCGTAGGTAACGTCTTTCGTTTTGATGATTTCAGAAATCTTTTCCGCGCTCTGTGCATGGACAGCGACACAACCGAGCAGGATGAGAGCGGACAACAAAAAATGTTTTTTCATTCGTCAATCTCCTCTAAACTTTCTATAAATAATAGTTCATTTTAATTATAACATATGATATACTTTTTGTCATGGGAAAGAAACAAAAATCGTTATTTTTTACAAAATGGGCGGCAAAATTTTTTGTCGTGCTGATTATCCTCTTTTGGGTAACGCTTGCGGCTTTCGGTCTTCTGCAAAAGTTTGATTACCGTCTGTATGATTTGATGATGGGCTTGCGTCCGAATCCTGATGAGCGTCAGGAACTTTTGTTTGTTGAGGTTGACAATCAGTCTCTGGAAGCGATGGGTCCATGGCCGTGGACGCGTGACATTATTGCCAATGCGCTGATTCGTATGAAAGAACTTGGTGCGAGCGAGTCTGTCTTCGATATTGAGTATCTTTCTCCCTCAAACATGGGTGTTAATCCCGATGCGCCAGCACAACTTGCGGCAGATTTTGACCAGCAGAAACAGGATATTTCCGATGTAGTCTCTGAACTGACCAACGGTGTTTCCTCTGGAAGCGTGACCAAATCAGACCTGCCTGATATTTCACGTCAGATGGTTGAGGATTACATTTATCCTGGTCTTGATGCCTTGTACGATTCCGTCCAACATTCAGTGTACCGTGACTTTGATGACATTTTTGCCCGTTCCCTACAGTTTTTCAGCAATGCGTGGCTGACGATAAATATTGCCGACATTGGTATTACTCCTACGGAAGAAGAAAAGGCTTACGTTGTAAATCGGGCATTGTTCAAGAATGTTGAGGATGAAAAAAATCTTATTGCCGCTGACGGAGCATTCTATGCCGCTGACCAGGGCAATCTTCCTGGCTTTGCCCCTGCGATTTATCCGTTTATGCGGCGCGCAAAAGGAGCGGGATTTACGAACATCGTGCTTGACGGAGACGGAACGCGCCGAAGGGTCATTTTGTTCAACAAGCAGGGAGATAACGGCTACGTTGGTCAGCTGGTGGTTGCCCCGTTGCTCAAAAAACTTGACGTGCAGAAAGTTGTACGTCATTCCCGCAGCGTGGAACTGGTCGGCACAAAAATTCCGGGAAGGACATCCCGAACCGACATCACCATTCCGCTGGATTCACATGGAAGAATGAATATCAACTGGTTGCACAAAGAATTCGTGGATTCATTCCGTCACGAAAGCATTTTGTCTCTTGCCCAGCTGGATGATTTGGAGAACAACATCGTAGCATATCTTTCCGGGCTGAGTGGCTATGTGCTGACAACTGATGACGGAACTCCGCTTTCATACTACGAGACGGTTAATTCGCTTCTGAATGATTATGCCGACATCGTTGCTTACAAGGAACATCTGCTTTCCCGCTGTGAGGGATACGATATAGACGGAGCGGCAATAGACGGTGGCATCGGCGAAGAAGAGTATGCGGAATACTTTGCCGCCCGCGCAGCATTTTTTGACGGTGTGACGCAATTCCTTTCTGGCGCATCCTACGATGAGATTACCGCCCGTCTTGAAGAACTAAAAGACCTTTTGACCGAAGAGCAGTATCAGACGAATCTTTCCGGCGTGAACAGCATTTTCAGCGACTTAAAGGAGCAGTCCGAGTTGTATGCCTCTTACATCACCGAGATGCGCAAAAATTATGAGCACGCTTTCTGTATCATCGGAAATACCGCCAGCAGCACAACCGATTTGGGAAACACTCCGTTTAACCGCGCATACCCGAACGTGGGAACGCATGCGAACGTGTACAATACGATTGTCAATCAGGATTTTATCACGCCGATAGACTGGCAGATAGGTGCGCTCTTTACTATTATATTGACGTTGCTCTACGTATTCTTGACGGACGGCAAAAAGGCATGGATTCAGAACTTTTACGGCGTATTGCTGGTGCTTTTGGTCATTCTTGTGCCGATTCTGCTGATGGCATTTGCGGGTATCTATAGCCCTGTGGTTACGCCTGTGCTGATAGCCTTTACGTCTTTCCTTGTGGTGACAATCCTGCACTTTATCACGAGCGAAAAAGACAAGTCATTCTTGCGGAGCGCGTTCAGCACCTACCTTTCCCCCACCGTCGTTGACCAAATTGTAAAAGACCCGTCAAAACTGACCCTTGGCGGCGAAGAAAAGGAACTGACTGCATTGTTCAGCGACATCCGCTCGTTCTCCACGTTCAGCGAAATGGTCACCCCGACCAAACTTGTCCGCGTGCTGAACGAATACCTTGGCGCGATGAGCGACTGCATTCTTGCCGAGAACGGAACGATAGATAAATACATCGGAGACGCAATCGTTTCGTTCTTTGGTGCGCCAATTGACTTGGAGAACCATGCCTTTGCTTCAGCCGTCGCCGCAATTCGCATGAAACAGGCAGAAAAGGCCTACAACGACGAGCATTTTGCAAGCGGCGACATTCCCATGCTCCTTCAGACCCGCATCGGTTTGAATTCGGGAAGCATGGTCGTGGGCAACATGGGAACGGACAACAAGATGAACTACACGATGATGGGCGACAACGTAAACCTTGCGAGCCGCTTGGAAGGCGTAAACAAAATCTACCACTCTTGGATTCTTTGTTCCGAAACCACCTGGCAAATTGCAAACCGTGGCGAGCATAACGGCATTCTGGTTGGTCGCCCGTTTGACAGGGTTCGCGTTGTGGGAAAAGAACAGCCCGTTCAGTTGTACAATATTCTTGGCTTCAAGAGCGAAATGACGAACACCGAACTAGAGATGGTTGACGTGTTCCAGGGCGCAATTGATTTGTACCTTAAACGCGAATTCACCAAGGCGCAGCATCTTTTTGAGGAAGCAAACAAAGTCCTTCCCGATGAAACGTCGCTGATGTTTGCCGACCGCTGCAAGGAATACCTGAGCGCGAATCTCCCCGAAGACTGGGACGGCGTGTACCAAATGACCACAAAGGGGCATGATTAATGACAGGGGATACCTGCGACGCTACGAGAACCTGGATGCCGATGAAGTGCTACGGGAATTAGTGTGAGGGAAATTTCTTTCTAAAACTTTTTTCCGATACCCACTATAAATTCTCCCGCAAATTCGCTACACTGTATGCGGATAAATCTGAGGAACGTATGGCTATTGACAAATACGAAATTGTAATCGGGTGCGAGATACACACGCAGCTTCTGACGAATACAAAGGCATTCTGCGCCTGCGAGAACCGTTACGGCGGTATGCCCAACACACGTGTCTGCCCGGTCTGCTTGGGATTGCCGGGCGCAATGCCCAGAATTAGCAAGGGCTATGTTGAACTTGGTGCGGTGGCGGGTCTTGCGCTCAACTGCAATATCGCTCATTTTACCAAATTTGACCGCAAGCACTATTTTTACCCGGACTTGACCAAGGGCTATCAGATTACGCAGTACGATATTCCGCTGTGTACGGACGGTTTTGTTGATTTGCCTCTTTCACATTTTCCCAAGGACGAGCAGGTTGGCGGCTCAAAACACCGTCCAAATAATTTCAAGGGCGAGCCGTGCATTATCGACAATAAATATCGCCGTGTACGCATTGAGCGAATCCACTTGGAAGAGGACGTAGGAAAGAGCCTTCACTTGCAGGGCGCGCACTCATACATTGACTACAACCGCTCAGGCACTCCGCTCATCGAAATCGTCACCAAGCCGGACATGTCTTCCCCGGACGAGGCGGCTCTTTTTATGCAGACGGTGCAGGAAATCCTTCGCTATGTAAAAGTCACTGCGGGAAACCTTGAAGAAGGAAACATGCGCTGTGACGCGAACATCAACCTGAACGTGTGGGAAGACGGCAAACTCTACCACACGCCCATTTCCGAAATCAAAAACCTCAACTCTTTCAAGGCAATCCGCGAGGCCTGTACCTACGAGGCAAAACGGCAGTTGGAGGAATTTCAGAACGACCGGCAGGAATTCAACGCGGGCTTTAAGGTCACCATTGGCTGGGACGAGGCAAAAGGTCAGACGGTCGTGCAGCGTACCAAAAACTCATTTGTTGACTACCGCTTTGTCGTAGAGCCGGACATCAAGCCTTTTTCTGTGAGCGATGATTTGATTAACCGTGCGGGCGGCAGGGTAGGTGAACTTCCCGAGGCAAAACGCACCCGCTTAAAGAAGGATTATGGGCTTTCTGACTTTGACGTGGAGACTCTGACTTCTACCCGCGAACTTTCCCTTTGGTTTGAGGAAGCGGCTAAGGGCGCAAAAGATGTCAAAAAAGTCGCCAACTGGATTCTTGCGGAACTTCTTGCTGTCCTCAATGAAAAGAACATTACAATCAGCGAGGTCAACATCAAGCCCGCCCACATCACGGAACTGGTAAACGCCATCGCCGACAAAAAAATCACTTCGGCTCAGGGAAAGACCGTCTTTGCCAAAATGCTTGAAAGCGGCAAAATGCCTGCACAAATTATCAAAGACGAGGGCATGGAAAGCGTGTCTGACACGGGCGCGATTGAAGCAATCGTTGACCAGGTTATCGCCGACAATCCCAAGGCTGTCGCTGACTTCAAGGGCGGAAAGACCAATGTGGTCGGCTGGCTCATGGGTCAGGTGATGAAGGCAAGTCAGGGCAAGGCAAATCCCGGCGTTGCGACTAAACTTGTGCAGGAAAAACTGGCGAAACTGTAGCGGGGTCGTTCCGTGCGCAAGGGTATGTAGCCCCGCAGTTCGAGACGCGAAGCGTCGGAGAATGAGCGTGAGCGAAGGGCGGAACACCCGACCCGTAGGGATGCGCCCAAAATCAGCACGAAATCGCCTTATTGAAAAAAAACTGTTTTTCTGGTAAAATCGAAGCAACATTTTTTCCAAAAAAAGTGAGGATTGTATGAAGAAGAGCGTGTTGGTTCTTTTGGCGTTGGCTGTTGCTTTGGTGGCGACAGGTTGTTCAAAAAAGACGGTGGCTTCCGCTTCTGCTGCGACGGAAACCAAAACGGCAAAATTGAAGGTTGGCGTTATTCAGCTGGTGGAACATCCGGCTTTGGACGGCGCATATCAAGGTTTTGTCGATGGTCTTGCGGATGCGGGATATAAAAATGGCGAGAATATCTCTATTGATTATCAGAATGCGCAGGGCGAACAGGCAAACTGTGTGACAATTGCGAACAAATTGGTAAATGACAAGGATGATTTGATTTTGGCGATTGCGACTCCTGCGGCTCAGGCGGTTGCGCAGTTGACCCAGACTATCCCCGTTTTGATTACGGCTGTTACAGACCCCGAATCTGCAAAATTGGTGCAGTCAAATACACATCCGGGAAATAACGTGACAGGTACGAGCGACTTGACTCCGGTTTCTGCTCAGATTGACTTGCTGAAGCGTGTCGTCCCGAATGCAAAAACAGTCGGGCTTATGTTCTGCTCCAGCGAACAGAACAGCATCTTCCAGATTCAGTTGGCAAAGGATGCGTGTACTCGTTCTGGGCTGAAATATATCGAAGGTTCAGTTTCTAACAGCAACGAAATTCAGCAGGTCACTCAGAGTTTGGTCGGTAAGGTTGATGCAATTTATGTTCCGACGGACAATATGCTGGCTGCGGGTATGCCGTTGTTGGCACAGGTTGCGAACGAAGCGAAGATTCCGACGATTGTCGGCGAAGACGGCATGGTTAAGAGCGGTGGTATGGTCACCTATGGAATCAACTACTACGAACTCGGAAAACAGACTGCAGCGATGGCTGTAAAAGTTCTGAAAGGCGAGGCAAACCCCGCTGATATGCCGATTGAATATCTTGAAAAATGTGATTTAAGCTACAACAGCGATTCTCTTGCAAAAGTCGGAATTACGTTGCCGAAACTGTAATTCTTTAGGGGGGGGCGTTCCCCAGCGCGCAAAATGTCCTTGTTTTGCGCACTGGGTCGCTACGTTCGCCGTTCCGCTTGCGCTCCATACCTGCGGTACGCCTTACGGCGCGGCTTCCATCGCTAACGCACGCGCATGGAAGCGCGTTCCATTAGCAAAGACGGCAGCTAGTCCTGCCGTCGCATTTGCGTAAAACAGGAGGTTTTACGCAATATGCCCTATCGCTAACGCTTGGCTTTAAGCCACTTTTCTCGTTTTAATCTGAACAGGAAAATACATCCTCTGAAACATAATTCGGTTGCCATTGCTATCCACGCGCCTTGTAATCCCATCTTTTTTGTCAAAATATAGGAAAGCGTAAGGCGCACACCCCACATGCTGACCAAATTCATTATGCTGGGAACTAACGTGTCTCCAGCTCCGCGCAATCCCCCCGAAATAACGATGGCGGCGGCGTAAAATGCTTCTGCCCACAGTTCGGTGCGTAATACCAGTATGCCGAGACTGCGTACGTCCGCATCCGGGGTAAGAAATCTGAATATGGCGGGGCAAAGCGCGTACATAACGATTCCCGTTGTTGCCATGACGCACATTCCCATCGCCACGGTAAGCCATGCGAAGCGTTTTGCCAAATCCGTGCGCTTTGCACCGATGCTTTGTCCGACCAAGGTTGTCGCCGCTTCCCCGATACCGTATCCGGGCATATAGCACAAGGATTCTGCCGTGATGCTGAACGAGTGGGCGGCGATGGCGATAGTACCCAGCGGAGCGATAATTTTTGTTGACATAACGTATGCGCCGCAAAGGGCAATCTGCTCAAAGCCCATCGGAAGCGAAACTTTTCGTGCGGTGCGCAACGTTTCTGCGCGGGGAATCCAGCTGCCTTTTTGCCGAAGATTGAGCGCGGGAGAAGCGACGCAGGTAAAATATATCATTGCGACTGCGACCACCACCAGTGCAGCCGCGCTTCCCAATGCCGCTCCCAAAACGCCAAGTTTGCACACAAAGATAAAGATAAAATTAAACGCAACGTCAAGGAAGCACATCAGCGCGTTAAGGATTCCCGGGATTTTCATATTGCCCGCGCACTGAAGGCTTGCCCCAAGCATAAAGAAATTCTGCATGAGCGGCAAAAACAGCGCGAACACAAGAAAGTACACGGACGCATCTTTTTGGATTTCCGCAGAACCGCCCAGCCAGATGGGAAGAGAGCCGCTGATTGCGATGCCGATTGCCGCAAGCACAAAAGAAATTGCCGCGCCGACAACGATTTCTTGACGCAGAATGTCTTTTGCTTTTTGTTTGTCACCGGCTCCCGTTGCCTGTGCAATCTGCACGGAAAATCCCATGCCGACTGCGTGGCTCAGCCCCCCGAAAAGCCATGTGCTGGAGGCGACAAGTCCGATTGCCGCAGAAGGGGCGGCTCCCAAAGAACCGACCATTGCCGCATCAATATACTGCATTATTATTGAAGAAATCTGCGCAAGTATTCCGGGAACAGAAAGCCGCCACACATAGGAAAGTTGTTGTCTGAGCGAAAATTCTGTATGTTCCTGAAGAAGTGCGGACAAGTCGAATTCTTTCATGTTGTGTACTATAGCAGAACGGGGGTTTTAGGGGAACTCCCCTAGGAGAAAGGGGTAGCGCCGTACGCAGTAGGCGGTAGGGGAAAGGCTTTTCCCCTCATAAACAAGTAGACACACATTTAAAATTCCCTTATAATAATATGATAAAGGAAAAAATTATGGGATTGCTTGGAGTTTACGATTATACTGTTGTTCTCACCTACATCGGAACGGTTGTGGCGTTTCTTGGAATGGGCTATGCGGTTGACGGTGGCAAGATGCACATCTTTACTGCATTAGTGTGTCTGATGATTTCCGGTTTTTGTGATATGTTTGACGGAAAAATTGCCTCAACGAAAAAAAATCGCACTCCAAAAGAAAAGAAATTTGGTGTCCAGATTGATTCGTTGAGCGACCTTGTGTGTTTTGGCGTTCTTCCTGCAATCATTGTCTATCAGTTGCGTGTTGGCAGCAAAATTGAATTTGCGGTGTCTGCTTTTTACTTGATGTGCGGTCTGATTCGTCTGGCGTATTTTAACGTAGAGGAAGAAGAGCGTACCAGTCAGACTGACGCACGGCGCACGGAATTCAGAGGAATGCCGATTACAAGTGCGGCTTTGTGGTTTCCTGGTTTTTATGCGGTCGCGGTGCTTTTGCAACAGTATGCGAACAGTGCGTTGCATCCCAGAGTAATTATTTCTGTGCTGGCCGTGCTGGTGGGAATCGCGTTCATTACGCCGTTCAAACTGACCAAACCTGGTTTTGTTGGCAAAATCGTGATGATTTTGATTGGTGTTGTTGACATCGCGCTGATGGTGTGGGCGGCAATTTCCATCGGTTGGTTCGAATAATTCAGAGGACGCGCGTGAGCGACAATAACGATTCTTCTGTTGCATTTTTATACACCACTACATTTGGACGCTGTGTGCTGTGGTTTTTGCTTCATTGCAATTATTCTGGCATTGCGGCGTTTTTGTTCCGCACGCGTCTTTCTTCGCTGTTCATAAAATCGTTCGCAAAAAAACACGGCATTGATTTGACTCCGTGGCAGGGACAAAAATTCAAGTCGTTCGCCGATTTTTTTATCCGCAAAAAGGAAGTCAGTTTTGACGCTGAGCCATCTCACCTTATCAGTCCTTGCGATTCATGGCTGAGCGTTTATCCGATAGAAGAAGATTCGTCGTTTGCAATTAAAGGCTCGCGCTACAAAGTGGCGGATTTAATTGCGGGGGACGAAACGAATCTTGCCGCGCAGTTTAATGGCGGCGTGTGCCTGATTTTCCGCCTGTGTCCGACCGATTATCACCGCTATCTGTACATTGATGACGGCTTTCAGGGAAAAAATCATTTCATTCCGGGAATGCTTCATTCGGTACAGCCGATTTGCGCAGAAAAATATCCGATTTACACGCTGAACCGCCGAATGTGGACACCGCTGGAGACGGCTCATTTTGGAAAAGTCATTCAGACAGAAATCGGTGCGCTTGTGGTGGGCGGAATCAACAATTACTACGAGGACGTGCAAATGAAAAAAGGCGATGAGATGGGTCGCTTTGAGTTTGCGGGTTCTACGATTACGATGCTTTTTCAAAAAGACAAAATCACGCTTCTTCCCGATATTGTCGGGGCGACCAAAGACGGCGCAGAATACAAAGTTCATGCCGGTCAGCAGATTGGTTCAGGAATCTAAAAATAAAATTTGCATTATTCTAAAATCGGACTTACAATAATACTAAAGAAAACGGGAAATATTTTCCGGAATTTGGAGGTATTATGAAAAAGGTCATTGCATTGCTGGCGGGCGTGGCATTGGTGCTGGGGTTTGCCGGATGTAACAAAAAGGCGCAGAAAGCGGCGGGAACAGATGCTGCTTCTGATGATTTGGTTGCGGCCGCAAAGGCTGAGGGTGAACTGACCGTATACGGATCTTGTGAGGAAGAGTATCTTGCGGCGGCAGTAAATCATTTTGCTGAGTTGTATGGAATCAAGACTCGGTATCAGCGACTTTCGACATCAGAAGTCTACACGAAGATTGCTGAGGAAAAAGGAAAGCCTTCTGCTGACGTTTGGTTCGGTGGTACGACAGATCCGTACAATGAGGCAACGGCGGCGGGCCTTTTGGAAAGTTATGCCGCGAAAAATGCGAAAAATCTTATCAACGACAATTACAAAGACACCGGCAACTGCTGGTATGGTATCTACAAAGGAATCCTTGGCTTTATGGTGAACACCGAGGAACTTGCCCGGTTGAACATCAAAGCACCGCAGTCTTGGGACGATTTGACCAAGCCCGAGTACAAAGGACTGATAATGCTCTCTAACCCGAATACGGCGGGAACGGCAAAACTGGTTATCAACACGATGGTTCAGATGAAAGGTCACGATAAGGCGATGGAATATTTCAAGACGTTGGACAAGAACGTAACACAGTACACAAAATCTGGTTCTGGTCCGTCAAAGATGGTTGGTCCTGGAGAATGTGTTATCGGTGTCGGCTTCCTGCATGACGGCATCTATCAGATTCTGCAGGGCTACAAGAACATCGGTCTGATTGTTCCTTCTGACGGCACATCTTATGAAATCGGTGCGACGGCAATCTTCAAGGGAGCGCAGCATCCGAACGCCGCAAAACTGTGGATTGAATACGCGCTTTCTCCCGAATGTGTGAATCTTGCAAAAAAGAATGGCTCATATCAGTTCCTGGTGCTGAGCAATGCAGAACAGCCCCCGGAGGCAGCGCAGTTCGGTCTGGATATGAACAACACAATCAACTACGACTTTGAGGACGCAAAGAAGAACAGCGCGAAGTACATTGAGGACTTCTTTGTTGCGATGGAAGGCGGTTCAGACAAGTTTAAGACGAAATAGGCGAGTAGTATATGGATGGGTTATTTTTTGGCAACAGATGAAATGAAGACCCATTCTGTACAAAAAACAGGCGGTAGGTGAGGTTCGACCAAAAACTCGCTTTGAGCGTGACGAACGAGCGAAACGAGTGAGTTCGATACCTATGACGCTCGACCACGAGTTTGGGGGGCTGATTCTCGCCGATAGCCTGTTTTTTTTGTTGATTGCAGATTATTTTAAAATCATCTATTACAAAAATCAAACGAGAGTGACAAGGAGGTGTGCATGGCGACTGCTCAGAGTGTGCAATTGGAGCGGAAGAAATTTTTTGCAGACCCGATTATGATTACGATGATTGGGGTGCTGCTGGTTTTCCTTTCGCTGTTTATTTTGTATCCGCTTCTGATGGTGTTGATAGACAGTTTTTTCAGCGAAGGAAAGTTGACGCTGGCTGTGTTCAAGCGGATTTTGAGCCTAAAACGGTTTCAGACGGCGTTCTCAAACACGCTGGTACTGGGATTTATTACAGGTATTTTTTCCACGGCGATAGGACTTCTGTTTGCTTATGTGGAAGTGTATGTCAAGCTTCGGAGCAAGGTTCTTTCCACGTTGTTCAGGCTGGTCTCCATGCTTCCGATTGTGTCGCCGCCGTTTGTCCTTTCTCTCTCAATGATTATGCTGTTCGGGCGTAGCGGAATTATTACGCGCTCGGTTCTGCATATTTACGATTCCAATGTCTACGGACTGAAAGGCATTGCAATCGTCCAAATCATGACATTTTTCCCGGTTTGCTATCTGATGCTTAGGGGATTGCTTAAAAATATTGACCCGTCGCTGGAAGAAGCCGCGCGGGACATGGGGGCAAGCCGGTTCAAAGTGTTCAGTTCCGTTACGCTGCCGCTCATGCTTCCTGGTCTTGGAAACGCATTTTTGGTCACTTTTATTGAATCGGTGGCTGACTTTGCAAACCCGATGCTGATTGGCGGCTCGTATGACACGCTTGCCACGACAATTTATTTGCAGGTGACTGGCGCATACGACGCGACGGGTGCGGCGGCCATGAGCGTTGTCCTGCTGTCGCTTACGGTCGTCCTGTTCTTGATTCAGAAATATTATCTTGAGGCAAAAACCGCCGCCACATTGAGTGGAAAGGCGAGTCGCCAGCGCATGTTGATAGAAGACAATTCTGTGCGCTATCCGCTGGCACTTATCTGCGGGCTCGCTTCTGCGTTTGTCCTCCTTATGTACATCATGGTGCCGATTGGTGCGCTCTTTACGCTTTGGGGACGCGACTACCACCTGACGTTCAAATGGTTCAACTATATGTTCAGGACTTCGGGATTGAAGGCGTTCAAGGATTCGTTTGTGCTTTCAATCATCGCCGCGCCTTTGACTGCTTTCCTTTCGATGGTGATTTCGTACCTCGTGGTCAAAAAGAAATTCCGCTCAAAGGGATTCATCGAATTCATTTCCATGCTGGCTATGGCGGTTCCGGGAACGGTTCTGGGTATCGGCTACATTCGCGGCTATGCGAACGGACTTTTCCGTAGCGGCGTGATGAGCAGTCTGTACGGCACAGGATTGATTTTGATTATCGTGTTTATTGTGCGCTCGCTTCCCACAGGAACGCGAAGCGGCATTTCGGCTCTTCGCCAGATTGACAAATCAATTGAAGAAAGTGCGTATGACATGGGCGCGGGTTCTGGTCGTGTGTTTATGACCGTCACCCTGCCGCTGATTCGCGACTCATTCTTCAGTGGCTTGGTCACAGCATTCGTGCGAAGCATTACGGCAATTTCTGCCATCATCTTGCTTGTTACGCCGCAATACCTCTTGATTACGTGCCAAATCAACGAGCAGGCGGAGAAGGGAAGCTACGGCATTGCGTGTGCATACGCCACCGTGCTTATCATCATCACCTACGGCGCAGTCCTTTTGATGAACACGCTGATAAAGTATCTCGGCACGAGCCGCCCGGTAAAGTATAAGTGAGGTCACACGGAACGAAATGTCAGGGATATGGCATGCTAACGCTACGCGACTAACGTCGCTAAAAGTAAGCCGGTGATATAACCGAGCGAGGACGTTAGTCCGAGTAGCGTTAGCGAATTATCCGTGTGACAAAAATAAAGGAGGAAAGACTATGAAAGAGAAAAAAGGCGTAAAACTTGACCATATTTCTAAGATATACCAAGACCCCAAGACGGGAAAAGAATTTTATGCGGTAAAGGATACCACACTGGAAATCAAACCTGGCAGTTTTGTGACCCTGCTGGGACCTTCTGGCTGCGGAAAAACCACGACCCTGCGCATGATTGCGGGATTTGAAAGCCCCGATGAAGGCGAAATCTATCTTGGTGACGAGGCAATCAATGCGCTTCCGCCGAACAAACGCGACACGGCAATGGTGTTCCAGAGTTACGCGCTTTTGCCACATTACAATGTGTTCGACAACGTGGCGTATGGACTTAAAATCCGCAAAGTTCCCAAGGCGGAGATTGAAGAAAAAGTGCTTTCCATGCTGAAACTTGTTGAGATGGAAGGCATGGAGACCCGCATGACGAACCAGCTTTCCGGCGGTCAGCAGCAGCGTGTTGCGTTGGCGCGCGCTCTCGTGATGGAGCCGGGCGTTTTGCTTTTTGATGAGCCACTTTCCAACCTTGACGCAAAACTGCGTGTGACGATGCGCACGGAAATCCGAAAGATTCAGCAGAAAGTGGGCATTACCGCTGTCTACGTTACCCACGACCAGAGCGAGGCCATGAGTATTTCCGACCAGATTATCATCATGAGCAAGGGCAGGGTGGAACAGATTGGCTCTCCGCGCGAGATTTACTATCACCCCAACAACAAATTTGTGGCGGACTTTATCGGCGAGGCAAATTTCCTTGACGCTGAGGTAAAATCTGCGACGGACGGAAAGGCGGCGATTGTGGTGAGCGGAAACGAAATGACCGTGCAGAACTACATCAATGCAAAAGCGGGAGATAAGGTTTCGCTTGTGCTTCGTCCTGAAAACGTCAAACTTGCCGACAAGGGCGCATTGCAGGGAAAAGTGACGCTCTCAACCTTTATGGGGTCGTACCAGTATTATCAGGTTGACGTGGATGGTAAAGAAATTCAGATTACCGACTACAACCCGATTGGTCGCAAAACCTACGAGGCGGGCGAGACGGCATACCTTGATTTTGACGCAAGCGGTGTGTATATTCTGTAACGGCATGGGGGAGGGGATTTGTTTCTTCTCTCCCGCGCACTTTTTTTCCTGTGTATAGACTTTTCCTCATATCTCATCTATAATATAGAATATGCTTGAAAATATTTCGGTGATTGCGTTTGACATTGACGGTACTCTGTATCCATCGTGGGCATTGAACGTTCGCATTGTGGTGTATTTTTTGCGCAACCTGAGATTTTTTCTGAGTTTTAACAAAGTCCGCAAGCAGTTGCACAAGACTGCTCCCGTGGCGGATTTTTATGAGTATCAGGCGCGTTTGCTTGCCATTGAACTGGACTGTTCAGTGCAGAATGCAAAGTCCATGATTCAGCAGATTGTGTATGACGGGCTAAAACCTGTGTTTGAGCGGATTAAACCGTTTAAATATGTCAGGGATGCGTTCCAGCGGTTGAAAGATTCGGGCTACAGGCTGGCAATTCTTTCTGATTTTCCTCCGTCTCAAAAAGGAGAGATGTGGGGACTGCTTCCGTATTGTGATGCGGTTTTGGGAGCGGAAGAAATTGGCGCGCTAAAGCCGTCAAAGTATCCGTTCGGTATTCTGGCGCGTGTCCTTAACGTGGCGGAGACAGAAATTTTGTACGTTGGCAACAGCGTTCGCTATGATGTGATTGGTGCGCGTAATGCCGGCTTGAAAAGTGCGTATTTGCTTCCGTGGTGGAGAAAATTTCTTCATCTAAAGCACCCGAATGCCGACATTTCTTTCTCAAACTATCGTCAATTTGCAAAGATTGTGATACAATAAAAAAAATTATGCGTCTTTTCGGGCGAAAATTTTGGGTGGGGTAAAAAAGTGGTTGTTCTCGCAGCTTTTATTTCTACGGCGATTTCTCTTGCGGTAATTTTTTTGTTCCGCGCGCTGGACAAAGACAATAATGCTATGGATAAGGTGCGCCGGTATTCCAATTCGCGCATTGAAGAATTTGAAAAATATTTTAAGGAGCAGGCGCAGAATTTGAACGGCGTTTCTGCTGACCTTGATACCCGGCAGACGACTGCGAATGCTGCGGTAAAGCGGCTTGAAAATCAGATTTCAGAATTCAAAAAAATGAGCAGTGGATTTGAAAAAGAATTCAACGCAGTGGACTCAATCGGCAACAAAATTGAGCGGTATGGTGCGGTGCTGAACGAACTGATGGAGATGACTGAAAAAGCCGAAGAAAATCTTGAGAATATCCGCACGGAAACAAGAATTATTGATGATTTGCGCTCAAAGTTGGAGAGCCAGAAAAAAATAGTCGATTCTATCGAAAAAAAGATTCCGCAGATTAACGAAAAATTCAGGGAAGATAACCAGAATCATCTCCAGTTGATTGGAACGGAATTGCTGAACCAGTATAACGCCCGCGCGGAGCAGATTGATACGTCTACAAAGGCCGCCGCAGACCATACGGACAAAGTGCTGGCAAAAATTGAATCGGATATTCAGGCGGCATATATCAACGCAGCGCAAAAGGCGGCAAATCTTGAGGATACAGCATTCAAAAATCTGACGAAAAAAGCGGAGGAACGCAGTGACAATTATCTGCGTGAACTGAATGCCCGGCTGAAAGATTTGGAGAGCCAACTGCTGGCAAAGGCAAATGAATTGCAGCGCATGATTGAGCAGCGTTCCAATGCGTTTACGGCAAATTTGGGCGAACGTTCCACCGCAATGGACAACGAATTCAGAACAAAGACTTCTGAACTTTCCCAGTTTCTCAAAGCGGAGACGGATTCTATCAAGCGGCAGTTTACCGAATCTTTGCAGCAGGCAAAGAAAACCGCATCTGAACTTCAGGCAGAAGTGAATGGCAACGGAAAAACCTTGGAAAGCCTTCGCGCATCGCTTGAACGGCAGACGCATGATTTGCAGACTCGCTACGGTAATCTGTACCAGAAAGCGATTGCCGATGCTGATTCAAAAGAAACTGCCGCTTACGAAAAATTTCAGGATTATTCGGCAAAGCATTTGGATGTGTACAAAACTTCGGTGCAAGACAGAATCAATATGCTGCAGTCCGAAATGAACCAAAAAGTCTCCACAATGCAGGACAATGTGACCGAAAAAGTCAACGCGTTGCAAAGCGAGGTAGAAAGCAAAGTCACCACAATGCACGACAGCGTGAACGAAAAAGTCAATACGTTGCAGAATATAGTGGCAGAAAAAGTCAGCACATTGCAGGCCGATGTCGAAGGCAAAGTCACCACGCTTCAGGTTGATGTCGAAACTAAGGTCAACGCTCTTCAGTCAGATGTCAGCGAAAAAATGGCGGACGTACAGACAAAAGTGCAGTCTACGCTTGCCGATGTGCAGAAAACATTGGATGATTCTGCGACGGGGGCGACCGCTACGGCAACACGAATCGCAGAGACTGCGGAAAAAGCGAATTTGGAATTGACTTCATTCCAGCAGCAGGCAGACGAAAAAATCAAGACCATTAACGATAAACTTGCCGAAATGACAAAAGTGCTTTCCACGACTTACGATGCGAAGCAGACAGAATTGCTGGACATCGTGGACAAACAACTGACCGAATATCGGAAGAACATGGAATATCGTTTTGGCAAACTGGAACAGGTCAGCGCAGACGTAGATACGTTGGAAAAAAATCTGCGTCAGACAATGGAAAATACGCAGGAACGGGTTCTGGGCGAATTCAACAGTTTTACGGCTATGCAGGATCAAAGGCAGGAAGATTTTGCCCGTTCCGTCAAAATGAATAACGACGAACTTTCCGCTCAGATTGAGACGCTGGAAAGAAATCTTGCGGAAATCAAGGCGACGGCAAGCAGCAATGTAAGCGCAACGCTCAAAGACTTCGAGGAGAATTTTGTTGCGGATTTAAAGCAGCGTAGTGATAAGATTGACGATGATTTGAACGCATGGAAGCAGAACCTTGATTCTCGGCTGACGGTGCTGAGCGGTGATTTTGAGAGCAAAAGAACTGACCTTGAATCGAAATACGTTGACGACTTAAAGAGCCGCCTTGCCGAACTAGAGGCGAAGAACCGCGAACTGGCAGAACGCTACGAGGCGAATTTCTCTCAGGCGCAGAACGATATTCAGCAGAAAATCAGCGCGGTTGAAGAAAATATCCGTACCTTTACGGAAAAATCTCGTTCCAGTTTGCAGACGGCGGCCGAAAATTCTGACAGCCTGATACGGGCAAGCCTTGAAGGATATGCCCAGCGCGTAAACGAAATGATTGCTAAGGCAGAAAAAGAAATGTCGGGAAAACTCTCCGAAATTGAGCAGACCGTACAATCGCGGCAGGAAACAAATAATGCGACAATTGATGGCATGGTGAGCGATTTGACTACGTGGCGCAGTCAGTTGAAGTCTCAATTTGAGCAAAATCGCGATTTGTTTACAAAGCAGTTGCAATCGCTCAAGACAGCGGCAGAACAGAAAGTTGGCGAAATCCAGATTGCGTTCAATCAAAATGTGTCCGAGTTCCAGAACAAAACGCGTGACCATCAGGAAGAACTTTCTGCGGACATTTCAAGTTTGCAAAGTCAAATGGAATCATCGGTGGCTGATTACAAGGCGCGTTCCGAGCAGGTTCTTGATGAGCAGCGGCGTATGTATGAGGATATGCTCAAAGAAACTCAGAAACGTGTGCGTGAGCAGAACGAGGAAGCCGAAAAGAAACTGCATGACTTGCAGGTTCAGATTCAGACGGTAAACGATACCGCCGATGCCCGCGAAGCAGAATTGACTATGCGTATGCAGTCCGAGGCAAACGATTTGCAGATGCGGTTCAGCGAGATTGACAAGCAGGTTAAGGCATTCTCCGCGCAGATGCAGGTGTACCAGACGGCAGACAAACTTAAAGCCCAGCTTGATTCTGAAATCAGCGATTTGAAGACCGAAATTTCTAAGATTGAGAATTATCAGGCGGCTATGCAGACCTTGCAGGCTCATTTTTCGCAGATTCAGGGATTGAATGACGAGGTGAACACAAAACTGAGCCGCTTTGCAGAGGAAAAAAATCATATTGATTCGTTGGAGCGTGATTTTGAGCGGCTTGTTTCGATGAGCGGCTCAATGGATCAAAAAATCCGCGAATTGCAGACGACCAGTGATGACTTGCAATCCGTCCAACTTGAAGTGCGCAAATTCCAGGAGACGCTGGGCGATATTTCCAGCCGCTATGACCGCCTTGAAAAGAAGCAGGAAGTGATTGAGCGGGTTTCCAGCGAGGTTGACAAAACGTTTGACAATCTGACCGATTTGGAGAAGCGGCTGAACGAGGCAATTCGTCAGACAAATGCCCTGCCTGATTCAATTAAGGATGTGCAGCGTAATGTTGCTTCCCTTATGGAAAACAGCGGGCGGATTAGCGAGGCGGTGGATAAAATTACGTCCTTGCAGGATTTGCTTTCCGAAACAGAAGTGCAGGTTGAGCAGATTAAGACCGCGCGGACTGGTTTTGCCGGAGTTGAAACCCGTTTGCAGAAGTTGGACAAAGAAATCGAAAGCAAAATGGATTTGCTTTTGAAAGCAACGCGCGCAGACTTAAACGAAAATCCGGGGCAGATTTCTGACCGCATGACTCCTCAGGAAAGAGATACGATTATCGCGCTTAAACGGCAGGGCTGGACGGTTGATGAAATTGCCCGCCGCATGAAACGAAGCGTAGGTGAAGTGGAACTTATCCTTGAAATGGGAACAAATAGTTAATGCACCAATGCTGAGAAAAAGCGGCGGTCAGTTTGAACGAGTTTTGAAATTACTTATGCAAAAGACAGGTCGCAAAGGCTTCGATAACTTTACCTGTTCCTACGTCACCTGTTTTTTCACCAGTTTTTGCCTTGACGAAAATTTGTTCCGCACTCACGCCAAGCACATCAGCGATGGAGCAACGAACTGCATCGCGCCATGGCAAAAATTTTGGCTTTTCAAGCGCAATCACGCAGTCCAGATTGCCTAATTTCCATCCTGCGGCAGTAATGTCTTTCCACACCGTTGCCAGAAGCATTTTTGAATCAGCGTCTTTCCACGTTGCGTCGCTCGGCGGAAAATACGAGCCGATGTCTCCCAGTGCGGCGGCACCCAAAAGCGCATCGGTAATTGCATGAAGCAGCACATCGCCATCGGAGTGACCGTCCTCTCCTTTTTCAAAGGGAATTTCTACGCCGCCAAGCATCAGTCTGCGTCCAGTAACTAAAACGTGCTTGTCATAGCCTAATCCTGTGCGAATGGTCATGGAGGACTCCTTTTTTGTCTGCGGTACGGTGGCGGATTTCTTTTCTGTCGTTGATGGTGGCTGGCTTGGAATGTCAGACGGCCAGGTGATTTTTTTGTTTTCGCTTGAGCCCGCCACGATTTTTACGGCGTGATACGTTTTGCCATCAGCAACATACGTGTCCCAAATTTCAGTATCGTCGGTGCAGACGGCTTTGTCAGTGGCGGCTTTGCGGTGGGCGGCAAGAAGCGGCTGGAATCTGAACACCTGAGGCGTTTGTACGGCGGCAAGCTGAGAGCGGACCAGATGGCGCGTAATAAAACCATCCGCATCAATTTCTTTTTGCGTGTCTACGGGCTGCAACGCTGGAACTGACGCGCCGTATTGCAGTGCCGCCGCTTCGCAGTCACGGATAATGGTTTCGCTGACGAAAGGACGCGCGCCATCATGGATAAAGACGAGCGGATTTTTCTTTTCCGCGCCGCCAGCCTGATTTTTTTTCAGTTCTTTTGCGATGGCTTCCAGCGCATTCAGTACGCTTTCTTGCCGTGTTGCGCCGCCAGGAACGAACAGAAATTGCGTTTGAGAAACGGCATTTTTTTCGCGCTCAATATTGGCAAACAGGGCGGCCCGGCATTTTTGTTCTGCGGTGGCATTTTCAGCCTTGTCTTCGCGCTCTGAACCAGAATGTTTTGCGGGATAGGTAACCGCCACCACGGAAAAAGGCAGCGTCCGTAAAAAAACACGGGCGGCAGATGAAAGCACCGTACCGCCGTTCATTGGAAGGTATTCCTTTTTGATGCCGCCCATTCTGCTAGAAGAACCCGCCGCCACAAGAATAAGCGCAGATTGTTCCGCAGAACGTTGCGGCTCAGATTTATTCGTCATCGTCGTCCATTACGTCTTCGTCGGTGTCTTCCTCTTCTTCATCGTCATCATCGTCCGAATCATCATTAGAAGAACCGAAGTCATCCGAAAATTCATCGTCATCATCTTCGTCATTGGGGTCGAGCAAGGGCTTTTTGACATTGATTGCACCGAGCGGCTCCAGTTTTGCATGAATCATGGATTCAACTTCTTTTTCGCTTTTGCCTGTCGCAGATGCAATCTCGTCAATCAGCAATTTGCGCGCGCTATCATATAATTTTCGTTCCAAAATGGGTAGTTCCTTTACTTTAGAACGATGGTACAGGCTTCGCACAATGCTCGCAATATCAGCGATACTGCCTTTTTTGAGCAAATCCAGATTCATCTGATAGCGTAATTTCCAGTCAGAAGTGACTGGCTCAATAGTCTCGCCCAGCGATTCCAATGCGGCAAGAGCCTCCGCTTCTTCAACGATGGGGCGAATTCCCAGCATGGTGGCATTATCAACCGGAACCATGACAATCATATCAGAAACGTCAATGTAAATTTTGTAGTATTGTGTGGTTTTGTCGTTAAACTGTTTTTCAAAAATTTCCAGTATTCTGCCGACACCTTGGCTTGGGTAGACGATTTTTTGGTCAACCTTAAAATTGATTTCGCTCATATAGTAACAGTATAGCATATTTTTTTAGAACTTGCAATTATCCCCCCTTTGGTTTATAGTTAATATAGTAGTTTTTATGAATATGATGGAAGAAGAATTGTCAGAGACAAATGAAGTTGTCTCATCGGAAAATGAAGTTGTCTCGGCAGAAACGCCAGTGGCAGAGGAAACGGATTCAGAAGGAATTTCTTTTGAAGATTTGGGTTTGGATGAAGCGACTCTTGCTGCTGTTGAGCGAAAGGGATTTAAAGTTCCCAGTCCGATTCAGGTGCTTGCAATTCCGCGTCTTTTAAACGGAGATTCGAATATTATTGCAAAGGCACGTACAGGAACAGGAAAAACAGCGGCGTTTGGTCTGCCGATTGTACAAAGAATCCGCGGTCGCCATGACGGTGTTCGTGCGCTTGTGCTGGAGCCGACCCGTGAACTTGCCGTGCAGACGTGTACGGAAATGAAGTCTTTTGGTGATGGAGATTTTCCGCGCGTGACCGTTTTATATGGCGGCGCACCCTATAACAAGCAGATAAATGAACTGAAACGCGGTGCAGAAATTGTGGTGGGTACGCCTGGCCGTGTGCAAGACCATTTGGAGCGCGGAACATTAAAAATCGACCAGATTGATTATTTCATCCTTGACGAAGGCGATGAGATGCTGGATATGGGCTTTATCGAGGACATCGAGGCGATTTTTGCGCAGGCGAATCCAAACAGCCGAATCTTGCTTTTCAGCGCGACCATGCCCAAACCAATTCTGAAAATTGCCGAAGAATTTATGGGCGATTACGAAATTTGCGAGGAAGAAGGCTTTGTCGAAGAACCGCTTTTGATTGACCAGAGTTATCTTTTTGTGCGTGAGAGCGAAAAAATAGAGGCTCTTGTGCGCGTGATTGATATTTCTCCCGATTTTTACGGATTGGTGTTTACGCAGACCAAAAATGATGCTGACTTGGTGAGCCGATTGCTTGATGAGCGGGGATATGAAGTTGCCGCGCTTCACGGAGATATTCCGCAGGGGCAGCGTGAAAAAATTCTGGCGCGATTCCGAAGCAGAAAGACTCGTGTGCTGGTTGCGACCGATGTTGCTGCGCGTGGAATTGACATTACGGGATTGAGCCATGTAATCAATTATTCGCTCCCGTTTGACGGAGCAACGTATGTGCATCGTATCGGACGAACAGGACGCGCGGGGGCAAAGGGAATCGCAATCACATTGGTTCGTCCGGAGGAACGTCGCCGTCTGGAATATCTTCGCAACGCTGTTCGCCGTGCGGCAAAAGGTGAGATGGAAGAAGGCACGATTCCCACAATTGACGATGTGCTGAACACAAAACGCGCCCGTATGCTGGAAAATTTGAAGGCACAGCTGGGAATCTATGTGGTGAACAAAGTTGAGCTGACGGAAAATGATGCCGTGGTTGAGCGGGCTTCTTCCGCACATATTTCTGTTGATTCAGTCTACACGGATATGGCGGAAGATTTGTGTACCAACCATGACCCAAAAGAAGTCCTTTCGGGTGTACTTTCCGCATGGTACGGAAAAACGCTGGATAAGAGTCACTACGGTGAAATTCGCGAATACAAGAACGGAAGGCCTCAAAGCGGAAAATTGGGTAAAGGCGGACGTGTTGCTGTTGACCCGAATCAAAAGCGCCTGTATGTGCAGTTGGGTAAACGTGACGGCTACAATGCCCGTGCGCTTGCGGCATATTTCAGCGGATTGCTCCATATTCCGGGACATCAAGTTGACCGCATTGAAGTGACGCAGAATTTCAGTCTCTTAAGTCTGCCAAAAGAGTCCGCTGAAAAGGTTTTACAGATGGCAAAACACGATAACTCGCTTCCGCACATTCATTTGGACACGCAGGAAAACGGCGGTTCTTTTGATAAAGACGGACATAGCGGACATGGCGGAAAACGAAATTTTGGTGATAGGGAAGAGAGTCGCCGCCGCTTCGCCGACAAAGACGACCATTTTGGCAAAGGAAAACGCGACGGCAAAAAATCACGTGGATTCAAATCCGACCACGGCAGAGTAAAAGTGCATACGCCTACAGAACGGGTCGGTGCGAGCGCGTACAAAAAATCCAACCGCAGAAAAGACGAATTTTAGGCAGTGGAGATGCGCAAGGGATAGAAGCAGCGGCCGTAAGGCCGTTCTGTAGTGCTGTCAGTGCAGGGAAATCCCGAACTGGCAGCACGGAA
Organism: Treponema sp.; assembly: GCA_017449285.1. Lineage (GTDB taxonomy): Bacteria > Spirochaetota > Spirochaetia > Treponematales > Treponemataceae > Treponema_D. The sequence continues at coordinate 48,239 of JAFSJX010000075.1, forward strand.
GAATGGAGCGCATCTAGCGCGGAACTGCGGATAGCCCGACCTTCACGGTGGCGGAGCGAAGTCGAAGCCACCGTGAAGGATGCGCCCAAAAATTAAAAACTACTTAAACAATTCTCCCAGATACGCCCACAAATTGTAGTGCGCAAAAACGGAGACTGCAACGAGCGAGACCGTAGACATGATTTTGATGAAGATGTCCATACACGGACCAACGGTGTCTTTGAGCGGGTCGCCAACAGTGTCGCCAACGACCGCCGCATCGTGGACAGAATCATAGCCTTCGCCACCTTTTTTGATGCCGTTAAGTCCGCCCTGCTCGATGAATTTTTTGCCGTTATCCCATGCGCCGCCTGCATTGCCTGTAAAGAGCGCAATCATAATCGCACAGATTGTCGAGCCAATAAGAATGCCGCCAACGAAATTTGCGCCGAACAAAAGACCGCACACGACGGGAATGACCACTGCCATAAGGGCGGGTACTTTCATCTGGCTGATGGAGCCTTTTGTTGAGATGCCGATACAGGTTTTGTAGTCAGGGTCTTCCGTGCCAGCGAGAATGCCGGGATGCGCCTTGAACTGGCGGCGGATTTCGTCAACCATGTTGCGGGCAGCCTTTGCCACTGCGTCAATCAGCATACCACTGAACAGGAACGGAATTGCGCCGCCAACAATTGCACCTGCGAGCGTCATCGGTTCCATGATGTTCAGCTGGGGAACGCCACCGGTCAGTTTTTCGCCGGGAATGGAATACATATAAGAGAGCATAAGAGAAAGTGCGGCAAGTCCGCCTGAGCCGATTGCAAAGCCTTTTCCAATCGCAGCCGTCGTGTTTCCAACTGCGTCCAAAGTATCGGTAATCTCACGCACACCTTCAGGAAGTTTTGACATCTCTGCGATACCGCCCGCGTTATCTGAAATCGGTCCGTAGGTATCAACAGAAACGGTGAGCGACACGAATGAAAGCATTCCCATCGCGCTCATCGCAACGCCGTACAGACCGGCAAGGTAATATGCCACGATAATTCCAACGCCAAGAATGATACACGGAATCATACAGGAATTCATACCGAGCGCAAGACCAGACGTAATTGTAAGTGCCGCGCCTTCACGAGAGGCTTCTGCCAGACGTTTTGTGGGCTTGTAATCGGAAGATGTGTAATATTCCGCCACAATGCCGATTAAAATTCCTGCGATAACACCAACTGCGCCGCCGACAAACGGAGAAGCCCAGCCAGCCTTAAAACCAAGCGTGGTAAAATCAATGCCTTTGCCGTTGAACAGATTGTATGAGAGGCAGAAACCCGCTACAATCGTAATCCCTGCGCCAATCCAAGTGGCGGCGTTCAGCTGTTGATGCACTTTCTTTGATTTTGAAAGGTTTCGTACCAAAAGTGAAGCCACGCCGATGACACACGCAAGCAAGCCGCAGGCGGCAAATGCCAGCGGGAAAGTGTAGAGCGCGTTCAGTGAAGAGGAAGAAACGCCCACTTTTACAATCAAATTATATGCCAGCGCGATAGCCGCGACGATGGAAGCCACATAACTTTCCAGCAGGTCTGAGCCAAGTCCGGCAACATCGCCTACATTGTCTCCTACGTTGTCCGCAATTGTCGCGGGGTTGCGTGGGTCATCTTCGGGAATATGCGCCTCGGTCTTGCCAACAAGGTCAGCACCCATATCCGCCGCTTTTGTATAAATGCCGCCGCCAACGCGGTTAAACATAGCGACCAAAGAACAACCCAGCGCGTAGCCGGAAAGAATATTCGGGAAGCGGATAATCTCGATTTTTGTCAGCCAGCATTTCGAAGTTTCCAGCGTATCAAGCCAGCCGAGTCCTTTTCCGAACACAAAAAATATAATCGCAAGTCCTAAAAGTGCGAATCCTCCTACACACAAGCCCATTACCGAGCCGCCACGGAATGCCACTTTGAGCGTCTGCCCGATATTCTCTGTTTTTCGCGCCTCATTGGTAACGCGCACATTGGAATACGTTGCGATTTTCATGCCGATAAAACCTGCCAATGCGCTCATCGTAGAGCCGACTAACAAGGCAACCGCCACATACCATTCCAGAGCGAGCCACACAATTGCGGCAACAATCAGGACGACAACAACCAGCACTTTATACTCGTAGCCGATAAAAGTGTTGGCTCCCACACGGATAGCAGCGGCAATTTTCTGCATTAGTTCCGTGCCTTCTTCCAGCCGTTTGACGGAGAAGAAATTGAAAGCGGCATAAGCAAGTGCTGCCAAAGCCGCCAGCAACAAAAGAATAGAAAGATTCATAAAAGAATTTTCCCCCATTATAAGATACTTTTTATTCTAGCATATTTGTATCTATTTTGTAAAATGGTTTTTTAAACATTGAAAAAAGTGTAAAATACACTATAATAAGAATGATTTTTGGAGATTCGCATGAAGAAAATTATTTCAGTTATGGCACTTGTCCTTGGACTTGCAACAATGGCGTATGCGGCAAATGACGCTTCTTCCGGCGCATTTAGTTTTGGTTTTTCATTTCCCCAGATTTATAACATGAACACGGCGGGCAAAGATATTGATTCTGAAAAATATTCTTGTTTCGGTATCAATTTTGCATTGCGGGGTGCAATCGGTTTGCCGTTCGGACTGTATCTGGATGGAAATTTATATTTTCCCCATGCCCACAAAATTACGATGGACGACACCGAATACAATTATGACATGAGCAATAATAAATGCTGGGGCATTGAAGGGCAGATTGGCATTTATAGCGTCCTTCTCAATTCGGGACGATTTTTGCTTCCGTTCGGTGGCGGACTTCATTTGAACTATGCGAAATCTGAAGTCAACGGAAATCCCGACATTACGCAGGGAACGTTTTCTTTGGGTGTTGGCGGCTGGATGAACGCAGAGTTCCAGTTGACCGAAAAAGTCACGCTGTATGCTGGGCTCCGCTTGGATTATGATTTTTGGCAGCGCATGAGCGTAAATACAAAAGTCGGCACAAATGCCTCAAAAACATCGACCAATTCTGGTGCAGTTTCCAATTTATTCCTTATTCCAGTTGTCGGCATGGTCATCAGGTTCTAAATTTTTGGAGGGGGGAAGTCTCCCCCCTGGGTTCAGCCCGCTTCGCGGTCTTCACCACACCCCCTTCTGCGGGGCAGTTATTTTGCTTTTCAGCCCCGCAACGCCCTCGGCATCTGCTTTACTTTCTCCGTACACGGCGATACCGTTTTTTAAAAATAGTTCTGCCGTAATGCCGTTTCCGCTCACCAGCCCGCCATCAAATTTTCCGTTGTGAATCTGACCGCAGCCACAGGACGGACTTTTTTCTTTCAGCACGGCAACGGAACAGCCGTTTTCCTGCGCAATCCGCAATGCTTCCCGCGCTCCTTTTTGGTACGCTTCCGTCTTGTCGTTTCCATTGCAGTCAAGCACCCGCCCGCCTACGATTTCGCACGACGGTCGGGGAGTGGGTAATCCGCCCAGCACTTCAGGACATACAGGGATAAGTTCTGCCTTTTCCGCAAGGCTCTGCACCGCCGCACACGGCTTTGCTTCTCCATCGTATCGACATGCTTCCCCCAAAAGACACGCACTTACCAAAATCTTCATACGTTATTATAGTAAAAAAAATGGCGTTTTGATATAGTAAAGTAATTGCTTCAAAGTGCCATGTCAAATGGCCGCTTTGCATCAAAAAGGGGATTTTATGAAAATCGAGACAAAATGCATTCAGGCGGGCTACGAGCCGAAGAACGGTGAGCCGCGCATGATTCCAATCGTACAGAGTACGACTTTCAAATACGACACCAGCGAGGACATGGGAAAACTTTTTGACCTGCAGGCTTCGGGCTATTTCTACACCCGCCTGCAGAATCCCACCAATGACTATGTTGCGGCAAAAATCGCGGCTCTTGAAGGCGGAACTGCGGCAATGCTCACTTCCTCTGGGCAGGCGGCTAATTTCTTTGCGGTGTTCAACATTGCCACTGCTGGCGACCATGTGATTGTGTCATCTACCATTTATGGCGGTACATTCAATCTGTTCAACGTGACCATGCGCAAGATGGGCGTGGATTTTACGTTCCTTGACCCAGATTGCACCGATGCTGAGCTGGAAGCCGCTTTCAAGCCAAACACAAAGGCTGTCTTTGGCGAAACGATTGCAAATCCCGCGCTCGTTGTGTTCGACATCGAGCGGTGGGCAAAGGCGGCGCATAGCCATGGCGTTCCGCTGATTGTGGACAATACGTTTGCAACTCCAGTGAATTGCCGCCCGTTTGAGTGGGGTTGCGACATTGTGACCCATTCCACCACAAAATACATGGACGGACATGACGCGGCGGTGGGCGGCTGCATCGTTGACTCGGGCAAATTCGATTGGATGGCACACAAGGAAAAATTCCCTGGGCTCTGCACTCCCGACGAGTCCTACCACGGCATTACCTATGCGGAAAAATTCGGCAAGGAAGGCGCATTCATCACCAAAGCGACCGCCCAGTTGATGCGAGACTTTGGCGCAATCCAAGCCCCGTTCAACGCCTATCTTCTGAACCTTGGTTTGGAATCGCTTCCTGTCCGCGTACAGCGTCATTGCGAAAATGCGCAGAAAGTGGCAGAATTCTTGGCGAGCCACAAAAATGTCGCGTGGGTCAATTATCCTGGTCTCCCCGAAAACAAATACTTCGAGCGCGCGCAAAAATACATGCCTAACGGCACCTGCGGTGTCATTTCATTCGGCGTGAAAGGTGGTCGTGCGGCGGCGGAAAACTTCATGAAGCACCTGCATGTCGCCATGATTGCCACCCACGTTGCCGACGCGCACTCATGTGTCCTGCATCCCGCGTCCTCAACGCACCGCCAGATGACCGATGAGGAACTGATTGCGGGCGGCGTTGCTCCCGATTTGGTACGCTTTTCAGTTGGTCTGGAGAACGCGGACGACATCATTTCAGACATCAAGCAGGCATTGGAACAGATATAAATGAAGGTTACACAGTTTGCAAACGAGATGGGCGAAGTTCCCAAGGCAGTTGATTTCCTGCGCTCGGAACTTGCAAGGAAAAAAGTTTCGCAAAAAAACATCACGAGGATGCTTCTTGCGGCAGAAGATGTCATAACCAAGATGGTTCAGAATTCAACGGAATCCATAAGCATTTCTGTCGGCGGACTTTTGGGCAATGTCGAGATTTATGTGAAGGCAAAAGGTACGCCGTTTGAAAGTTCCGAAATCGAAGACAGCCTTCTTTTCCCGGAAGATGACGTTGAGGCCAAAGAGTCAAATGATGTAATCAGAAACATGATTGCAAAGGTCTACGAGAACAATATTGTTGTTCGCAACGAGCATGGAGTCAACAAGGTTGTAATCAGATCGGTAAAATCCCATGTCCGTCACCTCATGCTGACGTTTTTTGCGGTTGCCGCAGGTCTCCTTGTCGGTTGGCTCATGCATGAATTCCTGCCTCCCGCCGTCGCAAAAATGATTTCGGATTATGTATTTACTCCTGTGTATGTCATGTTCATGAATTCGCTGAAAATGGTTGTCGCACCGTTGGTTTTCTGTTCCATTGCGTCAAGCATTGCCGATTTCGGAGACTTGAAGGCACTCGGTAAGATTGCGGGGAAGGTTGTCGCCTGTTATCTGATAACATCACTGATTGCTACCGCTGTCGGCTACTTGATATACACTGTTTTCCCGATTGGCGACACGTCTCTTGTGGCCGCCGTTACCGATGCGGGAAAAGAAACCGTCGCAAGAAGTGCCGCGACTAAAGTCTCCGTTCGGGATACGCTGATTGGCATAATTCCAAACAACATCATATCGCCGTTTCAGACTTCAAATATGCTTCAGTTGATTTTCATGGCGGTCGTGCTTGGACTTGCGGGAGCGACCCTCGTGAAGAAAATTCCGCAAATCAAGGACGGACTCATAATCTTGAACAAACTCTGCTCAAAGATAACTTCAGCACTTGTGAGCCTCATTCCGTTCATCGTATTCTGCTCGATGGCAAAGATAATGATTTCGCTGAATTTCAAGAGCCTTGGAAATGTCATTACATGGGTTCCCATCGTTTATGTTGGCGAAATTGCGATGATGTGCATTTATATGCTCTTGCTGGTCGTTTTTGGAAGGCTGAATCCGTTCAAGTTTGTGGCAAAGTATTATCCTGCCATGATTACGGCATTCACCTTTGCCTCAAGCAACGCTTCCCTGCCAAGTTCAATCAAGCAGATGGAAAAATTGGGCGTTTCAAAGCGGGTTTATTCGTTCTCGCTTCCGCTCGGAGCGACAATCAACATGGACGGTTCCTGCATCACCATGATGATTTCCGCGCTGTTCATGGCAAAGATTTTCTCAGTTCCCGTCACGAACAGTGTCGTAATGTCGCTTTTTGCATCAATCATCATGCTTTCAGTGGGTGCGCCTGGCGTTCCGGGAGCGGCACTCATCTGCATTACGCTGCTCTTGCCGCAGATAGGCGTTCATGCCGAAGCGGTCAGCCTGATTATGGGATTGTACCCGATTGTCGGCATGATGCAGGTTTGTGCGAATGTAACAGGAGATGCCATCGTCACCACGATTGTTGCAAGACATGAAAATCTCCTTGACTTGGAAAAGTACAACGAGTAGAATGCGGGGCGAGGAAATGCATTTCTAGTGGCTTTCCCAAAAACAATATGTTGCGGTGGTTTTCCGGCACTTTCTGAACATCACAGTGTCGAAGCCGCCGCATTTTTTTTACATTGCCCTGTCCTTTGCATACACGCTCAGCCCAACCAAAAGGCATCCTTGGATATACGGCAGATTGCGTTCGTTCAGATACGCAAGCAGTTCGTCGCTTTCCGCGCCGGGCTGAATCACGATGCATTTGAAATTCTTTTTGCAGTCGCGCATCAGCGAAAGTCCTTTTACGGGATGGATGCATAGGTCAATGATGTCAATTTCTTCGGGAATGTCGTTCAGGCTTGCCAGTTCTTTCCCGACCGAATGCACTTTGTAGCCTTTTTCCAGTAAGCCATGCTTGATTTTGTACGCATATTTTTCGCAGTTGACCGTGTCGCCCACCACCGCAAAAACCTTCTGCTCCATAATTTCTTTTAATTCCATAGGTCGATTATACCACAGTTCTTGTGGATCGGGGAGGGGGCTCTTTCGGGTGAGATTGACTCGCTCGTGGACGATGCAGTTGAAAAATTGCAGGCGGCGGACGGAATCGTGCTTGGTTCGCCCGTGTATTACGCTTCTCCGAGCGGCGAGATGGTTTCCTTTTTGGACAGGTTGTACTGGAAGGGCGAAAAATTCCTTCGCTTTAAGCCTGCCGCTGCTGTTACCGTTGCCCGCCGCGCTGGAACAACCGCCTGTCTTGATGTGCTGAATAAATACATTACGTATGCGCAGCAGCCAGTCGTCACTTCCCGCTACTGGAACATGGTTCACGGCTCGAACGGCGAAGATGTTATGAAAGATGAGGAAGGCATTCAGATTATGCGGACAATCGGCAGGAATATGGCGTGGCTTCTGAAAAGCATTGAGGCAGGAAAATCCGCAGGTGTCGCACAGCCCGAAGCTGAAAAGAAAATCTGGACGAATTTTATCCGGTAACGGCTGTCTTGTGAAAAAAGCATAAGCCCTGCCCTGCGGCGTAATTCCAGTTTCCTTTTTCACAATCTTTCATTATACTTATCTTATGAATCAGTTTTCAGTTACAGGAATGAGTTGCGCTGCTTGTGTGGCGCGGGTGGAAAAGGCGGTTGGCAAGGTCGAGGGCGTTTCTTCTTGCGCGGTGTCGCTTTTGACCAATTCGCTTGCGGTGGAAGGAACGGCTTCTGCTGACGCAATTATCAGTGCGGTGGAATCGGCGGGCTACGGGGCAAAGGCATTGGGTGGCGAAAAACATGTTGCTGCAAGTCAGAATGCTGCCCGCGGAAAGAATGGCTTGCGGGAAAATGGCGCGAGGGCTTCGGGTTCGCTTTCGGAAAAAGAGGATATGCTTCGTGACCGGGAAACGCCAGTGCTGGTGCGCCGTCTGGTGTGGTCGATCGGATTTTTGCTTGTGCTGATGTACCTTTCGATGGGCCATCGTATGTTCGGCTTTCCGCTTCCCGCATTTTTGCACGGAAATCTGATTGCGCAGGGGCTTTCGCAGCTTTTGCTTTCTGCAATCGTCATGGTGATAAATCAGAAATTCTTTGTGAGCGGGGCAAAGGCGTTGCTCAGTCGTGCGCCCAATATGGATACGCTGGTTGCGCTGGGTTCTGGCGTGTCATTTGCGTACAGCACGGTCAATTTGTACGGCATGACATGGGCGGTGCTTTCAGGGGATAACGCGGGCGTTCTGCGTGCGGCGGACAATTTTTATTTTGAGGGCGCGGCGATGATTGTCACGCTTATCACGGTGGGAAAACTGCTAGAATCGCTTTCCAAGGGCAGAACGACAAATGCGCTCAAAAGTCTTTTGCATCTTGCTCCAAAGACAGCGACGATACTTGTTGCTGGTACGGAAAAAGTTGTTCCCATAGAAGAAGTGCGCACAGACGATGTTTTTGTGGTTCGACCGGGAGAATCGATTCCAGTTGACGGCGTGGTGATTTCTGGCTCATCTGCGGTGGACGAAAGTGCGCTTACGGGCGAGAGCATTCCCGTGGATAAGACTGTGGGCGACAGGGTGAGTGCGGCAACGGTGAATCAGTCGGGCTATGTGCAGTGTAGGGCGACCCGTGTGGGCGAGGACACAACGCTTTCGCAGATTATTCAGATGGTGAGCGATGCGGCGGCGACCAAAGCTCCGATTGCAAAAATTGCGGACAAAGTTTCGGGCGTGTTTGTTCCTGCGGTGATTTTGATTGCGCTGGTGACGATGGCAGTATGGCTTTTGCTTGGCGAGGGCGTTGGCTTTGCGCTCAGCCGGGGCATTGCGGTTTTGGTGATTAGTTGCCCGTGTGCGCTGGGACTTGCAACTCCCGTGGCGATTATGGTGGGAAACGGCGTTGGCGCAAAAAACGGCATTCTGTTCAAGACGGCGGCATCTCTTGAGGCTGCGGGGAGAACTCAAATTGTCGCGCTTGACAAAACGGGAACGATTACGAGCGGAAAGCCCGTGGTGACGGACATTATTCCGAATGGCGTTACGGAAACGGAACTTTTGCGTCTTGCGTTCAATTTGGAAAAAAAGAGCGAGCATCCGCTGGCAAAGGCGATTGTCGCGCGGGCTGAGGAACAAAATATGTCAGCACAGGAAGTTGCCGATTTTTCTGCGCTCCCGGGGAACGGACTTTCTGCGCGATGCGAGCAAAAAGAATTGGTTGGCGGAAGTCTTGCGTTCATCGGAAAACAGACGACGATTCCACAGGAGATGCAAAAACAGGCAGATGACCTTTCCGCACAGGGAAAAACGCCGCTTGCGTTCATGTACGACGGAAAACTTGTCGGACTGATTGCGGTGGCAGATGTGATTCGGCAAGATTCGGTGCGGGCGGTTGATGAACTGCATAAAATGGGCTTGCGCGTGGTCATGCTGACGGGCGATAACGAGCGCACCGCAAAAGCAATTGGCGAACAGGCGGGCGTGGATGAAGTGATTGCAGACGTTCTGCCTGATGGGAAGGAATCAGTCGTGCGCCAGTTGCAAACAAACGGAAAAGTCGCCATGGTGGGGGACGGCATAAACGATGCGCCCGCACTCACACGGGCAGATACGGGCATTGCCATTGGTGCGGGAACGGACATTGCCATTGATGCCGCTGACGTGGTGCTGATGAACAGCCGCCTTTCCGATGCCGCCGCCGCAATCCGTCTGAGCCGTGCAACGCTCCGCAATATCCATCAGAACTTATTCTGGGCATTCTTCTACAACATAATACTGATTCCTGTGGCGGCGGGCGCATATTATAAGGCGTTCGGTCTTGCGCTCAATCCTATGCTGGGGGCGGCTGCCATGAGCCTTTCCAGTTTCTGCGTAGTGATGAACGCCTTGCGGCTAAATCTTGCGCGGATAAAATCTGTCATTTCAAGCGAAGTCAGGGAATCTCAAAAGGAAATAGACCGCCGAAGCAAGTCTGATGATGACCCAACGATTCCGCCCGCTAGCGACAGCACCGCCGCACAATCCGTCACAAAGACATTCCGCGTGGAAGGTATGATGTGCGAGCATTGCGAGCGGCACGTAAAAAATGCGTTGGAAGCGATTGATGGCGTTACCGAAGCGGCCGCAAGCCACGAAAAATGCGAAGTGACCGTAACGTTTTCCCGCGATGTGGCGTCGGACGAAATCAGCAAAGCCGTGACGGATTCGGGTTACACGTTTGTGGGATGAGCGGAAGATAGCGAAAAAAAGTTGTTCTCTGGGGTCTATGTACGGTTGGTCATTTTCCTGCTATAGTTTCTGCATGTCTTCCAGTGCGCGCAGTTTTTCCGTGTCCAGCTTGACAAAGAGATTTTTTTCGTGCGTGGGGAGGACAAGACCTTTCGGTCCGTTTTTTGCGCGGCGCAGATGCTTTACCTGCGTGTAATACAAATCCGCGCTGGCGTTTTTGCGGGCCTTGGAATAGTAGACGGCAAGATTTCCCGCATAGAGCAAGATTTCCAGCGGAACAGTCTTTCCGGCGCGCGCCTTGATAAAGACATAGCCGCCAGAATAATCCCGTGTGTGCAGCCACATGTCAGAGCCGCGCACATGATGGCGGAGCAGTTCATCGTTTTCGTTTGCGTCACGCCCCACAAGAATGTACCAGCCGTCCACAAAATAGTCCAAACCGGGATGCGATTTCTTTTCCTGCTGTCTGGGCTTTTGTGTCTTTCGCAGGAGTTGTTCCAGTTTGAGGGGATTTTTTTCTCCGCACATGGCGGTATATTTCGCTTCCAAATCTGAAAGTGCCTTTTCCGCGCGGGAAATATCGTGTTCCAAGTCTTCCAGACCGCTTGTGGCTTTCTTGTATTTTTCGTAGTAGAGGGCGGCGTTTTCCTGTGCGTTTTTTTTGGGGTCAATCTTGATGCGGACGGTTTTGCCACTCTCATAATCCTCACATTCCAAAAAGTCTGAGCCGTCCTTTAACTGGTAGCCGAAAGCCAAAATCAAGTCGCCCTGATGCTTGAACTGACCCGCTCCCAAAAAGGTGTCGCGCTTTTCCCTAAGGCGTTCCAAGGCGGCTTCCTGACGGCTCTTGTGCTCTTCGTACCATTTTTCCGCCTGCTCCAAAAGAGACTCAAGGGAGTTTGCCGCCGCTGTCTGGCTGTAGAAGAGGTCAACTTTTTGGTTAAAGGAAAGCGGCTCTGCATCGGGATGTGCGGAGGAAAACGCTTCCTGTATCTCCGCAAAATCGCGCACTTCCCACACTTTGCCGTTCGGTTTTGGATCGGGCAGGGTGAAAATATTTCCCGTCATCTCATTTTTTGCAGGGCGGCGGTAGAACGAATCCAGAATCACCTTGTCCGTGCCGCACAGAAAAATGTTTGCCGCACCGCTCCACAGGCGGATGTAAAGGGTGTAGTCTTCTTCCCCTGAAAGGGCGGATGCCATATTCTTTGCCTTTGCCAGTTTTTCCTGTGCGGCGGGCATGACCTGAATGGGCGCGTCCTTGTGGAGTGTCATGCGCACGATTCGCTCAAGACCGATTTGCTCACACGAGGTTATGCGCGCGCCCTTGATGCGGGAGCGAAGCATCTCCATAAAGCGCAGGGGCTTTTCATTCTTGGGAATCTTTCGCCTCACTTCATGCAGACGGCAGGCTCCTGCCGCAAGCGAGATGAATATGGTTTTGGGAGAGCCGGGCTTGTAGGTGTAGAGGGCAATGGAGTCGTATGAGGGCTGCACGATGTCCTGCACAAAGGCACTTGTCAGGTCGAGTTCAGAGAGAATTGCATTGATTTCGTTACAGTTAAGAGACATGTCTAGCCGTCCACTTTCCTTACCGTGTCGGTCGGATTTATCTTGCCGCTTTCAATGAGCGACAGCATTATTTCCGTAAGCTTGGGGTCAAACTGCGTGCCGGCGCATCGTTTCAGTTCTTCTTTTACGAAGCCTATGTCCAGTGCCTTACGGTACACGCGGTTTGCAGTCATGGCATCAAATGCGTCCGCAATGCCGATGATGCGTGCGTTCAGCGGAATGTCCTCGCCTTTAAGCCCGGTGGGGTATCCCTTTCCGTCGTAGCGTTCGTGGTGGAATTTTGCGCCGTCATCCACATGCGGAATCAGCGTAAAGTCCTTGAGGATGTCACCACCGATGACCGTATGGGTCTTCATGATTGCATATTCCTCATCAGTCAGTTTTGCCGGCTTGTTCAGAATGGAATCAGGCACACCGATTTTTCCGATGTCGTGCAAAAGTCCTGTCCTGCGGATTTGATCCTGCTCTTCCGGCGTAAAGCCCAGTTCTGCCGCAATCTGCACGGAATATTCCGCCACACGGTAGGAATGCTTGCCGGTGTTCTTGTCGCGTGCTTCGACGGCATTCGCAATGGCAAAAATCGTCTCGTTTCCCATGCGGATTTGCCTTTGCATCGCCTCAATCTGCACCTGCTGGATTTTCTGCGCTTCTTTTTCCTCCATGTAGCGGACATGTTCGGTTTCGTCAATCAGCGCATAAATCCTGCCGATGGGTTCATTCTTGTGCGTCAGATTCTTTTGTTCGACCGCATACATTTTTTCGCCGATGCTGATGTGTTCGTGCGTGCCGCTTTCGACTGCCTTCGTAATCTGCGGGGGAAGGCTGTTCGAGCCGATCTCAAGTTCCGGGTAGAGTTCCTTTGCCTTCTTGTTGATGTACTGGATGACTTCCTCACTGTCCAGCGCGATGATGCCTTCCGAAAGACGGTCAATCATAAAGGAACGTGCAATTTCCCGTGCCCCCAAGAGGTCGTAGCGGAAGAGCGCGATGTACAGAAAAACCGCCGAAAGCGTGTAGCCTATCATCGTAAGGTCATAGCCGGGAATCAGCCTGAAATACCCAAGCCCAAGGAAGAGACCGTCCGCAAAAATCGCCATCAGGACGAAAAATAACTGCTGACGTTTGTGCGCGTTCTTGTGTTTTTGTATCGTTCTTGCCAGCAGTATGAGCGCAAAAATGACGTAGAAAAATATTAGCATCATGTACACGTTGTATACGATGCCGTTGGTGTGCGTGATGTGCGGAAAAATTCCGTTTTTGTCAAAGGTGAATGACCGGTAGTAGAGCGTGTTCTTTCGGATGGAAATTACCAGCGCATACACACATGCATGGAAGACGGCGAGCGGTATGGTGATTTTGGGATACCGCCGTTCCTTGCACAGGAGAATCACAAAGTTCAGCAGGGCAAAAGGAATCCATGTGCGTCCCAGATATGACAACTGCGTGGTGAGGATGGCCTCTCCTTCCGTCCGGGAAAGCATGACACCAAGATAGCCTGCGTTGTTGATGAGCGTCACGCAGCAGCAGAAAAAAAGCCAGCCGTGGACAGGCTTGGACCATTTTCGGGTGATGTATGCGCACATAAAAAGCATGAGGGCGATGCTGACATATTGTACGCCAAGCAGAACATTGTACATACCTAGATGATAAGACGGAAAAAACATGCTGTCAATAAAAAATCCCCACGTAAGGCGGGGACTGATTCGCTATGCCTTGCACCGCGAACGGTACTGTTTATACAGGACTGTACCGCGCCATGGAGGGCGCGTGAAAAGCGGGACAGAAAGCACCGCTTTCTGTTAGAATGAGAAATAACAGGATGTCATTTCTTATTCGGGAACTTTGCCTCAAATTCCGCAAGGACTTTTTCCGGCGCGGGGCGGGCGTCCACGTCTACCAGATTGCCCTTCTTCTTGTAGAAGTCAATCAGCGGGGCGGTGGATTTGCGGTAGACTTCAAGGCGGTGCTTGATAGACTCAGCCTTGTCGTCATCGCGGGTGTAGAGCGCGCCGCCGCATTTGTCGCACTTGCCTTCAGCCTTTGGCGGATTGAACTTAACGTGGAACATCTGACCGCATTCCTTGCAGCAGACGCGACCGCCCAGACGCTCAACCACGGCTTCGTCGGCAATGTCAAAGTTTACCGCGGCATCAATCTTTGCGAAGGTCTCCAGAGCCTCTGCCTGGGGAATGGTGCGGGGAAAGCCGTCCAGAATGTAGCCGTTCTTCGTGTCGGGCTGTGAAAGGCGGTCTTTTACCAGACCAATGGTAATCTCATCGCTTACCAGTCCGCCTGCATCAATAATCGCCTTTGCCTTTTTTCCCAGTTCAGTCTGGTTCTTGATGTTCTCGCGGAAAATATCGCCCGTAGAAATGTGCGGAATGTTATACGCCTTTGCCGCTTCCTTTGCCAGCGTTCCCTTTCCCGCTCCCGGCGGTCCTAAAAAAATAAAATTCATTATGGTCTCCTATAAAAATTCGTTTCCGTATTTTGCGGAAGATACTTGCATTATATAGAAAAACAAATGTGATGTAAATGCTGCTTTTGGGCGTGCCCCGTCGGTGGCTTTCGCCACCTTACCCAGTTTTTGCTATGCAAAAACTGGCGGGTCGGGCTTTGCGGGGTTGCGCTATCGCTTCATTGCTTCACTTTGTTTCGCAACGGCTACGCCGCCCCTACAATCCCTCACGCATGTGGGCGCACATGGAGGTGCGCTGAAAATCTCGAACTCCATTACGCAAAAAGCATATCTCGCCCCATAACACCGTGGCGCTATGGATTCCGGATAAATGGATTGTAGAAAAAAATGTTCATTTGTCACGATTACAAAAATATAGTATATTTTTGTATGTATCCGTGGCATGGGCGGATTGCCCCGAACTCAACTGGCCACAAGGTCGGATTACTTGCTTTGGGAGGCACAGCTATGAGTCTGTACGAAAAGATTATGGTAGCAATCGCTATCATCACACTTGTCTACGACATACTTAGCGACCTTCTCCGTAGCCGGAAAAAGGCAACGATGAGTAAAAAATAGCCCACCCTGTCTCGCACACAGTGTGGGCTTCGTCTGTAAAAACGGAAAACATTAACTAGTGGGGCAAGACGCTTGTTGCGGGTGCTCCTCATTACCAATAATATATTCCATTTTTTCTGTGCCGTCAAGCACACACAAAAAAGCGACTCCCCTTCTGAGAAGCCGAAGTAGCCTCTGTCAAAAGCCACAAACCCAGCATAGTAAATGTCGGAAGCCTGCTGACTAGACGACCAGTAACGGGTGTCCGCGATTTTCGTTCCGCCTGCGGCCTCCAGCGATGCGTTCACCGTGGACTTGTTGTCGTACATCACGCGAAGCTCCACTCCGCTCGGAAGATACCATTCGTCTGCGTATTCCATGCCGCTTACATGACTTTCTTCTTTGCTTGCGTAGTTGTTTACCCAATTGAACGCGGGGTATTTATCTGCAACGCTTCCCTCTGCTGTTCCTGCCGCATCCTGCTTGCAGATTTCAGCCCAGTTGTCGCTTCCGTCAAAGTCCCCCGTCACATAGTAAGAATAGCCGATGTACGGGTCCTTATACAGGTAGTAAGGCATGCCTTCTGCGGGGGTTGTACGGCTGTTTCCAAGTTGTATGTTCTGTTCGTCGCCGAACTGCGTGGTACAGCCTGTCGTTCCGGTCGGTGCCCACGCATAAGTTTTCGTGGTCTCGCCCTGTGTGTTGTGGATTCCCACACCGAGCGTCTTTTCGCCGAGAATATTCTCGTTCGAGCCGCTTGTTGCCGCTCCTGTACCCGCATAGAAAATCACGGCGATTGCCTTTGATTTCTGGTCGTCGGTGAGCGTCAAATCACTTGCATAGGGTGTAGCAGACCCGTCACTGAACACGATGTCGCCCACGGCATACGGTTTTTCGTACATGCCGATTTTCCCAACGGCAGGATTTCGTGTGGCTTCCCACTGCGCCGTGAGCGTCACATTCACCGTTCCCATTGTGAGTGTCTTTGTTCCGTTGATCGTGTAGGTAGTTGTTCCGTCACTCCAGCCTGCAAATTCGTAGCCAGCGCGTGTACCGATTCCGTCGAACTTTACGGTAACGGTGTCGCCAGCCTTGTATTTCGCGCTGTCCACAGGCATGGTGATTTCCGTGTCGCTCACACCATCAGCATAGGTTACGGTGTAAACCGCCGTCCATGTCGCCTTAGCCGTCATCGTGCTGAGTTTTTCGGGCAGCGTGGGATTCCATGCGCCAAAATCGTAGCCAGCCTTTGTCGGGTTTGCGGGCTTGGTGTAGGTCGCACCCCATTTTCCCGAGATTGCCTCGACTGCGCTTCCGCCGTCAGTGTCAAAGGTGATTGTCGCCGTTCCGCGCGTGTACTTGATTTCGACTACCGTAGTGCCGTCCGCCGCGATTGTCTTTTGCGTGATTGTCTGCGCGGTGAAATGCTCGTAGGTCTTTGCTTGTGCCGCCGTTGTACCGCCTGTCGTTCCCGAAAGCGTCTGCTTGTCGGCGGTGACTTCGGTGTAGCCGTCATCGTCCGCGTTCTGTTGCAAATGCTTTACGGTGTAGGTTGCCTGTCCTGCCGTGAATGTGGCGGTGTAGGTTTCGTCAGCCGCGAATGTCGTCTGCACGGTCTTGTCCCATGCTGCGTTGTAGCCCGTTTTGGTCGGGAGTGCGGGTGCGTTTACTGTCGCGCCGTATTTTCCGCTTATCATTTTGTCTGTCGTAGAGCCATCGCCCCATGTTCCGCCGTTCGCATTGAACGTGAGCGTGACGGTGTTTCTGTCGTAGTAGATTTTGACCACGGTGGAGCCGTTGGCCGCGATTGTTCCTTGTGAGAACGTCTTTGCGGTGAAGCCCGCGTAGGTTTTTGCCGCCGCGTTCGTTGTTTCGCCTGTCGTGCCGGTAAGGTTTTGGGTGTCGCCCGTGACAATCGCGTATTCATCGTTATCGATGTTCTGCTGGTAATGCTCCACTTTGTACGCCGTGTCCGTGCTTGCCGTCCACTTTGCCGTGAGCGTTACGCTCTTTGTTACCGCGTACGCGCCCGCAACGGCCTTTGTCTCTCCGTCGTACCAGCCGCTGAACGTGTAGCCGTCCGCCGTAAGCGCGGGAAGCTGTGCGGCGGTCAGTTTCGTACCCTCGTCCACGGTGATTGCCTTGGGGGCAGTTCCCTTTTCCGTGGTGTATGTTACCGTGTAGATAACCGGCGTTGTGTCGCTTCCGTCATCATCGCTTCCGCATGACACAAAGCCCGCCGCCAGCACCGCCGCCGCAAGAATCGCGGCTAATTTTGAAAACTTTTTCATAAAGTCCTCCTTCTGATTTTGCGGAAAATCCGCAGGATTTAAAACAAAAAAGGACACGGAATCAGCCCCTGTGACAGACTGAAAATCCGTGTCCTGTTTGCGCGAGAAGATGTACCTATGCTACCTTTCGGGGAATACCATCACCCGTCAGATGTATGGTATTATTTATGGATGCGTTGTTTTCTTTCATAACTGTCCTTAATTATAACACAGTTTCAGAAAAAAGCAAATGGATGGGTGAGTTGCCACACGGATGCCCTGTGTCATTTTGTCACCGTGAAGAACGCAATTTCTGTCTGCCAGTTGAACAGCGTTTTGGTTGCGGCGGAAGTGAGGAGCGCGCGCAGTTGTTCCAGCGTCTCGTTTCCAATTGCCTCTGCCATTTTTGCGCCATACGCGCTTGTTTCCATATCAAACCAGCGGGCAATCTCCTGCGGCGTGATGCGGCGTTTTTCTTCGAGAATTTGTGAGGCCGCCGTTACGGAAAGGTTCTGCTTTTTGAATGCGTCTTCAATTGTCTGCATGTCCCAGTTGAACAGTCTGTTTTCCCTGTCGCCAAAAAAATCCTGCTCGGCGGCGGACATTTTTTCCAGCGCACCGATGAAAGTTGTGTCCGATGTGTTTTTCAGCACCTGAGTTCGTATCAGTTCGCTTATGCGTTGACCGTGCGCAGGAATGCGCTGGGAGATGACTGCTTTCCACTCAGGTGCAAGCGGGCTGTCAGCGTTGGTCTGGTCTTCCTCGTCAATGGCTTCATCGGTAAAGGCAAGCCCCTTTGCCCGCCGCTGAAAATCTGCCGCGTCCTTGAATGCATGGGCCAGCGCGTCAATTGATTCGCGGGAAACAAAGGGGTCGCGGAAAAAGAGGCGGTCAAAAATCGTACCCTTGTACTGAAACTGATTCAGCACTTCGGTAAAGACCTGCGGGGTCAGGTATTGTTCTGCGGTCTGCGGACGACATAAAAGCAGGGGCTTGTCCAAATCGCCGAGCGTCCGTCCGTACTGCTCCAAAATGGCAAGCCCTTTTTCGTTCCGGCACAAGCCGCACGTTACGCCCTCCGGGGTCTTTCGGGCGATTTCCCAGAGCAAAAGTCCGTCGTCCGCGTTCCACACCAGCGAGCGGTGGTGGCGGGAAAGGTTTGCGAGCGTGGTCATCGTTTTTCTGACGGAAAGCAGAATTTCCGCGCGGTTGGAATCCAGACGGCTTCGCCATGACTTATCCGCCTTGTCGAGCGCGCTTTCTTTCCGCTCGTCTTTTGGCGTAAAGGTCAGCTGTTCTGCCCGCTGGGGCTTTCCCGCTCCCTTAAAATGCGCGTTAATCCACCATTCGCTGATGGAATTGGTTATTTTTTCGTCGGAATCTGCTGCGTGATGTTGCTTTCCCATGAAATTTTGCGAGCCAGTCACCTGCGTGTCTTCCCAAGCCTTTTGCGATTCATCTTCGTTTCCGCCGGTCGCCGTCTCCAAGATGCGGGCAATCTGGATTTCCCTGCGGCTAAGTACGTCATCGCGGATTTTTGCCTCGTAGCCCTGACTTGACGGCGTGTAGAAAACCCTGCCCACCAGCGCGTCGGGAAGATACTGCTGGGCAACCCAGTGGTCGCGGTAGGCGTGGGGGTAGAGGTAGCCGTCACCATGTCCGAATCCCTCTGCATCGCGGTTTCCGTCTTTTAAATGATTGGGAACGTCCGCATCCTCTTTTTCCACGGAAGCGAGCGCGTCAAAAAATGCCATGCTTGAATTGGATTTGGGCGCGGTGGCAAGGTAGAGCGCGGCATGAGCCAGATGATAGCGACCTTCGGGCAGTCCCACGCGGTCAAAGGCGGCGGCACAACTTTCTACCACGCCCAGCGCATAGGGGTCGGCAAGTCCCGTGTCCTCGCAGGCGGAAATGAGCATACGGCGGAAGATAAAATGCGGGTCTTCTCCAGCGCGAACCATGCGGGCAAGCCAGTACATCGCCGCGTCGGGGTCTCGTCCGCGCAGGCTTTTGATGAACGCGCTGATGATGTCGTAGTGGTAATCGCCGTCGCGGTCATAGAGGACGACTTTTTTCTGTATTGATTCTTCTGCCGCTTCCTTGCTGATGTAAATGGTCGTACCCCATGCGGGAACTGGCGGCGCGCTCGTGGGCGACCATTTTTCGGGCGTGGTCTCTACGGCAAGTTCCAGCGCGTTGAGGAGCGAGCGGGCATCTCCATTCGCCGTGTCCACAAGGTGTTCCAGCGCGCCCTTCTCAAACTGCACGTCCCAGTGACCGTAACCGCGCTCCGTGTCCTCCAACGCCATGTGCGCCGCTTTCAGCAAATCATTTTTGGTGAGCGGCTGCAGCTGAAAGACGCGGCTTCGGCTGACGAGCGCCTTGTTCACCTCAAAAAACGGGTTTTCCGTGGTCGCGCCAATTAAGATTATCGTGCCGTTTTCCACCCACGGCAAAAGCGCGTCCTGCTGCGCCTTGTTCCAGCGGTGCACCTCGTCCACAAACAGAATCGTGCGGCGGTTGTACAGCTTGAAAAAATCGTCCGCCTGCTTTATTGCCGCCCGGATTTCTGCCACGCCGGTCAGCACCGCGTTCAGCGTGATGAAATTGGATTTGGTGTGGTTTGCAATCACGCGGGCAAGCGTGGTCTTTCCGCTTCCGGGCGGTCCGTAAAAGATGACTGAGGTAAGCTGGTCTGCCGCAATCGCCCGCCGCAAGAGCCGCCCTTTCCCCACGATGTGATCCTGCCCGATGTACTCGTCAAGATTACGCGGTCTCATCCGCGCGGCAAGAGGTTCTTTCTGAGGCTTTGAGATGTCGAAAAGGTCAGGCATAGATTGCTCCTTGTCGCACCACGGACGATGTGTGAAAAGCCAAGACAGAATCGTCTGCCTCGTTCTGCTACCCTAGTATAGCATAGATTTGGAATAGTGTCACACAGATTTGTTGTCTGGTGCAGACCGAGATTCTTCTTTTGCGAGCGCGTGAATCATAATGGCGAGAGACCTTTTGCTTGTGTCGGTCAATTTTTCATAATCGCTCAGCATGGAAAAATAGGAAACGAATTTTTCATAGGGGCGGGGAATTAGTTTTGAATCCGTTCCAGTAACAAGGTATTCAACGCTCACATTTAAAGCCTGTGCTATGCGCACCGCAATGTCGGCAGGGGGAATTGATTCTCGTACGCCAAGATAATTGTCCAAAGAACCTTTTATGATACCTGTTCGCTTTGCAAGTTCTTTTACCGTCATCCCCTTAAAATCGAGTTCATTCCGTAAGTTTTCCTTAAACGATAGCATGAAAAAATTATATGTCAATTGATGTATTTTCCTCTTGAATATATACATAGATTGATATATTATAAATTATGATATGTCGATTGATGTATCAGCCCCTGTTACGGTGTTTCGGCCCGGACAGGGGAATTTTTGCTTGTGGCTGCGCTGTCGTTCTTTGTGGGAATGTTGCGATTTCGGTCGGAGTCGAGAAAGTTTAGAAGAAAAAATTCTGAGGATATGATGATGTATTTAGGAGGCAAAACGGTAGCACTAATCACTGCGGCAGGAACTGGAACCCGTATGGGGCAGGATATTCCTAAGCAGTTCATGCATGTTGATAATAAACCTATTTTGATTTATACGCTCGAAGTATTCCAAAAACATCCTGCGATTGATGCGATGCTTGTAGTCACTTTGCCGACATGGACAGATGTATTAAAAGCCTATGCCATGCAGTTCAATTTGACAAAATTAAAATGGATTGTCCCCGGCGGGAAGACAGGACAAGAATCCATTTATGCAGGTTTGTCAAAGCTGAAAGAGGAATTAGATGAAGATGATATTGTAATGATTCATGACGGCAACCGTGCTTCAATTTCCGCTGACATCATATCCGACAGCATTGCGACATATAAACAGCATGGTGGAGCGGTCGCTGCGATTCCTTGTGTTGAGGCCGTGTTCAAAAGCGAGGACGGTATATCTTCAAATATCAGTATTCCGCGTTCCCAATTATATAGAACTCAGACTCCGCATACATTCTCATTGAAAAAGTTGTTTTGGGCTTATGAAACGGCAAAGGAGAAGGGCATAGAAAATGTCGTGGCGGCCTGTACGCTTATGCAGCAACTGGGAGAACCTGTTTATTTTTCAAAAGGTTCTGAGCAGAATTTGAAAATTACAACGGTTGATGATTTGTTTATTTTCGAGGCGTTATTACATACAAAGAAGGACGCATGGCTCAAATGACAGACGGAAGCAAGCTTCTTGAAAACAGTGATTATTGTCAGTCTCTTATGAAGATTGTGACCCTACCGTTGCCGTGGGAAAAACTTCGTAGCAAACGGATTCTTGTCGCAGGTGCTACGGGCTTAATCGGCAGTTTCCTTGTGGATGTCCTTATGTCGGTACAGAAAGTTCTCGGCTTAGATTTTTCCGTCAATGTGCTTGGACGGGATATTGACCGCCTTGAAAGTCGTTTCTCTGCATACAAAACAAACGGACATTTCAGGTCATTTTCTCAGGACATAACGAAAGAAATGAATTGTCAGCTTGAGGGGGGCGGAGCGGATATTATTTTTCACCTTGCGAGCAACACCCATCCTGTTGATTACGCGACAAAGCCAATCAGTACTGTTATGACCAATATCTTGGGGACGAATGTGCTGCTGGACTTTGCTTCCCGCCATAAGGCAGAACGATTTATTTTTGCATCTTCTGTCGAAGTCTACGGCGAGAACCGTGGTGATACCGAAAAATTCTGCGAAACTTATTGCGGCTATATAGACTGCAACACTTTACGCGCGTGCTATCCAGAAGGGAAGCGGGCGGGCGAGGCACTTTGTCAGGCATACAGGGCGGAAAAGAAACTTGACGTGGTAATCCCGCGTCTTTGCAGAACTTACGGTGAAACCATGCTTATGAGCGATTCAAAGGCACTTTCTCAGTTTATAAAAAACGCGCTAAGCAAAGAAAACATCGTCTTGAAATCAGAAGGAAAACAGTTTTATTCATACTGCCATGCTGCCGACAGTGTTTCAGCTCTCCTGTACTGTCTTTTCTTCGGCAAGGATGGAGAGGCGTACAATGTCGCGGACGAAAGTTCTGACATCGCTCTGAAAGAACTTGCAGAAATCGTTGCGGAGTGCGCGGGTGTAAAGGTCGTGTTTGACATCCCGAACGCAACTGAGCAGGCAGGTTTTTCAAAGGCAACGAAAGCCGTCCTTGATTTTTCTAAACTAAAGTCACTTGGCTGGAACGCAATGTATGACATTCGAAGCGGAATAGAGCAGACTATAAGAATTATGGAGACATTGTAAATGTTCCTATTACAAAAAATACTTTCTGCAATACATGAGGGAACTTTCTCTAAACGTCTATATAAGTATTTTTTTAGGCGCAAAAAATTATATATTCTTTATGCACCGTTTGCCTTGTTTCATAAAATAAATCCAAAAAAAGTTGTATTTGTAAACTTTGGTGGAAAAGGATTTTTTGATAATCCGAAATATATAGCCAAAAAACTACACGAATTTGATTCTTCATGGGATTTTGTGTGGCTTGTAGATTTTAGCCATGACTGTGATTTGTCTGAATTTCCTGATTACATAAAAATCGTGGATATGTATTCTTTTTCGGCATTGCATGAGTATGCTACAGCAATGTTCTGGATTGAAAATACACGCAAAAACTATTTTCCTCTTAAAAAAAGGTGTCAATACTATATACAAACATGGCATGGTGGTCTTGGACCAAAACATTCAGAAGCACAAGTTGTTAGATTGCTTGAAAAAAGTTATGTGAGTAATGCAAAAAAAGATTCTGCATTGATAGATCTCTGCGTTTCAAATACAACTCTTCTTACCAATCTGTTCAGAAACTACTTCTGGTATTCTGGTGAAATTTTGAAATGTGGTTGTCCTCGCAATGACATATTTTTTACAGGTGAAGAGTTTGCATGGGTAAAAGAAAAAATTGGCTGTGAGAAAGAGAGAATCTGCCTGTATGCCCCAACATTTCGGAATGATTATTCGTTATTACATTATGGCCTTGATTATACTCTCCTAAAATCAGCTCTTGAAAAACGTTTTGGAGGTGAATGGGGTATTTGTATACGGCTTCATCCAAATTTTAACACAGTTGTCATGACTGATTTGCCTGAATGTGTTTGTAATGTAACGAGTTATCCCGATGTACAGGAACTTCTTTGTGTAAGTGATTGCGTGATAACTGATTATTCTTCTCTTATTTATGATTTTATGCTTACCAAACGTCCTGCCTTTATATTTGCTACAGATTTAGAAAGATATATACAGCATGAACGCGGATTGAATTTTACATTAGACTCGACTCCCTTTGGAATGGCTCAGACAAATGAAGAGTTGTATAGAAACATAACGATGTTTGATAACGAAGTCTATGTGAAAGGTGTGGAAAAATTCATGGCAACATATGAGATGAATGATGATGGACACGCTAGCGAACGTGTTGTTGGCTGGATTATACAAAAAATGGGGACTATCCGTTGAAGGTTGAAACTAGCGTTACAGAACTTAACATCAAACAAAAAACAGTCTCAGGCTTTTTCTGGCGGTTAAGCGAGCGTCTTTGTGCACAGGTTGTGACATTTGCGGTTACAGTCGTTCTCGCCAGAATTCTCATGCCCGAAGATTATGGTGTCGTTGCCATAGTGAATGTGTTTGTTGCTGTTGCGGATGGTTTTGTAACTGGTGGTATTGCAACATCTCTTATTCAAAAAAATAACGCAGATGAGACTGATTATTCTTCTATGTTTTATATAAGCTTTCTTTTTTCATTTTTTCTATATGTCGTTCTCTTTTTTTGTTGTCCGCTTATTGCCCGATTGTATAGGAACGAACTCTTAATTCCAATTTTTAGGGTTATGGGAATAAAATTTTTTATTTCTGCGGTGAATTCAGTACAACAGGCATATGTTGCACGTAGAATGATTTTTAAGAAATTCTTTTTTGCGACAATTATTGGAACAGTTGTATCAGGTGCTCTAGGAGTCTTGCTCGCTTTAAGTGGAAAGGGAATCTGGGCATTAGTTACCCAATCGCTGATGAATCCATTTATAGATACAATCATCCTTTTTATAACAGTTAGATGGCATCCTCGTTTGCTTTTTAGTTTTGCACGGGCAAAACTTCTTTTTCAATATGGTTGGAAACTGGCTTTGACAAGATTTATCGGAACTTTTTTTGAAAAATTGCGGCAATGTGTTGTTGGAATAAAGTATTCAGCGAATGACCTTGCTTTTTACAATCGTGGAGAAGCCTTGCCTTCTCTTGTTGCAGGTAATGTGATTTCTACTTTGGAATCTGTTTTGTTTCCTGCATTGAGTAATTTCCAGAATGATAGGGAAAAATTAAAAATGGCCATACGCCATGCCGTTAAGCTTGGAAGTTATGTATTGAGTCCTGTTTTAGTTGGACTTGCACTTGTTTCAGATAAAATCGTATTTATTTTGTATGGTAAAAAATGGGCGATGGCAAGTCCATTTGTCGCACTGTTAAGTCTTTCGATGATTCCTTCTGTTATTTCATCAATAAATGTACAGGCGATAAAGGCATTAGGACGAAGCGATGTCATTTTGATGTTGGAATTCATAAAGAAACCTTTTTTTATTGCTGTTGTCTTTTTTTGTATTTTTATAAGTCCCATTGCTATGGCTTATGGAGCTATTGTTTACGGTCTTGTGTCATGCATGGTGAACTATTTCCCCAATATAAAACTATTAGGATATGTAGCTTCTGAACAATTTTTTGACTTTTTTCCTCCTGTTGTGCTTTCTTTTTTTATGTCGATTCCTGTGTACTTTGTCGGAAAACTACCTTTAAATATTTATATAATTTTCTTTTTGCAGTTTTTATGCGGAACTTCCTGTTATATTCTTTTGTCGGTAATTTTGAAAATACAAAGTTTTTATGAAGTTAAAGAGATTATTAAAAATAAACTAATACGAACCCATACTTCAATCGAGGAAAGACAATGAAAAAATTGGTAGATACAGAGGTGAAAGAAATTCTTGTTAATGGACTTTTGGCTTTTGACAAGATAAGTAAGGAAAACGGAATTTCGTACTTTTTGACAGCTGGGACTTTGCTAGGAGCTGTACGCCACAAAGGTTTTATTCCTTGGGATGATGATATTGATATCTGTATGTTTAGAGACGATTATACAAAGTTACTTTCTATAGTTGATAAAGTACAAACGGATAATTGGAAATTGATTTCTTCACATAACGAAAAGAAATTTCTTTTTTATTGGGCAAAGTTTTGTAATACGCAAACTGCCGTTCTTCCATCCAGATTTTCGAATAATTATATATATGGTGTTGCTATTGATATATTTCCATTGGACACTCCGAGTTTATCTGATGATTACGATGAGGTTTTTTCGGCGGCAAAAATGCTTAGAAAAAAATGGCGGTTGCATTTTGGAGGAATGTGTCATTTGATTCGCACAAATACACATAGAGGAATAAAAACTTTTTTCTTTTCTTTATGTTCCCGAATTCTGTTTGGCTCAATTCCAATGGTAAATGAAAAATTTAACAAAGTTATGACTGCCTTATATGATAAAACTGCAACTTATGTTGTTTCTCTATTACCTGCGCCAAACATAGAAAATGACATATATAAACGAGAATGGTTCGAAACAAGCTATCTAGAATTTGAGGGACACTTTTTC
This sequence comes from Treponema sp., assembly GCA_017449285.1. Taxonomy (GTDB): domain Bacteria; phylum Spirochaetota; class Spirochaetia; order Treponematales; family Treponemataceae; genus Treponema_D. The sequence continues at coordinate 74,109 of JAFSJX010000075.1, forward strand.
CCTGTTCCAAAAAATTACGATGCAGTTCTGCGTACACGCTATGGAAACTACATGGAACTACCGTCTGAGAAAAATCGTGTGACTCAGCATGTCGGTAGTGTTGTCAAATTATGATTATAAATTTTAAAAGATGTTCTTTCAGAACAAATGGCAAACATGTTTTAACACTTTCTTGAAGGAGTATATATGGCAAAGAATTGTCATAGTAATAAGAAATGAGTATACCTTTGTTGTTAATATTGTTTTATCCGCCGCTTTCTTTTGTTTTGTTAATTTCTTATTTCTTTTATGAAATATCATCAAAAACTGGGAAAATACAGTTTAATAAAGTTTTAATTCTTCTTGTTGTGTTTGCTTTTGCAAGTTATGGCTATGGAATTACATCAAAACCATGGCTTGAAAATGATCTTTATCGTTATTTTGATGAAATTGAAAATTTTAAAATTTTAGAATTATTAAAAATCTTAAAATCTGATAAAAAATTCCTATATACAAGGGATATACTTTTTTATTTTGTTAGCAGAACTGACAACATACGATTTTTACCGTTTATTGTTGCTATAAATATATATGGTATATGTGGATATGTCTTATATGATTATGCAAAATGTTCTAATTTGAAATTTACGAAAATAGAATTCATGACATTGTTTATGTGTACTTTTTGCTTTATAAATCCCACTTCTTTGATTGCTAATATCAGATGTGTACAAGCGTATACTTTTGTTGCATTCGCCGTTTATCGGGAAGTTATACAAAAAAAGAAAAATATAATAACGGTGTTGTTTTATTTTCTTGCACTTGGTCTCCATGTCACAACTATTTTTGTTATTTTATTACGCATAGTACACAAGATTTTCACTCGTTTTGGATTTTTAACAGTGTTTGTTTGTTTCTTTTTTTCTCAACTTATTACCATTGCCTACAATTATCATATGTATTTTGGATCGCTAATATCCAACGCAATCTTAAAAGCCCATTTTTATTTTTTTGAAAAACCGGAAACCGAAAGTGGAATGCATGAAAAAATTTCAAGATTAGTTGCTATTTACTATATGGTTTCAACCATTTTTGTAGTTTTCTATCACGACCATTTCTATAAAAAGCAAAAACTTCTTGAGAATAAATTTATCAGTTATTTGTATTCAATGATGATATTTACATTAGGTGCACTTTCTATAAGTGCAGGTGCTTATTGGCGTTTTGAGGCGATTGTAGTTATGTTCTCAGTTGTTTATTTGATACCCTTGATGAAATGTAAGAATTGGATAATAAAAATTTACCTAAGAGGTGCATTACTTGTGGCAAGTCTGAGCACTTTGATGAATCTTATGTATATTTCAGTTTACTTAGATTATTCTGCAATGTTGGAAAAATCCTTGTCATTGACGGGTGTAAGAATTTTATTTGATTTTTGTAAAGGTGTTTATGCTTTTTAATGGAAAACTATATGAATAAGTTGGTGTCTGTAATAATTCCTGTATACAAAGTTGAAAAATATCTTTCTCGTTGTGTTGATTCCGTACTTAAACAGTCTTACAACACTCTTGAAATCATTCTCGTTGATGACGGCTCCCCTGACGGTTGTCCTAAGTTGTGTGATACATATTCTGCAAAGGATAATCGCGTAAAGACAATTCACAAGGAAAACGGGGGGCTTGCTTCGGCGAGAAATGCAGGTATTGAAGTATGTACAGGTGATTATATTTTCTTCATAGATAGTGATGATTGGTTGAGTGATGAAAATGTTCTTTTTGATTTTGTGAATTTAGCAGAGAAAAATAACGCAGATTTTGTATATGGGCTTATGAATACAGCAACAGATATGAAAGTGATAGAACAGAAATTTAACAATCATTTTTTTAATCAAAGATTATTCTTTCTTTCAAATCCGTATCTTTTTTCAGCATGGAATAAATTGTATAAACGTAGTTTATTACAGTACCTTCATTTTGCTCCTGGTCGTGTGAACGAAGATGTCGATATCATACCTCTTGTTTTCTGCAAAGCTGAAGAAGTGTTAATGCTCAATCGCCCAACTTATAACTATTATCAGAATTATGATTCAATTACCCGCAAAGCGTTCTCCGAAAAACGTTTTGATATGTTTAAAAGTGTTGCTCATGCTTATAAAAGTTTTTTAGGAACAAATCAGGAAAAATCAGTTTTTTGTGAAAATATTTTCGGATTTCAACTTTTTAGTGTTTATATCGCCATTTTAAAAAATACACGAGGAAATGAGCGGAAACGATTTTTACTTCAGTTTTGCTCCCTGTTAAGGGATAACAAATTTAATGATTTTTTTCGTTGGGCTTTTTTGTGTTTTTTTCATAACGAAAGTATTACAAAAAGAATAAAGAAGCTTGCCGCTTTATTTTTTCTTAGAGTTTTTTATTTTGCAAATAATCTTGATTATAAAATCGATATTTGGGGGCAAAATGATTAGCGTATGTATGGCGACCTACAACGGTGCAAGGTTTATAAAACAACAGATTGATTCCATTTTATGTCAGCTTGGGGCAGCTGATGAACTGATTATTTCAGACGACGGAAGCTGTGATGGAACGCTGGGCATTATTGCATCGTATAATGATTCAAGGATAAAGGTTTTGCATCATCAACGCGAAAAAAGCCGTTATTATTTCAAAATGACCGTTCCGTATGCAAGTTTTAATTTTGAAAATGCACTGCGAGAGGCAAAAGGCGAGTATATTTTCCTTTCAGACCAGGACGATATATGGCTTCCGACAAAGATAAAAGAATGTATCGGGTTTCTTAAAAAATATGATTATGTGCTTTCAAATCTTTCTGTAATTGATGAGTGGGGGAATGTAGTGAAAGAAAGATTGTATGAAAAAAAGCCTTTTAGTGAAAATGCCCTAATAAATTGCATTCGCCCGAATTTTTGGGGATGCTGTGCCTGTTTTAATCGAAAAATTTTAGATGCAGCATTACCATTTCCAAAATCCGTGTGCTTGCATGATTTTTGGATTGGACTTGTGGCGACAAAAATCGGAAAGATGTGTTGGTATGAAAACTCTCTTGTCTTGCATCGTGTAGGAACTCAAAACACAAGTACTGGCGGGAAGAAATCTGAAAACTCACTGTGGATAAAATTTTTGTATCGGTTTTATGCGTTTGTTGAATATCAGAAATTGAAAAAGGAGGAATCAAAATGAAACTATGTCTTCTGTCTCCTCGCTTTCCTTTTCCTGAGAACGGCGGAGACGTCCTTCGACTAAACAATATTGCACGCTACCTCAAAAGCAAGGACTTTGAGCTGGTGCTTATTTCGTTCTACGAGGATGAAATCCGACTTAAAAAAGAATATTTTGCGCTTTATGATACGATTTACATGATTAAACGGACGAAAATAGTTTCGCTTGTAATGTCGCTGCTTTTTGCCTTGTCTGGCAGACCGATTCAGTGCGGGTATTATTTTTCGTTCAAGTTCTTAAAGCAGCTTAGGCGTTCTATCAAGCAGGAACTCCCTGATGAGTTTGTGTCGCATCTTCTTAGAATGACACCGTATCTTGAACTTACTCACCAGCATAAAAACTCAATCGTAGAGATGACGGATGCGCTTTCCAAAACTTACGCCCTTTCTGTAAAGGCAAAAGGAAACTTTGTGAAGAAGTGCATTTACCGCCTTGAGCTGGGGTTAATTCGACGTTATGAAAAATATGTGGTCTCTCATTTCCCGAAAGTCGTGCTTGTCTCTGAAACTGATGTACACTATCTGAAATCTTTGTGCAGAAAGAAAAATGAAAGCCTTGCCGTGTATACGAACGGCGTGGATTGTTTGCCAGCACTTCCAACGAATTACAGCCGTAACAAAATCTGCTTCATCGGGAATATGCGCACCTTGCAGAATCAGGATGCTGTCCTTCATTTTGTGCAGGATATTTTCCCTCTCATAAAGCAAACTGTGCCAGATGCCGTGTTTACGGTAATCGGAGCCGAACCGCCAGAAACAATTCGTAATCTTGCAGATGGAAAAAATGTAATAGTCACAGGTTTTGTCGATGATATTCAGACGGCGGTTTCTGAATGTTGTCTTGCTGTGGCTCCCGTGCGTGTGGCTGCTGGAATCCAGAACAAAGTGCTTGTCGCGATGGGTTGCGGTGTGCCTGTCGTTATGACATCTCTGATTTCAAAAGCGATTCCAGAACTTTCTGACGGCGGGAACTGCTTTATACAGGATGACGAAAAATCCTTCGCAGAAAAATGTATTTTGCTTATGCAGAATGAAGAAATTCGGAAATCTATTTCTAGGAACGGTTATGAAACGGTGAAGAAACAATATTCATGGAATGAAAAACTTGAAGGTTATGAGAAAATTGCCTTATGATTTCCGATTCCCTTCGCTCCCGCCTTTCCCGCAATCTAAAACGTCTTCGTCGCCAGCGCAATCTTACCCAGCTCCAGCTCGCCGAACTTTCTGGACTTTCCGAGCATACGCTAAACAGCATCGAATCCCGCCGTATGTGGGCGAGCGACAGCACGTTGCAGAAAATGTGTGCCGCGCTGGGGGTGGACGCGGTCAGTCTGTTTTTGCCGTGTGGAGACATATCTGCGCAGAAAGAAAAAATCCGTGGTGAGATGCATCGGCTTGCGGTTCTTGCGTTCAAAGACATTGTGGAGCAAGAATTGAAGACAATAGTGTAATCTCTGAGGGGAAAAGCCTTTCCCCTAGGCTCAACTAAAGTTTCGCCATACCCCTTTCTCCTAGAGCTGCCGCCCTAAGACCTGCACAAAGGCATACATCGCTGTCGCTCCGTTTGTGCAAGTGGAAATTATTGACGTTTGCGCTCACGTGCAAATGCGTCTTCCCTTGCTTGTAGCATTAAATCTTTGTCGCGGACGGGGTCGGCAATCGCAAAGGTCAGTTCGCCGCTCTGTGCTGTGCCAGTAATTTCGCCAGGACCGCGCAGACGTAAATCTTCTTCCGCAATTTTAAATCCGTCCGTGCTTTCGCGTAAGATTTTCATACGGGCGATTCCTGTTTCAGTCAGGTTTTTGCTGTAAATCAAAAAGCAGAATGACTGCGCATCTCCCCGTCCTACGCGTCCGCGCAACTGGTGCAGAGCCGCCAAGCCAAAACGGTCTGCCTGCTCAATGACCATACAGGTTGCATTCGGAACATCTACTCCTACCTCAACCACCGTGGTCGCCACCAGAATCTGAATTTTTCCTGCGCGGAAATCGGTCAGAATACGGCTCTGCTCGTCCTCGGCAATTTTGCTGTGAATGAGCGCGGCGGGAAAACCTGGGTACACTTGCTGGCTTAAAAACGCAAAACTTTCCTCGGCGGATTTGAGTGCGGTCTTTTGTGTGCTGCCTTCGTCATCATCGGAAAACGGTTTTTCTATCGCAGGGTACACAAAATATGCCTGATGACCCGCCGCAAGTTCTTTCCGCACGGCTTCGTAGGCGTTGCGCTCGTTTCCCTGCCGCACCAAATAGGTCTGAATCGGCTTTCTTCCGCCGGGCATGGTCTTGATTGTCAGCACGTCCAAATCCCCGAACACGGTGAGCGCAAGCGTCTGCGGAATCGGGGTCGCGCTCATCATCAGAAGATTTGGCTCACGTGTCACGCCGTCTCTTGTTTGCCGTCCTTTGTCGATTATTGCCGAACGTTGCATCACGCCAAAACGATGCTGCTCGTCAATCACGGCAAGCGCAAGGTCTTTGTACTGCACATCTTTGGAAAAAAGCGCGTGCGTTCCAATCACCAAATCAATGCCGCCTGTTTTGAGCGCGTCCAATAACTGCCTTCTGCCAACTGCCTTTAAATTTCCTGTCAGATAGGCAACGTGAACATTGAGTGCTTCTAACTGGCGGGCGGCATTCTCGGCATGCTGGCGGGAAAGAATCTCCGTGGGAGCCATAAATGCGCACTGGCTTCCGTAGTCAATGACGCGCAGACATGCAAAAAATGCCGTGAGGGTCTTTCCGCTTCCTACATCGCCCTGCAAGAGCGCGCGCATGGAAAACTGTCCTTGCATACCCGCTGCTTTGCCAAAGCCATAGTTTCTGTCAATATCCTCATTCATCTGCGCAATCACGGCGCGCTGGTCATCGGTGAGCGGGAAGGGCAGTCGTTCCAGAAGTTGCTTCTGGCGCGGAGAAAGCGTTTTTGTAAAATCTTCTATTGTTATGGCTTTTTGTTGCGGGATAGCCGCTTTGCTTACGTCAATGGCAGGAAGTTTTCCCCGATGGGCAATAGCTCGTTCTGCAAGCACGGTCTGAAACGCAAACAATTCTTCGTAGGAAAGGGTTCGCCGCGCGTCCAAGACTTCCTGCATGGTTGCTGGCTGATGAATCTGCCATAACGCCTGTGCCTTGGAAAGAAGACCGCGTTTTGTCATCAGGTCTGCGGGAATTTCATTTTCCACACCCAAAGCATATTTTGAAAGCGCGGCGTTCATCGCCTTGGAGACGATTTTTTGGCTTAACCCTTCCGTCAGATGATAGAGCGGCACGACGCGGCTGTTCGGCACTGGCTGGTTCTGATAGTCCGCAAGATTTCCGCCGTCAGCAATTTTTTCCGTGTCAAAACTCGTACACTGAATCCGCCCGTATTTTTCCTCAAATTTTCCCGTTACCGCAATAATCGTTCCAATCGGAAGAGATTTTTCCAAAAAGGCGCGGTTAAATGCTACCAGTTCCGCCCGAATCGTTCCGTCCGACATAATCAGTTTCAGCGTCTTCATGCGCCCGTAGCCGAACCATTCATGCCCAATTACTTGCGCAATTGTGTGTGCCTTTATATTTTGCCGATATGCGTCCGCAATCGGAATCCGTTTTGTCCTGTCCTCATAATCGCGCGGGTAAAATTGCAGGAGGTCTGCCACCGTAAAAATGTTCAGGTTAGCAAACAATGTTGCCGTGGCAGGACCGACCCCCGAGAGCGTACTGACTGAATTCAAAATTTCGGCAAGTTTCATGTACCGATTGCACTCCTAGCGCAAATGTATCTCCTATATCGGCAGACGCTGGCAAATTCCAATCAGCATCGTGATAATCATTCGGAGCGCAATCCAAATTCCTGCGGCGGTAATAGCAGCGATAATCAGCGCATTTTTGTATGGCGTAGGTTTTCCTCTGGTAAAAAACGAGGACATTCGGAATACGATAGGGTTCAACGAGCGGTCAAGGCTGTCCCAAATTGAGCCGTAACGGTCTTTTCTCATCAGAAGGACTATCAGACGGATAACAAGCAGGATAATCAAAAAGCCGAGAATTGAAGACGCGACCGACCACACAAGGTACAGCACAATCGCCAGAAGCCCGCCCAATGTGAACGATTTTGCGGCGGCAAGGTTTCCTAAGATTGAGGATGCGGCAATCAGCACACAAAGCGCGATGGCGGGCGACAAATCGAACATCCCCACACGCAAAAAACGAAACCCACGGAACAAATTCAAATAGGGGTCGCAGATAGAGGAAAGAATTCGCCCAAATTTGCTGTACTGCGCACCGGGAATCCAAGTGAGGATAATCCGTATAAAACAAATCGTCGTGTACAAAGAAATAGCGGACGCAAGCAATTGAAATAATCGTGAAAGTGGCATGGTGTTCTCCTCTTTTAAAAATAGGCAGAAATGCGCACAAAGTCAAGGAAAAAAGAAATTGCCACACGATTCTTTTGAGGGGAAAAGCCTTTCCCCTGGGCTCAGCCACTGGTTTCGACTGGCTCAACCACCGTCTTCGCCACACCCCTTTCGCCTATGGGCGGGCATTTTGCTTTTCAGCCCCTAAAACCCGTTATCTTCGCTTCACTTTTCCTGTGATTGCTTTTACCATCGCATCGCGCGTCACCAACAAAAGCCCGATTCCGACCGCCCCATACGTCACTGCGCTTGCCGCAAACGGAATCCCGAACGCAAACAGACGGTTATAATCTGCAAAAATCGGTAGCAGCGCATGCAGCACAACATATGCGGGAACGGCGGCGGCAAGCGAAAACAGAACTAATTTGAGCGCGTACAATCCTAGCCCGCGGATAACCTGCGCCACCTCGATGACAGGATTCTTCTTCAAAAACACAAACAGCACTACCGTGTTTACAAAACTTGCGATGCTCAAAGACAATGCAATTCCCCCGCCGCTCATCGTACGGACGAGCAGGAGCGCGCCCAGAATATTTACCGCAAAGCCGATGATTCCAGCCAGCGTGGGCGACTTGGTGTTTCCCTGCGCATAGAATGCGGGAGACACGATGCGGTTCAGCGCGATAAAAAACAAGCCCGCGATGTGCCAGCGGAATGCCGTCAGCGTAAGCGCGACCGATTCATCGTCAAAACTGCGGGTTTTGTATACAAGCGAGATAATTTCTTTTCCGCACACGAGCGACAAAAACGTAATCGGAATCGAAATGAGCGCGATGATTTTGCAGGCGGTCGCAAGCATCGTGTTGAATTCTTCCCACCGCCCTGATTTTGCCATGCCGCTCAAATCGGGCAGAATGACTGTGCCAATGGAGACGGCGAAAATGCCCAGAATCAGTTCCTGCAAACGGAGCGAATATTGCAGGCTGGAGACGATTCCTGCTCCCGCACGTCCGGCAAGCGCGGTGGAAACAACGTCGTTCAACTGGTATGCCGCCATGCCGATTATCGTGGGAACAATTAATTTCATCACTTTGCGCGTGCCAGGGTTGGAGAACGTCTTTTTGAGCGTGGTAAAACCCGTTGCCCAGCCCGTGCGAATCACAAACGGCAGTTGGAACAACGCCTGCACACAGCCGCCCGCAATCACGCCGATTGCCATAGCCCGCGCAGGATTAGCCGTGTGCGGGGCAAGCAGATAAGTTGCGGCAATCACAATCGTGTTGAACAAGACAGGCGTAAATCCCGACGGCGAAAAAATCTTTACTCCGTTCAGCACACCTTGAAAAAATGCCGCCACGGAAATAACAAACAGATACGGAAACATAATTCGCGTCAAAATCGAAGTTTCTTCCAGTACAAGTGAATTGTTTCCGTCATAAAAAAGTGGCACGATAATCGGTGTAAACGCAATTCCCACGCAGACGACCGCAGCCGTCAAAAACGACACAAGCGTAAAAGTTGCCCGCAAGAATTCACGGGTCGATGCCTTACCGTCTTCGCTCTCTGAATCTTCCAAATAGCCGCGGAATGTGGGGATGAATGCCACGCTGATTGCATTTTCGGCAAACAGGCGGCGAAACAAATTGGGAATCATAAACGCAATGCCGAATGCGTCCGCGTAGATTGACGTGCCCAAAAAAGCCGCCTTGGTCATTTCTCGCACCAAGCCAAGAATTCGGGAGCAGAGCGTAAAAAACGAAAGTGAAAGCCCTGCGGAAAGCAACGATTTTTTTGTCATAGTTCAGAATAACGTACCAGTTAAATTTCTTCAATATGATAGACGTAATCCAGCGTTTGCAACGCTTCGATGATTTCCGTATGAGTCTTGTACTTTTTTAGTTCCGCGCTGCTGATTGAGATAGCGATTGAATACACGCTCAGACCCGAATTGGCATAGGCGGGGTTCATTTCAATTGCATCAATCCGAAGCCCCAGTTTTCTGATGGTGGTGACGAAATTCTGCAAGTTCAGGCTGTTTTTCAGTTCAAGGTGAATCTCAAAATGGTTGGAGCGGTTTTTCAGGTAGAATTCCAGCACGGGCAGATACGAAAGACAGAACAAAAGCATCAGGAAGCCGACTGCCGTAATCGTGTAGAATCCCGCGCCCAAAGCAAGACCGATAATGCAACTTGCCCACAAAGCGACTGAAGTGGTCAGCCCCATAATCTGATTCCGCGAGCTAAAAAAGAGCGTCCGGGTGGCGATTCGTGCGGTTGAAATGATTGCTGCGGCGGAAAGCAGAAACCAGTTGCTCCCGAACAGCGTGTTGATGTAAATATCCAGCATCATCACCAGCGTTCCAGCCAGCGTAACGACGATGAACGTGCGAAAACCGGCGGAATGACGTTTGCTGGAGCGTTCCCAGCCCAAAATCGCCGAGAACAGAAGCGATGCCGCAAGCCGCAGAATGATTGAGTAAAGATTCAGTCCGACCGACCATGCTCCGAGCAGAGACGCGATGGGGTCTGTTATGCCTGTCATTTTGTTTTCCTCCGAATCGGTTTCTTTAAGTTTTCCTTTTGCATTTCTCCCCACAATGCGGAGCGATGTTTTTCCGCCGCCTCGTTGAACGCCTGCTCCTCCTCATTTATCGGGTGCAGAGGCAGTTCCTGCTGAATCTTCTGAATCCGCTCAATCAAGAGTTCCAGTTGCGATTTTGTTTCGCCATCGGGCAGTTTTTCCTGCACAGGAACCAAATCTTCCAGTTTCGTGGAGTACGATTTTGAGAGATAGAGCGCGAGTTTTGCACAGCCAGGACCAATCAGTTCATACAGCACGCTTGAAGCAAGAATCACCGTGAGCAATGCAGCACCCGCTTCGCCTTGAAGAGTACGCGCACCCAGTTCTGCAAGACCGATTGCCACACCCGCCTGAGGAATCAGCGCAAGACCAAGATAATTCCGCACCTCTTTCGGTTTTTTGACTAGCAGACATCCCGTAAATGCGCCCGCATATTTTCCCAGAATTCGCACCAAAAAATACAGAATGCCAATCAAAAGGAGCGGGGCAGTTCCGATTGAGCCTGACGGATTGACCAGCGCGTGCAAATTGAACGACATTCCAGAGCGAACGAAGAACATCAGCAGAATCGGCGGGGAAAAATAGCCCAGTTGCTTGAACAATTTGTCGTCTCCGGTCATATTGATGTACATCGTTCCCATTGACATACAGCCCAGAAGCGGAGAGACCTCAAAAATCGTACATACGCCGCAAAAAGAGAACAAAAGTGCGATTGCGATAATCAGCCGGTTGTCGGTGGAACGGGTTTTTGGGCGGAGCAGAATCATCATCACTACGCCGAACACGCATCCCAAAAGCAGAACGCCCAGATTTGTTACAATCGGCACAAAAATCCGCGAGAACGAAAACGCTTCCCCTCCCGCATACGAGTGAACCGCCACCGAAATGGCAATGCTGTATGCCACAAGACCTACGATGTCGTCCAGCGCAACAATCTGCAAAAGCGTTTCCACAAAGTCACCTTTTGCCCCCGTTTGGCGGATTGTCATCATCGTGGAAGCGGGAGCGGTCGCCGAAGCCAAAGCCGAAAGTACGATGGAGAATGCCAATTCCAGATGCAGAATAAAATAGGTGACGATGAAAACCAGAATTGAAGCGAGCATTGCCTCCAGAATCGTGATGACCGCGACTTTTGCACCATTCCGTTTGAGCGTGTCTATCCTGAAAAATTCTCCCGTACTGAACGCGATAAAAGCCAGCGCAATATCGGGCAGAAAACTGGTGCCGCTGATAATTGACTGCGGAATCAAGTTCAGGCAGAACGGACCAATCAGGATTCCTGCGGTAATGTATGCGGTCACATTGGGCAGACGCAATCGTTTTGTCACCCGCGTCGTCACAAAGCCGGCAATCAGCACGAGAGAAATAGAAATAATCGCCACTCCGGCAGAAGAACTGCCATCATACAGATGAGAGAACATCACTAGTATGATACCACAGTTCCTCCGAATTCGCCACAAAAAATTGATTTTGTTATAAATTGACTTGAATTATCATTGTTTCGTGTTATAATCTATGGTGATAGTTTATTTTTTGGGAGCGAGATATGAAAAGAACCGTATTTTTTGTAGTCGTACTCTGTTCTCTTTTGGCAGGATTTTTCTTTGGATGTGACAAAGATAATTCATACCGCGTGTATTACAATAAATCTGGCGCGGATCTTGGCTCTGCTCCGAAAGACACGAACGAATACAAAGAGGGCGATACGGTCGAATTAAAAGAAAACCTCGGCAATTTGCAACGAAGCAAAAAACAGTTCGGGGGCTGGTGGATTCTGGGAAGCGCAGTTGATGATAACGGAGAGCCCAAGACCGTTTATGCTCCGGGCGACCATATTACCGTGGAATCTTCCAATATCGTGCTGAATGTCTTTTGGGAAGATGATGAGAACAATGTCATTCAGACGGCATATTATACGGTGCGGCACTATCAGCAGAATGCGGACGGCTCTGACCCGTCTGAACCAACGGAAATCGAGTCAACGAAAAAGGGAACGGTCGGAAAACTGACCACCGCAGAACCAAAGGAATATACTGGCTTTACGGCGCAAGAGTTTACGCAGAAAGAAGTTCTGGAAGATGGCTCGACCGTCGTAGAAATTTATTATAAGCGCAATAAAATTTACTACCAGTTCTATAATAACGACAGTGAAGATATGGTGATAGGTTCTCTTGAAGGATTGTATGGTGCTACGGTAGATACCACAAGCATTCAGCCTACGCCGCCTTTTACTGGATATACGTTTGCTGGCTGGCAGCCGGAACTTCCCGAAACGTTTGGCGCAGAAAACAAGAAATTCCATGCGCAGTGGAATTTGCCGAGCAACAATGACGAAGAGGAAAATAACGGCAGTGAAGAAAACGGCGGTAACTCCAGCGAGAACGGAAACGAATCAGGTGGTGGAGAAAACAACGGCGAAAATTCCTAAGAATGATTTTCGCAGTATAGCCACGTCAGCTCATGCTTGTTGTAGTTCAGGTGAATCACACGGCTGTTGGCAATGGCGGCAAATTTGCTGACTAGATTCCAGTCTACCGCGCCCTGCATTTTAATCGTGCAAATCATATTTTTTGCGCGACCGCTTGCAAGCCACATTTGAATCCACTCGAATAATCGCGCGGGGTAGCAAATTACGTCGCTCAGCACCCAGTCCAGTTTGTCGCAGTTCATGCGGGCGCAGACCTCTTCGGGCGGTAAGGTAAAGGCATCGTGCGCCTGAAAGATAACGTGTTCGTCTGCCATTAACGGAGGCGCAAGTTCCGCACGGTCTACGGCAAATACGTCCGCACCCAACTGGCGCAGAACCCACGTCCATCCGCCGGGACACGCGCCCGCTTCAAAGCATTTCTGACCCGCGCAAGGAAGTTCGACACCGAAAAAATGATTTGCCATTGTCAGGGATTCCTGTAATTTTAAGTAGGCGCGGCTCGGGGGATTTTCGTGGTCTTCCTCAAACTGAATCAAGCCTGCGGGAAGCGCGCTCGTAGTCTTTCCGCTTGCAATCATCGTATGCTCATCAATGAGCGTGTACAATCCCATCGGGCTGTGCGGAATTGTTGCGGGAAAGGTGCGCACCTTTAGGTTGATGTGCGGCAATTTTTCCTGAATGAGCGCGGCGCGTCTAAAACAGGTGAACTGATACGGAGCCCAATTTCGCTGTACGTCACGCAGAACTTTTGCCGCCTCACCGATGGATTCAAAATGAACCAAAAACAATTCTGTCAGCGTCGTCCGCGTCCAGTAGGGAAAATGTTCGCTTCCTGCATTATCGGCGGATTCGGTTTTCGCTCCGTCAGAAAATTCTGTTTTTGGAAAGTCGGGGCAATACAGTAAATCGCCGAACCAACGTGCGCCATCTGCGGAAAAAGATTGTCCTGCGCCAGTGGCAGTCTGGGTCATCACGCCGTAGCCAAATCTTTCTGAAAGTTCGGCAGTCAGTAGCCCCTGCATCTCCAGAAAAGACAGGAACGCAACGCCTGGAATTTTTTCTACACGAACAGACATTTTTCCTCTTCGGAGACAGGAGAAATGGCGTCGGGGTCAAGATTCTCTTTGTGAAGCCATGCGACGTATTCTTCAAAGCGTGCTGTATCCGGGGAGCGCAGAACGGAAAAACCGATTTCTGTTGTGCCGCCATTTTCCCGCGACCATTCGGGATGCGCTATGAGCGTGAGCGGCTCGGTCGGAAATCGTGAGAATCGGACGCGCAGTTCATAATCTGCCTCGAAGGAAAAATTTACTGGGGCATCATAGTGAACTTTGCAGCCGTCCATACTTATGTCATCAAGAATGCCGCTCATCGGACTAAGGTCGTTACATTCAACCCTGCCAAAATCCTCAAAGCGCGTGTTTTTCCGTAATTCAACTCGCATATCTTATTTATGACAGATTTTCGCCTGACATTCCTTGTAGATTTCGGACGTTTTTGCTACTACATCTGCGGGAATGCTCTTGATATTCGGGTCACCGGCAAGTTTGTTTGCCTTGAGCCAGTCGCGCACAAACTGCTTGTCGTAACTTGCAGGGCTGGTTCCAACCTTGTATGCGGAAAGATTCCAGAAACGGCTTGAATCTGGCGTAAGCACTTCGTCGGCAAGAACCAGTTCTCCGTTTTCATCCAGACCGAATTCAAATTTTGTGTCTGCGATGATGATGCCGTTTTTGTATGCGTGTTCGTATGCCTTGTTGTAAATCGCAAGTGCGGCTTTTTCAATTTTTTCTGCCAGTTCCGCGCCCAAATCATTCTTCATGTAGTCTAAAGACACGTTGATGTCGTGGCCTTCTTTTGCCTTTGTTGACGGCGTGACAATCGGAGTGTCCAGTTTTTCTGCAAGGTCGTAGTCGCGGTCAAAGTGAACGCCCTCAGGAAGTTTTCCGCTTTTGAGCGCGTCATACATGCTTCCGAACATATATCCACGGACAATCACTTCGTAAGGAATCATCTTGAGTTTTTTGACCAGAATCGTGCGTCCCTCATACTCGGGCTTCTGGAATTCAGCAGGCATATCTTTCAGGTCGGAAGAAATCATGTGGTTCTTTACAATATCCTTGGTATAGTCGAACCAGAAATTGGAAAGCGCGTTCAGAACCTTGCCCTTGTCGGTAATCAGCGTAGGAAGAATCACGTCAAACGCAGAAAGGCGGTCAGTTGTGACGATAACCATGCGTCCGTCTTCCAAATCATACACTTCGCGGACTTTGCCGCTGATAATCTTTTTCATGTCAAAAACCTCGTCCTTACAGTAAAACGAATTTTTTTGTTTTTAGCAATATGGGTGAAAAAAAGATGGCAAATTCAGCAATGCTGTGATATAATTATCGTGAGGGGTAGTCTTTTTTAGGAGCGATTATGGCAGCGGAACTAAAAATTGCATTTTATGATACAAAGTCTTATGACCGTGAATATTTCGCAAGAATTGCGCAGTCAGAGCCGTTTGCGGAAACGAAATTCATTTTTGACTTTTTTGATGACCACTTGAACAAGGCGACTGTTGCGTTGGCAAAGGGGCATGATGTTGTGTGCGCTTTTGTGAACGACCTGATTACCAAAGAAATCGCCGATGCGCTGTATGATGAAGGTATTCGCCTGATTGCGCTCCGTTCGGCAGGCTACAACAATGTTGACCTAAAAGCCACGCAAGGCAAAATCACCGTGGTCAGAGTTCCCGCATATTCTCCTCACGCTGTGGCTGAACATGCCGTTGCGCTGCTTCAGACATTGAACCGAAAGATTCACAAGGCGTACTTGCGCACACGGGATGCAAATTTCAGTTTGAAAAATCTGGTGGGAAGCGAGATTTATGGAAAGACCGTCGGCATTATCGGCACGGGAAGAATCGGAAAGGTCGCCGCAGAAATTTTCAAGGGCTACGGCGCAAATCTTCTATTAAATGATGCCTATCCCGATAAGACTTTTGCCATGCAGTTGAATGCGAAATATGTGAACCTTGAAGAACTGTTCCAGCAGAGCGATTATATCAGTCTGCACGTGCCGCTCACCACGCAGACCCGCTACCTGATTAACCAGCAGTGCATTTCCATGATGAAAAAAAACGTGATGATTGTGAATACCGGTCGCGGCGCGCTCATTGACACAAAGGCTCTTCTTGACGCGCTTATCAGCGGGCGAATTCGCGGTGCGGCATTGGACGTGTACGAAGAGGAAGAGGCATATTTCTTTGAGGACTGGTCTGCAGAGCCGATTCAAGACGCAAATCTTGCCCGTCTGATTCAGCTGCCGAATGTGCTTCTGACCGCTCATCAGGCTTTTTTGACCGACACCGCTCTGGAGCAAATCGCGCTCGTTACGCTGAACAATATCATTGATGTTCTGGAAAAAGGCAAGAGCGAAAACGAAGTTTCGTGGAGCAACAGGGGCTAAGCCTACAAGTTCAGTTTGATTGAAACGCCCCATTTTACGCCCGTGCCGATTATCGTGTCCACGTCGCCAAACGTCACCGCATCGTCGGGAAGAAACGCCACTTTGTAGCCGCCAAAAAAATCGAGCATAAGCCATCGGCAGAACCACAATTTGTAGCCGATAAGCGGATATACAGAAATAAACGTGTCCACTACATTTTCGGGCAAAGTTTCACCGCCAAAATATCCCACGTAGTCAAAATAGCCTCCCAGCCCCGTGTAAAAGCCTCTCAGTTCACGCGTGAACGGATAGTACAGCGCAAACAGACTGAACGAAACCGTCGTACACCATTCGTCCGTGTCCTTAACGTGGAACGTGCCATGTCCAAAGCCGATTTTTCCTGCAAGATGATTCCAAATGTACCGCTCATAACGCACTCCTGCGCCCCACCCCAGATTGGTCACCCCGCGCAACAAAAATTCCACGTCAATCGAAAACACCGAAATAAGCGGCGTTCCTGTTCCTTTCCACAAAAAGAACGTCTGCTGCGGGGCTTCTCCGGGCATACTTTTCGCGTCAGAACTGTTTTCTGCCTCTGCAAAAAGAAGCGTGCCGATTTGCAAAAGTAAAATCAGCATAAAAATGCGTTTCATCGTATTGTTGTGAAAGGGAAAACGACACCTTTGCAATGTTTCTTTTTCCCTTTCAAACCTTTTTTCTTCCAAAACTAGAGCGTTGCAATGGTGCGTGTCATAAAATCACCCAGTTTTACAGCGTGGCAATCGTTTTCTTTACGCGCGCAACAGATTTTTCTACGCCTAAAACCAAAATCGAGCCGATTAACGGCGGAGAGACGCGACTACCAGTAACAGCCATTCTTATCGGCATCATGAAATCGCCTAACTTAATCCCAAGTTTTTCTGCATATTCTTTTGCCAAAACCTCCGCCGCTTCGTGGTCGAGTGAAGGCAATTTTTCAATAAAAACAATCGCATTTTCCAGCACTTCCTTGGTTTTTGCGGCATCCAGTTTTTTGGGGATAAGCTGCTCAACCGGCGGAACGGCGGGTTCGGTGAACATAAAATGAACCATCTCCGCCGCTTCGGTAAGGAATTTAAGGCGTTCCTGAATCAGCGGCATGAGTCCCAGAAGCGTTTTCTTTACGTCTGCGCTCGTCATGTTCATAGACTTGTCAACGCAATAGGGCTCGCCGTCTTCTCCAAGGGCAACGCCACTGAATTCCGGACCAACATTCGGCTTGGGCTGCGGATTGTCGGGATTGATTTCCAGCGTCGCGTCGCCCGTACCAGTGATGAATGGAAGCGTCCATTTGTACAAATCTTCCGTAGAAAGCTGGCGGATATAGTTCGCGTTGTAAAATTCCAGTTTCTTGTAGTCGAACACGGCGGGGGCTTTGTTCAGATGCTCCAGTTTAAAATCGTGCGCCAGTTCTTCAAGCGTGTAGAAATCTTTTCCCTCAGTGTATGAGCAGCCAAGCAGAGCCACGTAATTTACAATCGCCTGCGGCAAATAGCCCCGCGCCCTGAATTCATTCAAACTTGTAGAGCCGTGGCGTTTGGAAAGTTTCTTTCCGTCAGAGCCGTTTACCATCGGAAGGTGGCAGAATTCGGGATGCTCCCAGCCGAACGCGCGGTACATCTGCACGTGGAGCGGCGTTGAGGGAATCCATTCCTGCGCGCGCATGACGTGGCTTATCTTCATCAAGTGGTCGTCCACGATGTTCGCGAGGTGGTATGTGGGAAATCCATCGCTCTTCAGCAGAACCGGATCGGGAGAAATATCCTCGTTTTTCCATGTGATGTCGCCGAGCAAATGGTCGTGGAATTTTGTCTCGCCTTCCAGCGGCACTTTGAGGCGGATAACGTAGGGCTTGCCGGCGGCAAGATTTGCCTTGACTTCCTCTTCGGTCAGGTGGCGGCAGTTGCGGTCGTAGCCGGGAGCCATCTTGTTTTCGGTCTGAATTTTACGGATACGCTCCAGACGCTCGGCATCGCAGAAACAATAGTATGCCTCGCCTTTTGCAACGAGTTCTTCTGC
The DNA here is from genome assembly GCA_017449285.1 of Treponema sp. Classification (GTDB taxonomy): domain Bacteria; phylum Spirochaetota; class Spirochaetia; order Treponematales; family Treponemataceae; genus Treponema_D. Next base: position 92,163 of record JAFSJX010000075.1, read on the forward strand.
ATACTTTTTGTACAGTTCAAAACGCTCGCTCTGCACATAGGGACCGTATTCGCCGCCTTTATCGCCGCCCTCATCCCAGTCAATGCCGAGCCATGCCATCGTGTCGTACAGATTCTGCACGTATTTTTCATCGTAGCGGGTGCGGTCGGTATCTTCCAAGCGCAGGATGAATTTGCCGCCCTTTGAGCGCGCGAACAAATAATTGAACAATGCGGTGCGAACCCCACCAATATGCTGCATTCCCGTTGGTGACGGAGCGTATCTTACACGAACTTCTTCTGCCATAGTATTTCCTCATTTCCATTGCCGACAGGCGCGGCAACTTTTATAAAATGTATCATTACTATTTTATTGAAACACGGCGTTTTAGACAATATCAATACAGGGGGCGTTACGGGGGATTTCCCCCGTTGGAGTGGGGTATGGCGAAGACGGCGGACGAGCGCAGCGACCCGATGGCTGAGCCTAGGGGCGAGACTTCGCCCCTTTAAAAAAAAATTGCAATTTGGTATACTGTGCGCACTATGGCAGAACGGGCGAAAGCAGAGATTTTGATTGTTGACGATTCGAAGATGATGGTTACGATGACGCGGCAGATTCTGGAGCGGAATTTTGCGGTTACGGCGGTCGGGTCAGGAGAAGAGTGTCTGCGGCTGGTGAAGAATTATACGCCTCAGTTGATTCTGCTGGATATTATTATGCCGGGAATGGACGGCTTTGCGGTGCTGCACGAACTGAAGGCGAACGAGGAAACGAGTCATATTCCGGTGATTTTTTTGACGGGTGACGAGCATAGCGAATCGGAATACCATGGTTTGCAGGAAGGGGCGGTCGATTTTATCAACAAGCAGTACATCAACACGCCGTCGGGAAAGGCGGTTCTTTTGCAGCGCGTGCGGAATACGATTGACCTTTCTCAGTTGCGACAGGACTTGCAGAAAAAAGTTGACGAGCAGACAGAAAAAGCGCAGCAACTGACGGTGGAAATCATGCAGACACTCTCTGGCACCGTGGACGCAAAAGACCACTACACGCGCGGTCATTCCGCCAGAGTTGCCCGCTACGCAAAAGAAATTGCCCGCCGATTGGGAAAAAGCAAGCAGATACAGGAAGATGTGTACGCAATGGGCTTGCTCCACGACATCGGGAAGATTGGCGTTGCGGGAAGTATCATCAGAAAGAACAGCAAACTTGATGCCGGTGAATACGAGGAAATCAAGGAGCATACCATCTGGGGCTACGAGATTCTCAAAAACATCAAATCGCTTCCCAGCCTTGCCATTGGTGCGCGCTCTCACCATGAACGATACGATGGCGCAGGTTATCCTGACGGGCTCAAAGGCACGCAAATTCCCGAGGAAGTGCGCATTCTCACCGTTGCCGATGTGTACGATGCGCTTTCGTCAAAGCGGTCTTATTCGCAGATTCGTTCTCAGGCCGCTGTCCGCAAAGAATTTGAAGCGGGCAAGGGAACTCATTTTGACCCCATCATTGCGGACGTTATGCTTCGGATGATAGACGAGGACAAAGACTACCAAATGAAGGAACAATAATTCCGTACAACTATGAGCAGAACCTACGACGACACTATGTTTATTGACGCTTTTGAGCATGAGTACACATGGCTGAACGGTTTTATGCGCAATGTCCGTCGGTATGCCGCTCGTCCTGCCGTCATCGACCCGGAGCGGAATCGAGTCTGGTCGTATGCTGAACTGAATGAAGAGACGAACAGGCTTGCCCATGCGCTCAAAAAAGATGGCGTTGGTAAAGATGACGTGGTGATGGCCGCCTTACGGAATTCCCCTGCGTTCTGCACCTGCTACATCGCCCCGCGGAAAATCGGAGGCATCCTGCTTGCGGCGAATTATAATCTTGCGGCGGGGGAAATGGCTTTGCTGATTGACCACAACAAGCCCAAGGTGGTCATCTATTCTGCCAATGTGCGTGACATTATCGTGCATGCGGAAAAAATGTGCCGTGAGAAGCCCGTCCGTTTTGTGATGGCGGACAACGTGCGGCAGGTTCCTGTGCCAAAGCATCATATTTCCTATGAGGATTACATCGCGGAAATGCCTTCCGAAGAGCCGAAGATTGATTTTCGTCCGCATATTTATGATGAGGTGCTGCGTCTTTGTACGAGCGGAACGACTGCCCTGCCTAAAAGCGTTCCCTTGAACGACATCAATGAGGTGCTTTCTGCCCACGACGTAATCATGCATTATCCGCTGAACGCAGGCGATTTGTGCCTGAACATGACCCCGTTGTTTCATCGTGGAGGATGTCATTGCGGCGGCCCGTGTCCGAGTTTTTATGTGGGATGCGCGGTTGTCATCATGCGCTCATTTAAGCCACAGACTGCGCTGGACTGGGCGGAAAAATACGGCATTACGTTTATGATGGGCGCGCCCGCCAACCTTGAGATGCTTGCCCGCGCCCAAAAGCGGAAAAAACGTGATTTGTCAAAATTGCGGGGTATCGTTACGATGGGCGCACCGCTTTCCCGTGCTGACTGCATCCGCTTTCTTGACGTGCTGACCCCGAACATTTTTAACGGTTACGGAACGACCGAAACATTCTGGAATTCGTTTTTGCGTCCATGCGATTTACCTGACGGCGCAGGTTCTGTCGGCGGAAGTTGCATTGATGACGAGGTGCGTGTGGTCAGAATGTACGAGGGAAAAAGAGCCGAGCCAGATGATACCGTTCCGCAGGACAATGAGATTGTGGGAGAAATCATCGTCCGTAGCCCTGAAAAAACGACGTATTCCTACTATAATAATGTTTCCTACGCCGCAGAAAAATTTTACAAGGGCTGGATGTATACGGGCGACACGGGAACATGGGATAAAAACTGGTTCGTCACCGTGCGCGGCAGAAAAGACGACATGATGGTGGTTGCTGGCGAAAACATCTATCCCACGCAGATTGAGGAAGCGATTTTGGCGCATCCAAAGGCGAAGGATTGCATGGTAATTTCCGTTCCCGATAAAGTGCGGGGCGAGGCAGTTTGTGCCTATGTGGTCGCCGAGGACAAAAGCCTTTCAGTTCACGAGTTGATTGATTTTTGTATGCACAGCCCGATGCTTTCCCGGTACAAACGGCCGCGCTATTTTGCGATTGTTGATGAACTTCCTCGCACCGCTACGGGAAAAAAAATGCACTACGCACTTAAAGAACGCGCACCCGCCGATTTGGAGCGCGGTGTTCTGCGCAAAGACTGAGTTTGGAGAATTCCTTGAAAATTTGACACCGTAAAAAAACCGTGTTAAAATAAAAAAAATGATGTTGACAAACAATTACACATTCGGCACACTTCACTGGCTCACTGGCTCACTGGCTCACTGGCTCACTGGCTCACTGGCTCACTGGCTCACTGGCTCACTGGCTCACTGGCTCTAACTGTCTTCAGGCATCAGTATATAATTCAGCATACATAATGCGCCAAAAAACGGCTGAAAGTCGTTTTTTGGCGCATTTTTTTTAAAATTTTATACGAAAAGGAGAAAGCGTATGAAAAAAGGTCTTTTGCGTGTGCTTGCCGCACTGGCGGGCGCAGCATTGTTGGCGGGGGCAGTTTCTTGTTCCGATGTGCAAGGCGAGGGCGGCACACAGGACGAGAACGGCACGGCTACCGGGAGCATCTCTGGTAAGGTAACATTTTCCAATGTGGCGGCATCCGCAAATGCGGGCATTCTGGTCACGCTGGACAAAACGGACGGTCTGCGTACCGTAGCCGTAACCCAGTCGGTGGCAGCAAGGAGCGTCGTCTCAAATGCGCGGACTGTCGCAGGCAACACGGTGACGGCAAGCGACGGTTCGTACACGTTCGCAAACCTAGAGCCGGGCACATACACCGTGTACGCGGCAAGTTCATATTCGAGCGAAAAGGCGGTCTGCACCAATGTTGTGGTACGCGCGGCAGAGACAACCGTAGCCGAATCGCTCAGACTGACCGCGACGGGAAGCATTGCGGGAACGATAACGACGGACGGAAACACTTCGGGCAACACGGGATTTTTGGTGTTCGTGGCGGGAACGAGCTACATGGCTATGACCGATGAGGCGGGCGCGTATACCATCAGCGGAGTTCCAGCGGGAAGCGGCTATCAGGTGGTCGCCACAAAGAACGGCGTGATTCGCAATGTGAACACAAGCGTAACGGTTAGCGCGAATGACACGAAATCACTTACTGCAATTTCTTTTACCAGTGCCGAACTCCAAGCGGGACTTAAAGGCGAAAAAGGTGACATCGGTGCAACGGGTGCAGATGGCAAGGACGGCATCTCAATCGTGTGGAAAGGTCCTTTTGCAAGCGCGGACGAAATTGAAGATCCAGAGACCAACTGGGCGTACTTTAATACGACGGACGGCTGCTCGTACATCTATGACGGCACGGAATGGACGCTTTTGGCTCAATCTGGCGCAAACGGTGCAGACGGAAAGAATGCAAAAGACGAGGACAACATGACCCCGTATTATACCGCAGGTGTTGCGGTGACAAACCCCACGGTCACGGCAAAATGGGATTTTACGGGATTTACGAAAGATGATATTCCTTCGGGAACAGAACCGGCTGCCGTTGCCGAAAAAGTTGACGGGAAAAAAACGGGCATCGGGGCAGCGATTGATTTGACAGATGCAAGCGTTGAGTCCAATACAGACCGTTTGGCCATTACGGTAAAATCCAGTTCAAGTCTTTCCAATCTGGAGGCAGGGCAAAAGTTTACCCTGACGGTAGATGACACTACAAACCTTGTGATGAGGGCGAAAGGGTATGGTCAGGCAGCCCCCAACCGGTACTTGGCGTTGGCAGACCAGACGGGCAGGTTCCTTGTCGCAAAAGGTGCTATGCATGATGGAAAAACGACCGATTTTGTCGTGCCGGGGCTTCCTGCCGGTGTGTATACCGTTTATGCCAGCGGCATCGTCTTTTATGCAATCGACTGTGGGGTAGCCGCATACGACCTGCCCGCAATCCCTGCTCCCGTTACGTCACTCGATTTCGTTACTAAGGACGGCATGAGCATAAGCAAATATACGGGCGAGGCGATTATGGACGGCCTTACGGTACAAGCACGAAACGGCGTCACGGGGGAAAATGTGACCAATGATGCCGTGTGGGAATCTTCTGCCCCGGACGTTGCGAGCGTAAGCTATGGCGTAATCACATTGCGCTCGGCAGGAAAGGCGGTTATTTCGGCGCGCATTGATAACGTAATCAAGCCGCTGTATGTGACGGTCACTCCCTGCACAAAGACAATCGTTACCCTTATCGACAGCGCAAAACTGCCCGCAGAATCGGAGACGATTGACCTTGACAATCCGAGCGAAAACGTCATCGCCGCGCTTACGCCAACCATCGCTGGAAGCGATATCCTGACCGCCAGCACGGCAACGCTTTCCAGGGGCGAGGGACTGAAAGAGCCTGCCCCAGGCAAAGACCTTACGTTGGGAAAAGCAGGGGACAGCGTTACAAACGCAAACAATTATGACTACGGCTTGAACTGGAAAGACGGCGGCTCTGCAAAGGATACGGAATATGCATCGATTACCTGTACCGTTACACCGGGTACCCTTACGGGCGGAAAAAAACTCGCGCTCACAAGGATACAAATGCAGTCGTTCCCGGGAGCGGGCAACGGCCATATCAGCGTTACGCCGACCATCGGGGAAACGGTAGGAAACACTATTGCCGCCACAAAGGCATGGACGATTGATGCCGCAGACCAATACTGTATCATTGACGGCGAAACACAAATAACGCTGTCATTCAAGAAGCTAAAAGAAAAAGATGGCGGCTCGTTTGGTGTGCAGGACTTGCAGTTGATTTTTGAAGAGGTTGTTCCGCTCTCGCTTACGTCATTGAGCGTTCCGCAGGTAGGCAACACGGTGGCGGGCAAGTCGGTCAGTGCGACGATTATCGGCGAAAACTTTGACGAAAAGATGGATTTTTCTCGCTTTACGGCAACGTGTTCTGCAATGCCGAGCATCGTGAGCGGCACAACCTTTACATGGGTAAGCGACACGGTGCTGACCGCGACACTCACCATTCCGAGTGCGGCGGGCGATTACGACATAACCGTAGCATACGGCGAAAATTCGGTAAAAGGCACGCTCAAAGTGCAGGACTTTAGCGCGTACAGCGTGGGCGACGTTTTGTTGAGCGACGGCACGATTGTTCCGTATAACGCGGACAACCTGACCTTTACGGACGAGCAGAAGGCAAAGGCGGTGGGCGTTCTGTACGGCTTTGACGAATACGGAACGCCGAGCGGCTGGCTGGGCTTGTACAATTCTTCTGGCGGAACGAACAGCGGATACAAGGTGTGGGCGCAAAGCGGAACGAAAGGTTATAACACAATGCTTACCGACATAATCTGTACGCCAAGCGAAAAATATTATAGCGGTAGCGCAGATAAAGCGGCCTTTACGGGCGACACGGACGGAAGCGACAACTGGGCGTACATCTGCTCGGTAGACCCGGAGGGAACTGCGGATGCGGCGACCAACTACCCCGCGTTCAACTATGTCAACACCTATGCAAGCACGTTCGGCCTTACCGGCGGCTACGCGACAGGCTGGTATATGCCGAGCATCGCGGAACTGTGCTACATATACAGAAGTAAGGATGTTTTGAATAGTGTGCTTGATGCGCTTGATGGAATACAGTTGTATAGTGGTTACTATTGGTCGTCGTCGCAGTACGCGGACAGCACCAATAACGCGTGGGGACTCAGTTTCGCCAACGGCTACCTCAACGACTACTACAAGGACTACGATGGCTATGTGTGTTGTGTGCGGGCTTTTAACTAATTTAACTATTCAACTATTTTCTATACAGAAATAGTGTGGTATCTGCAAGATGCTGAATTTATTTTGGCATCTTGCAGCATAAAAGGTCAGGGATGTAAGAATGGCTTTGTATTATGACTTACCCGTGTTCAAGGACGTGTATAAACTGACGCTACGGTTGTTTGAGGTCACCTCAAATTTTCCGCGCGAGTACAAGTTCACCCTTGGGCAGGACATGAAGCGCGACAGCATTCTTCTGGTGCGTCATATTTACCGGGCAAACAAGGTGCGCGAAAAGACGGTGTACCTTGAGCAGTTCTTGGATTCCTTTGAAGTCTTAAAGCTGGAATTGCGGCTGTGTAAGGACATGCGCCTTACCACCGTAAAACAGCAGTCGGAATTTGCCCTCCTTATGGACGGCATATGTAAACAGGTTACTGCCTGGCGTAACAGCCAGAAGTAATACGCCGGAATCCGCAGGGCTATGGCTTTGCGGAGCGAGCGAAGCTTTTGTGTAAAAGCGGCAGCGTCACCGGAAACAAAAACAGGGTGCGGAGTGCGCCTTGGGTCACAAGAACCTTTACCTCCGGTCGTAAAGGCTGATAAGAGAATCCTCTTATAACAGGGCAGAGACGCTGCGAGTAGTGATTACTATTGGTCGTCGTCGCAGAACGCGGACAACAACAATAACGCGTGGAAACTCAATTTCGCCAACGGCAACCTCAACAACAACACCAAGAACAACAATAACTATGTGTGTTGTGTGCGGGATTTTACACAAAAGCATTTTTTTTGATTGTATGTACAACGTAACGATAGAAGAAGTGTTCGACGCGTATTTTGAGTGCCGAAAGACAAAGCGGTATTCAAGCGGCGCATTGACCTTTGAATCAAATTATGAAGAAAACCTGATTCGCCTTTATGATGAACTGAAAAGTGGCTCGTGGGTACCGGGGCGTTCCACCTGCTTTATCGTAACAAAGCCGGTAAAGCGCGAGATTTTTGCCGCCCCGTTCCGCGACCGCATCGTGCATCACATTCTTATAAACCGCCTGAACGCCGCTCTGGAAAAGCATTTTATCTTTGACAGTTACGCCTGCCGCGTCGGCAAGGGAACGCACGCTGCCATAAAACGGGTGGAGCATTTTATCCGCCAGCAGACCGAAAACGGCACAAAAACTGCGTATGTTTTAAAGCTTGACATAAAGGGCTTTTTTATGAGCATAGACCGTTCCCTTTTGTATACGCGGCTGTGCGATTTTATAGACAAGAATTACAGGCCCGCAGATGCGGCGGATGCTCGTTTTGAAAAATACCTTGCCCATAAAATCATCTTTAACGACCCGTGCAAAAACGCGATTATACAAAGCCCGAAAAGTTCTTGGTCAGGCCTTCCCAAAGACAAGAGCCTTTTTACCGCAAAAAAGAACTGCGGGCTTCCCATCGGAAACCTGACAAGCCAGGTGTTTGCGAATTTTTATCTTTCCTCGCTCGACCATTTTGTAAAGCACAGGCTCGGCGTACGGTGCTATGTGCGCTACGTTGATGATATGGTCATCGTCCATCGGTCAAAAGAATTTTTGAAGAAAGTCGTTCCGCAAATCAGATGGTTCTTGCAGGCGGATTTGAAAGTTTGTCTGCACCCCAAAAAAATCTACCTGCAGCCAGCGGCAAACTGCGTTGCTTTTTTGGGAACAACCATCCACCCGCACTTTACGCAATGTTCAAAGAGGATAAAAAACAATTTTGCAAGCCGTCTAAAATCCCTTTCCGCCCTTGCGGACGAGCACAAGCCTGACCGCGAAGAAAAAGATGCGTTTATGCAGAGCGTAAATTCGTACCTTGGCATTATGGCGCATTACAAAACGTACCGATTCCGCCGGGCGCAATTGAAACGCTACCTAAATCCGTATTGGATTCGGTATTTTTCGGTATGCGCCGACTGCAAAAAAGTCGTGCGAAAAGCCAGTAACGTCAAAGCGGTCGGCTGTCAGCGGGATTGGACTTCGCAGGTTTCCTCGACAGGTATGCCTGTAGCCTGATAGATAATGTCTTCCGCAATTCCAAGGCTTTTGAGTTTCCGCGCGGTTTCCAGGGCTTTGTCGTGTGCGCCGCGTTTTTCGCCCTCGGCAATGCCCTGTGTTACCCCCTGATTGTAAGCCTCGCGGCGTTGCACCTTAACGTCGGTCGCATAGTCGTATTCGCCCCAGTACATATTCTCAACCTCCTTGTTTTTGCGCGTCAGGTACTCTGAGAGGATTCCCGCTTTTACGGCCCTTCGTACCGCCCGCTCCATAAATGATTCCCTGTTCTTCCGCTGCTCCTCAACTACTATTCTAATGAATTCCGCATATCCTTTTAAAGAGGGGCAACGGGCAAGTACGGAATTTTCCGCAGGTTTATTCAGGTTCAGCACGGGAACAATCAGTTCAAGCGGGGGCGTGGCATTATCATCACGTTGGATGAATGCGGCGGAGAGGCGGAGTTCCGACCATGCGGGCAGATTTTCCGCCCCGTTGTAGAATACGTAGAACTCTGGGGTGGGAATCGGGTGTACGGTCTTCTCGAAGCGCGTTTCGTTGGGCATGAGGCTCTCGTAGATTTTTGCGATGTACAGAAGGCATCGCAGGGGCATGTTCTCGTTGAGCGTGGACTGATGCTCGCAGAGTACGACAATTCTGCCGTTTATGAGCATAGAAACGTCGTTGTAGTAGCCCATGTAGAGAATCTGCTCCAGTTCGACCGGCTCAATCTGTGTTTCCTCCAGTTTGAGGTTCGTGCCGTGGAGCGCGTTGTAGAGGGAGAGAAAGTTCTTCTTCGCATCGCGGTCTTTGCTGAACAAATCGACGAAGATGGAGTCGCGGTAGGTTCGCTTGGGGCGTCTTTGTTTTTTGGGTATGAGCATTCTAAGCCTTCCTTGCAGGACATTTTTCAGCACGTTTTTTTTCGTCCTGCGTATATATAGGCTTTAAAAAGTAAAAATATACAAAAAATTCAGAGAAATTCTGCAAAAAAGTGAAAAAAAAAGCCGATTCAAAGGGATGCATCAGGATGCAGGGGATGCATGAGAATATAAAAAATCTTGTAAATCCTGTTTATTCTGTGCATCCTACTGAATAGCAGAAAAAAGTGCGCTATGTGCGCAAGGGATTGGAGCGGCGCGAAGCGTTCGCCGCGAGGCGAATGGAGCGAATAGCGGAACCGCGGAAAGCCCGGTTTTGCGTAAGCAAAATGCGCCCGTAACTAAATAAAACAAGGAAAAGACTTCGCCCTTGCCCTGAAAATTGCATATTTGCATTATTTTCTATCTTATGTTATAATTTTTTATGCTTTACTATTTGGGTGGGATTTTAACCGAATATTTTGGACCTGCGCGGCTTTTGCAGTCATATACGGTGCTGATTGTCCTTGCTTTGTATGCGGGATTTTTTGTTGTCCGCTATGGGATGCCGCATTTTTACCGTTTTATGCCGCATGATCGTGGTCGTGAATTTACCGTGAATGCGGAGGCGGCGAAGGGAAAGCCCACTGGTTCTGGCGTGTATTTTATCACTGTGTTCGTGCTGATGTGCCTGATTTTTGTGCCGCTCAATGTGGCGCAAATCGGAACGCTGGTGCTGACGTGGCTGATGATGCTGACCGGCTTTTTGGACGACCGTAGCGTTATGTCATGGGGCGAATACCGTAAGGCTTTGCTTGACTTTGTGATTTGTCTGCTTGCGTCGTTGTTGCTTGCCTACAGCGCGATGCGGAATGCACCCGATGGCAAAATTTATTTTTGGTTTCCGTTTTTGACGGGGCAGATTGCCGTGCATCCGATTCTGTTTGTGGTGATTTCCGTGGTGATTCTGTGGGCTTCGGTCAACACAACAAATTGTACGGACGGTGTGGACGGGCTGAGCGGAACGCTGGTTTTGGTTGCTCTGCTTACGATGGGCGTTATCTTCTATTTTATTCTTGGACACATTGACATTGCGACCTACCTGCTTGTTCCGCATTTGTCTGACGGCGCATCATGGGGAGCGATGACGTTTGCCCTTGCTGGTGTGCTGATGGGCTATCTGTGGCACAACGCTTTTCCGAGCAAAGTGCTGATGGGAGACGCTGGAAGTCGTGCTTTGGGATTCTACATCGGAATGTGCGTTTTGGTGAGCGGAAACCCGTTTATGATTCTTGCCACATCGCTGATTATTTTTATCAACGGTGGCTTGGGCTTGGTCAAAGTCGCGCTCATCCGATTCTGTCACATCAGTATCCTGACGAACATCCGTTTTCCGCTCCACGATCACATGAAAATTAACCACGGCTGGTCGCCTACGCAGGTGCTGATTAAATTTTTGATTATTCAGTTGCTTGCCACGGTCGCGTTGGTCGGCATTATCTTCAAGGTGAGGTAGTTTTTCCGAACACGCCCTTTATCAGTTCGCCCACATTTCCCACGCGTGAACAGCCGCTTTCCGCTTCGGGCGCGAATATATGGGTAAAGCCCAAATCTTTTGCCGTCTTCACGCGCTGGCGAAGCCGTGGCACCGGGCGTACCTCTCCTGCCAAACTCATTTCTCCGATAATTACGGTGTTCTCGCTCACTGCCAAATCCGTGCGCGCAGAATACAAGGCTGCCGCCAGTGCAGAATCAATCGCGCTTTCGGTCAGACGAACGCCGCCCGCCACGTTGATGTACAAATCCTGGTCGCTGAACCGCAAGCCTGTCCGCTTTTCAAGGACGGCGGCAACCCGGGCAACGCGCGCGCTGTCAATCTTGTCGCTGTAGACGCGGCTGATGTTCGCCTTTGCGGGCACAGTCAACGCCTGAATTTCCACCAGAAAACTGCGGCTTCCCTCAAAGACGCAGGTATTCGCAATGCCCGCCGGAGTTGCGCCGCTTCGCTTGGTGATGAACATCGTGCTGGGGTCGGCCACGCCTTCAAGCCCTTTTTCGCTCATCGCAAAAATGCCCAGTTCGTCCACGCTGCCAAATCGGTTCTTCTGCGCGCGCAAAAAACGCACCTCATCGTCATTCCGCTCAAATGAAATCACCGTGTCTACCATGTGTTCAAGGCTTTTGGGACCTGCAATCGTGCCTTCCTTGGTGACATGCGCGGTCATAATCAGAACGCTGTCCCGTTCCTTCACCCAGCCAATCAGTTCGTTCGCGCAGTATTTCAACTGGTTCACCGTACCGGGAACAATTCCCGCCTCCACGCTGTAGACGGTCTGAATCGAATCCACCACCACAAAAAGTGGATTCAGCGCGTTCAGGGCATCGCGAATGTCCTCCAGCCGCATCGTGCAAAGAATCTCAATTCCCGCCGTTTGCAATCCAAGCCTGTCCGCACGCCCTTTTATCTGTCCCGCCGACTCTTCGCCAGAGATGTACAGAATGCGGGCATTTTGTTCTGTTGTCCGTATCATCGCCGCCGTCTGCAAGAGCAACGTACTTTTTCCAATGCCAGGCTCACCGCCAATCAGAATCGCGCTCCGTTTCATCGCCCCGCCACCAAGCACGCGGTCAAATTCCTCAATCCCCGTGGAAAGCCGTGAGCCTTCCTGCGCAGACACCGTTTCCAGTGGCACAGGCTTTGCTTTTTCCGCCACGCCACCCGCAAAAACAGCCGCATTCGCATTCGGGTCAGAAATGCATTCTTCCAGCGTATTCCACGAGCCACATTCAGGACACCGCCCAAGCCACCGAGGCTGCGTGTACCCACATTCCGAGCATTTATAGACGATTGCATTTTTCTTTTTTGCCATCACTCCTCCCATCGCTACCGCACTACCGTATCAAGTTCATCTTTTTCCCCGGACGCTTCCACATGAATAATCACCTGATTCGGAAGACATGCCGCCCAGTCGTTATTGCGGGTCAGTTCGCCAGTTTGAACGCAGGTTTTGTTGGGGCAGGGAGAATCCTTGAAGAATGCCTTTCCGTCTTTGATGACCAGCACGGAATTGCCGATTGCGCCCAGCACGCTGATTTCGCGGTCTTTTGCAAGCGGGTACACGTATTCGCCATCGGGGCTGTTGACGATAAGTAGCGGCGCAGATTGCTTCCCACGCGAAGTGACCGCAACAATTGCCCACGCGCACACAGCAAGAAAAACGAGCAGAAGGACAAAATCCAGCGGACGAAAGACTTTCATGGTTTAAAAATAATGAAGTTTGCGCGAATCGACAAGGGGGGTTAGGGCAGGGCAAATGCATTATAATCATTTGTGTTTGAAAATCGGCTGAGGACGGAACAAATTTCACTAAAAAGACGGGCATTGGCAACGAAGTTTCCAGCGGGCTTTTCCCCTAAAATCGTTGAAAACTCTGTGACCTTGGGCTATAATGTTTGTTATCTTTGTTGTAGGAGTTTGGCATGAAAAAGATTTTGTTGGCGTTGGTTTGTGTACTGGGGCTTGCAGGGTGTATGTCTACGGGAGACGGTTCGGCGAAAGTGACGCGGCTTGATGCTGATACACAGACGGATTTGAGCGGCTATTGGAATGACACGGACGTGCGGATTGTGACGGACAGTTTGGTGAGCGAATGTGTGAATTCTCCTGCGGTGACGGCGTTTAATCAGGTAAAGAAGCGGACTCCGATTGTGATTGTCGGTTCATTTCGGAATCAGAGCGATGAGCATATCGACACGTCCATTCTGGCAAAAAAATTTGAGTCATCGTTGATTAACAGCGGCAAAGTCGATTTTGTTGCGAGCGCGAGCGAGCGGGGAGAGGTGCGTGACGAGCGCAATGACCAGCAGGTAAATTCCAGTGAGGAAACGGCAAAAAGTCTGCGGAACGAAACGGGTGCGGATTTTATGCTGATTGGTTCGGTCAAGACGATTATCGACAGTTCGGGGAAGCAGACAACGCGCACCTATTACGTAAACGCCGAGTTGATTGACATTGAGACGAACAGAAAATTGTGGGTCGGCGATAATTCTTCTATTAAAAAGCTGATTAAGCAGTCAAATTACCGTCCGTAGTGGCGGAAGAGCGGGAGTTTCCTTTGAACCGTGCGGCATTCTTTTTCGGAGCGGCTATTTTTCTCTTTCTGATGACGATTCCTGTGTTTGCGGGCGGAAAGAGCGATGACTGGGCGGATTCCGTGAAAAAAAACTATCCCGATTCAGAATATATTTCGGCGGTGGGAAGCGGAAAAGACCGGGCTTCGGCGGAAAGTGATGCGAAACTTGCGTTGAGTCAGATTCTGGGGGAATCAATCAGCGCGGAGCAGGTGACCATGCAGTATGCCGATTCTACGGGACGCGAGGAAGGGATGATTTCTTCCGTGGTGAACGAAAAGGCGGTCTTCGAGCATATTACGGGTATCGTGATTAAGGAAAATTATGTTGACAAAAAAACGAAGACGTATTATGCGCTTGCCGTGCTGAACCGCAAGGAATCGGGAGACTATTATTTTGCCAAAGCGAACGAGGCGAGTCTTCATATAAACGATTTGGTTTCCAAGGCGAAAAAACTTCGCGGAAAAGTTGACTCGCTTTCGTATCTGAATGAAGCGATAGACATTTCAGAAGACACCGAATACAACGTGAACCTGCTTTCGGTAATCAGTCCAGCACAGGGAAGAATTGTCCGTGCCGCATATCAGAGTCCGCAATCGCTCAGAACAGTTCGCGCGGAATTGGCATCGGCGGTAACGGTTTCTGTTGCGGTGCAGGGTGACAGCGATGGTCGTATTCGTTCGGCATTTGTGTCTGCCCTGCGCGACAAAGGCGTAACCGTGGTGGATTCAGGCGGAACATATATAATTGATGCAGACATTTCTTTTGAACATGCGGACGTTGCTGACCCACAGCATATTTTTGTCCGCTATATTCTGAATGCTCCGATGACGGAAATTGTCAGCGGAAACACGGTCGTTCCCTATACGCTTGCGGGCAGGGAAGGTCATGTAACGGAATCACAGGCAAAGAACCGCGCCGTTATCAAAATGAGCGGTACGATAAAAACGGAATATCTGCGCTAATTTCTTCTTAAAACGCTGCCTTTTTTTGCCGATAAAAAGGATATGCGTGTTTCTTATGTAAATATCGTTTTTGCACTGTTATTAGTATCTTGTCAGGCTTCCGCCAGTTCCGTTAAGGCTTCGTATGTGCTGTCGGAAGCGCAGACGACATCCCCGGACTACACTGCGACAAAAGACTCTCCGCGTGAGCAGGTAATGACTGCACCTGAAGTGGATGCGTCTGTCTTTATGCTGGCGGGAGCAGAAAGCGGTTTATACAAGGTGACTTCTGCGCGCACGGCTGTCCCTTTGTGGACGGGGGGAAAAGTCTCCAAAATTATCTGTACTACGGAGCGCAAGGAAGACGGCACAACGGGCGAACGCTGGTTTATGATGACCTCAAAGGGAATCCTTACCACGAGTGATTTGACCACGTTTGAATTCCGCAATGAGGGACTGCCTTTTCTGACGATTAAGGAATACGATGGCACAAACACGAATTTCCACAAGCAGATTCATCAGTTGAAAGACCTTGCGGTTCACCCCACGGACTCAAAGATTTTGGTTACGGCGACAAAGGACAATGTGTTCATCACCTACGATGGCGGACTAAAATGGCGGTCAATCGGCTCAATGAGCGACAGCACGGCGGGCATAAAAGCGGTTGCCGTTGCAAATATGAACGTGGCGGGAACAGGACAGGCGGCAGGAGTTGCGGCAGACGGCACGAAAATTTCCGCCGTTCCTCCGCGCACGGAACTGGCCGTATTCATGTCGCACCCGATTTTCGGTTTTTCTTATTATCTTCCCGAGCGCGCAAAGCCCAAATGGAACGACGTGAGCAAGGGATTCAAGGCGATGCCCACGCAGACCTATCCCGATGAAATTTCGGACATTCTCCCAGTGGTGTTTACGGGTGCGGATGGATTCCCCGTGACCGAAATTTTTGTGTCTCAGTCATATCTTCCCAACGTGTACCGTTTCAACTGGAATGAAAAAAAAGCGGAACTCTTGTATTCGGGTTCGGAACCAGTTGATACGATTGACGGACTTTTCTGGGATGGCGGACAGCTTTTGTACACCCGTCCTGGAGAGGTGGCGGCATTAGTTCCTGCCTCAAAAGAAACACAGGCGGGAAACGTTCCAGAGTCGTATAAAAAATGGAAGACCTATTTTGGTGTGCTTGCCCCGAACGACACGCTGTATGCCGCATGGATTCCGCAAGGTACTGGTTCTGGCAGCGGGCTTTCGCTTTCTGAACTGTGGATGCTCAAACCTGATGTGTGTACGTCAAAATATGCGGAAAAAGCCCTGAACCGAAAAGCGGTCTATTGCCCGGCAAATCATGTCACGACGGATTCTGGCATCGCAAAATACAAAAAAATCATCCTTGACAACAAACTGGACGCGCTTGTTATCGACATGAAAGATGACTACGGACTTTTGCGCTACAACACCAAAGACCCGCTGGTTATGGAAAAAGGATTTGTGAGCCGCTACAGCGTTGATTTGGAGCATTTTGTCTCTGAATTCAAAAAGGACAATGTTTATCTGGTGGCGCGAATCGTCGTCTTTAAGGACAAGCATCTTTCGCAGTATGGCAGGGGAAAATACGCCGTCTGGAATCGCTCTTCAAACACGGCATGGATTGGCACAAAAGGCTACGAGGAAGTGACCAACGAAGAGACCGGCGAAGTGACCAAAAAACTCACCTACTATGATGAGAACTGGGTAGATCCGTATTGCCCCGAAGTGTGGGAATATGACGTTCGCATCGCGCAGGAACTGATTGCCCGCGGATTCGATGAGATTCAGTTTGACTATATCCGCTTTCCTACCGATGGCAAGAATATGGCTTCCGCGCAATACCGCTGGCGGAGCGATGGCATGGATAAGGAAAGCGCGTTGGTCTCATTCCTTTCGTATGCGCGCAAAAATATCGACGCGCCGATTGGCATTGACATCTACGGGGCGAACGGTTGGTATCGCTCTGGTACGCGCACGGGGCAGGACGTGGAACTTTTGGCAGAATACGTGGACATCATTTGCCCGATGTTCTATCCGAGTCATTTTGAGCAGAGTTTCTTGAACTACAAACCGTATGCCGAGCGGCCTTATCGCATCTATTTCTACGGAACGTACCGCAACACCGTTATCGGGCGGAACAGGATTATCGTGCGACCGTGGGCGCAGGCATTTTACATCGGCGTGAGTTACGACCGCCAGTATTACAACTCAAACTATGTGCAGCAGCAGATTTTCGGCGTGCGTGATTCCGTAGACCGCGGCTATATGTACTGGAACAATATCGGACGCTACGACGACATTCTTCCCGATGTGGGCGACTCAAAATACACTGGCGTTGCAATCGAAGCATCTTCCGAATTCCGAAAACCTGCTTTGAGCGGCGGCATGAAACCAAGTGAGCCAGCATCTGCTCCCGAAGAATTGTCTCCGCTTGCAAATGAGGATGGAGTTTCTGCGTTGGATTCAATTCGTGAGCAGGCAAAGAATGAGAAAAAAAAATCAACTTTCCCCTCGCTCAGTGAAATCAAGAAGCTTTGGCAGGCTTACAGCGAAAGTTAAATATAATATAATTAGATTGGAGAGATGTTTATTGGAACGGAAACGGTAGCATGGCACATAAGAAAGGCACTCGAAGAAAAAAACTGAAAAAAGTTATATCGTCTCTTCTACATTCAAACTATGTGCGCTTTGGTATCATTTTGCCACTTTTCTATCTGTTCATCGTGTACACCACCTATTATTATGAGCAGAATAAGTCAATCGCCACTGTGGGCGACAGTTACTGGTATTATCTCTTTGCGTTCATAACGGGTGTCTTCAAGTTTGACGCAAAAACAGTTCCGGGACGCGCAATCACGCTCACAACAAGCATAGTCAGGATTTGTCTGTACGGTACAATCCTCGCAAAAATATCGTCGTTCTTAATCAGCAGTCAAAATCAAAAGGACAAGGGGCTTTTAAAATTGAAAAACTAAAGCAAACATTTTCTTCTCTGCGGTTGGAAATCGGACATGGAAAAAATCATTGAGGCCGTTCTCAACGCAAATACCGATTTAACGCCAGACCAAATCGTGCTGATAAACGAAGCACCGCCAGAGCAGATTGCGCAGATTCGGTCACAGCCTGCCTACAAGGAACTGAACTATGTTGCCGGTGACTTTTCAAACGAAGAAGTCCTCAAGAAAGCCCTCGTAAAGACTGCGGAACGTGTCCTTGTCATATCTGACACCTCCAAGGGCTCAACTCAACTTGAAATAGACTCGCGTACCGTTCTTGCCGTGCTTGCAATCAAGAACCTGAATCCATCGGTCTACGTTGCGGCGGAACTCTATGACGAGAAATTTGAGAATCACCTGAATCTTGCCCATTGTGACGAAATCATTCTGACCACGGAATATGAACACAGTCTGCTTGCTACGGCTTCCAGCGGAAAGGGCTTTTCAAACGTTATCCGCTGTATGCTCGGCGAGGACACCCATGCGGGAGTCTTCATCGAAAACATTCCGTACAAATTCCATGGAAAGACCTACGGTGAATTTGCGGCGGCACAGAACGGTGAGGGCGGAAAAAAGGCACTGCTCATCGGACTCCTTCTGAACACGGGAAACTTCCAGCGGCGAAGGCGTGACGCAATCCGCGAGGCACACAAAAACCCAAATGTCGAGAAAGTCATAGACGATTTGATGAAAATAAAGACCTTGAAGAGCAACGACCCCATACTGTTGCCTGATGATGATTTGGTTCTCAAAACCGGCATGAAGGCAATCTTTATCCGAGTCAAGGAGGCAAAGCATGAGGATTCCGATAGCAAAACTTCCGTTTGAAGAAGCACTTCCCCGACTGATAGGCATTGATATTTTTAGGGATTTTTCTGAGGATAGCGAAGAAGACGTGACGATGTTCAGGGCGTTGTACGACAAATGCAACGCAGAGACATACGATGAGGGCGATGTCATCATTTCGGAAGGAGAGAACGGAAAAGAACTCTACATTCTCACCAAGGGAGTCGTCCAAATTTTTAGGAAGACTCAGTTTGGCGATGAGATTGCCATCGCAGACATCGACGACTCGTTTGATGTCTTTTTTGGCGAGGCGGCATTAGTTGACGAAGACCAGCGTTCTGCGACGGTACGCGCGGGATGCAAATGCACGGTGCTGGCCTTGGACGGAAACGATTTTGTTGACCTTTGCAAAATTTACCCGCGCCTGGGGTTTTATGTGTACCGGCGGATTACCAAGCGAATGCAGCAGGTCATAAAACGCGCAAACAGGGACATTGCGACACTGTACTCCGCGCTCTTCCGCGAAATCGAGGGAACGGCATAACGACATGAGCAGGAAAAATGGTTCGGGCAATACCAGCATAAAGAAAATTGTCGGCAAAATTACCGAATTTTTCACGAATTCATCAGGCAGATTAGCCGTAATGGTCAGCCTGCTCCTGTTTTTCATCATGCTCATCATTTACGCCTCGGAGCAGAAAACAAATTCCAGCATCAATACAGTGTTCGATGCGTTCTGGTACACCATCGTCACAGTGACAACGGTGGGCTACGGTGACATCACGCCCGCCTCATTCTGGGGAAGACTGTCCGCAATGGCACTGCTCATCGTAGGTGTCGCGGTTTTCGGTGCGCTTTCGGGAAAATTTGCATCATCCATCTTGGACAGACAGCATAAAAAAGATAGGGGGCTTTTGAAAATGACCAACTTGAAAAACCACTTCCTCATCTGCGGCTGGAAACCCGGCTTTGAGAAAATTTTGGAAGGCATTTTGGAGGCAAATCCAGAGATTCCCGCAGAACGCATCGTCATCGTAAACAATGCCAGCCGTTCCGAAATCGAGAGAATTCAGACAAACGAAAAGCTCAAGACCATCAATTTTCTGTACGGCGATTTTACCGATGAGGACGTACTTTTGAAGGCGCAGATTAAAACGGCGGAACGTGCGCTGATTCTTGCAGACCAGTCCAAGGAGTACTCGACGCTGGAAACCGATTCCCGTTCCGTCCTTGCCGTCATTACGATTAAGAACTTGAACCCAAAGATTTACTGCGTTGCGGAAATCACCGACACCAAATTTGAAAAGCACCTTTCCCTTGCCCGATGCGATGAAATCATATTGACGGCAGATTATGAGCAGAACCTGCTCGTCCAGGCTTCCAGCGGAAAAGGCATGAGCCACATTCTGCGAGAACTTGTTGCCGAAGAGGAATCCGCCGTGCTTGTCCTGCAGGACATTCCCGAAGCGTTTGTTGGAAAAACATACGCCATCTACAGGAACAGCATCAAGACAAAGGAAATTCTTATCGGCATACTGGAGAACACGGGCAATTTTTACATCCGTCGGAACGAGGCTCTTGCCGAAGCGCAGAAAAATCCCGACATGGAAAAAATCGTCTCCAATCTGAAAAAAGTAAAGACGCTCAGAAGCAATATCCCGGTGTTCAATCCGTCGGACGACTACGTCATTCCCGACAGTTCCAAGGCGATTTTCATCCGCGGAAGAAACGGCGAATAGGTTCTGCAGGGAGAAAAAACGATGGAATATACGACAGAATTGATTGAAAAACTTGCAAACATAGAAATTTTTTCTGATTTGGACATACAGAATGAAGAACATGTGCGGCTTCTGGAACGCGTGTGCGAAATCCTGGAGCCGGTGCATTTTGACGCGGGTGCAGTCATCATAAAAGAAGGTGACATCGGAAACTCACTGTACATCCTGCATGAGGGAACGGTGCAAGTGCGCAGAAAAACACCGAGCAACGACCAGTTTGCCGTAGCCAACCTTTCGGCAGACCAGCATGTCTTTTTTGGCGAGGTCGCGCTGGTGGACAAGGACACCCGCTCGGCTTCCGTGTACGCGCTCACCGACTGCGACACGCTCACGCTTGATGGCGAACAGTTCAAGACATTGTGCCGAAAAGAACCCGTACTCGGCTACCATGTCATGTATCGAATTTCCATGCGTATTGCCGCCGCCCTTCGCCGTTCAAACAAGGATTTGATGGTGCTGTACGAAGCATTGATTGACGAAGTGCATGGCGATTAAGCGCAATTTGTGATAGACTTGAGCGTATGGATACTACAGGCTACACCCCCGAAGAACCGATTGCGGCGATTGCCACGGCTCTTGCTCCGTCCGCGCTGGGAATCGTGCGCACAAGCGGCAAGGGCTGCATCGAGTTGATTTCACGTCTTTTTTCCCGACCGCAGGCATTGCTTTCCGCGCAGGGAAATTCCCTTGTGTACGGCTGGATGACCGACACTGAAAAAAATCGCATCGACGAGGTGATGCTTTCCGTGTACCGCGCGCCAAAATCTTTTACCGGCGAGGACATGGTGGAAATCTCCTGCCACGGCGGGGTTTCGGTGGTGAGCGCGGTGTACAACCTGCTTCTGGCACATGGATTCCGGGCGGCGGAGCATGGCGAGTTTACCTTCCGCGCATACATCAACGGCAAGACCGATTTGACCAAGGCAGAGGCGGTGCGCGAAATCATTGACGCAAGAACCGATGTGTCGCGTTCCCGTGCGGCGGGGCGGCTTTCAGGCCATCTGTACGAGGCGATTGACGGCGTAAAAAAATTGATTGTGGACACGCTCGCCGCCATTGAAGTGGAAATCGAGTATCCCGAAGACGAGGAAACGATAAGCGACACCTTTGACCCCGCCGATTTGGAGAAGGCGCGCGATCAGTTGGCTGACCTCGCATCTTCATGGAAAAGTGAAAAAATCTATCAGGACGGCGCGCGCGTTGTGCTTTGCGGGCGGACGAATGCAGGAAAGTCCAGCCTGTTCAATGCGCTCCTCAAGGAAGACCGCGCGATTGTAAGCGACATTGCGGGTACCACCCGCGACTGGATTGAAAGTTGGGTCAATTTTGACGGCATTCCCGCGCGCTTGTTCGATACGGCGGGCTTGCGCGAAACCGCGGATATTATAGAAGCAAAAGGCGTTGAGTTGACCAAAGATTTGTCGCAGGACGCTGACGTTATTCTGTACGTGACAGACAGCCGCATCGGTCTGCACGAAGACGACAAGGCATTCCTTTCGCAGAACAAAATCCCGCTGATTCTCGTGTGGAACAAAAGCGACGCAGAAGAGGGTGCGGTTTCAGAAAAAATGGTTTCAACAGGCTCAACCACCGATATGTTCCCAGCGGTTGAACCCATCGAAACTGCGCACAAGCCAATCGCACAGACAGCGCAACTTCGCATCTCCGCAAAGACAGGCGCAGGCATCGCAGATTTGTGTGCGGCTGTCAAAAAAGTTCTGGTAAGCGGAAAAGAATCTGACCGCATCCAGACAGGTCTGGGAAGCGAGCGGCAAAGGGTGTGCGTTCAAGCCGCGCTCGAAAGCGTTACCCATGCGCTTGCGCTCACCAAGGACTATACGCTGGATGCAGTCGTGCAGGATTTGGAAGATGCGCTTGACGCGCTCGGCACGGTAACAGGAGACGTTACGCCAGACGACGTATTGGGTTCAATCTTCAGCCACTTCTGCGTGGGAAAATAAGCGATTTTTAATTTAAGCGAATCAGCATGGAAAGCCCTATGCCGAGTGCCTGAAGTTGCTCGTCAGAAAGCGCGTGTTCCCGGCTTAAACCTGCAAGCGGAGCGTTCGTAGCGGCAACCCAGTACCGCGCGTCATCAGCCTGACGGTCTGGAGTGCGGCATCGGGCAAGTACGGGCGCAAGACCTGTAGCACGGCTCAACGATTCCTGAGTCTCCTCAGAAACAAGTTTTTGGGTCAGTTCGAGAATCTTTTTATTATTCGTCTGCGGAACGGCAAAAATCACGGGGGCGGTAAATGCTCGTGTGGTTGCGGGGCTGTCCGACGGGAAATAAATTGACGTGTACGGTTTTATCACATTGGTATCGATGGCACGATGGTCAGAAAGGCTCATGACCACAACGCTTGCCATGTCGTTCTGCATGAATGCGCTTACCGTGTCTTTGTTGATTTTAAAAGAATCATCGCTGATAAGCCCCGCCTTATACCATTTTTTGAGGAGTTGGACGGCATCGTAGAGCGGGCCATCGGGATTTCCTGCCAGCGATTGTGCGACAATATCTCCGTTGAACATTCTTTTTCCGCTCGCACTTTCTTTTATGGCTTCATCTATCATTTTGATTGCGGTGTCGTAGGCATTCTTCCCGTCAAGGGCTTCTGCCAGTGCGCCGATTATGTCAAGCACAAGCGGACCGTTTTTTCCGGCAAAGAAAATCGTTGCATTTGGGTAGTGTTTTTTTGCTTCTGAGGCAAACTTCTCAATGTCTTCCCACGAGACAATCGTCTTTATCCCAGTGCGGCGAAGCATATTCATATTGATACCGATTTCAAGATGACCCGAAACGATTGGAACGGCGGAAATCGCATTCTCTTTCTGCGGGGTAGAATTCCTAATGGAAGAAGTCATATCGGCAAGCAACGAAAGCGGAAGAGACACCTTTTTTGCCGAAGAAACTGCTGTTTCCAAAGGCTTTCCTGACGGAGCGAAAATCAAATCGGGTCTCTTCTTTTTTATTTGCGAATACAGGGACGAATCGTTGTCATACGTAAGATAAGAAAAATCATTTCCGATAACGCTCTTGAGCGCGGAAATTTCGTTTTTTTGCAGGCGGTAGAATGCAATGACGGGAGTCCTGGTCAGCCAGAGAAAAATTCCTGTGCCGACTGCCGCTAAAAGAATTGCTATTGCGCAGATTCCAATTTTGTACTTTGTTTTCATATTTTTATTCTATCACGGAATAAAAAAATCTGCAATTTATTCCCAACATTCATTTCCTATTTGACAGTGCATTGATTGTTTGATAAAATGGAAAGGTGAAGGTATCGTAGCAGTGACAAATCATGGATTCGTGCGAAAAGCACTTGTTTCTTTAATAATTGTATGGGTGTCTCTTTCTTGGAATGTTTTTGCGCAGGATTTGGTGGCTGTGTATGCCAGTATGGATAAGGCGTTCGCGCTGCGTTCA
Source organism: Treponema sp. (assembly GCA_017449285.1). Classification (GTDB taxonomy): domain Bacteria; phylum Spirochaetota; class Spirochaetia; order Treponematales; family Treponemataceae; genus Treponema_D. The sequence goes on from JAFSJX010000075.1 coordinate 115,925, forward strand.
TCAGATGCCATTTCTACGGTGTTGCGGAACAATCAGGATTCTCCGTCTTACGAGATGTTGGAAAACTATACGCTCAAAAAGACCCGTCAGCTGATAATCAAGAATGACTTGGAATTTGCGCGGGAAGCATCGCTGGTGGTAATTGACAATAATGTTGAGAATTATGATGCGATTGATTTGTATTCTTATATCGACAAAGCCCTTATAAGTGAGGAGCAGAAAAAGAAGGCGGAAGAGGAGCGTAAGCAGCGTGAACTTGCACGTCAGGCGGCTCTGAAAGATAAGGCGCGCCAGCAGATTGAGACGAGGGGCAGTTATCAGACGGTCAGTGCGAGCAGCGGAAAATCGGGCTATGTAAATGACCAGCAGATTACTTATTCGCCGCTCAACTGGACAGTAAAATTTGGCATTGCGGATGTGGTCTATCAGATGGTTACGGCTCCCGAAGATTATGCCAGTATAAAATATGGTCTTGCGGCGGGAGCAGATTTGTTCTATGCAACGGAGAATTTCGTTTTGGGTGCGGATATTCTTGCAGATTTCCATTTCTTGTCTCTTTCTGGCGAGCAGGAAGTTATGTTTTCTGGCAGATTCGTTCCGCAGTTGGCATTCGCAGGGTTCGTAAAATTCTTGTTCTTCCGTCTGGGCTTTGCCGCATATCCGTTATCTTCAAAAGACATTGAAAAAACTCATTCGGTGGAAACATTCCTTACGCCAGTGGTAGGACTTGGTCTTGGAAACATTAATATCGGTCAGTCACGGCTTGGTATTCATGCGGACTATAACCTTGGTCATTTTATGTATGACGACATAAAGGCATCCGCTGAATTCGGCGGAAGTATTTTGCTCCCGCTTAATGTAAATGAAAAAACAAAAATCGGTATAGAACTTGGAGTGAGTGATTTACTCTTCTTACGCGAAGAAGGTGCCGATAATCGTATAAAAGGAATCTTCGCAATTGGAGTCGGAAATGTTCAAAAATAGAAAAAGGCTGATTTCTGCTATTTTATGTGCGCTTATGGTGTCGGTCGTTTTTGCGGCACAATCACCAAATGCCGCGACAACAGCATTGTTGCAGAGGGCAGATGATGCATATACGAATGCAGATTACAAAAAAGCGTTTGGCTATGTGAATGCCGCCCTAAAAATGAATGAGACGGACTACAAGGCAAATGGTGTTGCGTCCAATGTGGCTTTGTTGGCCCGCCAGACGTATCGCAAACTCTTGCAGCAGGTCGCTACCTCAAAAGATTATAGTCTTTTGGATGACGTATTCGGGCAGATTGAGAAATTTCCCGATATTGCCGATGAGGACTTGAATTTTCAGATAAAGCGTTTGCAGGATCAGCGGGCATTGGATCAGCGGGCGAGCGAGCGCGAGGAAGACCGTAAGGCAAACGAGGCTTTGGTCAACACGCTGAGCAAAAAGAACAGCGAGAGCATCAAGGATTCTTTGGAAACGCTTTCTCAGCAACAGGCGGAGCAAAATCAGGAATTTATGAAGCAACAGGCGGAAGCCAACAAAGAATTCGTCAAAAACGTGTCCGAAGAACTGGGCAAGAACAACGAGACAATCGTGAATGCCATGAACAAGGGTAATCACACGGTTTTGGTTGCCATTCTGATTATCTGCGCCATTCTTGTGGTTGTGTTTGTCATCGTTGTCTTCAGCATTATTACTTCTTCACGGGCGGCGGCTCATCAGCGCGAGCAGTTTGATGCCACGCTTAAACTTGTTGCGGGTATGCAGCAGCAGAACACCCAGCTTTTGCTTGGCGGTGTAACGGACATCAACAACAACTTGGGCGGCTTGCGTTCTGCGGGCAGTTCACGCTGGGGTATGGACGCACTTCCTGCTCCCGAAATGAACGAAGAAGAAAAAGTGGAACTGAAAGATTTGGCAATCAAGTGTGAGGAACTTGGCTCTCAGATTGACCAGATTTCTAAGCGCAAGAATAATTCAAAGAACGTAAGCGAACTGGTGTTCAAGTTGGCGACCCATCTTGGCTTGAATCAGAATACGTCGATGATGTATTTCTGTGCGGCAATGGTATATGATATCGGCTTCCTTGATTTGCCTGATGGACTTTTGAATGCGGAGAGTCTGACCGACGAGCAGCGTCAGCAGTTAAGAGACCATCTGACCAGTTGCGATGACAAATTTGACTTTGTTCCCGAAAAATACCGTGATATTTTTGTGGATGCGTCTAAGTTCCATCACGAGAATATGGACGGCACCGGCTATCCGCAGGGCTTGGAAGGAGAGGCTATTCCTCAGATTGCCCGCTTGATTCACGTGGCGGAAAGTTTTACGGCTCTTATCAGCCGCCGAAGTTACCGTGCGATTATGGATAAGGAAAGTGCAATCGAAGATATGAAATCAAAACCTGGGCTTTATGACCCTGATGTAGTTGCGGTTTTGGACGCAATCGTGTAAGATATTCCCTAGCAGTAATGCTAGGGATTTTTTTATGTGTGGAATTGTAGGTTATGTGGGGTGTAAGGAAGCAACACCCGTTCTGATAAACGCGCTCAAAAAATTGGAATATCGTGGATATGATTCTGCTGGTGTTGCGGTCATGGCGGATTCTGGCGATGAAATTCTTATCCGAAAGGCAAAGGGTGCGCTTAAATTTCTTGTTGAAAAAATAACAGGCGAATTCATCAAGCAGTCAAAAAAGAAAGACGTTGCGGAAGCCCAAAAAGAGAATGAGAAATTTTTGTCCGAACAGATTGAAAAAACCGCTGACTTTGTGCATGGTCATGTGGGAATCGGACATACGAGGTGGGCAACTCATGGCGAGCCGAGCGATTTGAATTCGCATCCTCATACAAATGTGAGCGGTTCAATTGCCGTTGTGCATAACGGAATCATCGAAAATTATGCCGTGCTGAAGGCATGGTTGCAGGATCATGGTGTGGTGTTCAGAAGTCAGACCGACACGGAAGTAATCGCCCATCTTATCAATTATTATTACGAACAGACTGGCGAGATTTTCAAGGCGGTGCTGATGACGCTGCAAAAACTGGAAGGAAGTTACGCCTTGGGCGTGTTGTGCAAAGATTTCCCCGACCGTGTGATTGCCGCCCGCAAGGAAAGTCCGCTGATTGTCGGTTTGGGGCAGGGCGAAAATTTTATTGCGAGCGATGTTCCTGCGATTCTTGAATACACGCGCGATGTATACTTCCTTGACCAGAAAGAAGTCGCCGTCCTGTACAATGACCATGTGGATTTGTTCACGGCGGACGGAGAAAAAATCAAGCGTGAGCCAAGCCATGTAGACTGGGATATTTCTTCTGCGGAAAAAGGCGGTTATGCTCACTTTATGCTCAAAGAAATTTACGAGCAGCCCAAGGCATTGACCGATACGCTCCGTCCGCGCCTTGTTTTGGATAAAAACGAAACGCCCTGCGACATTCAGTTTGACGAAATTTCATTCGGTGAGGACTGGAACAATGCGAAGCGCGTGGTGATTACCGCCTGTGGTACGGCATATCATGCGGGCGTTGTTGCGAAGTATGCGTTTGAGCATTTTGCGCGGATTCCCGTTGCGGTGGATGTGGCATCGGAATTCCGCTATCGCAATCCTATTTTGAACAAAGACGATATATTTATCGTTATCAGTCAGTCGGGAGAGACTGCGGACACGCTTGCGGCAATGCGTCTTGCAAAATCGGCGGGCGCAAAGGTGATTGCGATTACCAATTGCGTGGGTTCAACCGTAAGCCGTGAGGCAGACGAAGTGATTTACACGTGGGCAGGGCCTGAAATTGCGGTCGCATCCACCAAGGCATACACCACGCAGCTTATGTGTCTGTATCTGCTTGCGCTCAAACTGGCAAAAGTTCGTGGCGCGATTGCAGAGGCTGACTACGTAAAAACGCTTTCTGATTTGGCGGCAATGCCTGAGAAAGTGCAGCAGATTGTGGACAATCAGACGGAGATTCAGAAGTTCGCGAGCAAGCAGTTCAACAAGGGAAAAATTTTCTACATCGGGCGATTGTTCGACAGCGCATCATCGTTGGAAAGTGCGCTCAAACTTAAAGAAGTCAGCTACATGCACTGCGAGGCATTTGCCGCAGGCGAACTGAAACACGGCCCGATTGCGCTGATGGACACAAATACGCTGGTGATTGGCATTGCTACGCAGACTGAACTGTACGAAAAAATCGCGTCCAACATTCTTGAAGTAAAGGCTCGCGGCGCGGCAACGATGGTGATTACGCAGGATACAACGGGCGCATTCGACAAAACGGTTGACACGGTGATTCGGATTCCGTGCGTAGATGACGCGCTTTCGCCTATCTTAGCGATTGTTCCCGCACAATTGTTCGCATATTATTGCGCCGTGCAAAAAGGTAATGACCCCGACAAGCCGCGCAACCTTGCGAAGTCAGTTACAGTGGAGTGAGTATTCAAAACAACATCCTGTCGTTTTGAAACTCGACAGAAAGCGTTGCTTTCTGTCCTGGCTTTTCATGCGCCATCCTGTCGCAAAATATGTGTTTATTGGAAGTTAGCGTTTTTTAAGGTTGCACTTTTTTTCGTACATCTGCTTGTCGGCGCGTTCAAACATTTTCAGGTAGTTTTTATCCTGCTTAGGGATAAATTCCGCAAATCCGCATGCAATGACAACCGCTCCTTCCACCTGATTTTTCTCTACGGTGCGGTTAAATTCTTCAACTAGTTGCTCGCGGTTCGCATAGTCCTCTCCGTCAAGAAACGCCACAAATTCATCTCCGCCTATGCGATACACGGGACTGTGCTTGAATTGCTTGCAGATTATCGAACAGGCAGACTTAATATACAAGTCACCTTCATCATGTCCTTTTGTGTCATTTATATTTTTGAGACCGTTTACATCGAATACCACAATACCGAAATCTTTAAGATGCCCGTTCTCAATACGATGCTCGATGCTTTCTGTGTCTTCCATGTATGCCCGCTTGTTCTTTACGCCGGTCAACGGATCAGAGAACGCCATCTGCCGTGCAGAACCGATTTCGGCTTCCTGTAATTTTTCTACATAGAGCAGTTTTTCAAGTTCCTTGAGATTCGATTCTTTTTCATCTTCTAAGACGAATGTATGAAGCAGACATGTTCCGAGTAGATAGCCCATCGAATAGAATGGCATGAACGGATAAAAAATCTGAAGAATCACAAAAATCGCCATAAGCAATCCGAACAATCCGATTGCGCGGTGACGATGTTTTATATTTCCTTTTGCTTTTATCGTGACGAACAGCATACGAATGGAGATGATGAGGAACATAAGTGTCTGAAAAATGAGGTTCAGTTCTCTTCCAAGTCCAGTGTGATATATCACGTCTTTATCAAACCAGAATGCAATCGGACGGAAAAAATTAAGAGCCAGCACAACCAACTGCGAAAAGAGGAATGTCAGACCGATACATTTCATAATTATCGAAAATCTGTCTTTATCATTCAGATAGGTGATGACGTATTGCATCCAGAACGCCACCGAAAGAACCATTACGACAAAATAAATCTCCGTTTCGATAAAAACAAGGTGTTTGAGTTTTAACGCGTACAAGGGCTCCCAGATGACATCAGTGATGTAATACCACATAACGCCCTGTAAAAAATGTTTGTATGCCCTGTGCGCAGGTATGGTACTGGATAAGGAAGACTTTTTTAGCACGTCATAGTTGATGATAAAATGTATCAGTAAAGCAAGACTTCCTATACTTGAATAATACACAGGCATCTCCGATTTGAAAAATTTGCTAACGGGTACTTTAAATAGTCTACCACAGGTTTGGGAATTTGCAAATTGATTTTCGTAACACGAAGAAAACAGTAAAATGCAAACCAGTTTTCCAAAAACGTGATTTATGCTATACTCTCTGTATGCGAATTCTTTGTCTTGGTGACTCAATCATGCAGTACAATGACTGCACGACCTATCCGCAGACGGGGTGGGTGCAAGAATTGAGCCGTTTTTTTCCGCGCGGAACGGAATTTTTGAACTTTGCGAAAAACGGGCGTAGTACCAAAAGTTTTATTGACGAAGGACGGTTTGAAGCGGTAAAAAAAGCCGCCCGCAAAGGTGACTACGCGCTGATTCAGTTTGGGCATAATGATGAGAAAAAGCAGGATTCGGCGCGTTACACTTCCCCCGAAGAAGACGGCTCATATCGTGCGAATCTTGCGCTGTTCGTAGAAGAACTTCGCGCGCTTGGCGTAAAACCGATTGTCCTTACCCCGATGGCTCGACGAAAATTTGTCAGCGAGAACAAAATGGAAGACACGCATGGCGCATATCCTGCCGCAGCCCTTGCCGAGGCAAAAAAACTGGGCGTTCCTGTTCTTGACATGACTTCGCTTACGTTCGCCTGTCTGGAGCGCGTTGGTGAAAAAAAATCCCGCCGCTTTTTTATGAACTTTGACGCAGGTGAATACGACAATTTTCCCGCTGGCAAGGACGACAACAGCCATCTGCGTCCCGACGGAGCGTTTGCCTTTGCCCGCATCGCCGCGCACGAACTGGCGCAATTGGGAAAGGCATGGGCGGAGTATGCGGAACTGTCGAATGCTGTAATTGTTGGCAACATGAACGCGGCTGAGTTTGAGAAAGACACTGGCGATGAGAAGATGATGGCGTGATGACTGGTGCAAGCAAATTGAATTTTGTGATAGAGTAAGGAGTGGGGAGGAAGAAAAATGGCACGAAAAACGAGTTATTCAGTTTTAAAAAAATATTTACCAACAGATGACTTTGAAGAAAATTATGCGTTACTTAGCCATTTTATTCAGTTGCAGGGCTCTTCAACAGTGACAAAATATGAGCAGGCAATTCGTCTTAGAAATATAAACATAAATGTTTTACCCAAAAAAAATGAGTTTAATAAAATTGTGGAAATTCCTTATACAAATAAAGATGCAAAATTTACATTTATTGACCTTTTTGCAGGAATTGGTGGATTTAGGCTGGCATTGCAGAATTGTGGTGGAGAGTGTGTTTTTTCAAGTGAATGGGATGATGCTGCGAAACAAACCTATTTTGCAAATTATGGCGAAGTTCCTTTTGGGGATATCACAAAAATCAATGTTGATGATATTCCTGAGTTTGATGTACTTGCAGGGGGCTTTCCTTGTCAACCATTCAGTTCTATTGGAAAACGGGAAGGGTTTAAGCATAAAACGCAGGGTACGCTCTTTTTCTATATTGCGGAAATCATAAAGATGAAACAACCAAAAGCATTTATTTTGGAAAATGTACCAGGTTTGCTTACCCATGATGAAGGTAGAACATACAAAACGATTATGGAAGTTCTTGAGAAAGAACTTGCGTATAAGGTGACTTCAAAAGTTCTAAACAGTGCAGATTTTGGTGTTCCACAGGAAAGAAAACGCCTGTATTTTATAGGCTTTAGGAAAGATATTGATTCTTCACATTTCGAAATGCCTGAAGGTGACGGGAAAAAAGTAGGAATTGGGCAATTTATAGAAAAAGATGCGAAAGGTCCTTCGATTTCAAAACATTTACAAGAAACATATATTTTTAAAAAAGATGATGGACACCCGGAGATAATTGATTCAAATTCCGATTTCCCTGTGAAAACATTATGTGCATCATATCACAAAATTCAGAGAATTACGGGAACTTTTGTTCGTGGAGGAGAAACAGGCTTACGATTGCTTACCGAAAATGAATGTAAGGCAATTATGGGATATCCAAAAGAATTTAAGATTCCTGTTTCACGAACCCAAATGTATCATCAGTTTGGTAATTCAGTTGCAGTTCCTGTTGTAGAGAAATTAGCAGAAAAAATGGTGAGTAATTTGTAAAAGGAGAAAGAAATGTCACAGTTTTCAAATAGTGATAAACAAGAGCATGGACAGAATGCAAGAATTGCACTAGAGTCAATTTTAGTTGAATGTAAAAAGTATTCTTATATCAAAGAGATTATAAAAGAATATCGTTGTGGTTATGCTGATTATGACAATAAACAGTTTTATTGCAATTTTGTAATTATTTTTCAGAATAATGTAAAATGGATTGTAAATATAACAACTTCTTTTCGTTCTGATAGGCTGAAAGGAAATCAATGGGACAGTTATAATATCAAAGAAATTGACTCCACAATTTCAAAATCCTTTTTAGTTTATCCCGATGATTTATCACAGGATGAGAAAGATGATTTTATTGCTTATAAATATAAAATTTTGAATAAAATTCATTTTTCTGCAATTGATGATATTGTTGGACAGCAAGAATTATTTGAACTGATAGAAAACTATGCAAATAAGGAATTGTCAGTTGGCATAAAAAAAGATATTCAAGGAAATAATTTTGAAACTTATATTTCGAATATTTTAACTAATGAGCAGAATCTTGAAAAATGGCAAACGGAAAATCTTAAATTAGTTGGTATGCATTATGATTTTTTTATAAAAATACTAAATTGTTTTAAAATCGATAAGCATACTGTTTCAAAAATTAAAGCAACGGCAGATAAAAAAATAATTGGAAATTTATTGACCTCGGGTAATCCTAAAACGGATATTATTGTAACTGTTTATACAAAAAATAATGCGGTGAAAAATTTTACAATCAGTTGCAAAAAATCTAATGCAAAGTCGGTAAGTGTTCATCAATATACGGCAAACGCTTTTGCAGATGCCCTTGACCCGGACAATAAAACACTTCGAAAGTTGCTACAAAAATTTCAAGAAGTTGGCAATTTGCGTGATTTTGGTGAGGAAAATGCCGAAGCCTTAAAAGCAGAACTGAAGCCAAATTTGGAAAAACTTGTAAGATGGGTAATCGGTGGGTATGGTGGCAAAGTACAAAATCAACTTCAAATTGCGGATTATATTTTAATTTCTGATGGAAATGATATATGTATTTATACGCTTGATGAATATACAAATTTGCTTTTAAAACCTGAGAATGAAAGTCATTTTGGAACTCCATTCCAATGGACTTTTGCTTCAGGGAGAAAGGGTAAAGATATTCAGTTAAAATGTAAGGTTATAAAATAGGAAATTTATCGGGGCGTTGCGGGGCTGAAAAGCGCATTGTTGCCCCGCAGAGGGGGTAGGTGGAAATGAGGAGCGTAGCGACGAATTGTAGCCGAGGGGGAGACTTCCCCCTCCTAAATAAATAAAACGGAGGCACTATATGTACACAAAATCCGAAGCGTTGCAGTATATTCAGGAGAACGATGTTAAGTTCATCAAGTTGTTTTTTACGGATATTTTTGGCTCGATAAAGTCGCTTTCGATTCAGCCGTCGGAGTTGGAGCGGGCGTTTGAGACGGGGATTTGTTTTGACGCAAGCAGTGTGCGGGGATTTTTTGGTATAACCAAGAGCGATTTGTTTATTGTGCCAGACCCGGCGACCTTGTGCGTGCTTCCGTGGCGGCCGCAGACGGGCAGGGTGGTGCGCTTTTTCTGCAATATTCGCTCCATTGACGGTACTCCCTTTGCGGGTGACCCCCGGCGGATGCTCAAAAATCAGGTGAAAAAAGCTGCCGAGCAGGGGTATGACATCAGAATCGGCACGGAATGTGAATTTTATCTGTTCAAACTGGACGAAAAGGGCGACCCGACTCATGTTCCTCAGGATACGGCGGGCTACTGTGACCTTGCTCCCCGCGACCGTGGCGAAAATGTGCGGCGGGAAATCTGTCTGACCTTGGAGCAGATGGGCGTTCACCCGGAATCAAGTCATCACGAGGACGGCCCGGGGCAGAACGAGGTGGATTTTAGGCGCAGTGACCCGATGACTGCCGCGGACAACCTTGCTACGTTCAAGACGGTGGTAAAAACGGTGGCGGACAGGTACGGGCTTTTTGCGTCGTTTATGGCAAAACCGCTTGCGGACGAGGCGGGAAGTGGTCTGCATTTTACGATTTTGCTCCGTAAGGACGGAAAGAATCTGTTTGCGGGCGATTTGTCGGCAGAGGCGCAGTCGTTCATCGCGGGCATTTTGTTCCGTGTGCGCGAAATTACGGCGTTCTTGAATCCGTTTCCCAATTCGTATGAGCGTTTCGGTGCGTTTGAGGCTCCGCGGTATATCAGTTGGGGGCGCGAGAACCGCAGTCAGTTGATTCGTCTGCCCGCCGCTTTGGAGCATGACGCACGCATTGAGTTACGCTCTCCTGACCCGTCTTGTAATCAGTACCTTGCGATTTATCTGATGCTTGCGGCGGGATTTGAGGGAATTGCCCAGAAGCGCGTGCTTTCCGCAGAGAATACGCTGGACTTGTACAATGCGACTTCCGATGAGACAAAGCATCTGGAGACGCTTCCGCTCACGCAAAAAGAGGCAGTGAATCTTGCGCTCAAAAGCGAGTTCGTTCATTCGGTACTGCCAAAAGTGACGATTGATGCGTTTGAGGAAGCCGAGACGAGCGCGCAAAAAGCGGAATTTACGGCAATCTAAGCGGACACGGATTTCAGCATGGACAGCGTACTTATCGTTTCCAACACAAACACCACTATGGGCATCATCTCTTCCATGCTCCAGTCGCAGGCGTTCGACCGCATTGTGACCACGCAGGACGGTTCGGAGGCGCGGCGGTATCTTTTGGACGGAGATTTTGATTTGGTGATTATCGACACGCCGCTTTTAAGTGAACTGGGCGATGATTTTGCCGTTCATGCCGCAGAGACAACGAATTCGGGCATCATTCTTGTCGTGCCAGTGGAAAAATTGGAAGACATTGCGATGCGAACGGAAGACGCGGGCGTTTTTGTGCTTCCCAAGCCGCTTACCCCGGAATCGTTCTATCAGGCGGCAAAACTTTTGATGGCGACTAAACGCCGTCTTGCAAAACTGGAAGAGGAGAATCGTCGTCTTCAGCGCAAACTGGACGAGACCCGCACCGTAGACCGTGCAAAATGTTTGCTGATAGAGCGGCTCAAAATGACCGAACCGCAGGCGCATCGCCACATCGAAAAAATCGCCATGGACAGCCGTCAGAGCCGCATGGAAGTGGCAGAGGATATTATCAGAAAATACGGAGAGTAGGCGGGGAAAGACGCAACCTTTCACAAAAGGATTTCGTCTTTCCCCGCGCCCCTTGTCTTTTCCAAAGGTCATCTCTTGACGAAAATCGTCTGATTCACTATAGTATTTTTATAAGACGAAGGTGTCTGTTTTACGCGATTTGCTATGGGCAAGTTGTGCAGAGCAGACACCTTTTTATTTTTGTGCAATACAAAGAATATTTGCTTGGTGAATTTACAAAATGATATGTACAATTGTTTGTATCAATTAGGTGCTATTCATCACGCAATTAGTGAGAGGTATATATGTGTGGATTTGTAGGTGCGTTTGATTTGTCGGCGGGAAGCAAACCGATTGACGAGGGCTTGAAGGAGCAGCTGCGCGCGCAGCTTTTGGACATGTCGCGCAAGATTCGCCACCGAGGACCGGACTGGAGCGGCGTGTACACGGGCGACAATGCGATTCTGAGCCACGAACGTCTTGCCATCGTAGACCCGCTTTCTGGAAAGCAGCCGCTTGTCAGTACCGACGGCACGGTAATTCTTGCGGTGAACGGCGAAATCTACAACCACAAGGACATTCGCGCCGAATATGCCGACCGCTATCAGTTCAAGACCCAGAGCGACTGCGAGGTGATTCTGCCGCTGTACCTGTACAAAGGCGTTGATTTTCTGGAAGATTTGAGCGGCATCTTTGCGTTTGCCCTGTATGACAGCAAAAAAGATTTGTACATCATCGGGCGTGACGAAATCGGCGTGATTCCGCTGTATCAGGGCTGGGATGAGGACGGCCGCTACTACGTGGCTTCCGAACTGAAGGCTCTGGAAGGCGTGTGCTGCACGATAGAAGAATTCCCCAACGGATGCTACTTCGTGGGCGGCAAGGGGGCGGGAAAACTTGCTACTCCCGAGCCTGTGCGCTGGTATCATCGCGACTGGGAAAATTTCGAGGCGGTGGAACACAACAAGAGCGACATTGCCGAACTGCGGAAGGGGCTTGAAGAGGCGGTCAAAAAACAGTTGATGAGTGACGTTCCTTACGGTGTGCTTTTGAGCGGCGGTCTGGACAGTTCAATCATCGCGGCGATTACGCAGAAATTTGCAGGAAAGCGCGTGGAAACAAACAGCACGGAAGCCGCTTGGTGGCCGCGACTGCACAGTTTTGCGATTGGTCTGGAAGGAAGTCCCGACCTTGCCGCCGCACGGAAAGCCGCGGAATTTATCGGCACGGTGCATCACGAAGTGCATTTTACGGTGCAGGAAGCCTTGGATGCGCTTCCCGACGTTATCTATCACATTGAGACCTACGACATCACCACCGTGCGCGCGTCCACACCGATGTACCTTTTGGCGCGCGTAATCAAATCCATGGGAATCAAAATGGTTCTGAGCGGAGAGGGAAGCGACGAACTGTTCGGCGGCTACCTGTATTTCCACAAAGCTCCCAACGCGCGCGAATTTCATGAGGAACTGGTGCGCAAGATGAGCAAACTGCACCTGTACGACTGCCTTCGCGCGAACAAAAGCCTTTCCGCATGGGGCGTGGAAGGTCGCGTTCCGTTCCTGGACAAGGAATTCATCGACATCGCCATGCGAATCAACCCGCAGGACAAGATGTGCATAAAACAGGACAACGGAACTCAAAGAATCGAAAAGTGGATTCTGCGCAAGGCGTTTGAAGACCTGCTCCCCGCGGAGATTTGCTGGAGGCAAAAAGAGCAGTTTTCGGACGGCGTGGGCTACAACTGGATTGACACGCTCAAAAAAGTTGCGGAAAGCAAAGTGACGGACGCACAGTTTGCAAACCGCGCAAAACGCTTCCCCGTGAACACGCCGGTGACCAAAGAGGAATACTACTACCGCGAGATTTTTGCGAGCCTGTTCCCCAGCGAGACGGCCGCACGCACCGTTCCCCACGAAGCCAGCGTCGCCTGCTCTACCGCAAAAGCCTTGGAATGGGATGAAGCCTGGAAAAACATGGACGAACCCAGTGGTCGCGCCGTTGCAGGTGTGCATGAAAGTGCATATTGAGCAGGAACAGATTGCCGCAAGTTTGCAGTGATTAGGCTACACAAAAAAATCTTTCAGATGCAGTTCCATTGCCTGCGCGATTTTAGAAAGCGTTTCGAGCGATGGAACTGTTTTTTTTGATTCAATGTAAAAAAGATGACTGCGCGAAATGCCCGACTCAACGGAAAGTTGGACGATTGAAATCTTTTTTTCCGTTCTAAATCGGCGAATTTTGTCTATAACTTCCTCTACTTCCGCGTCCATACTTGCTCTAAATTTAGAGTAATGGTATACTGCTTTTAGAAAAACTCTAAATTTAGAGCGTTTTAATCTTATTCTGCAAGGAGAAAAAAATGAAAAAGATTATTGGAATGGTGCTTGTCGCATTGGTTACTTCGTTCGGGTTGTTCGCAGGACCGTTTGGCGACTTGAGCAAAAATTTGAATGCGCTCAGTTCGGCAAAGTCGGAGACAATTTCGGGAACATTGCCGAGCGGCAGGGAAATTCTTCCCGTGTTGTGGAAGTATGCGTATGATGAGCCAGTGCTGGTGGATAAGGTTGAAAAGGTCATCATTAAGATTACAAAACTGAATCCGATTGAGAATGAATACGTTTTTGAACAGGACGTGATTTTTAAGTCTTTCGGCGGGCATCGCAAACAGTCTGCACAAGTAAGCGTAAGGCAAGATGAACAGAAGTTTTTCGTGACCACGCTGAAAATGACGGCTTGCACCGTTGATGGCAATTTAAAACCGATTGGCGAAGTTACTGAAATAGCAACAAAATCACAGACGCAGAACTCCAAAAACATTGCGGGCGACCTTGAAAGATTTGCCAAAGAACTTTCTGCTGACGATTACCAAAAGTGGAGCGAAGCGGCGTATGGAAGCCTCGTTGTGCAAAGTGCCATTGCTGAAAACGCGACAAATAAACTGAAGGCAAAAAAATGGTTTTCCGCACACCCGATTGAAGGAAAAAAGACTTCTGGCAGAATTTTTGTCACTTCTGTTGATGAAAGCAAGCGCGAAGGGTACGCCTACAAGGTGACGGGAACGGCAAATATCACCCAGAAAAACAGCATAAGCATTGAATTCCACACGAACGATGACAGGTACGTCGATGTAAAAGCGACCGAAAGCGTAAACATCAGCGGCACGGCGGTGCAGGTGCAATACACGCCTGACTACGAAAGTTTTTATGGCGTTTCACGTGTTGTGGTAGAAGAATAGGGGTCTTAGGGGCTGAAAAGCACTTAGCCTCGCAACCAGTTGCTCGGAGACTCGCGGCTTGTGCTTTAGCACTTGCAAACAGTTCGCCGGACTGTTTTTGCCCCGCTTTGCGGTGCCGCTTCCTACCCCTAGGCGAAGGGGGTGTGGAGGCAACGCAGTGCCGACCAGGGGGAAGGCTTTCCCCCTCTATCTGCTTCCAAAAATACAGTTACGTCCCGTGCGCTTGGCGTTGTAAAGCGCATCATCTGCCTGTTTGATTGTCACTTCGTAATTCTGTGTGTAATAGTGGGGCGCAAAGCCAATGCTGATGGTAACCACACCTGCTTCATTCTCTTTAAAAGTCAGGGCTAGTGCCTGTACCGCACGGCGCAATTTTTCCGCATGGTCACGCAGTTCATCATAGGTGTCTTTTGTGGTAAGCGCACAGAATTCCTCACCACCATAGCGGTAGAATTCAAATCCGTTTTCCGCTCCAAAATCAGCAAAGCACTTTCCAAGCGTGTGCAGACACTGGTCGCCCGCCTGATGACCAAGGGTATCGTTAAAAAGTTTAAAATGGTCAATATCAATCATAAAAAGTCCGGCAAGCGCACCGTTGCTTTCCTGAATGGCAGTCAGACGTTCAAAGAGCATACGGCGGTTGGGCAGTTCTGTAAGCATATCCGTACTTTTCTGATACTCCAGCGTGCGGTCTTTTTCAAAATTGGAAAGGCGCATATACCGTTCATAGAGTCCGATGATGATGCCCACAAACGTAAAGGCCGCCCCGTTAAAGACATCCAGCACAAAATCGCCATAGTCCTTATACAGGTATGCCAGCACGGAATGAAAGATAAAGGCACCTATAGAAAGCATATTGATACGGTATGATCGGTCAAAAATCAGCAGGGGGAAGATAATCTGCAGACAGATGATTGATGATGCTGCATGGGAAGCGGTGCCCGAAGCCGACGAAATGCTGGCAAAGATAGCGAATGCATACAGATAAAAGACAAAGGTGTAGACAAGCGGAAGATAGCGGGGACTTCTGCTGGAATGAACCTTACGGAATAAAAATGTAAGTACAAGGAAGAAGGCAAAGGAAATTGAATAAATCAGCAGATACCTTACATTAAAAAACGGCAGGGCAAAAAACATCATCACGCCAAAAATGACGGTCATTATCAGCGAAATAATGGCAAAAACCTGAGAACAGAAAAAACTGATATTCTCCCGCTCCTGAATGAGCAGTCTTCGCTCGTTTTTTTGGAATTCAATCAATGTCCGAAGCGTGCTGCCTATAAACATGCTTTTATTATACAACAAAATGGCAGGGATTGTTAAGAGATGTGTGGTGTGTGTGGGGGGGGGCAGAAGTTGATGGTCGTCACGCAAGTTATAGTGCTGAATTCTTATGCAATGCAGTCTGAAATTTTATCTTAAAATTAAAACCCGAATTTGGGGCTACATAATACGGTCAATTCGTGTTATACTGTTCTGATAGTATAGAACTATCAGAACATCAGGATATATTTATGGTAGAATACAAAATTAACCATTGTTTTAGGTATGATGCCCTTTTGCCAGAGCAAAAGGCACGAGTTCATATAGACAAAACACTCGAAGACGCAGGCTGGACTGTTGTTAATCGTGATGAGTTTGTACCTGATGCCATAAACGCACAGGCAGTCCGTGAGACTATACTAAAAGGCAATAAAGAAGCAGATTACATGCTTTATCTTGACGGAAAAGCCATTGCTGTTCTTGAAGCTAAAAGAGAAGAAAATAAACTTGGTCTTGAAGTTGCGGAGCAGGCTGAAGATTATGGGCAGATTCTTCCGAATTGGGTACAAGCTTGGATGAGCCCGCTTCCGTTTATTTTCCTTGCAAATGGTAATCAGCTTCTTTTTAAGGATACCCGCGAAAAAGATGCAGTCTATAAACCGCTTAAAAAAATGTTTACGCCAAAAGAAATAGTGCAGCTTGCGGGAAATGCGATATGTTCTGCCTATGCGAAACTCCCAGCACTTCCCCCTGTAGGACCAAAAGGTTTACGTGAATGTCAGTTTGAAGCAATCACGAATCTTGAAATATCTTTTAAACAGGGATTAAAAAAGGCTCTTATTGTCTTGGCAACAGGTGCAGGAAAAACTTTTACGGCATGTACGGCTGCTTACAGACTTTTGAATTATACATCAGCAAAACGAGTTCTCTTTCTGGTAGACCGAAACAACCTGGGTAAACAAGCCGAAGGAGAATTTGGAACTTATAAACTCACTGAAACTGGTAATGCTTTTTCTGATGAATACATTGTACATCGCCTTAGAAGTGTTGAAAAAATTGGAAATGCAAGCGTTGTAATTTCTACAATCCAAAGACTTTTTGCAGCTCTTACAGGACAAGAAGTTGATGAGCCTGATGATGACGAAGAAATGGAGCACGATGAAGATACTCCAGGAAAACAGGTACAACTTACTGGTAATGTCCTTTTGCCTCCGGATTTTTTTGATGTAATTATTATTGATGAATGTCACCGTTCTATTTATGGAGACTGGCAGCAAGTTCTGACTTATTTTTCTAACGCAAAAATTATAGGTCTTACTGCAACTCCTACTCCAGAAGCAGAAGCTTTCTTTAATAAGAATCGTGTTGTAAATTATACTCTTGAAAAATCTATTGCTGATGGCGTTAATGTACCTCCAAGAGTATACAGAATTAAGACTGAGATTTCAGAAGCTGGTGGAACTCTTAAAGATGGCGAGAAAGTAAAGAAAGTTTCGAACTGGACTGGTCAATCTCAAACACAGAAACAAAAAGAAGAAAAACAATTTACAAAGACTGAAATTGACAGAAGTGTTGTAGTACCTTCTCAAATTGAAACTGTAGTTAGAGCATACAAAGACGCAATTTATGAATCATTGTATCCAGAACGAGAAAAGAACTGGTATATGATTCCTAAGACTTTATTTTTTGCTAAGAAAGAAAGTCATGCACAGGATATTTTGAAAGCTATTGAAAAAGTATTCAAAGAGGAATTCCCTGATAAAAAATTGCCGGAACATTTTGCCCAGCTCATTACTTGTAAAT
Source organism: Treponema sp. (assembly GCA_017449285.1). GTDB lineage: Bacteria > Spirochaetota > Spirochaetia > Treponematales > Treponemataceae > Treponema_D. Next base: position 133,211 of record JAFSJX010000075.1, read on the forward strand.
CTGGAAACTCAAATCAGTTGATTAGTGACTTTAGAAACAACAAAGATTTCCGTATTGCAATCACAGTAACTCTTGTTGCAACAGGAACTGATGTTAGACCTCTTGAAATACTTGTATTTATGAGGGATATCAATTCTGAAGTTTTATATACGCAGATGAAAGGACGCGGATGTCGTACAATTGCTGATGATAAACTTCGAAATGTTACAACTAACGCTAATTCAAAAGACTGTTATTATCTTGTTGATGCAGTTGGTGTAACAGAACATGAAAAGTCTATGCCTACTCCAGGCAAAGGACCTGGCAAAAAGGTTTTATCTCTTAAAGACTTGCTTGAACATCTTGCACATGGCGAAGTACCTGATGAAAACTTAAGTTTACTTGCCGGATATTTATCTAATGTAAATAAAAAAGCAGAAGCTGAAGATTTAATTGAGCTTAATGAATTACTTGGCAGCATTACAGTAAAACAGCTTGCAATGAATATTTATGAGGCAATTGCTCCTGAAACATATAAATTGCCCGAATACAAAGATATTAATGATGAAAACAAAGAACGAAAGATCTTAATTTCAGCATTGATTAATAATTTGAAAGCTCGTAAAAAGCTGCTTGAAATTAATGCCGGATTTATAAAGATTGCAGTAGAAAAGACTGATACTTTAATTTCTGCAGGCTTCTCTAAAGAACAGGCTAAACAATACATCGATACATTTGAAAAATATCTTGAAGATAACAAAGATGAAGTTGAAGCCTTAAGAATTCTTTACAATCAGGAAAAAGTTGCTATTACTTATTCTATGCTCAAAGATTTGGAAAAGAAACTTATTGCTTATAATAATCAGTTCAAGTCAGAATTCTTATGGACTTGCTATCAGACTTTAGACGGTGAAACAGGAAATGTAAAGCCGCTCAATAAAGAAACTGAACTTGGAGTTTTAACTAATCTTATTCAACTTGTAAGATACGGATATAAAATCGAAAAAGAACTTGTTTCATTAAAGCGAAGATTTGGTAGTTACTTCAATCTTTACTGTGGACAAGCATGGAGAAAGTTTACTCCTGAACAAGTTGAAATTGTACAGCAGATTGCAGAATATATTGTGCAAAACGGCTGTGTAACTAACATTGAACTTAATAATGCAAAACATGATTTATTTGTTAAAGCAATTCCAATTTTTGGACCAGACAAATTAAATTCAGAAATGCAGACTATATCTAAATACTTATTCTATGGAAAGGTTGCTTAAAAATGACCTCCTGTCATTTTTAAGCATCGAGTTTCCGCAAAGCGAAAACTCGCAAATATTTTGAAAATATAAATAACGCGGCATCCATGCCGCTATTGGTGGAAGGAAAATTATGGCAAAAAAAGAAGCAACTCAGGTTAAACCAGAACAGACACTTACAAAGAAGGTCTGGAATATGGCTGACGTATTGGCAGCAGCAGGTGTCGGATTTACAGATTATATTATTCAGTTAACATATCTTTTATTCTTAAAAATGGATTCAGAAAAAGAATCTTATGGACTTGGAAGCGCTCTTCCTGAGGGAAGCAAATGGAAAGACATTGTTGCATTAGACGGTCCAGACCAGCTTGCTAAATATGAAAAGATTCTTGAAACACTCCAAGCTAAAGACGGCCTTATTGGAGCTATCTTTACAGAAGCTCAGAATAAAATTACAAAACCAGCTCTTCTTAAAAAGCTAATTGGAATGATTGATGAAGAAAACTGGTTTAGCATGGATGGCGACCTGAAAGGCGCAATTTATGAAAGCATTCTTGAAAAGAACGGACAGGATAAAAAATCTGGTGCAGGCCAGTACTTTACACCACGTCCATTAATCAGTGCTATGGTTGATGTTATTCAGCCAAAGATTACTGAAACAGTTGCCGATCCAGCTTGTGGTACAGGTGGATTCTTACTTGCTGCTTATGACTTTATGCGAAAGCAAAGTGATGAGCAGGATAAAATTGATTTCTTACAGAAGAAAGCTTTACGCGGAAATGATATCACTCCGCTTGTAGTAACCCTTGCTTCTATGAATCTTTATCTTCATGACATTGGAGCAGATACTACACCAATTAAATGTGAAGACAGTTTGGAACATGAACCAGAACATCTTGTAGATGTAATTCTTGCAAATCCACCATTTGGAGCTCGTCCTGCAGGAAGCGTTGATATTTCTACAATGCGTTCTGACTTAATTGTAACAACAAGCAACAACCAGTTAAACTTTTTGCAGCATATGATGGTTATGCTTAAAGACGGAGGAAGAGCCGGAATCGTTCTTCCTGATAACGTTCTTTTTGCTGATGGAGCTGGTGAAACACTTCGTAAGAAGCTTCTTAAAGATTTTAATCTTCATACAATTCTTCGTTTGCCAACAGGTATTTTTTATGCAAACGGCGTAAAGGCAAATGTATTATTCTTTGAAAAAGGAAGTCCAACAAAAGAAACCTGGTACTATGATTACCGTACTGGAATTAAACATACTCTTGCTACAAAACCTTTGAAGCGTTCTGACCTTGATGACTTTGTAAACTGCTATTGTGCCGGACACATGGAAGACAGAAAAGAAACATGGAGCGAAGAAAATCCTACCGGAAGATGGCGAAAGTATGATGTAAAGGAACTTCTTGAAAGAGATAAAACCAGTCTTGATATTTCATGGATAAAAGATAAAGACGATTTGGAAGATGTAACTCTTAAAGAATTATTCTCTACAATCCAAGAGAAAGGACAGAATATTAATAACGCAATCAATCAGCTTGCAGGTTTACTTTCAGGTATTGAGGAATAATTAGATGAATACAAAAGCATTACGACAAAAAGTTTTAGACCTCGCAATTCACGGTAAACTTGTTCCTCAGAATCCAAATGATGAAAGTGCTACTGTTCTGCTTGAAAAAATCAGAGCCGAGAAAGCTGAGAAAATCAAAAAGGGAGAATTAAAAGCTGATAAGAAGGATTCTTTTATCTTTGTAGGAAGTGATAAACGGCATTATGAGCAGTTCGCCGATGGTACTGTAAAAGATATTGAAGATGAGATTCCGTTTGATGTGCCTGAAGGATGGGCTTGGTGTAGATTATCAATGATGGTTTCTGAATTAGGTGATGGTCTTCATGGAACTC
>JAFSJX010000076.1 GCA_017449285.1 Treponema sp.
CATCAGGATTTTGGCGATGGTTCCGGGGCCGTTGCCCTCCGCGCTCAGGCGGTAAATGCGGCGCACCACTTCGGCGGCTTCCTCGTCGACCAGCCAGTGATTTTTGTCCTCCGGGTCTTTCCGGTAGCCGTAGATTTCGTGCGTCGTCATGTGCTTCCCTGCGTTGCCTCTGGCGTGGAGCGCGGTTTTCATTTTCCGGCTGCAGTCCCGAAGATACCACTCATTCAGGATGTTCAAAAACGGGGTAAACTCCTCCGTACTGCGGTCGGCGCTGTCCACGCCGTTGGCGACTGCGATAAAGCGCACGTCATGCTGGTGGAAATAGATTTCCGTGTACCAGCCCGTCTGGAGATACTCGCGCCCGATTCGGCTCATGTCCTTGGCGATGACCGTTGCGACGCGTCCGGCCTCGACTTCCGCAATCAGCCGCTTCCACGCGGGACGCTCGAAGTTGCCTCCCGAGTATCCGTCGTCTGTAAAGTGCTGGCAGTTGTCAAAGCCGTGTTCGGCGGCGTAAGCCTCCAGCATCCGCTTCTGGTTGAGGATGGAATTGCTCTCCCCAGCCAAATCGTCGTCGCGGGACAGCCGCTCGTAAAGGGCGGTGATTTTCATGTCCGTATGCCCGATGCTCATGCGGGTCTCCTTTCAGGCTCACGGCTCATTTGTGGCATGGTCATTATACCACATTTCTCCGCATAGTCCAGCGCTTCTTCCCGCACAAGATGAAGAATTTTCTCCTCCATCGTTTCTTTGCCTGTGAAAAAAATACGAACCCTGTAATTAGTCGAGCCGATTCTTCTTGTCAAAGAGGCTCCCTGTCTCATGTTTCCCGTGTATCTTCCTTTCTCGCGCTCTGCGCGTATGATTTTGTGGCTTCCCCACATTGCGTCTATGGCAACCTGAAATGTCAACGTCCGCGCAATCCTCCTTTCTGTGACTGTAATTGGTTTTACCCGTTTTCAGATTACCCTTCTACTAATAGGAGAAATCAAGGGGGTTTTGCGGAACCATTTTCAAGCGGAAATTTCCTTGAGGTTATTTTCGACTGCCCTCATGAAATTGACCAAATGACTTCCCACAGATTTATTTTCGGATTTCTGCGGGGAATGAAAGGCGAATACAAGGAGTTGCTGTATTGGCTTGCGGTTCGCGGATACGGCACGGTTGAACTGAGCCGTATGCTGGGGCAGTCAGACCGGAATATCCGCAAGAAATACAGCCGCCTGCTTGCCCGGATTCGGGAAAAGCTCTATAAACACCTCCTGAAACGGGATATGAAAGGAAAGCGGCTTACGGAACGGGAGATTCATTTTCTCGTGGAGTACGAAAAGTCGGTGTAAAATAATTGTAGGACTTTTTAATTTCCATATTATGGAAATTTCAAGTAGACATAAAGTGTGCGTTTACACCCAAAAACGCGCATCAATATACGCCTGAAAGTTGCCCCTGTTGCTGTCAGGATATGCGGCTTGCGGCAACTCCGAAAAAGTCCTACAATAACTTGACACCGACG
>JAFSJX010000077.1 GCA_017449285.1 Treponema sp.
AATTATTTTATAAAATCAAAACAGGTAAAGAGAAAGGATAAGGTGATAATCATGTCTATTATTACGCAAGTCTATGCACGCGAAATTCTGGATTCCCGCGGCAATCCCACTGTTGAAGTTGAAGTAATCCTGGAAGACGGTACTATGGGCCGCGCCGCGGTTCCCTCCGGTGCGTCTACCGGTGTGCATGAAGCGGTAGAATTACGGGACGGCGACAAGAAGCGCTATGTTGGCAAAGGCGTTATGAAAGCGGTGTAAAATGTAAATGATATTATTGCCGAAGCGCTGATCGGTCTGGACGCTACCCGCCAAATTGAAATCGACGAGTTGCTGATTCGTTTAGATGAAACTCCCAACAAAGCAAAGTTAGGCGCCAATGCAATTCTAGGCGTATCCATGGCTGTTGCCAAAGCCGCTGCCAACTATGTAGGCCTGCCTCTGTATCAATATCTGGGCGGCACCAATGCTCATGAACTGCCGGTTCCCATGATGAACATCCTCAACGGCGGTCAGCATGCGGACAATAATGTTGACATTCAGGAATTTATGATCATGCCGGTAGGCGCGAAGAGTTTTACCGAATGCCTGCGCATGAATGTGGAAATTTACCATGCCCTGAAAGGAATTCTTAAAGGTAAAGGCCTGAGCACCGGTCTGGGCGACGAAGGCGGCTTTGCCCCGAATCTGGAATCCAATGCGGAAGCACTGGATGTTATCATGGAAGCCATTGAAAAAGCCGGCTACAAAGCGGGTAAAGATATTATGCTGGCCATGGACGTGGCTGCCAGCGAATTCTATAAAGACGGAAAATACCATATGCTGGCGGAAGGCGCACCTAAGACCAGCACTCAGATGGTCAACTATCTGGCAGATCTGGTTGCGAAATATCCGATCATCTCTATTGAAGACGGTCTGGCAGAAGATGACTGGAAGGGCTGGGCGGCTCTTACCAAGAAGCTGGGCGGCAAAGTGCAGCTGGTAGGCGACGACCTGTTCGTTACCAATGCGGCACGCCTGCAGATGGGTATTGACAAAGGTGTTGGTAACGCTATCCTGATCAAAGTAAACCAGATCGGTACCCTGACAGAAACCTTCCGGGCTGTGGAACTGGCAAAACGTCATGGCTATACCGCCATCGTTTCCCACCGCAGCGGCGAGACAGAAGATACCACCATGGCCGATATCGCGGTTGCATTGAATGCAGGCCAGATTAAATCCGGCGCACCGGCACGTACCGACCGCGTGGCAAAATACAACCAGCTGCTGCGCATCGAGGAAGACCTTGGCCCGGCAGCAACCTACGGCGGCATGGAAGTGTTCTATAACCTGAAAAAATGATCAGCCTGCAAATCAGGGAATTTGCAAATCAAAATGTAAATTGAAACATTAAATTCAGTTTGCTGATAATAACAACGGGGGAACTGTGTGAAAGCAGTTCCCTTTTTGTTTTAATAGAATTTTACGGGACGTTTATCAATGCGGCCTTACCGGTTGTACAATTACAGTGGTTACCCCGAACCTTTTGTGAATTCTTGGGAATATCCTTGCTTCCACTGCAAAACAGCAGTAAAATATAACTGTGGAAAGGATCGTGCCAGTCGGAAAGCAAGGTGAAAATTTGTATAAAGAAATTGACTGGGACGCGATGACCATCACCAACAATTTCCTGTTTCAGGAAGTGTTGCGGAACAAGGACCTCTGCAGGCAATTATTGGAAAACATCCTGCACATACAGATCAAGGATATACGTTATCCCCAGACTGAAAAAAGCATGACTGCGCAGTTGCGCAGCAAAAGCATCCGCCTTGATGTGTATGTGACGGATAAAGAGAATAACGTTTATGATGTGGAAATGCAGAGCGCGGGCAACCGGAGCGTGCTGTACCGGGACATGGATGAAGAAACGGTGATCAAGGAACTGCCGTTGCGCGTGCGGTATTACCAGAGCATCATCAGCACGAACATGCTTCGCAAAGGAAAACTCTATGGCGAACTGCGCAAGTCGTATGTGATTTTTGTCTGTGCCTTTGACCCGTTTAAAAAAGGCCTGCCGGTTTATCATTTTACTTACCGTTGCAGCGAGGACTATGCGTTGCAGATGAACGATAAGACAGAGTGCATTTTCCTTAATGCAAAGGCAGCGAAGAAGGCAGAGGACAAAGAACTGGCCGCGTTTTTGGCATACATTAACGGAAACGAGGCGGCGACGGCTTTTACGCAGAGCCTGGACAAAGAGGTGGAACGCATTAAAAACAGGGAAGACTGGAGGTTTAAAATCATGACACTGGATATGGAAATTGAAATGATGAAACGGCGTGTAAGTGAAGCCAGCGCAAAAAAAGCAAGGCAGAAGACGGAAAAAGAAATCAATGAACGAGTAGCAACAGACATGATAAAAGATGGAAAGCCGCTTTCGGAGATTATAAGATACAGCAAACTTACAGAAGCAGCAATCCGCAAGCTTGCCAAATCCATGGGCGCGGCGGTTTTATAATATTGCCGATACCCCGACAGATAACAGAAGTAAGTTAAAAAATCATAAAGACTGGACGGTTCTTTCTACAATAGTAAGCTTTTGTCAAAAACCAACTGCAAAATTAAAAAACCGGTATAGGAATTTTCACAATCCTATTCCGGTTAATTTTTACGAAATATTCCTCCTTCCAAATTCGCCTATAAGGCTCCTGAAATCAAAAACAGGTATCAACTTATGCAAAAACGCAGCCCTGCGTCAGAAACAATTTTTATGGAATAGTTTGCTTTTGAAGTATATATTTTCGTGTAATTAGCGAATCGCCTCGAATTGTGCGACAATTTTAGATACTGAAGCAAGTCAGGCGCGCTATATGTAGTGGTTGATACCAAAACAAATACAATATATAGAAATCAAGACTGTTTAGTGGCTATAGTTTCTGCCGCTAACACTCATCTGCCTAACTGTTGATTCTATAATAAAAAACCGGTATAGGAATTTTGAACCGCTCCCCGTCAAGAGGACAATGAAATAAAATAAAGTTTTGAGACGCTGACGACCTCGTGTTGTCAGCGTTTTGCTTATGCAGCAAGATATAATTCATGTTTCTCCATCGGTGTTAAGACTCCCAAATTTCGTTGGAGACGTTTGTGGTTGTAGTAATCAATATAATCCGTAATCATCTGAATCAACTCATCTCTGCTGGTAAAGCGTTTCCCATA
>JAFSJX010000078.1 GCA_017449285.1 Treponema sp.
CGCACCCATAGAACGCAGAGTCACCTATGCTGGTCACGCCATCGGGTATCGTGACGCTGGTAAGCCCGCTGCACCCGGAGAACGCAGAGTTCCCTATGCTCGTCACGCCGTTTCCTATTACCACAGTCTTAAGGTCTTTGTTGCCGCTGAAGTAAAAGCCGTCCAAACTGGTCACACCATCGCCTATCGTCACGCTTGTAAGCCCGCTGCACCCATAGAACGCAGAGTCACCTATGCTGGTCACACCATCGCCTATCGTCACGCTTGTAAGCCCGCTGCACCCATAGAACGCAGAGTCACCTATGCTGGTCACGCCGTTTCCTATCGTGACGCTGGTGAGCCCGCTGCACCCATAGAACGCAGAGTCACCTATGCTGGTCACGCCGTCGGGTATCGTGACGCTGGTAAGCCCGCTGCACCCGGAGAACGCAGAGTTCCCTATGCTCGTCACGCCGTCGGGTATGACCAAATCCGTTACTTCTGAGCCGACTATGTACAGATGGGGGGCATAAGATAGCGGATTTGAATAGTAAGAAGAAAATTGGATTTTGAGCCACTGCTCTGTCGTACCCTTGTAGTTCACGCTGGTGAGCCCGCTGCAGTCACGGAACGCATAGCTCCCTATGCTGGTCACGCCGTCGGGTATCGTGATGCTGGTAAGCCCTCTGCACCCATAGAACGCAGAGTCACCTATGCTGGTCACGCCGTCGGGTATCGTGACGCTGGTAAGCCCGCTGCACCAGGAGAACGCAGAGTTCCCTATGCTGGTCACGCCGTTGCCTATCGTGACGCTGGTGAGCCCGCTGCACCAGGAGAACGCAGAGTTCCCTATGCTGGTCACGCCGTCGGGTATCGTGACGCTGGTAAGCCCGCCGCACCCAGAGAACGCATATTCACCAATGCTCGTCACGCTGTCGGGTATCGTGATGCTGGTAAGACCGCTGCACTCGGAGAACGCAGAGTTCCCTATGCTCGTCACGCCGTCGGGTATCGTGACGCTGGTAAGCCCGCTGCACCAGGAGAACGCATATTCACCAATGTTCGTTACGCTGCTTGGTATCGTCACGCTGGTAAGACCGCTGCACTCGAAGAACGCCCAGTCCCCTATGTTGGTCACGCTGTCGGGTATCGTTATATTTGTAATTTTTGCGCAGTTCTTGAAAGCAGAAGTTTTAATCTGCGTTATCGAATCAGGAATTGTTATCGCACCGCTTAACTCTGTCCCATTGAGATATACAGACTGCCTATTAGGAATTTCTACAGAACTCTGCAGCCAATCTGTAATCGTTCCTGCAAAATTAACGATAACAGCGTCTGAACCTGTCGGAGGATATGACTGTATGCTGCATGGCACTGTTATCGCTTTTAGATTCGTACAGCCATAAAACGCATTGCTCTGTATCGACGTAACCGTGTTTGGAAGCGAAATTGCACATAATGTCTTTACCCCCGCAAGCTTGTCTGTCCATTCCGTTATGCCAGTTACCTCAGAAAAATCCAGTGCAATGTTCACGCTGCCGTTTGTTCCCATAGCGGCGGCAATGGCTGTGAGCGTAATTGAGTTAATTCCACCGTTGAATTTCAATGTCGTGTCGCTGGTGAGCGAATAAATTGTCGTCGTTATTTCGGTCACATCTGTTCCGTTCGCAATCGTCACCACATTGTCAAATCCCATGAACATTTTTACAGCGGAAGAACTGCCCTGTGTATTGCCGCCGCTGGTGTCATTTCCGTCGTTGCCACTGGAGTTCTCACTGCTGTTCGTCTTTACCGTATATTTTGTTCCGCCCATTGTGCTTTCACCGATGTATGCCGTTGCGGTGATGTCGTTGCCATTTTTCGCCACTTTTAATGTGAGCAGCGTTGCGCCCGTATTGGTCTTTAGCGTCACCGTTCCTGCCGAAGTAGGGTCACCTAAATAACCGAGCGTATTTCTTGGGTATTCAAGTTTGCCGCCTATATAGGCTTCAACGGTCTTGTCGGCATAGAAGATGTAATAGTTAGATGTATCATCTTCCTGAAAGTATGTGCAGAGGGCGGTGGTGTTATTTCCTTTATTACCATCATCTTTGCTGTCATTCCCGCCATCTGTACTACATGCGACAAAAATGCTTGCAATAAATAATGTCATAAAAATAAGCAAAAATTTTTTAAATTGCTTCATAGAACATTCCTCCCAATAAAATATATCTATTAGTAAATTTTAATATATCTGTAAAGAATATATTAAATTCTAATTCGTTATTCGTCAAATTTTTATTATCCGTTTAGAAATAGAATACGATTTTTTCTTCTGGAGTTGGGGCGGTGGCTCGTATCGGGCAAATTCTCTCTTGACTTGGGCAACGACTATTTGACAACAAACTATGCTCGCGGGTATACTTTTAGGAGAGAATTCTTAGAAAGAGGAGGAAACTCCGTTAAGGTGGAGTTCGTTATGGGAAACAAAATGCTTGATTTACTGAAATCTGGTGGACTTTTGATGATTCCGATTGTAATTTGCGGAATCTTTGCCACATACATTATTATTGAGCGGTGCGTCTATTTTTCTTCGGTGAAAAAACGTGATGCCATGCTCAAAAAAAATCTTGCCGACGCGCTTGCGCGGAAGGATTACTCTGCGGCGGAAGCGTTCTGTATTGCGGCAGGAACTCCCGTGGCGCAGGTGGTGCAGAAAGCCTTGGCGTGCCGCAGTATGCAGGAAGCCGATATGCGCGAGATTGTGCAGACGGAGATGGACGCGGTAGTGCCGAAGTTTGAGCATAATCTGACCATGCTGGGAACGATTGCGAATATTTCCACGTTGCTCGGATTGTTTGGCACGGTGACGGGAAACATCAAGGCGTTCGGTGTGCTTGGCGAAGGCGGAACGATGGGAAATCCAGCCGTACTTGCGGGTGCGATTGCAGAGGCTTTGATGACGACGGCGGGCGGTCTTTTTGTGGCGATTCCGTCGCTCATTTTCCACAGTTTTTTTGTGAACCGCGTGAATCATGCCGTGACCGATATGCAGTCACAGGTGACGAGCGTGATTTTGCAACTGACAGGAAGAATGTAATATGCGCATTTCCAAAAGACAGGGCGTAAAAGTCGGCGCAGACTTAACCCCGATGATTGACGTTGTGTTTCAGTTGATTCTCTTTTTTCTGGTCTCCACTACATTTGCAGTGTTGCCCGCAATCAGCGTAAATCTTCCCGAAAGCGAGACATCTCTCAGCACTGAGGTGACAGGGATGACCCTTACCGTAAGCGACAAGGGCAGAATGTTCCTAAATGGCGATGAGGTGACGTTTACCACGCTGAACAAAAAATTGGCAGACTACGACACCGAAGGCAAAAAGAAAGAGGAATATCCCGTCGCGCTGGAAGCCGATGACAAAGTGACCAATGGCACGATTGTAAAAATTTTTGACGTGCTGAGGAAGAACGGATTTGTGGCGGTCAATCTGCGTACAACAGAAAGGTAACGAATGACAAATACTATCGAAAGAAAGCCAAAAATCGCAGGAATACTGGGAACGATTCTGTTCTGGACGGCGTTTATGTTGCTCTCAACGATTTTTTCGCTGTTCGCGCGGAAACCGATTTACAAGACCGTACAGATTCGCCTTGATAGTCCGCAGACCAAAACACAGGAAGCCCGTGCCGCAGCCGCTCCAAAAAGCGCGGAAAAGGCCGTAGAACCAGCAAAGTCATCTCCCCCCGTCCCCGCACAGCAGACGCAAACTGCGCAGAACCAACCGCAGAAAACGCAGTCCGCGCCACAGCCAGCGCAAACCACGACCAAGCCGGCACAAAATGTGAACAAACCTGCGCAGTCAAAATCTGCCGCGCCCAAGAAAACGGAAAACACAAAGCCCGCGCCAAAAAAAGTTGCGCCAGAACCCGTGTTGCAAAAAAGTATGGAAGAATTGATGGCGGAACAACTTGCGGCAAAAACAAAAAAACAACTTTCTCAAGCGGAAATGGACGCGCTTTTTGAAAATTCCGAGTCGAATACTTCTTTCACCACGGCGAAGACTCGTGCCGCAGTAAAAGAAATTGACGCACTTTCGGGAAACGCGGGTAATGCAACTTCTACGACAAGTACAGCGGCAAGTGCAAGTTCTGCAAAATCAAATTCACAGGCGGCAAGTAGCGGTACGAGCGCGTCATTATCAAGTATTGCCGCGCAATCAAAAGTAGACGGTGGAGGTATTTCTTCGGAATCTACCAATACTGCCAGTCGCCAGACCAATGGTAATGCGGATATTCATTTTGCAAGCGGGGTAGGCAGACGTTTACTGACCAGTGCGAAAATAGACTTATCTGAAGACGCTCAAAAAGCGGTGACAGGGCAGGCAGAAATGCAAATCAGTTTTACCGTTCGGGCGGACGGTACGGTGACAAATGTAATAATTCCATCGTATTTGCCGCAAAATGTGCGTCAAGAAATCGCCGTGCAAATCTCACGATGGCAATTCAGCGCAGGCGCAGGAAATGATACGGCAACTTTTAATTATAAAATAAAGGACTAACTGTTGACCGTTTTAATCTTTTTTGCGTATAATTAATATCATTTTTACAAGGAGGACGAAAAAATGGCTTTATTAGATTGTGATGCAGAAGCAAAAAAATTTGAAGCGCTTCTCAAAGAAAATTTCTATGCCGTAGACCGTTCTCAAAATTCAGAAGTAGATTATGCGGCTGAGAAAATGAAGCGTGACACGGCTGCCGTAGAAGAATTTGCCCAGTCTGAGTTGTTTCGAGAGTTATTTGCCTGTTGCAGGGGGTAAGACCTTGCTTTCAAAAGATTATTTCTATTCTTCATTATGCAACAAATACGGTGCTGTAGCCCGATTTAGAGAACTCCTTTCCCAAATGCAGTGCATTATAAAAGCCTGTCACTTTGAATTGTTCGTTACCGTCAATACGGACGTTTTGGGAAAAGTTATCATTGATTATTTTGAGGACATTGACAGGTTGAAAGAATTTGAGGAAATAGATCGAGTTTGTGTTTCCAAAATATATGCGCACGAAGTATATTGGATTATGCGCAGGAAACCCATTCAAATTACCGTTCCGCATTGTCCTGACGAAAGATGCCTGTATATTAACGAACTTGTTTGCGCGGCTCTAATCGTTTCAAAAATGTTCGCGGAAAAAGGAATTGTGCCGCCAACCGAAAATGTTCAAATGATGACATTTTTTAATTTGCTTTATTACAATTTAAAATACAGGACATTCACGCAGCATTCTTTGGAATTAGCGATTGAGTCCTTTTTTCTTGGCACAACAATCTCCGTAAAATAATTTTTTTTCAGAACGCTTTGACTGACTTGCGAAATAGTATTAGAATAAATGCGTCAACGTATGGAAGAAGCCGAAAATGAATCAATCGGATTTGATATGACATTTGAAATCGAGTGCGCAATGTATGAGGCACTGAAAAGAACGATTTCAAAGTCAATTGATGAAGAACTGGAAAAAGACTCAACAACGACCTTGATTCTCGCAAAAGAAACGATGCTCAAAAATATTTTGTTGCGGAATCTTGACGGACTTGAAGAGCAGCAATATCTTACTTTCGGTCCAGAAGGCAAAATCTATCTTTGCGGCAACTGGCTTATGCGTTCGCTCCTCGGAAACGATATGCGCCCCATTTCTACGATTGACTATTTAAAACAATCTGTCGATTGCTCCAACATCATCTTTTTCCCGAACAAAAGTGGCACTATGTTGCGAAAGGAATTGTGGTTCGCAAAAAACGAGGATTACCCCTCGTACAACCTGCCAAAAGACTGCCGTGTAGAAACTCCTTTTGAAAAAAGTCCCGTTATCAGTCCGCCGTTCATGCAAAAAGGTCCGCCGCCAGGTATACAAGGATTTCCGCCACAAGCAGGGCAACCACCAATGGAAATGGGAAGACCACCTGTACAAACAGAATCTCCCGACAAAAAGGAAGATTTGCTTCCTCCCGAATCACTGCTGGAACAGGTTAAAAACGAAATCCGCATTACGCTGGAAGAAACAATTTCACACACGATTGACAAAAACGCCGAAGAAAGCGGACTTCCGATCCCAGACCAAAAAGAGGGTATGATACAAGCCATCACAGCCCGCAACATCGCCGAAATGGAAAAATTCCAGTATATTTTTCTGTCAAAAGACGGCACGATTTACGTTTGCGGCGACTGGCTTTTGCGGCAAGTACATTTTGGCGAAAGCACCGTTCCGATGATAGCGCGTCTCAAGCAAAAATTTTACCGCTACACAAACATTGAATACCGTCCCGACACAGCGGGCATTGCATTATCGTCCGACCTGTGCTAAAATAACGGTATGTTAAAAGGTCGTAATCTGATACAGCCAAGCGATTTGACGGTGGGCGAAATTGATGAGATTTGTGCGCTGGCTGAACAAATTATTGTAAATGCTTCTGATTTTCAAGATGTGTGTCGTGGGAAAATTCTTGCGACACTTTTTTTTGAGCCAAGCACGCGCACAAGGCTTTCGTTTGAGGCGGCAATGCTTCATCTGGGCGGTGCGGTCGAAGGCTTTTCCGATGCGGCAAATTCTTCTACCACAAAAGGCGAATCCCTTGCCGACACAATCCGCACGGTCAGTTCGTATGTTGACGTGATTGCCATGAGGAATCCAAAAGAAGGAGCCGCACTGCTTGCAAGCCGCTATTCCAACTGCCCCGTAATCAATGCGGGCGACGGCGGGCACTTCCACCCCACGCAGACTTTGACCGACATGCTGACGATTCGCGCATTGCAGGGCGGATTTGAAGGACACACCATCGGCTTTTGTGGCGACCTTAAATTTGGGCGCACAGTGCATTCCCTTGCAGAAGCGATGAGCCGCTACCCCCGCAACAAGTACATTTTCATCAGCCCACAGGAATTGCAAGTTCCCGAATACATCACGCAAGAACTGGACAAAGCGGGCATTCCCTATACCACGGCAGAACGGCTGGAAAGCGTAATCGGCGATGTGGACATTCTCTACATGACGCGCGTGCAAAAAGAACGCTTCTTTAACGAGCAGGACTACATTCGTCTGAAAGACAGCTACATTCTGGACAAGGCAAAAATGCGCCTCGCCAAACAGAACATGATTGTACTCCATCCGCTCCCCCGCGTAAACGAAATCGCCCCCGAAGTAGACGACGACCCGCGCGCGGCATATTTCAAGCAGGTAAAGTACGGCATGTTTGTCAGAATGGCCTTGATTGCAAAACTCGTGGGGGTGCTGTAAGGGCAAAGCGACGTGAAAACAGGGCGTTACCCGCCCATGGCGGGTCAGGCTTTTCGCCCTTCCGCGCTAACCGCGCTCCATTCTTCCATTCGCTTCGCTACGCCTACGCAACAAGTTGCTTCGGAGAATCGCTAAAAACTTGTCTTGCAAGTTTTTTCACGCTCCCTACATTACAGAACTGCTTCGCAGGGGCTACAATCCTTAACGCGCTTCTTCATACAAATTCTCGGCAATGTTTTTTCAAAAACAGCATTAACGGCAAACTGGTTTCAGCACGACAACAAAGACAAAGGTATCAACTTCGAGGATTTTGAAACTTTCAACTGCAAGATAGTTCACAAAAAGCACTTTCACCCCAAAAAAACGAAATACCCGATGATTAAGAAATAAAAAATCTTCAAATATTTCCTATTCTTGTGTTATAATAATAAGTGGAGGTTTGAAAATGTCTGACTTGACTTTTAACGCAGTATTGAACGACGTCGATTCTTTCTCTTATAACCAAATTGTAATGCTCATGGCTCGATTGACACAGGCATTACAGGCTTGGGCGGTTACTGATGAAGAAGTTCCAAATGAACTTACTCAAAAAGTAATGAAAGATGCCGAGACTGGCAAAAATCTAAGTCCAGTATACACATCAACAAAAGATTTTATGGCGGCGTTAAATGCTTAACCTTCGATTTACAAATCAATTCAAAAAAGATTTTAAACTGGCTCAAAAACGCGGCTATGACTTGTCCGAATTTGAAGGAATTGTAAACAAACTCAGAAACAGAGAACCTCTTGAACCTAAATATAAAGACCATCCGCTTTCAAACAACTGGGAAAATCACAGGGATTTTCATTTGCATCCCGATTTAGTGGTTATTTATCGTATTTGTGAAAATGAGCTTGTTCTTGAAATGGTTCGCATAGGAAGCCATTCTAATTTGTTTAAAAAATGACAAAAGAATTACAGAAGCCGTCGAAAAACTCGCGGCTACCATAGCGTAGAATTCTCATCCCCCCTCACTCTATCACAAAATAATAGGCACCCCTGTTACAATGGACTCAAACTTCACGCACAGGAGGCGGTCTCTATGAATGAAAAGGAAATTTCTAAAATCTGGCGAACTCTCACAAAAAGCCAAAAAACAGTTCTCTATGTCTATCTAAGCCTTTGTAAAGATGTCCCCTCATCGGCAGCATATCTTGACCCAAAAATGAAACGGCTTGCACAGGAATATGGCTGGACGGCCTTTTACATGAAAGTCGAGGAGCTGGGATTCGCAAATTACCGAAAGGAAGTCAACGCAATTCTTGAAGGAATCGGCGACACAAGTTTAATCCATTGGATGTCAACAGAAAAATATATCGAACTCAAAATCTTGTGGCAGAAAATCCAAATCCTCAAATCCTCGCTTTGAGTATCACAATATTCATACAAAGAAATTTTTACTGTTCGCACCAAGTTGTCACATAACGGACGACAGCATTCTTACGATGGCTGTGGCAAAAGCCTTGGTCACAAGCAAGGAAGATTTTTCTGACCTTTCGGAAAAGACTGTACAGGCACTGCGTGAATTCGGACGAAACCGCTTTGCTGCGTATGGGAAAATGTTCTCAGAATGGCTTCATTCAGAAAATCCTGCTCCGTACAACAGTTTTGGAAATGGTGCAGGAATGAGGGTAAGTCCTGTAGGATTTTGGCGAAAGATTTGGAAGAATGTAAGCGGCTTTCACGCATCGTCACGGAAGTAACGCACAACCACCCCGAAGGACTGAAAGGTGCGGAAGCGATAGCCGTGTGCGTACTTTTGGCAAAAATTGGAAAATCAAAAAAAGATATCCGCTCGTATATGAAAGACAATTATTATGCACTAAATTTCACGCTTGAAGATTTGAGAAAGAATTATAAATGGTATTCAACCTGTCAGGAGTCAGTTCCGTAGGCGATTTTCTGCTTTTTGGAATCAGAAAATTTTGTAGACGCTATCCGCAACGCCATCAGCATCGGCGGCGACAGCGACACCATAGGCGCAATGACCGGCGCGATTGCAGAAGCCTTTTACGGCATTCCCCAATACCTGCGATGGATAGCGAAATGGTTCTGCCCGCGAAAAATGTACAGGTATGTGACAATGTTGGAACAAAAAATACCTTATATGGAAATTTCTACAAATCTCACCTACTCTGATGACGGAAAAATGATAACATCGGCACGAGACTTTATGAATGCGATGGAAACAATGAAACCAACCCATTCTGTGGATTAAAATCACTGCACTTTCACAAACCGCCCTATCTTGCACTCGTGCTTTTTGGTCTTTTCGTCGTAGTTTACGCCCACAAAAAGGATGTCGCCCTGCCAAGAGGCAAGACACGCAAAATACTGCTTTTCTTTAATCTGGGGAAGGGCCGTTTCCGTGCTGCCATTGCGCTTCAACTCAACAATAAGGTCGGATTTCGTTTTGTCAAACGGAATGTAGACTATATCCGCATAGCCTTTGCCAGCGGGCATTTCTTTTGAGATGATGTATTTTTTCAGCGCATAGATATAGGCCAAGTAAATCGCGCTCTGCAAGGATTTTTCGTTATTGTAACTTAAATTGCTCGTCACATGATAATGGCTTCTGTCCAAAGCGGCGGCAACGACTTCTTCATCGCCCTCAATGGTGGCTTCAAGCAAATCGCGCGAATCGGAAATGATTTTGTTGGTCTCAGCATACTCTTCATCATCGTCTATCGCATTCCGCCATTCTTTTAAGATTTCTCGGTTGGGAATATAACATTCTTCCTCTTCTTCATCATATGCAAGATAGCCCAAGTGAATGAGGTAGGTAAAGACATCATCTTTGCTGTTAAACACGTCCATTCGGTTCTCGTATTTTTCAACATTCACCCGCACCCGGCCGCCGCCAAGCATGGTGATTACGTCATCTTTCGTCCCCTTGAAGTTCATGCGAATCTTTTCTGCCACGACGGTATAGCTGGACGTTTTGCTCCAGTATGACTTGAATTTTTTGGTAACCATCGCGTTATACACTGCCTGAGGATTGTAAATTTCATACTCATCCAGATGATAGCCATCATACCAACTTTTGCACTCCTCGTAACTGCATCCGTATTTTTCGCAAAGAGATTTGACTTCCTCCTGTGTAAAGCCGACAAACTCTGCAAATGGGGCAGCATTCAGCATAGTATATTCGTGGAACGTGTTTAACTTTGACTGAACCTTATCTCTCATAATCGGTAAGGTAATCAATAACAGTCTGAGGTCGTTCTGTTTTTGGCGTATACGAAAATCATTTTGCATACATCGCGTTAAGGTCGATTGCGATGACGTTGTATTTGTTCAGATGCGTCTCAAAATCTTTCGTTTTGGAAATTTTATAGGGAGCAAACAGCTCTTTGGAATCAGCACCTTTTGAATAGTATGCAGAAATCACATCGCCGGCAATTGACTTTCCGAACCGACGCGGACGGCTTACGCAGACAAATTTTTGCTCACTGTCAGGAATACAGTATGTGTTCAATGCATCGATGAGCATTGTTTTGTCAACATACCGTCCTGTCACCGAAAATTCGCGAAAATTGTCGTTGTTCGGATTCAAATAGGTTCCCATACATTCCATTATGGCATGAAGGCGCAGAAAAATCCATTAGAAAGAAAATCTCCCAATTTTGTTTGATTTTATACCACATCTACAAAAAATATGTTACAATATTATGAGGAAGTTAAAAAATGCTGAACGTAGACACGATAAAAAACGGCTTGGTCATTGACCACATCAAGGCGGGTTTTGGTCCGCAGATTTTTCATTGGCTCGGGCTGGACAAGGCGAATTTCACGAGCGCGCTGATTATGAACGTGCAGTCCAAAAAGAGCGAGCGAAAGGACATCATCAAGATTGACAACATCATCAACATTGACTATTCCGTGCTTGGCTACATCGACCCCAACATCACTGTGAACATCATCAAGGACGAAAAAATCGTCAAAAAGATAAAGATGGAACTGCCCGAGCGCGTAGAACAGGTAATTCACTGCAAGAACCCGCGCTGCATTACTGCCACGGAAAAATATATTCCGCAGGTATTCAAACTGGCAAACCGCGAAAAAGCGCAATACCGCTGTGAATATTGTGACGCGCTGTACTCTGCGGGTACGATAGAATAGCGAATTCGACCACCGTAACGGAGACAAACTATGGCAAAAAGTGTAATTCTTTACAATGCTCATCTGGTAGACAGTCATGTAGACAGTCCCGGCGCAATTGTGGTAACGGACAAAAAAATCAGTTATGTGTTTCTGGGCGATTGTACGGAAGAAAAGATGGCACGCCGGCTTGCGGCAACAACATTGACAGAACGTGACTTTTTAGAAATTCCCGAATTTGTCAACGCTCACGGTCTCACGCTTATGCCGTCTTTCATTGATATGCACGTTCATTTCCGCTACCCTGGGCAGACGCAAAAAGAAGACCTTGACACTGGATTAAAAGCCGCTGTTGCAGGAGGTTTTGGAACAGTCGTGCTTATGCCAAACACAAATCCCGTTGTTTCCACAGGGGAAATGGCACAGCGAATCATAGAAGAGGCTGAATCCCGGAATCTTGCCACTGTTTTTCAGACAATCAGCATCACAAAAGATTTTGAGGGAACGGACACGAGTGAACTTGACAATATGCATCCGTCAAAAATTCCGATGATTACCGAAGACGGACACGATGTTGAATCCGCCGCGGTCATGCTGGAAGCAATGCAAAAAGCAGGAAAGCACAATGTTATCGTCAGCTGTCACTGCGAGGACGTTTCTCTTGCAAAGGCGGCGCGTCCGTTCCGAGAACGTGCGCTGGGATTTATGAAAAAGTACGGCATTCCTGCGGACAAATACAATGCGCCAAAAGAACACGTTCCTTCTTCCATTGATTTTGAGATAGACGGAAACCTGACCGCCGCAAACCGTCTGCTCGCGCTTGCAGAGGACACTGCCACCGAGCGCAACATTGAAATCGCAAAAACCGCAGGCTGTCACATTCACATTGCGCATTGCAGTACAAAGACAAGCATTGATGCCGTCCGCCGCGCAAAAGCTCAAATTGCAGACGGAACTGCCCCCGCAGACTTCGCGATTTCTGTTGAAGTCACTCCGCATCACCTCAGTCTGAGCGGTTCAGAAGCCCCGTTTCTGCGCGCCTTGGTGAATCCTCCGCTCCGCAGTGAAAATGACCGTCGTGCGCTCATCAATGCAATCAAAGACGGCACGGTAGACGTTATTTCCACCGACCATGCGCCGCACACCGCAGAAGACAAGGCGGCTGGAAGCCCGGGTTTTACTGGTCTGGAAACTGCCTTTGCCGTCTGCCACACAATTTTGGTTGAGCAAGAAGGAATTCCGCTTACAAAATTATCCGCGCTGATGAGCGACAATCCCGCCCAACTCCTTAACCTTACGTCAGGCCGCCTTGCAATCGGCTATGAGGCGAATTTTATTCTTGTCGATACGAAGGAAAAATGGATTGTGGACAGCAATTGTTTTTTCAGCAAAGGAAAAGCATCTCCGCAAAACGGCGCAAAACTGACTGGCAGAGTACACGCTACGTTCTTCGGCGGCAAAAAAGTCTTCGAGTTGTAGCACGAACATTGTGCTAAGAGAATCTTATCCGAAAATCGCGTGAATGACGTTCTCAGGAAATTCAGGGAAAATCGACCGCACAATACACACACAGCCCAGCACAATCGTGATGATACCAAATGCCACGTGCAGTTTGTGATTCGTTTCTTCCGTAATGCGATTGCGCAGAACCGTAATTGAGCCGCAGACCGTAATCCACCAGATGACCGTACCCATTCCCAATGAGATAACCAGTTCCAACGCTTGTGAAAGAGAAAGCATCTCCGCTTCCGCCACACCGAACAGCGTAAAGCCCATCAAATAGGCAAGCACCGCCGCAGGATTCAGAAGACCGATTCCCAGTGCCGTCAGAAAACAACTGATAATTCCCGTCGCATTGGCAACTTTTTCATTCACCTTTGCGCTTCGGAACATAGTATAAAATCCATAGGTAATAATCACCAGACCGCCGATAAACTGAATCGCCCTCATGTGGTCATTCATAAAGTCTGCAATCAGATGAATCCCGAATGCACCCACGCTGGCATAGAACATATCGGCGACCGTCGCGCCCAAGCCCGTAAAGAATCCGCTTAAAAATCCGCGCTCCAGCGTCTTCTGAATGGTAATCGTTCCGCTCGCTCCCGCAGGAATTCCAAAAATGAGACCAATGAGCAATCCTTTTATGATGTAACTTTCCAACATTCGCGTTCGTTCTTCTACAATATTAAGCGTCTAACTTTATTATTCTACGATATTACAGCCTGTGCGTCTATCGTTTTATACGTCCAAACCCAAAAATTTCTTCACTTCTTTCATACGAGCATTTGCTGCGCGCACTCCGTAATCATACGACTCATTGATTTTTTCCGCCGAATTCTCAAAAAGACCGCACAGCACTTCCACAGGATGAAACACCAGTGCTTTTCCCGCCTGCTCCAATTCCGCCAGCCGCTTTTCCTGTTTGCAATAATTTTCGTAGCGGGTCATCAATGCATTGTACAGATTGGGCCACTTACGTTTGTACATGGGCGACAAAAGCAAATCCCATTTCTTAAAATCGGTCGGGCCATCCCACGGCTCTTGCGTCGTAATCACCACCAATTTGTCGCACCCCTGCTCAAAGGCTCGGTCAAACGGCACGGAATCCGTCACACAACCGTCCGCATAATGCTTGTCGCCAATTTTTACCGGCGGAAACAAAATCGGAAGCGAACAGGACGCGCACACATGATCAAGCAAAAGCCTGTTGCGGCGGATTTTTCCGATTGGCAGTTTTTTCTTCGCCATCTCCATTTCCTGATCGCACCAATAGACAGGTATCCCCGTATCGGCGCAGGTCGCCCCAATCTCGCATTTTACGTCGGACGAAAAGAATCTTTTAAAGTCAAATGGATTCTTGCGGTCGAACGAATATTTGTAAATCATAAAATGCATTTCTTTTAAGATGCCGTCACGCCACAAAGCACCGTTTTTATGAGTCTTTTGACGGATTGACTCGGGTGAAAGCACCTGCTTGAGCCGACCTTTTTGCCCCGTCACGTAATTCAACGCCGCATGAGAGCCAGCAGAAACACCGATGATGTAGTCAAAGTGAAACCCCTGCTCCAAGAATGTGTCGAGAATGCCCGCCGTATAGAGAACTTTGCGTGTGCCGCCTTCCAAAACCAATCCGTATTTCATCACTCACCACCCTCACAAGGACTCCTGTACGAAAGAAGCGAATCGTTTGGCTCACTCCGTGCAGAAAACGCCTGTTCTTCCGCAACAACTTCGGGTAACGGCGGCACAACATCATACACCGTATCGGGCGCAGGGAGAGATGCCGTATTGTGCCATATCGCACTTCGCTTCAGCAACTTGACGCGTTCCCTGAACTGTGCCGACTGATTCTCCAAATCAACCGAAGAAGCCACGCCCTTGGTTCGTTCCACTTTGCGCGGCACATCCACCACATAATGAATCCGATGCCCGAACGTATATTTTCCGTCAAGTCCGATGCTGACCACAGGATAACCCGTACTCCGCGCCAAAAACGCAAAGCCCGACTTAAATTCGTTCAAATCACCATCCTCTCGGCACTTTCCTTCGGGGAAAATCACCACGGAGCGACCTTTCTTCAATTCTTTTTTGGCAAGCAAAGCCCATTCCGTATCCAGATTGAAGCGGTCACAGGGAACGCCGTTCGCCGCTCGGCAAATCCAGTTGATGCTCGGCTTTTCAAACCAGTCCTTCGCAATCACAATCGAAGTTTTTCCGCGCAAAACCGAAAGAATAAACGGCGGGTCAACAATCGTTGTATGATTTGCAATCACAATGCACGGCTCTTTCAGTTTGTTCGTCTGCACCGTCTTATCCACAAAATGCGCCTTGGGTCGGTAGACGATATACATATAGAAGCGCACCAGCACGATGGAGAACTTTCCGAATGCGACCAAAAAATTATCGATTGCTTTCTTTATCAATTTCATTCAGTAAATATTCTCCATTCGGCTTACGCCACATATTCTCATAAAACATCTGATATACCTCGTTAGAAAACATCGGTCGGGCAAGTTTGTCAACCGTCTCCTTGCTGACCGTTCCCGTTTTCGCATATTCTTCACCCGCCGCCTTATAATTCGCCTGCATTTTGACCAGACGGCGACCATTGGAATGATACACAATCGCGTTCATCTGCGGTGTGGTGAGCGCAAGGTAGCCGCCTTTTCCAAAAATCATATCCAACTGGCTGAACACGGACGCATACACGACATCCTTTTCAACCCATGCGCAGGACGAAATCAGAATGAACCGTTGCCCAGGATGCGGCTTGGTCGCCCCATGCAATGATGACCCGTCAGTAGGAATCGGCTTTCCATAGTACGGATTTACCATTCCAAGCAATCTGTCCATCATCACTTTGACCGTTCCCGGAATACCAAAGAAAAAAAGCGGCATACAAAAAACAACGACATCCGCATCCTCAATCTTTTTGCGCAGGGCAGGAATATCATCGTCCTTAATCACGCAAGTTGCATCTTCCCGTGCCCAGCATGACAGGCAGCCAAGGCATGGTTTTATGCGCAGCGCAGAAATATGCACGAATTCCGTCTCATATCCGCCATACTCGGTCAGCCCCGCAACAAACGAACGCGTCAGTTTAAGCGTACCACTGCGCTCTTTTTTGGGGCTTCCATTCAGCACGAGAATTCTCTGCGTCTTGGTTTCTGCGTTCTCTGCCATCGCTATCAGTCTATCTTTGTTCCACCGAAGCCTTGGGTATCGTCGTAAATGTCAGACTCCCTTTTGCAAACACTGCGTCACCTACTTTGACTACCGCATCAAATCCGACAAGAACGCCACCGCCCTTCGTTTTGTTCACCGTAATAATGAGTTGGTCTCCGGGAATGACCGGCTTGACAAATTTGAACCCATCAATTTTCAAGAGTACATACAAATTGTCTTCCAATGCATTCTCATCTTTTTCAATCACGAGCGAACACAACTGCGCGCAGGCCTCCACAATCAGAACGCCCGGCATAATCGGCGTACCCGGAAAATGGCCCATAAAATACGGCTCATTCACGCTCACATTCTTAAGCCCAGTCGCACTTTCGCCCGGCTTTAACTCCAGCACCCGCTCAATCATTTGGAACGGAGGTCGTTGCGCAATCTTCTGGCTGATTTCGTAAATATTCATTCCATAATGATACTATGAATCAGTGAATTTTTCAACAGAAAAGAAAGCGATATGCTATAGATTACGAGAGCGTCCTAAAGTGACAATCCGCCGTCAAGAATGATTGTCTGCCCCGTCACATAAGAGAACGCATCGGACGCAAGCGCGCTAACCACATTCGCGACATCTTCTGCCGTACCGAACCGCTGGAGCGGCACATTTTTGATGTATTCATCGCGCTTTTCCTGCGGGATTGCGTCAATCATCTCAGTCTGAATAAATCCGGGAGCAACGGCATTCACGCGGATTCCGTAACCGGCAAGTTCCTTTGCAAGCGTCTGCGTAAGCGAATTGACCGCACCCTTTGTCGCACTGTACACGCTCTGACCGGGCAAGGCAAATTTGCTAGAGACAGAAGACATATTGATGATAACGCCGTGCTTCTGCTTGAACATTTTGAGAACCGCCGCCTGAGCGCAGTAAATATAGCCTTTAATGTTCAGGTCAAGGCATTTGTCCAAAGTCTCCGGGTTCAGCATCAGAAGATACTCATCGCGCACGATTCCCGCATTGTTCACCAGAACGTCAATGCTCCCGAACTGCTTGTACACATCACGGAACATTTTTTTCACTTCGTCCAGTTTTGAAACGTCCGCCTTGTATGCAATCGCCTCGCCACCGTCTGCCTTGATTGATTCCACAACGGCAGCCGCCTCGTCATCGGAACGGCTGTAATTCACCACAACCGCATAGCCGTCTTTCGCCAGCCGAATTGCACACGCTTTTCCAATTCCCTTTGATGAACCTGTAACAATAGCAACTTTCATTTCGACTCCTGCAAACCTCGGCGCACGACCGATATTTTCGTTATAATTAATCGCCTCTAGTGTAAATCAGCACTTCCATAATACCCGCTTTTCAAGGAATTTTCAACCGATTCATTGAAAAATATCGGTAACAGACGATAAACTGTCCACAAAAAGCAAAAAATATAAATCCCGAAAAAAAAAAGACTCCGCACCATACGGCACGAAGTCCTTCTTTGCATCAGATTTTTTCTGGCAGATTACGGATTAACCGTTGCTTTGTACTGAGTTGTCAACTCACCCTTCGAGCCACGAGCCATTTCCAAAATGACCGCAGACTTAATCGGGTTGCGCTTCTCATCAAAGGTCAAGTGACCAGTCACGTAGTCGCCGTCAGTCGCTTCAAGAGCATCACGAACAGCCGCGCCATCAGTTGTGCCAGCTTTTGCGATTGCATCTTTCAGCAGATACACGCTGTCGTAGCCAAGAGCCGCGAATGCATTGGGGTTCTTGCCATATTTTGTGTTAAATGCAGAAACAAATTTCTGTACCGCCGGAGAATCAGAATCGGTCGCATAGTGATTTGAATAGTACCCGTTCAAAACTTCCTCGCCAGCATTCTCTGTCAGACCATCCCATCCGTCAGCACCAACAATCGGCTTTACGATGCCCTGAGCGCGCAACTGTTTTGCAATCAGAGCGACCGTGCCGTAGTAATCGGGCAGGTAGATAACATCGGGATTTACGTTCTTGATTTTGGTAATCTGCGCATTAAAATCTTTGTCGCCTGTATTGTATGATTCCTGAGCGATAACGCGACCGCCAAGACGCTCAAATTCCTTGAAAAAGTTTTCCTTCAAGCCAACAGAATAATCATTTCCGATGTCATACAGAATCGCCGCGCTGTTCGCACCAAGATTGTCAGCGGCAAATTTTCCGCCAACAGTTCCCTGGAACGGGTCGATAAAGCATGCACGGAAAATGTAGTTACCCGCATCGGTGATTGCAGGAGCGGTCGCAGCAGGAGCAATCTGCACAATTTTCTGAGCCTGCGCGCTCTGAGTGATTGCCTGCGTACAACCAGAAGTCAGTGAACCGATGATATACTTTACAGCATCTTTGGTGACCAATTTCTTGTACGCGCTCACCGATTTCTCGGGATTTCCTTCATCGTCCTCAGCGATAATTTCAATCAACTGACCATTTACGCCACCTGCCGCATTGATTTCTTCCACAGCAAGGTCAATGCCGTTCTTACATTCAACACCATACACCGCAACTGCGCCAGAAAGTGGACCAATTGAGCCAACTTTAATCGCATTGTTTCCAGATTTTGAACAGCCCATCACTAAAGCGATAAGAGCCGCCGCCGTCAAAAGAACAACCTTTTTCATAAAAACCTCCACGTTTTTATTTCAGTATTAAAATAAAGCCGCCCTTGCAAGTGAAGGACGGCTTGGTAGCCAGAACTTATGCCTGTGCTTCTGTAGCAGGTGCATCTGCGGTAGAAGCAGCAGCCTTAGCAGCCCTCGCTTCCTTTCTTGCAATATTTTTCAATGTTGCATTGCAGACCTTACAAATCTTAACCTGCTTTCCGTCAATTTCCTTTTCATACAAGGTCTTGACGTTGGTTTTTCCACAGCGCGGACATGTACCACGACCGTGATTTGCTTCTGAGCGGATTCCAGCTCCGCGATGACCTTTAGACATCTCTTAGTCCTCCGCCTTTGCTTCTTTTTTTGCAGCCTTTGGCTTTGCCGCAGACTTCGCAGGAGCTTTTTTTGCCGCTCCCTCTTTCTTTTCAGCAGGTTTCTTTTCTGCAGGCTTTTTTTCAGCCGCTTTCTTTGCAGGTTTGTCGGCTTTTTTTGCCTCTTTGTCCTCTTCGGTCGGCAACTTGTAGTCTACCAACTCAAGGATGACCATATCAGCCGCATCGCCCTGACGGAAACCAATCTTCAGGATGCGTGTATAACCGCCGTTACGCTCCTTCATTCTCGGACCCAGTTCCGTAAAGAGTTTGT
Source organism: Treponema sp. (assembly GCA_017449285.1). GTDB lineage: Bacteria > Spirochaetota > Spirochaetia > Treponematales > Treponemataceae > Treponema_D. The sequence goes on from JAFSJX010000078.1 coordinate 19,330, forward strand.
TCAAGATTTTCTCATCCTGAATATACTTTGCTGCAATACGGCGATTATGAACTGAATCTACCTTGCTGCGTGTAATCAACTTTTCAGCGGCACGGCGGACTTCCTTTGCTTTTGCGCTGGTCGTCGTAATGCGCTCAAATCTGAAAAGAGATGTTACCATGTTTCGTGACATAGCACGGCGATGCGCCGTTGTCCGGGAAAGCGGATTAAAACCATTTCTATGATTCATCTGATTCTTCCTTCTGCTTTGGCTTAGTTAAATTGACAGCATTTTTCAGATGACTGTAATCGGTCATTCCGAGCGTCAAATTCCATTCCTGGAGTTTTTCTTTAATCTCAGTCAGACTCTTCTTGCCAAAGTTACGTGTCTTGGCAATGTCATCTTCTGTCTTCCGTGTTAATTCGCCGATTGTGCGAATGTTTGCATTTTTCAGACAGTTTGATGAGCGAACTGAAAGCTCCAGTTCTTCAACCGGTGTGTTGAGCAACTGACGAATTCTCTCATCACCTTCATCGATGTCGTCTCCGCCGAGAATATCATTGTCATTAAAGTTTACGAAAATTGAGAAATGATCTTTTGCAATCTTCGCCGCTTCTGCCAATGCGTCCTCTGGAGCAATAGTTCCATCTGTCCAAATCTCAAGAATAAGCTTGTCGTAGTCATTACGCTGACCAACACGACAAGGCTCAATAGCGTACTTTACCTTGCGCACCGGAGAGAAAATCGCATCCATCGGAATCGTACCAACAATCTCAATGTAATGCTCATTCACTTCAGCAGGAACATAGCCTCTTCCCAAGTCAACCTGAATTTCAATGTCAAGATGCGCGCCATCCATCATCGTGAAGACAGGAACATCCTTTGTAAACACTTCAAGCTGACCTTCTTTCTCAAAGTCGTCACTTTTTACCGTGCCAGGGCCTTTGAATTCATAAAGAAGAGTTTCTTGTTCTTCGCCAGGAAGACGCACGCGAATCTGTTTCAAGCTGTTCAGAATCTCCAGCGTGTCTTCGGAAACATTCGGAATCGTTTCGAATTCACTGGAAATAACGTGAGGAACACCATCAGCATCATATGAAGTAATCCGTACAGAAGAAACTGCATAGCCCTGAATTGAAGAGAGAAGCACACGACGCAAAGTATTGCCGATTGTCGTGCCAAATCCCGTCTCAAAAGGATATGCCGTAAACTTTCCGTAGTTCGGATTCGTTTCAAGATGTTCAAATGTAATGCCTTTTGGTTTCTTAAAACCTTTAAGCAGATTTTTGCGAGCCATCTGAACTCCTTTGCATAAAATAGAAGCTCAACCACGAGCCATTTTTGTAATACTATGCAGGCAGAATACTCTGCCAGCTTTCCAACAATCCGCTGTGGTAAAACGGATTGTGCCAGACTTTCCGGCCATTTGAGCAAAGGCAGCATTACGCCGACCATTGCCCGACTTCTTTACATACGGCGTGTCTTGCGCGGGCGGCATCCGTTATGCGGAATCGGTGTTACGTCAGAAATTGACTTTACCTTGAGTCCCAAAGTTCCCAAAGCGCGCACCGCATTTTCACGGCCAACACCAGGTCCTTTAACGAATACGTGTACTTCACGCAGACCGTAGCTGACTGCCTTCTGCACAGCGGTTTCTGCAACTGTCTGTGCGGCAAACGGAGTTGATTTTTTTGCTCCGCGGAAGCCAAGACCGCCTGAAGATGCCCAAGAAAGAGCATTGCCCTTCAAGTCTGTGATTGTTACGATAGTATTGTTGAACGTCGCCTGAATATACACGTTTCCTTCATAGACGCTCTTCTTTTCCTTTCGCTTCTTTGTATTGTTTGCCATTTTCCTTACTTCCCCCGCCTATCAGACAGCCTTCTTCTTGTTAGCAACTGTCTTCTTCTTACCTTTGCGAGTGCGTGAATTTGTGCGTGTGCGCTGTCCACGTACCGGCAAACCTTTTCGATGGCGAAGGCCGCGATAGCAACCAATATCCATAAGACGCTTGATGTTAAGACCGATTTCTGAACGAAGACGACCCTCAACCTTGTATTCGGCATCAATCAGAGCGCGAAGTTTCGCCTGCTCGTCCTGATCCAGGTCATTCATCATTTTCTGTGGATTAATTCCGGTCTTTTCACAAATTGCTTTTGCCGCTGAGCGACCAATACCATAGATATAGGTCAATGCAACAACAACGTGTTTATTAGGGAGGTCAACTCCCGCAATTCGAGCCATCCTGTTACTCCTTAACCCTGCTTCTGCTTATGCTTCGGGTTAGTGCAAATGATACGGACAATACCATTGCGCTTGATAACCTTGCATTTGTCGCAAATGGGCTTTACGCTGGTTCGTACTTTCATAAAAGTCCCCCTGGGAACATATACTTTCCCCGCAAAATCATGGCAATTCGCAATGAACTACAATTCTGCGTTCTAGAAATATAGCATAAATTCCCAAACTTATTCTACTGCTACAGTCAGAATTTCTGCAAAATTTATAACAAATTTACGCGAATTCAGCACGAATTCGCGTAAATCATCATATTCTACAGATTTCTTGACCGCAGTCTGCCTCTCTTAACAAGACCCTCTGAGTGGTGCATCTTAAGCAAGGCTTCAATCTGGCTCATCGTATCCAAGTCAACGCCAACCAAAATCAAGAGGGAAGTACCGCCCATCAACATTGAGATTGACTGCGGGAATCCGAACAGATTCTGGATGATTGTCGGCAATACTGCAATCGCAGCAAGATACAAAGAACCCGGCAATACGAGACGGTTTAAAACCTTCTGCATATATTCTTCTGTTTTGTCGGTACGAATTCCTGGAATGGTTCCGCCATTCTCTCTTATGTTCTTTGCGATTTCTGTGGGGTTCAGGGTTACCTGTGTGTAGAAGTATGCAAAGAAAATAATCAGGAGTACCAGCAAAATATTGTACCACCATCCTGTCGGCGTAAGGATTGCAGAAAGACGAGCAACCCAGCGCGCAGAATTCTGGCTATTACCAAGACTTGAAACAATCTGGAGCGGGAAGGTCAAAAATGACGAAGCAAAGATGACCGGAATAACTCCCGACGGATTGATTTTGAACGGAATGTAGGTATTCTGTCCGCCGTACATTCTGCGTCCAACTACGCGCTTTGCATAGTTGACCGGAATCTTACGGACACCCTGCTGCTCATACACAACAAATGCGATGACAGCGATGAACATCAACAACACTACCACAACGAACACAGCGTTGATTTCGCCGTTACGAACTTTGTTCACCAGTTCGATAACTGCGTGGGGCAGGCGGGCAACGATACCAGCGAAAATCAGAATTGAGATTCCGTTTCCGATACCGTGAGCCGTAATCTGGTCACCCAGCCACACTGTAATCATTGCTCCCGTTGTTACCGTGAGCATTGCAAGCAGCCGGAATGCAATCTGGTTATCCAGGATAACTGCACCCGGAATACTATATGCATACACCGTTACAGCCAAAGACTGAATCAGACAGACAAACACTGTGCCAATTCTTGTCCAAGCCGCAACTTTGCGCTGACCACCGTCCTCTTGCGCAATACGTTTGAGAGACGGGAAAATAATCAGCGCGAGCTGCAAGATAATCTGCGTTGAGATGTAGGGCATAACACCCAGCATGAACACAGAAAAATTAGAGAATGCACCACCGGCAAAGAAGTCCATATAACTCGCAAATGCGTTTCTGTTTTTTGATGCCAAATCCTGAAAATAGTTAATCAGCACGCTCGCATCAATGCCCGGAATTGTCAGCACACATCCCAGACGAAAAACAGCTAAAATTACAAAAGTAAAGAACAGGCGACTGCGCAATTCTTTAATTCTGAATATACTTACAATCGGATTACTTGCCATGTGTTTCTCCGCCGCTTACTTTTTTTCTTCAGTAGGTTCAGCAGTCTTTACAGAACCGCCCGCTTTCTCGATTTTTGCCTTCGCTGCAGCAGAAACCTTGTCAACGTCTACCGTCAGATTTTTTGTCAATTCGCCGTCAGCAAGGATTTTTACCAATTTGTCGGCAGAATCAAGCAATCCCTTTGCAATAAGAGATTCTTTGTTTACCGTATCGCCTGCGCTGAATTTTTCTTCCAGCAACTTTACGTTTACGGTCACATATACTTTCTTGAAAGGATAATTAGAGAAGCCACGGTGAGCGATACGGCGATACAGCGGCATCTGTCCACCCTCAAAACCGACGTATGTTTTTCCGCCGGAACGAGATTGCTGTCCCTTGTTACCTTTTCCTGCTGTAGTACCACGACCTGATGAAGAGCCACGACCTACAATGCGCTTCTTCTTGTTTGCACCCTGCGGTGCGCTCAGTACGAAATCTGCCATTATTTTGTCTCCTCAACTTCAACCAAGTGTGAAACAGAAGCAATCATGCCACGAACGCACGGATTGTCTTCCTGCACTACTGATGAATTAATCTTCTTCAGACCAAGACTGCGAACTGTCGCCTTCTTTTCTGGTTTCTGACCAATTACGCTTCTTTTAAGAGTAACCTTAAGTTTCTTTGCTGCCATAGATTACCCCCACATATCCTGCAAAGATTTACCGCGGTTTGAGGCGATTGCCTTTGCATCCATAAGATTCGCAAGTGCGTCAAAAGTCGCACGGACAACATTGACAGATGAGCGTGAACCCTGTGACTTGGAGATAACGTCTGTCGCTCCGATTGCGTCCATAATTGCACGAACAGGACCTCCAGCGATGATTCCAGTACCAGGACAAGCCGGCTTCAGCAGGATTGCTGAACTCTTGTACTTGCCAATCATTTCATGCGGCAAAGTTCCGTTCTTTACGGGCACCATAACCAGGTTGCGCTTTGCCTTGTCTACACTCTTTCTAATCGCCTCAGAAACGTCATTTGCTTTACCAAATCCGTATCCAACGCGACCTTTCTGGTCACCGACAACAGTCAGTGCTGAAAAAGACATTCTGCGACCGCCTTTGACAGTCTTAGAAGTGCGGTTCAGCTTAACCAGCTTCTCAATGAACTCTTTTGGTTCTCTTTCTTTATCAAACTTATTCTGGCGTTCCATAGACTCTCCTAGAATACGATCCCGGCTTTGCGGGTTGCGTCTGCAAGGGCCTTGACAACACCATGATACAGATAACCGTTGCGGTCAAATACTACCGTAGTAATATTCTTTTCCTGCAGGCGTTTTCCCAAAGCTTCACCAAGTTTTGCGGCTCCGTCGATATTCGGCTTGAGCGCGGCAAATTCCTTTTCCATCGTAGAAATGGCGGCCAAGGTTCTGCCCTCGTCGTCATTGATTACCTGAACATACAGATTACAGTTGCTGCGTGTTACGGTCATACGCGGACGAGCCGCCGTTCCGTGAATCCGCTTGCGAATGTGAATCTTGCGATGCAGGCGCTTTCTATTTTTATCAGTCAGTTTTCTCAACATATTGCTACACCACCTTATTTAACGCCAGTCTTACCAACTTTGCGTCTGATGACTTCAGTTTCATAGCGAATACCTTTGCCCTTGTACGGTTCAGGTGCGCGCAATTTGCGAATCTGAGCGCTGAACTCACCAACCAGCTGCTTACTGATGCCAGTAATGGTGATTTTACCCTGAGCGTCAGCCGTAACGGTCAGACCTTCGGGAATAACTGCGATGAATTCTGAAGAATAACCCAGGTTCATCACAAGATTCTTTCCCTGTACTTCTGCACGGTAACCAACACCAGTGATTATCAAAGATTTTGTAAATCCAGTCGTTACGCCAGTGACCATATTGTGAATCAGGGCGCGGTACAAGCCATGAGCCGCATTAGCAGCCTTTGTGTTCGCTTTCGGACTTACCGTAATCTGTCCATCTTTAAAGTCAACAGCAACATTGTCGTTATATGCCTGCTTCAGTTCGCCTTTCGGACCTTTTACGGTGATAACATTGTCCGCTGTTGTAACTGTGACTCCTGCCGGTACAGCAACAGGAAGTTTTCCGACTTTAGACATCTCTTCCTCCTATTACCAAACCTTGCAGACTAATTCGCCACCGACCATCTTTTCGCTCGCCTTCTTACCAGTGGTAACACCGACAGAAGTAGAAACAATCAATGTGCCGTAACCGTTGTAAACACGGGGCAAATCCTTATATCCAGAATACACGCGGCGACCAGGAGTAGAGATTTTTTCTACGCCGTGGATAACCGGACCATTCTGGTCATCATACTTCAAGAAGATGCGGATGATAGATTTGTTCTCTTCCTGCACTTTCTTGAAATTCTTAATATATCCTTCTGTTTTCAGAATCTTCACGATTTCCAGCTTGAGTTTGGATGTCGGAACATCGACTTTTTCGTGGCGAGCCTGAACAGCATTGCGGATCTTTGTCAGCATATCTGCTATTGGATCTGAAACACTCATTTCTTATTCTCCTCCACTACTACCAACTGGATTTTGTGACACCTGGCAACAGGCCTTCACTTGCTAACTTACGGAAGCAGACGCGACACATCTTGAACTTGCGCAAGTATCCGCGCGGACGACCACAAATCTGACAGCGATTGTATTCACGTGTGCTGTACTTTGGGGTGCGCTGCGCCTTGATAATCATTGATTTCTTAGCCATGCTTTCCTCACTACTTCCTGAACGGCATGTTGAACTTGGTAAGCAGAGCCCGGGCTTCCGCATCAGTGCGTGCGCTCGTCACAATCGAGATGTTCATACCGGCAATCTTTACGATTTTGTCGAAGTCGATTTCCGGGAAGATAATCTGTTCTGTAATACCAAGAGAGAAGTTTCCGTGACCGTCAAAGCCAGTCGCTTTGATACCGCGGAAATCCTTTACACGAGGTAATGCCACATTGATAAGGCGATCCAAGAATTCATACATGATTGCGCCACGCAATGTTACCATTACACCAACTTCATTGCCCTCACGCAACTTAAAGTTAGCGATACTCTTCTTTGCCCTTGTTTTTACAGCCTTCTGACCGGTAATCTGTGTCAGGTCAGTAACTGCGGCATCAAGGAGTTTCTTGTTGGTGAGTGCTTCGCCAACGCCCATGCTTACCACAACCTTCTTGATTGCGGGAATCTGCATCGGCGTTGTGTAACCCATCTCTTTAAACAGAGCGGGTGCGATTTCGTCCTTGTAGACTTTCTTAAGCCGAGGTACGTACTTATCCATTACAGTGCTTCTCCACACTTACGGCAGACGCGAATTTTCTTGTCGCCGTCGATTTTGTAACCAATTTTAGTCGGACCGCATTTTTTACATACAATCGCGACGTTTGAAATGTGCAGCGGAGCCTCAATCTCAGCGATACCGCCCTGATCCTGCTGGCTGCGTTTTTTCATTGCCTTCTTGACAATGTTGATTCCGGATACAATAACTGCGTCCTTTTTTGCGATAATGCGAACAATCTGTCCGCGCTTACCTTTGTCTTTTCCTGCAATTACCTGTACCGTATCGTCCTTGCGGATTTTGAATTTTTTCTTGTCGTTCATTCAATACTCCTTACAGAACTTCCGGCGCCAATGATACGATTTTCATAAAATCCATATCACGAAGCTCACGGGCAACTGGTCCGAAAATACGTTTTCCTTTCGGGTTCTTGTCTCCGTCAACGATAACACAAGCGTTGTCATCGAAGCGGATATACGTACCGTCAGGGCGGCGATATTCTTTCGCAACGCGAACAATTACCGCCTTCTGAACTGAACCTTCTTTAATAGTAGACGTAGGAATTGCTTCCTTAATCGCCACCACAACAATGTCACCGATACCGGCATAGCGACGGTGTGAGCCACCGAGTACCTTGATTACCTGAGCGAGTTTTGCGCCAGAGTTATCAGCAACAGTCAAATTTGATTGCATTTGAAGCATAGTTTCTGACTCCTTCGACGTTATTTAGCGCGCTCGATAATTTCTTCAAGACGCCAGCACTTGTCTTTTGAAAGCGGGCGACATTCCACGATACGCACTGTATCTCCAATGTGAGCTTCATTCTTTTCATCATGAACCTTACATTTCTTTGTGCGTGTAACATACTTCTTGTAGAGCGTATCCATTCTTTTGGTGTTGATAGACACGACAATAGTCTTGTCCATCTTGTCGCTCGTTACCAAGCCCACCAAAGAACGCTTTGCGCCTTTCTGAACAGTCTGTTCTGCCACGATTCAGCTCCTACTTATTCTGTCCGGCCAGTTCTTTCTGGCGGATAAACGTCTTAACCTTCGCGATTTCGCGGCGGATAGCACGTTCCTGCATCGGGTTATCCACATGGCCGTTTACCTTCTGGAAACGGAAATCCATGTACTTTTGCTTAAGCTCTTTTTCCTGTGCAACCAATTCGTTGTAAGACAGTTCCTTAACATTCTTTTTCTTTGAAGCCATCTTTCTACTCCTTAGTCTTGCGTCGGCTTAAAGGCAATCTTTGTCTTAATCGGCAACTTGCTTGCTGCAAGGGTCAGAGCCGCTTCCGCAGCCTTGATGTCAACTTCGCCGACCTCAAACAAAATCATGCCCGGCTTAATAACGGCAGCCCAGAATTCCGGTGAACCCTTACCTTTACCCATGCGGGTTTCAGCAGGTTTCTTTGAAATCGGTTTATCCGGGAACACACGTGTCCAAACATGACCCTTTCGGTCAATTCTACGGTTAATTGCAACACTGGCAGCTTCAATCTGCTTCGCGCTCAACCACACCGGCTCCAACGCTACCAAAGCGATGTCTCCAAAATCAATGTAGTTGTCACGTGTCGCATTACCCTTAATTCTTCCGCGCTGTACTTTGCGGTGAATAACTCTTTTAGGACTAAGCATTTACGTTACTCCTTTGAAGCACTGCGAGCGGGGCGTTTCTTTTCGGCGGGCTTTTTGTCCGCTGACTTTCCTTCGCCAGATGCATCACGGTCACGGCGCGGCTTGCGTACCAACTGACCAGCATCTTCATTCTGCTCACGACCATAGTTCATGCCATTGTAGACCCAAACCTTGATACCGATTTTACCATAGGTCGTATGAGCTTCAAAAGTTCCATAGTCGATATCCGCGCGGAGCGTATGAAGAGGAACGCGTCCCAACTTCAGTTCTTCGCTGCGGCTCATATCTGCACCACCAAGACGACCAGCGAGGCGAATCTTAATTCCCTGTGCGCCGCCCTTCATAGCGTTTGCAGAAGCCTGCTTCAGTGCCTTGCGGAATGAACCGCGACCTGAGAGCTGGCGTCCAACATTCTGTGCAATCAGAGAAGCATTGATGTCGGCACGTTTGATTTCCTTAATCTTAATCTGCACCTTCTTCGTCAACTTCGCCTGAATTTCAGCGCTAATCTTTTCGATATTTGCGCCTTTCACACCAATAATGACACCCGGACGAGCAGTGTGAATCACGATGGTCACACGCTGCGGATGACGGATAATTTCGATTTCGGCAATATCAGCATTCTGGCACTCCGGAAGAGTTGTTACCATCTTGCGGATTTTAATGTCTTCCAGAACGAGGTCTGCATACTCACGAGGATCTGCATACCAGCGAGACTGCCATGTCTTGTTTACGCCAAGACGCAAACCGATAGGATTTACTTTCTGACCCACTTTATTCCCCCGCCTTCTCGTCAACAATGACGGTGATATGGCACATACGTTTCAAGAGCTGGTCAGCACGACCACGAGCGCGGAACCACACTCTCTTGAGTCTCGGACCTTCATCGATGCGAATTTCCTTGACGTACAGCATATCTTCATCCAGTTTCTTGTTAGCATACAGTGCATTGGACGCTGCTGATTTCAGAGTACCAGCGATGAGTTTTGCACCTTTCTGCGGCATGTTAGCAAGAATTGCCATAGCCTCTGAGTAGGACTTCTGATTGATTACATGCGCTACGGGGCGAACCTTTGTAGGTGATGCAATCAGGAATTTTGTAGTGGCTACATAACCTTTCTTTTCAGTCATACTGTCCACCTTTACTTTCCAGCTTTTTTATCTGAACCGCCATGACCCTTGAAGGTACGTGTCGGAGCAAATTCGCCGAGTTTGTGACCGACGAGATTCTCTGTAACGTAAACCGGAACCCATGACTTGCCATTGTACACAGAAATAGTATTGCCTACCATTTCAGGGATGATTGTAGAGCAGCGAGAATATGTTTTAATCATCTTCTTGTCTGACTCTTTGTTCATCTCGATTACTTTCTTGTAAAGACTCTTTTCAATGAAAGGTCCTTTTTTAACAGATCTTGACACCGCTAACTCCTCTACTTCTTACGACGTGAAACAATGAACTTGCTTGACGTCTTTCTCTTGTTGCGAGTTTTATAACCACGACAAGGCTGTCCCCAAGGAGTAACAGGCTGATGTCCTTTACCTGCACCTTCACCACCACCAAGCGGATGATCGACCGGGTTCATCGCCATACCGCGAACGGTCGGACGAATACCAAGCCAGCGCTTGCGACCTGCTTTTCCGAGCTGAGTGTTCATGCGGTCTTCATTGCCAACCACACCGATTGTCGCGTAGCATTTGCCAAAGACGCGGCGTGTTTCGCTTGAAGGAAGGCGGATAACCACATAGTCACCGTCTTTTGCAGCCACCAATGCACTTGCGCCAGCAGAACGGGCAAGCTGTCCGCCGCGACCAAGTGTCAGCTCAATGTTGTGTACGGTAAAGCCGACCGGAATTGCTTCCAACGGCAGCGCATTGCCGACAGTAGGCGTTGCGTTCTCACCGGACATAATCTTCTGACCCACTACCAGTCCTTTCGGAGCGATAATGTAGCGCTTCTCACCATCCGCATACGCGATAAGGGCAATGTTTGCACTGCGGTTCGGGTCGTATTCAATTGTCTTGACCGTACCCGGAATGCCGTGCTTGTTGCGCTTGAAGTCAATCATACGATACTTTCTTTTGTGTCCGCCGCCCTGATGACGTACAGAAATACGTCCGCCCTGACCGCGACCACCGTTTGACTTAAGACCTGATACCAGACTTTTTTCGGGTTTATCGGTTGTCAGTTCTTCTCTTACCAAATCAATGCGGGTACGAGTACCAGCAGTGTATGGTTTAAAAACTTTAAGAGCCATCTGGTTCCCCTTAATTTACGAAGGCTTACACGCCCTCGAATACCTTAATCGTTTCGCCGGGAGCAAGACGAACAATCGCTTTCTTCCAGCTGGCAGTTCTTCCGGGTCTTCCGCGGAGACGCTTAATCTTGCCAAAAACATTGATAGTTGTGCAGTTCACAACCTTTACATTGAAGAGCTTTGATACCGCTTCCTTAATCTGCGTTTTTGACGCATCTTTTGCTACCTTGAACACGTATTTGTTCTGCTCGCGGAGCGCAGTAGCTTTCTCAGACAGTACCGGCTGAATAAGAACATCGTTCAGATTTGACAAATCGCTCATTATTTAGCCTCCTCTTTCTTGTTATAGAAATCAGAAAGATTCTTCGCGGCACCTTCCAACAGGATAATCTTGCGTCCGTAGAACAGGTCATGTGCGCGCAGACGATTGTAAGACAAGAAGTACAGGTTGCGGATATTGCGTCCTGCCTGCTTAATCTTTTTGTCGTCATCTTTAAGGATGATAACAGTGCGCTCGTCTTTTGCGAAGTTGCTGAGGATTTTTACCAAATCCTTTGTCTTTCCGCTGTCCACCGTGAAATCTTCCACAACAGTCAGTCTGTCGCTCTGCGCCTGAAGACTCAGAATTGATTTCATAGCAAGACGCTTTTCTTTCTTCGGAATGGAATAACTGTAATCACGCGGCTTGGGTCCGAAAATCGTACCACCGCCCACATTGATTGGTGACTTTTTATCACCGCGGCGAGCGTGACCAGTTCCCTTCTGCTTGTACGGCTTGGCGTTTGAACCATGCACTTCGGAGCGAGTCTTCGTGCAAGCAGTACCAACGCGCTTGTTTGCCAATTCGTTCGTGATGGCGTAGTAAATAACATCTTCATTTACCGGAAGACCGAACACGGCATCATCAAGTGTAATCGTGCGCAGCTCTTTACCATCGGTTGAATAGACTTTCTTTTCCATCGTATTCCCTCGACCTTATTTCTTCACCGCGGACTTGATAATCAGCGTACAGTCTTTATTCCCGGGAACAGCCCCGCGAACCATAACTACCTTCAGCTCGGGATCGATTTTGACAATCTTGAGGTTCTGCACTGTTACGCGCTCAAAACCCATGCGTCCCGGCATCTTGATATTTTTCATGCTGTGTCCAGGTGTAGTACAATTTCCTGTTCCGCCCGGCTCACGATGGAATTTAGAACCGTGCGTCGCACGTCCACCATGGAAGCCCCAGCGTTTCATAACACCCTGGAATCCCTTGCCTTTAGAAGTTGCCGTAACATCCAAGAATGATGTTTTTTCAAACAGTTCAAGACCAATCTGGTCGCCAACCGCAACTTCCTTCTCGAAGTCTCTGAATTCTTTCAGATGACGCTTCGGTGAAATGTTTTCAGGGAACTGACCTTTGTATGCCTTGTTGACCTTTGATTCTTTCAAATCTTCAAGACCAAGAACAACAGCATCGTATCCGTTAGTTTCCTTTGTTTTTGTAGCAACAACAGTGTTCGGCTCGACGTGGATCACGGTTACTGGTGTCAGATTGCCGTTTTCGTCGAAAATCTGTGTCATTCCTACTTTTTTTGCTATCAGACCTTTCATTCTGATTTAACTCCTACAGAAGAACTTTTCGCTCTTCTCTATCAGCCGCCATCCCCGATCCATAGGGGACCGTACTGTTTATTACAGCAAGACCTGTTGCAACGCAACGCAATCTTACTGTTTAATCTCTACGTCTACACCGGCAGGCAATTCAAGTTTCATCAGTGAATCCATTACATCAGCAGAAGGATTCAAGATGTCAATCAACCGTTTGTGTGTTCTCATCTCAAACTGCTCGCGCGACTTTTTGTTGACGTGCGGTGAGCGCAGAACGGTGATTTTGTTGATTCTGGTCGGAAGCGGGATAGGGCCAGAAACCTTTGCGCCCGCTTTCTGAACAGTCTGCACGATGGCTTTTGCACTCTGGTCAATCAATTCAACATCATACGCACGAAGTCTGACCCGAATCTTTTCGTTAGCCATTAAAATATTCCTCCAGGAAACAAAACGGACTTCCGACAGAAACCCATCGAAAATCCGTTTATCCTATAAACTATTCGATAATCTTGGTAACCTGACCAGAAGCGATTGTATGACCACCTTCGCGGATAGCCAGTTTCAGACCTTCGTCCATAGCAATCGGGTGAATCAGTTCGCCGATAATCTTGGTGTTGTCGCCCGGCTTAACCATGTCGGTACCTGCAGGCAGATTAACCGTACCAGTAATATCGGTTGTGCGGAAATAGAACTGGGGGCGATAGCCTGAGAAGAACGGGCTGTGGCGTCCACCTTCTTCCTTTGAAAGAACGTAAATCTGAGCCTCGAACTTGGTGTGCGGGTGAATTGTTCCCGGAGCAGCCAGAACCTGACCGCGCTCCACGTCTTTCTTTTCAATACCACGGAGAAGGATACCAACGTTATCGCCAGCCATACCCTCGTCCAAAGTCTTCTGGAACATTTCGATACCAGTAACCGTTGAGTTCTGTGTCGGGCGAATACCGACGATTTCAACAGCATCGCTCATCTTAACGATACCGCGCTCGATACGACCAGTAACAACAGTACCACGACCAGAAATAGTGAAGATATCCTCAATCGGCATCAGGAACGGCTTGTCTTCGTCGCGCTTGGGATCATCGAACCATGTGTCCATAGCAGCGAGCAGGTCATCGATACACTTGGTATCTTCTGCAGTTGCACCGTCAGCCAAAGCCTTGAATGCAGAACCCTGAATAATCGGTGTGTTTTCATCAAAACCGTATTCCTTGATAGTGTCCTTAACTTCCTCAACAACCAGTTCAAGCAGGTCAGGATCATCAACCAAGTCAACCTTGTTCAAGAAAACAATAATCTTGGGAACGCCAACCTGACGTGCGAGCAGAAGGTGCTCACGAGTCTGCGGCATAACTGAGTCAGGAGCAGAAACAACGAGAATAGCACCATCCATCTGGGCAGCACCAGTAATCATGTTCTTGATGTAGTCAGCGTGACCTGGGCAGTCGATGTGTGCGTAGTGGCGTTTGTCTGACTGATACTCCAAGTGACGTGTGTTGATGGTGATACCACGAGCCTTCTCTTCCGGCGCGTTGTCGATTTCGTCATACTTAAGAGCCTTGTCGCCGTATTTCTTTGCGCAGTGCATTGTAATAGCAGCTGACAGAGTGGTCTTACCATGGTCTACGTGACCGATGGTTCCAACGTTCATGTGGGGTTTAGTTCTGTTGAACTTCTCCTTTGCCATGTTTGTTTCTCCTTGCCGACAGTCCTTTTGCTTCGGCATTTTGAATATATATGTGATGCACTTTAAGCCAGAACGAAACTCTTTTCCACTGAAAAAAGTTCATTCGCAACACACTAATGTACGAAACTGATAAAGACGATTTGTAGAAATCAGACATTCCATCTTTTCGGAATATCTCAAGTTCCTGCCACCGAACATCATCAGTTTGTCCTGACGACCGATGTAGCATCCGGAACTTTGCAGACCACTGATGTGACCTGCGCTCAGGAACGCCTTGACTCAATCGTCTTATATAGAAAACTGTCAACGACAGCATTCTGCAAATCAAGGGTTGTGACTACCTGAAAACCTTTTTGGCTAACTTTACGGTGTTCACCGGACCTCCCGAGTCCGCCTGATTTTCAAAGAACCCTGTTACAAGCGCAGATTACCCGAAGATAAAGAGCGTACTCATTTATACAAAATTTCAAGAGATTATGCAAGGGGAATTTGAACGGAAATAGCAAGAAAATTGCAAAACTTTTTTTGTGGAACATGTCGCAAGCAATCCCTGCGATGACCTATTGCGCAAAATTTTTCATTTTTTTCACAGAATTTTTCTAAAAATTTAGCCGAAACGGCATGGTCGAAGGCTATATACTATATGTAGGCGTTTTGTCTACATATTTCCTTTTTTAAGAGGTGGCTTATGCAAAACGAAACCAAAATCATTCCGTGGGAGCAAGTGCCGTTCTCACACAAATTCATGTTCTACAAGGTGCTGACCGACAACACTGACCTGTGCAAGAAACTCATCGAAACGCTGCTCCACATCCAGATTGACCGCATCGAACGCCCGTCAGGAGAATGTGTCATCGACCCTGCTCCGGGCGCACATGGCATACGCATGGACGTGTATGTACGCGGAAGCGACACCGTGTACGACCTTGAGATTCAGGTCGCAGACACAAAAAACCTGCCGGAGCGCACCCGCTACTATCAGGGCGTGATGGACGAAACTGAGCTGAACGCAGGCGCGGACTATGCCTCCCTCAAGACCAGCTACATCATGTTCCTGTGCCTGTTCGACCTATTCGGAAAAGGACTTCCCGTGTACACCTTCCAGAACAGATGCGATGAAAACCACGATATTCTGCTTGGTGACAGAACGTGCAAAATGTTTTATAATGTCACTGGCTGGGAACAAGTTCTGGATGACGAGGAGCGCGCGCTCTTCCAGTTCATTCTTGACGGAAAAGCCCGCAGCAAACTCACCGAAGCCCTGAACGATGACGTGCGGAAAGCCCGCCTCTCGCCACAGGCAAGGAAGGCGTATATGACTTGGGAGCAAAGCATAAAGGAAGAGGCACAGATTCGGGCAGAAGCCATGGTAAAAGATATGGTCGAAGACATGGCGAAAGACATGGCTGAAGGCATGGCAAAGAATATGGCTGAAGGCATGGCAAAGAATATGGCTGAAGGCATGGCAAAGAATATGCTCAATGACATGGCGAAAGAAACCGCACGGCGAATGCTGTCCTACGGCGATTCCATTGAAAAAATCGCTGACATTACGCAACTGCCCGTTGCTGAAATACAGCAGCTGCAATAATAGTAATGCTGACTGCGCAAAAAGGCAGCCAGATTCTTTCGGTAAACGTGTCTTTTATGGCATTACACTCCGCTTCAAACCGTGCCAGCAGAAGAAAGCACGGTTTGAAGCGGAGTTGGACATTTCAAGTTTTAGTTTTCCTTCAGTTTTAGTATGCCGTAGGAGCAAATATCCCCGTTTACTCGACAACAACCGTTACCGTTCCGGCACTTTTTCGTCCAGCAGAAATCCACACGGGCGTTTCCAATACTTTTAGCGTGTTGCCGTCAGTGTCGGTAAAGGTGACCACCAGTAGGTATGTACCAGCGGGTATGCCTTCCAAATTATCAGGAGAAAGATAAGTGCCGGTCGTGGCATCCCATGTATGGCGAGTGCCAATGCGATAGTCGTCCTTGGTGTAGGTTTTGCCGTCCGCTGATGCGTACAGTTCCGCCGCCACCTTGGAAACAGCTGTCGCGCTCGTATAGTTTATACTGAATGCCAGACTGCCAATACCATAAACCGAAACATCGCTGATGGCAAGCGCAAATTCGAGTTCGGTGCTAGAATCAAAGGCAGTGTCTGTAAGCGTTGCCGTATAGGTTGCGCCGTTTGCCTCTGTGCCGGTCAGAACAAAGGTGTATATGCCGTCTGCAAGGGTGATTTCGGCACAACGCATAACTTGGTAGGCAGTGAGGCTGTTTGCTGTGTCCGCCGCCCATGTGCCAAGCGTAACAGGGCTGCCTGTGCCTGTCGCGGTGAGCGTAAATGAATCAAAATCATCTATGGCTACGCCAGTAGGAATTACGGTGTCGTCAGCACTCGTATTGTTTACGGCAGCCGTTACCCATTCGCGGTTCCACTTGGCGTACAGCGTAAGGTCTGCGGTACAGGTTGTGTCGTTCAGTTCCGTTATGGCTGTTCCTGAGCCATCGCTCGCCGCAAACCAGCCTATAAAGACATAGTCGGTTTTAGAGGCTTTTGGCAGGGTTTCTGTTTCGCCCACATAATGTTTTACAGGACGCGTTGTTGCGGTTGTGCCTCTAAAACGCGTGCCGCCAACGTCAAGATACGTCTCATTTTCCGTCCACTTTGCGTACAAGGTGATTGCCGCCGTACAGTTTTCGTCCGTCAGTTCCGTTACCGCCGTGCCAGAGCAGTCGCTTTCCGTATACCAGCCATCAAAAGCATAATGTTTTTTTTGTCGGGGCAAGCAAGGTGGTCGTACTGCCCACAACATGATAGGTGGGATAGCCACTCTGATGCGTACCGCTAAAAGTAGAATTTGACCTATCTTTGTATGTAATGCTGTATTTAGTTTTTGCGGCGATTTTTCCTGTATCCGCTATTGTGTACCCTGCGTTTGCAAGCGCGAATTTGCCTACTTCGTTCGCAAGCGTTACGCCGTTTCCTGACTCAAGCACCTGCATATCAAATCTGAGCGTCTGAAGCGAAATGGTTGCCACCGGGGTCTGTGCCGTCAGTGTGCCGTTTACGGTGATTTTATAGCCTCCACTAGTTAAGAGGTATACATCGTTCTTGTACTCCGCTCCCGCAGGAATGTACGCGCTTCCGCTCATCTCGAATGTACCCACTTGGTACACCGCACCACCGTTAGTGTTTGCCGTGTTGCCGCTGATTGTGCCACCTGTCATATAGAAAGAATTAGAGTTGTACACACCGCCGCCATAATTTGCTTCGTTCTCGCTGATTGTGCCGTCGTTCATATAGCATGTTCTGTAGTTAGACACACCGCCGCCATAGTTTGCTTTGTTCTCGCTTATTGTGCCGCCGTTCAGCGTAAACGTGCTGTAGTTGTACACGCCGCCACCATAATTTGCTTTGTTCTCGCTGATTGTGCCACCGTTCAGCGTAAACGTGCTGTTGTTGTACACGCCGCCACCCCGATTTGCTTCGCTCTTGCTGATTGTGCCGCCGCTCATTATAGTCTTGCTGTTATTTGCCGTATACACACCGCCACCATAACTGCTTGCCGTATTGCCGCTGATTGTACCGCCAGTCATCGTAAATGAGTTATCGTCATACGCTGTTCCGTTTAGATTTGTCACGAATATGCCGCCGCCATTACCGTACGTCGCTTCGTTGCCCGTAATAGTACCGTCATGTATCGTGAAGAGGCCTTCCTCGGTTTTCTTAACAGTGTACACGCCACCACCATTCTCTGCGCTATTATCAGCAATTGTGCCACCCTTCATCGTAAACACATTCTTGTTGTATACGCCGCCGCCATAATAGGCTGCCGTGTTGCCGCTGATTGTACCACCGTTCATAATAAAGTGCGCATCGTTTTCATACACATACACGCCGCCGCCAGCAGCATTGCTTATTCCGCTTGCCGTGTTGCCGCTGATTGTACCACCGTTCATCGTAAACAGGCCATAGCAAACCGCAACGCCGCCGCCAAATTTACTAGCCGTGTTATTGCTGATTTCGCCGCCGTTCATAATAAAGCATGCAGACACTTCAGAAGCATCATCATACAGGAACACACCCGCGCCAGACATGGACGAATTGTTCGTAATTTTCGCGCCGTCTTCCATTATCAGCGTACCCGTAACGAACACGCCACCGCTTGCATTACTGTCCTCAACGGTATTTTCGTTGTCCGTAACAAGCGCACCGTCCGCAAGGGTCAGCACAGTGTCCGCATTGCTCAGCGTTATGCCGCCACCAACAAACTTAGTTTCACCGCTGCCGTTCGTAATCGTAATGTCCTGCAAGGTTACGGCTATTGGCGCGGTTATCGTCAGTACCGCTCCGCTTGCGCCGCCGTTTAAGATGTCTTCAGTGTTGTCGTCGCCACAAATGGTAATTGATGCGGCGGTTATCGTGTCTGCAATGCTGACATTTTCGGTAATTTCGCCGTCAATCACAATCTTGAAGTTCGCTTTTTCGCCCATTTCAGCAATCACGCCAAGCACTGCGCCAACCGTCTTGTAGGGAGCATCTTCCGCGCCTGTTGCAGTGTCGTCATCGCCGCTAGCCGCGCTTACATAGTACACGGTGCGAAGCCATTTTGCGTACAGCGTGATATTTTTCGTGTAGCCGTCTGCGGAAAGTTCGGTTACTGTCGTTCCAGTACATTCTGCGTTGGTATACCAGCCGCCGATGCTGAACCCGTCTTTTTCTGGCATGGGAAGTTCTGTCGCCGTGCCGTAGGTATGCGTTTCAGGATAGCCTGTCGAATCTCCACTAAAGGCTGTTTCTGTTTCGCCCTCTTTGTAATCGTAGTAGGTAATCGTATATTCGTGCGGAGTCCACTTTGCCCACAAGATTGCGTCTTCCGTAGGAGCGTAGGTGGCAAAGTCAACCGCATCGCCCGTAAAGGTTTCCGTAGTGAACCAACCCACAAGGTCGTGGCCGATGAGTGTCGTTTCTGGCGCGTCAAATGATGCTCCGCTTGGCACTTGCACAATGTCTACCGATTTGCCGCCGTTGGTGCGGAATGTTATGGCGACCGTATTTGCAGTGCGTTCCAGCCATTCTGCATACAGCGTGACATTCGCATCTACGGTAAACACGGCGCAATCATCGTAATGTGTGCCTGCGCCGTCTGCCTGTGTGTTCCAGCCCGTAAACAGATAGCCTTCGCGCGTAAATGCGTTCTTGGTCAGCGGAATGGTTGTGTTGGGAAGCACGTCAACGTTTTCCATCGTACCGTCTGCGGGTGCTTCTTCTGTATCGTTTGCGTTAAAGGTAACGGTGTAGTCCCACTTTGCGTACAGCGTAACGTCTTTTGCCACCGTCTTTTTCTTCCAGCCGGTAATGGGTTCGCCGTCAAAGTCTTCCGAAACATACCAGCCGCCAAACGTGTAGCCCGGCTTGGAAACGATGCCATTTCCGTCACAGCCGTAGAGCGTAACGTCTTGCAACAGGCTATAGGTTTTTGTTTGCGGTATGGACGTATCCATGCCGGCAAAAGAACCGCCGTTAAAGTTGTAGGTAATCGTATATGTGCTGTTCTTCGCTTCCAGCCTGACCCTTGCGGTAGTCTGTATGCCCGCCGTAACATATACCAGTTCCGTCGCCTTTCCAAGCAACACGGAATAATTCCTGTCCGCGTAGTATTCAAGCACCGCAATGTAGTATCCCGCAGACAAGGAAGAACGACTCGTTTGAAGCCAATAATAATCGTCTGAGTAATTGCTAACACCACTCGATTTATAACTAAACTCCTCATCACCGGGGGTCAGCCTGTCCTGAGTCTTGTACAACGCGTACACTTTATATTCATTGCTATTCCACGACCTAGGCCATTCGTAATAGATGGACGCACTGCCCGTACCCGTTTGCGACACATCGATAAAGGAGAGCGTAAAGTTCAGCACCGTGCCTTCTGCAACGGTTACGTCTTTGAGTGTGCCGATGTATGTTGCGCCGTCGGTGGCAGTGGCAGAACTTACCGTGTAGCCAGTCAGCGTAAGCGTATGCGTTCCCGCGGTCAGTGTTATGGCATCCTGCTGCATCAGTTTGTAGGCAGAAATGCCGCTATCCCAGTCTTTTGTCCAGCGTCCCAGTTCGGTTTCGCCCTCGCTCAGCACGAAAATGGTTATGTTGTCGCGTGTCGCATCGGGGAATGCCGTTCTGCCAACCGCTTCGTCTACCGTAATGCGCACGGCTACCTGATTGCCCGCAGGAATGACGGAAGCAGAGCCGCCATCTTCGGTGTCAAGGTCGCTACAAGATGCGAACACAAAAGCGAATGTCAATGCCATTAAGAGTGGTTTCGACAGGCTCAGCCATCGGAGAACACCGCTCATTCCCCGAGGTACACTGTCCAAGCAGCGATTTATTTTGTTCATAACGTTCTTCATATTTTTCTACCTCCCCTGCTACTGCCGTGTTACGGTCTTGGTCGCCTGATACTGTACGCCGTTTTCGTCGCACGCACTTACTTTGACCGTATATACACAACCGGCAAGCAAGTCGTCATTGCTGTACGTAAGGGTCTTGCCGTCCGCGCTCACCGTAAACAACGTATCACTGTCTGCCACCACTTCTTCGTCCACAAGCCATATATAGTTCTTGTAGCCGTCACTTGCCGTAAGTGTGTGCGCCGTGGTGTCAAGCGTAATGGCGATGTCCTTTGAGCCGATTTCTACGCTGCTTGTCTGTTTTGCCCACTTTGCGTACAGCGTGATGTCATCCGTGTATGCCTTTGCCGCCAGCGAGGTGAGCGCAGAACCTTCGGTAAGGATTTCTCCGTCCTTTTCGTACCAGCCGATGAACCATCCGATAAAGGTGTAGCCGTCTTTCGTCGGGTCTTTGAGCGTGGTCACAACGCTATATTTATGTTTCGTAGGTGAATCATCTGCAAGCACGCCGCTAAATTCGCCGCCAACGTCTTTGTAGGTAATGTTGTATGTACCGGCAGAAAGCCATGCGTCATTTCCGTCAATCTCAAGATGCCAGTCCACGCCGTATTCGGGGGTAAGCGCAAATTTTGCCACAAGGTCTTCGTCCATCGTAACGCCATTGCTTGCGCACAGCAGTTTCTTGTTGGAATAACCGTTGGGCGTAATGGTAGCCACCGGGGCTTCCGCAGTCAGTTCTCCAGTAACATAGATGTAATAACTGTCAGATGCAAAACATACATCGTTTTTGCCGTTGTCTCCCGCCGGAATGGAGATGTTGCCCTTCATACACACATAACCTTCAACGCGGACTGCTCCACCGTTTCCAGTGGAAGCCGTATTGCCGCTGACAACGCCTCCGTACAGGTAGAGATTGCCCCATTCATTCCAGATGCCTCCGCCGCTATCTCCAGCCGTATTGCCGCTGATTTCGCCATCGTTCAGCGTAAAAGTAGTACTGCGGATATAGACACCACCAGCATAACTGCTTGCCTTATTGCCAGCGATTTTTCCGCCGTTCATCGTGAATGTGCCGTACACACGCACGCCACCAGCACTGCCTGTTGATACGTTGTCCGAAATTTCTCCGCCGTTCATCGTAAAGATGCCGCCGACCATATACACACCGCCGCCGCAATAAACCGACGTGTTATTGCTGATTTTTCCGCCGTCCATAATGACTGTACAATTACTATACAGCATAACGCCACCACCATAATCTGACGTGTTAGCAGAAATTGTTGCGCCATCTTCCAGTGTCAGCGTACCTCTGTAAACAAACACGCCACCGCCCGCATAATAGACATTCGCTGTGTTTTCGTTATCCGCAATAAGCGCACCGTCCGCAAGGGTCAGAAGGGCGTTGCTATTGTTCAGCGTAATGCCGGCACCAGTGTAATAAGAACTTTTACCGCCCGTAATCGTAATGTCAGCAAGCGTTATCGGTACTGCCGTGGTAAGCGTAAGCACTGTGCCGCTTTCGTTTCCGTCCAATTTGTCAGTAGCCTTGCCCGTCTTTCCGCGAATGGTCAGCGTTTTTGCCTTATCGACCGTCAATTCGGTATCAATAGTAACGCACTCGGTAAGCATACCGTCCACCGCAATGGTGTAGTCAATACCTGTACCGATTTCTTTAATTGTAGTCACCGCCTGTGCTACGGTCGCATAGGGGGCTTCTGCGTCGCCTGTACCAGTAGTGTCGTTACCAGACGCGCTTACATAGAATGTGCTTCGCAGCCATTTTGCATACAACGTAATGTCTGCCGTGTAACCAGTTGCGCTCAATTCAGAAAGACGCGTTGTGTAAAGCGTTACCGTACCACTATCGTCTTTCGTTCCCCTATACCAGCCGCCAAATGAGAATTCGGCATCAGCCGGTGCGGGCTTATCAAGCGCGGTTGCCGTGCCGTAAGTGTGGGTCGTGGCATAGCCCGCTTCGTGAGTGCCAGAAAATGCCGCGCCGTCCGCATCAAAATAGGTAATGGTGCAGATAATAGGTGTCCATAACGCATACAATGTCGTGTCTTTTGTAATCGTCGCGGCAAAATCAAACGCCGCATCGGAAAGGGTTGTGCCGCCGTCTATTGAAGTGTACCAGCCCTTGAAGTCGTGCCCCGTCTTTGTGGGGTCTGTCGGCAGGCTTGCCACTTTATTGTATTCGATTGTCTGCGTAGAAACAGGGCTTCCGCCGTTTGTGATGAATGTAACAGTGTATGTCTTGATTGCCCATTTTGCGTACAGCACGACATCTTCCGTAATCGCCGCGGCAAAATCAAACGCCGCATCGGAAAGGGTTGTGCCGCCGTCTGTTGAAGTGAACCAGCCCTTAAAGTCGTAGCCGACCTTGGTCGGGTCTGCGGGGCTTGCCACGCTTCCTCCTTTTATAACCATCGCAACCGCTACCGCACTTCCGCCATTTGAATTGTACGTAACCGTACACATATCCGCAGGGCGGTCAATCCACTGTGCATAGAGAGTCAAATTTTCGGTGAGGCTTATGGTCTGCCCGTCTGAATATTTTCTGCCTGTTCCATCTGCCTTTGTGTTCCAACAGTCAAAGACTTTATCCGTTCCCCTGCTGAATGCGTTTGCAGTAAGCGACTGTTCATTACCATAGGTAAAGGTTTGGGAAGCCATTGTGCCGGTAACGGACTCACTTCCCGCATTTGCATCAAAGGTGACGGTATAGGTTTTTGCCGTCCATGCCGCGTACAGCACGATGTCTTCCGTAATCGGCGTTGAGAAATCAAATGCCACATCGGAAAGGGTTGTGCCGCCGTCAGCTGAAGTGAACCAGTCCTTAAAGTCGTAGCCTGTCTTTGTCGGGTCTGTCGCCGGTCTTGTCGCTGTTTTTCCGTCTTCAATCTGCTGAATCACAGCCGAGCCGCTTCCGCCTTTCAAGTCAAAGTTCACCACATGGAAACCGCTCTGCACCAGAATCCACTGTGCAAACAATACATAGTTTGCGTCTTCAATCAGAACGTCCTGCCCATCCGCATAAGAAGTGGCAGTACCATCGGAACTTTCGTTCCAGCCTGCAAAGAGATAGCCTGTTCGCGTATATGCATTTTTGGTAAGCTTGTAACGTCTGCCAGCAATAACTACCTGCTCAGCCATCGTTCCGCTTACACTGCCATCTTCCGCATTGCAATCATAGACAATCTTATAGGAATAATTTGCATACAGGGTCAAATCTGCGTTAATTGCCGTGTCAAAATCAAACGGTATCTCATCAAGCGTCGTTCCGTCATCGGCAGAAGTAAACCAGCCTTCGAAAGTTCCACCATCGGCTGTTGGGTTTTCCGAGGGGGCTGCAACTGCACTTCCCTTGGTGACTTGCTCAATTGCATATGTCATATAGGATCCTTTGCTTTTGACCTTAAAGGTGACAATGCTGCCATTCTCAATTTTTTGCTCCCACTGCGCATAGAGCGTAATGTTGGCAGAAAGTTCAATGACTTCTCCCGCAGCACGTTTTGTTCCGCTTCCGTCCGCTGCCGTGTTCCAGCCAACAAAATAATAGCTGTCACGAACAAACGCATTTTGTGCCACAATAACATACTCGGCCGCCTTTGCCGTCTGAGTCGCCATCGTTCCAGTCACAGAATCACCGCCAGCATTCGCTTCGTAAGTGATGGTGTAAGTAGTAACAGGCGGATTTCCAGAGCCGCCATCATCATCGCTGGAACAAGCAGACAATGCAAAGAGTAAAGCAAGCGATACAAAACCCGCCAAAACGGCGAATTTAACCTTATGGGTAAAAATCATAGAAGCCCCCTTCTTTTGATAAATATAAAAAACAAGAACCTCCGCACAAGTCCGTTACAATGACAACAAAGCCATCTTTCGGTGCGCGAAGGTCTGCACATTCCTAGAGAAAAATTGAACTGATTGTTGAATAAAAGCGATAAAGAGACTACATACCCAAGCCA
>JAFSJX010000079.1 GCA_017449285.1 Treponema sp.
ACAACGGCATCGTCCTCTTCCCCGATGCGCCGACGGAACGCGGCGTGAAACACGTTCGCGAACTGATCCATTGTCACGAACAAGGTTTTGAAACCTGGGTTCTCTTTGTCGTGCAAATGGAACGCGCGCTGTACTTTACCCCCAACAGAAAAACGCACCCGCAATTTGCGGATGCGCTGTGTGAAGCCCAACAGGCCGGTGTGCAATTGTTGGCGTACACGTGCAACGTGACGCCGGATGAAATGAGAATAGATAAAGAATTGGAAATCAGGTTGTAACGAACGGAAAAGGGCGGTTATTGGCCAGATTGGCTTCCTGATAATCGCAAAAGGCTGGTTTTGGCGGAGAAACTCTCAGCCTCCACAGCCTTGCAGTTTGACAGTTGTATCTGACGGCTTCGCCTACAGAGACATATACACTGTCACTCATTATATTAAAGAGTATAGGGAACCAAACCCCAGTATCCATGCTGGTTTGCGTTTCGAAGTTGGTCGTTTTTACGACCAGGATGGAGGTAAGCAGAACAACAAAAAGAACAGGCATAAACAAAAAGCGTGGCCTGCACAAGCCACGCCCGTGTGCGAATAGAAATTTGCAGAGACAACTAAAAGCAAAAAAGCGCCTGCTTTTTTGCAGGCACTACAGATGAATCGTCCGGTCTTAACTTTTTTAAAATATAAATGTAAAAATAATCAGGCCTTGTGCGTTGCTTCTCTGGCAGCAGCTTCCTTCTTCAACTCTTCAATTTCGGATTCAGACATGCCATATTTTTCACGCAAAATCTGCGCCATTTCTTCATGCCCTTCTTCTCTGCCCTCGAGCATCCCTTCCTTGCGGCCTTGTTCAAGGTACCTTTTCTTCATAATCCGCAAATCCATTTCCCAGGTCACAATGCGCTCCCTCCATTTCGTGTCATTCTTTACCCGTTTCGTTTCTTCGTCAATCTCCTGTGTAAAAGCACTTTGCGCCAGACCACTGTGTACATAACGTAAAAACGCAGCAAGTTCCCTGTCATCTGTATTGTCCGCTGCCTTCGCGTTCAGGAAGATGTTCTCTGTCAGGTCACCCATCTCCAGCGCATCATCTTCCTTGCAGCGATACGTGAAATGGTAAACCGGCAGGCCTTTTCCATACGGATCAAAGGTACAGATGAATACCACATACGACTTGCGAAGTTCCGGGTAATCCATACCTTTGCGCAACATGTCCATGCTAATCAGGCTCTGGTAATACCGCGTGCGAAGCGGCAACTCGCTTTCCACGGCCTCTTCCTCAGCGTCACGGTAAATGGTGCTGCCTTTCCCGGTCACTTGCATTTCTAAATCTATCACCGTTCCGTCCAGGGTTTCCACATACACATCAAGACGAATGCTTTTACTGCTAAGCCTTGGGCTGCTTGTATGCCGTTCTGCCGCAATGTGCAGAACTTGCTTAATAGGTATGTGCAAAACCTTCTCAATCAGGTACTGGCAGCGTTTCTTGTTGTTCATGACCTCCAGAAACACATAGTTGTTGGCAAAGGTCATGGAATCCCAGTCAATTTCTTTTAATTCTTTCAAACTGTCCTCACTTTCCGACCGGGACGATTCTTCCGTACTTTAATTATAGCACGGAGCCTTGCGAATTTCCATGAAGTTCATGTGAAATCAAGGGAACAAGGAATGAACTAATACAAAATTTAAAAGCGTGCCCTGCCATCGGCGCAAGCCGAGCCTGTAAATCATAACGTATAGTAAGCCATTCCTCTTGCCCAAATAAGGAAGAAATGGCGGGGAAACTCTCGGCCTCCACTGCCTTACAGTTTGACAGTTGTAGCTTACGGCTACGCCTACAAAGACATATAAACTGTCAA
>JAFSJX010000080.1 GCA_017449285.1 Treponema sp.
ACTGCCAGCCAGAGCAAGAAACCCAGTCTTTGTTACGGGGAAAGCCCCCAAGGAGGTTGCGGGTTATCGGGTCATATGTCACGGGTATACTATCCCAAATCGAATAAGATAATTCAATAACATTAATATACGAGGAGGTTTTATTATGTTAACAATAACACATTCAAAAGATTGGGAAGAGTATCAAAAGAGAATTAAGGATTATGCTGCTGCCGAGAATGAGCAAAGAATTGATACTAAAATATCTTTAAATGATGAAGAAGCAATACTCGATAATCTTTTAGAAATGGAACGGAATGCTTTGGTAGGAAATAAAGACTCGTATAAAAGATATCCTTGCATAAGTATGTTTCATGAAACAAAAGAATCTATTGAAAAAACTGTTGCCTTTAGAGTTTTAAAGCAGCTTCCTAAAGGTGGCAATTTGCACATTCATACGTCCGCTTCCTGGGATGCACATGAAATGATTGCTGAATTTTCTTCAGGAAATAACGCTGACAATATCTATATTTATTTGGGGAATGCTGGTAAAAATCATAGTAAAGACAGCAATTTTATTCATGGAAAGTTGTTTTATTTTACCGATGATGCTAAAGAGTTAGTGTTAAATTGGAATAAAGCTAACTTTCAAGAGGGAAGACTGTGTCATCTTTATGAAGTTCCCTTTGATATGAACATTGAACAATTGTTCACTTTTTCGGGAAAAGAACGCATGATGACTGTTGATAATGCGTGGGATGAATTCAATGTTATTTTTAAAAGGATGTCTATAATACTAAATATTAGGAAATTGTTTGATGTGTATTACACAAAAACATTCTTAAAATTAATTGAGGATAATATCAGTTATGTTGAATTACGATTTGGATTAACAGAATTCGAGGATAACCACAATTATCTCCTCACGGAAAATAGCATTAATAGTGTCCCCTCTGAGGAAAAGGTTGAGGAAAGTTTAAAAGCTATTAAGAAAATAGCTGATAGCTTAAGTGATAAGATAACGGTTCGTATCATCATATCAGGTTCTCGTAAACTCTCTACTTCAAGTTTAGACGAGGACAAATCACTGGCATTCCTAAAATATACGTCCGACTGGATGTCAAAAGACGAATATAAGAAGTTCATAGTAGGATTTGATTTTGTAAGTGAAGAAGACCGCAATTATACAGCCAAAGAACTTGCTGAGCGTATTCGTGAATATTTCAAAAATGCAACAATTCCCGATATGAATTTTTATTTCCACGATGGAGAAACAAATTGGGCAGATAACGATAATGTTATGTACGCAACCGCTCTTGGAACGAATAGAATCGGTCACGGTTATAATCTATATCGTTTTCCTGCAGTAATAGATGAAGTTAAGAAAGCAGAGTATGGAATTGAAGGAGACAAGCAATGCTGTCTTGAAATTTGCCCGATTAGTAATCAAGAACTACGTTATTCTAGTGATTTACGCACACATCCAGTTAGCGAATACATTAAGCGTGGTGTACCGTTTGTAATATGTTCAGACGATCCCCAAATATTCATGAATAATGGATTGACTTATGACTTTTGGGAATTGTACTTTTCGCAACCAGAATTGGTTACTCTTAGAACTATAAAAATGGCAATTCAAAATTCAATAGAGTATAGCGGAATGGACGATACAACCAAAAATAAGGTTAAAACCGGTTGGGAGCAGGAATGGGAAAATACAGTTCATAAGATTGTTTTTCCTAATAAGGATTTCGAAAACAACGAGGAGATGTTGCTGGCTTGTGCTGCCATGCTATATAAATATTATGATAAACTCTTGGCTGCAAGCGACATGACTATATGCTATGACCTTGATGGTATGAAAGAAAAAAACGGCGATTTCATACGATATACAACAGTCTTCTTCAAAAAATTTCAGAAAATTGGTATAAGCGATGAGAATTTCATTAGAGAACACCGTGAGTATCCCAATAAGCATAGGGCGGGAATCGGCGATGACGGAAAATTTTATCCGATAGAATATTTCAATGTAATGTATCGAATATTCTGTTACCTTTATGGTATCAAACAGTCTAATATATCTACACTTCCTAATGAAAGTTCCGCAGAATCTCTGGTTAGAAGATGCGCAATGCTTATGTCAAATTATATTGATTTGTTTTCTGGAAAGGCAGGAGATGACATGACAAAGTATGAAATTCCCGCTTCCGAATTGCCTAAATGGAAAGCAATTTATACTGAAATGTGTTCCAGAGGTATCATTTATAATACTTTGACAAGGAATTTTCTGCCCGATGATAGCGGAAAGTTTATTGGGGTATATATGATGCATTTACTTTATAAATGCTATGAGTATCTATACTTTCAAATCTAGTTATTATGATTGAAACTTTTAATTCTAATGATACATATGAGAAATTTACAGGAGGAAAACTTATGAAACACGCAAAAAATATACGGACAATGATTCTCGCACTTGGAATCTTTCTGGGAATGAGCATGACAGCACATGCTGAGGAAACTACCATTAGATGTGAAGGAACTGATGGGAGTATAAATAATATGTTTCCTCAAAATGGAATCATTCGTGAAGGCGATACTAACGTATCGCAGTTATTTTCCGGAGGAGTTTTTAAGGCACCCGAAGGAAAATGTTTTACTAAAATAACTATGATAGAGTGGGCTGGAACTGATGCGGGCTGTTGGAATGGATGGAATGGAGGTCGAGCATTAACTGTAACACAGGGTGAATATATTATTCCAAATACTCCAACAGGCAATAAAATTATTATAGATTTTACAGTCGATGATCTTGCTATATACAATGTAACACTTAACACTAATGGTGGAACTGTTAACGATGGAAACATTTCCACATATACAGAGTTTTATGGTGCCACATTGCCAACAAATGTGACTAAAAATGGTTATACACTTGAAGGTTGGTATGATAATGCTGAACTCACTGGAGAACCTGTGACATCTATTGCATCTGATGCAACGGGAGACAAGGAGTATTGGGCAAAATGGCCAGAAATTCCACGTATTACCGTGACAGCCAAAGCAGATCCGTATAACACAGGTGCATACTATGCCACATTCTACGACAGCACTACAAGTTATACTGCCGACTGCGAGGTCTACTATGCCACCGCAAATGCAGGAGGAAGATTTACGCTCGAAAAAGCTGAAGGCAATGTCATAAAGGCGGGAGAAGGCGTAATCCTGAAGGCAACCGGCGAAACTGTCACGCTCACAAAGACAACCACCGAAGCAAACTACGACAGCCTGCTTATAGGAAGCAACACTGAAACTTCCGTAGAAAATGCCCTTGTGCTGAGCCTCGGCAAAAACGGAGTCTGGTTCTACAAATACTCAGGCACACTTGGAGCAAACAAGGCGTATCTGGCACAGTAGCCGCTTGTTAATTCATTAGCCTGATTTTTCAGGTTGTGAGGTCGCAGGTTTTCCTGCGGCCTCTTTATTTTGAGAAACGACCTTTGCTAAATTAAGCCTTAATTTCGAGTTTTTAGTTTTGTAACCGTTCTGCGGGGCTGTTTAAAAAGTTCAGCTAGCTGAGTCATTCCGAACTCGTTTCGGAATCTCAATACTGCAGATGGCGTGGATGCTGAAACTGTCATCCTGAACTTGATTCGGGATCAGCATGACACTTGCTTCTGGGGCTGCCTTTTTTGCTCGGGTTCGCCCCGAGCGGGCAGCTAGTCCTGAGCTTGGAACTGGGAGCCGGCTCGGGCGCAGTCGAACCAAACAAGCGGCGCAGTGCGATTTTGCACCCAAACTAATGACAAACCGCCCGAATTGAATTAAAATTGAAATGCTATTCCATTGCGGAACATATATTTCTATTTCTAGGAGCAATTCTATGAAAGCTACTCAAATGTACAGGCGGGGGGGGGGTATTTTTAACAGCCCTCCTTCTCGTATCGCTTCTTTTTAGTTTCAGCTCATGCTCGGGCGGGACGAGCTATGTGGGAACAAGCGGTTCTGGCTCGACTGCCGACGTTTCGGACGAAATCACTGCCGACACGCTGGGAGTCGTTTCCGGCACAAAGATTGTCACCGCGACATCAAAGGACACTTCCGTTGCGGAAGTGACCGATGTGGTGAAGGAAAGCGCTGACGTGGCGGCCGACATCGGTTCTCCAGTGAGAGGGGCAGCTGTGGCCGCTTCAACGAATGCGTCGGCAGGCACATACATAAAATCCTTCAAGATTACTGCTGTGGGTGCGGGTTCAACATACATCGACGTGAAAATCACCGATACTGCCACATCGACGGAAAGCCACAAATACATTCCCGTAAAAGTGTCTTCCGACAAAAAACTTAAGTCGAAAACGGCGGCCGAAATAAAGATCGAGGTGACAGACAAGAATCCTGCCGAAAACAAGGGCGGCACGACGTACGAGGTGATTGTGGAGACGACGGGGAACGGAACGGTTACGGCGAAACCGTCGTCGGGCGTGGCAGAAGGCACCGAGGTGACGCTCGAAATCAAGCCTGAGACGGGCTACGCCCTCGACACGCTCACCGTTGACGGGGCCGACAAGAAGGCGGACGTTGCGGACGGGAAGTACACGTTCACAATGCCCGCGAGCAATGTGACGGTGAGCGCGAAGTTCAAGGCGACAGGACCGTTCGGGTCAAAGACCTCGCCCGACGCGGTGGGGGACATAGTGTTCTCCGACGGAACCGCGGTGCCGTACACAGCTGTCCTTACCTA
This sequence comes from Treponema sp., assembly GCA_017449285.1. Lineage (GTDB taxonomy): Bacteria > Spirochaetota > Spirochaetia > Treponematales > Treponemataceae > Treponema_D. The sequence goes on from JAFSJX010000080.1 coordinate 4,721, forward strand.
CGCGCAGAAACAGGCGGCGGTCGCGGTCATCTTCGACGCGACGAAGAAGCTTGGCGTGGGGCTCAAGCAGGGGACGGGCCTTGCATGGGAAGATGATACGACCGGCTACCCCGCGTCCGACTTCGCGAACACATACGGTGTCTCCGTGGCGGGCGACGCGGGCGGCTGGTATCTTCCGGCGAAGGATGAGCTGAAGAATCTGTGCGAGATCTACAGAGCAGACGGAAGCGCCGTGAAAGAAGCACTGGCTAAATTTACAGATACTATAAATTTGTCTACTGGTCGTTTTTGGTCGTCCAGTCAGGGCGAAGACAACTTAGCGTACTTCGTCGATTTCGGGACGAACAATCTCTTCCCATGCCCCAAGACCGATACGAATTCGGTCTGCGCTGTCCGGGTTTTCAACTAGCGCATGAGCAAAGACGCATAGCCAACGGCAACAAGGCGGCTTCCAGCACGGGGGCTGCCTTTTTTTATCGGTTAATGAATTTTGCTTGATTTTTCATACATTCTATCGTATATTATAAATGGAGGTCCATTATGGCAATGCTACAAGTCCGCGACATGGACGACCGATTGTATGAAAGGCTGAAATTTGTTGCAAAATTAGATAATCGGTCAATCAGCCAGCAGGTAGTCACGATTTTGCAAAATTATTTTACATCTGTTCCCACAAAAACAAAAAATGCGACGGAGGAGTTTTTGAGACTGGCAGGAACATGGGAAGATTCCCGCCCCACAGAGGAAATAATCGGCGACATTTATAGTTCAAGAGTTAACTCCACAAGATTTGAGGCTTTAGATGGCATATTTGATTGACACCGATACTATAATTTTTGCCCTCCGCAAGGACGAGTCGGTTATTGCAAAGTTTGAAGAAAATAAAAACATTCCAATTTCAATTTCGATGATTACTTATGCAGAACTTGTCTTTGGAGCCAAACGTTCTCAGAATGAACAGAAAAATATGATAAAGGTGGATCATATTCGAGAAATATACCCTATCGAAGAATTAAACGAAGGCGTGATGGAAGTTTTTGCTGATATAAAAGCCAAATTGTTTGACAAAGGTATAAGAATCGAAGACATGGATTTGCTTATTGCCGCAACCGCAATATACAATGAATTGACATTGGTAACTAACAATACAAAGCATTTTGAGAATATTCCGAACTTGAGTCTAGAAAACTGGAAAAAATGATATATAACCTAACATAATTTTCAAAGCCGACAAACCGCTCAACCCCAGCAACGGTTGGTGGGCGCAGTCGAACCAACCTGGCGGCGCAGTGCGATTTTGCGCCAAAACCATGCTGATTAGAACAAAAATCCTTCGACTTCTCATTCTGTCTCTCCCTTGGATGAAAGATATGCCGGGGCAGATTCAAGAATCGCCTGATTTTTGGAACTGCCCCAATCTGTTTTGGAACTTTTTGTATTATTGCCAAATGAATTGCAGCAATGTAATATCGTCAAACTGCTCGGCCTCGCCAACAAAAGAATCAATATCCTTTCGGACGCTGATAAGAGTGTCGGGGGCGTTCATGCTTCCTGTTTTTTGCATTGCAGAAAGCAGGCGGTCTTCGCCGAAAAGCTCGTTGTGAGCGTCTGTGGCTTCGGTTACGCCGTCAGTGTACACAAAAAGCCGGTCGCCTTTCACGAGATTCATTGAATGTTCTGTATAGGGCAAGCCTTCCATTCCACCCAGAACGAAATTTGGTTTTGTTTTTATATAGCTGAAAGCGCCTTCGTGATACAAGACGGGGTAGGGATGACCCGCATTCACAAAGCGCAGCTCGCCCGTGCTGAAAGTGAGGATTCCCAGCCAGCAGGTGACGAACAAATCGCTTTCATTTCCCTTGCAGAGCTGGTCGTTTGTGGTCTCGAATATTTCTTTTGGGGAAAGGCCGTGCTTTGTTCCGGAGTCAAGGAGTGTTTTTGCCGTCATCATGAAGAGGGCCGCCGGCACTCCCTTGCCCGAGACATCGCCCACGACAAGCATGAGGTGGTCGTCGTCCACGAGCATATAATCGTAGAGGTCTCCGCCGACTTCCTTTGCCGGGGACATTGACGCGAAAAGGTCAAAGTCCTTGCGCTCCGGGAAAGCCGGATAGCCTTTGGGAAGGGACTCAAGCTGGATTTTTGAGGCAAGGTTCAGCTCCGTGGAGATTCTTTCCTTTTCGGCGGTGACAGAGGTGAGTTCCGTGATATAGCGGTTTATTTGCCCGCTCATGTCCTCGAAAGCATGGGAAAGGGAGCCGATTTCATCATGATTTTTGATTTTTTGGAGAACGCCGGAAAGCTTGTTGTTTTTTGCAAAAAATGCGGTCTCGTTTTTAATCAGGAGGATGGGGCGGATAATCATGCGCCAGAGGGAAATTCCGTAAATGAAGATGAACACTAGCGTCACGATAATGGCGACCATTAAAATGCGCTGAAAATAGAGCATTTGCACCGCAATCACCTCGTCAATCGATTTTGTGACCGCGAGCATGGCGATGATATTGTTGTACTGGTCACGGAGCGGGATGACTGTCATTACCGTTCCTGTCCTCTGCCCTTTTTCGTTTTTCGAATAATTGTATTCAGTATATTGCTTTCCAAGCTGCATGAGCTTTTTCATGTTTATGATGGATTTTTTGCTCTTTGCCAGGAGATATTCGGGCGCACCCAGCGCGAAGGCTTGTATTCGCTCGGCATAACGGGCGTTTACTGTATGGAATATGTAGGTCTGGATTTCGTAGCGTATGGCATCCGGAACGGTGACTGCAATGCTGTCCAAATCAGCCACATTTGTTACTTCCATCAATTTTTGGTAGATGTCGTCGTATTCGTTGTCGGCAATGCCCCCTGAGCTGTAGTGGTTGATTTTCTCGCCTGGAATGTACGAGGCGGAAATATGGGCGAATTGCTCTGTCATTTTTGTGTACTGGTTGGTGAATACATTTGAAAAATGCTGATAGCCCATGTACACAATGATAAGGCACAAAAGCAAGCCGAATGCCACGGCCGCAAAAAGAAGCTTTGCGGCAAGTGGCGAAAAATGACGGTGTTTTGACTGTGATTTTTGTTCCATTATAAATCCTCCTGCCTGCTGCTATTGTTTTACCGTCTTCAAGATAGCTTCGGCAGCATCGCGGTCTTTATATGTGGCAACTACATTTATCTTGCCGGAAATTATTTCTGCCTGTGCCGTATTTGCATGTTTTATTGCATTGGCATTTAATTCCGTGTTTGTGGTGGAAAATCCCACGGTTTTGTCTTTAAGGGAAAGAATCCTTGAGCCTTGCTTGAATGTTCCCGTGCGAACAGAATTCAAGCCGATTTCCACCGCATTGTCCACCCGCTTTATCATGGACGTGAGCACAGCTGATTTCCCCACACCGTACACGCCTTCCACGAACTGATCCTGGTCAACGCCGATTGCCCACACATTCTTGCCGGCCTTCCTGTGGGCAATCGCTTCGGCAATCGTCCCGTTTCCGCACATGCCGGCAGCCGTGTAGATTGCGTAGACACCGTTTTCATACCAGACTTTTGCTTTTGCAGCCGCCAGTGCCGGCTGGCTCCAGTCATCAGTATAGAACGAAAAGACTTCGGCCTCCGGAATCACGGAGCGGATTCCCTGCACATAACCGATTTCAAAATCAATTATTGAATCGTTCTCGATTCCGCCAATAAAGCCGAAGCTGGGGTTCTGGACACCTTCCGCCAATGCTTGCTCTGCCGCAATAACCCCTACGAGATAAGAGCCTTCCTCTGCCGCGAAGGTATAATTCTGCACATTTTCACAGTCAAGGTTTCGGCCGTCAATCATCAGGAATTTTTGTTCTGGATAGACATTGGATACGCTTTGAATCGCGTCCGTAAAAGCAAATCCCGTGACAATTACCAAATCTGGTTTTTCATCCGAGATTGCGCGCAGGTCAGAATAATATTTCCCCCTGTCGTTGCATATGGCCACATCATAAAGTATGCCGAAATTTGTTTCTTCACCAACAGAATCGCCATAAAAACGAAGAATACCTTCCCAAGCGCTGGCATTGTATGATTTGTCGTTTATTCCAAGACCATCAGTCACGAGTTTTATGGTTATGGATGGAGTGGTGTCTTTTTTGCATCCTGCCAAGACTAATGCAGTAAAAAGAAAAGTCAAAATGAAATGATTTTTTCTCATAAAATATCTCCTATTCCTATTTTTTATTTTTTCGTCAGCCATTTTCCGCTGCTGGAGATTGCCTGTTGCGGGCATACGAGAATGCACAAGTGGCATCCAACGCATTTTTTCCCGTTCATCACAGGCTTTCGTTTTTCATCCAGGACGAGGGCCTGGTGCCCGCCGTCGGCACAGGAAATGACGCAGCGACCGCAACCCACGCATTTTTCGCGGTGGAATTTTGGGAAAGCAACAGTGTCCCTCTCAAGCACGTCGGTTGTTTCGCTGACAAGGTTCACGGCGCGTCCCCGTACTTCTTCAAGACTTGAAAATCCTTTTTCGGCAAGATACAAGTTCAATCCTGATTTTAGGTCGTCGATAATGCGGTAGCCGTACTGCATGACAGCCGTTGTCACCTGGACGGTTCCGGCCCCCAGCAAGATGAATTCCAGCGCGTCCTGCCATGTTTCAATTCCGCCCATTCCGCTGATGTGCTTGCCTGAAAGCGCGGGATTTTTTGAAAGCTCCGCGATGAAGCGGAGCGCGATGGGCCTTACCGCATTCCCGCTGTAGCCGCCCACCGCCGACATGCCGTGAACTTCTGGGGCTGAAACATATGTGTCTGGATTCACGCCGATAATGCTCTTGATTGTGTTGATTGCGGCAATGCCGTCCGCCCCTCCACGGACAGCCGCTTCTGCCGCGGGACTCATTTGTGCCACGTTGGGGGTGAGTTTTGCAAGAATCGGAATCTTTGCGCCGCGCCTGGCGGCTTTCGTAAACCGCTCCACCAGCTCCGGCACTTGCCCTATGGCAGACCCCAGCTCGCCGTCGGCCATGTTTGGGCAGGAGAAGTTGAGTTCTATCGCATCGGCACCGTTTTCTTCGCATAGGCGGGAAAGCTCTTCCCATTCATCATCGTTCTTTCCCATGATTGAAGCAAGGATGAATTTTGTAGGGTAGTTTTGCTTTAGTTTTCTGAATATTGCCATGTTTTCCGCAACGCTGTGGTCGGAAAGCTGTTCGATGTTTTTGAAGCCCACGATGCTTCCGCTATCGCTCTTTATTGCAGAAAAGCGGGGGGATGCTTCGTGTATGTCGATTGTGCAGATTGTCTTGAAGGACACCCCCGCCCAGCCTGCCTCAAATGCCCGTGCGCACATATCGTAGGTGCTTCCCACCACCGATGAGGAAAGGAGGAACGGGTTTTCAAGCGGGATTCCGCAGAGCTTGGTCTTGAGCCGTTCTTCATTTTCGGGACAAGGTATCTCAAGGTTTGGCTTTACTTCTTTGTGCAGACGGTTCATCAAGTTTTTGATTGGAACGCTTTTGTCGCGAATGCAGCTTTTTTCACAGGAAGCGTCGCAGTCCTCGCAGGGATTTTGCGGAGGAAGCCGGTATGCCGCTGATTTTTCGTTTGAAAACCAAATGCTTCTAAGCAAGGCGGCCGGATTCAATTTTGGGCACGCTTTGCTGCAAGGCGCATCGTGACACAGTAGGCAAGTAATCATGTCTGAACGATTCAGTATTCTGGTGAACATATACATATATAATAAAGTTCACGGAAAAAAAATGCAAAGCGAATTTTGCACGATATTCACACGATGGCCATTGCGACCTGCCGGTCTTCTACTCCGCTCAACCCCACGGAGATTCGCCTGCGGCGAACTTGGAAGATTCGCCTATGGCGAACTTCTACGAGATTTTGCTTCGCAAAACTCGCTGGCGCGTTCTGGGGAGCAATGAGTTCTTGGCTTGGAATGTGTTGCTTTCTCGGGCGCAGTCGAACCAACCAAGCGGCGCAGTGCGATTTTTCGCCGAAAACAGTGACAAACCGCCCGAATTGAAGTAAAATTAAAATGCTATTCCATTGTGGAAGACGCAATATCTATATTTATAGGAGCAATTCTATGAAAGCTATTCAAATGTACAGGCGGGGGGGGTATTTTTAGCAGCCCTCCTTCTCGTATCACTTCTTTTTAGTTTCAGCTCATGCTCGGGCGGGACGAGCTATGTGGGAACAAGCGATTCTGGCTTGACTGCCGACGTTTCGGATGCAATCACTGCCGACACGCTGGGACTCGCTTCCAGCACAAAGATTGTCACCGCAACATCAAAGGACACTTCCGTTGCGAAAGTGACCGATGTGGTGACGGAAAGCGCTGACGTGGCGGCCGACGCGGTGAATATGGGACAGGTAGCCGCTTCTACGGATGCGTCGGCAGGCACATACATAAAGTCCTTCAAGATTACTGCTGTGGGTGCTGGTTCAACATACATCGACGTGAAAATCA
>JAFSJX010000081.1 GCA_017449285.1 Treponema sp.
ATTACTTGCAAAATTACAAACTTTTTCATTACCCGCAAAGAAAATGTCGAACAAACCGACTTTTTTGAGAATTTTAATGTCAAAAAAATTTTCTCATAAAAAAACATAGCAGAAAAAAATCGGCGTTAATAAATGGGAAACAGAGTGTTATCAAAATTTTTAGCCTTTGAGAATCGAACAAACGGTCAACAACAAGACGAATGATGGGCAAAATATCCAACTTTTTGTAGTAATTTTACGAAAAGAACAGAGAGAAAAGACAAAATTTGTTAACACAATTTAACAACAATGAAAACTGCCGACGTTTGGAAAGAAGAACTGAAAAAAGCGGCCAAGCCGGAAAAAATCGCCGTATTCCAAAAATTTTTCAAAACCGGGAAAGGTGAATAAAAAAATCTCAATTCTGACCACTATATGAATTCGGTTAGAAATTGCTGAAAATGCGGTCGATATCTTTGCGTGTCGGCCGCATTTGCCGTTCCATGACCTTTTTTTGATGCTGAAAATGCGAAGAATTTTGATTTTTCGTTAATTTTTTGTCTTTTTTCATTGCCTTTTGCGTTTTTTTTCGTACCTTTGCATAGTGTATATGCTCTATATATTAAAAACCGTAAAAAAAGGAGGAGAAAATGCCAGTGCCAGCGGAGATTTTGGCGGTCGAAAGGCCCAGGAATACGAGAGTGAAGAAGTCGGGTGACAGATATCTGGTCATCAAGCGCACGTGCAAGCGGGTCGGCGGGCGCAATGTCCCCGTCGAGCTGGGGACAATCGGTGAAATCGTCAACGGGAAGTACGTGGAGAAGCGCGCCGCGCCGCGTTCGAAGGAGGTGGAGATCAAGGATTACGGCGAAGTGGCGCTCAACGACAAGTGCGCCGGCGGCATGCTCCAAGAGCTGGCCAACGTGTGGGACATCCCCGACGCCAAGCGCCTGTTGGTGATCGCATTGCTGCGCTCGTCCTACGGCGACATGCGCAACCGCGACCTTGAGATGCGTTACCGGACATCGTTCCTGAGCGAGATGTACCCGGGCGTCGCATTGTCGGAGAACGCCGTGGGCAAGTTCCTCAGCGGCATAGGCGCGGCCTACTCGCTGATAGTGGAGTTCATGCGCAACCGCATCGCGGCCTTCTCGGGCGGAAAGATGGTCGTTGACGGCATGCTCAAGGGCTACAACTCGGAGACGAGCTCGTTCTCGGAGTTCTCGCGCAAGGCGATGAAGAAGGGCAGCCGCGACGTGAGCCTGATGTACGCCTTTGACCCGGGGACCAGGGAGCCGATAGCCGTCAAGCCCTACCAGGGCAACATGCTCGACAGCACCGCCATCGAGGACTTCATCGGGGAGTACGACATCAGGCGGGCGCTGATGATATTCGACAAGGGCTTCCACAACGACGCGCTCTTTGAGCGGACCGACAAGCTCGACGGGCTCTCGTGCGTCGTCCCGCTCAAGAGCAACTCCAGGCTGATCGCCCGCTACGGGCTTGACGAGCCTGTGGAGAAACTCAAGGGCTTCGGCAGAAGCACGGTGCTCTACAAAAAAGCAAAGATGGCCAACGGCAAGTGGCTATACGCCTATCGCGACACCCGCTCGGCCTTCGAACAGGAGACCGGCTACATCGAGCGCGCCTCGAAGAAGAAAAGCGGAATGGACTCGCGGAAATACCTCGAAAAGAAGAGCCGCTTCGGCCTTATCGTGTTCCAGTGCAAGGACAACCTCGACCCGCTGTTGGTCTACCTCGCGTACCTCGGGCGATGGGACATCGAGGTCATGTTCGGCATGTACAAGAACATCATCGACCGCGACACGGTCAACGTGCAGACCGACTACCGCCTATACGCCACCGAACTGATCAACTTCATCAGCGTCATTATCAGCACGCGAGTGCGCAGACTGCTGGGCCAGACCATGCTCGGCGGCAAGAAGAAAAAGCCGCTCACCGAACTGTACTCGCACAAGCAAATCCTCACCTACCTGTCAAAATACAAGAAGGTGAGGACTGTCGAAGGAGGCAAATGGCATCCGTCAAAACGCCTCAAGTACATCGAAGACTTATGTGAGGCGTTGGGTATATAGTGCCTAAATCTGCGGTTTCTTTACTAAGAGTATAATCGTCCTTTGAGTATTTCATTTCGCAAATGGTCGCAATGCCGTCAGCACGGTCTATAACCAAATCTATTTGTACGGCCGGTCGACTGTTTTGACTGCGCCAAGCATAATATTCATGTCGGATAGCCTCAAGACGTAACCCTTTCACAATCTGCCTTACATGTGACAAACACACACGTTCAAAAGTCAGTCCGTACCAATTGTTTTGCTCCGGAGTGCCAAGTGAATTACGCCAGAAATGCTCATCTGTCACTCTGCGTGCGCCAAACC
>JAFSJX010000082.1 GCA_017449285.1 Treponema sp.
TTGACGATTCACTGAAGAACGGAAAGCCTTTCAAAGTGCTCATCAACGGCAAGACCGAGATTGAGTGCGTGAACGACATAGCCGCCCGCTCAGCAGACATAATTATGGCAGGAGGTCTGGCCGCTTACACTCGAAAGGGCGGAAACTAAAAGCCAACTTTTTTCAAATCATGCTGAATTTTTCCGGCATGATTTGAAAATCTCTCCATTCTTATCCCATTACCTTTCTTACTCCAATCCTTTCTTAAAAATAAATTAAAAAAATATTTTTCTTTGCAATCTAAAAAAAAGAAGTTATAATTTCCATGAGGAGAAATTTCTATGAAAATAAGAAAATCATCTTGTATTTTTCTAGCCGCCCTCTTTATGGTCTTACTTCCCTGTTCATTCGTGAGTTGCAACGACTCTGACGATGAGTCAGCATCCGAGCAATCGCAAAAAGCCCCCCCCCCTCAAAAATTTCAATATGAACATAACCCATCTTTAAATCCGCTGGTTTTAAGGGATGCCATAGAAGATGAGACTGCCGTATACGGTTACAGTCCGAATCCAGAATCAGGGCGACTCACAGAATATGCTACCAGTGCGGGAATATATGACTGGTCAGATCCAGTAAAAGTAAAAGAATACAGACAAAGAAGAATCGAGTATCATGAAGCGAATGATAATATTGATTTACTGATAATAGAATTAACAAATGAAGGTAAGTCAATCGAGGAAATTGCAAGAGCCGCCGTTGCACAAAGAAACCTGAATCGCCTGAATGATTACATCAAAAACAACGATTATGATGGATTAATGGCGGCAATGGAAAGCAATCTGAAAAAATATGGAAATGAATACGGACTAAGTGCCGAAGCAGCATTTGAAAAATACGGAAACTGGGAAACAGTTATTGAAAAATCAAAAAGCGCTAATGCGGGTATGGACGCATGCTGTGGTCTTTACGATATATATTATTACTTGTATCCTGTAGAAAATCAATGATGTTTTTTCTGTCATATTTCACAACAGAGCAAGAGGAATCGCATGGACGAAAAAATAAATATAAATATAGAAGAGAAAGATGAGAAAGAGTTTTTTATCACAATACACAAAGGTGAAAAAAACTTGATTTCTGATTTAGAATTGTGCCAGTATCGAGATGAAATGGAATACTGGGGCTACTCGCTGCAGCTTTTTAAATCCGGCAACAAATTAGGATATAGTTGCTCAAAGGAATATGCAAAAGCCGACTTGCTCTTAGAAACAAACAGAATTCTGAAAAAATACAAACTTATGGATGACCACACCCATGACATATTTGCCTGACATTCGGAATACTGCGCTATGAAGATAGATACTGAAAGATTTTGAAAACTTGAAGTTTTTACATCACTTGGTTCAAAACAAGGCTGCTCAATTCCGGCCGAATAATTTTTCCGGTGCGGGAATAGAGCGTGTTTCTGCGCTGGGGAACAACGGAATCAAACACACCCTGCAAAAATTTCCGCGTCGTCTTGATATACACGTTCAGCGCGTGATTCTCAATTTTTGACCTCTGCAACTTGCCGCGCACTTGGGTCAGCACGGGGGCAATGTCAGTATCCGCGGCAAGGACAATGTTTTCGCTTAAAGCAGTGCGCTCGCTCTCCAACTCCACGAATTTATCAGAAAGCACCTGCAAGTTCGCCATAGCACCTTCCAGCCGCTCCCAGTCTTTCTGCGACACACACTCATGCAGGACAGACTGCTGCTCCAGAATCACATCAAGAAGTTCGTTTTCCTGTTGCATCACGGCGATAAGGTTCTGCTTTGTTTCGATTTCCATTGTCTCGTTCATACTCTGAATATCGGAGTGCAAGCGAATAGAGTTGAGGGAAAAGCGCAAGGGATTGTACGGCGGCAAAGTCAGTTTATGACAGTTGCCGCCAAAATGTTATTTTATAAGCGTATAAGTTTCGGACTCAAAAGTCTGACTGGTACGAGATAGAGAGAATGCTCCTTTCGCCAAAAAGAACGGAACAGTTTCTGGCAGAGAAGTAAAAAGTAGGCTTACCGTTCCGTCAGACGTTCCCGTTCCACTGACAGCATATTTTCCTTCAAATGAACCAACCTTTGTATATGTTGTAGTCGTCTGATAAGTCGTAGAATCATAAGACGATTCATAAGAAAACAAGTCACCAGAGAACGTATCTGCCTCGGTTGCGCCCCCAGTGGTAAAAGCAGGATAGGCAACATACGATAGCGATGACCCCGCTACACTTTTTTTATTCGTTGTGCTATACGTATATGGGGTATAAGTCATGGTCAATTTCCCCGCATCAAGCGCTACTCTGTAAGCATACGTCTGCCTTCCTGTCTGATAGTCATAATTATTACCGCTGCCACTGAAACTCAGAAGCGACGGCATCGTTCCATCGAAGAAGCCTTTCTCTAATGAAAGTGAAAGTTTATCCGATTTTATGCCGTAGGTATAAAAGACGGGCGTGTTGAATTCTTGCACAAAGCGCGCTGTATACAATGCTTTTGTAGCATCATCCGATGTTGCGAGGGCTTCCACCATTGTTGCGGCGTATTCTTTGGCATTCGTCCATGAATATGATTTTCCCGCAAACGATGCGTTTCCACCTGCCAAGACAAGCCGAAGAAAATTATTGGTGGCATCATAAGTATAACGATAGGTGTAGGAAACATTTGTCGTGGCTGATTGTGACACATCATAACGCAATTGCGTATAAGTAGCCGTTGTGTCCGCAAAACTCCACGTTTCCTTACTGTACCTGTACCCGTAAAAACTTGCCGAACTTGCTACCCAGTTGTGTCCGCTAAAAGGATTTGCCGTTGTGTTCGTTCCCGAATCAGCACCGGACGTAGCCGTTTTTCCCACCGTTGAATCGTCCTCTGCATAAGGCAAATCATTGTTCGCACAGGCAACAATCGACATGAACAGCGCAAATGCCAGCAAGGAAACCATGTTTTTTGTCAGTTTTTTCATAACCAACCTCCTCAAAAAAAGTTCTATAAAATAAAAATACCCCCCCCCTATTTATTTTGTCAAGGTTACAATTATCAATATCCCTTAATTTAGTTTTTTTTTCTGTACCATGAAACTTACCTGAACACGACTCAGTTTTTTCATACGAAATCCATATTTTTTGCCTGTGCAGCACTTGACACTTCGCCACGATTTTTGCTAATATATCACCTGTCAGTTACATGGTGTCTGTAGCTCAGCGGTAGAGTTCCAGATTGTGGATCTGGCTGTCGTGGGTTCGAAACCCACCAGACACCCTCCCGCTCTGCTGGGACGAGTAACCGGGCGAATGCGTTCGTAGCTCAACTGGATAGAGCAACGGACTTCGAATCCGTAGGTTGCACGTTCGAGACGTGTCGGACGCAAAAAACTTGAACAGAAGTTCAGGCTGACAAAAAAAGGGCGACTAGCTCAGCTGGTAGAGCAACAGACTCTTAATCTGTGGGTCCGGGGTTCGATCCCCCGGTCGCTCAAGAATCGGACAAGAACCAAATCATCCCGATGCGGTTCGCCGTAGCCGGTTACAACGCGAGAGTGGTGAAATTGGCATACACGCTAGACTTAGGATCTAGTGCTTCGGCGTAAGGGTTCAAGTCCCTTCTCTCGCAGTTTTCTTTTTTTATCACCAGCAATTATAATTTCAACAAAAAAGTAGTTTTAAAATTTCCACTCTGCGTATTTCGTGGTATAATAGAACAGCCACACGCAGGAGGTCGCTTTACAATGGATAAAACTATGCAGAAAAAATTGGTGGTAAGACCGCTGGGGCGAAGCATTGCAATCGGATGCATACTTTTTATCGTGACCCTGTGCATTGTGCTTGGCATCACCAGTTTCTTCAACTACCGGCGCGCACTATATCAGCGGTATGAGGCATATATCACCGACATCTTGCACTATGTTGACCGGCAGATTGACGATGATGACCTTGCCCGTTGTGCGGCAACCTTGGAACGCAGTGAGAAATTTGATGCGCTCGAAAAATTTATGGACAGCATAAAGGAAGATTTTGACATCCACTACCTCTACATTCTCACGCCAATCCGAAAAAATGGTGTCGGTAAGATTATGAGCATTATCTCCGCCGAAAATTATTATGACCGCTATGTCAGCACCGAAGGCAACTTATATCTTGGCTGGATTAGCGATGACGAGTATGACGAAGCGACCGTAGAAGAACTGTTTGCCATCATGCAACGGAAAGACATTGTTTTTTACGAGGAAGCAACCGAGTGGGGCGTGGATTATACCGGCTCGCTCACGCTTTTCGACTCTCAGAAAAAACCTTATGCAATTCTTTGCGTTGACGTTGACATTACCGACATTACACGCTTGATTCGGAAACGGACACTTGAATCTTTCCTGCTGATTATTCTGCTCGGCGCATTCTTTACGCTCATATTCCTCTTTTGGACACGGATTAACATCACAAAACCGATTAAACGCCTCGAAAAAAGCGTCGTTGCCTTTGCGAATAAAAGCCACGGACAACGCGACACTTCCCTTCTCACTTTTGACAAACCCGAAATCACCGTAAAAAACGAGATTTCAAATCTTTCCACCGCCGTAAACCAAATGACCGTTGATATTCGTGATTATGTCGATGGCATCATTCAGGCGGAACGGAAGGCAGAAATACTGAGAGAACACGCAAATCAGATGACCGAACTTGCCAACAAGGACGCGCTCACGGGAATACGCAACAAAACGGCCTACGACAAAGAAATCAAAAACATGGAATATCATCTGCTCACGGGCGTGCAGGAAGACTTCGGAATCGTGATGATTGACCTAAATTTCCTAAAACGAATAAACGACACCTACGGACATGAGCAGGGAAATTTTGCCATCAAAAAATTGTGCGCCCTTGTCTGCACGACATTTGGACACTCCCCCGTATTCAGAATTGGAGGCGATGAATTCGTAGTGATTCTTCAAGGCGAAGATTATTCCAATACAAACCTGCTTGTGGAGTCATTCAAACAAAGACTTGAGGACATTGCAAAAGACGATACGCTTGAACCGTGGGAAAAAGTCTCTGCCGCAATCGGGGTGGCGTCCTTCGACAAGGAAATTGACGCAGACGTGGTAAATGTGTTCAAGCGCGCCGACAAGAAAATGTACGAGTGCAAAGAGGCGATGAAAGCAAGGCGGAATGACTAAGAAAGAAGCGCATTTATTTTCATTTCCCCCGCCAACCATATTGACATTTTTTTTATCTTCATATAATATCTATCTACAACTTGCGGGAATAGCTCAGTGGTAGAGCGCCACCTTGCCAAGGTGGATGTCGCGGGTCCAACTCCCGTTTCCCGCTCTACTTCTTCTCTGCAAGAATACTTTTTGCGGGAATAGCTCAGTGGTAGAGCGCCACCTTGCCAAGGTGGATGTCGCGGGTCCAACTCCCGTTTCCCGCTCTAATCAAAGCGATTTGGAGCAATCTGAATCGCTTTTTTTTACTACATATCGTTTTTAAGGGGTGAGACCGTGAAAGTCACCAAAGAAATCGAAAAACTCCAGAAATCAGCCGCAAAACTGACTGTCACCATTGCGAAAAAAGACGTGGCGGACTTCTACAATGAGACGCTCAAAAAGTACGTAAAGCAGGTTCAGGTTCCTGGTTTCCGCAAGGGGCATGTTCCCACAAATGTGCTGGAACGAAAATTCGGCGACTCAATCAAGCAGGAAGCGGCGGCAGAACTTATCGACAAGTCGCTCAACGAGATTTTCTCCGACGAAAAAGAGTCCGAGGATCGTCCCCTGCCCTACGCACAGCCGACTATGGAAAAAATGCCGGAACTGGATGTGACAAAGGATTTCACCTACACTGTCACCTACGATGTATTCCCGTCCGTAAAAATTGACGAAAAATCACTGGGAAGCATCACGGTTAAAGAGCCGCAGTGTACGATTACCGACAAAGACGTTGAAGAAGAACTCAAAGCCATTCAAGAACGCAACGCCGTTGTCATCGACAAAAAAGATGACGAGGCAGCAGAAAAAGATAACATCGTCACCATGAACATTGTTGAAATTGGCGAAGACGGAAAGGAAATCGCAGAGTCAAAGCGCGATGGCTACACATTCACCATCGGCGGCGCAGGCAACGTGTATCAAATTGACGATGACCTTATCGGCATGAAGAAGAATGAGACAAAGGAAATCACCAAAAAATACAAGAAAGACGATGCCGACAAAGAACTTGCAGGAAAAACAAAGAAATACCGCGTAACCGTCACCCAGATTAAGGTGCGCAACCTGCCCGATTTGGACGATGATTTGGCTCAGGACGTAAACGAAAAATTTAATACGCTCGCAGACTTGAAGGCAGACATCAAACGTAATCTGACTACTTCTTTGGAACGCCGCCTGAACGACATCAAGAGCAATGATTTGCTCAGCCAGCTGGTAGAAAAGAATCCGTTTGACATTCCTGATTCCATGCTGCAGGCGGAACTGGACGGTCGCTGGAGAATGATGGCCCAGCAGTTTCAGACCACGCCCGAAGATTTGGAGCGCATGATTTTGGCTTCTGGGCAGAAAAAAGAAGATATGCTCAAAGAATGGACGGGCGACAGCGAAAAAATGCTCAAAAGCAGAATCATCGTTGACACGCTGCTGCGCGACCGCAACATCTCCGTAACGCCGGAAGAAGTTGAGGCACAGTACGAAAAAATCGCGCAGGGCAACGGTTTGTCCGTGGAAGAAGTAAAAAAGCACTATGCGGATCCAAAATCAAAAGAGTATCTTATAGATGATACAAAAGAACAGAAACTGTACAAAGAACTGTTCGCTCAGGTAAAGGTAACGAAAGGCGACAAAGTGACGCTGGCAGACCTGTACAAGCAGCAGTAAACGGTACGGCTTGAAAGAGCGGAATGTTCTTTTTGTGCATTCCGCTTTTTCTATTTATGGGAGAAATTATGAACGAAGTAATGGAAGGATATTACATGCCGCACGTCATCGAACGCAGCGGTAACGGCGAACGATTTTATGACATCTATTCACGGCTGTTGAAAGACCGCATCATCTTTTTGGACGGCGAAATTCATGACGTGAATGCAGATTTGGTGGTGGCGCAGATTCTCTTTTTGGAATCCGAGAACCCCGAAAAAGACATCAGCATCTACATCAATTCTCCGGGAGGAAGCGTAACCGCAGGGCTTGCGATTTACGACACCATGCAGTACGTCAAATGCCCGATTCAGACGATTTGTATGGGTCAGGCGGCAAGCATGGCGGCAATTCTCCTTGCGGGCGGCTCAAAAGGAAAACGATATGCTCTTCCCTCTTCACGCGTGATGATTCACCAGCCGTGGGGCGGAGTTCAAGGACAGGAAAGCGACATTGCAATTCAGGCAAAGGAAATCTTGCGTCTCAAAAAACTTTCGATTGACTATTTTGCGCAGGCAACAGGAAAAAAGCCAGAGGAAGTGGCAAAAGATATGGAGCGGGATTTTTATATGTCCGCACAGGACGCGCTTGACTACGGCATTGTTGACCACGTAATGCCGTTCCGCAAAGCAGAAAATAAGGAGGCGAACTAATGAGAGGTTTCCGTAACGACACACAATACTGCTCATTCTGCGGAAAACCCGCCAGCGATGAGAGAAGCCTTGTAGAAGCACCGGGTCACAATATTTTTATCTGCGACAAATGCGTTGCGGTCTGTCAGAGCATCCTTGACCAAAAGCAGAAAGCACCCGCGCCAATTGAGATGAGCGAAGTTCCCTCCCCGCGCGAATTCAAGGAATATCTTGACCAGTATGTTATCGGACAGGACTACGCGAAAAAAGCCCTCTCCGTTGCCGTGTACAACCACTACAAGCGTATGTCATCGGTACAGAACGCAAACACCGATATACGAATCGAAAAATCAAATGTGCTTCTGATTGGACCGACGGGAAGCGGAAAGACTCTGCTTGCCCGCACATTGGCTGAAAAACTCAAAGTGCCGTTTGCGATTGCGGATGCGACTACGCTCACCGAGGCAGGATATGTGGGCGAGGACGTGGAAAACGTACTGCTCAAATTGATTAACGCCGCAGATGGAAACATTCAGGCGGCGCAGCGTGGAATCATTTTTATTGACGAAATTGACAAAATCGGGCGCAAGAGCGAGAACACAAGCATTACGCGCGATGTTTCTGGCGAAGGCGTACAGCAGGCACTGCTCAAAATCATTGAGGGAACGAACGCTTCTGTTCCGCCGCAGGGAGGGCGCAAGCATCCGAACCAGGAAATGATTGAGATTGACACCACGAATATTCTGTTCATCTTGGGCGGCGCGTTCGTGGGCTTGGACAAAATCATCGAGCAGCGCATCGCAGACCATTCAATGGGCTTTGGAAGCAACATCGGACAGATGAGCGAAGAGGAGCGCATGGAACTTTTGAATCAGTGTACGCCCGATGATTTGGTCAAATTCGGACTGATTCCGGAACTGATTGGTCGTATGCCGATTGCTGTTGCGCTCAAAGAACTGACCAAGGACGACTTAAAGCGCATTCTTACTGAACCGAAGAACGCGATTACCAAGCAGTTCAAGGCTTCGTTTGAGATTGACGATTTGGATTTGTCTTTTACTGATGATGCGCTGGACGAAATTGCAGCCATCGCCATCAAGCAGAAAACTGGTGCGCGCGGTCTTCGTGCCATCGTAGAAAAAATGCTGATGGACTTGATGTACGAAGCCCCCAGCATAAAGGGAAAGAAGCAGATGCAGGTGACCAAAGATGTGGTTCAGAACAAAGTGCCGCTGGACATGAGCAAACTGCTTGTGAAAGGTCAGTTGACGGCGTAATTTTCCGTACCACAAAACTATAAAAGTACCTGACATTCCCGCGCTTAAACGCGGGAATGTCTGTCCAATGACCTACTCTGCCGACAGGATTTCTTTTCGGGCGGCAGGCGTAAGGATTACATGCATGGATTGCAACAGGTACTGCGACATTACGCGGAAAATCTGCAGGCTTTCCACTTCCTGCGCAGGTATGTCCTTTCGGATAAAGCCCGCAATATCGGTTTTTCGCGCCATAGTTGTTATGCGGCAGTCAACCGTATACACGAGGTTTCCGTCCGCATCAGAGCCGGGCGTAATCAGCAAAACAAGGAAATTTTTACCCCCCCCCTTCTCATTTTCATCATCTTCCGGGGCAAGCGTAACTCTTCGGTCTACGACCTGAATGTTTGAAAATGTAGTTATCTTACGGACGATACACGCAAGCGCTTTTTCGGCGAACGCAGAATCAGGACAATTCGCAATGGAATTCTCGTTAATCTCGATAACCGTACCCGCCGCGCCGTTTCCGTAGAATTTCGGTGCATCACCAGACGCACAAAACAGTGCGGTACAAGCAACGGCTATCATTGCCAGACCCTTTCGGAACATTGTTCCAAAACCATTTTCAGAGATGAATTTGACCATAGTAGCACTCCTCACGCTGAAATAAACTCCCTGTCTTTGCACAGGCTCTCTCACTTCTCCGAAAACTTTTTTTTATATTCTCTCCGAAATACTTTTTGTCTTTCTCTCCCCCAAAAACTATTTTAATTCATTGATTTAATGACCGCATACGCAGACAAACTTGTTGCCAAAATTGAAAGTGCCGTCGTTATAATCGGCGCATACTGGTTGAAATAGTATGAGAACGCATTTGTCTTTGCTTCAATCGTATATTCAGGACCGATAAAATCCTTTTTAGACTGCTTTTCGCTGTGCATATCGGTAATCGTTATGCTGTCAAGTTTGTTCTTCGTCTTATCGAAGCCGCCCGCAAGTCCGATATAATAATCCCAGTTGCGGTCAGGAATATACGGGAAGCGGCCAGGATTTTTAACCGCGCCAGAAACCGTCACAAAGTACTGGCGGAACGGAATCATCAGAATGTCGTCTTTCTGCATCGGTGTATTGGAATAATACGAAGCATCGTACAACATCAATGACAGGTCAATCGGAATATGCTGGTCGCCGCGGATAATGTATGCATTCTTCACGTCAGAAACGGCAGAAAACCATTTTTTGTTTCTCCGTACAAAATAGGCATAGTCCTCGCCATTATTAAAGGAAGCCGCAATACGGTTTGAAGCCTCAAGGGTCGTACCCTCAGACGCATTCACCGCGCCCTCAACGAAAATCGTCGGCATCAAGTCGTTGTAAGAGGAAACCATTACCGAGTCGTAGCAGATAAGCTCATAGTTTTCGTCCAAACTTGCCTTGTTCAGATAAACCTTTTCGCCAGAGCCTTCTTCGTCCGTTATGGGACGGTACAATTCGATACGCGACACGTCCGCAAGCGGCGCAAGACCGTTACCATAATATTCGACCAAATCGCGCAGATTTTCGCCTTTCAGCAACTCGTATGTACCAGGGCGTTCGACCGCGCCAGTGATTGAAACCTTGCGGTCAATGCGGTTCACCGTAATGATTTCGCCGGGACGGATATAGGGATTCTGCTCCATGTCGCCGAAGCGGGTAGACAGGAATAAATCGTATGTCGTCACCGTGCCGTCAATAGACGTAACCATCACATTGCGCGTAGAAGAATATGCCGTAAGTCGGTCGCCAATCAACGAGGAAAGGCGTTTTAAGGGCCATGCGTCAACCTCTGCCGTCGCGGTCACCTCTCCCATAATCAGCACCGTTGAAGTGGTCTGCATATACGGCACGTACAGCGTATCGTTCTGCTGGGCAATGTAGTCGCTCATGTAGTCCTTGTTGTACAGCACGTCCTCAAGATTCAGAGAAATCTTTAAGCCCTTGCGGATAATGTATGCGTTCCTCAAGTCCGACGTGGGGAAGAACGCGCCGCTGTTCCGTCTGATAAGCGTAGCGTAGTTTTCGCCCGAAAGGAACTGCACCGGAATACGGTTAATTATCGGGTTTGCGACATTGTTGATGCCGTTGTCCGCCGTATTGTTCTGGGATTCCCTGCCCAGCGCGCCAACCGCTCCCTCGAAAAACAAGGTGTCGCGAAGCTCAATGCGGCTCGGAATCGTAATGGAGTCGGCGTTTTCCAGCGTATAATCTTTTGTCACCACGTCAGAAGCAAGGTAAATCGTATCTCCTGCCTGATCAGATGAATTATTGATGCGGCTCAAAACAATGCGTGAGGTGTCGGCATATTCGGTAAGCCCGTTGCCGTATTTTTCAATCAAAGTCTTTAAATTTTCGCCCGCAAGCAGTTCATACGTACCGGGTCGCTCAACCGCTCCTCCGATGGTCACTTTGCGTTCCATGCGCTTTACGGTGATTATTTCTCCGGGGCGGATATATGGGTTCTGGCTCATGTCGCCCGAGCGGTTCGCATAGAACAAGTCGTATGACGTAACCGAGCCGTCAATCGCAACCACTTCCACACTGCGCGTAGAAGAATATGCCGTGAGCCGGTCGTGAATCAGCGTGGAAAGCCGTTTCAAAGGCCATGCGTCAACTTCAGCGGTCGCCGTCACTTCCCCCGTAATCAAGACCGTTGATGTTGTCTGCAAGTATGGCACGTACAGCGTATCATTCTGCTGGGCAATATACTCACTCATGTAGTCCTTGTTATAGAGGACATCTTCCAAGTTGAGCGGAATTTTCTGCCCTTTGCGGATAATATATGCGTTCCGCAAGTCCGATGTGGGGAAGAATTGACCACCGTTTCGTCTGACCAACGTGGCATAGTTTTCGCCCGCCAAGAACTGCACCGGAATACGATTGATAATCGGATTGTTGACATTGTTTGAATCCGACGAATCGGAGTTGTTATTCTGAGACTCGCGTCCGAGCGCACCGACCGCTCCCTCAAAGAACAAGGTATCGCGAAGTTCTGTGCGGCTTGGAATCGTAATGGAGTCGGCATTTTCGAGCGCGTAATCCTTTGTGACGACATCTGCGGCAAGATAAATCGTATCGCCCGCCACATCAGATGAATTATTGATACGGCGCAAGACGATGCGCGTAGTGTCAGCGTATTCGGTAAGCCCATTGCCGTATTTTTCAATCAAAGTCTTTAAATTTTCGCCCGCAAGCAGTTCATACGTACCGGGTCGCTCAACTGCGCCGCCAACAGTCACCTTACGATCCATGCGGTTTACGGTGATTATTTCTCCGGGGCGGATATATGGGTTCTGGCTCATGTCGCCCGAGCGGTTCGCGTGGAACAAATCGTAGGTGGAAACTGTGCCATCAATAGCCGTAACCGTTACGTTGCGGAGCGATGAATAGCCCGTAAGACGGTCGTGCAGCAATGTGGAAAGACGTTTCAGTGGCCATGCGTCCACTTCCGCCGTCGCGTTCACCTCTCCCGTAATCAGCACCGTAGAAGTCGTCTGCAAATACGGAACATACAGCGTATCATTTTTCTGGGCGATGTAGTCGCTCATATAGTCCTTATTGTAGAGGACATCTTCCAAATTAAGCGGAATTTTCTGCCCGCTCCGCACGATATAGGCATTGCGCAAGTCCGACGTGGGGAAGAACTGTCCGCCGTTACGTCGAATCAGCGTGGCATAATTTTCACCCGCCAAGAACTGCACCGGAATACGGTTGATTATCGGATTGTTGACATTATTTGAATCCGACGAATCGGAGTTGTTATTCTGAGACTCGCGTCCGAGCGCACCGACCGCTCCCTCAAAGAACATCGTATCGCGCAACTCGATGCGGCTTGAAATCGTAATGGAGTCGGCATTTTCAAGGACAAAATCATCAAGGATTACGCTTTTATCCAAATAGACCGTGTCGCCCGCCTGATCAGAAGAATTGTTGACACGGCGCAGAACGATACGGCTGGTGTCCGCATATTCGGTAAGCCCGTTGCCGTACAGCCCGATGAGAGTCTTTAAATTCTCGTCCTTCATAATCTCATACGTACCAGGCCGCTCTACCGCACCGGCAATAGATACTTTACGGTCGTAGCGGTTGATTACAATCTTATCACCGGGGCGCAAATACGGGTCCTGAGAAAAATCACCGTCACGCCGCGCCTTGAACAAATCATATTCTTTCTTTTTTCCGTCGGAAGAAATGACGGTGACATTCCGCGTTGAAGAATAACTGGTCAAACTAGAACTGACAAATGAAGAAAGGCGGGTCAACGCCCATGCCTTGCGCTCCGTCGCATGACCGACCTCGCCCGAAATGCTGACCAAAAAGACTGCGGGAGACGTAAGCACAAACTGTACGCCACTCATCGGATAGTTTTTGGTGACAAGGGCTTCAACCTGCGCCTTGAGTTGATTGTACGTAAGCCCACGCCCGTTCAGGACACCAAGATTTGCCACGCGGATTTTATAGGTCAAATCCACTGGAATCGTATAGGTAACAGGAGTTGAGCCAGCCGCGAACACCAGCGTATACACGTCGCCCGAAGTAACCGGATAATCGGGTACGGACATTGCAAGCTGAGGGTCTGCGACCATCTGAATTGAGCCACCAACACCCTCTTTTTCACCAGAACCATCCATGCTGACAGAAGCGACCGCCGGCGAAAGCCCCTGCGCAAAAATATGGGAAACAAAAAGAATAAGCGACAACACGAAGGCCGCTATATATTTCTTATTCATTATTCGCTCCGTACTTTCTGGGGGAACAACTTGCCCCACGCTTCCTTGTCATTCTTGATATTTTTATAGGCGTTCAGCGCAAAAGCCGCAAACACCGCCATGAAGAATGTAGCGAATTCCACGATGATACACAATTTTCCTCGGCTCGGCTTTGATTTTTGGTCGGGAACTTCGGGCCGCTCAACAATCTGAAAAATCGGCTGCTCGCTCTGCATCTGCACTTTCAAAAGTTCGTACTGAGATTTGAGTTGCGTGTAAACGCTTTTCTGCGCCTCAAGTTCCATCTGAAGCCGCGCGCTTCCCGTTCTAATAGAAGGAATATTCCAAACCGACGTGGCATCACTGACGCTCGCGCCAAGGTTCTGAACCTCATGCTCCAGCCGCAAGATTTCGTTGTAGCAGAGCTGAATATTTTTCTCAAGGTTCTCTTTCTGAATTTTATTGTTGTCAAGCCCCAGCTCGTCAAACCGCTCGCCAAGCCAATCCACGGAAAAATCAACGACGGACTTTGCGAAAACGGGGTCAATATCCGTAAACGAAACCGAGAAGATTCCCGTGTCCTCGTCATAATTAGCGGAAAGTTTTTTCTTGAGAACCTTACGGCTGTTCGCACGGATATTCTTTTTGATTTTCAGCCGTTCCACAAAACCAAATTTGTCCGTTACCGCATCAAGAAAAGAATTTGAGGAAGCCAGAAAGACCGCAAGGGAACTGTTCGTTGCCCCTGCACTCATATTGATTCCAGCCATGCCGGCAAGCGCACCCATGCCTGAAGAAGACAACGCTGAAGACAGCCCGCCGCCAGAACCCGATTCCTTAATAAGCATGTGCGCCTGCGGCGTATATTGGTTTGGCAGCGGAGATTTTTCCGGCGGCAAAACAATAGTGATAATTGAATACAACACGACAGCAACCGCCGCAATCGAACAGGCGATGATAATCATTTTTTTATAGTGCAACAAAACCGCAAACAAATCGATAAGAGAAATTTCATCTTCTGAATTCTGTGTTAGTTCGTTTTCTTCCATCCTAGTATAAACCTTTTCAGTATGACTATAACAGAAATCTTTATCTATTGCAATATAAGTATTTTGAGAAAAAAAGACACAAAAAAAGGGAAGCATTAACGCTTCCCTTCCGAATTAGCCGAAGAATGTGACTGCCATTGTTATAATCATACCAATATAGATGCACAGGAAGACAATTTTTGTCAACTTTGCATAATTGATATCATCACCATTTTTAACACGCAAGTTTGTCATACGTTACCCTCCAATAACAATCTGTTATACTTAGAATGATAACGCATATTTTCTTTAAATCAAGAATTCATACAAGAAATTCGTAAAATTTTTCAGAATTTCTCATATTTTTTCTAAAAAACGCTATATGTAGCGGTCGGCATCGCAAACATTACCATATACAGCACAATCAAAGAGATAATTACTACAGCGTCAAAAATGCCTTGTACGCATTGAATGCCTGCGTGACGTCCTCTTTTGCGGTCAGTTCCCACGGCGCGTGCATGGAAAGAACGGCAACCCCCGCGTCAAGCACGTTCATGCCGTATTTTGCCGCAAGATAGGCGATTGTTCCGCCGCCGCCTTGGTCTACCCTGCCCAGTTCCGCCATCTGATACGACACCTTGTTTTCGTCCAAAAGATTACGCAAACGGGCGATGAATTCGGGATTGGCATCGCTTGCGCCGCTTTTTCCCCGCGCGCCAGTATATTTATTGAAGACAATGCCGCCACCCAAAAAGGATGCATTCTGCCTGTCATACAAATCCGCGTTCATCGGGTCGAAGGCGGCATTCACGTCGCTGGAAAGCATATTGCTGTTTGCAAGAGCGCGGCGCAAGGTCAAATCAGAATAGCCCTGCGGGAGACGGGCAATCACTTCGGCAAGCGCGTTCTCAAAGAAATGGCTTGCCATACCGGTCGCACCCACGCTTCCGATTTCTTCCTTATCCACGCACAGGCAGACATTAGTACGCTTTCCGGCGGAACTTTCCAAAAGGGCGCGACAAGAAGTATATGCGCATGAGCGGTCGTCCTGTCCGTAGGCAAGAACCAGCGAGCGGTCAAAACCACAGTCGCGCGCAAATCCAGCAGGAACAATTTCCAGTTCAGCAGAACCAAAATCTTCTTCTATTATATTGTAGGATTTTTCCAAAAGCGCGAGGATATTTTTCTTCGCCTTGTCCTTCGCGTCTTTCTCGTCATTTTTTTCGTCAGCGGGTTTCGGCGGATTTCCGCTTCCCACAATCAGGTCAAGGTTTTCGCCGGGAATAAAATCTGACGCGGTCTCTTTCATCTGCTTTTGGGCAAGATGCGGCAGGATGTCGGAAATCACAAACACGGGGTCATCGGCTTTTTCCCCCACGCTCACCTGCACCGTCGTTCCGTCCTTTTTGCAGACAACGCCGTGAATCGCAAGCGGCATGGTAACCCACTGATATTTTTTGATGCCACCGTAATAATGCGTGTTCAGATAGACCACAAAGTCTTTTTCATACAGCGGATTCTGCTTTACGTCAAGGCGCGGACTGTCGATATGCGCGCCAAGAATATTCATGCCGACTTCAATCGGGTCAGAGCCGACCACAAAGAGCGCGACCGCCTTGTGCATTTTCTGCACATACACTTTGTCGCCCGCTTTGAGCGACTCGGTCTTGTACACGTCCCTAAAGCCAGCCTTTTCCGCCAGCGCGATAATCTGTGCGGCACACTCGCGCTCGGTCTTGCCGCCGTCCAAAAAAGATTTGTAATCAGAGATGAGAGATTCGTTTATCATAGGAACAGTGTAGCAGAAAATAAGACATCAGACAACAGATGGCAATAACAAAAAAAGCCGTCACCTTAGCATGACGACGGCTTATTGGTTGCGATAGATTTCAGTTTAATTTTCGATGCCAATTTGAACAGTTTTTATTGCTTTTTCGATGCCAATTTGAACAGTTTTTGAAAGTAAAGGCAAGCAAAAAAGGCTCTATGCAAAGTCTGCGTCTGTTTCTTCAGGCAAAAAACAGGCCATGGGGAATCCGCACTTCACTGGAGAACTTCTGCGAATACGACGACATAAAGGTGTTCCCGCTGTATGCGATTGGAAATGCGGTGAAGGACGGGCTGATTAGTCACGGATAAAAGTATCTGCGAACGAGCATACCCTTGTATGTAAGTGAAGATTTACAAAAGTCTTCACGGAAATCAGCGAAATGTCTTTTTATAGAAAAAGATATTTTACTTTCTCACTTCCCCATGCAGGAAATCGTCATATGCGATTTTTACGCCTTCCCGCACATCAACTTTCGCTTTCCAGCCGAGCGCATTCAAGCGTGTTACGTCACAAAGCTTACGCGGAGTGCCGTTCGGCTTGGTCGAATCCCACTCCATGCTGCAAGTACGGTTCGGGCAATCGGCATAGACCACATCGCGCACGGTCTCCGCAAGTTTTTTTATCGTACATTCAGAACCAGTACCCACATTCACAAAGTCGCCTGTCGGTGTACGCAGGTCGGAGGCGTTCTTGTTTTCCATAAGATACACCACCGCGTCCGCCAAATCGCCAGCAAAAAGAAACTCACGCAACGGAGAGCCGTCACCCCAGAGATGCACCACATCTTCTCCACTTGCTTTTGCTTCATGGAACTTGCGAATCATCGCGGGAAAAACATGGCTTCCCTGCAACTCGTAGTTGTCGCCCAGCCCGTAGAGGTTCGTTGGCATGACGGAAAGGAAGTTTGTTCCGTGCTGTTTGTTGTACGCCGTGCAGAGTTTTATCACGCTGATTTTTGCGAGCGCGTAGGCATCGTTCGTCGGCTCAAGAGAACCTGTAAGAAGAGTCTCTTCCTTAATCGGCTGTTCTGCCATTTTCGGGTAGATACAGGTTGAACCAAGATTCATCAGCTTTTTCACGCCGTTTACTCGGGCAGCCTCTACCACGTTGAATCCAATGACCATGTTACGATAGATGAAGTCGGCAGGATACGCTGAATTCGCGCCGATTCCGCCCACATGAGCTGACCGCTGAAATATTTCTGCCTCTCTCCGTACCTTCTCGCCACATAGATTGCGCTTTTGCCCTTCATGTAGCCGATTACCTGCGCAACCGAATATTTCGGCGGGATTTTTATGAGCATATGTATATGGTCTTTCATCATATGCCCTTCCAGAACCTCGCTCTCCTTCTGCTCCGCTAATCGTCGTATCTCCTCTCCAAGCTCTTTTCTTATTGCCTCGTACAGTTTCTTTTTCCTGTACTTCGGTATGAATACCACATGGTATTTACATTCCCATTTTGTGTGGGCTAAACTGTTGTAGTCCATAGTTTCCTCCGTGTGTAACTTTGAGCGGTTCACACTTGGATTCTATGGACTTTTTTGTTTTCTGTATATTGCAGGAACTGTCAGGCCCTTTCTGTCCACCACCAAAGGTGGTGGTTTACTACAGATTAATTATTCTACACTCTCCATTCATAATTTCAGCAAAATTGTTATATGATAAACCAGTTTTAGCTTCTGAGTTATCAAATAAAAATACTTTATCACTGCATTTTATAGCCTCATAAAGGTTGTCAAGACATCGATAATAACGTGAACTTATCTTTTCAGAAGGAACATCGTGTCCGCCAGATTGAACTCTGTTCGCAACCCTGTCTAGATTAATTACAGGATTTCTTGTAGCAATAAAATATAAATAAATCTTGAAACCATGATGTTTTGCCAGTTTTATAAAATCTATTTTTGACGGATGAGAGAAAACAGTTTCACAAGAAAACGACGAATCAGAATATAAGAATTGATTCCGTAAATAATCTGCAATAAAAGCAGACACATATGTCAAGTTTTCATTCTTCCCATTCCACATAAAAACGCTGTCATTAATTGATAATGTTTTTTTTAAGTCAGCAGAATTTAAAATAGTATTAAATGAACTTGTTTCAAGATATTTATAAAAGCTATCTTCTGAAATTTCAACAGGCCAATTTGAAAAACTAAATCCGTTAGAAAGTCCTTTAGTAATATCATCAGCATTTATATAAAAATACTTATTGAAATAATGTTGAGAAAGTAAATATTTATATAATACCGATTTTCCAGAACCATTAGAGACTGCAAAAATACGTAATCTTTTTATATGCACTATTTTATTACAAATTTCTTAGAAAGCTTATTATCAACCGTTGTTATAACAGTTAAAACCTCTTTTCTGCCATCTGGATATTCACGAATCACTTCATTTCCAGCTGCATAAGTTATAGGAAGATTATTATTTATCGCAGTCCTAACAGCTATCATTCCAGCTTGAGAAAATAATTTTTGTTTCCCTTTATGAAATTTTGATGATTCAGTTATTTTTCCCATAACTATAATATTAGCATTATAAGAACTAATTATCAATAATAATATGATTCTAACATAAAAAAGATTGCCAGACATTGTCTAACAATCTTTTACAGTTTAAATGATAAACCTTGTATTTTTTTATCTCTGATGCAAAGTTTTTTCAGCCTTTACATACTCCATGTCATGTCTCATCATGATTTTAACAAGTTCAGGGAAACTCGTCTTGGTTGGGTTCCAGCCGAGGACAGACTTTGCCTTCGTGGGATCGCCCAAAAGCGTTTCAACTTCTGCTGTTGGATAGAACGGCGTGGTCTCCTTCTGCGGAATCTCCTGCACCAGTCCGAACAGTTCCGAAGTGGAAGCCTGATAGATTCTGCAAGTCTTTTCCATTCCGAGAAAATGAACCGCTTCCAAAATGCGCAGAACTCCCGTGGCATCACAATCAGCAGTATATTCAGGCACTTCAAAAGAAACCTGAACATGACTTTGCGCACCAAGATTGTAAATTTCGGTGGGTTTTATCTCGCGGATAAGACGGATAAGGCTTTCCGAATCAGTAAGATCGCCGTAATGCAGATAACCCCTGCGGTTCTTGTGCATATCTTCAATGGCATCTTCAAGGTAAAGATGCTCAATGCGACCTGTGTTGAATTATGACGAACGGCGGATAATGCCGTGAACTTCATAGCCCTTCTCAAGCAGAAATTCTGCGAGGAAAGAGCCGTCCTGACTGACCGGTGATACCGGTGATGAGGGCGATGTTTGCCATGAATGTGTCTCCTATATAATAAAATGAAAACCTAGTTTAATTCTTTGAATATTTTGATTTTAGTATGAACAAACAAAAAACAAATCAGCAGATATTAACCAAAAGTAGCACAATATTAACTTTTTAAACGTTAATTACCAGCGTTTTCTATATCCCCCCGGCGTGAGACCTTCAATTTTCTTAAAAACGCGGATAAAGTAATTCGCCTCTTCCAGCCCACACTCCTGGGCTATCACATCCAGAGTCTTATTCGTAAATCGCAGCTCGTTCTTTGCCATCAAAATGCGCTTTTGCAGAATATAATTATTCACCGTAAGCCCGGTATATTCCTTAAAAAGCCTGAGCAAATAGGACTTATTCACATTGAACTGCGCGGCCACAACTTCAAGGGAAATCTTGGCGGTAAAATTCTGGTCGATAAATGCCTTTACATCGGAAACATTCAGGCACTTTGTATTTGACTTTCTGGCCTTTTCAGGATTCCATGAATATTCCATCAACAAAGTGAGCAGTTTGGAAAGCACTTCATTTATCTTCATATCACGGATATACGAGGACGAAGATGCCGTTTCCATAATCAAATCCAAAATCGGAACAAAAGGATTAGGCTTTTCAGAATCAACAGAAAAACAAGCTTCCCCGCCCCGCTCAAGATATTTGGAATAAATCTCGCCCATAGCAGAACCATAGAAATGCACCCACTTGAGTGCCCACAAATTTTTGCTCGAAGAGCCTTGAGAATATTTATTCCGGCAATCGATAAAGGCACAATCATCTTTTTTCATTGAATAGATTTGATTTTGATATGTAAGGCTCCCCTCGCCCTCTTCTACATAGAAAAAAAGGAAAGATGAAAGATTTTGTCGGCTGGAAGTATGCGGCTTAATTGCCGTTAAAGAACCAGTTTCCTGCAGATAAAGCAGGTTCTGCATGGCAAAAGATGAAGGCTGATAAATGATTCTGCGGCTTTGAACAAGGTCGCCGATGAATAATGGGGGAGAAGATTGCATTAAAAGTATTAAAAAATGGGTGTAGAAAAGTTTATAGAGAAGCTATAAAAAAGTATTATTTAGCTTTCTATGTGTTGGATAAGATTTGTGTAGTAGTCTAAAATGACAGAATAATCTATAATATCCGAATCTTTGTAAACCATATTGCTTACAAAGTCCGTGTATTCCTTTTTATACAATGAATCAGACTGAATCTTAGAAAGTGTTGAAGATGCAAATTCCTTTAGAGTAAGGGCATTAGACTTATCACCACGATTTTTGTCATCTTCATATATTCTTGAAATCAGATTATAAAACTTATCTTCATTCTCGGAAATTACAGGTTCAAGCTTGTATATATCATACAAGTGTCGTACGATTGTCGGGTCATTGAATTTTTTATCAGCAGAAGTTCTATCCTTGCAATCTGCCCGCCACAAAAATGCACTGAATTTGTTTGCCGCAGTTTCCAATGGTGAAAGACAATTGATTTTTACACCTGTATCATTTCCTAAATATTCATCAATCCAAGAATTTACAGTCTGTTCTTTTGGAGAAAGTCTGATTTTCTTGGCAGAAATTTCAATCTTAACCTGCTGTCGTAATGATTTTTCATCAAAAAGTTTTGGATAATCTACATAAAATGAAAAGAAGCGACTTTCATTCCCGATTATCATGTCGTCTTCAGAAACTTTTAAGACTCCAGTTTCATCAATCTTTTTGAACAGCTCTTTTCTAAAATTACGATAAACAGAACGAGAATCTTCTGACTCTGACAAAACCATAAAATCAATATCTTCGGAAAACCTGTTTATGATGCCGTACCCCTTTGACAGGGATGTACCGCCTGAAAATGTAACATTAAAAGTATCTGTCTGAAAACCTGCGATAATTTTTATCAATTCGACGACATAGTAATCTTTTTCGATAAAGGCTTCGAGGATTCCTTTTGCTGTTGAGACTTCATTAATAAAGGTTTTTTCAAATTTTTTCATAACGGATACTTGCATCTCCATAAGAAAGTTTTCTGCAAACTCTCTTATTCACACCAATTACAAAGCCAGTAGGTACCTGCGTTGATTGTTTTGTGTTATAAGCAATTTCCGCCCTGGTAGGACATACTTCAACACCATTTCTTTTTAACACAACTTCTGCAATCTGGCGTAAATTACCTGACGGTAGGATTTTCCCTGTATACTTTGAAACAAATGTTTTTACATACACCCCATAGCCAATTTTTACAAGAAACCGCTCTTTTGTAAGCTGCCTGAGCGCCCTGCCTACCTGGTCTCTGTCAGAAAGATCAAAAAAATCGCTAGGCATAAAAACAAACTCCGAAGAGGCAGAGATTCTTGACTTTATTTCATTTCTAAGGCAGTTTCTTGACATTCTAACACTCCTTGCAAAAATACGACAGTTTCTGATTTAAATATATTTGGAGCAAGGCTTTTCGTCAAGAGTTGCGTTCGCATTATAATTGTTTAAAAACCCAGCGCAGCGCAAGTTTTTCAATTACAAATCGTATAAAAAGCGATGAATAAAGTTCCTGTAAACATGGCATAGTAATGAGCCCATGTATTATAATTTTGGTAATGTAAATTTCTACCCTCGATTGCTTTTTCGTAGAACTTAATGCAGCGCTCAAAATCGCAGTTGCATGTATCGTTATTTGCCATATATGAACCTAAAAAATCTACTCACAACTAAACGTATGCCCCTCCACTTTTCTTACAAACTCATAGTCAATCGTTCTGCGCAAACCTTCATCTAGCGATACAGGCGCAACGAAATCAGTTTTCTTGATATTATTTCCTACAAAATATGTATTCTGAGTAAACTTCTTTATGCGGATTGAGCTGATTGCAAACTTTCGGCGTGTAATGAAGGCAAGCAAACAAAAACACATTTCTGCAAAATATACTAGCCCATATGGGAAACAGTATTCATCTCATCAATTTCCTTTAGGATTTTCTTATTTATCAGGTTTCGTTCTTTATCAAAGAACCAGCCGAATTTATTAAAATATTTAATTGCACTCTTAATGTGTGTCATAAGCATTTTTCGATTTTTATAGCTTTCTTTTGCATGATTATGAACTATTGAAACTTTTGGATAATAAATCGTCTTTGCAATGCTGTGTATACGACGCATAAGGTCAAAATCTTCACAATACATGAAATATTTTTCATCAAAGAACATATTGTTTTCTTTGAGTGTAGAAAGTCGCATAAACATAAAACAACCGCTAAGACATGGCGGATTCATTATTTTGTCATAACCAGAATGACGGAGTTCATAGCGTTCATTATGGCGCATAAGTGATTTTGTTCTAGGCAAAAATCTTCTAAAAATCAAGTCAAACGGAGTTGGAAGGAGTTTACACAGATATTGCAAATCTCCGTTAGGATATGTTACACGAGGGAGAATATAGCCGACATCAGTGTTCGAATCCATATAATCAACGAGTTCTGGTAGAACTCTTGCTTCAAAATAAATATCTGGATTCAAAACAACATGATAATCGCTACCTTCTTCAATTGCTTCCTGCATTGCAAGATTATGACTAGAACCGTAACCAAGATTTGCGTTATGAATGTAGCGGATTTTTACACCACAATCAGAATATTCTTTTTCCAGAATACGCCATTTGTCATTCAATGAATTGTCTATAATATATAGAATATGAACACTTGAAGAATCTATTACAGATTTCATTACTGCGTTGATTTGAGAACGTGGAGTATTATAAAGGACGATACTTGTCGTTAACATAAATATTTTATCACCATAATGATAGGGTAATGAATCAAATAAAGCATATATGAGAAATCATAAACTTTTGCAAAGATAAAAGGAGGTTTTGATTTTAAGGCAATCCACATTACAACAAAGCATAAAACTAGTGGTTCAATAAAGGCCGTTAGCCATATATATTCTAGAAAAATACATAAAACAAGAATTATTGCACTTGGAATTATCAACTTATTCCATAATGAAAAAAGCTTTTCATAAAAGAAGAAGCAGAACATTCCAACAGAAAAATAAGACATATATGCCGGAAGCTGATTTACAATACTTGACGGAAAATGATAACGTTCCACAAAATAAGGTATTAAAATTACATAAAGAGACGAAAGAAGATATATCAGTGCAAGTACAACTACACATCTGTACCCCCCCCCATTATCTTTCTTACCGATACAAAGAAAAGGAATCAAAGGTAAAATTATATAAAACCCGAGTTCGACTTTTATAGTCCAGAGAGACCCATTTACAGGTTCTCCATTAAAAACCCCTGGTAGAGATGGATGAATAAAGTTTAAAGTACTTATATTTGCAGCAAGGTATTTCCAAAACCCACTATCTGTAAAATATTGTCTTGCAGTCAACGTGCTCATAAAAACAAGAATAATTGCTGCAGCAAAAACTACTGTTAAATATGCTGGAAAAATCTTTTTTATACGTTTTTTGTAAAATTCTAAAATCGATTTTGATGTATATAAACTTCTTGTTACCCAAAAACCACTTAAAATGAAAAAGACATTTACAGCAATTCCTCGTACTCCCAAAATTGGAAGATTTATCTCTGTAAGAATAATAAAATGCTCATAAACCACAATAAAAGCAGAAATTAGTCTAATAGCAGTAAACCCATTTTCTTTTTGAATTTTTGGTAAAACTATATTTTTCAATTTTATCCTATTATTTGATTAATTATTTTGTTAATAGTTTCATCATCTGTAACTAGATAACTTTTTTTACATCCTGCGTTTTTTCCAGCCTCAATATCTCTTTCTCCATCACCAAACATATATGATTGGCTCAAGTCAATATTGAAGTCTCGGGCGGCTTGTTCTAAAAGTCCTATTTTTGGCTTACGACAATTGCATTTGCATTTATATTCAGGTCGTTCTCCAAAGAAGCCTTTATCTGTATGATGAGGGCAGAAGTAAAGCCCATCAATAAAGGCACCTTCTTTTCCAAGTTCAGTTTCCATTTTTGCGTGGATTTCTGCCAACTCATCAAAGGTGCAGTCGCCGCGGGCAATTACAGGTTGGTTTGTAATTATAATTGCAAGGTAGCCAGATTTATTGATTTTTTTGACTGCCTCAGCAGCGCCCGGCATAAGTACAAACTGTTCTGGTTTTGTAACAAAGCCGCAGTTTGTGTTGATTGTTCCGTCACGGTCAAGGAAGATAGCTTTCTGCTTCTGACTCAGATTTCTTGCATGAACCTTTCCACTCTTAATATCTGCTTCTGTTTCATAGTAACGGTCTGGAGTCCCCATGTCCTTGATGTATTCAGGAGTTTCATATGCAAAAATCTTTCCAGTTTTTATGCCAGGTTTAAGGACATCGCGGTCAAGGTCAATTTTATCCGGAGTTTCCGGATGGCGTGGAACAAAAGTTTTAAGAGTTTCGCGCAGGAGTTCCGGAGAAATAAGCTGAAGTCCTGCGTTTACAAGATTTTTATAGTAAGTTCTTTCATCTTCCTTAGCCATCCACTTTGTAACGCGATGTGTGCTTACAGGAAGACCTCCTGCTTCTGCCGGCGGTAGAACTTCTGTTACTAAAAGCGATGAGTCATAAGGATGTCCGTTCGGGTGAGCCATAAGGCTTGCCCAGGCTTTATGTTCCTTATGGAATGTAATAAAGCGGTTGAAGTCGATGTCAAAAATTACGTCGCCGCACAAAAGAAGAAAATCTTCATCGAGTACGGTTGTTGTCTGAACATCAGCACAGGCACGCCCATCCAGCATTTTGAAAAGTGCTCCGGCAGTTCCAAGCGGATGGTCTTCTGTAAAATAATTGATATTTACCCCAAACTCTGAACCATCACCAAAATATTCTTTGATTACGTGTCCAAGGTGGCCTACACCAATTGTAATGTCGGTAAGACCGCAGGCTTTGAGGTTTTCAATCTGATACTGCAGAATCGGTTTTCCACAGATTTCAATCATAGGTTTTGGAACATCGGAACGAACCGACTGAATGCGTGTTCCCATGCCGCCTGCCATTATAATCACTTTCATAAAATCACCTAATAAAGTAATTTAATAATCTTAAATTTTTCTTTTTCAGAAAAAATAACCAAAAGATAACTAGATATACATATTAAAAATATAGAAATAACTAGCCCCCCCCCCACAACTCTTCATTTGTATAATCTTAAATAATTTCGATGTAATACCCAATATAATTTGATGATAACAAATCATTACAGTTGAAA
>JAFSJX010000083.1 GCA_017449285.1 Treponema sp.
ATTTGCCCAGAATCCAGGATGGTAAGAATTGAAGATTGAAGAATGAAAATTGAAGATACAATTTTATGAAACATTTAAAAACAAACATATTTCTCTTTGCCCTGGTTGCTGTATCGCCATTGACGGTCAATGCCCAGACCGCTGACGATGCAGACTCCATCGTGGCACAGAAGAAAATCCATGTTGCTTTCGGCGAGAAGGATGCCGACCATCTTCTTGGAGGCATTTCCTATGTCGATATGGAAGAGCTGCAGAAGAACCACGCGGGCATCCCGCACGGCGGCTGCGTGATCCGTACCGGCAAAACCGGCCTCAACGGCGAATGCAAACACGTGATCGAATACAGCCTGAAGCTGGACAGCAACCCGCAGTTCACCTCCAGCGTGCTGACCGCCTTTGCCCGGGCCATGTACCGCCTACATTTCGAGCAGGGAAAATGCGGCGCTTTCACCGTGCTGGACATCCCGTTTGCGATGCTTTCCCCCAAATCCCCGGCGGATTTACGGAAATCCATGCTATAATTTGCCGAAACCCTTGATAAATTCCTTGTTTCCTCACAGATTTTTCTTGAAATTTAACGTAAATCGTGGTATCTTGAGCATAGGGACTATATATTTTGTAAGGGAGGCAATTCAAATGGGAAAATTTTTGGTAAAAGAGTCCAAAGCCGGTTTGCGCTTCAACCTCGTAGCCAATAACGGCGAAGTAATCGCAGCATCTCAGGTTTACAAATCTGCTTCCGGCTGCAAAAACGGCATTGCCAGCGTAGCAAAGAACGCGCCGGTTGCCGTCATCGAAGACCAGACCGTAGAAGGCTTCAAAGTGGAAAAACATCCGAAATTTGAAGTGTATGCGGACAAGGCCGGCGAATTCCGTTTCCGTCTGAAAGCAACCAATGGCCAGATCATCGCCGTAAGCGAAGGCTACAAAGCCATGAAGAGCTGCCTGAACGGCATTGCTTCCGTGAAAAAGAATGCAGCGGATGCAAAAATCGTAAAAGAATAAGCTAAATATCGATAATCTACTCTAATTTTTTGGCGGACGCCTTCATCGGCGCCCGTCTTTTTCGTATAAGATTTCAGATACGGATAAGCGCAGGCGCCCCACTAATACTTTTCATTTTTCCTGCAAACTTTTCGGTAGAATTGCCAAAAAAGACTTCCATATCATTATCATTCAAAATTGAGGAGAAACCTATGAGACTGTTTATCGCCATTCCATTATCTGATGCCATGAAAGACGCGCTCACTGCCGTACAGGACGAGATGTACGCCAACGGCGTCCGCGGTAATTTTACGTCCAGGGAAAATATGCACCTTACCCTGGCCTTTATCGGGGAATACCCGGATAAAGACCAAGTGATGGACGCCCTTTCGACCGTGTCCTTTTCCTCTTTTACCCTTTCGCTTTCGGGTATGGGCTGTTTCCGCGACCTGTGGTGGGCCGGTATGGATGAATCGGCGCCCTTGCACGCCGTGGTCCGCCGCATCCGCCATGCGCTGGCCGACCATAATATTCCTTTTGACCGGAAACGTTTTTCACCCCACATCACGCTGATCCGCAAAGCCAC
>JAFSJX010000084.1 GCA_017449285.1 Treponema sp.
CAGACTGCTTCCGCAAGTGCCGCATGTCTGGGGAAAGGAAATCGCGCTCGTCACCTGCCCCGCCTCTTCGGGTAAAACCTGCTCTATTTTGGGAATGATTTCTCCGCGCTTGACCACCACCACATGGCTTCCGATTTTTACCCCGAGTTTACGAATCGTGTCTGGATTGGCAAGGGAGGCGCGCTGTACCGTGGTGCCGTTCAACTGCACTTCGTCAAAAATCGCGACCGGCGTGTAGGTTGCCCCCGACTCACTCCACTCCACTTCGCGCAGAATGGAAACCGCTTCTTCCAGGCTGAATTTAAAGGCAATCTGCCGGTCAGGACGGGCACGACTTGCGTCAGCCAAATCAATCAGCCGCTCCTTGATGACCAGTCCATCTATGTCGTAGTCCAAGTTTTTTCGCCTTTCCATGACCTCTGCCCGATAGTCAATTACGTCCTGGGCTGTCTTACAGATTTTTAGGGGCGAAGTCTTGAATCCCATGCTTTTGAGCCAGAGAATTTTCCCCTCTTCATCGGAAAAAGGACTTTCCCCCTCCGTCGCAAGGGCATCATAAGTCATCAGGCAGAGGTTTTCGCTTCCCCTGCCGTCCTTCCGCTTCATCAGACCATTGGCAGCATTACGGCAGTTTGCCTTGTCCGCATAAAACTGGCTGTGTACGGTGTGGGTCATAATCACTTCACCCCGAATGCCGCCGGTAAAGTCTACCCTTGCTCCGTCACTGGTAAACAGGACCGCCTGCACTCCCTGCATTTTTTTTGCGTTTGCCGTAATGTCATCGCCAATCCTGCCGTCTCCACGAGTCACCGCATGCTGCAATTCACCGTGCAGGTACTGGAGCTCTAGCGAGGCACCGTCCAATTTGTATTCCACAAGATACTCGTCATAGGCGTGATTTTTCGCCCATGCTAAAAACTGTTCCGGGTCAGCGGCCTTTTCCTGACTCCCCATGGGCATGACGTGCCCACGCTTTGCAAAATTTCCCGAATCTGCGCCAACCCGCAGCAGAACGGGATTGGTGGGGTCAAGGGCTTTTAATTCATCCCAGAGTTTGTCAAATTCCGCGTCAGAAATTTCTCCCTCGCCGTTATAGTATGAGTCCTGATATTTTTTTATGAGGGTCGCAAGTTCAGATATCCGCGCACTTTCATCAATGTCGAATAAATCTGCCATGCTTACCCCAGTTTTTTCTGCAGACACTTCAGCCCAAGCGGCACCAGTGCAATGTAGTAGAAGGTGTAGACAATAGAAAAGAGCAGTTTTCCCCAGTGAGAACCAAAAGCGTGGGTCAGGACAGGGCGGAAATACTCCTTGAGCAAAATCATGGGTATGAGCGCGACAAGGCAGATAAGGACACTCTTCCAGCCCTTTTTGAGCGGCTGAAACTGAATCCACTGCTTTTCCACAAAACGGGCGATGATAAAGCCAATAGCCTTGCCAATATCACCGTAGCCGTCGTTCATCATTTTCTGCGGGTCAACCAGAAGTTTTCCTTCCGCCGTATAGTCCATGGGATAGGACTTGCTGGTTATGTAGACAATCCCAAGCGAGCAGAAGACAAATCCGCCCAGCAAAAACCAGTTTTCTCTTTCAGGGTGCGCGTCCAGATAGGCAAACAGTTTTGCCGCGATAAAGAGACTGAAAAGTGAGACAAGGAATCCCACACAGACATCCTGCGGCGTATGCACTCCAAGGTAGTTTCGGGAAAACATGGTCAAGAGGATAAAGAAAGCGAATACAAATGAAAGCGGGCGGGTACGGATATTGTCCCAGAGGTTTACCGTCATGCCGCCTGCAAGAGGAGCGGCCGTGGTTGTATGCCCGCTGGGAAAGGAATAGCCTGTCGCCGTTCTGATGGAGTCGCCCGCAGGAATAATGCGGCTGTCACGAATCCAGGGGCGGTAGACACATGCCGTCAGTTTTACCAGCGGCGTAATCAACATACAGAAATAATAGGACACGAGGGTGTAAAGTCCCTTTCGCTTGTCCACATTCCAGTAGTAAAAGACCGCAAACAAAATCAGATAGTCTACGGCAAAAGCCGACACCCCTTCCATAAAGGGAGTGAGCGCATCATTGATGCTGTTACGGAAAGCCTGCAAAAAAAGCAAGTATTGAATGTCCATAAAAAAACCTCCTCGTTACGAACAATTCTAGAAAATTTTTGATGATACAGGAAAGTCAAATCCACGGTGCATAGTCCGACAAAAGGGCAAAGCCCCGGCTGTCCATGGGGTCGATTATTTTTTCCATAATCCTTCTTCTATTCCCCAAAGAGATTATTCATAACACCGATAAGTACATCATCATCGTACATGTTTTCGCCCGCAGTGATTTCTCCGCCCTCAGAAATGGCAGCTCCGCCCTCAACATCGCTCCAGTCGCTGTGAGAAATGCGAGAGCAGTCGGAATACTGATAGGGAAAGCCGTCAGCCGTACATGCATAACGGATGACACAAGAGCCGCCGCCGCTTTTCTGGCCGATTATTTTTATGCCCTTGTCGCCGCAAATGCAAGGCATGGCATTGCCGCATGAGAAGGAAATCAAAGATGTATAAACAGCAAAATTATAATCCTTCTTTTTGTCATTGCTGTCGATTACTCCGTCCAGGTTCAAATCACAGGAAACCGTAAGTGTTTTTTTACTGCCGCTTATGACATCGTATTCAAGTATGGAGGCTTCTTGCGGATTCAGCAGATAGTTAAGGACAAAATACAAGGCTCCAATTCTACCGCCACCGTTGCAAGAAAGGTCAACGACCACATTTTTTACGCTGTCCTTGTAGTCAGACTCATGTTCAAGGGCATAAAAAGCCTTGTAGAAAATACCTATTGTGTCATCTGGAATCGTAACTGTCGCCGGGTCAGGATTTGCCGAAGGCGTGCCGCTATAATATGTTCTCCAGCCATTCATATCAAACTCAAAGCCATCAAATCGGATAATAGCCGTTTTGTTATTGTCAATGACTTCAAAGGTGGGTACGGAATTATTTTCTGTCAGTGGTGTATATGAAGCTCCACGCGTTTTTGCAGTCCTTGTCGTTTTCCGCCATACAGGCAATTTTTTCTTAGAGTCATTCCGCTTAAGCATTTTCGTACTACAGAGAAAATTAATGCCATATTTTTTTACTATTTCTTCATCGGTTATGAAGTCCTGTTTTGCGCTTATACCAGAATGAGAGTCACCGTATACCATGAGAAAAAGAGCCGTTAGTCCTGCGGTATAATCTGTGTAAGAAGAAGAAAGAAGCAAAGTTCGGACATCGCCTGCATACTGAATCATCATCTGGTCAAAGTCAAGTTTATTTGCGGCGGCAACTGTTGCCTCATCGGGGTAGCCGTTGCCGTCATCTGCAAATCCATAGTACCCCGGCTTTCCGTAGAGATAATCATGGGTAAAACAAAGCAGATTGTAAGAATAATCGATTAAGGCTTTCGGGCGTTCCTTTAAATTCCCCGCTGAATCCTTGAACCAGTCACTTTCGTAGAATGAAACATATCCTTTTGAGCTGTCATAATAAGTTTCATCATTTAATGTAGTCTGGTAGACGGCTTTTCCGTTGTAAAAATACCTCGCATATTGCACCGCAGAGAAAACATTTGAAAGTATGCAGAGGGGAACAAAGACATCGTCATAGCTTCCATACACCTTAAAGCCATATTTGGCAAGGTCAAACACTCGGGTATTTTCCCCAGAGACTTTAGTAATTATTGAAAACATCTTAGTACCGAAAGAATCTTCAGCATCACCCCCGCCCGACGCCAACAAGCCCGAAAAAGCAGGAATAGTGACGGTGTCTTTCTTTGAGTTGACAACGACATAATATCTTTTGTTGCCGTTAGCCGTATCCTTTACGGTGTAGCGGTATTCGTCATTTGCGTAAGAAGCCGAAACCACACTGTATTTCATGTATTGCTCAAAAAAATACTGTAAAGGCACATAGGGAATGTAAGAGTCTCCCTCGTAAAAACGCACGCTCATAGAGCCACTTGCCTTTTCTCCAGGTGCGATGACGGCAAGAGCCTCAGAGATGAAGTTCGTGCTTTCTTCTTCCGCACCTTTCAGATTGATGACCGTATCACCTTCATAGGTGCAGGACACCACGAAAAGCGCAACAGCAACAGATAGAATAAAAACAGCGGCTATGCTCCATGCTTTTTTCATTGTTTCCCTCCTCACAGCAGGCTAAAATCTATACTTTCTCAAACAGAAGTTCTTTTATCACGCGGTTTGCGTCCAAGCCTTTCTGTTCAAAACGGGTTTCCGGCCGCCATTCCTGATGGGGAGCAAAGCCTGCATATTTGTTTTTCAATCCTTGGGTCGCAGTCAGTTCTTCCAGACCGAATTCCGCATAGGGAAGCCAGTCAGTCACAAAGTAGAGGTAGCCGCCCCTGACAAGTTTTTTTGCAAGCAAATCAGTTCGCGGCCGCTGAATGAGCCGGCGTTTGCAATGGCGTTTTTTCTGCCAGGGGTCAGGAAAGAAAATGTGAAAGGCAGAAAGACTTTCATCAGCAATCTGCCCGTCGGCAAGCACTTCCATGGCATCATGCTCGATAATGCGCAGATTTTTTAGGCCGCGCTCTTTGATTTCGCCCAGAAGTTTTCCCACGCCAGGCTTATGCACTTCCATGCCGATGTAGTTTATTTCAGGATTATTCTGGGCAATGATTGCGGTTGCCTTTCCCATGCCAAAGCCGATTTCCACCACCACGGGATTTGTGTTGCCAAATATTTTTTCGTAGTCCAGAGGATTTTTTTCATAGGGAATGCAGAAAGCGTCGTGCAGTTCCTCATAGAACTTGCGCTCTGATGCGGTGAAATGCCCCGAGCGCAAGACAAACGTGCGAATTTCACGGCGGAACGAATTATTTTCGGAAGTGTCAGCGGAAGAAAGAACGAAATCACTCATCATCTTCTCCCGAATTCGTTTTTTCTGCATTCTGAGACTCAAACAACGATTCTGGAGGCAACAGGCAAACCGCCCG
Source organism: Treponema sp. (assembly GCA_017449285.1). GTDB lineage: Bacteria > Spirochaetota > Spirochaetia > Treponematales > Treponemataceae > Treponema_D. The sequence continues at coordinate 4,990 of JAFSJX010000084.1, forward strand.
ATTATTTGCCGAAGAAAGACAATGCCTCAGCATAACCGCATGGCTATAATCGCGCAAGATATTCGCATTGACCCGCCAGTTGCTTTTCTTTTTTCCAAAAAAGAGCAGTACGCCGTTTTTATCATACAACGCAAGGGAATCAGTAGAAGAAGTCAGCACGTTTTTTATGTCCGCAGATTTTGTCTCAAACAGTTTCTCTGCATAATTCACCACAAACGTGGCTGTCACCTCTTCTCCTGCGGCATCAATATAGGTACATTCATACTGTCCGTTTGGAATATGAGTCTGCTCTGGCGACTGCAAATTGGTATAGCAAGTCCACTGTTTGTCGCCGCTTTTAAAAACCACCGGGGAGGAAACCCGCCATGTATACCCTGTCTGTTTATGCGTTGCCACAATGGACTCAACCCGCTGAACCTCGCTCGCTGTCTGAACAAAAATTGCAAGCCTTCCTGCGGGAAAAGATTCCTCATCGGCATAATCAAACACCATCGTCCCCGATACAGTCACAATGTCGGGGTCGGAATCAGCACAAGAGAAAAAAGGAAATATCGCTAGAGCCAGCACAAGGCAACGCAGGAACTTACGCACAAAAACATCCTAAAAATTAAACACCAAATTGATAACCGTCAAATCACTGGCAGAAAACTGGTTTACGATGGATTCAAATTTTACATTGACTTTTTTACACGCATCATCAAGATATGAAAAATAATACATTCCCAAATCCGTACCGTCCTGTCCTTCAGGAAGCTCACGGTAGAAGTCAATCAAACTCTTTCGGTTTAAGTCTGCGGAAGACTTTGACTCGATGTTTTCCTTCATTTCCTGAAATTCATCGTCTTTGTTGTACAGCGTAATCTGAAGCCGCCCCTGCTTTCCGATTGCCGTTGAACCGCCACCGAGTTTCCACGAAAGAAACACCAGTTCATGCTTACGCTGCAATTCGGCAACGATTTTCTGACGCACTTCTGGGTCATAAATCATCGCATCGGTGTCATCAATGCCGCCGTACATATTGCGCGCCTCTTTTTTCATGTTGGTGGTCTCGCTGTTCAAGGCAATTTCCATCACCAGAATGGAAATATATTCGGCGACCTTTGATTTATCCATGTATTCCGCAAGAAGATGACGTATTGCGATGGTCATCTGTGCAAAGCCGTCCGCCTTGTAGAATTTGGTGATGATGTACCAGTTCATCAGGCTCAGACGGTTCAGAAATTTTTCGGTCATCAAAAGATAGATATTTTTTTCTTCCGGAGAAAACTCTTCGTTCTCCATGATAGATTTCCAGATGGGGTCAAGGATTTCTTTGCGGGAAGCCTGAATCGCCGCGTCCTTGTTCGCAAGATGCAGACGAAGCTGATTGTCGCTCAATTTTGTGCGGTCATCAATCAGTTGTGACGGATTGGAACGGTTATGCTTTCTGACACAATCGCATTTGATGATTTCGGCGAACACCTGACGGTCAAACTGCTTATACAAAAGTGAATATACAATCACCTTTGACAAATCCATGACTTCCTGACGCGAAGAGACAAATTCCGACATGGAGATTTCAATCTTGGAGATGTAATCTACCAAAATCATGTTCTGAATTGACTGGGGAGAAAAAGGATTGAGCGAAATACCATATTCTTCGGTGTTATCAGCAAGCTTAAAACGCAAAAGCCGCTTTTTCGCACTGATGAAATGGGATGTTCCCTCTTCCGTCAGAATGACTTTCAGAGGCAAATTCAGAACAAATTTTTTTTCAATTCCGCTCATGCAGTATCTCCCGTATCGTATATTATATACCAATAAACCTGCATTGTAAACAGTCAAAAAATGTTCTATAATAAAACAATGCGGACAAAATGGCTTGTACCAATAGTATTTCTCATATTCACGCCAATTCTCGCGCTTGTGCCAGAAAACAGGCCTCTTTCTTCCGCTATTGCCGCCAATCTGACAGAAAATGGCTTTACCGTCACACAGGAATCGCTTACGGTCACTGCGCAAGACAAATATCCGTTCAATCTTTCGGTAGACTTTCTTGCTGATCGCGAAACAGAAAAAGAGCCGGACATTCTTGCAGAAAACAAGCGCGACCTGATGATTTTTGCCTTTACGCAGGCTGATGCCGCAGAACATTCTGATAAGATTATCGTCTTCCTAAAAGATTTGGAAAACAATGCGCTTGCCTGTAACGTAACCGTCGTTTTTACCACGCAAGAACATTCTCCGCTGAACGATTTTATCACGCTCACAGGAACAGAAGTTTTTGCCCGAAATTTTGATGATGCAGACAGGGCAGCCGCAATCGTCATCACCTTTGACGAAAAAAAAACGGCGGTTTACACAGGAAATCCGCAAAAAATGACACCACTTTGGCTTGCCCGACAGATAACGAGCGCGCTTTCAGAAGAACATATTGCATACGACTATCCCGATATGTTTGCCTCGCTCCATCGGCTCGGATTCATTGTCAACAACAGGAGGATGTCGGCATTTATCAGGAACAACATTCCCGCCGTTACGGTGCAGTTTTCCCATCCTGAAGAACTTGCTGCCCTGCAACGCTTTTGCGTCAATTTTTCCGACAAGCGGACTTCTTCATGGGACAACCACTACATATTCCTGCATCTTCCAAAAAAGCCTCTTATAATCGGAGAACCATTTTTCTTTCTTGTCTGTATGATTCTGGGAACGCTGCTGCTTTTAATTCTTTGTACCTCAACCTTCGTAGGAAAAAGAGGAGCGGACTACAAAAAAGAGTTCTTGCGCTCGTGGTATTTTATTCCGCTCACCATCGCCGTAACGTTTGCCGCGCTATGGGTCGGACAAAAAATCTGCGCGCTCGTTCCACCATTGGCAAAAACTACGCCAATCATACAATTCGGCGTAAAACTTACCTGCATCCTTATTTTTTCGGCGACACTGTTTACCCTTCAGGAATATCTGCGCCTTTTTACGATTCAACTTACGCACGGCTATTTTATTTACCTTGTCGGCATCGCAAATATTTTTATTTTTTCTGCCGTTGACCTTCTCTTCTTTGTCATTCTCTTCCTTGAATATATCTGCATTTACATTGCAAGAAAGGCAATCCGATTTGTGCCGCTGGCAATTTCCACCGCGCTTATGCTTTTGCCGTTTGTTCCCTATGTATATCTGCTTGCCCGTTACGGAAGTTATTTTTCCTTACAACGGCTTGTATTCGCCACTCCCCTGTACAATCTTTTGCTCTCCCTGCTGATATTTCCTTTCCTGATTATGTGGCTCAAAATGATTGTCCGCATGGAAATATATGTTGCTTCGGGCAATTTTTTGTTCAAAAAAACGATTTTGAACAGCATACTTTTTACAGGCATAATCATCGGAATCACATTTATCGTAATCATGCTGCTTTCCGCGGTCTACAAAAAAAACACATCCGTCCGCACGCTCAATAATGCCATTGTGATAAGCGATTACAAGCATACGTTCACCATAAACGCATCAAAAGAAGAATTCCTAGGTATCAGCACACGGCATATCGCAATAGACTCAAAAGAACCTGCTGTCCGCTACAACATCTCCATTTCTTCTGATTCTTCCATTCCGCTGTATGACTCAAATTATGATTACACGGTGAATGAGGAAACAAAGACGGCGACTTTTACCATTCCCCACTACCCGCCTCAGGAAATTCTCATCACCTATTCAACGGACACAAAAGGAACCGCCCGCATTCTCGTGGACGCATGGTACGAAACTGAACACGAACACGTATTCCGCAAGGAAAGCCGCGCCTATCTTGTTATCGGAGATACATAATGCGTCCTGTTTTTCTTCACATTGACCTTGACGCTTTTTTCGCCTCCGTTGAGCAACTTGACCACCCCGAGTGGCGGGGAAAACCCGTTATCGTCGGCGGAAAACCTGGTGATCGCAGGGCTGTAGTCTCCACCGCGTCTTATGAGGCCAGAAAATACGGCGTTCATTCGGCAATGCCTACGTTCCAGGCGGTACGGCTCTGCCCCAACGGAATTTATGTCCGCGGAAGAATGGAACGGTATCATCAGATGTCGCAGGAAGTCATGGCGATTTTCGGAAATTATTCCCCCGACGTTCAGCAGATGAGCGTGGACGAAGCCTTTGTGGATTTAACGGGAACGGAACGGCTTTTTGGCGACCCGATTGAGACCGCAAAAAAAATCAAGCAGGATGTGTACGAAAAAACAGGTCTGACCGTTTCTGTCGGTATGGCATCGACCAAATACCTTGCAAAAATCGCCTCGGGGCTGCAAAAACCTGACGGTCTTTTTGTGGTTCCTGATGGTAGCGAACAAGAATTTATGCTTTCTCTGCCGCTGGAAAAAGTTTGGGGCATAGGGAAAAAAACACTTTCGCGGCTGTATGACGCAGGATTAAAAACAACAAAAGAAATCTACCGTCATTCGCTCGCTTTTTTGACCAGTTCTTTCGGTCAGGCGGGCGGAACATTTTTGTACAACACGGTGCGCGGTCTTGACAACGACACGTTTACCCCCGCAAAAAACCATTCTATCAGTTCCGAAAACACATATCCCTATGATTTGACTGACCGCGATGCAATCGACACTGCCCTGCTTGAATTGTGTTACACCGTGATGTTCCGCCTGCTTCGGGAAAAAGTACGCAGTCATTCACTGGGAATAAAAATCCGCTACGATGACTTTACCACCGTCAGCATTCAAGAAACAAGTGACCGCGATTTTTCTTCAACAGACGATATGTTTGAGCGGGCAAAAAATCTGTTCTATAAAAAATATGAGAACGGACGCGGTATCAGGCTTTTGGGTGTGGCGGCACAAAACACTGAGAACAACACTGCCCCGCGTCAGAATGATTTGTTTGACTTTGGCGAGGGAAAAAAACGCAAGGTTGAGGAAGCCATTTTAAAGCAGCAGGAAAAAAATCCTAAGATAAAAATCACCAAGGCACGTATGCTGAGCGAAATGCAGTCGGGGCAAAATGTATGAGAATCCGTTTTTTCTGTGCCGTCTGCGCATTCTTTCCGCTGGCATTTCACCTGTTCGCCCAGACAGTCAGCGAAGCGGAACGTGAATCCGATGGCGCGGGCGCGATTGTTTTTGACACGTCAAAACTACCTGATTTTAAGGGAACAAAAGCGGTCTCACTCTTTGACTACGACATTGGCGACAAACAGGTTGAATTTTTGGCGCAGGGCTATTGGCAGAGCAAAATCACCGGCACAAGCACATACACATTCGGATTCGGGTCTACGCCAGGATTTTCATTCAGTACGCCCGTTTTCGCGCAGAATGTTGATTTGTCACTTTGGTTCATGTTGAACAAGCACTGGTATTTCGAGGCAAATTTTGCCGACCAGTTTGCGAAAAATACCGTGGCGGCGGGTTACGTCGGAAACGGCATCGTAAAATCAATACGCATCGCAAATCGAGGAATCTCCTTTCCGTCAACCTATTCCATCGATGAAGTGAACCGAGGAATCGGTGGCGGCGACAACCAAGCTCCTGGCATTTCGTTTCATTTTTCTGATGAAAGATGGCAGGCACACGCCGCATTCCGATATGATATGCTAAAAAGTAAGGAAAAGCACTGGTATGGGAAAAATACGGTATCAACCGATACTATTTCTCTTAAAGACTATCAGACAGGAAACCGTTACATTCTTCCCAACGCAGAAACAGTTCGCGCCGTTACCGACATTTTTGTGGAGAACAATTCCGGCTCATACCGCGACAAAAATGGACGAAGATACAACAAACTGAATGCATCTCAGTATCTCCTGCTTCCGTCGTCATACAGCGTCCTGCTTGCAAAAGATGCGGGCGCGGCAAAAAAAGACGGCTCCCTTCCTGCAGTGGCAATCGCATTTTCCGACATGACGGCAGACAGCGTTGCGACCGCCGCAGAAACAACGATTATCGCCGACGTAAAAAAATGGTTTGCAAAAGACGGTGTTGATGTAACAGAGTATTTTTTTGACGTGCGAACAGATGCCGCTTCAAGTCAGTTCGTGTCGGAAATAGATGGCGACCGCGTCCTGTTTGTGCAGCATTCGGCGGGATTCTCACCATTTACGGCGGCACATCGCTACGATGCGGGAATCACACAGGCAACAAATGCTGCAGTCGCTTCCCACCGCACCGAAATCCACTCCTCTTCCTATACCGCACTAATCGGAAATGATGAGCTTGCCTTTGTCTCGGAAGATTTTTTTTACGCTGGACACACCTATGTCGATATTTATACGGCAGAAGAAACGGGCTCAGACATACGTAGCGCGGAAATGCGGTTTCCTTTTGCAGACACAGACGCAGGAGTCTACCTTGGTTACGAACAGAAATCTGACCTTGAACTGAAAATCCAGACCTACACAGCCGTTTCTCGTCTTGACATCGGAACTAAAGCCGTCCCAGGAACAGTCCGTGTTTCAAAAAACGGCATTCTTGACAGCGGCGCAACCTATGACCCAAAATCAGGAACAATTACACTTTCTTCCGCAATCGCCGCCTCTGACCACATTTATGCGACCTGGTATGAGGACAGCGAATCAGCAGACAGCGGGGCAATTACGGCGGCGGCTGGCTTTGAGTACCGACCGACAAATCAAGTGACCGGAGACATTTCACTTGCAACGCGCTGGACGTATGCCGGAGGGAAAAAATATGCCGACTCCGAGTATACTGCGCCTGGATTTGTCACCCTTGCAAGCAGAATCAAATATGAAGGAAAAAATCTGACGCTTTCAAACACCGCCGCGGCATCCCTTGAAAGTGAGAATACAACGGGCAAATTCCGCATTCTTGGCATGGACGAAAAAACAAACGACACCTTCTACCTTGCAAAAAACGCCGCCGTCAATTTGCCAGAAAACGTTACCCCATCACTGAACGAACGCTCACCAAACGAAAAAATGCCTTCCTCTCTCGGCGAAAACCAGTCGGAATCCGCCGAAGACGGTTCGACAGACAGCGAAATCTCCGGCTATGCCATTCCCGTGTCATGGAAAAAACTCTCCAACAGCGGAAAAACAAGCGGTTATCAGTGGGCGGCAATCTCGCTCAAATTTCCCGGAAACAACGGAAACCTTGCGTCGGCATCACGCTTTTCTATCGCGCTCAAAAATCTGAATCTGAACAATTCCGCCATGCGCACGCCCACACAATTCAAAGTCTACCTGCAATTAGGAGTTCTCGCGGACGACGATACTGAAAAACTGACGCAAGAAAACAAAAGCACCATTCCCACGTGGCTTATCAGCAAGGCCCTGGCGACGGACGAAAATCCATCGGACGTACAATCAGCCTTTGTACTTTCCGATTATCCCGCAGACAAAAATGGCTGGCAGACCATAACCGTTATGCTAAGCGAACACGACCGAAGCAGGCTCGCCTGTCACCACGACGGAAGAATCATCATCTGCTCCGAAACAGACATTGACGCGGGAACAATTCTCGCAGGACCATATCAGGCTGACGGCATCAGTTTTTCGACAGGTCATTATGCGGGAACAACAGTCTCCTCATTCTCAAAAAAAGACAGTACGCTCCGGTCTTCAAAAATTGACGATTTCAACACGGCGGCAAATTATGTGCAATGCTTTGAATGGCGCACGTTTGATGTCAGCACACGTACCAAAAGCGAAGATTTTGACCTTTACGCAAGCCGCTATTTTAAGGAAATCGACTTACAGCACTATGAGGAATTTTCGCTTTGGTTCAAATATAATCCCCAAAACCAGCGGGAAATTGCAAGGCTCACAGACAGTTCCGATGACGCGCTGACGCTGACTCTTGACCGCCCCGAATCAGGTGAATCAGACGCAAAAAAGGCCATAGAAATCACGCTCTCAAAATCCAATCTTTCTGCCTGTGCGGGCGAAAACTGGCATCAGCTGACCGTTGACTTGGACTCAAAATCGGTAAAAATTGACGGGCAAAACTCTGGAACGGCAACAGTAAACACGTCAGTCATACCCGTGCGATTTAAAATCACACTTAACACCGCAAAAAACGAGGTCGCCTATTATGCTGACGGCGAATTTTCTGTGGACGAACTGACGCTTTCGGGAAGCAGTCCGTACTTTGTGCTTCAAGACAAGGCGATGGTACAATGGAAAAAAAGCGGCACGGTACTGGAGAAAAATGGCTATGCGCTGGTAAAAGATATTTCTACAAAAGTGACGGGAACAGGCTCTTCCACGCTCAAAACAATCGGGAACGGAAAAAATGACGGCGTATTTTCTTCTGCGGCAGAAGCGGCTGTCACGCTCACCGAAATTAAACTCAGCGGAAGCGCGGCTTTTTCCACTGCCAATTCACATGCACTTTCTTCTGCCGCGCACTCCATCCAAAGCGCAAGACCGATTCTCCGCGTCCTCAGTTTTTCAGAAAGTTATCGCTATAGTTCCGCCGAAAAATCCCTTGAAAAAACCGATTCCGCGGGATTTGACTTTGCGGGATATGGCGTTCCCCTTTCGATTTGCGCACAAACGGAAGCAAAATCCGACGCATGGGCAGTCTCACAAAAATCTTCCGCACAGGCTGAATTAAAAAACAAATTCATAGAATGGAACGCAAAAGCAGGTGTCGAACAAAAAAAACAGCCTTCTACGGCGGGTGTAAAAATTCTGGAGACAGATTCTTACGGGCAAGGCTGGATTGACAGCACACGATTTGCGTTTGATACCGGAAGCGAAGACGCAAGCAACCGCACCATTCTTGCAGAAACAAAATGCGCAGTCTTATTGCCGTTTCTCAATTTCAAGCCGACGCTCACCGCAGGAACAACTGGTCGGTACAAATCCGCCGCACAGCAGACATTCAACCACGACACTATTTTTTCCTTTGAAGTGCCGTTCGCCTTTAAGAAACATGCCTTCTCGCTCCGATGGGAAAAAACAGGTGGTGGAACAGGATTGACCGAAAAAGGCGGCGGCTACGAAAAAGACATGGGAGATTTGCGCTCCGCTTACAGTGACATCTCATGGTTTATGAAGGCTTTTCCCCTGTATGACCTTTTCAGCACAAATCTTTCGGACGAAATTCTTTCAAAATCAAGCGGATTACGTGACACCGAGCAAAAAAATACCGCCGAATCCCTCTACTACACAGGAACATACGAAGCAACCTGGAAGCGCGGATTCTACGGAAACAAATATGACCTTATTTTTCCTGCGAATTTTTCGTTCTCCCTTGCCCGAGACATTCGCACGGCGGATTCCGTCTCCGACATCTACCAACTTAAAACGACAATCAGTTACAGTGCGCTTAACGTGTTCGGCATTGAAGGGCTGATTCCGCTTGCGACATGGTTTAATCAAGATGAATATGCCGCAAGTTTTTCTGCCACCGTGAAAATTCCTCATAATTCAGCAAAAAATGTTTCTATGCTGTATACAGGTTATGTGCAGGCAAACTTTTTTGTTACCGCTACCAATTCATTCAAAACAGGATTTGAGGGAAGTATCGAGGACAAGGACAACTGGAACTGCAAGGCGACCGTAATCTGGAAACGGCTCTCTTCACGCTCACTGGTCACGAGCGCAATAGAACTCATTCGTCCGAATTACGACCAAAGCGAATCGAAATTGAGCCGCACAGACAGTCTGAATCTTGCCACATCGCGGTCATTTTCCAGCAGCGCGACCGAAGCCACGCAAAAATTTAGCGCCGAGTACGCGCACGACCTTGACATCAGCGTAAACAAATACGTTACGCTCAACACAGGAATTGGCGGCTCGTATGCCTGTACATGGAATAAAATTATTACCGTAACCGCCACATTAACCCTTGGCGGCACGATAAAATTCTAAAAAAAAAGGCTGCCTTGTGACAAAGACAGCCCTGCCATACTAATTCATCGCCTCAATGATTTTATCACCAAGGTTATCCATGCCGACTGCCAATGCCGCAAACAACGCGCTTCCGCCGATAATCAGCACCACTGCCATAATTCCTAAAAACATATACACTCCATCTCAGCCTAAAAAGAGTGCCGCACATACGAGCGCGACAAAGCCGAGTACACAAAGAAAAATAATCATATATACTCCAAGCACACCGTGCCTTTTATGAGAAAAAAGAATGATAAAGAAGCGAAAAGAAAATATGATTTTAGAAGAGCGTCTGTAAGAATTGGATGATTAAAAGAAATTTATTGCTTACCGTCTGAACGACCATCTTTGTCGCAAAGAACGCGACAAGAACAACGCCCGCCACTTTCTGCTGGATAACGGCAAGTTCCGCGCCGAAAAATGATTTTTGCTGCTGGCGCACTGTGCGGCGGGACAGCAAGCGAATCGTTCCCTGCTCCTCCCGCGCACACAAAAAGTCATGTTCCTCATGCCTCTCGGAAACAATCCGCTCAGCCGGGGAAGATGAAAAAGACCTCTGCGTACACGGCACAACTGCACAGGCAAGGAGCAAAACAAGGGAAATAATCGTGTTCGTAAAAGTCTTTTTCATATTTTTTTATTCATAGGGATACATAGGACAGAAAGGATATATTTACCCATCCTTTTTTATCCGCCGCATCCTCTTTATTCCCATGAATGCGACTATCTCAGACCACCGTAGGTGGCGATAAAGACACCAGCCGCCATTGCCGTGCCGATAACGCCTGCAACGTTCGGTCCCATTGCATTCATCAAGAGGAAGTTCATGGGGTCTTCTGACTGACCGACTTTATTTGCAACACGCGCCGCCATCGGAACGGCAGAAACACCGGCAGAGCCAATCAGCGGATTGATTTTCTTGTCTTTCGGCAGGAACACGTTCATCAATTTTGCCATCAAAAGACCGCCCGCCGTAGCGACAGCAAATGCCACGAGACCAAGAACGATGATACCAAGAGATTCTGCCTTGATAATCTTTTCCGGGGTCATCTGTGAACCAACACCCAAAGACAGGAGGATAGAAACGATGTTCATCAATTCATTTTCCATGGTCTTTGAAAGACGTGTTGCCGCACCGCTTTCCTTGACGAAGTTACCGAACGCAAGCATACCAATCAGCGGAGCTGCCGGCGGCAAAAGCAAAATCGTAAGGAGCAGAAGCATCATCGGGAACAGCACTTTTTCCATCTTGGGAACGGCGCGCGGGTTCGGCATACGGATAAGGCGTTCTTTCTTTGATGTCAGCAACTTCATAATCGGTGGCTGAATCATCGGAACGAGAGCCATGTATGAATATGCCGCAACAGCGATGACACCCATCAGTTCAGGAGCAAGTTTGCCAGAAACGTAGATTGAAGTCGGACCGTCTGCACCACCGATGATACCGATGGCACAAGCCTGCATGATGTTGTAGTTCAAGCCGAACAGGTTCATCACCGCAACGCCGAACAGCGTAAAGAATACGCCGAACTGTGCCGCACCGCCCAGAATTGCCGTCTTGGGGTTTGCAATCAGCGGGCCAAAGTCAGTCATTGCACCGATACCCATGAAAATCAGCATCGGGAAGAATTCGTTTCCTACGCCCGCGTGATAAATGATTGCCAGCATACCGTCAGGCAAATCACCCATCTTCGCGCCGACGATGTTCACAAGAATCGTACCAAATCCAATCGGAATCAGCAAAAGCGGCTCAAAACCCTTTCCAACCGCAAGGTATACGATAAGGAAGCCGATTGCAATCATAATCAATGACTGCCAGCCAGGAGCAGTTCCCCAGTCCTTTTCGGGGGCTTCCTTTATCTCTGGCTTTACGCCGGTCGGATTCGGGTCAACCTTTTTCTGCTTGATAATCTGGTAAATGCCCGTTGACTTACCGATATTCTGAATAAAGCGCGTCACCGAGATGTTGTGCTCGTCACCCCAGTTTTCCGTACCTTTGATAACTCTGTCCAAGCCCGTACCGTTTTCTGCGGGGGTCTGTGTTCCAGTAAGATATAAGGATTCTGCGGAAACTTCTTTTGTCTGCGCAAGGACTTTCGTTCCCATGCTCAGAACCATGGCAACAGCCATGATTGCGAGCGTTACGCCGAAAACCTTTTTTCTAAAGTCTTTCTGTGTATCAATCATGGTCTATCTACCCTTATTTGATTTCTGCAACAGCCTGACCAGCCGCTACCTGTGAGCCAGTTGCCGCAAGGAAGTGAACTTTACCGGCTGAACCAGCCTTGATTTCAAGTTCCATCTTCATTGATTCGATGATGATTACCGTGGTGTCTGCGCCAACTGACGCGCCCTCAGCAACCGCATATTTGAGCAATGTGCCGGCAACAGGAGCGTTCACCGGTTTTCCACCCGCAGGAGCGGAAGCGGCGGGAGCGGCCGCAGGTGCAGGAGATGCCGCAGGAGCGGGAGCAGCCTTAACCACACCGCCAATTGAAGCAAGCACTTGACCCGCCGTAATCTGAGTTCCCGTAGGAACTGAATAGGTAATCGTTCCGTCTGCGGGAGACTTTACCTCAAGCTCCATCTTCATTGATTCGATGATGATAACGGTCTGTCCCTTGGTTACTTTCGTTCCGTTTGCGAAGCACTGCTTGAGCAATGTGCCGGCGACAGGGGCTTTTACGTCCTCTCCACCAGTAACGGTTGCCGCCGCAGCCGCAGGAGCCGCACTTGCCGCGCCGAACGCCACATTGTAGGTCGTGCCGTCCACGGTGATGTTGTCGCCGTTTGCCTGTACGTTGTATGCCGTGCCGTTGACGGTAACAGTGTATGAACCGTTTGATGAAGCGGCGGCTTTCGGAGTTTCCTTTACGCCGAATGTCTTTTCTGCATCGACAGGACCGTTCGCACGCTCAGAGAAGAATTTGGTCGCTACTTTCGGGAACATAGCGTAGGTCAGAACGTCCTCGACAGAACCGTTTCCACCGTTTGCCTTTGCTTCCTCAACCATCTTATCCCATTCCGGCGCAATCTTGTCAGCCGGGCGGCAGGTGATTGCTTCTTCCATCTTGTTCTGTGCGAGAGCCTTCTTTACAAGGTCAGCATTGGGTTCTGCGGGAACCTTGCCGTATTTTCCGGTGAGCAAGTCGCAGAATTCGCCGGTCATCTTCTCGTAGCGACCGAACAATACGTTGAACACCGCCTGCGTTCCGACAATCTGAGAAGTCGGGGTAACGAGCGGCACATAGCCCACGTCTTTCTGTACGAGCGGCAGTTCTTTCAATACCGCGTCAATCTTGTCTGACGCGCCCTGCTGCTTGAGCTGGCTTTCCAAGTTAGAGAGCATTCCGCCCGGAACCTGGCTCTTCAAGATGCGGGTATCTGCGCCCAAGAATTTTGATTCCAGTGAAGCGTAATGCTTGCGGGTCTCGCGGAAGTATGCGGCGATTTCCAGCAATGCGCTGATGTCAAGACCGGTGTCGTACTCCGTGCCTTTGAGCATCTCAACGACTGTTTCTGTCGGAGAGTGGGAAGTACCCATAGCCATCGCTGAAATTGCGGTATCAAGGATGTCCGCGCCCGCTTCGGCTGATTTCAAGAGCGTTGCGACAGAAAGACCTGTCGTTGCATGTGAATGGATGTGTACCGGCAAGTCAACCTTGCTCTTAATCGCCTTTACCAAATCATAAGCCTCAAATGGCTTCAAAAGACCAGACATATCCTTGATACAGATTGAATCCGCGCCGAAGTCAGCGTAGGTCTTTGCCAAATCAGCATAAATTTCCTTGGTGTGATACGGCGTTGTCGCGTAAGAGATTGCCATCTGAACGTGCTTGCCGGTCTTCTTTGCGGCCTTTGTCGCGCGTTCCAGATTGCGCGGGTCGTTACATGCATCGAAAATGCGGAAAATATCAACGCCGTTCTTCGCTGCATACTCAACGAACTTGTCAACCACATCGTCTGCATAGTGGCGGTAGCCCAAGAGGTTCTGGCCGCGCAGAAGCATCATGATTCTTGTGTTGGGCATTGCCGCATGAAGCTTGCGAAGGCGTTCCCAGGGATCTTCATTCAAAAAGCGGATACATGAGTCATAGGTTGCCCCACCCCAAGCCTCTGCTGCCCAGTAACCGATTTTGTCCAGTTTGGGAGCAATCGGCAGCATATCTGCCAATGTCATACGTGTTGCGTGCAAAGACTGTGTTGCATCGCGAAGTACCAGTTCAGAAATGTTTACTTTCTTAGCCATTTTCTTTCTAACTCCTTAATTCTTTTCGTGCAAGGCAGTTGCGATTGCGGCAACGATTGCCTTTTGGTCAACTGCGGCAGGCGCAGCACTTGTCGCTTCAGCTTTTGGCTCTTCCTTATCCCAACCGGCGGCGTGAACTACTATGCGCAGTATGTTCATAAAACCAATCATGATAATCAGAAAACTGAAAACAACACCCATACCCAACAGAGTCAGAACGATACTCTGGTTAAGCATTTCAGCTATTGTCATAGTTCCTCCAAGGAATATAATACCTAGAATATATTTGGTTTATTATAAAGGAAAAAAGCCCGCTATTCAATAGAAGAAATCCCCGTTATGTCAATTTTGTGCAGAGAATTTCGTTTATCTGTTATTTTCGGCTCCAAAGCGCACAGTATGCCTGAGTACGCGCGGCAAAACGAGCGGCCCGCAAAAGCGCACGGATTTCCGCCTTTGAGTACCAGAATGCCTCGATTTCTTCAAGTTCATTGTCGCTGGGAAGAATTTCGCCGCTCGCTTTTCCCACAATCACGATATTTTTTTCATTGGACAAGCCCACGGCGGAATAGCTTTCCAGCCAGATGTCGTCGATGCGGTCAAGATGCAAGCCTGTCTCCTCACGAAGCTCACGGGCAGCGGCAGAAGCGGCATCCTCACCTTTGTCAATCAAACCCGCGGGAAAATTGTACACCCATTCCCCCGGCGCCATCCTGAATTCACGGCTCAGGAGAATGTTCTCGTCGTCCCTGTCATGCATTATCATCACGACAGCATCCACACGACCGTCATGCAGTTCCTCAAATGAAGTAAGGTTTTTGTTGCGGCTTATCATCTCGTAGTTTTTGATTTTTCCGCTCGCCGTCTCGTACTGAATGTCGTAGCGGGTGATGAATTTGCCCCCAAGAATTTTCTGAATCGACTTGAATTTCATTTAGACCCCGCTTATCACTTCGTAGTAAATGCAATCATGGGTACATTTTCCGCTGAACGCGCCCTTACATATCGGCATTTTGCAGAGCATCTGTGCCTCATCGTCAGTGCGGCTGATTCGTTTTCTGACATATCCGATATTCTCGAAATTCGCTTCCTTACCTTTTTCCAGCGCGGCACAGGTATTTATCCACACCACCGAGCAGTCGTCATGGGCGCACAAATCGAATGACTGCCTAAAATCATACGACCCCGTGGAGAATGACGGCACAATAATCAGCGTCAACTTAAAGCACCGCATAAGTTGCTCCATGTACTGCGTGGTTAAAAAATCCTTGCAAATCAGAATGGCAATGCGCCCGATGCCTTCAAAATGAAAAATATTTACCACAAGGCTGGAATAAATTCCTTCCAGATAGCCCGTGCCGTCTTTTTCCATGCGGAATGGATTCTGCTTGCTCTGGCGGCAAATCACGTTACCAAATTTGTCAAGAATCGTCACCGTATTGTAATTCTTCGACCAGAATGACGGCAAAACAATCATCGAAGGAATATTTTCCGCCTCTTCAGGGGGAAGTGACTTTATTTTTTGAGCGACGAAAGAAATCATATCGGGATTCCCCAGCATCTCCGGGAATACAATGATGTCGCTCTTGTTATGAGCGGAAAGCAAAATTTTCTGCCATATCAGCTCATTATCTTCGGAAAAATCCTCCTCATCATAGGCAATGCGAAAATACTGAACCTTG
Source organism: Treponema sp. (assembly GCA_017449285.1). Classification (GTDB taxonomy): domain Bacteria; phylum Spirochaetota; class Spirochaetia; order Treponematales; family Treponemataceae; genus Treponema_D. The sequence goes on from JAFSJX010000084.1 coordinate 20,750, forward strand.
TCCTTGTCATACGAAAGCGCAGAGAATTTTGGTTCAAGGCGAAGCGGCGTAACCGCCACCTTAAGCATACGTCTTTTTTCAAAGTCGGCAAAGAGTTCTTTTTTCAGAAAAAAATGCTTGTCAATCAACTCACCCAAAATGGAATTTTCCATCAGAAGCATATTGAAGAGAAAATTATCCATTCGGTTGTAATAATGGGAAAGCCGACGTTTTCGCTCCCACACACAGGAACAGCGCGGAAGAAGCCCGATTCCCACGGACTCACGATTGGTATTCAGCACAACCGAAAAATCATCTTGCTGAAATTCGGCGATTTTCTTCCGCAAAAGCGACTCCAGTCCTTCGTCAAGTACCTGCACCAGCCCGACAATGGCAAAAAAGTCCTGTTCTACGCGCAAAAACGAAATCAACTCGTCCATCGCAGAAAAAAAATCGCCCGTAAAATCGGATTCTGAAAACTGACGGACATCCTCACCAGAAAAGAGCATGGGCACTTTTTCGTAAATAATACCATTTATGCGCGATTTTTCCGATTTGGAGATGCAACTATACCTGACAAAAAAATCTTCCGTACACGAGCCGATAACTAGAGAACACAATTCTGCAATAACATTGTATATATTCAGCATACTATTTCCAGATAAAATCTAGCATCGTAATATCGTCAAATTGCTCCGCTTCTCCTACAAAGGCATCAATTTTCTGCCGGACAGCAACCAATGTATCTGGGGCAGAAAGATTTTCAGTTCCCTTCATCGCCTCAAGCAGACGGTCTTCACCAAACAGAACCTTATTTGCATCGGTCGCCTCGGTCACGCCGTCCGTATAGATGAAGATTCGGTCTCCCCTTTCCAGCATAACAGTGTGTTCAGTATAAGGAAGCCCTTCCATGCCACCAAGCACAAAATTAGGTTTTGTGACGACATACGAGAATTCTCCCTTGTGGTACAAAACGGGACACGGATGCCCCGCATTCACAAAACGAAGTTCGCCCGTGCTGAACGTCAGAATTCCCAGCCAGCAGGTAACGAATAATCCAGTCTCATTTCCATGACAGAGCTGATTATTTGTCACCTCAAAAATTTCTGCGGGAGATACCATTTTTGTCGCATGAGCATCAAGAACAGTCTTCGCAACGACCATGAACAAGGCGGCAGGAACACCTTTTCCGCTCACATCGCCCACTACCAGCATCAGATGGTCGTCATCAAGCAGCATATAATCATACAAATCACCGCCAACTTCCTTTGCGGGATCCATTGACGCAAACAAATCGAAATCAGTACGCGCAGGAAACGCCGGATAGGCTTTAGGAAGCATATCGCTCTGAATCTTCGTACCAAGGCTCAATTCCGTACTTATGCGTTCTTTTTCTGCGGTAACAGTAGTCAACTCGCCGATATACTTGTTTATATCCTCACTCATCTTCTGAACAGATTTTGCAAGGACACCGATTTCGTCCTTATTGCGGATTTTTTCGATGATACCAGACAGTTTTCCGTGCTGAGCAAAGAAATCGGTCTCCTGCGTGATAATAGAGACAGGACGAATAATGGTCAGCAACAAAGAAAGACCATACAGGACAAGGAACACAACCGCAATAACAATTGAGATTAAGAAAACCAGATGCTGATACTGAGTCTGCAAGACAAGCACTTCGTCCATCGACTTTACGACACTCAGCATCGCTACAATATCATTGTAAGAGTCACGGATTGGAACAGAGGTCGTCACATATCCGCCCGTGTCAGTATAGGTATACTCTGTAAAATGCCGCCCGAGAAGCATCAGTTTTTTTAGGTGAATAATGTACTGTTTTTCCTTGCCAGAAAGCAATTCGGGCGCGCCAAGGGGAAAAACGGTCTGCTTGTCCGAAAAACGGGCGTTCACACAATGATGGACATAGACTTGTAGACTGTACTTTACCGTATCAGGAACCGTCAGAGAAAGAGAATCCAAATCTGCGATATTGACCAATTCGTTCAGACTTGATTGCACAGCCTGCCAGTTGTCATCGGGGAAAACGCTCGCCATGTAATCATCAATTTTGTCGCCATCTATAGAATTTGAGGCGATATAGGCGAATTCCAATGTGGTTTTATTGTACTGCTCCTCAAATACGTACTTAAAGTGACGGTAGCCGATAAAACTGATGGCAGCACAGAGAATCGCGCCAAAGGTAATCGCATTAAAAAGCAGTCTGAATCCAAGTTTTGAAAAATGAGACTTCATTATCACTCCTTTATGACCGTACTCAAAACCCCATTAACAGCATCTCTGTCAGTACGGACACTGGGAATGACCGTTTTACCAGTGATAATATTTGCCATGATGCCAGTGAGCTGCTTCTGCACATCTGATTTAAATTCGGCGTTAGTCGTTGTAAAGCCAACCGCTCCTTCCTGAAGACCAAGCACTTTCAGTCCGCTGACAAACGCATTTTTTTCAACCAGCTTCAGCCCATGAACAATCGCCGCATCTATATTTTTTGTCATTGATGTAAGGACGGCAGATTTTCCTACGCCGTAAAAGCCTTCCGCATACTGGTCAACATCTACGCCGATTGCCCACACGTTTTTACCCTGCTTGCGGTGAATCACCGCCTGAGCAATCGTACCGTTTCCACTGCCACCAGCAGCCGAATACACGGCATACACATTGCCATCATACCATTTTTTTGTCTTTTCAGCGGCAAGAGCAGGCGCATTCCATGAGTCCACATAGAATTCATAAATTTCTGCAGTGGGAATAATAGAACGGATTCCCGCCACATAACCGGCCTCGAAATCATCAATAAGGTCGCTTCTTACGCCACCGATAAAACCGAACTGCGCATTCGGAATTCCGTCCATCTGCGCTTGAAGAGCAACAGCCGCCCCCACAAGATACGAGCCCTCTTCCGTCGCAAACTGAATGCAAAGGATATTGGAAAGGCTCTCAATAGAGCCATCTATGCTCAAGAATTTTTGTTCGGGATACATCGGCGCAACAATACGAAGCGGATCAGAAAAGACAAAACCCACCATCACAAGCAAATCTGTTTTTTCGGCACAAATTTCCCTGAGCGTAGAAACGGACTGCCCCTGTCCGGCCACAGGAACTACATCGTAAAGCGTTCCAAAGTATTTTTCATCGCCCCACTCATCATTATAAAAGGAAATAAGCCCCTGCCACGCATTCTCATTGTAAGAGTGATCATTTATACTGGGCGCATCAATAATAAGTTTGGAGGTAACCTTCGGCGTATGTTTTTTGGAGCAGGAAAAACAACCCCCCGCCGTTACAAATAAAAGGCTGATAAAAAAAACACGACAAAAAATCGCTTTACCACGATTTTTAAAAACCATCACCACACCACTCCCCAAACATGCCGCCCGCGTTACAGCGGACAGCATAGATACCGGCATTAAAAAGTCTTTTTTACGATAATATCAACCCGTTTTCCCTGAATGCCTACAAGCACATCATCCGCAATATTCGCTATGATTGACTTCTCCAGTTCGTCCCATGCTTCGGTCTTTTCTTTTTTTGCCTGAACACGATATGCATTCAGAGACCACGAATTCTCAAGAGACATGGGCATTGTCGTCATGCCCATATTATAAAACTCACAGGCTAAGGGTATTTCAGCAGACACTTCCGCATAGTCAAGCATCATCAACTCTGCGGCAATACGAATTTTGTTCATAATACCGACCGCAGCGGCATTTTTTCCAGAAGACGACACAGCCAAAAGTTTTTCTCGTCGCTCGGAATTCATAGTCTCTGCGGGTGTCAGCGAAACATGCAGTTCATACGTTTTCCCATCGCTCTCTGTCCAGAAAGTTCCCGAGCCAAATTCCAAAAGTTCGGGAATCATTCCAATCAGTTCTTCTGCCAAAAGTCTGAGACGACCAGTTTCTTTTTTGTCCAGCCGATTGTACTGCGCGGTTTTTTCAACCTCATCCAAAATTCTGTACAAATCCGCTGAGTCGTGAGAAAGCGTACAAACATCAGATTTCATAAAATCCCCTTATTTTATGTTCAGAATATCTTTAAAGCCAGTCACTTCAAAAATATCCATAACGGTATCACTTACGTTCGTAATTACCATGCCACCTTTTTTCGTGAAATTTTTATGAGCAGAAAGCAACACACGAAGTCCCGCAGAAGAAATATAGTCAAGTTTGGTAAAATCAACGGTCAAACTATCCGCTGACTCCAGTTCCTGCGAGATTTCTTTCTCCAAATCAGGAGAAGTCACGGTGTCGAGACGTCCCTCCACTGCAAGAAAAAGTGCTTTTCCATTCATACTCTTTGTAATTGTCATACAGCCACTCCTATACAGCCATCTGTTTTATTAAAAGACGTGAAACAAATCAGTCTTTATACAATGTACCATTTTATGACCATCTTTGCAACATTTTTTTCCTCAAAAAGTTACGCCAAAAACGAGGTTTTTTCGGCATCAGAACAAATCCGCCATGCCGTAGAGTTTACCACGCTCCAACTCGTTGTTTTTCAGTTTGGCAACAAGTTTTTCCAGCGCAACTACTGACCCACGGGCAAATCCTTCGCGGCTTCTTGCACGATGCGTAAGTTCTATCGTGTCCGCCGTACCATCAAAGTAAACGGTATGCGTTCCCGGCACATTGCCACACCGTGTTGAACTTACATGCAGTTCATTTGCTTTTGGCCGCTCATGAAATGCGTCAATCACCATCTCATTTTTTGCAGGATTTCCGCTCATCACACGGCGGGCAATTTCCAGAGCCGTGCCACTGGGAGAATCCGCTTTCTGATTGTGATGCATTTCCCACACAGCAACATCGTATTCCGCATATTCGGCAAACAGCCGCGCGGCTTCTTCCACAATTTTATAAAAGACATTGACACCAATTGAAAAATTAGATGAGCGCATGACCGTTCCGCCCGTCTTTGCGGCAAGCGAGGCAATCTCTTTTTCCTTATCTGCCCAACCAGTCGTTCCCACAACTACAGGAATATTCAGAGGAATGAGGGCGTTCAGGTTTCCAATAACGGCAGAAGGATGACTGAATTCAATCACCCCCTCCGCACCACTCTCTTTTACCGCACGGGCAACAGCGTTTCCGTCTCCTGCGGCAACAAGATTTGTCGCATCCTTTGCACAAACATCCACCGTGGCGACAACGGTATGCCCCATCGACTTTGCGGCTGTTTCAATCATGTGACCCATCTTTCCATATCCAACAAGCGCGATTTTCATTTTGTTCCCCCGAAATATGCGCGATGCAAAATCTGCACCACTTTGTTTGCGTCCGCTTCGTCAACAAGCATACTGATATTCACTTTGCTTGCGCCCTGGCTTATCATCTGCACATTGATGTTTTCTTTTGCGAGCGCGTCAAATCCGGCGGCGATAATCTTGCTTGAATGAGCCGCGTCGCAAATCAGTGTGACGATTGCTTTTTCAGTCTTTACCTGCACGTCCGCAGCCCTGCGCAAATCTTCCAGCAAGCCCGACAAATCCGCCTTGGTGTTCACCGTAAGAGAAACGGAGATTTCCGAGGTCGCAATCACGTCAATGCTGATGTTCCATTTGAGGAACTGATTGAACACATGCGCCAAAAATCCGCAGGCATCGAACATACGGCTGCTCACAATGTCAATCAAAGTAACGTGCTTTACCGAAGTGATTGCCGTAACTGGCGGCGTTGCGCCAGAATGTTTTTCCACAATCAGCGATCCGGGGCTTTTGATGTTGTAACTGTTCTTTACGCGGACGGGAGTGCCGCTTTTCCGGCAGGGCAACATAGACCGCGGATGCAAAACCTGCGCCCCGAACATCGCAAGTTCCTGCGCTTCCTCGTAGGTCACTTCGGGAACGGGATGCGCGTCAGTGCAAATGCGCGGGTCGGTGGTCAGAATACCGTCCACGTCTTTCCACGTCTGAATCTCTTCTGCCTGCATTGCCGCGCCAATCATCGTAGCGGTTAAATCTGACCCTCCCCGTCCGAGCGTCGTGATAATGCCTTTTTTATCTTTTGCAACAAATCCCGTTACAATAGGAATCGCATTTGATTTTCCGTTTTTGTAGTCGTTCAGATGCGGGGGAATTGTCTGCCAAACTTCATCCAAAAGTTCCGCGCTCATGTAGTTTGAGTCGCTCACAAACCCCACATCCCACGCGTCAAAAAATCTGGCTTCCGTCCCCTTCTGTGAAAGATACGCCGCCATCATGCGCACGCTCATCCGCTCGCCAAAGGAAACCAAATAATCGCGCGTCCGTTTAGTCAGCTCACGGAGCATAGAAATTCCCGTCAAAAGCGTCTTCAGCTCGCCCAAGAGGTCGGCAATCGCAGGAACATCAATTCCCAGTTCACGCGCGGTGTCAAAATGCAATTTCTCAACTTTCGCAATATCCACCGTGCCGTTCACCGCCATATCCGCCGCGTCAAGCAGATGGTCAGTCGTGTCTCCCATTGCGCTCAAAACGACAACGGGGCGTTCATTTTTATACGCCTCTATTATAGAAGCAACATGGCGGATTCTTTCTGCGTTCGCAACGGAACTTCCGCCGAATTTCATTACTATCATGCGCACAGTATAGCGAAATGACGTTTTTTTTACAATGGAAATTTTAATGTTTCTATTGACAGTAACAATGTTTCTATGTATAATAACATCATAAAGAAAGCAGCAGGCGGACAACGCCGATTTTTTACGGGAGTTTGCTATGACAGCACGGACAGATTCGTTGTATTTTTCAGTTCATTGTGAGCGGTACACACCATTTTCGCTCGCACGAAAGATTGGCGCAAAAGTGATTCTGGAGAGCGCATCGTTTTCGCAGGGAAAGCAGCGGTATTCCATTCTGATGGCAGAACCCGCATTCCATATTCTGCAGGACGATGACGGCATCGCATTTTTGATTGACGGTCGCCGCGTTCCCTACACCGCCGCACCAGAGGCAACGGAAACGGTCGCACGCGGAAGCCGAAAACCACACCAGACCGATATTTTGGACGCGCTTCTGTACGTCGCACAACAAAACGATTTGTCCGTCGTCAAAACCGAAAGCGGAGACACCATTCCCAACACAATCCCTGTTCCCGCAAGCGGCATCGGCTACTTGAGCTACGAATTCTGCGCGCGGTGCGATACGATTACCCTTGCCCCGCAGACTGATGAGCTGCACATTCCTGAAAGTGAATTTATAGCGGGGCATCTCTACATCATCTTTGACCATTTTACTGAAAGTTTGCATGTGTTCGCGCTCAACTACAACGAGCATCAGATTGACTTGGCACAGGCAGTATCCGCGCTCAAAAAACGCCTTGACGACATGGACTTTACCTACCTTGCCCCGCCCGAAGACGCAGAACCCGTGCGCACGATTACCGACCTTGCCCAGAGCGAGCGCGACTACAAGGAAAAAGTAATTGCGCTCAAAAAAGAAATCATCGCGGGAAATCTGATTCAGGCAGTACCCAGCCGCCGCTTGCAACTGGAATGTGCCAATTCCGCGCTGGAAATTTACCGCCGTCTGCGCTCAGTAAACCCATCCCCCTACCTCATCTACCTTGATTTCGGCGACCGTCAGTTAGTCGGCTCTTCCCCCGAAAGTCTGGTGCGCGTAAGAGACGGCATTGCCTCAATCCGCCCGATTGCGGGAACACGCCGCCGAGGAAAAAATGCCGCCGAAGATGAAATGCTCCGCACCGAACTTCTGAACGACGGCAAGGAAAAGGCAGAGCATCTCATGCTGGTGGACTTAGCGCGGAACGATTTGGGGCGCGTCTGCAAAAGCGGCAGCGTTGAGGTGGTGCGTTACATGGACGTAGAATTCTACAGCCATGTCATGCACATTGTCAGCGACGTGCAGGGAAAAATCAGCGACAGCATCAAGCAGATTCAAGTGCTTCGTTCCGCATTCCCCGCAGGAACGGTGAGCGGCGCACCAAAAATAAGCGCGATTGAAATATTGAGCCGCCTTGAAAAAACAAAACGTCGCTTCTACGCGGGTGCAGTCGGTTATTTGCAATCAAACGGAGACTTGGATTTCTGCATCGCAATCCGTACCGCGCTCAAACAAGGCAGCACATGGACGCTTCAGGCTGGCGGCGGCATCGTTTACGACAGCAATCCCGATCGCGAATGGGAAGAAACAAACGAAAAGCTGGGTGCATTACGGGCAGTTTTGGATGGAAGTAAAAAATAATGGTGGTTGGGACAGTCGAGCTCATGCTTGCGTGCAGGGCTTTTCGGCAGGTTCAAAAGTTCAAAACCGATAGGAGCAATATATGATAGTCGTCATTGATAATTATGATTCGTTTACATTCAACGTGGTACAGTCGCTGGAACGGCTGAGCGGAGACAAAGTGGAAGTCCTGCGCTCAAAGGAAACGAGCATCGCAGACATTGAAGCATTGAAGCCCGATTATCTTGTCATCAGCCCTGGCCCTGGAACACCGACGGATGCGGGCATTTCAATAGAAGCTATCAAATATTTCGCAGGGAAACTCCCTATTCTGGGCATCTGTCTGGGGCATCAGGCAATCGGACAGGCTTTCGGCGCGACCATCGTGCAGGCAAAATATATCCGCCACGGCATTGTCGAGGAAATGGACTTTGACGGACGGGGCTTGTTCCGCATCATCGGAAAGACCGGAAAATTCACGCGCTACCATTCGCTCGTCATTGATGAATCTACGCTCTCATCCGATTTTGAGGTGACCGCACGCGCGAAAGACGGCGACATCATGGGAATCCGCCACAAGACGCTCCCGATTGAAGGCGTACAGTTCCACCCGGAAAGCATTGCAAGTCAGGCGGGAGACGATTTGTTCCGCGCGTTCCTTAACTATCGCCGTGAGAATCTTCCCGTCGCCGCATACTTAAACCAGTTAATTTCGGGAACACCGCTCAGCCGTGAGCAGGCAGCCCTTTTCATGGAGAACCTGACCGACGGTACGATGGACGAAAAAGTGACCGCCGCAATCCTTACCGCAATGGCTTCGCGCGGACAACCCACCGCTGACGAAATGGCAGGATGCGCGGAAGTGCTGATGAAGAAAAAAACACCGTTCCCGCTCAAAAACGAAGGCAACGTCTCTGGACTTGCAGAAATTGTCGGAACGGGCGGCGACTGCAAGGGCAGTTTCAACATCTCTTCGCTTTCTGCAATCGTTGCCTCAAGTTGCGGTCAGCCCATGGCAAAGCACGGAAACAGGGCGGTCTCGTCAAAATCAGGCGCGGCAGACTTTTTTGAAAGCCTCGGCATCAAAATCATGGCAGCCCCCGATAAAACGGCAGAACTAATCAAGCAGACAGGATTTGGCTTCCTCATGGCTCCCATCTACCACAGCGCAATGCGTTTTGCAGCCCCCATCAGAAAGGCACTCGGCATCAAGACGATTTTCAATGTCTTAGGTCCGCTCTTGAACCCCGCAAATGCCGCATACGAAGTGCTTGGCGTATACTCAAAAGACTTAATGGAAGACTACGCTCACGCGGCAAAATCTTTGGGAGCAAAACGGGTCATGGTCATCGCAAGCCGCGACGGATTCGATGAAATCAGCCCATGCCAGCCAACCGATGTGTTCCAAATCAACGAAGACGGACGCGAATACCGCTACACGATAGAACCAGAAAAATATGGCGTAAGCATCGAAAACGGCAATGCAGACGTAGATGAACTCGAAGGCGGGTCTGGTGCGGACAATGCCGCTCTCGCGCTCGAAGTGCTGAATGGAGGCGGTCGCCCCACGATTAAGGCGGCAGTCGGTCTGAATGCGGGAGCAGTCCTGTACATCTCAGGCAAAGCCCGCACGATTAAAGACGGCTACGACATGGCAATCAGCGCAATCGAAAGCGGAACTGCACTCGCAAAACTGGAAGAAATCAAAGCGATGAGCGAAAAATTATCTGCATAGGATGCAAGGATGGGAAAGTGAGTTTTGCGAACTTCGATAATAAGTCGAACGCAAAACTCATTAAGCGCAGCGACTGTTCCCCCCGTTTCAGCCCGCTTCGCAGTCTTACGCTACCCCTTCACCTAGGGGCAATAAAAGTCCCTAAACCCCCTCAAGAAAAGAGGCATAAAATGACCGACATATTAAACCAAATCGTTTCCCGCCGCCGCAAAGACATAGCCGCATTCGGCTACACACTTGGCGCATCCGTTCCCGAAAAAAGAACCCGCGCAGAGCCAGTGCCGTTCATCGCAGAAAAAGGCGTGGTGCTTGAAATAAAACGCGCTTCCCCCAGCAAAGGCGACATCGCTCCCCAGTTGGATGCGGCTCAAACGGCATCCCACTACGCCGCCGCCGGAACAAGCGCGATTTCCGTACTGACGGAGCAGCATTGGTTCAAAGGCGGATTGGACGACTTACAGGCGGCGGCAAAAGCCGTAGATGACTATGCCAAACAACACGGAACGAGCCGCATCGCCATTCTGCGAAAGGATTTTCTGCTCGCCCCCGAAGAAATTGAGGTCGCCTACCGATGCGGCGCAGACGCAGTGCTTCTGATTGCACGGATTCTTTCCGCAGAAAAAATGACAGCCATGGCACAAACCTGCGAGCGGCTGGGTATGACCGCATTCATTGAACTGCGTGAAAAAACGGACTTACAAAAACTCGCCGCCGTCGTAGAAAACGTAAGCACAAAACACATCGTCTGCGGCGTAAACGCGCGCGACTTGCGGGATTTTTCAATTGACTTACTCACTCCCGCAGGGCTTCTCGGAGAGATTACGGAGATTGTGCGCGCACACAGCAAAGAAAAGGCAGCAACCGTGCGCGTCATATTTGAAAGCGGCATACGTACATCCCAAGCAGCCCGCTTTGCAGGAAGCCTTGGCTTTACGGGAATGCTTTTGGGCGAAGCCGCCGCAAAAAATCCCGCTGAAGCCGCTTCCCTCGTCTCCGCATTCGTCACCGCACCAGCCACACCAAACGCAGTATTCTGGCTGAAGTACGCAAATGAACTTCATGCACAAAAAAGGCAATCCAACGACAACGAGATTGCCGAATCAAGTTTGGTAATCTCCCGTCCGTTCGTCAAAATCTGCGGGCTGACAAATCTTGCTGACGCGCAAAAGGCAGCCGAACTGGGCGCGGACTTTCTGGGCTTTATCTTCTGGGAAAAATCCCCGCGCCACACTGACGAAAAAACGGTGCGCCTCATCAGCAAAACCATCCGTGAGCAGGCAGAAGCAAAACGCAAAGTCGCGCCCAAATTAGTCGGCGTAATCGTGGACGCAGATTCCGAATACGGCAGAACCGTACGCAACCTTGTCCGCGAAGGTGTTCTGGACTGCATGCAACTTCACGGCTGTGCGGACGATTTTTTTGCACTCCGCACTGCTGAAACCGACTTTCCCCACTACGCCGTGGTCAACATGAACAGCGAAGATGACATCGCAAAAATTGACGCGCTCAGGCTACGTGGAGAGCCGCGTATGCTGATTGACGCAAGCACCGCGCTCACTCCCGGCGGCACAGGAAAACGCATCGCGGATGCGCTCGTAGAAAAAGTGGCGCACAAAACCAGACTCTGGCTTGCCGGTGGCATCACCCCGCAAAATATCCGCACCATCTGCGACACGTTCCACCCTGAACTGATTGACGTTGCAAGCGGCACGGAAGCATCTCCCGGGAAAAAAGACCACGCAAAACTGGAAGCATTGTTCTCCGCGCTGTGATTTCCAGACATTTTTGCACTTTTCTTGTCTTTTTCACAAATTTATGCGATTTTTTACGTTTGCAAATCACTTTATTTTCCTTGCTTTTCCCTCAAAGTATATTATAATGAACTAAAGTATGCCGCAGAAGTCAAAAATGTTTTTTTTATGGCTCTTTCTCCTTGTCGGTTGTGTACCGTTGTCCGCACAGCAGTTTTCGCTTTCGGATAAGACTTTTACAAATCCGATTGTCTACATCAGCATCGTGCTTGCGGCATTGTTCTGCTTTTGCGCATACTGGCTCAACAAAGAATCCCACAAAAGGCTGCGCGAGGTCATCTCCCAAGACGAATTGACCGGGCTTTCTACGCAAAAACGGTTCAAGTCTGAGGTCAGGAAAATTCTGCGCGGGGCAAAGCCTGACGAATACACCATGCTTTCGCTTGACATCGTAAAATATCGGTACATCACCGAAACATTCAGTCAGGAGGTAGGCAACTCCATTCTGATTGAGCTGGCAAAGCATCTGGAGGAAGTCGCTCCCAAAGGAAGCAAAATCTGCCGGAATTACACGGACAATTTTTCCATGCTGATTCCCGTCACGCTGTTTCCTGTGCTGGAAGATTACGTGCTGCTTTTTACCAATTTAAAGGCTCAGACTGCAAACGTACTTCCCGAACACTACCAGCTTGAATTCAGTTCGGGAGCGTACATTATCTCCAACACATCCGAGGACGTAGGCAACATCATCGAAAAGGCAGATACCGCTCGTGAACTTGGCAGAAACGGTCTGCACCCAAACAGACTCTCGCTCTACACCGACCAAATGAAAAGCGATGCGGAGCATGAAAAGACCATCACGCTGGACATGAACCGCGCCTTTGAGAACAATGAATTTGAGGTGTACTACCAGCCGAAGTTTCGTTTTGACAACGGACACATTATGGGAGCAGAGGCTCTTATCCGCTGGAATCATCACACGCGGGGTATGCTTCCTCCTGGAGATTTTGTTCCCCTGTTCGAGCGGAACGGATTCATTCAGAAAATCGACATTTTTGTGTTTGAAAGCGTATGCCAGTTCCTTGACCGCTGGAATAAATCTGGTCCGGACGGCACATGTCCCAAGCCGATTATCATTTCCTGCAACCTGAGCCGGGCGCAACTGTACAATCCTGACATCGCCAATATGTACGCAGAAATCGCAGGAAAATATCAGATTGCGCCCTGCCAAGTGGAAATCGAACTGACCGAAAGCCTGATGATGGACAACAAAGAGCGGCTTTTAAAGGCAATGAACGACATAAAGCAGGCGGGCTTCTCCATCTCCGTGGACGATTTTGGCTCGGGTTTCTCTTCGCTCAGCCTACTCAAGGACATTCCCGCAAACGTCCTCAAACTGGACAAGGAATTCCTGAACACAGGGGGAGAGAACAAAAAAGAAAAAGTCATCATCAATTCAGTCATCAATATGGCAAAGGAACTTCAGATGACCACGGTAGCAGAGGGAGTGGAAGACCAGAAACAGTCTGATTTGCTCAAGCAAATGGGATGCGACATCGTGCAAGGCTTTTTCTACGCCCGTCCCATGCCCGAAAATCAATATGAGATGCTTCTGCACAACGCGTTTAAATAATTCTTCCCGCGTTTAGCCTATTTAAAAAATAAAATTTGCAAATATCTGAATATAGATTTATAATAATAGAAAGCAAAGAGAAAACTATTCGTACAGGAGTCATTCTTATGGACAAAAAATTAACCGAAAAACCGCGGGTTCTCGCTATCATCCTTGGTGGCGGAAAAGGAACGCGCTTATATCCGCTTACAAAAGAACGCTCAAAACCAGCGGTTCCATTTGGCGGAAAATATCGTATCGTTGATATTCCGATTTCAAACTGTATCAACTCTGGCTACCGCAAGATTTACCTGCTCACCCAGTTCAACAGCGCGTCATTGCACATGCACATCTCGAATTCTTACAACTTTGACCGATTCAGTCAGGGCTTTGTGGAAATTCTGGCCGCGGAGCAAACGCTGGAACATTCTGGATGGTTTGAGGGAACTGCCGATGCGGTCCGAAAAAATATGGCTCATTTCCGCTCACAGAATCCGACGCATTATATCATTCTCTCTGGTGACCAACTATACAGCATGGATTTGCGCAAATTCATGGATTCCCATATCGCAAGCGGATCGGACATCACCATTGCGACAACAGCCGTAAACCGCCACGATGCAAGTGGATTCGGCATTATGAAGATTGACTCAAAGAACCGCATCACCGAATTCAAGGAAAAGCCCAAGCCGGACGCAGACATTTCCGCATGGAAGATTCCTGAAAAGGCTCGCGGGGATTTGCCGCCTGAAAAGGAATTTCTGGCTTCAATGGGCATCTACATTTTCAACGCAAAAACAATGGAAGAGATGCTCGACAACGAGTACACCGACTTCGGAAAGGAGATTATCCCGATGTCGCTCAAAACGAAGAAAGTCAACTCGTACATTTTCAGCGGCTATTGGGAAGACATCGGAACTATCCGCAGTTTCTACGATGCGACCCTTGACCTTACAAAAATCAACCCGCAGTTCAATTTCTATGATGCAGACGCTCCGATTTACACCCACATGCGAAACCTGCCCCCGCCAAAAGTCAACGGCGCACCGCATATTGAGAACAGTCTTTTGACCGAAGGCTGTATCATAACAAACGCACGGGCAATAAACAATTCCGTTATCGGTGTGCGAACGCTGGTAGAGGCAAATTCCGAGTTGAACGGCGTTATTACGATGGGCGCGGACTACTATGAAAGCGAAGCGCAAAAAGCGGAGAATGCCAGCGAAGGACGACCGAACGTGGGAATCGGCAAGAACTGCGTGATTTCCCAGACGATTATCGACAAAGATGCCCGTATCGGTGACAATTGCCGCATCAATGTGGACGGAAACAAGTATGACGATGGCGACCACGGTACGTTCTACATCTCCGATGGCATTGTGGTTATCCGAAAAGGCGCGGTCATTCCCTCTGGAACGATGATTTAGGGGAAAAGCGTCCGGGGTAAGCCCGAACATGACATTTGTTACAGGAGACTCTTTATGCCGGATTCAATGTATGACCGCTTGGGTGATATGTTAAGCGTTGCTCTTGAATCCGGCGATTTTTTTAAGGCAGATGCCAAAAACAATGTCCGAGACAAAGCAGACAACGACAATGACAAAACAAAAAAGAACGGACGAGGACAAACGCAGACAGACACTTTCCAAAAAAAACGCAGGCCGTTGTCCGACGCGCAAAAAAAGGCGTTCTCTCTGCTCGGCATAGCGGAAGACGCGAGTCTTGAAGACGCAAAAAAAGCCTACCGCGCGAAACTCAAATACTACCACCCCGACCGCCACGGCGATAATCCTGTGTTGCAGAAAGTCGCGCGGGATAAGACACGGCAAGTGATTGAGTCATGGGAAATTGTCGGGCGATATTTTGACGCAGACTAGCCTACTCTTCGCTTTCAAGCCCGTATTCGGCAAGTTTACGGTGAAGCGTCTTTCTGCCGATTCCCAGCACATCCGCCGTCTTGGATTTGTTTCCCTTGTTTGCGGCAAGGTTCTCTTCGATAATCAGTTTTTCCGCCTCATCAAGCGTAATTCCCATCGGAACGGAAATCGTTTCTGCCCTGCTCGCCTTGCTGACCGTCGGAGGCAAATCTTCCAGCGCGATTTCGTTTCCGCCAGCCATAACCAGCGCGCTTTCCACACAGTTACGAAGTTCGCGGATATTTCCCGGCCAGTCATACTTAAACAACGCAGATTTTGCCGCCTGTGTAAAACCGATAATGTGCTTGCCATTCTCCCTGTTGAATTCGTCCAAAAATGCGTTTATGAGAAGCGGTATATCATCCTTGCGCTCACGAAGCGGCGGCACTTCAAGATGAATCACGTTCAGGCGGTAGTACAAATCTTCACGGAATCGTCCTGCCTTAACTTCTTCCTCCAGATTGCGGTTTGTTGCGGCAATCACCCTTACATCCACTTCAATTGTCTGCTGACCGCCAACCCGCTCAAACTTTTTTTCCTGCAGGACGCGGAGCAACTTAATCTGCACGCTCTGATTGATTTCTCCAATTTCATCCAGAAAAATTGTGCCGCCGTGGGCAAGCTCAAACCTGCCTTTGTGCATGGAATCCGCACCAGTGAACGCACCTTTTTCATGACCAAAAAGTTCGCTTTCAAGCAAAGTCTCACTTAACGCGGCGCAATGCACTTTAATGCAGGCTTTGTCGTGCCGGCTGGACAATGTATGAAGCGCATCGGCAATAACTTCTTTTCCAACGCCACTTTCGCCCGTAACCAGCACACTCGCCTTGCTGTCGGCAACCTTACGAACGGTAGTAAGCAGCCGCTGCATTTCGGAACTTTTTCCGATGATGTTGTCCAGTTGCTTAGTCTTGCCAACTTCCTGTAGAAGCTGTGTATGCTGAAGTTTAAGTTCTCGGCTTTCCAGGGCGCGTTTTACAATCATGCCAAGCTGGTCAAGGTTCAGCGGTTTTGTCAGAAAATCATACGCTCCGTCGCGCATCGCCTGTACCGCCGCATCAATCGAACCATGTCCCGTCAGAACGATAACAGGGATTCCCGGCATTTCCGTGGTTACCCGGCGCAAAACTTCCTCACCAGAAATGCCCGGCATACGCAAATCGGTGACCACCAAATCGATGTCGCCCTTGGCAAGAAAATCAAGCCCCTCCTGCCCGCTTGCGGCAACTTTTACGTTGTAGCCGTCCATCTCAAAGTCAGCGGCAAGTCCTTCGCGGATATTTTTTTCATCATCAATAACAAGAATCGTAAATTTCATGTGAATGACCACAAATAGTATAGCGTAAACAGCACAAAAAAGAAAGCGTCTGGTCTATTTCTTTCCATTGTATGTCAGAAGCCGTCTGTCTTTCTGCGGCACGGGGAGCGTAATCATAAACTCAGTTCCCTCGCCTTTTTGAGACTGCACGGTAATGTCGCCAGAAAATTCTTTGATGATTTTGTAAGCCATAGCCAAGCCCAGCCCCGTACCGTTGGCCTTTGTCGTGAAATACGGCTCAAAAACGTGGCTGGCGGTAGTTTCGTCCATACCGATACCATTGTCGGAAAAATGAAGCACGTATTTTTCATCTTTGAGTTCCGTGGTAATCGTAAGCCGTCCGCCACATGAAGAAAACGCCTTGTCAGTGGCACAATCGGGAAATCGTTCCGTAATCGCGGCAAGCGCATTCTGGGCAAGGTTTACAATCAGTTCGCGGAATAATTTTTGGTCAACCAAGAGACGCGGACAGTTCGGACAGAATGAAGTGACAACTGAAATATGCTTTTCCGTGAATTCGGGGCGGAAGAATGAGACAAACCGCTCCAAAAGCGCATTCGGCTCAACCAGTTCCAATTGTGCGGAAATCGGACGCACCGCCATCAGGAAGTCCACCACAATTTTGTTCAGACGGTCAATTTCCTGATTTACGATGTCAAGATAATTCTCCGCAAATTTGGGGTCGGGAAGTTTTCCGTCGCCCGCACGCTTTTTTTTGATTGCCTTCTGCATCAGCTGAATGTGAATGCTGATTGCTCCCAGCGGATTTTTGATTTCGTGGGCGACAGAGGCGGCAAGGTTTGTTAGGCCGGCAAGCGTCTCCATGCGATGCAAAAGAATTTCCTGATTCCGCTTTTCGGTCACGTCATCTATCGTAACGATGGAGCCGACCAGTTCCTGATTGCGGACGAACGGCATGACCGAAACATCCACAAAACGAATTGAACCGCCCGTGGTCGTCAACGTGTACTCATCGCTCACATTGGTCTTGTCATTCTCATCGCATTTTTCCAGGAAGGAGGCAATATCGGCATCATCAATGATTTCCCAGATTTTTTTATCCTCCGCGCGCACGTCATCGGGATGCAACGAAAAAGGAATGTAGCGTTCCGCCGCCTTATTGATTTCGACCAGTTGCCAGTCCTTATTCACGATAATCAGCCCGACAGAAAGAGACTGGAAAATAGCGGAAAAAAGTTCGTTTCCCTCGCTTAAATCTTTGACAAGCGACTGAATCTGTGCGGGAGACAATTTTTCTATTTTTTGGGAAACGCGCTTGGAAAAAGTCTGCATCAGCGTCGCTCCATACGGTACACGGCAAACAGTTCCCGCCAGAGATTTTCAAGGGCGGCCGTTGGAGTCTGATTGTAAATGCTCACGTTATTATAAATTTCGCGCAGAACGGATACATTTTTTGCCGCGCTCTCAACATTTCGCGCCGTCAAATCAGCTGTTTTCTGTGCGTCAAGAATGCCTGTCAGAAACAACTTGAACAGCAAGCGTGGCTCAAATTTTGCGCAGGAAGTTACGATTTCGGTTATCGAAGGAAAGACACCTTTTTCAACGGAGGCATAAAATTTCGCCGCCTGCTCACGGATAACATCAGGCTTGACAGGAAGAAATGTCTGAAGATACGAGTCTATTGAAACGGCAGAACTTTTGCTCTGTTCACCTGCCGAATCAGCGGCAGCATGAAACACACGGTCGATAACTTCTGCCTGTTCGTTTGCGGTACGCTGATTGAACTGATAGGTTCGCACACGGGAAAGAATTGTCGGCATGACCGCACCACGCCTGTTCGTAGTAAGAATAAACACGATATCCGAAGGCGGCTCCTCAAGGATTTTGAGCAGAGCATTACGGGCAGCCTCATTCATGCGGTCAACATTCTCTATGATGAAGACTTTTTTTCCGTCCGGGCTTTTGAGGTGCGCCCAACGGGAAGCGGCACGAATCTGACTTATTGGAAGCGAATCGTACATAAAAGTCGATTCAAGTTTTTCCGTCTGCCTGATTATCTCATCACAGATTTTTTCAATCTTGTCGTTTTCAGGAAGCGGTCTTGCGGAATCCAGCTGCTCCATCTGCTCATCAATCGCCTGCATAATCGGCGCAATCTTAGAAACCTTGTCGTCATCCTCCCACAGAATCTGACTGAAACGCAGGGTAAGTTTCCGCACGGAGCGCAAAAACAGATACCGGGTCGCCACCAAATACGAAGCGTTGTTGTATGCGGCAGTGAGAAAGGCTTTTTTTGCCGCAAGAATTTCAAGAGAACAGTCTCGCGGACCTGCAAGAAGCACATTCGTACTTGCAAGTTCCTTGTTTTTGCGGCAAGATGGACAGTCGCAGAGCCAATGTCCGCGTTTTTCTGTTGCCGTACAGGACAAAATCCGCGCGATTTCCAAAGCGCAAGTCAGTTTTCCGCTGGATGCAGATCCTGCCAGAAGAATCGCGCCTGGAAGACGATGATGCACAATGTCATCTTTGAGAAGCGAACTTGCCGGCTGATACAGAAGATTGTCGAACATTTACACTAACATTCCCCTTACGTAGGCTATCGGTTGTTCAAGCAGTCCGCCGAGCATTTTCCAGTAAAAACTGCCGTCCGTCACTGCGGGCGCAATTTTAGGAAACCACGGCTGCGCGTTCACCACAATCAGTATAAGCGAAATAACGACAAGCCCTTCTACCACACCGAACACAAAGCCCAACGTTCGGTCAAGTCCGCGCAGGATTTCTCCCCTGAACGCCGCGCCAACCAACTGCTGAACAATTTTGACCAGCAGATAGGTCGCAATGAACAAAAGCAAAAACGCCACCACCGTAGCGACCGCCTTGTTATGAATTACCTGTTCCATATACGGCGAAAGTTTTCCGAAAAAACTGACCGAAACCACGATGCCCAAAATCACCGCAAGTTTACTGAACAATTCTTTGATAAAGCCGTGCGCACAAGCAATCACCGCCAACACGAGTGCTATAATAGTGAAAACTATGTCTATAAAGGTCAAAGTCACAGCCCCCTCCCATCATAGTGTTTCGGCAGACGTAGCCACCGCATGAAAAATAATTTCCGCAATTTCCCGCGCGGGGCGTTTTTCTGCCGTCATTTTTTTACAGGCATCAGCGCACTGCGTTCTGAAATCCGCATTTTCCATCTTTGTAAGCGCGTCTTTTAAATGCGTAGTATCCGCCTCATCACCCAAAAGCATGAGCGCGGCATTCTGCTCCACAAAAAATTTCGCGTTATCAACCTGATCGCCGCGCGTTCCCGAGCCGCACAGGGGAACAAGCACCATCGGCTTTGCGAGTACGGCACATTCCCAGATGGCATTTGCCCCCGCACGGGAAAGAACCACATCGCTTGCGGCAATCACATCGCACATCTCCTTGTAGATGAATGCGTATGGATGGTAGCCGTCATGCTTTTCCAAAGTCATCGCCTCGTCGGTCCTGCCCGTCTGATGAACCACGCAAAAATGCTCGCAGAGCCAGTCAAGGTTTTCCTGCACCAACATATTTATCTGATGCGCGCCAAGGCTTCCTCCCATCACAAGAAGGATTGGCTTTTGCGGGCGGGTTTCTCCAAACAAGAAACGCCGTCCATTCTCAGCGTCCGCAGAATAGAACACCGGGCGCACGGGATTTCCCGTCACGACAGTTTTTTCGCGCTTTGCGGCAGGAAGAAATTGTTTTGTCGCCTCATACGAAACAAGAATCTTGCTTGCAAAGCGGCTGTTGATTTTTGTGGCAAGCCCCGGCGTAAAGTCACATTCGTGCGTGTACACGGGAATACCAAGAATTTTTGCCGCAATACACGGAGTGACCGAAACAAAGCCGCCTTTGGAAAACAGGACGACCGGACGCAAACGGATAAGACGAAAAAGAGAGACCCCCACGCCCGCCGCGATTTTGAAGAGGTCAAAAAAATTTTTAAGTGAGAAATTCCTGCGCAGTTTACCGCTGGGAATCCCGTAGAAGGCATCGACCGAACCACTTTTCTCTACCAGTTCTCTGTCCATGCCCGTGGAATTTCCCAGCCAGACTATCGAAATTTCTTTATCGTATTCTTTTGCGAGAGCGTGAAGTTCATCTGCAACCGCAAGGCCGGGATAGATATGTCCGCCCGTTCCGCCACCCGCAAAGACAAAAGTCGTCTGTTTCACCGCTTAGTGACGGACTCTCAGGCTGATTGCGCCAGTCCACAGTTTGTCCGTCCAGAACGTGCGCGGGTCAATGCTGATGCTTGCCGTCAACTGAAGCAAGGCAAAATTCACGCCCACACCAGCGAAAATCTGTGGCTGGAATGAATTGAAGTCAAAGCCAGAAGATGCGTCTGAACCGCTGTCTTCATATTTTGAATTAGCAGCATCAAGCGCAGCCTTCGCCGTAGCATCCAATCCTTTCAAAGCCCAATCCCAGTTGTTATCATGCTTTGACACGAACAGACGACCGCCCAAGAATGGGGTCAGGCCAAGGCGGATAACAGGAATGCTGAATTCTTTTGAGACCTGCGCCGACAAGTACAGCGTATGGATTTTGTATTCAAGCGACGCTTCCGCAGTAGAAGAAGATGCCTCGACTTTGCCCTGATTGTAGAAATAGCCCAGACCGACCGAAACTTTCGGCAGAATCAGATTGCCCTGCACCACGGCATAGCGAACGTCAAAGCCAAGCGTAAAGAAGTCAACCGACATATCCGCGCCAAATCCATTGGTGTTTAAACTCGGCGTTTTCATAATCGCAATATCCGCATCAAACGGAAGGAAAATTCCGCCGATACGCAAGTCCGCCGTGAACATCGGCATTCGGCAACTGTCTCCAATACCGCCAATACCAATTTCTTCTCCAGCCTTTGAAAGCCCTTCCGTATTAAGATTTGTCAGCCCCACGTTAATACCGCCGCCAAGGTGAATGCCAGGAAGCAATGAGCCAATCCAAGCGTCAGCCCATACATTCTGCTGGGTCGCTCCCTGCGGAATGGCGTTGTTCAGCTGATCAGAAAAATCTTCCAGCCCATCAGAAACAACGCTCGCATCCAGAGCAAATACGGAACTTGCCGCAAACACACTTGCCGCCACAAAAGCGAGCAATTTTTTTGTTATTTTCATTGTGAATCCTCCAAGTAAGATTACTATTATTATAATGCAGGAATTAAGAAAAAACAAGACAATTATGCGCACACAATATGCAGGGGAAAACGCATGGCATAAAAAAAGCACCTGCCCTACTGAACAAGTGCTTCTCTTGCCACCGGTTGGAATCGGACCAACGACACATGGATTTTCAGTCCATTGCTCTACCAACTGAGCTACAGCGGCGTAAGTATAGATATGATATACAACTCACACATTTTTGTCAATACATCGCAAACGAATTATTGACATTTTTTCGCAAAAAAAGCGGTAGCGATGGAAGCCCCGCAGTTGGCGGCATTGCGGCAAAACCGCAAGCCGGCAATGAGCGTGAGCGAAGGGCGGACGTAGCGGCGGCACGAAGTGACGCACCGCCCTCTTCTGCCTAAATCCTGATTTTTTTGTCCGTGCCTGCGTAGGCTTCCTTGCGCATCTGCTTAATCTGCTCGTCGGCAAGGTAGTCGTCAAAATTCATCATGCGGTCAAAGACTCCCTTGGGGGTGATTTCGATGATGCGGTTTGCGATTGACGAGATGAACTCGTGGTCGTGGCTGGAAAAGAGAACCACACCCGGAAAGCGAATCAGGGCTTCGTTCAGGCTGGTGATTGCCTCCAAGTCCAGATGATTGGTGGGGTCGTCCATGATAAGCACGTTTGCCCCGCTCAGCATCAGTTTGGAAAGCATACAGCGCACCTTTTCGCCGCCGCTCAGCACCTTGACCGGCTTCAGGCTTTCATCGCCCGTAAAGAGCATTCGTCCCAAAAAACCGCGCACGTAGGCATCGTCCTGTTCCTTTGAATACTGTTTGAGCCAGTCGGTGATGTTGTAGTCGTTGTTGAAATACTGGTTGTTGTCGCGGCCGAGGTAGGTAAAACTGGTGGTCTGTCCCCAGAAGTATTCGCCGCTTTCTGCCTTCTTTTCGCCCGCAATGATGTCAAAGAGCGAAGAGATTGCGTTGTGTTCCAAGCCCACAAAGGCGATTTTGTCAGTGCGGTTGACGGTCAGGGAAAAATCTTTGAGCAGTTGCAGTCCGTCCTCGTCCTTGCTGTTGAGCTTGCGCATTTCAAGCACATTGTTTCCAATCTCGCGGTCAGGCGCAAAATGCACGTAGGGAAATTTGCGGCTGGTAACCGGCAGGTCGTCCAGTTCCAGTTTTTCCAGAACCTTTTTGCGGCTGGTTGCCTGACGGGATTTTGCCGCGTTTGACGCAAATCGCTGGATGAACTCGCGCAAGTCCTTTGCCTTTTCCTCGTTCTTTTTCTTCTGGTCTTTCGCCTGCTTCTGCAGAATCTGGCTCATCTGATACCAGAAGTCGTAGTTACCCGTAAACTGGGTGATTTTTCCGTAGTCGATGTCGCAGATGTAGGTGCAGACTGCGTTCAAAAAGTGGCGGTCGTGGCTTACGACAATCACCGTGTTGGGGAATTCCATCAAAAAGTCTTCCAGCCAGGCAATTGATTCAAGGTCAAGACCGTTGGTCGGTTCGTCAAGGAGCAGCACGTCGGGATTTCCGAACAATGCCTGCGCCAAAAGCACGCGAACTTTCTGGCTTTCGTCCAGTTCGCTCATCATCTTGTCGTGGTATTTTTCCTCAAGACCAAGGCCTGAGAGCATCTGCTCAATCTGATTTTCCGCCTCATAGCCGCCCATCTCGCCGAACTGCGTTTCAAGTTCACTTGCCTTTACGCCGTCCTCTTCGGTAAAGTCTTCCTTAGCATAAATCTCGTCGCGGGCCTTTGCACACTCGTAGAGTTTTGGGTAGCCGAACATGACCGCGTCCTTTACGCTGTAGTCGTCAAAGGCAAAGTGGTCCTGCTTTAACACCGCCATGCGCTCGCCGGGTGTCATAAAAATGTCGCCAGAGTCGCGGTCCTGCTCGCCAGAAAGCACTTTGAGGAAGGTTGACTTACCCGCCCCGTTCGCCCCGATAATGCCATAGCAGTTTCCCGCCGTGAATTTTAAGTTTACGTCCTTGAACAGCGGCTTTTCGCTGAAATGAAGTGACACGTCAGATACTGTAATCATTGTTTTGTCTCCTATTGTATGTATTCTATTCACATTGATAAATGCGTAAATATTCTTTCATTGGGTCATGTCCTTTTCTTGGCGTTATCTGATTGGACATCGCCTTTTATCTCCTGTTTCTAAAATCTGCCAAATAGTTCTCTTTTTGAGAAAATACACCCTTATTTTTATAACTGAGACGAATTGCATCTCGAATCAACACAAGATTATCATACAAACTATCTTCATTAGCATTTGACAGATTAACCTTTTTGATTGATTCTTCTCGTTTCTCATATCCGAAACCATCACAACAGGAATCTCCTCCAAACAATTCTAGCACACTATTAAATATTTCACCAACAACATTGACCTCGTTTTCGTTTCCAGTAATCTTTAGCACAAGTTCTACCCACTAAATACATTTTAGAAAGTTTACCTAATAAAGATTACATTGTCAGCTATTTTAATACCCTATCAATAAAATTCCTTTCATTGGTAGTTTTATCCGATTTGAAATATAAAGTGTTTCTAAAAATGTATATACCAATTCAAAATCTTTACTGTTATGAAGCGGTTGATAAATATTTCTGACCGCCAAAACAAGATATTCGACATTAAACATGCAACTTGCTTCAAAAATATCTTTTAAAAACTGATTGTTCGCTATCGCTCGTCCAGCCTCAATTTCCATAACAATCTTGCCATCTTTACTCAAAGCATCGGCGTTAAAATATTTATCAATGTTATTATTCTTTCCAAAAAGTACAGGAACTTTTATCATTTGTGCGGCTGCTTTTCCCGTTTCAACTTCAAAACCAATTTTCTGTAAACTTGGTTCAAGAATTTTCAAAACATCATT
Organism: Treponema sp.; assembly: GCA_017449285.1. GTDB lineage: Bacteria > Spirochaetota > Spirochaetia > Treponematales > Treponemataceae > Treponema_D. The sequence continues at coordinate 45,248 of JAFSJX010000084.1, forward strand.
TGAAGCCAGTTTTACATGTGTTTCGGAATCAATTTCAAAGGTATTGATTTCTTATTTCCCCCGTCCAATCAGGCTCTTTAGTCGTGCAATCAGGCCCAGTTTTTTGGGCGGCTGCTCAGCGGGCTTCTTGCCGTCGCGCGCATTTTTTCCGCCTTTTTTCTGGCTTCTGGGAACGACATCGTTCTTGTGGCGTTCAGGTCTTGCGCCTCGCTGAAGACCTTTTGCGCGGAAGTCCCGCTTGCCGCCGGCATTTTTTCCAGAAGCAACCGCGCCGCTTCCATTTGCACTGCCCGCACCTGTGCCGCCGGCGTATTTTTCCTTGTAATACTTCATGCGCTCATCGGCGGACATGGTGGAAAGCCGCGCCAAGTCATCGCTTGTGGAGCGCACCTCGCGCTTGAATTCCGCAGACTCGCCACGTTTTTTGAACTGTTTTCTGTCAGAACCTCGTCCGCGGCCATCACGTCCGCTCCGCCTGTCAGACCGTTCGCCCCTGCGTCCGCGGCCGCCATCGTCTTCCCGCCAGTCTTCGGTGCGGATGTACACGCCCTTGCTCTTGTCTTCGCCCAAGTCTTCCGCCACGCAGACTCTGGCGGGAATCTGCTTTTCGATGTAGCGTTCAATGGGAACAAGTTGATAGACATCCTGCTCGGAACAGAAAGTATAGGCTTTCCCGCTCTTGCCTGCGCGGGCAGTTCGTCCGATACGGTGCACGTAATTTTCAGCCTCGTTGGGAAGGTCGTAGTTCACCACCATGGCAAGGTCGTTCACGTCAATTCCGCGCGCGGCAACGTCAGTCGCCACAAGGCACTTCACCTCGCCCGCCTTGAATCTGTCCATAATTTTCAGTCGCTTTGACTGGGGCAAATCACCGATGATGAATTCACTCTCAATGCCGTTGATTTTGAGCCGCTTTGAAAGCACCTCGCACATACGCTTGGTATTGCAGAAAATAATCAGGCTGGCGGGCTTCTCACGCTGGATGATGCCCACGAGGAGCGCGATTTTGTCATCGCTTGAAACGTGAATCAGCTCCTGGTCAATTTCGTCAACGGTAATGTTTTCGGCCTCAATCGTAATTTCCTTCGCGTCGCGGGTGTATTCCCATGCAAGGTTCTTGACGTATGAATTGAGCGTTGCGGAAAAAAGCATGGTCTGGCGCACATCGCTTTTGGGAAGCACCTTAATCAGTTTGCGCAAGTCCGGGTAAAAGCCCATGTCAAACATGCGGTCGGCCTCGTCCACCACAAGAAAGGCAATCTGGCTCAAATCCATCTGGCGGCCTTCCTGCAGGTCAATCACGCGGCCGGGAGTGCCGATGATGATGTCAACACCTTTTTTGAGGGCGGCAACCTGCTTTTCGTATCCAACGCCGCCGTAAAAACTCTCGCAGACAAGCCCCGTATGCGCACCCAGTTTTTTTGCCTCTTCCTCCACCTGCACCGCAAGTTCGCGCGTCGGCACCATGACCAGTGCCTTTTTTCCCTGCTTCTGGGGATTGGTCAAAAGTTCCTGAAAAATAGAAACCAGATAGGCCGCCGTTTTTCCCGTTCCCGTCTGAGACTGCACATACAAGTCAGATCCGTCCAATGCAAGCGAAAGCACCTGCTCCTGCACCGGCGTACACGTCACATACCCTGCGTCTGCCACGCCCAGCTGCACTTTTTCATGTAAAGTAAGTTCTGAATAATTCATACTAAAGATAAATCCAAATAAAATAAAGAATAGAGATAGTTAAGGATAGTATACCTTTTTTCTGGGATAGTGTACAGTGGAGTATATGAAGCGATTTTTCATTACGCTTTGCCTTCTTTTTTTCACCTTTGCCGCATTTGCAGAAAAAATCACGATGCTTTCGTTCAACATGGGCGGAAAAAGCAGAACCGTTCCGCAGGTAGCGCAGATGATTTTGGATTCGAGGGCAGATGTCGCATTTCTCCAAGAAATTTGGGTCAAAGCCCCACAGAACAAGGCGCTCAGAGAAATGACCACATTGCTCGGCGAAAGCGAATGGGATTTTGCTGTCACCTCGTCCTATATGCTGACAGAAATTACGACCGTAGGAGAAGAGACCTACAAAAGCGGAAACAACGGGCAGAACAATGCCATTATCTACAATAGAAAGAAACTTTCTCTCACCGACCTTGCGGACGAAATCGGCTTTACCCGCTTTTCAGGCGAGTTTCTGTTTGACAAAAACCACGTCCAACTCGTCCGCCTATCCCTGCAAACCGCGCCCGAAAAGCAGATTGTCGCCATCAACGTGCATCTTCCCTACACCGACAAAGCCCACCGCGCCCGCGACCTTGCGACACTGGAACGGCTTTATGCCCGCTACAAACTTCGGTTTGGAGTCATCATAGCAGGAGATTTCAACTACCAGAGGAAAATTCTCACCACGCGCAACTTCGACTTTGTGGACGGCACGGAACGCTGGTTCTCCGACCGTAACTACGGCATAGCCACCACGATTTCCACCAAGGGCGAAGGCTACGTGCTGTTCGCAAACGACTACGACCACTTTGTCTTCAGCCCAAAAATTACCGTGATTGAAGAAATGCACCGCGCCCTTTCCGCAGGGAGAGAAAAACACTGCCCCCGCATTCAGTTCGGACAAACTGTATACACCAGTTCAACCGAATTCCGCAAGGAAGTGTCAGATCACGTGCCGATTGTGATGGCTGTGGAGATGTGAGGGAGCGGGTGAGACTCCTTTCACTTTTCCAAAATAGTAAAAATCACGAACGTCGTCCATAACATCCTCAAAAGTCGGAAGATGAAATTCTTCAAGACCTTCTTTAATCGGCTGACCTTTTTTCAAAAAATATGAATCCTCAAACAAAGCCATGATTCCCGCGGCTGTCGTCTGGTCTTGCAAACGCTGTTTTGTTCGGGCAATGCTTTCTTGCTTGTGTCGCGGCAATTTTACAAAATCGGGAGAATTCATCGTGATGTCAAAAGTTCGCTCGCAGATAAAGGCGAAGAGCCTGTCTTTTTCGGACTTGTGCAGGTCGGCGAGAAGCTGACCGAGTTCACTTCCGAAAAGTTTTGCCGTCTCCTTGATTTTTTCAGTCCAGTCATTAAAATCGCTTTCATCATACACTTCAATTCTTGGGTGCATGACAGTATTGCGGATTTCTTTCACATCAAGCAAAAGACGCTTATTTTTGTCAGAGTAAAAATCATTTTCGGGAAATAAATCCTTCAAAACCTTCCAGTTTCTGTCATCAAGCAGAACTTTCAGAAGATAGTAAATGTCAAGTTCATAAAGATTCCTGTCCACATATTTTTCCGTTCCGTCTTTTCGCTCCGACTTCAAAACATCATCAATGCAATAGTATTTCCAGTTGTTCGGCGCAAGGCTTAATCGTTTTTCCTGTTTTAATAGCATCTTTTTCTGCTTCGTCATAAGTCTGATAAATGCTATATACACCGAAACTTCCTCGTGTCTTTCGATTCTGCCAAAGGTAACCACAACCACCAACACGATGAATATGCGCTTTTGTATTCACATACAAGACAAATTTTGCTCCTGTTTCTCTAATCGCCTGTTCCATTTTTTCTTTTGAAGAAAAACCTTCTGTTTTCATTCTTATACCTCCAAAGTTATTATTCATATCCTTTTTCAAGCAATTCATTAAGAACCCGACCAAGACGATGTGTAATGACATCTTCCGTTGAATTTGGATATTCTTCAACGAATTGACGAACTCTTTCATGAATCTCGACATTAGGATATTTCTTGATAATTTCTTTTAATTTTGAAACCAATAATTCAAGCATATTCCCATATTCGTCTTTATAAAGCCAAACTCTTCGACCTTCATCATATTCTTGACCTTTTAGATATTTGAAAAGATAAGGTTCACCATTGATTTTTATTTCTCTTAATTCATTTGACATAACTTCATCTCCCCTTATTCCGCATTGCGGGCAATACGAATAGTATTTTGATTAACAAACTCTGCCTGAAATCGTGGTACTTTGATTGTTGTTGGGGCAGAATAGCCACATTCATTGAACCAATTGCGTATTTTTGAACTTCGTAGTTCTGGGCAATTTTTCCAGAATGACGGACTGACATTTACTTGAATTCTTACAGTACCGTTACCGTGTGGCAATTCTAAGATAACCGTCTGCAATTCTCTTGAGAAACAAGAATCTCTTTCAGTTTTAGAAATCCGAAATCCATACCATTCACCTTCGTGCGACCATGCCGTAAAAGTCATATATTCCCCCTTACTCCGCGTTTCTTGCAACACGGAAGCCTGTATATGTATTTTCATCAGTTCCATACGAGCCATAACTTCTGCTTGTTACGGAAGTTGCGCTGCCATACCACGAGCCACCACGATAAATCGGGTCACCAAATCTTACAGGTGAATAGGTATAATACGCCCAATAATTCGGATTTGTCTGCGCGTCGCTTGAATATGAATAATACGAAGTGCCGCACCATTCGCGCACGTTGCCGCACATGTCATAAATTCCAAGGCTGTTCGCCGCTTTTGTGCCTACGGGGTGCGTTTCACTTCCCACAGTGCCGCTGTACCATGCCACATCGCCTATCGTGTTGCTTCCCGCATAGGTATAGGACTTTTGATTCGGGCCGCCTTTTGCCGCATATTCCCATTCTGACTCCGTCGGCAGTCGATAGCCGTTTGAGGATTTGTTCCAATACACATAGCCGCTTGCAGAATAATCGCGGTATACCGTCGAATACGATGAGTCAGAATAATAGCAGGGAGTAAGCCCTTTCATCTCGCTATAGGCATTGCACCAGGTAACCGCTTCATACCATGAAACTTTTGTCGCAGGTTCCCAGTCTGTATAGCTATCGTTTGTTGTAACGCCTTTGCTTGCAGAGCCTACATTCCAATCAGTTTCCTGTGAGGCAGCCCATGTTCTTACTTCTGTCCACAGTTCATACGTGATTTCAAATTTTCCCAGATAAAAATCTTGCGTGAGTGTTACATCATGAGTTCCGCCTTGGCTGAATGTACCTCCAGCTACATACACCATCGAAGAGCGCAAATCATCATTTTCCCAAGAACCGTAATCCACGCCCCACTGTGCATACAACGCCACATCCCCTGTCACGGTCATCGTATTTCCCGCGCTGTAGCCTTGTCCTTCTCCGTCGGCTCTTGTATTCCATTTGGTGAATGCATAACCGGTCTTCTCAAGGTTGCCTGTGTTTCCGCTCACCGCGTAAGAGCTTCCCTTATCCACGCTCACACTTTCAGGCACAGCCCCGCCAGTCGCTCCGTTTGCGTAATATGTAATCGTACATTGGACAGCCTGCCATTTTGCGTAGAGCGTGATGTCGCCGGTCACTGTGTAAGGGAAAGCAACTTTGCTTCCTTCGGCAAAATCTGCTGTCGTGTACCATCCTTCAAGGCTTGCATCTGTTTTTGTGGTCACAGGAGAAGATTCAATGTAGCCTGTTTGGTGACTTGTTATGGCACTTCCGCCGTTTGTGACGAATGTGACCTTGTAAATCTGCTGCCATTTTGCATAAAAAGTCGTATCTCCTGTCAGTGTGAGCGGAAATCCCACCGTCTGGGTCAGTGCGGAATCCCTGTACCAACTAACAAAAGTGTATCCGTCGCGGGAAGTTTCGGGGGCACTTTCAATTGTTGCCGTCCTGTAGCCTGCAACCTCACTTCCGCCGTTTGTTTCAAAAGTCACCTGATAAGTTGCGAGCCATTTCGCATAGAGCGTCACAGGCTTTGTTACCGTGTAGGGAAAATTGACTGGATTGCCAGAAAAGTCGGATTTTGTGTACCAGCCTGCGAAGATGTAATTCGTCCGACTCGTATCGGGTTCTGCCTGAATTATGCCCGTCTTGTAAGATTCTATCTCGTCCCCGCCGTTCGTCTCAAAACTTACGGTAAATTCCTGATACCACTTTGCATAAAGCATTGTGTCTTCGTTAATTTCGAGAGGAAAACTGACAGCTGAATCGGAAAAATCAGACTTTTTGTGCCAGCTTTCAAAAGTGTAATCCGCACGGCTCGTGAAAGGTGCTTCTTTGATTTCGCTGGTTCTGTATGAGTCAACCGCAGAGCCACCGTTCACAGAAAAACTCACCTTGTACAATCCCGTAGCTCCGATAAAAAGAGGATTGTCGCAGGAAGTCAGTAAATTGAAAATTGAAAGTTGAAAAATGAAAAATAAAAAAGCGAAAAATCTCTTCATAAAAATCTCCTAAAACCTGAATCCTGCGCCAAGTCCTGCGCCGAACATGTACGGATAGCCGCCTCGAAGAATCGGCTCAACATAAAAATTACCGAGTGGAATTCTGAATCCGAGAGCAAGTCCTGCACTTACGGCCGTCTTGAAATCTGAATTGACCAGAAGAAGTTCCGCACCGCCCTGACCTTCAACGAAAACCCCTGCGCTTGGCTCGCCTGTCGGAGAAACGACATACCAGCGTAAAAATCCAAGAGGCTCAATCGCATAAATCGTGTTGTATTTTTCAAAAGAATCATAACTGACAATCGCTTTCACGCCCAGAGAAAATTTTCGGGTCAGGCTGTAGTCAAAGCTGATTCCGCCGGCGGGAGAAATGCCGGACACAGAATTTTTGTTCGCCTCAACGATAAATCCCAACGATGATTTGTAAATTGTTGCCGCATGATGAAGCAGCTGCTCTGTGCGCGAAGAGCGGGCGACCTCGTATTTTTTGAAAAGGGCATACGAACCTGTCGCCACGGAAAGCATTTTTACCTGCAGCAGATACTTATTGTCCAGTTCATCAAGCGCGCCAAAGACAATCGCATGTGCGCCCAACCGCTCGCAGATGGAAAGGGCCGTACTGTCACTCACCGCACCGCTTATATGAAAGTCAAGTTCTTTTTCAACCTTATCCATGTGCTGGCGGGTCACCACCTGCAGCGTGGAATGTTCAAAAATCATCGCGGTAAGCTGGCTGCTTATATACGCGCTCATTTCCTCCGCGTCCGCCGCAAAGTCAAGTATTGCGATGACTTCCCTTTTCTCGCAGCGTGCGGCTATGTCCTTGCTCACCTGTACCAGCGTTTCGTCAAGATTCTGTCTGGCAAAACACGGTAGAACAACAAATAGTGCCAGCACAAAAAACAGTATTCTCTTCATTTTCCACTCACCGCCATTGTTGTTAGGAGTATAAAGCCATTTCCAAACGTCTAATTAAGCGTCTTATCTTCTATGATTTTCATTATACACTTATAAAAGCGCATTTGCAAGAAAAATGACACTTAATTAAGTACAATTTTTATCATGAGTTTTTCTGAAAATCTTCGGGATGTGCTTGATTTCCGGGGAATGCAAATAAAGGAATTATCTGCAAAGACTGGCATCAGCAAAAACACTATTGACAATTATCTTTCAGGACAAAAATCCCTGCCAAATGTCGAAAATGGAGTAAAAATCGCAAAAATGCTGGGAGTTACTGTTGAATATCTTGTAACAAGGGAAAATCCGTCTTTTGACTCAGAAATTCAGAACTTTCGCAGCAAAAATCACCAATCTTTTTTTGATTCTGATTTCACCGAAATCTTTCGGGATTTGAAGCATCTCAAAAAATCCGACTTCGACTCCATCCGCACCATCGTCAAATCCCTCGCGGAACGGTAAAACTGCCCCCCCCCCTCGCGTCTTAAAACAATTTCTTCAGCGCGTTCTTCGCCGCATCGGTGGCGGCTGATTTTCCTGCGTTGGCGGCGGCGGAGGCAAGTTCCTTTTTCTTGGATTCAAGTTGGGCGTTCAAGGCTTTTATGCTGCCATCGGAACTGTTAAGCGAATCAGTAATACCAGCAAATTCAAGGATTTTGGTCGATGCGCCGCCGGTCGCTTTTTCAAGTTCTTCCTGCGCTTTTTTCATGGCGACTCTGCTGGCTTCGGTTACGGCTTCGCTTGCCATGCTCTTCATCGCGCCCATCAGTTTTTTGTCCAAATCGGAAGTGATGTCAAGGTCAATGCCAGAACTGGGGCTGAACCCGACTTTTGCGCCAAGGGTCAAATCTTTTATCGTAGCAAGTGCGTTCTGGTACAAGCGGTCGGCAGTTTCGTTGGAAAGAGCGGCAGCGGTTACGGTCACATCGTTCATGTTGAACAGGCTGCTCACGCTAAAGCCAAAGTCCTCGTTCGCCGTAAGCCGCGCGGTTATTCCCGTAATGCCCGCCAGAGAGGGAACGCCGTCCGCTGAAACCGTCTTGGTCATATCCATGCTGAACGGATAATTGTTTCCCGAATAGTCAGCCGTAATCAGCGGGTTTGGAGAACTCGTGCGCGCGTCAACCGTAAGCCCCGCGTTGTGAACCTGCTTTTCGGTGGTGTATGAGCCTTTCGCAATCATCGGCTCTCCGCGTTTATCCATGTCGTTTGAAATATTGGTCGCCGTTGCCTCCAGCCCAAGTCCCGAAGCGGCAAGCCGTTCAATCAGGAATGTCGGAACTTTGTCTGCCTTCCAGTACACATCGCGCCCATACAGACGCCCCGTAACGCCTTTTTTCTTTGCCCCGGAAGATTCGCCGTTTCCCGCATTTTTCATGCCACCTGCGTAATCGGTCGCTTCTTTTAGATAGGGATAATATTTTCCGAGCAGGTCGTAGGCAACGCTGTCAAGGCAGGAAGCAAGAATTCCTTTCGCGGTGTCTCCGTCAAAAGAGGCGTACATATTGAATTTGTCACTGATAAGTTTTTTGTCGGCGGCAATCGCATCGGTCAGTTCCGTAGAAAGAGACTTAACTTTATCCGCATCTTTTTGAATCGAGTTAGTGACGCTCTCCACATTTGACTTGACGCTGTTTCCCGTCTGAATCGCATTGCTCACTTTTGTCAGCGCGTCCTGAATCTGCGCGGGTGTGTTCAGGTTGTTCACGTTAAGTTTCGCAAGGCTTTCCGCCGCGTTCTGAAAATCCTTTACCTGTTTCTCAATTTCTGCGGGCTTTTCTTTCCACGTGGCAATCATCGTCTGCACTTCGCTTTCCACCAGTTTCGCCGTTTCCGCTGACTTAAAATTCTCTTTTATGTCTTCTGCAACGTTCTGCGGATTATAGGCAGCAAACGCATTGACCAGATTTTCCTTCGCGTTTTCCAGCGCAGTTCCGCTTTTTTCTTTGAGCGACGTGTAGAATCCGCTCTCATCAACCTGTTCCGCAATCTTCTGTTTGAGCAGTTTCCCGGTCAGTTTACCCGAAGTCGTCCGCTCCGTGCCAATCGCAACGCCTGCAATCTCAATATTTTCCGCATCAAACCGTCCGCGAAGCAGTTGGGTCAGATTGAAATTCAGGTCAAGGTTGTCAAACTGAAAGATATTTTTCATCGGCTCGTCTTTGTTTGCCTGCGCAAGATTCTTCACGTTGATTTGCGCGCCAAAAATCTCCACGTTCACCTGACCGATGTCGCACTTTGCCTCAAAAATATTTTCCATCACCGTCTTGATTGCAAGTTTCGTCATCGGATTTTTAAACGCCGTCACCAGAATGCCGACCACCGCAATAAAAATCGCCGCGGCAGCAAAAGGCACGAATCTGAACCGCGTCTTTTTGTTGTGGCTGATTGCCTTCGCCATCTCTTTTAAGCGGGTCATGTCTTTTTTGCTGAATTCCAGTTCCTGCGAAATAGCGACTTTCGCCCGCTTTCCCGCGGATTCCACGGGCGTATACAGCGAAGATAAAAATTCCCGGTCTTCGTTGATGTACACTTTTTTGAGCATTTTTGCCAGCTGCTTTTCGGTGTACGCTTTTTTGAGCAGTTTGGGAAGTTTTTTCGCGCTCACCATTTTTGGCTGTTTTTTCATTTTTTCTGAAACTTCGGTGTTTGAACTTGTCGAAATCAATGAGTCATCTTTTTTATTCGCCATAACCTACTCCTGAACCTGTTCTGCAATAGAAGAAAGTGTCGGAATGCTGCCGATTGCTTTGATAATCGGTGTTTTCCGCAAAATCGGAACGGCATATTTCCGCCACAATTTGAGCAGCACACGGGAAAGAATATTCACGGGAATGTAGAGCAAAAGCCCCGCAAGGAACGACCCCATGACCACAGAATTATTGAATTTTGTAAACGCCACGAACGGAATGTCGAACAGCGTCCCGAAAAAATCCGACAGACTCGGAATCGTCAGGAACGCATAGCCGATTTTGTCAAACAATGGGTCAAATGCGACGGCAATCGCCGAGCCAAACAAAATCATCAGAAGATACGCCGCCTTATTGAATCGCACGAACAAACAGAATACAAACACCACATACCAAAGCAGATTATTCTTTGGCATCAGTCCCAATAAAAGTCCGATTGAAACGGCGTGGGCGATTTCTCCGGGATGAGAATTTGAGCACAACGCCTTAAATAATTTTACGATAGTCTGTAACATACTTCTATTATATCACACTTTCTTTTTTTTGGTTATATTATTATAGTATTATTTATGATTATTGTCGCAGAAATCGGAACTTCGCACGGAGGTTCTCTCGAAAAAGCAAAAAAATTGATTGACACGGCTGTTGAATCTGGCGCGGATGCCGTCAAACTGCAATGGGTGTATGCGGACGAAATTCTCCACCCCGACACAGGATTTGTTTCGCTTCCCACGGGGAATATCCGCCTGTACGACCGATTTAAGGAACTGGAAGTGCCACCCGCATTTTTTTCAGAATGCCGTTCCTATGCGCACCAAAAAGGAGTCCAGTTTATCTGCTCGCCGTTCGGACTACGGAGCCTTGAAGAACTGATTTCGATTCACCCTGACGCGATAAAAATTGCCTCGCCCGAGCTGAACCATATTCCGCTTTTAAAATCGCTGGCGCAATACCGCAAAAAAGAAGAGAAGATTCCCGTCGTTATTTCCAGCGGGGTCTCCACACTGGCCGACATTGAGGCCGCGCTTTCAATTCTGGGAACGGACAATGTTACCCTGCTTCACTGCATCACCAGTTACCCCGCGCCCGAAAGCGAATACAATCTGCGCCTTGTGCGGACACTCTCTCAGGTTTTTGGCGTGCAGACGGGAGTGAGCGACCATTCCCTTGACCCGATACTTGTTCCGTCTTTGGGCGCGGCGATGGGGGCGGTTATGCTTGAAAAGCATATCACGCTTTCAAAAGAGACCGCCGGACTTGATGACCCCGTTGCGCTTGACGGCGAGCAATTTTCGCACATGTGCTATTGTGTGCGCCAGTGTAACGCAATCTTCCGCCGCTATGAGGATGCCGCCCCGCAAAAAATCATTTCGCAGATGGAAGACCTGTTCGGCACGGAAAAAGTGAGCGCGGCACTTGGTGACGGCATAAAACGCCTTGCTCCGAGCGAACGCGCCAATTACGGACGGACAAACCGAAGTCTGCACTATCTCCGTGCGATGAAAGCGGGCGAAAAAATCACCGCACAGGATATTGGCGTTCTGCGCACAGAAAAAGTGCTTACCCCCGGAATCAGCCCGCTTTTTTTGAATGATGTGCTTGGCGCAGTCATTACGAGAGGCACAGAAAACGGTGCGGGCGTTCAGTGGGACGATTTATTTCAGCGCGTATAATGCCACCCGCCTAAGTCCTTGCAGCGTAAATTCGCGGTCAAAATCCTCAAAGCAATCGACCAATGGCTGCAAGACACTGTTTAAGCCGCCCGTCGCCACCACATGAATATCGTCTTTTGAAACTCCCGTGCGGGCGGAAAGGTCATCTTTTGTGCGATTTATCATGTATTCAACCAACCCTTTGTAGCCCAAAATCACGCCCGCCTGAATGCACTCGATTGTGTTTGCGCCAAGGCTTGTGGGCGGGGCTTTCAGCTCAACAAGCGGAAGTTGCGCCGTATTTGAGGAAAGCGACTTTATTGCCGTTCCCAGCCCCGGCGCGATGGCAATGCCCTGCAAATGCGCATACTGGTCAACGGTGGTAAAAGTCAGGGCAGTTCCAAAATCAACCACAATCGTTGCCTTCTGAAACCGACACCATGCCTCAACAGCGTTACAAAGCAGGTCTGTTCCCACCTCATGCTCCGCCGGTGCCGGAAGCGTTATGGGAAGTTTTGCGTAAATGTCTTTGTTCACCAGCACGGGCTTTTTCCCCGAAAGGCGGCGCGCGACAGTAATAAACGTTCCAACCAACGCAGGTACGACAGAACTGACCGCCGACTGTGTGATAGCCGTCGTATCAAATCCTTCCGCACGGAGCAACATGGAAATGAACGAATAATATTCATCTCCCGTGCGCCGCGAGTCCGTACTGAACCGCCATTCGTGGAGCATCTTTCCCCGTTCGGTCACATCATCATTGTCCTCAAAAAGCGCGGCAACCACATTCGTGTTTCCAATATCAATCGCAAGCAACATTGTACAAAACCTCTTTTTCTGCTAGTATATCGCTATGGCACAGTTGATTCAACCAAGAGTATTAAAAGGTTTCAGGGATTTTTTGCCGGAAGCGGAAATTAATCGCACGGATTTAATGGAAAAGATTACGCAGGTGTACCGCTCATTCGGTTTTGTTCCGATTGACACGCCCGTTCTGGAATACACGGAAATTTTGCTCCGTAAGTCAAATGGCGAGACGGAAAAACAGGTGTTCCGATTTCAGGATAACGGCGGGCGCGATGTGGCACTCCGCTTTGACCTGACCGTTCCGTTCGCGCGTTTTACCGCCGAGCATGAAAGCGAACTGTACTTCCCGTTCAAGCGGTATCACATGGCAAAGGTGTGGCGCGGAGAAAAACCACAGGCTGGTCGCTACCGTGAATTCGTACAGTGTGACATTGACACCGTGGGGAGTGACAGCGCGGCATCTGATTTTGAGATTCTGAACGTGATGAAATGCGCCCTGAATGCAATTGGCGTGGAGAACATTACGATTCACGTGAACCATCGCGGAATTTTTAACCGCTTCCTTGCAAAACTGGGCGTAAGTGAAAAGAGCGAGGATATTCTGCGCTCCGTGGACAAACTTGCAAAAGTAGGAAAAGATGAGGTTCAGAAAGAACTGATAGAATACACGGGCAGCGCCGAGACCGCCGCACAGATTCTAACCTACATTGCGGGCGGGAAAGATTTTGACGACACGCTGAACCTGCTTGAGAACATGGCGGGCGGAGAGGCGGACGATACGCGCCGTATGCGGGAAATCCGTGCCATGATGCAGGCGGCGGGAATTGAGGCGACATACGTGCTTGACCCTTCGATTACGCGCGGGCTTGACTATTACACAGGCATCGTGTACGAGACATTTTTAAATGACTTGCCCTCAATCGGCTCTGTCTGTTCGGGCGGCCGCTACGACAACCTTGCAGGCTTGTACATGAAGAACCGCGTTCCCGGCGTTGGAGCGTCCATCGGGCTTGACCGCCTGATTGCGGGGTTGGAGCAGTTGGGAAAGACCGCACAGAAAGGAAGTTACCTTGACGCAGAGATTTTCTGCACCGATGCGAGTCTTGCCATTCATTACCAAGGAGTCGCCGCCGCACTGAGAGGAAAAGGCATCAGCGTAGAAGTCTTCCCCGACGCAAAGAAACTGGGGCAGCAGTATGCCGTTACCGAAGCCAAAGGCGTAAAATGGGGAATCCTTATCGGAAAGGAAGAAGCCGCGGCGAACAAACTGACGCTGAAAAACCTGTCCACGCGCGAGCAGTTTGTTGGCTACACGGTGGAAGACGCGGCCAAAAAGATTCAGGAAAAGTAGTTTTTGGTTCATGGGGATGCCAAAACTGGGTAAGGTGGCGTAGCCACCGACGGGAACGCCCTACTTTACTCCCATTTGTCTGACGGCGTTCTTGGCGCGCATTTTGTTGGCATAAACTGCGACAGAACTTGCGGGCATCCAGCCGTCGGAAAAGGCGAACCAAATTTCTTTTGCGTCATCAATTCTCACGGTCTTTTCGCCGATAACCTGAAGGATTTCGCCCTTGCGGAAATGAGTCAGCACGGCAGAAGCATAATCCGCATTCTGATAGCACGCCACATACGGTTCGGTCACCACCGCCCACTGGATTTCGGGATTGAGCGCAAGCGGGTCAGAGGAATCAAACTGCACAGGAACATTCTGCCTGACACAGCCGCACACCGTGACCGACACGCACAATGCCGCAAGCACAAGAAATCGCCTCATTTCTTTTTTGGCTCTTCATCGGGAATCATATCCGCAAGGTATTTTGCCACCTGAGGATAAATCAGCATATCGCTGTCAACAAAATTCAGTTCGGGGATTTCCGCCATGTTCGCCCAGCGGTATTCGGTATGCTCAGTAAGAACGTATTTTTCTTCCATGCCGTTGTGCGGAACAAAAATCCGGTACGCATGCAAATCCCGCAGCTCACCGTTGTGCTTGAACTGTGCCGTAGCAATCATCTCGCCCACACGCACCATCACGCCGAATTCTTCTTTGAACTCACGGACAAGACCTTCTTTTTCGTCCTCACCTTCCTCTACTTTTCCTCCGGGAAATTCCCAGCGGTTTCCCATCTGCCCCGTGGGATTCCGATGCGCAATCAAAACCTTTTTACCGTCAAACGCGATGCAGGCGATTGATGTATGTGCCATAATTAACCTCTTTACTTTTTTGGCAGAACGAGCATGGATGCTCGGACGCAAACGACAGTTTTGCAAAAAGCAAAACTGTCAATGATAAAAAATGACAAGGATGTCATTTTTTATCATAAGAACATTATGCGCGGGAAGATAAAGTGCATAAGACCGGCGATAATGCAGAACACGCCAAGATACCGTCGGTTAGTCACGAAAATGCCCTGCAGGAAGAACGGGAGGTTTATCTCCGTGGAAAGTTTGTTCGCGTAGAATTCGAGCAACAGGGAGACGGAGCCGAGCATACAGGCAACGGCGGGAATCAAATCACCCACAAAAGGCGCATCATTCTGAATCGGAGAAATCAGTTTGAGTACGCCGGTCAAAAGCGCGAGAATACCGACCACCATGCGGAAAAGGGAGTCGTTCATAAAAGAACCATCGGCAAATACTTTGCCCGCTTCCCCGGAATCTTCCTCCGAATCGGAATCATCATCGAACATATCGTCATCGGCATCGTCCGAAGCAAGCGAAGTACCCCTGGTAAAGTCTGCCGCATACACCAAAATCAGACCCGCCAGCACATTCAGCAATACCGCCAGAAAATAAAATTGAAGCATCATCATTCTCCTATCGGTGCTGAACCTTTACGGAAAGTTCTTTTTCCTCTTCCGCAATTCGCAGCACCGCACGCACTTCTATTATATCATAATCTGCAAAAGTTGTCCGCAAAAATTGCTGTGTTCCTGCATATTTTGTAGAAATTCTTTCGCTCTGAACCATCTGACCATCAACATTAAAAAATTGCACGTCGGCGGAAACAGGAACGACATTTCCCTGACTATAGTTTTTTGTCGGCGCGGAAAGTTCAAGGCTCACATACACCGTGTCCTCAAACGAAAATGCGGTCAGTTTTGCGGGAACGGCGGAAATCACGTCATCGCTCTTGCTCGGCCCAAAATACCACATGAGCATGACCGCGCCCGCGCACAGGATGACCGAAAAAAATAGGAAACGGTTCGCCTTTGTCGCCACAAGCGATTTAAAAAGCCCCTTGCGCCCCAACTGCATTTTTCCCGAATAATAATCCTGCACGATTTTTGGCGCACGCGAAATCCGTTCCGCCCTGTTGTAACGGAAGACCATCGCATTCTCGCCTTCGCCATGCCCCTCGTCAATCCCACTGAAATCCACTTCTGCCCCCAGCCTAATTGTTCACAAAGGACGCAATCAGATTGTCCGTGCGCCACCACGCCACATCTGCGACATTCCGCTTCACGAAGAGCGCGCTGATAATTCCCTCGTCATCAAGGGCGATGTCATAGTAGAGAATCTGGGAATGGTCAACAGGAAGCTCGCGTTTCAGAATCCGCTGACCGTTCGGCTGAACCATCTGCACCTGATAGCCTTTTCCCGTCGGAATACAAAAGAAAAACCAGCCGCTTTCAGTCACGCCCAGAAAATCAAACGGCAGATTGTAGACTTCCTTGCTCAGACTTGCGGAGACATCATCTTCATAGGGAGGAATTTCCAGCGGAGTCTCGTAGCGACCGGTATTTACGTTGAGCGCACACAAAAGCGTATGCTGATATGCCACCCCGGACTGCACTTTAAGCGCGGAATCAAGCGTGTTGGCAAAATAATCGATTTTCAGATAGAGTTTTCGCTCCAGCAAATCGGGAACGACATTCTCAATGGAGACATACATCTGCTCTTCGGCAGAATGTTTGTACGGATTGGGGACTGTCTCCACCGTGACCGGCACCGTGTACAGCAGGAAGCCGTTTTCCCCGAACCAGTACACCACCGGCCCTTCATTCGTCGTGCAGACCACCACCAGTTCGTTTGACTTTGTCGTGTAGATATTCTTTACGAACGGAAACGGCGTTCCACCCGGGCCCTGCTGACCAAGATAGTCCACAAATGTGCCGTCGCTGGAAAACCGAAGCACCACATAGCTTAAAAGCAGCCGTTTTCCCGTGTCCTGCTCCTGACGGCTCAATGGAAGCGTATCGACCACGTACAGATATTTCCGCGCGTCAACGGCAATCGGCCCGAGCGTGTTGAACGGATAGGTCACCGCCTTTTTCGTGCTGCTCTCCGAATTCATATTGGCAAATAACGGGGCTTTTGTCACCTCATCGTTATAATACAGGCTCAGCAAGTCGCCGTAGGAATTCAACTCCATAATTTTTTTGGACTCACCGTTCGCGACATAAAAGAAGCCGTCACGCATCGTCATGTGCGTATGCACGTCCCCCGCCTGCGACAGATTGAACAGGTTCAGTTCGTCCTCAAAATTGCCGTACTTGAGCGTAAAAAGCTGGTTCTCATTGACCGAAGCCACCACGTTCGACCGGCGGCATGAAACTGCGCACACACTCAGCACAAAAAGCACGGCGACAAAAAAGCGACTCATTCTCATATCATAAGCATAGCGGAAAATCACGAAAAATACAATTTTTTTCAGCGGGAATTGAGATGGAATTTTCGGAAATTCGCGTGGATTATTTTCCGCATTTCCACTATACTCTCTTCTATGGCAACCGACCTTTCCGACTTGAAAAACGAGTTGAACCCCGAGCAATATGATGCCGTAATGACCACTGACGGTGCGATTTTAATTATTGCGGGAGCGGGAAGCGGAAAAACACGGGTGATTACGTTCCGCATCGCACACATGCTTGACATCGGCATTCCCCAGAGCCAGATTCTCGCGCTCACCTTTACGAACAAGGCCGCACGGGAAATGGAGAGCCGCATCAAGGAATTGACGGGAAAGAAATTGCAAAACCTCACGATTTCCACGTTCCATGCATTCGGCGTAAAAATTCTGCGGCAGGACATCGACAAACTGGGGTTCAGAGACAATTTTTCCATTTATGACGAGACTGACCGAAACGCGCTGATAAAGGAAACTGGACGGGAACTGAAATACACTCCCGATGCGATGGACATCTACAAAATCGGGATTCTGTTCAGCGACATCAAAACCGGACGAAAAAACTGGAACACAGAAAACAGTCTGTATCGTCCGCTCTACGAAGGCTACCAAGAAGGACTCAAACTTTTCAACGCCGTTGACTTTGACGACCTGATTACGCTCCCCATAAAACTGTTCCGCGAAAATCCCGATGTTCTTGCCCGCTATAAGGAGCGATACAAGTATATTATGGTAGATGAATTCCAGGACACAAGCCACCAGCAGTATGAACTGATGCATTTGCTTGCCGACAAAAATGTTGCCGTAGTAGGTGACGATGACCAGTCAATCTATTCGTGGCGGGGCGCGGACTACCAGAACATCATCAATTTTGAGAAAGATTTTCCCGGCATGAAAGAAATCCGCCTTGAGCAGAATTACCGCTCCACCGAAACGATTCTGGCTGCGGCGAACGGAGTCATAAGCCACAACACAAACCGCAAGGACAAGACGCTGTGGAGCGGGAACGGAAGCGGGAAGCCCATTGAAATCTACATGCCCGAAAACGAAGTTGCAGAGGCGCAGTTCATCACCGAAAGCATCCGCACCATCTGCATGCAGGAAAAGCGCAAATATGACGACTTCTGCGTTCTGATGCGGGCAAACACCCAAAGCCGCCCATTAGAAGAGGAATTCCTGCAGGAAAATATTCCCTACGACATGAGCGGCGGAACCAGTTTTTTCCAGCGGAAAGAAATCAAGGACATCATCAGTTACCTGCGCGTCATAGCGAACCACGACGATGACGTGAATCTTTTGCGAATTATCAACACGCCGCGCAGAGGCATCGGTCGGACTACGATTGAACGGCTCAACGAAGTCGCCACAACACTGGAAGTCTCTCTCTGGGAAGCCATCAACGCAATTCTTGGCGCAAGCGAAGAAGAAAGCAACCTTTCTGAAAACACGCGCGAGGATTTACGGAATTTTGTCAATTTAATAGAAAACAACAAAACTATGCTGAGCGGTCGCGGGCTTGCAAAAAAAGTGCGCGCGCTCGTGGAAGAAATCCGCTACTTTGACCATCTGATTACCGAAAACCCCAAGAGCGAAAAGGCGGCGCGGTTCAAATACCTTAATATAGAAAGCCTTATCAATTCCATGGAGCAATGGGAAAATAATCCTGACACTGAGGACGCGAGCCTGTACTCCTACCTAAATCGCATTACATTGCTGAGCCGGGACGATATGGACGAAGAAGAGAACAACGGCAAGGTGCATCTGATGACGATTCACGCCTCAAAAGGACTGGAATTTCCCGTGGTGTTCATTGCAGGCGCGGAAGAAGGACTGATTCCCCATCAGCGCGCGGTGGACGAAGGCGGAAACGCGGCGGTAGAAGAGGAGCGGAGGCTTTTCTACGTGGCGATTACCCGGGCGCGCGACAAACTGCTCATATCATCCTGTCAGCACCGCCGCCGTATGCAGTCAGTTGTTCCCAGCGAGCCAAGTCGTTTCCTTGACGAGATTCCCGCGAATCTTGTCGAATATCACGAGCCGCCGAAAGAAGTTGACGCGCAGACCGCTCAGGACATTCTTGCCAATATGCGGAAATCCTTTATGAAGCCGATTGTCCCTGGTTTCGGGCGAAAGATGTAGATATATCGCAATTTTTCAAATTTAAGACTGGACAGAACATAATTATGGGAGTATAATGAATATATCTCATTAAGGAGGAGATAAAAATGAAATTGGTAAACAAAGTTATTACTGTTGTTTCCGCAATTGCAACTATTGCAATGCTCGCTTCTTGTGGTTCTACAAGTGGCGCATCTGATTCTTCAGCAGCATCTGCATCTGCAGCACCTGCTGGTCCGGCACCGGAATCACCCGCAGAGCCGCCGACGTTCACTTTCTCTGGTTCAGAACTGAAGATTGAATTGGAAGAAATGTACAACGAAGAATTCCTGGTTTTCGCAGACGCAAAGGCTTCTGGTGGCTACGCAGCAAAACTTGTCAGCGAAGATTCAATCGCCAAGGCTATCGTTGTATTCCCCGCAGGTGACTATGTTGGTCTCGTAAACGAGGACGCTCCAGACGGCAACCATGATGCATTCAATGTATTCATCAATGATGTTGCATACCGCACATTCCCGTCAGATCCGCCGATTGGTACTTATGAGTTGACTACTCGTACTCCGATGAACCTTCATTTCGATGCAGAGACAACTGTTGAGGTGAAGGTTCAGCAGAATGACCCGAACCGCCCGAACAAACCTGGCGAGACTGGCATGAAGCTTGACTACATTATCTTCAAGAAGCAATAATATATTCGCTGACTGAAAAAAATCGGTAGTGTTCTGCTACCGATTTTTTTTGTCCCAAGCGGAGGTTGTATCATTTTCATTCTGAAAAAAGCCGATAGTAAGGTATGGGCAAAAACAAATTTCAAAATAATACAAAATGTTTTTTCAAAAGAACGATGCTGCTGACTTCTCTTCTGGTGACTTCGGCAACCGTTTTTTTTGGATGCGGCACGACATCTCCTGTCAGAGAGACCGTAACCGCACAAGATTTCCGCTACAGCCCAACCACAGATGTCCTTGTCTTTACGGAACTATGGGGATACGTAATGGTCGGACGCGAAAAAGAGTTCAGCCCGCAGATGCCGCTTAGCGACGTAGGATATTTTTGGAACGCCGTCAACACGCTCAGCGAAATCATTCCCCCACCCGACCGTAGCAAATTTTTCGCGGATTTCACGGGCAGAGTTCATCTGGTCTCCAGTTGTGAGAGTATCGGACAAACGCATCTTCTGCTTGACCCAAAACTTCCTCTGCGTGACAAAATCATCGCCCAGCTGATAAACGCGGCAAAGTCCTATGACGGACTGCAAATTAACTGGGAGAACATTCCCGCAAAAGATGCGAACAATTTCCATGAATTCCTGCGCGAAATCAAAAAACGGCTTGGAGACAAACCGCTTTCGGTCGCCGTAAAAGCCCGCGTCCGCACGCTCAAAGACGATGTGTTCAGCTACGAAAAGATTGCGGCAATCGCAGACAAACTCATCATCATGGCGTACGATGAGCATTGGAGCACGAGCGCACCAGGACCTGTCGCCTCAAACGAATGGGGAAAAAAAATCGCAGACTACGCGCTCAGCCAAATTCCGCAGGAAAAACTGGTTATGGGCATCTCCTTTTACGGCAGGACATGGACTGATGACAAAATCGGCGGACGCGCATGGTACAACAGCAGCATTGAACGAGTCATCGCCGAAAACAACATAAAAATCGAGCGCACTGGCAACATCCCGCACTTTACGCACAACCACACGGTAAAGATTACCGGCTGGTATGATGACGTAGATTCCGTCACCATCCGATGCAAAATGTATGCGGAACAAGGCATTTCCAACCTTGCGTTCTGGCGGGTCGGTTTTGAGAACATACATTTCTGGCAGAACATAACGCTGGAAAGCATCCTCGAAGACCCCAAAGGCGATGCGGAAGAAAACAAGATTGAGTACGCCGAATAAGCGGAGAAAATCAAGCAAAAGCAAGTCAGTTTACGTCCATTTTTATCATAACCGCTTGCATAACACAAAAAAAATCTGTATCATATAATTGCTTTTTTGGCCCTTTAGCTCAGCTGGATAGAGCACTTGCCTTCTAAGCAAGTTGTCGGGCGTTCGACTCGCCCATGGGTCATATTTTAGTTATTCGCCTTTCTTAATCGGGATTGTGCCGAGGTCTAGGACAAGGCTGTAGGTGTTCGCAAGGCTTGTGCCGTCCATTGCAATGGCAACGGCATAAAACTGAACAAAATAGGTATCCTCATAGTTCTCTGTAAAACTTTCAGAATACCAGTAGTCTGCATCGCCATCGACAGGTTCCGTGTTCTCAGGTTGATGAGTATTGTTGTAGTCAAAAAAATCAAATGAACGGGCAGTTCCTGCTACATTCCGATAGGGAACAACAAATGAAATCGTGCTATAATCAACGGTGGTTTGGGTTTCAGCATCTTCCCATATATCTGTTTCTTTATAGTAATTATACTTTTTTATGCTTATCTTCCCTGAAGAATTATCATACCCAAGAAATGTATGTTTATTTGCGTTATGAGGATATGCGATTGCTGCCCGAAACCAAATATCGTCATTTTTCATATATGTTTTTGGACGAAAGTAAACGTTTTTGTTCTCACCAGAGTCTCGTATAAAGATAGAATCCTGCACGTCTGGCTCTGTTGCCAGCGGCTGATAGGTATACGTTTCAATAAGTTTTTTTGCGGCGGCGGTATTGTTTGATGCCGAATTCACCGATTCAATCGCACTTTTGTGAGAAGACAGATTAGAATAATTTTTATATATCTTATAATAGACTTCGGTACCGATAAAACTCGCATTTTTAAGTGAGGTATTATATGTTTCATTCGTCTGAAAATCGCAGTACCAGTTTTCGGGAATTACCGTATCATAATATGACTGATGATGCACAACGGTCGGCGAAGCAAGGACTACAATCTCTTCCAGCCCGCAGGTCGTACAAAAAAAGCACCCAAACAGACAGAAGAACACTACCAAAACGGATTTTTTCTGCTTATTCATGGTGCTTTTCATAATAAAAGTTTCTGACAAATTCGATGCGGATTACTCGATGCTTCCGTTTGCCTTCAGTTCGATAAGGCGGCTTTTTGCAAGTTCAGCCCAATCGCCGTCAGGGCGGACATCGTTCAGTTTGTTGTAAGCGTCCTGTGCCGCCTTAAAGTCAGATTTTGCCTCGTTTACGCGACCGATACTGAACAACGCATGGTCTGCAAGCAGGAAATCTTCTGAGACAGAAGCCTTTGTGTAATACTCCAGCGCACCGTCCAAATCATTCAGATTTTCGGCACAGGCGGCGGCATTAAAATAAGCCAGCGGAGCGGTATACGCATTTTTCTTTGCGGACGCGACTTTCAAATAAGAAGCCTTCGCTGCCTCAAAATCCTTTTTCTGGAACTGCAAATCCGCGGCAAGCATATTCGCACGAGCACCAACGATTCCACCTTTTTTGGTCAAAGTCGCTAACTGCTCCAGCGCAGAATCCTGACGAGCCAAAAGCGCGTCTCCTTCAAGACTGTCCGCATCTTTTGTAAGCGTGTAATATATCGCATCTACCTGAGAAAGACCTTTTTCCGCAGATTTGCCCGTGATGACCACAAATGCCGCAACTGCAATAATTGCGACCAGCACCACAAGCGCAACGGTCAGCAAAAGTGAGCGGTTACGAGTCAGAAACGAATCGATTTTACCCGCTGTTGTTTCTTCCTGATTAAACTTTTCAGCCATATTTTTTAACCTCTATATACTATACTATTTTTTCAGCGGATATGCAACTCGTTCAGCAAACGGGAAACATACGTGCGCTGTATGCCTAAAATTTTTCCGGCTTCCGTCTGATTCCATGAGGTCTCATTCAGAATTCGTTTTACATACGCCGTCTTGAACTTTGTCAAGGCAGTCTTCAACGTTCTGTCGCCATCATCAAAAGCAAGCATCTCGTCAGCAAGAGCATCCAGTTCCTTTGTGACATCGCCCTCTTCCGATTTCTTTGTCATCGCAGACACATTTATCCGCAAATCATCAGCCTGAATCATCGGCGGCGTACCAAGAACACAGGCGCGTTCGATTGAATTTTCCAGTTCGCGAACATTTCCTGGCCAGTAGTAGTCATACAAAGTCCGCAATGCCGCCGCTGAAAAATTAACAAAATTCTTTTTTGTCTCTCTGCTGAACCGCTTTAGGAAGAACGTCGCCAACGGCTCAATATCTTCCCTACGCTCACGAAGCGGCGGAATATTCAATGGAAGCACGTTCAGGCGGTAGTACAAATCGCTTCGGAACGAGCCTTCCGCGACCATTTTTTCCAAGTCACGGTTGGTCGCCGCCACAATCCGCACGTCCACGCTGATTGTCTTATTTGAGCCGACACGCTCAAAACTATGCTCCTGCAACACGCGGAGCAATTTTGCCTGCAAGTCAAGCGGAAGTTCGCCAATTTCGTCCAAAAAAAGCGTTCCGCCGTCAGCCGCCTCAAAACGCCCCTCACGGTCAGAAACCGCATCGGTGAACGCACCTTTTACATGACCGAACAACTCGCTTTCCAGAAGCGTCGCGGAAAGAGCGGCACAGTTCACGCGGATAAACGGCTTTCCCACGCGCGGACTTTTCAGATGCAGTTGCTCCGCAAAAAGCTCCTTTCCCGTGCCGCTTTCGCCAGAAATCAGCACCGAAGAATTGGTCTTTGCCACCTCGTCAATAACGTGCAACAAATCCAAAATCGCAGGGCTTTTTGCCACAAACGAATGATATTCAGGACCAGAATCTATCGCATTCTGCAAGACAGAAATTTTATCCTGCGCGGAACGATAGGTATAGGCATTTGAATATGCTATTGCCGCCTGATTAGAAAGCAGTTCCAGAATCAGCAGGTCGTCATCGTTAAAATTACGCGCCCCAGTTTTGTTGATAAGTTCGATAACACCAAGGCACTGCCCTTTTACCCGCATAGGAATGGCAATCATCTTGCGCGTCACATAACCGGTACGCCGTTGCACCTCATTGTTAAAACGAGGGTCTGCGGAAACATTATTGCTGATAAGCGGCTGATTGTTTTCTACCACCCATCCCGCAATGCTGTTTTTTTCGACCAAGATATTCTGGGCTTCCGCACCTTTCGGACCAAGCGCGACCACAAAATGAAGCCGACCGTCTTCCTGCACCAGAAGCAGAGAGGAAGACTCACACTCAACCAAACGCATCGCCGACTCAAGGATATATACCAGCAACGCGTTTACGTCTGAATAACTCGAATTTATCCGGGCATCAATTTCGATGAGTGTCTGCAATTTGTCAATCTGCAACTTATCAAGTTTGAGCGATTCCAAACTAGTGTTGTTCATTTTGCCCACACTCATTGAAAAAATTAGTTGCCTTTCTGACTTTTCAGCATATCGCCAAGGGTATATGCGCCGTCATCATCATTTGCGGAAGATGACATATACTGAGAAATCTCTTTGCGAGTCTGAGCCTTCTTATACTCTTTGACAGAGAACGCAACCTTTTCTTTTGCTACGTTTACATCGACTACGTACACGTTAATTTTGTCGCCGACCTTGTATTTGGTCACCGCTTCTTCAAACGGAACGTCCTTGTCATCGCTCAGGTTTGCCTTGTTGACCAGACCTTCAATGCCGTCGGGAGCTTTTACGAACACACCGAATTCAGTGATTGACGTAATCTCGCCTTCAAGCGTTGAGCCTGTTTTATATTCAGCGGCAAATTTTTCCCACGGATTATCGGTCACCTGCTTCATGCCTACGCGGATTCTGTGGTTTTCAGCATCCACTTCCAGAATAGCAACCTCAATTTCCTGTCCGTCAGACAATTCGCTTCCAGGATGCTTTACCTTTTTTGTCCAAGAAATGTCTTCTGCATGAAGGAATCCATCAATTCCCTCCTCCAACTGAACAAATGCGCCTGTGCCGGTCAGTTTGACAACCTTGCCCTTCACTTTTGCGCCAACAGGATATTTTTCTGCGATTGTATCCCAAGGATTTTCGGTCACCTGCTTCAAGCCCAAGGAAACGCGTCCCGCCTGAATGTCATAGCCCAAAATCATGCACTTTACGGTGTCGCCGATTTTTACCATGTCTCCGGGCTTGTTGATTTTCTTTGTCCAGCTGAACTCAGAAATATGTGCCAGCCCCTCAATGCCTTCTTCAAGTTCGATGAATGCTCCGAAGTCTGTCAGTTTGGTCACTTTGCCTTCAACGATGTCCTCAACGTGGTATTTCTCTTCAAAATGAACCCACGGGTCTTCGCTGAAATGCTTGAGCGACAGGTTGATTCTTTTTTCCGCGCTATCAAGGCGGATAACTTTCAGTTCGTATTCCTGTCCTTTCTTGACGAAATCCTTCGGACGGGTAACATGCCCCCAACTCATATCGTTGATGTGCAAAAGTCCGTCAAATCCGCCCAAGTCGATGAACGCACCAAAACTGGTGAAGCTCTTTACCGTACCTTTTACGGTGTCGCCAATCTGTGTGTTCTCAAAGAATTTATCGCGGTTTGCGTTGATAGATTCCTCAAGGAATTTTCTGCGGTTTACGACCACATTTGCCTTATTATCTGAATACAAGCGTTCAATGTAGAACTGAGCCTTCATGCCAAGGAGTTTTGAAGGATTATCTACCTTCTGGCTGTCTGACTGGCTAATCGGCAGGAACGCATGAATGTCACCGCCAAGGTTTACATCAAAACCACCCTTCACTTCTTTTTCGATTACGCCTTCGACGACCTGTTTTTCGTCGAACGCCTTGCGCAAGTCCTTCCAAAGCTGTTTTGCGTCTGCGCGAGACTTTGAAATCTCAGGACCATTGCGTCCGTCCTTCTTAACGAGAACGACTGTGACCACATCACCGACTTTCGGCAGGTTGCCTGCAAACTCCTGAACGGGAATCTTTCCCTCTGACTTGTAGCCGATGTCAACGAATACAAGTTCGTCCGTCACTTCAATAACGGTGCTGTCAATCAACTGACCGTCTTCCAGTTCTTTCAGACCTTTGAGAGATTCTTCTAATTGTGTCTGGATTGCACTCTTGGAGTCTAGAGATTCATCCTTTTCCACTTCCATCTGTTCCATAGTAGACCCTTTGTTATGAATTTTGTTTACTATTATCTCACAAACTTGCTCAATGGTCAAGGTGGAAGTATCGATATAGAACGCATCTGGCGCACGTTTTAAAGCACCTTCTTTCTTGTTGCGGTCAATTTCATCACGCTTTTTGATTGCCTCTTTGATTTCTTCCAGCGTCATATTGGAAACGCCCTGGTCAAACCGCCTCTGCGCCTGCACGTCAATCGAAGCGTCAAGGTAGAATTTATGCTCCGCGTTCGGAAACACCACCGTTGTCATGTCGCGCCCCTCGCAGATGATGGAGAGGCTCTTGGTAATCTCGCGCATACGGTCATTCACCAAGTGGCGGACAGAAATAATGCTGGAGACGGGCGCGACCCTTTTGCTCACCGCATCATCATGCAGATGGTCTTCTACGTCTGTTCCGTTCAGCACGAGGCGTGAATTGACATACTCCAGTTTCTGTTGCTTGCAGAAATCCAGTACCTTGTCTTCGTCCGCAAGATCAATGTCTGTGCCATTCAAGGCAAGCGTAAGCGCACGGTAAAAACTTCCGCTGTTCAGATAGGTCACGCCGAGCCGCTTGGCAATGATTGAGGCGATGGTGGACTTCCCTGTTCCCGCCGGTCCGTCTATGGCGATAATCATATATTGGTCTCCTATATTTACATTTCTCACAGAGCAACAGAGGACACGGAGAAATTCCTTATACACCACGCTCTGCGAGGAATTTTATTATATCAGTTTTTACAAAGTGCCAAAAGCCCCTGCACATCTGCTTGCGTCAATTCCCTGAATTCCCCTGCACGGAGACCGTCCAGATTGACGTTCCCGATTCTGACGCGTTCCAAACTGCGGATTGCCGCGCCGTTGCTTTCAAACACACGCCGAATCTCACGGTTCTTGCCTTCGATTAAGATGACGCGCATCCGATGGGTATTCATAACATCCGCCTTTACCGCCTTGTAGAACACGCCCTCTACACGAACGCCCTTCATAAATTTTTCGGCAAGCCCTTCGGGAAGCGGATAACTGGTTTCTACTATATATTCTTTCTCAATTTCTGCGCTGGGATGCGAAAGGCGGGCGGCAAACTCACCGTCGTTGGTAAAAATAATCGCACCCCTGCTGAACATATCAAGTCTGCCCACATTGTACAGGCGTTCAGAATACGCCGGTTTGAGCAAATCTACCGCCACCTGCCGCCCTTTTTCATCGGACTGGGAGCAAACATAGCCCGCCGGTTTATTCAGAAGCACATAACGTTTGTTCTCTTCAAGGGAAACAGGATTTCCGTCCACGCAGATTTTGTCCTGCGCGGTTACCTTTGTTCCCAATTCCGTGACAACCGCACCGTTTACAGAAACGCGCCCTTCGGCAATGATTTTTTCTGAGGCGCGACGGCTTGCCACACCACAATGAGCGAGAAATGCTTGCAGACGAATGGGTGCAGAGGAAGATACAGTTTCAGACATCATGCTAAGTATAGCGAAAATCAGGCTGAGGGGCAACCACACGCATCAGAAAGTTCCCAAAACAGCGTTCCCCTACCTGCCCAAAATGAACCGTTCGTTTTCGGTTTCGTCCAGTTGCGGCAACTCTGAAATCGAATTTAGGCGGAAAAATTTGAGGAATTCTTTTGTCGTGCCGAACAAGGTAGGACGACCGGGAGCGTCTTTTTTGCCTACCTCTCTGACCAGTTGCCGCTCAACAAGCAGACGAATCATGTTGTCGGGAGAAACGCCACGCAATGCCTCAATTTCGGCGCGTGTAATCGGCTGTTTGTAGGCAATAATCGAAAGCACTTCAAGCGCGGAACGGGAAAGCCGCCCCTCGTTTTTGTTTCCGTAGCGCTCTTTGAGTTCATCCCAGAATTCTTTTTTGGGAACGAGCGACCAGCCACCAGTAATCATGGCAAGCTCAAGCCCCGAATTTTCCGCACGGTATTTTTCTTTTAGATTTTCAAGACAGGTTTCCACCACGTCTTTTGCCAACTGAGAAACGTTCGCAATGCTGTCAACCGTCACCGGCTCACTTTCCAAAAACAGGACGGTCTCCACAAGCGCAGTTTCTTTCTCTAAGTTCAGTTCCATTTTTTTCCTTTCGATTCCGAAACGGGTTCGGAATGCCAGACTATGCCGCCTGATATCTACAAATTTTTATATCGCCGAACATACGGTTCTGCAGAATTGTCGCAAGTTTAAATTTGACGGCTTCCAATATTGCCATAAAAGCACAGATAACGTCAAGTTCATTCCCCTTGCGGACAATCAAATCCGTGAACATGCATTCGCCGTTTTTATCCAGATACTCGTTCATCAGCGTAATTTTTTCGTTTACGCTCACTTCCTCGTACATATCAAGAATTTTTGCGTCCGAATACGCGCTTATCATCGTCTTGAAGATTTTCTGCATCTGCTGGAGCAAATCCCATGTATCAATGCGTTCCCATAAATTCTCTTCTTCAAACGGCAGGACGCGCTGAATCTTCTTTCGCTCAAAACTCCATTCGTTCTCGTCCTCTTTTTCTTCCATGAGCGCGGAAAGTTTTTTGAATTTCTGGTACTCAATGAGTTTTTCGACCAGTTCTTCACGCGGGTCATCAAAGTCAAGATTTTCGGCCACCTCAACGGGAAGCATCATATTGCTCTTTATGCGGAGAAGTTGCGCCGCCATTTTGTAGAATTCGGACAAATCTCCCAGTTCAATCGTTGCGGCATAGTCAAGGTATTCCAAAAACTGCTCGGTAATCTCGGCAATAGGAATATCGTAGATATTGATTTTATTGTCACGAATCAACGCCAGAAGCAAGTCCAACGGACCTTCAAATTCGCCTGCCGTATAGCGATGGCGAACCGATGTTTCCTCCGCAACGCCCGTAGCAATATCCCCCGATTGCTCTGTCTGAATCAGCTGTTCTTCCATAGCCGTTCCCCTTGGGTTTCATACCGATTTTTTTTGACTAAACTTGTCCGTTCTTGTCAGACAAGCAG
The DNA here is from genome assembly GCA_017449285.1 of Treponema sp. Classification (GTDB taxonomy): domain Bacteria; phylum Spirochaetota; class Spirochaetia; order Treponematales; family Treponemataceae; genus Treponema_D. The sequence continues at coordinate 74,345 of JAFSJX010000084.1, forward strand.
TTTGAACTGCACGGCATCCATACACTTTTCAATGCCGCCACTGCCCGACACCTTCAGCCGCCTCGCATAGCGTTTTATGGGGGCAGAAAGTGTGCTGTCTATAGTATCGGCAGATTTCGGCAAAATCTCCAGCATTGGAACCAAAACAAACGCACGCTCGGCGATTCTTGGATGAGGAATTTCCAAGTCTGCCGTACGAATACGCTCTTTTCCGAACAACTCAATGTCGATATCGATTGAGCGCGGGCCGTTCCTGATTTCACGGCTACGGTCACGTCCAAGAGATGCCTCAATCTGATGAATCCGCTCCAAAAGAACATGAGGTGAAAGGCTGTCATCCACAAAACCAGTCACCACCATATTGAAAAAATCACTTTGGTCTGTAACGTACATGGGACGAGTTCTATAAACGGAAGAACAATCCAAATCATGCAGAAGTGACTTTAGCCGCAAAACCGCTTCTGAAAGCAATTTTAGGCAGTCCATGTTCTGCCATGACCTGTTAGAACCAAGCCCCAGTACGACAAACCTCATAGGCTAAAACAGCGCGTCCTTTGCTGAAACGCTTGCCGCTTCAGAACCGACTGATGCCGCTGATGCTGATTTTGTCGCCGCCGTCACTCCTGCAGGAGTAATGTTTACGGTTGCATCAGCAGAAAGTTTTCCCTCTTTTGCGGCTTTTGCGGCCGCCTTCGCCGCCTTTTCCTGCTCAGGATAGACCGCAACGCCCTCTTTTGTCTTCAGTACCTGACCGGGAAACAGTTCGTTGCGCAACTGCACTTCAAGCGCGTGCATATAATCGGGATTCTGCGCCAAGAATGCAAGCGCATTTTCCTTACCCTGCCCGATTTTTTCTTCGCCGCGGGTATACCATGCGCCGCGTTTGTCGATAATGCCGTGCTTGACCGCAGAGTCCAAGAGAGATGCGGTTGCACTTACGCCTTTTCCGAAGTAAATATCCAGTTCCACCTTGCGGAACGGCGGCGCAACCTTGTTCTTTACCACTTTGACGCGCACACGGTTTCCGACTGCATCCTCATCACCCTTTCCGTCAATTGATTCAATGCGGCGGATTTCAAGGCGCACCGAAGAATAGAATTTGAGCGCGTTTCCGCCCGTCGTGGTCTCCGGGTTTCCGAACATCACGCCGATTTTCATACGGATTTGGTTGATAAAGACGATGATACACTTTGACTTTCCGACGATTGCCGTAAGTTTGCGCAACGCCTGGCTCATAAGACGCGCCTGTAAGCCCATCTGCGCTTCGCCCATGTCGCCTTCAATTTCTTTCTGCGGGGTCAACGCCGCAACGGAGTCAACCACGATAATGTCTACCGCACCACTCCGCACCAAACTTTCGGTAATTTCCAGCGCCTGCTCTCCCGTGTCCGGCTGGCTTACCCACAACTCGTCAATGTTTACGCCAAGATTTTTTGCATACACAGGGTCAAGAGCATGCTCAGCGTCCACGAATGCCGCAATGCCGCCCAATTTCTGCGCCTCTGCAACGGCATGAAGCGCAAGTGTTGTCTTTCCAGAACTTTCTGGGCCGTACATTTCGATAATGCGTCCGCGCGGATAACCACCCACGCCCAGAGCCTCGTCCAACAAAATTGAGCCTGACGGAACGACATCAATTGATGCGGTATCGGCCTGCGTTCCCAGTTTCATCAAAGAGCCAGCGCCAAACTGCTTTTCAATTTGCAGGCGCGCCGCTTCCAGTGCCTTAAGCTTTTCCGACATATCTGCCGGTGCTTTGGTCTCTACCATTTTTGCCACCTTTTCCTCCCACCGTGCGCATTTTTTTCCGCGCACTCATATATATATAGGCATCAAAATTGCATTTTATACAAAAAATTCCGAAAAAATTTTCATTTTTTTCAAAAAAATTTGCACTTATTTTTATAGTGTATACTAGTCACCAGATTTTTGCAATGGCTGATAGACAGACCGACCCAAAAGCGCAAGATTTCCGTTTTCCATGCCGATTTTCGCAAGAACACGCACGCTGCGGCTTCCGTCAATTTCAGGCACGGGGGCAACGGAGAAAAAAAGCGGAACAATGCCGTCCACACGCTGTAAATCCTCGTAGCCGACCAACAAATCACAGCGATACGAGCCATCTTCCGCAACGGCATTCGTAATTCGTCCTGACCACGCAACCCAGCATCCCAGATACAGAATAGGGTCAGATGCCACCTGCGCATACGTATAATTATCTGTCAATGTGTCGAACGTCGGATCTTCAAAATACGTCTGCAAAAGATTTGCTTTCTGTCGAAGAGAAACCGCCGCATTGGAATTTAAAATTCGGTTCACTTCAACACGAGCCGCATTGTCACGTGAATCCTGAAAATATTGTCTTGCATCATCATACGCCGCACGAATTTCTTTGTCGGACATGATGTAATGGTACACTCCCCCCGACAAATCTTTTTCCTGCGGATTTTTCATTTCATCAGCAGACAGCACAAGAGCAGACAAATCAGCCCGTTTACCAGAATCGGAGAATTGCTGAGGGCGCAACAGATAAATCAGACACAGACCGATACATACGCCCGCAACCGCAGAAAACACAATCCGCATAATTTTTGAGGGATTTACCCCCAACGGAGGATAGAACTGCTGAATTCTACCGCTGTCAACCCAGTTGCAGATGGTCTCGTAGTTTCCCTGCGTGCGGATAAATTCCATCGCTTTAATCGCAATTTTGTTCTCTGGGTCATTGTCAAGGATGTCAAGATAATACTGCAAGGAACGGTCGGTATCACCTCGCCGAAGATACAGAACCGCCTGTCCTAAAAGCAGATTCGTTTCGGTCATGCGGATTTTTCTCGCTTGATTAAAATACGAGTTCGCATTTCCGTAGTCGCCAAGATACAGGCAGGCAGTTCCCGCAGTCAGATAATAGTCAAAACTTTCCCGATAATTTTCTGACGCACCCTCAAGGACGGTTATCGCCTTTGAAAAATTCCGTCGTTTAAGGAGTTCCTGCGCTGTTTCTAAAGCCGACTTTTTCATCTCTGATTCAACTGCCTGATTCTTTCCATAATCGCATCAAGTTCTGCGTTCAACTGCCTAAGTTCGGTGCGGTCAACAAGTGCGGGGTCAGAACTCAATGAATTAATCCTGTCAATCAAATTCTGAATATACGCGGGGTCAAGTTTATCATCGGTAATCGGAGCAACGATAAAATCAACGTCCGGCTTTTTGACCGTAATGCCCGTCTTTGAGCCGTCAACTGACTGCATACGCTGGGAATCATCGGCAAGCGTATCAACAAAGGAAAGTCCTTTTGGCTGTTCCTTGTCGGTTGCCAGCGCAATATAAAATGAAAAAGAATACGTGTCGTCCGCTTCAACGATGAAATACGGCCAGTTGATGCACACGCCGGAATTGTTATACGCAAGTACGCTTGAAAAACTCTTCGATTCCGTTATGACAGGAACCCAAAGCCCATGCACAAGCGCATCCCGATTTGCAAACGACACACATTCGGGAGACCAAATCGTCTTTCCGTTCAGCAAAAACTGGGCGGTCGTTTTTTCATTGGTCGAAAGAAAATAGCGGTCCTCGCGGAACAAAAGGAGTTGTGTCTCCGTCTCGATTTTCTGCCCGGTCGCCGTGACAAAATGATAGTCAAGGTTTTCGCCAAGAATGGTGTCCAAAACGGCCTTTATTGCCAGCACCTGCCGATTCTGAGTAAGGTTCGTCACATACACCGAAATTTTTACGATGTCATCATCCTCGCCCACCACCGATGCCGCCGTAGAGAAATCAAGCACAATCTGCAGCTGCTTGTCAAGAAGATATGCAATTTGCCCGCCATCGTCTTTCTGGCGAACCTGCGCATTGATACTTGCAGTCTTGTTCAGCCGATATTCCCGCTTTCCAATCAGAATAGAAAAATACGATGTGCTTGAATCATCTGCCGTAGAAAGAATCGGAGTCTCTTTGTTCTTTGAGTCAATCGCATAAATATTGAAAGAGCCAGTGCTTCCCCGAAGCGCGACATGCACTTTTCCGCTTCTGAGGTCGTACGTTTTTTCGGGAGTGTAGACAACGCCAAGATATTTGTCCGTCACCTCGCGCTTACGGCGTTTTTCGTCAGCCTTTTTCGCTTTTTTTGCCTCTTTTTCTTTTTTCTTCAGTTCTGCAAGTTCTTCTTTTGAAAGCGGCTTTGGTTCTTCCGAGCCTTCTTCCACGCCTCCGCCCAACTGAACGACCGAAGAGCCTTCCATATCACCAGAATCCGCGACCTTTTCAGAAGACTTGCATGCGGCAAACAAAAAAAACGATACGGCAAAAAGTAGTATAACTCGTCTTATCATTTTTTATTCTCCGGATACCGCTCATCAAGAATATACTGCAACTGACGAGCTTTACGTTTCAGTGCCTCAACTTCGGGGTCAAGTGAACCAGGATACATTCCGTAGGGATTCTGAGCATACGGATTGTAATAATAGGGATTGTTGGGGTCGTTGATGTCATGTACGCCTTCATCAGAAGACTTCTTTGCCAACGCAGAGGCATTCGCATTTTCTTCCCCGTCTTTTTTGTCGCCATTAAGGGCCGTCTCCAACTCCTGAATTCTCTGCTGGGCATCGGCGAGGCGTTTCTGTAAGCCTATCTTGTCTTCCGCCTCAAAAAGTTTCAGTTGCCGCTCATAATCTTCACGGGCGGCAAGATTTTCCTCTCCTGTCACTTTCAGAAGATACAGCAGTTTTTCCTCGCGGCTTTTTTGGTCAATCGCATCAATCCGATACTGAGCCGCGCCAACCTTTGTGTCCCGAGGAAAATCCATGATGATGCGCTCGTACAGTCCCCGCGCCGCGTTGTAGTTATATTCCGCATAAAAAGATTCCGCAATCCAGTACAGGGCAGACGCATACAAATCATGGCTGGGATACTGATGGCAGAAATCGCTTAACGTCAGCACCGCGCTTTCATTTTGCCCCAGAAAATGCTGGCATCTTCCTTTTTGATACTGGATATAGGGAAGATACATACTGAATGAGAATTTCTGCATGAACGTATCGCAGTCGCTTAACGCGCCCTTGTATTCACCAGCATACATTTCGCTCATAATCAGCATATACCATGTTTCATCTGTCACACCGCCGGAGACAGCGACCGCTTTTCTGAAAAAGAACATCGCGCTCGTCCAGTCTTCGTTGCGATAGGATTCATACCCGGAAACCAGCGTGTCAGAATCAGAAGCGTTTGAAGAGACCTTCTGCGAAACCGCCGGAAAAATAGTCAGAATCAGCACCATGCTGAAACACAGCAGCATTTTATTTTTCTTCATACCTTAAAACTCCCACGTAAGCGAGCCGTTAAAAAATGCCGAGCCGGAAACCACAATATCCGCACCCGCTTTTACAACGGATTGCACGGTCTTGCTGTTCACGCCGCCATCTACCGAGATAAGGAAATTACAGCCTTTCTCTTTACGAATATCGGCAAGTTGTGAGATTTTATTGACACATGAAGGAATTAAAGTCTGTCCGCCATAGCCAGGATTGACCGTCATCACCAAAACCAAGTCCACATCGGGAAGAATTTCGTCCAGCGCATGAACGGGAGTTGACGGAACGATGGAAATTCCCGCTTTTATGCCCTTATCGTGCAAATGCTGAATGAGCCGATGAATATGTACCGTTGCCTCCTGATGAAACGTAATCCAATCCGCACCCGCCTCCACAAAGGAATCTACCATCAATTCTGGTTTTTCGACCATCAGATGCACATCAAACGGAAGTTTCGTCAATCGGCGCACTGACTGAATGACCGGCTGCCCGTAAGAAATCTGCGGCACAAACTGACCGTCCATCACGTCAATATGCACCGCCCCAGCCCCTTTTTCTTCGACCATTTTCATGGCGGATGCAAGGTCTGCAAAATCTGCGGAAAGCAATGACGGTGACAACAAAGGCTTTTTCATATAGTTCTTATAATTATAGCAAATCAAGCACATATTGTAAACTGTGATTTTTATGGTATACTGAGCGCATGAGTCGTAATTCGTCATGTCAGGCACTCGTCCTCGCCACGCACCCGCAGGGAGAAAACAATCGAGCCGTTACGTTGCTCTCAGCGGAGGAAGGCATTTTTTACGCGACATTATTCGGAGGTCCCAAAAGCAAACTGCGCGCTCAGGTCAGTCCGTTTAATCGGGGAACAATCTGGCTCTACAAAGATGAACCGAAACATTCCTGCAAAATTACGGACTTTGACGTGGCGAATTATCATCTTTCTTTCCGCGAAAATCTGTTCAAGACATGGGCGGCATCGTTTGCGGCGGAAATCGTAGTGAAGACAAAATGCGCCGGCTCAAATGACCAATGCTGGACGCTCGTAAACGGATTTTTGGACGGCATGGAACTGACCGATGAGGATACGAGCAGACTTGGACTGGTACGGTTCTTATGGCGGTATCTGGGATTGCTTGGCGTGCGCCCGGAGACACGACAGTGCGCATCGTGCGGAACTTCGTTTTTGAGCGGCGCAGTGACCGAATATGCTTCGGTATGGCGTGCCTCGTATGAGCCTGGTGAAAATTCGTTTGTCTGCAATGAATGCGCCGATCTTACCGTGCGTCCCTTTGTTTTGGGGCAGAATGCGCTCACCTACCTTGAGGCAGTCAGCGATTTGTCGCCACGACAGGTACGAACCATTACCGTTGACAGAGAGAGTCTTACACAGATGAAACAACTGTGTTTTTTTCTGATTGAGCAGGCGTGTGGCGCAAAACTGAAAACCCTTGAATCAGGGGCAGGAATTCTGTGATGAGCGGCTAAATATGCCGCCGCTCACCATCAAACGACACGCTCCACAAAAACAATCCCGTAGGTGGCGCGGTTGGTCCTGCATTTTTGCGCTCGCAACTTTCCAGAATCCGCTTAAAATCCGCCGCCGTCTTACCTTCTTTCTCCAAAAAAATCAGCGTTCCCGTAAGGCTGCGTACCATCTTCCATAAAAATGCGTTCGCCGTAATCTCAAACACAAGGTTTTTGCCATCAGGATAAAAGTGCGCATTCTCAATGTAGCGGAACGTAGATTTGCTTGCATCTCCCGCAGCGGCAAAGGTCGCACAGTCAATTTCCCCGCGCAAAAAAGATGCCATCTCGTTCAGCACGTTTATATCAGGCTGATGATGAATTTGCCACACATAGCGCGTCTCTGTGGCAAGCGGACTGTTCCCGCAAAAGATAAAATAGCGATACGTGCGGCTTACGGCAGAAAAACGCGCGCTGAAACTATCCTCAACAAGCCGCGCTTCGTGAATGCGGATATCCTGCGGCAAAAATGCGTTGATTGCCAGAGGATAACGTTCAATCGGAATGGAATCTATCGGAGAGAAAAAATTTGCCGCCTGTCCTGCCGCATGAACGCCGCTGTCCGTGCGTCCGCTTCCCTGCAAGGCGACAGGCATTTTATGCAGTTTTTCCAGCGCGGCTTCCAGTTCTGCCTGTACGGTACGAACGGATTTTCCTTTATCAGCCCTATCCTGTCGCTGCCAGCCGCAAAAATCAGTTCCGTCATAAGAAAGAGTCAGCAGAATGTTACGCATCTTTTACCACACCCGCCGCCACTGTCACTGGCATCTGGCACAACCTAATCATCATCGCTCATCTCAAATCCGATTTCGTTTGCTTCCGCAAGCACTTTTGAAATCTTGTCATATAAGTCACGCGATTTTTCCAAAAGCGGGCCTGGCTTTGACTTTGAGGATTTTCCCAGTCCAAATCCCCGCGCAATGGAACGCTTACACTCGTCCAGTTTTTTGAGCCGGGCCTGCATATCATCTGTCTGCCCGTATTTAAATTCCAAAAGCCCCAGCTCGTAAATCAGTCCGTCATAGCCGTAATTTTTGTCGGTGTCCGGTCCCAAATTGTTGACGACACCAAGTGACTCAACACGCGACATCTCGTTTATCAGCGTCTGGTCGTAGAAGAACAAAGCCTTCCTGTAAAAGACCTGCGCAAGATAATTGTAATTGTGACCGGGAACAACCGCCTCCAAATCATTGCAAAGCCACGCAAGGCGCAGTGAGATAATCGCGCGTTTTACGGTTGGAGCATAGCCCAAATCAACTTTGTCATACGAAAGCAACGCAAGAAAATGCATCGCCGCGCCGTCCAGAAGAGAACGTTCCTTGGTCAGCTGATAATACGGAAACACATTGTTGACTATTTTTTTACGGCGGTCAATATCATCTTTTAAGGCATCTATCGTTTTTTTATCATCAATTTCCTTAAAATCATTCCACCAGAATGCGACATGACAACGCGGACAAGCCCCCACCGTATAAATCAACGGATAAATCATGCCATATTTTGCGGACGGCTCGTACAGACGGTGCAATTCATCGGTCAAATCACCCGCAATCATGCGTCCGCTTCCCGAAAGCATTTCCTCGTGGTCAAAGTCGTGCTGGCAGAGCGGACAATGAATTTTTGTCTTTGACCAATATGAAATCTTAGGCTTTTTGTCTTCACCAGTCTTTTTCTTGGAAACATTCGCGTACATCAGTCAGCCTCCTTTTCTCTTTTTTCTATCACGACAAATGCCGTCGCATATTCTTTTTCATGGCTCAAAGAAAGATGAACCGTACATTCACCTGCCCTGCTGAAAAGCATTTCTTTTGTTGCCGCCCCAAACGAAAAAAATGGCTTTCCGTTTTCGTCCTTAGTGACCCAAAAATCTTTCAAACTCAGTCCGACAAATCCCGTTCCCAAGGCCTTGGCAAATGCCTCTTTCGCCGCAAAGCGGGCTGCATAATGCTGACACGCCGCAGAAATGCTTTTTTCGGTTGAGCCAGTAAAGTGTTCCTCATCAGCAAAAAAACGTTCCGTCAAATCAGTGTTTTTTACCCATTTTTCAAAGCGGGAGACCTTTGCGATGTCCGTACCGATGCCAAAAATCATTCGTCCTCACCTGTTTTATCCACCTCGGAAATGCTGTCTTCTTCAACGGGTTTCCGTTTTATGCTCACCTTTATCTTCTTCGGAGTCTCGTCAAGAGCAACCGTTCCTGCGGGCAGAGAGAACACAAGCGGAACTTCATGCGTTCCCTCTTCGGTGATGCCTTTGCAATTCGCAAGAATCGTGGAAAGCCGCGGCGTATAATTTTCCAAAGTCAGCACCGGTCCGCGCAGAGAAAGCAGCACCGATGGAACAGATCCCGAAGGCTCAAACGCCGCATTCAACCCCGACAGATTGACCGGCGCAGACTCAAAGCGTTTTATCATTGTCTTCTGAGTGACGCTCGCCGTAACGGAAACATTTACATCGTCATCTACACGCAGGAATTTTCCGGGGCTGTCCAGTTGAACGGTTACCGTCGTGTCATTTTTTATGCCAGTAAGCAGAACCATGCGTGTCTGAAGACGTTTGCAATTTTCTACCATCGTGCGCGGTCCTGTCACCCTGACTTCCTGTGGAGAGACCGTAACCGTTTTCAATTCATAGCCACGTGCAGGTTCTCCCGAATACAAAGGATTTACCGGCACATAGGCAGAAATACTCTCTTCCACCGTAAGCGTCACTTCCTCTGGCGAAACCTTAATTTCCATCGGGTCAATCAGCATGGCATTCTTGCTCAACGTAATCTGCACGGGAAGATGCGCGCTACCATCCTTTGCGATATAGTTCAAGTCAAGGTACGCATAAAAATCGTTCTCATGCAGGGTGGAGATATTCTCGGGCTTGCCCCGCACCGTCACTTTCACATTGGCGGGAAAACTGCTCGCCGCGACCATACCATTCTGCGCGTCAATTTCCAGCGGCACGGAAAACGATTTTCTGTCCATCATCGAAAAAAGATAGAAAAAATAGAAGAACAAGGCCATGACAAAGCACACGACTTTAGCAAGCCAGTTTTCCTGCAATTTTTCAATAATTCGATTTGCTTTCATTTATCGTGTCCTCAATCGTGTATTGGTCGGGAGTAAGTTCCAGAAGGTTCTCCAGAATCTTCGTCAGCTGCTCGGTGGTCAAGTCGTAATGCAGTTTTGAATCATACGCAAGACTGATTGCGCCGGATTCTTCAGATACCACAAGGACTACGGAATCACTCACTTCGCTCAAACCAAGTGCGGCACGGTGACGAGTTCCGAATGTCTTTTTGATGTCGTACTGCTCACTCAAGGGCAAAAAACAGCCTGCGGAGACGACCTTTCCGTTCTGAATGAAGCATGCCCCGTCGTGAAGCGGCGTGTCGTGACCGAAAATCGTAACCAGAAGCGCGGAAGACAAATCGGCGTTGATTCTCGTTCCCGTGTCAAGGATGTCGTCCATTTTGGTGTGGCGCATGAATACCGCAAGCATCCCCCTTTTCTGTTTGGAGAGCATTTCCGCCGCGATGATGACCGAATCCACGTAGGTGTGGCGGGAACGGTTTCCGAAAGTGAACCATTCGCTCTGACCAAGTTTCAGAAAGATTTTCCGGATTTCTGGCTGGAACACAATCGCAAAGCAAACGACCAAAGCGGGCGCGATGATTCCTAAAAGCCAGCGGAGCATCTCCAGATTGAGCAGCAAGGCCGCCGCATAGGCAAGCGCAACGATAACCGCCGCCTTGATAATCTGAACCGCATTCGTTTTGATGATGAGCTGATACGCCTTGTACAAGATGAAAGTCATCACAAGGACATCCAGCACAGGTCTGATAAAATTATACAGTCTTACGATGTTATCAAACGCACCCATATCAATAATTATACCCTATTCCGCCCAAAACCGCCATAGCGTCTGCCGTTTCTTTTACATCATGCACACGCAGAAATGATGCTCCGTTGACGACAGAAAGTACGTTCGCCGCAATCGTTCCCCATAACCTGTCGCAAACGTCCTCCCGACCCGTCAATTCACCGATGATTGATTTGCGGGAAAGTGCCATCAGCACGGGATAATTGCCGTCACACAGCGAGCCACACCATCGGATAAGCGTACAGTTTGCCGCCATGTCCTTGCCGAAACCAATTCCGGGGTCAAGTATAATCTTATTATCGGCGATTCCTTCTTCAAGCGCATACGCAACCCTTGATTCAAGGTAAGAATCCACCTCGGTGAACACGTCGTTGTACTCCGTCGTTTTCTGCATTGTCTTAGGAATTCCCCGCTTGTGCATCAGAATGACAGGAATCTTTGCGCGGGCAACAAGGGAAGCCATATTCTCGTCATCTTCCAGAGCGGCCACATCGTTGAGCATATCCGCGCCGCTATCCAACGCCGCTTTTAAGACCGATGACTTCCGCGTATCCACCGACACTGGAATTGTGCTATGCTTCCGAATTTCCGTGATAAGCGGCACAATGCGGCGTATCTCCTCTTCTTCGTCCACATATTCTGCGCCAGGACGGGTGGATTCACCGCCCACATCAAGAATATCCGCGCCCTCGTCAATCAATTGCAATGCACGGTCAATCATGCCCCTGCTGCCGCTCCAAAAAGAATCTGGCGTGCTGTTCACAATTCCCATGATAAATGCGGGGTTCTCCGTGGTGATTTCCCTGTCGGCGAGCGCAAGCGACCGAATCATTTTTTCATCACAATCGAACATTCCTAATCCCCCTGCGCTGATTTTTTTGCGCACAATGCTCTTGCGGCATCCGCAATATCTTTCGGACTCATTCCCGCATCCTCGGCGATTTCAGAACGTGTACCATGAGAAAGAAATACATCGGGAAACGCCTTGACCGCCACATTCGTAATCCCGCGGGAAAAAAGCACCGTCTGGAGATACTCACCAATTCCGCCCTGCTGAACGCCGTCCTCAACAAGAACGACTGCCGCATACTGCCCCGCAATGCCCGCAAAATATGCTTCATCAACAGGCTTTATGAACCGCAGATAGTACACATCGGCATAGATTTCTTCCATCGCAAGCGAACGGGCAGCCTGAACCACTTCGCCGCCTATACCGCCCGTACACACGAACAAAACGGATTTCCGCACGCCTTCGGCAACAAGTGCAGGAGCAACGTCTTCCGTGCGCACAAGAACGCCCCGCCCCACCACAAGAGGCTCGGAAAACACGTTTTGCTCCGACGGACATGACATCTTCGGATAGCGGATTGCAACGGGGGTTCCCTGCTCAACTGCCCATGCAAGGCACTTTTGCAAATCTGCCGCAGAAGCAGGCGCAAGCAACGTCAGATTCGGTACAGGACGAAGCAGCGCAATATCAAACAAGCCCTGGTGCGTCTCTCCGTCACCGGGAACAATGCCCGCCCTGTCAAAGCAGAACACCACGGCACGGTTACTGAGCGCAACGTCGTGGATAATCTGGTCAACCGCGCGCTGAATGAACGTGGAATAAATCGCCACAACGGGAATCATTCCGCCGGCAGAAAGACCTCCCGCAAAGGTAACCGCATGCTCCTCGGCGATTCCCACGTCAAAAAAACGGTCGGGAAAACGGCGGGAAAACGCGTCCAATCCCGTTCCCTTTGCCATCGCCGCTGTAATCGCCACGATACGGGGATTCTGCTCCGCCATCGGAATAAGCGCACGGCTGAAACTTTCGGTAAAACTGAGCGTGTCGAATTTCTCAAACGTGCCGTCAGAAATTTGGAACGGCCCGATGCCGTGGAACGTGGCAGGATCATTCTCTGCAGGGCTATACCCTTTTCCCTTTACGGTACGAACATGGACGACGACAGGTTTCGGCAAACTGCGCACACGGCGGAAGACTTTTTCCATCTCGGCAATATCATGCCCGTCCAGCGGGCCGACATACTCAAATCCCAAATCAGAGAACAGATTGGTAGAAAGGAACAACCCTTTCATGGCCCGCTTGAAACGATAGATGAGTTTTCCCACATGCCGCCTTGAATCGGGAATTTTGTCCACGATGCCGTCCACCCAATAACGGAACGACTGGTAGGTATGCGACATGGTAAGGCGGCTCAGATAGCGGGAGATTGAACTGGTGTTGGGGCTTATGGACATCTGGTTGTCGTTCAGCACGACGATAAGATTCTTGGAAAGTTGCCCCGCATGGGAAAGAGCCTCGAACGCCATGCCCCCCGTAAGCGCGCCATCTCCAATCACGACGACCACTTTTCCTTCTTTTTTTTGCAAATTCCACGCCGTCAGCAAGCCAAGCCCCTGCGAAATCGACGTGGACGAATGCCCGTTGTCAAAAAAATCGTGGGGACTTTCCTGCGTGCGGGAGAAACCAGAAATTCCGCCATGCATGCGGAGCGAATCAAATTCCGCGTAGCGACCGGTCAGCATTTTATGGGCGTAGCACTGGTGGCTCACGTCAAAGATAATCGCGTCATCAGGACTGGAAAAAACACGGTGAAGAGCAACGGTCAGCTCAACCACGCCCAGATTGCTCGCAAGGTGACCGCCATTTTTTGCCACGACAGCAAGAATTTTCTTTCTGATTTCGTCCGTCAGTTCGGGAATCTGAGATTCTGGCAGTTTTTTTACATCTTGCGGCGAATGAATAGAAGAAAGAATCGTGGCAGTCCTCCCTAAAAAAAAGACCGCGCAGTATAATTACTCTCGCGGTCTTTCAAATTACGCTTTGTACGCACGTAAGAGAATTACTTGCTCTTATGACGATTGCGTCTAAGCATCTTCTTTCGCTTGTGTGTAGCCATCTTCTGGCGTTTTCTTTTCTTTCCACAGGGCACGACGGGCACTCCTTAGTAAAAAATGTGTATTTATTATATCAAAAGACGCACTTTCGTCAAGTGTCGCCATTGAATCCGTTACTGTTTTTCGATTCTGTACTGCACTCTCTGGTTGAACAACTGGCTTGCGGCAAGAGAGACAACCTTTCCGTCATTCATCTCAATCGCGGGATCCTCAATCTTTGACATCTGGAACGCACGACGGCTGGCCGCGCAGGTAATCTCGTACACATTGCCGGAAAACTTAACCAATGCTTCAAGCGGGAAAATCATTCACATCACCTCGTATTCGATTATTATATATGAAAAGACATAAACGTGTCAAATAGTTTGCAAAGATAACTGCCACAGAACCAGCAGATTTTTTTCAGAAAACATATTGACAAAGCGCAACAAAGTCAGTATAACCTATTCCCCCCTTTTGAGTAAAAATCTGTCGTATTGACTAAAATCCCCATTTTGATATAATGGATTGTATACGCTATGGGAGTACAATCAGACGAAGGACTGAGCAAGGCCTACAAGTTGCTGGAAGAAGGCAAGCCATCTCAGGCACGGCAAATCCTTGCAGAGACACTGCAATTCGATTTGGACAACGCGGAGATAAAGTTTGCCATCTGGTGCTGCAATTTCTGGTCTGACTTTATCCGCCAGCTGCCATCGCTCGATGTTTACGAGCGGGGCGAAGGCCTGTTTTCCCAGTGGAAGTCATTCCGCGAGGAAAAGCAGCGGTACAAGGTTTCCTTTGACAACGTGGTATACGCCATGGAAAAAGGAATCTTCACCCTTGCGCTCCAGAGTTACGAACCGTTGCGCAATGACAGCGACCCCGTACAGAAGGCAGAGGCACTGAGAAAAATCGGATTTTGCTGCAAGAAACTCGGCAAATACGATGAGGCGCTCCTGTACCTTACGGAAGCAAACCAAAATGCGCCCTCATCTGCGCCCATTCTTGCGGAGATGGCGGACTGCTACGCGCTGTGCGGCGAAGAGAAAAATGCAAAGGTGCTGTTCAGGGAAGCGTTCTTCATCAACGCACAGGAAATAGACCTTGCGTTCCTTGACAGCGAGCTTATCTGCTTTCTGATTCGCGAGGTGAGGAAACAGGGCTACGAGGGCGTGGCATTACAGGAATGGATTCCCGTGTACGGAGTCCTGTACGGCGTATTCAACATAAAGCGCAAGCTGAGAAGCCACGAGGTGGGGCGTCTTAAGCAGGACATTTACGCAAAAGAGAACGAACTGCGTAACCCGTCCAGCAACTTGAAGACGCTTACGCCGAGGCTGATAAACATGTATTTCTGGTTGATTGACCACTACGTCAGAACAGAGGACGGCAGGGAAAAGACCAACGAAGTGCTGTTAAAAATAAAAATGCTCGACAGAAACATTTACGGTTTATACCACGCAGCAAAGTAAAACCGAGAGGAGATATTATGTCAGAAGAACTCGTAACAAAAGTTCAGGAAATGCTGAAGGAAGAAACATGGACTCGCGCCACAATCAGCAATTACACCAGGAACAACCTGAATGAACTTGCAGGCATCGTAGAAAAGGCAAAGGATGAGAACTGCATCGATGAGATAAAAGCACTTTGCGATGAGCATCTCTCACACACCAAGGACAGCATTATCGCCCTGTATATTTCCGGCATACTCGGACTTACAAAAGGAACGCTGGACAATTCCGCGCTGGTAAGCCTTGTCGATATTTTCCAGAAAAACCACAAGGAGAATATCGTCATCCAGCTCTGCGAATCAATCCTCGACACCGACGAGACGAACAAGTTTGCCCTGCGCACCCTCGCCGACTCCTACAGCAAGGACAACGACCACAAGGACAAGGTGTGGGATTTGTACGAAAAAATCGTCAGGCTCGATACCGATGACGCGGAAGTGGCGAAACTGCTTGCCGAACACTACGAGACGCTCACCAAGGACGGCGGGCTGACCGACACCGAAAAAAAGGACGCGCTCGCAAAATCCGTCAACTATTATAAGGTAGCGATTCTCCGCTTTGTGAACGCACGGAACTACAACGGCACAAAAGAGCTGTGGGAAAAACTCGTGGAATGTATCCCTGAAGAAATCGACTTCTTCCTGCACGTTCAGCGCAAGGTCTCAAAGGCAATCAGCCCTGAAAAGAGCGCGTTTCTGATGCAGGATTTGTACGACAAATACTACAAGCCCAGCAAGAAATGGGATACCGCCATCGACATCCTCAAACTGATTCTGGCAATTGACCCCAAGGACATAAAGGCACGCCGCGAGATTACCGAATGTTACCGCAGCAAATACGCAGACCACAGCAACGTTGAGGAATACATCCGCTCATCAAACCTGAGCCAGAGTTTCCGCAACGTATTTGAGGCCATCAACTACTTTGAGAAGCATATCGCTTTCGATGCGAAACATTTTGTCTATCACCGCACATGGCATGTCGGCATCATCAAGAGCGTAGAAAAAGATATGCTCCACATCGATTTTGCAGCGAACGGAATGCACGATATGTCGCTTGATATGGCGGTGGACGCATTGCAACCGCTGAGCAACAATCATATCTGGGCGCTCAAAGCACGCAAGTCAAAGGAATGGCTCGCAGAACTGGCAAAGGGTGACAATGCGGCAGACAAAGCAAAATCCGAGGCAAAAGCAGCTAAAAAGGACGACAAGGATATTGCCGCCGCCGTAAAAGACGCGAAGACAAAAGCAAAGGCAAAGATGCTCAAAATCATCATCAAGAGTTTCAACAACAGTTGCGACCTCAAAAAAATCAAGGCAGAACTCGTTCCCTCAATCCTTACCGCAGGCGAATGGACAAGTTGGAGCGCAGACGCAAAGAAAATTCTTGAAACTGACCCGTCATTCGGCGTAAACCCGAACAACATCAACGAATACATTGTGCGCACGGGAAAAATCTCCCAGGAGCAGAAACTGAACAACGAATTCATGGCACAGAAACAGTTCTTCGCCAGAATCGACATTCTTATGCGCTTCCTTGACGATGAGACGACCGACAAAGACAGCGATTTGTTCGCCGATATGTTCAGTTATTTTACCGGCTTCGTCAAATCTTTCGCAAGCACAAACGTTGCGAACGAACAGGTTGTCGCCTCGTATCTGGTCACGCAGAAAGTCGCCGTGCTTCCTGCCGACAAACGCCCTGCTTCCCTTACGATTCCTCAGCTGTACACGTTTGAGGAACTGTACAAGAGAATCGAAAACCCCCGCGCCATGTACAACGAACTGAAAAGCGCGGAACTGAAAGAACTCTTCCTAAAAAACATCAGCACTCTGCCGGACTGGGACGACCAGTACATCAAGTTGTTCCCCACTGTCCGCGACAAGAAGATTCTCGACACGCTCATCAACAAAGGCCACGTGGCTAAAGTGCAGGAACTTGCAATCGCCTCTTTTGACGACAACCGTGGCTACCGCGATGCAATCCTGTATTTCTTTGAGAATTCAAGGGATGAACTCTGGTTCAAGGAAGCAAACATTCCGTACCAGAAGCAGCTTATCGCTATTCTGAACATCATCTCGCAGTCCTACCGTGAGATTGAGAACCATGTTGATACCACGGAAAACCGCAGGGTCATCAAGAACGCGCAGAACCTGCTCTTCAAGAACGACACGCTGATTACCTATATGCTGGAAAGCGATGAGGACACCATGACCCATATCTACACGCTGGTAGACGACATCGCAGACCTCAACGGAGATGAAAAAGCGCGTCTCCGCTCAAAGATTCTGGAAAAATACCCCGACTATAAATTCCACAAGAAGGAAGAAAAGTCCGTCGCGCCAAAGGGTATGCTGGTTACCGCAAAGAAACTGGAAGAAAAGAAAGCGGAAGAAAAAGACCTGAAAGACGTACAACTTCCCCAGAACGCACAGGAAATCAGCGAAGCGCGCGCCAAGGGAGACTTGAAGGAGAATGCCGAATATATCGCCGCAAAAGAGCATCAGCACTTCCTGAACAAAAAACTCTCCCAGCTTCAGAGCGAACTTGCCCGCGCGGTCATCTTCGACCCCACAACCGCAACGTCATCGTACATTTCTTTCGGCACGGTAGTCACCCTGCTCAACAAGGACACCGGAAAGGATGAAAAATACACGATTCTTGGGCCGTGGGAATCAGACGTGGACAACGCAATTATCTCGTATATGTCTCCGTTCGGGAATCAGTTGCTTGACCATAAAGCAGGTGAAGACCTTGACTTTGAGATTAACGGTCACGCCTACAAGTTTACGGTCAAGTCAATCAAATTGGCGAAGTTCTAAAAATTCTCACAGAGTCAAAGAGAGCACGGAGATTCTGTTTTAGAACACTGCTCCGTGTACTCTGTGAGGAATTTACATCAATCATATCAACCGACAACGATTTCTATCGGGCAGTGGTCGCTTCCCTGCACATCGGCGAGGATGCGCGTATCTTTTACGTTGCCCGCAAAGCCATCGTTCACGCAAGTGTAGTCGATACGCCAGCCGATGTTCTTTTCGCGGGCATGGAAACGGTAACTCCACCACGTGTATAAATTTGGCTCTGGATGTGCGGCACGGAAGCAGTCAGTATAGCCGTTCGCAGTAAAAAAATCCATCCACGCGCGTTCCTCGGGAAGATAGCCCGCGTTTCCCTCATTTGACTTTGGATTTGCAAGGTCAATCGGTTTATGCGCGATGTTGTAGTCCCCGCACAGCACGACATTATACCCGTCCGAAACCAGTTTGTTCAGGTACAAAAAGATTGCCTTGCAGAACCCCAGTTTGTAGTCAAGCCGCAAGCCCGGCCCCTGGCTGTTGGGGAAATACGCGCTGACAACGACAATCCTGTCGAAAAAAGCCGCCGTCACCCTTCCCTCGTCATCATACAACGGGTTTCCAAGAGTCTCAACCTTGTCGGGCATCGTCCTGCTGTAAATCGCCGTTCCTGAATAGCCAGCCTTTTTTGCCGATGACCAGAACGACTGGTACGCCGCACCCGCATCTTTTACCGTCACGGGAGAAGCCGTATCTTTTTCGGGAATCGGGAACAACACGTTCTCCTCGCTTCCGGGCGCAAGAATACTCTGTCCCAACTGGGAAGGATGCGCCTTTGTTTCCTGAATGCACACCACATCCGCGCCCGACGAAAGCAACCAGTCGGCAAAACCTTTTTTTTCTACGGCACGAATGCCATTTACGTTCCATGAGATAATCTTCATATTCTCCATTGTATCATGCGCAGATATTCCTTTGCAATCAGAAAAAAACGTGCTATAATGAATTATCATACATTTAGAGGCAACTCAACAAGGAGCATAATAATGAAAAAAATAACCTATCCAAAATTCAGCGACTCTGAATATGATATGCTGATTCAAAACAGAAACAAAGTAATGCGAAAAATCCGCCGCATCGAAAAGAAAATCATAAAACAGGCAGACGGTGACGACGAAGGTTCATATCCCGCATACAAAGAGAACCCGCTTTCCGCCTATCAGGATTATCTTGTGTACCTTCAGCGCATGACCGACGGAATGCTTCAGAAAATGAAGTCCGTCTACGGAGACCTTGCCCTGTAACAGGCAGATTCACCTTGCGGGGGGGGGTAAAAGCATTGCAGGGTAAAAGCCGTTTCAATGCGAGGTGTTGAAAAAATCCCTGCTTTATGATACCCTATTGAATAGGTAGGTTATTAAAGGAGAGTATGGGGATGGCATACGATTTTGACACGCCAGTGGATCGATACGGTACAGACTGTATTAAATTTGATTTTGCAATAGAGCGAGGGCATCCGATGGATACGCTCTCATACTGGGTTGCGGACATGGATTTTAAGACCGCACCCGAAATCCTAGATGCACTCAAAGCGCGTATTGACCACGGTATCTTTGGGTATACCAACATAAAGCCTCATTATTTTGACGCAGTCCGACGGTGGATTAAAAAGCAGTTGGACTGGAATGTTCAGCGCACATGGCTGGTGGAGACTCCGGGAGTTGTGTTTGCGCTTAGTTGTGCCATCCGTGCGTTTACGAAAGAGGACGAGGCTGTCCTGATTCAAAGTCCTGTGTACTACCCTTTTTCAAATACAATTATATCAAACGGAAGAAAGATAGTGTCGGCATCACTTATCTGGGGCGAAAACGGCTGGGAATGTGACTTTGATGACTTTGAAAAAAAAATCACCGGGAACAACGTAAAACTGTTTTTGCTCTGCAATCCCCATAATCCCGGCGGAAAAAGCTGGAAAAAAGAAGAACTGCAAAAACTGGGCGAAATTTGCCTGAAACACGGCGTTACGGTGGTAAGCGACGAGATTCATGCGGAATTTACATGGGGAATCAACACTCATACCTGTTTTGCTACGATTTCGCCCGAACTGGAAGATATTTCGGTCATCTGCACGTCTCCGAGCAAGGCATTCAATCTGGCAGGCTTGCAAGTGAGCAATATTTTTATCAAGAATGAAAAACTGCGCGAAGCCTTCAAGACAGCCCGAGATGCGACCGGATATGACGAGCCGAATACGCTTGGACTGATTGCGTGCGAGGCGGCCTACACCAAGGGCGAAAAATGGTTGCGCGAGGTAAAAGCCTACATCAACGAAAACTTGAACAAGGCGGTCAAATTCATCAATAGAAAAGGTGACCCCAGAATAAAAGTCCTCAAACCGGAGGCGACGTATCTCCTGTGGTTTGATATGCGTAATGTCGGTCTGAGCGATGTGGATTTGAATAAACTGCTTTCTGAAAAGGCAAAACTTTGGCTTGATGCGGGCAGCATGTTTGGAAAAGAGGGTGAAGGTTTTGTCCGTATGAACGCAGCGTGTCCGTGGGCATATCTGGAACAGGGAATTCACCGCCTTGACGAAATAATACGGAGCGTGTGATGGATGCCGCCTTGCAACTTGGTTCTCATGGGGCTACGCCTGAGCCGGTAAAAAAAATGCGCTATAAAAGCGAGACGTTTTGTGTGTCGGGATATTCGCTGTTTGACGAAAAGACGGGCGCAGTGAGTCAGCCGATTGTGCTGAGTTCGACTTTTCATCATCCTTCGCTGGGCGTTTCAACGGGTTTTGACTATAGCCGCGGACTAAATCCCACGCGCCTTGAACTGGAACGCACAGTCGCTACGCTGGAACACGCTGACTATGCGCTTGCTTTTTCGAGCGGTATGGCGGCAATTTCCTGCGTGGCTAAATGTTTCTCCCCTGGTGACGAAATTATTGTTTCCGAAGATTTGTACGGCGGCACATGGCGTCTTTTTAGCGGCTACGAGCGGTACGACATTCATTTTACGTATATTGATACGGCGGATTTGCATGCGGTTCGGCAGGCGGTAAGCGAAAAGACCCGCGCAATTTTTATAGAGACCCCCTCAAATCCGATGATGCGCGTAACGGATATTCGTGCCTGCAAAGACATCGTTCGTGCGGTACGTAAAGATGCCCTTGTTATTGTAGACAATACTTTTCTGTCGCCGTATTTTCAGAATCCGATTGATTTTGGCGCGGACATCGTTGTTCACAGCGGCACAAAATTTCTGGCGGGACACCACGATGTTGTGGCAGGACTGCTTGTTTACAACGGGAAACAGCACGATGATTTTTTCCGCCTTGCGCAGATGACCGAGGGTGCGTCTCTTTCTCCTTTTGACAGCTGGCTTGTCCTTCGTGGCATAAAAACACTTGCCCTGCGCATGAGACAGTCTTCCGAAAACGCGGCAAAAATCGCCGCATATCTGAAAACCGTTCCGCTGGTGGAAAAAGTGTTTTATCCTGGTTTTCCCGAGTCCCCTGGCTACGACCTGATGAAAAAACAGTCGCGTGGTTTTGGCGGTATGATTAGTTTTTATGTCAAGGACGAAAAATATGTCCCCGGAATTCTGGAGCATTTGCATCTGATTATGTTTGCCGAAAGTCTGGGCGGAGTGGAAACGCTGATGACTTATCCTGCCACGCAGACGCACAATGCCATTCCTGTTGAACTGCGCGAACGGGTCGGCGTGAACAGCAAGTTGCTCCGCCTTAGCGTAGGCATTGAGGACGCTGACGATTTGATTGCGGATTTGGCGCAGACTTTTGCGCGGGTTTGACAAAATGGCGGAAGAGAACCAGTTTTCAAGGACGCAGTTGCTATTCGGGCGCAACGCAATTGAAAGGCTTTCCCAGAGCCGCGTGATTGTGTTCGGCGTTGGCGGGGTGGGAAGTTTTGCCGTGGAAGCATTGGCGCGAAGCGGCGTGGGTGCGATTGATATTGTGGATAACGATACCGTTGCGCTCTCCAATTTGAACCGCCAGTTGTATGCGCTTCATTCTACGATTGGGCGAGCGAAAGTCTCCGTTGCCGAAGAGCGCGTTCACGACATCAACCCCGCGTGCAAAGTGACCGCTCATCAGGTCTTTTTTCTTCCAGAAACAGCGGATTCGTTTGATTTTTCCCGATATGATTATGTCGTTGATTGTATTGATACCGTAAAAGGAAAACTTGCGATTATTGAAAAGGCCAAGGCGGCATCCGTTCCCGTCATCAGTTGTATGGGCGCAGGAAACAAAATTGACCCCACTCAATTTCAGGTTGCTGACATAAGCCAAACGAGTGTCTGCCCGCTTGCACGTGTTATGCGGCAGGAGTTAAAAAAACGGGGCATCTCAGGTGTAAAAGTGCTGTTTTCTACAGAACCATCGCGTACTCCGATTGCTGAACCAGCACCAAAATCCCCAGCGGAATCTGCCGAAAACGAGGCAACACCTGCGGGCTATGCAAAACCAATTCCTGGAAGCAATGCTTTTACGCCGAGCGTAGCGGGTCTGATTATTGCGGGCGAAGTGATAAAAGAACTTGCGAACCAGAATGCGCTTACTTGACTATCCCCCTGCATTTTGATAAAATCAATACAAGTTTTTGTTTGGAGGTGTCTCCTTTGGCAGGAAAAAAATCATCTGCAGAAAAAAGGCATGCACAGAGCGAAGTTCGCCGCTTGCATAACAAGGCAATTAAGAGCGAGTGCCGCACTGTAGCAAAGCAGTTTGTTGCAGCGGTTCAGAAGAAAGATCAGGCTGCCGCTCAGGATAAGCTTACGCTTCTTGTTTCTAAGCTCGATTCTGCACGCAGCAAGGGTGTTCTTACTCGTAACGCTGTTTCCCGCAAAAAGTCACGCATGATGAAACTTTACAATGTTTCATTTGCGGCTGCGGCAAACTAAGTCGAACTGACATAAAACGATGTCGTCACTGTTTGCGGACGGCATCGTAGTTCAGTTCTTTTTTTTTCGGATTTTGTGAGGAGAGGGAATGGCTGATAAGAAAGTTACCAAATATGACCTTGTTGAATCGGTCTACCAGAAAATCACAAAATGCGAAAAACACATCGTTCAGAACGTCGTGGAGCAGTTGCTGTCCGAATTAAAAGACTCGCTCAAAGATGGTGCGACAATTGAACTTCGTGGTTTTGGTACGTTTGAGCCACGATTACGTAAAGGACGTTCAAAGGCTCGTAACCCCAAGACCGGTGACTCGGTTTCTGTTGCTCCGCATTATGTGGCGGTGTTCCGGGCGGGGCAAGAACTTAAAAAGGCGCTGTGGAATCTTCCTGTTCAGGAAGAGGTTTAGCATACTATGACGGCAAAATCATTCCTGTCGTCAGCGATATTGTTTTTCCTTTCTGTTTTATTTTTCTCTTTTGCGCATCCTGGGTTTGTGTTTCCGTCGGGGTTTGCTCTTTTCGGCTGGTTTTCCTATATCCCTGTGTTCATGCTGATTCGGCGTTCTTCGGTGCGTTCTGCAATTCTTTGGGGCGCAGCGTATGGCTTCTTCCGCTTTTTTGTGCTTTTGTTCTGGCTTTTTGGATATAATCAGGCGGGGCTTCTGGGTATTTCTCTTGCAATGGCGGGCGAGACCGCGTTGATTTTCCTTTTGTGCGCGTTCTTGCAGAAAGAAATTCCCGCTTTTTCATGGCTTTTGATGCCGCAGGTCATGCTTCTGTTTGAATTTTTGCGCACTACGGGAGAACTTGGTTTTTCCTACGGCGTAATTGGCTACAGTCAGTGGCAGGTAATTCCGTTGATTGCGTCCGCACGCTTTTTCGGTGTGTGGGGCATTTCTTTTGTCATCATGCTGTTTGGTTCGGTGGTGGCGGACTGGCTTTTTTCTCATAACGTGCGTCAGTTGCGGTCATTTTCTCTTCGTGACACAAAAAAAGTTTTTTTCTTCATTGCAATTTTCTTTTTTCTGATTCTCTGCGGACTTTTCCCCCGCTCTGCTCCCGAAAATAAAAAATCGCTTTCCATCGCGCTCATTCAGCCGAATTCTGACCCGTGGAAAGACGGCGTTGACGCATACCAAGATGAACTGAACGAGTTGATTCGTCTGACTGACACAGCATTAAAAGAACATCCAGAAACGCAATTAGTTGTCTGGAGCGAAACCGCATTTGTTCCCGACATTGTGCGCCATTATACCGAGCGAAAGGACGCTTCCCGCTACCGGCTTTCCAAAAAACTTTTGAGCTATATTGACAAAAAAAACTGTGGCTTTGTGCTGGGGAACAATCATCAGGAGCGGACTGCGGCTGGCGAAAATGAATATAACAGCGCGCTTTTTTTTGAGCCGAAGAAAAATGTGATTCCACCGCGACCCGTTGTTTACAACAAAATGCGCCTCGTTCCGTTTTCAGAGCAGATTCCTTACCCCCGGTTGCTTTCGCCGTTTGCGCGCTTGTTTGGCGAGGATTCTCATTATTGGGCGCGTGGTGAAGAACTGACCGTTTTTGAGGCGGACGACATACGCTTTTGCACACCGATTTGTTTTGAGGACACGTTTCCGCAGCACGTAAAAAAAATGCGCAAGGCAGGGGCAGACCTTATCGTAAACCTGTCAAACGATTCGTGGTCGCATAGTCTTGCCTGTCAGAATCAGCACTTGTCGATGGCGGTATTCCGAAGCGTGGAAAATAATGTACCGACAATCCGTAGCACTGCAAGCGGTCAGACCTGCGTCATAGACTCTCACGGACGAATAACGGCGATGGCAGAACCATTTACGGCGACCTATCTTTTTGCCACAGTGAAAATCGGAGAAAAATAAGTGCCCCCCCCCTTTTTGCACCTTTGTTTATTTCTGCGTTTATCTGCATATTATTCTCTAGATTTTTTCTCAAAAATACGCTAGACTAAGAATATGGCAGAAGAACAAAAAAAAGAAGAGACTAAAACAGTCGAAAAGACGAAAAAAAATATAACCGTGCTGGGTCAGGAGACCGAATTTGACGGCGTGATTGAATTTACCGACAACCTGGTGATTACAGGAAAATTCAACGGTACTATCAAAGCGACAGGTGACCTTGAAATTGAAAAGACGGGCGTGTGCAAGGTTGATGCGATTGATGCGAATTCCGTGGTCGTCTCTGGCAAGGTGACGGGAAATATGTATGCCCCGGAGCGGGTTGAAATGTGTACGGGCAGTTTTGTTACGGGAGATGTGGTTACTTCTCACATTCGTATTGCCGACAACGTTGAATTTGAAGGACAAGTAACTATGCTGGATTCCGTTCCCGATGTTGATTTGTTCAGCGTGGCAAGTGCGGAATACAAGCAGGCGATGGTCTTAAAATCCGACGAGCCAAGATAAACTTTGCTGGGATAAAAATTGAGCCCGCAAGGATGCGGGCTGAAACGGCAAGACAGGAACAAGTTCCTGTCTATTTTTATTTTGCCTGATTAATGCCGTAACGCTTGTTGAAGCGGTCAATGCGTCCAGCGGTGTCAACCAATTTCTGCTTTCCGGTGAAGAACGGGTGGCAGGCAGAACAAATTTCAACGTTGATGTTCTGCACGGTTGAGCGGGTTTCGATTACGTTGCCACAAGCGCAGGTAATCTTGGTCAGTTTGTATTCCGGGTGAATACCTTTTTTCATTACATAACTCCTTATCTTTTGCCCGATACTGTAGAAATGCCGGTCAGCACTACCTTACACAAGAATCTCCGCGAACGAAGAGTAGTGTTTGTATCATTCCCTTACCGTTACAAATCAAGACAGCACCACAAAAGCGATTTAATATTTTAGCACAAATCGTGCATGTTGGTCAATTGGTGTTTTCGATGATGCTCAACCACTGCCCATCAGTTCACTGCTGCCGAACCCGTATTCATGTTGGCCAGGAATGCAACATTGTCCTTGCTCTTTCGCATCTGATTCAGAATCAGCTCGGTGATTTCCGCGTCTTCCATCGGGTTGATAACCTTGCGGAGAACCCACATTTTCTGCAGGGTCGCCTCGTCAAGCAACAGCTCTTCCTTGCGCGTACCAGACTTCTTGATGTTGATTGCAGGGAAGAGACGGCGTTCAGCCAGTTTGCGGTCAAGGTTGATTTCGCTGTTACCCGTACCCTTGAACTCTTCAAAAATGACTTCGTCCATACGGCTACCGGTTTCGATAAGCGCGGTTGAGATAATCGTTAGCGAGCCGCCTTCCTCGATGTTGCGCGCCGCTCCGAAGAACCGTTTGGGCTTATGAAGCGCGTTTGAATCCACACCGCCGGACAAAACCTTGCCGCTTGTAGGCACAGTCTGGTTGTAGGCGCGCGCAAGACGGGTGATTGAGTCAAGCAGAATGACCACATCGCGCTTATGCTCCACAAGACGCTTTGCCTTTTCCAGAACCATTTCCGCAACCTGTACGTGGCGGGTCGCCTGTTCGTCAAAGGTAGAAGAAATCACCTCTCCCTTGATTGCGCGCTCCATGTCGGTCACTTCCTCGGGGCGTTCGTCAATCAAAAGCACAATCAGGTAGACCTCGGGATTATTTGCGGTGATAGCATTTGCCACTTTCTGCAAAATAGTGGTCTTACCGGCTTTTGGAGGAGCAACAATCAGAAGACGCTGGCCTTTTCCAATCGGCGCGAAAAGGTCAATGATGCGCGTGCTGTATTCGGTGGAAATTGTTTCCAGCGTGAATTTATTCTGCGGATAGAGCGGCGTAAGGTTCTCAAACGGAACGCGAGTCTGTGCCACGCGCGGCTCGTCAAAGTTCACAGTCTCAATACGGAGGAGCGCGAAAAAGCGTTCGCCTTCCTTGGGGCTGCGCGTCTGTCCGTACACCGTATCGCCCGTCTTCAAGTTGAAAAGACGGATTTGGCTGGGTGAAATATAAATGTCGTCAGGTCCGGGAAGATATGAATTCTGCGGGCTGCGCAAAAAGCCGTATCCGTCGGGAAGAATCTCCAGCGCACCCTCGGCAAAAATAATGCCGCCATGCTCGGTGTGTGCCTTGAGAATGTTGAAAATCAATTCCTGCTTTTTCATCGCGGGAAGCATATCCTCGGGGCAGCCGTATTCAAGAGCCATGTTGCGCAATTCCGGCATACTCTTTATCGTAAGGTCATTGATTTTAATGCGTGGCTTGGACTCGTATTCTTCGGGATTCTCAATAATCTGCGCCGCCTGAACTTCCGCGTCACGTTGGGCATTGCGCTCGGCATAACTCTGGCGATTGTTGTAGCGGCGGTTATTTCCATAGCGGTTATTGTTGTTGTAGCGGTTGTTATTGTACTGACGCTGGGAACGGTAATTTCCTTGTGCATGTGGCTCGCCGTTTGATTCAGTGTTTTCCGTGCCACTTTCGGATTCCGTCTGGGAAACGGGTTCTGCATTTTGCTCGGACGGTTCTGTCTGTTGTGCCGTGTCGTTGTTCTCTGTATTTTCGGTCTGCTCGCTTTTTGCGATACGTCTTCTTCTGACAACGACCTTTTTTTCTGTTTCTGGATTCTCACCTTCTTCGTTTGCGGGCGCAGGGGAAGGTGATTCGTAGGATGCAGGCTGGGCTTCAAGGTCCAGTTGCTGCTGTTCGTCCGCTTTTGCCTCATCGGACGAGGAAGAACGGCGTCTAATCAATGCCATTTGTCATGCTCCATTGAGATTAAGTGATATAAAAAATATGATATGTGTGTCAAAGGATTTTCCAAAAAAAGGAACGCTTAAAAATGCGCTCATTCATCAAGTCTTTTATAGTATATGCACCAAGCAGGGGTTTGTCAAGTGGGGCACTTACACACTTATGTCTACGCTATTTGCGCTCAACTGCAAGTACATTTGGTCGGCAAGACCGAAGCCCGCATTCTTGGTCATTGCGGTGGCATATTCATCGTAGAGCATATCCTCGTACATTCCGCGCGCAAAACTGGTATCGCCATCCGCACGAAGAATGGTTTTGCGCATGGAAGAAAGCATTTGCTTGACGATGTATGATTCCATTTCCAGCGATTTTTCGTAGAGTGCGCTTGTGCGGTCAATCGTGCGCGGCTGGACGTGGGGATTTGCTTGATTCGCGGCAGCACCGACTGGTGCAGATTGTTTGTCCAGTTCAGAGGTAAATGTACCCGCAAAGCCAGTGCTATAGTCGCCGTTCAAGCGACCGGGTTTTATAATGGAAACAGACTGCATTGTCTGCCGTATCGGATTAAGTGTTCCAAGTCCTGTCATAGTTTCCTCCCGTTCTTTATCCGCAGATTACACAGATTATCCTAATTATCGTTTCAGATTGACTGCGGTGCTGAGCATACTGTCGCTGGTCTGGATTGCCTTGCTGTTGAACTCGTAGGCTCTCTGGGCGACAATCATCTGCACCATTTCGTTTACCACGCTTACGTTGCTCATTTCCAAGAATTTATGCTTGGTAGTACCGAATTCCTCAAAACCAGGACGGCCGGCAATTGCCTCGCCACTTGCATTCGTAACCTTGTACAAATTGTCGCCAAGAGATTCCAACCCCGCGTTGTTCGGGAAGCGGTACAGTTCGAGTTGCGCCACGTCCACAGGCTCGTCAACACCGTCAACTTTTACCGTAACGCGGCCAGTGTCCGTAACCGTAAGGGTCTGCAAATTGTAGCCCTCCGGCAGAATGACTTCCGGCATAACGCGGAGACCATTGTTCGTAACGAGCTGGCCAGTCATATCAACCTTAAAAGAGCCGTCACGGGTGTATGCCCAGCTGCCGTCATACTGCTGCACACGGAAAAATCCGTCGCCCACAATCGCAAGGTCAGTGTCTACACCCGTTGCCTGCAATGAGCCTTGCGAAAAGACACGCTGGGTCGCGCCGATTCTTACGCCCAAGCCCTGCTGAATTCCCACAGGGGTAACGGTATCTTCGGTGGCAGGAGTGCCAGCCAGTTTTTGGTTCTGATATATCAAGTCCTCAAATTCAACGCGCTGCTGTTTGTAGCCTGTCGTGTTCACGTTGGAAAGGTTGTGTGAAATCGTATCAAGATTAGTCTGCTGACCGTTCATGCCAGTCGCCGCTGTCCATAAACTTCTTACCATTTAGTTCTCCTTGTTTTTATCCACAGATTACACAGATGAACGCAGATTACACAGACATTGCCTCAATCTGTGAAATCTGCGTAATCTGCGGACTCTTCCTTACCGTGACACTGCGACGCGCGTCCACAGGGTAGACATCATGCTGTCTTCGCTCTGAATTGATTTTTGGTTCGCCTCATACGCGCGGTTCACCTCAATCATCCGTACCATTTCGTTCACCACGTTTACATTGCTCATCTCCAGATAGTTCTGGATGATTTTGGGGCGTTCCGCGCCTTCGGCAATGTATGCGTCTCCGCTGATGTTGTTGGAATTCCACAGGTTGTCGCCCTGTTTTTTCAGATAGCGTTCGTTGTCGAAGCGCACCACTTTGATGCGGTCAACCAAATCGCCCTCTTTGGTATATAACATGCCGTCCTGATCAAGGTGGAACTTGTCATCTTCCAGACGGATAATGCCGTTTTCGCCCAAAACAGGATAGCCTTCTTTTGTCTCAAGGATTCCTTCTTTGCCAAGGATAAAGTTTCCGTTGCGCGTATACCGCTCGCCATTCGGTGTCTGCACCGCAAAAAAGCCTTCGCTTCCCAGCGCAAAATCAGTTGCCGTGTGCGTGTCACGGAACGAGCCTTGCTCAAACTGCGTGAAATTTTCGTTCGTCTCCACGCCTAAGCCCAGTTTGCCCACAATCGGCGCGACATCGTAAGAACCGTTCGATGTCTTGTACACGCCATCAGCCTCGTGTCTGCGCAACAGGAGCTGGGAAAATTCCTTGCTCACCGTAACGTCACGCTTGTAGCCTGCCGTGTCCACATTTGCCAGATTGTTGGAAATTGCGTTCAAGCGTTCCTGCTGGGCATTCATTCCGCTTGCGCCAATGTACCATCCACGAATCATATTTTACCTCTACACTTTAAGTATCGGCATTTGAGAACGTGAGTTTATTGAATTTATGGGAGAATTCGGGGAGATGTCAGAGTGTTCCCAAAATCATTGCAATCCGTTATACTTTTTCCATGCGAACGTATCTTGGTAGACTTGGCGAGTTGGTTTTGAAAGGCTCGAATATCCGCGACTTTGAGCGGCTTTTGATGGGAAATGCCCGCCGCTATTTGCAGTCGGTGGAAGCAAAAGTGTCGCTGTATGCAGGACGGCTGTACATTGAATGTGAGGATGAGGCCGCTCCTGCCGTGGAATTTGCGCTTGACCATCTGATTGGCATTACGGGCTGGTCTGAGGCGGCGGTGGTGGAGAAAAATATTGACGCAATCCGCCGCGAAGTGTTACGTGAGGCAGTCAGCGCAAAGGAAAAAGGCGCGAAGTCTTTTAAGATTGAGGCAAAACGCAGCGACAAAAGTTTCTTCCTTGACACCTACGGTATCTGCCGCGAAGCCCCTTCCCTTGTCTGCGAGCAGGAAATTTTGGCGGTGGACGTGCATCACCCTGACGTGACAATTTGCGTGGAAATCCGAGACCGCGTCTTTGTGTACTCAAACAAAAATCGCGGGCATCGCGGGCTTCCCGTTGGTTGCAGCGGAAAAGGACTGCTTTTGCTGAGCGGCGGACTTGACAGCCCCGTTGCTGGCTACCGAATGATGAGCCGCGGAATGAAAATTGAATGTTGCTATTTCCATGCCTACCCGTACACGTCGGAAGAAGCGCAAAAAAAAGTGGAGACGCTTGCTGAAATCTTAGCCCGATACGGGCTTACCACGCACATCAACGTGATTCCGTTTACCGACGTGCAGATGAGGATAAAGCAGAAGTCGCCCGCAAATTTTACCACGCTCATGCTCCGAATGTGCATGATGCAATGCGCAAATCTTCTTGCCGAACGGCTGGGCGCAGACTGCATCGTAACAGGCGAAAGTCTTGGGCAAGTGGCAAGTCAGACCGTGCAGAATATGGCTGTGACCGAAAGCATGGCACAGTTCCCGCTTTTGCGCCCTCTTGTGGGAATGGATAAAGAAGACATCATCGCAACGGCACAACGAATCGGCACGTATGAGACTTCGATTCTTCCGTATGAGGATTGCTGCGTATTGTTTTCCCCGCGCCACCCGATTCTGCATGCGAATCTGGAAGAGGCAAAAGAAATCTACGATTCGCTTGAAGCAGAAGACTTAATCCGCGCGGCGTATGAAAAACGCGAAATCAGACGATTTGACTGCGCGGGGATTGTGGCGCAACAATTCGGCACGCGGGAAAATGCGTCTATGCTCGCCGAAGAAAACGGCAAACTGCTGACAGGAGAATAATGCGTTATGCGCTGGGAGTGGCGCGTAAGCGTCCGCTGGTTGAAAACCTGCGGATGGAGCGGCAGCGGAACCACGTACATAGCGGCGACGCGAATGCGGCGCAACGCCCGTCAATAGGTAATCTTCACGCTGAGAGAGAAATAGTTGTTCACCTGATCGTAGAGTTGGGAAACCCAGTTATCATAGGCAGTCTGAACGTCTTTCTGAACTTTTTCGTTGGTTGCAAGACCGTTCAGCGTTGGTTCGGTCACTTTTGTTCCGTCAGAAACGACATAGGAATACGTAGTGTTTCCCTCAGAGTCTGTTTCCCTTGTATATCCGTTTGCGCTTCCAGGATAGATATTGCTGTCTACGCCTTTATTGTGGACATACTCAAACATATATCCCGCTTTGAGCGTGATTCTCCATCGTTTTCTTGTAGGAATCTCGTACTCGGCGGAAAGACCTGCCTGAAAATTGTGCATACAATGGTCGCCAGACATAAAAAGAAGATGACTCCATGCGCTGTCAACGTGTTCAGCATTTATGCTGGTCTCATCAGAAAACATCGAATGAGTGTAAACGCTGCCATCAGTTCGATACGTTCCTGACTTTGCAATCATATACCGTCCTGCCTCTTCACTTGAAAGAGATTCAACCACATTCTGATGACGGATAAAATTTGAGGAGAGCGTAACACGCAGATTCTTCTTCGGCTGAAATTGCGCGGAAAATCCAACCCTGTCGGAATCCGGCTGTAAGGTAGAGCCAATGTTGATTCCGTTGTTCGTGTAATTCTGATAGTTAAAAGACGTTCCCTTGATTTCGCCCGATTCGTCGGAAGTACATTCCCAGTGAGAATATGTATACGGCGTGATAATCGTATAATTCATCGCAAAGAGTTTGCAAAAACTTTCAGGCGGTGTAAACATAAATCCCGCCTGAACGCCAAACCGATTTTTGCCGTCCAACTTGAGTTTCGCAAGTTTTTCCGCATCCATGTCATCAACAAAAATATCAAGGTTCAAGCGCAGATTCCTAAGCATATCGTATTCAAACAGCAATCCCATCTGCAAATTATCATGGTTTCCGCCCAAGCCCTGCACTACCATGAACGGAGCAGGAATAAGATACAGGAACTCAGTCCGTCCGCCGAACACCACCGACTCATAGAAAGAAACCGCAAGCCACTTGAACGGCGTAAACCTAAGCGAATGCAGGGCAAAATATTTTGAGCTGGCAAGACTCTCGCTGGTATTTACGTTCGTTGTCGCACCGATTGCAGAAAACAGCGTAGTAAAGGAAAGGAATTTTCCCGTGGCGTTGATGAACATATTCGCCGAGTGATAGGATGTTTCGTTCAGACACAAACCTTCGCCCAAGAAAGGACCGAATCCCGCACGGCTCATACCCGCAGTCGCATAGAGTTTTGCCGTTCCCACGCTGATATTTGAATTCGCATCAAAATACATGGAAAGCGGCCCGATATCAGCAGCGTCCTGAATAGAATCGTAGGCAAAATTGGTATAGTCTGGACCAACATCACCCCAGTTGCCGATATTGCCGTACTCGCCGATGTTATAACTGAAACTGACCAGCGGATGCAAGGCGACATCCCCAACGACAGCCCCCTTTCCTTCGATGAATTTCTTTACGGCGGTCTCTTTTTCTGATTCCTGTTGATTCTGCCGTATCTTCAGTCTGCCACCACCAGTTCCCTGAAGATGAAACGAATGAGAAAAAATTCGCTCATACTCATACAGGGCGACCTCAACATCGCTCTGATACTTTGGGTCAATTGTGCCGTCATCGTTTATGCCGACCTCAATGATTGACTCAATAATCTGCCTGATGAGGTTGAGCGGATACGGACGAATTTGCGGAAGGCGGTCAACCAAGCCCCGCACTTCCCAAATCTGCGCCTGAGAATAAAAACGGTCGTTCGGGTCAACAGAAACCTGCGAGAACACCGCCGAAAGTGAAACGATACAAAACACACATGCAAAAACAATTTTCTTCATCTGAACACCTTTTTTTCATTATACACTAAAAGCGAATAAATGAACACTCCACCGAAAGCGCAATTTCAAATCCGCCGGCAAAATTACCGCTCGTATGGTTACGATTAAAAATCATCACATAGGCGGGCTGAGCGGAAAGTTTGAGCCACGGTTTTGCGTACCACGTTCCCAAAACAGAAAGCCTATGCACATATTCGGGAATGCCATGCGGCGTTGTGTAGTCACGCTCCGTCGTATTTGTGGGATAGCACCAGTCCTTAATGCCAGACTGCTCGGTAACCTGCCCGCCCCAGTTCGTTCCGTCCGCGTTCATCTTGTCGAACACACCCGTTCCTGACATTTCACCCCGCGCCATAAAGAGATATGTCGCATCCACGGAAAATTTTGCCGGCACTTCATATCCGCCCGTCAACTGCGCGGAAATCGTGTCGGGTCCGTTTGGAGAGCCAATCCACTCATAGAAAACCGCATGGTCTCCCATATTTTCGCTGTACGTTCGGACAAGCGACCAGTTAGGACTTTCCTTGATATAAAGATACGGCTGCGTATACGATGCTTCCAGCCCAAAATGCAGATACCCGCTTTTAAACGGAATATAGGATTCTGCGCCCCACTGCCCGCCTAAACCGTTCGGTTGCAAACTGTCCGGCCAATTCTCTTTTTCGTAAGGAGTGGCATACTGGGTCATCGCAAAAAGTCCGTACAGACGCAGATATTTTATCGGGGTAAATTCCGCCTTTATACCGAGGTATGCGCATGTATGAGATTCGGGGTCATCATCGGTACGTTTTCCCAGTTCATCGCCGTAATCGCGCCACGGAGCAAAGCCATGAAAAATCGTCCACGGGTTCATAAAACGAAGTTCCAGCGGCGCGTACACAAGAATTCCTTCCTGCACGCCCAGCGTGAACTTTTTGAACAGCCGCGCCTCAACATTGTGCATATACATATACTTGTCCACGTTGAATTCGCTGACCGATGCCGTATACTTTAAGACAGGATTGTACACGCTCAGTTTTGCCTGCGTTGTTCCCGTCAGATGGTCAGACCAGATGATTGAACCGCCGAGCGTCCGACCGATTGACTGGCTTCCCTGCTGAATCTGAAAAGCGATGCCCGTTTTCTCCGTGAATTTGTAGCCTGTGTTAAAATATGCCGTATACGGAAAATTCACGTCCATGTTCTTTACGAGATACGGAATGTTGGAATAATTGTCGTTCTGAAGCGATGCGCCCCTTGACGAGCCGAGCGAAATTTCCATGTCCATCGCAAAATAATCCGCGCACGAAATGACCATCGGCGCATCGAACACAGGCTTACGGCTGTAGCGGTCGTATACCCAGTCAATATTGTCGTTTGTCTTGTAAAAGCCCGAAAGATTCAGGTTCGGCTCAACAGAAAGCGAGAGGATATCCGCGCCGATAGAAAACCGCTTTTCGCCGATAAAATGATGGATTCTGTCATACTGCGCCCGCCCCGCTTCGCTCAAAGCCTCGTAATCAACTTCGTTAAGATAGGTAAGCAGTTCCGCAATGGATAGCGGTGCGCTGTCGGCAAAATTGAGCGCGCGGCTTTCCAGACTGATTGCCATGAGCGCGTCATACATCCAGTGTCCGGCAGGAATCAGTTCCTGCGCACTCCTTCCCCGCCGCTCAAATAATTCTTTTGCCTCAAATGAAAATGTCGGAAGAGTCAGCAGAAAAAGGCAGACAGCAAGGACACACTTATTTCTCTTCATTTTTATCTCATTCTCTTTCTTCATCAATAATCTCATCATCATCGGCTTCTTCTTCATGCATGTTTTTTTCGGCAAGAACACGTTTATAGCAGTCCAGCAGTTTTGGCGTGAGCGAAGAAATTTTCCACTGCTGTGCCCAAATTTTTGCCTCCTCAGATTTTTGTTTGCGGATTTTCTGATTTTTCAGGAGCAAGAGGACTTTATCGGAAAATTCGGTCACGTCATCGCCGACCATAAATCCGCCGTTATCCCCCTGCATCACGTCAACCGTGCCAAGTTCACCGATTGCAACAACGGGAAGACCAGTCATCATCGCCTCAATTGTCACAAGCCCCTGCGTATCCGTCTTGCTGGGAAAGACAAAGACCTGAGCCAACCGATACAGATACATCACGTCTTTTGAAGGCACATACCCCGTAAAGCAAACGGATTTTTCAAGTTCCTGCTCCTTGGCAAGTTCTTTGAGTTCGTCAAGATAAGGACCTCCGCCCACCATAAGAAGACAGGCTTTTGGTTCTTGTTCCTGCACTTTTTTCAGCACATCATACAGGAACGCAAGATTTTTTTCATACGCGACACGCCCCACATACAAAAGCACCTTCCTGTTTTTAATTGCGGGAAATTTTCGGCTGAGCGTTCCGAACATAGACTGAGCGCGGAACATCGAATACTTACCGAATTTATTGTCGGGAATGCCCGTCGGGAGAATCTCCATCGGGCGGTTTATTTTGTAGCGTTCCACCACCTGAGCGATATGCTTTGTTGGAGCGATAATCAAATTCGCCCGTTTCAGATAAAATTTGACCAGCGTTCGCCCCGCAAGCCGCAAGCCCTTGTCTGGAATGAGCGACGTAATGAAGGATGTATAATTGGCAATGTAGTCTTCCCACATCGTATGGAACGTGTACACAAACGGAAGGTGACGGTGACGGGCATACATTGCGCCCAGATAGCCGATTGACCATTCGCCGTTCCCATGAACCAAATCGGGAGCAAACGCATCAACCTGTTTTTTGAGATACCTCCAGCAGTCAAACCGCGCGAACCTGTCCTCGTCCGACCAAATAATCCACTGCGATGGAATGCGTATGATTTTAAACGGAGAGGCAGCGTCACTTTTTTTCTCATCAAAAAAAGAAGCCCGCTGTTGCTCCTCGGTGTAGTCAAGGCAGACAATGGCGACTTTGTGGCCGAGTTTAGTGAGTTCTACCGCATACGAATGAACCGAAACCGTAACCCCGTTGATGCGCGGATAGTACGAGTCCGAAAACATGGCGATTTTCATACTATTTCTATTTTATACGATTGTTGCACGAATGACAAGGATTTGGTAGAATTGTGACAGAACAAATGACAGCGACGGAAAAAGAAACAATCTATACGCTTCTCAAAACAGCCGCGAGCGGGATATGCGGGTATACTGCGCCAACGTTTGCGGGGGAGATGCCCGTTTTTGCGGACGATAAGGATGTTCCGTCCGCAGTTGCAGAGCCTAATGCCACACAAAAGACCATCGCCGCACCGTCCGCACCCCTCACACCCCCGAACACAATTGACGCTGTCGCACAGAAAATTGCATCGTGTACGCGCTGTGCGCTTGCTAAGACGCGGACAAATGTTGTTCCCGGCGAGGGCGTTCTGCATCCGCTCGTCGTTGTTGTGGGCGAAGGACCTGGCTACCAAGAAGATATGAGCGGCCGCCCCTTTGTGGGACCTGCTGGCGAACTCTTGGACAAGATGCTCGCTTCCATCGGACTATCCCGCAAGACAAATACCTTTATCGCAAACATCGTAAAATGCCGTCCGCCGAACAACCGTGTGCCCTATCCCGATGAGGCGGCTGCATGCGAGTCATTTTTACAGGCACAGATTTTTTCGCTAAAACCAAAGATGATTCTGTGCGCAGGAAGTACCGCGGCAAAAAATCTGCTCAAAACCACCGACGGCGTAACGCGGCTTCGTGGCAATTTCTACGAATGGAACGGCATTCCTGTGGCGGTCACCTTCCACCCCAGCGCACTGCTCCGCGACACCAGCCAGAAGCGGCTTGCATGGGAAGATCTGAAGATGATGCGGGCGCGCCTACAAGAGATTGCGCCGGAATACAAGCCAAATTGACTGCAGGAAATGCATGAAACGCTATCTGCAAATCGTACTGAATGTACCGCTGAATCAGGCATTTACCTACCTCGACATTTCTTCTGACGAAGAGAGCAGCGGGCAAAGCCATGTGGGCTACCGTGCTGACATTAAATTTGGAAACCGGCGCACTACGGGTTTTATCATTGCAGAATCAAGCGAGTTTCCGGCAGACTGTGGCGTAGAAGAAAGCAAAATCCGCCCTATTCTGCGCCTGCTCGACAAAGAGCCTGTTTTTACCCCGGAACTGATTGCGCTTGCCCGCTGGCTTTCGTCATTTTACCTCTGCTCAGTGGGAGAAGCCATTTCCGCCATGCTCCCCGGAGGAAAGCGGGAGACTGATGCGGGAAGTTTTTCTTTTACCGAAGAAGCACCTGACACGACCGCCCGCACTTTGAGCGAAGAACAGGCTTCTGCGGTTGACGGCATTTTGTCTTCCGCTGCCCCCAGCCGTCTGCACTACCTCTATGGTCCCACAGGAACAGGAAAAACCGAAGTCTTTTTGCAGGCTGCGGAGCGGCTGCTTTCTCAGGGAAGGGGTGTCATCTACCTCGTGCCTGAAATCGGGCTGACCAAGCAGGTGATTGAAGCCGTGATTGCGCGCTTTGGTCAGACGGCGGCTGTCCTACACTCAGGGCTTACCCCCAGTCAGCGGCTGGGCGAATGGAAGCGCATTCTGCACAAGGAAGCGCGCGTTGTGATTGGGGCGCGGAGTGCCGTCTTTGCCCCCGTGCCTGATTTGGGCATGATTATTATTGATGAAGAGCACGACGCTTCCTACAAAAGCGGTTCTACCCCACGCTATCATGCACGGCAAGTTGCCATGTACCGCTCCGCAAAACTGAACATTCCCCTTGTCATGGGAAGCGCGACCCCCAGCGCAGAGGCATGGTATGCCATGAAAACTGACAGGATTATCCGCCATAGCCTTACCCGCAGACTCGCAGGCGGAGCCATGCCCCAAATCAAGGCAATCAACCTTTCCGCACTCAAAATGGACGGCTGTATTTCCACAGAACTTGCCGCTGCAATCAAGGAAACACTGTCTCAAAAGCGTCAGACAATTCTCTTTTTGAACAGGCGGGGCTTTACCCACTTTTTCCGCTGCAATACCTGTGGCTTTGAGATGAAGTGCAAGAACTGTTCGGTCGCCCTCACCTACCACAAGAATGAAAAAAGGCTTCGCTGCCACTACTGCGGCTGGTCTACCGTTCCCCCGCAGGAATGTCCTGAATGCGGCTCGCTCGACGTGGGCTATTCGGGATTCGGCACGGAATTCATTGAGCAGGAAGTGCGGGCAAAATTTCCCGCCGCCCGCATTACCCGCGTAGACACTGACAACGTGACGCACAAGGGCGAACTGCAGGAAAAACTGGACGCATTCAGGCGCGGCGAATACGATATCATGCTGGGAACGCAGATGGTCGCAAAAGGACTGAATTTCCCGAACCTGCAGCTGGTCGGTGTGATTCTGGCAGACACAGGACTGCATCTTCCCGACTTCCGCGCCGCAGAACGGACATTCGCCCTCATTACACAGGTTGCCGGCCGTGCAGGAAGATTTTTTCCCGACGGGCGCGTACTGGTACAGACCTATGCCCCCGACCGAAAACCTATTGTCTGCGCAGTGCAGGGAGAAATCGCACAATTTTACGAAGATGAACTGAAAGAGCGAGAAATGCTGGACTTTCCGCCATTCTCACGGCTTGTGCGTCTGGTCTTTAGAGCGCCCACGGAAAGACAGGCGGAAGAAGGTGCGCTCGGAGCAGCGGAGATTTTGCGCTCATCCCTCAAAAAAATCGCCCTTTCTGGCAGTGCCCATGCAAAAACAGCGGAAGAAACCGAAATTCTAGGTCCCGCCGAATGCCCGATTGCAAAAATCGCCATGAACTGGCGCTATCAGATTCTTTTGCGCGGAAACAATCTGGGCATCATGCAGAGCGTAACAGCCGATTTGCTCTACAACTACAAGCATTCCAGCGATGTGTATATTGAGTGTGACGTAGACCCCGTGAGTCTGCTGTAAGAAAAGAACACGCTTCTGTCTGCTATTCATTAGGATGCAGAGGATAAACAGGATATAGCATACTTTCCCGCTGTTATCCTAATGTATCCCCTGTATCCATGCGCATCCCTTTGAATCGGCGTTTTTTTTACTTTTTTGCAAAATTTTTCTAAAAAATTTAACCGAAAATGCAAATTCAGTGCCTATAACTATATGTACAGAACAAAGACAAACCCCAAGATTCTGTACGGAGGCAAACAATGACAGAAACAACTACCCCGTGGGAAAAAATCACGCTCGCAAACAATTTTTTGTTTTGCAAGATAATGGGATCCAACCCCGACCTCTGCAAGCACTTGATTGAGATTCTGCTCCACGTCGAAATCGACCACCTTGAAGTTCCCCAG
>JAFSJX010000085.1 GCA_017449285.1 Treponema sp.
TAACGAGCATGACGGGCGTAATCTTTGCGTTCAATTCTCTGCAGAAATCAGCGAAACTAAACATTTGTTTTTCCTTTTTCGCAGTGTGCTTTTGAGCTTTGTCACTGTCGCCGTCTTGAGCTATGTCAACCGCGTTTTCGGGAACGTCATCCTGTGCAGTGTTAACGGCAGCGACGCTGTCGACACTTTGAGCGGTGCAAACCGCGTTTTCGGAGACAACGCCCCGTGTGGGGTCAACCGCCTTGACGGTGTCGACACTTTGAGCGGTGCAAACCGCCAATTTCTTTTCCTGCACGTCGGGATTGACAACCGAGAAATTTTTGTAGGGTGAGCGCGTTATTGCTCTGAATTCCTTGACAAGGCACGAGTCAATTTCAATCGTCGCCGTTTGTCCTGCCGCTGTCGTCGCTTGCAGATAGTCATAAATCAAGGCGTCAATTTTCGCTTTGAGCGTTTTCACGCCGTCGACGAAATAAGCCTTGACAAAGCCCGCCGCATTCCTTTCTACCGTGATTTTCATTTCCTCTTCCTCCTTAAATTCTATGGTTACCTGTTGTATCTTTAACATTTCGTGTTGAATTATAATCCCTTTCAATCAATCTGTCAACGCTTTTTACAACTTTTCTTGAGGTTTTTTAAACATTTTTTGTTGACAAAAAAGCGTCTTGGTTGTAGACTTTAACAAATGGAGGTGTTCAGCATGATAGATTTAGACAAGGTACCGTTAGAGGATCAAATAAAATTTTGGTCTAAATATCGGGGTTACACTCTGAAAACACTCGGCGAAGAATTTAACAAACGCTTTGGCACAAAATACGTTCAGCAAAGTTTTTCCCGCAAAATCAACAACGAATCAATCAGCTACAACGAATTAAGACAATTTGGAGAAATACTCGGATTTAAAGTCAAGCTAGAGCCGATAAATTAGACAGTGCAGGAGAAAATTTGCCAAGAAAAGTAGAAAGGTGATATGCTGAGTCACGTCGATAGAACACCACGCAGGTATTTCGACACTGCAGAAATTT
The DNA here is from genome assembly GCA_017449285.1 of Treponema sp. Classification (GTDB taxonomy): domain Bacteria; phylum Spirochaetota; class Spirochaetia; order Treponematales; family Treponemataceae; genus Treponema_D. The sequence continues at coordinate 1,026 of JAFSJX010000085.1, forward strand.
TTCAAGGGAATTTTTGTAGGACAAGGAACAAGGCAAGCACAGACCCCCGTCTTTTGGCGGGGGTTTCGCGTTTTGTCAAGTGTTTTCTAGGAGGACTGCCATTTATATAAACCCTGTAAGAGGGATTGTCTAAAACTCGCTGCTATAGACAAAGTCCGTCAAATAGTTTTTGACAAGGTCGCGATAGATTTTAAGCTGAGTGTTGACGCAAGGTTTATTCGACGAATAATTATACTGAAAACTTTCGACGAAATCAGCGAAAGAATCTAAAGCAACCCGCGTATCCTCTGGGTAATCCGCCCCTGTCTTGTAAGATTGCGCCCTTTCGTCATATGTCATAACTTATTTTCCTCCGTAAATTTCAGCGTGAACTTTATCGGCGAGCTCATCAAGTTCCTTTTCCATAGCGACTTTATTCTCTGCCCGCTTATCTTCGACGGCTTTATACAATTCGGTTAATTGCTCTGCCAACTCGCGCAACTGAGCCGAATTGCTCGCAACCGCCGACAATAACTCCGCCTTCTGATTTTGAGCGTCTGCCAAATCCTTTTGAGCTTTGTCAAGGCGGGATTTTAAAGCGGGAATCTGCGCGGCATCGGCAGCTATTTTGTCATAAGCCAAAATTTGCCTTGCGGTATAATCGGCATTGCCCATAGTTGACTGGTAGAAAACAAAACGTTCGTTATTGTAATCGTAATAGGGCTCATCTAAAAATTCAACCTGCGCGAGTTTCGGGATTGACTCAAAATAAGCTTTGGTCGTCTTGTCGGCGAGTTCCGAAATGCTTTTGAGCGACGAATTAATCTGCCCTATATCGGAACTGTAACGATTGATAGCCCTGTCGACAATCGTCAATTCCGCCACCATTCTTTGACTGTCTTTAAACAAGGTGACAAAACTTTTGAGTAAATCCTCTTTTACGTCGGAAAACAGTTGAGCATCTGCCGCTGCATATTTTTTGCGAATATCATCCCTACCCAATGACAATTCAGCCGAATAACGGTCTGCAAGTTGCATGTCATATTCGTATTTCTTTTGAGCAACTAACTCCGCAATAACCTCTTCGCGAAAATTTGGAGCCTTCACCTTACTCATCCTTTCTACCGTCATTAACAGTTAAATCGTCGCCCAGAGCGTCAAGGATTTTTATCGCCGAGCCTTCATTTACCGGTAATCCGCGTGACGCCTTTCGAGCCGTCTTGAAATCTACATGCGCCATTTGAGCAAGTCCGCGCAGGGATATTCGACGTAAATTCAACCTTTTCTGCACTTCACTTGCCGTAAAAGTATACATGCGCCCCCCCCCCCGTTTAGTTTACTTTCGCGCCTTGTTGTGATACCTTTTGAGCGTTTAGAAAATCCTGCGGTTGGCAGAAATAATCCTGCAACCGTGTTTCGATACATGACGAAAACGGTATATGGAATGATTTTTTGAGTGTATTCGTCAAAGTCAACAAAAATCCTGCGTAATGGCGGGATTTTTTTTGCGCTTTTTTGAGCCTGCAACCGCAACCCGCCGACGGCGGCTCCGCCCTTTTGAGCTTTTGCGCTTTCGCTCCCCCGCGCAGGCGACAAGCCGCCTCGCGGTGGGGAAAAAGTTCCTGTGAAGGGAAAGAAAAAATGCCGCTGTAGTTATCCCCTATTGGGGGTTATCTAAAAAGTCAAAAGGATAGCATAAAAATTAAGGGTCACTTTCCTATTATGACGCCATTCCGCATAAAACGCATAAAATCGCATAAAAATGATTCCAAAATTATGCGTAGCTATGGCAACCGTTTTGAAAATTTAATGGCGTCATAGCAAGCTTTAAATGTCAACCTTAGGTGGTTAACGCATAATTCGCATAAAAATTTCTCCTAAAATTCGGTAATACATTCTCAATCGTTATCATTTAGAGAGATATATAGACGGCTTGTAATTTTTTTAAATTAGATAAAATTCTTCCGATGAAGGGCAATATCCTAATTGAGAAAAGCACTGCTCTAAATGAGAAGGTTTATAAGGAGTTTTGGGAGTAGGAGTCAAAATTATGCGTCAATCCCCCCTAGTTAACGTTTTTTTTCTTTCCTAGTTGGCTTTATTACGCTAAGTTCACTTTGTAACATGTTGCTATAGATACGCATAAAAATTATGCAAACCCGCATAAAACGCATAAATTTATGCAAGAGGTTGTCATTACGCTAAACTTTTTATGCAAAAATTATGCGTTAACTTTATCCCCTAAGTGGGGGTTAACAGTTAGGGAAGAAAAATAGCTCAAAAGCAGGCAGATTTTTTTCTTACCTTCACGGGAAAACAAAATTGCGCCTGCGGCGCAGGGGCAAGAGGCGGTTGCGTTGTCGGAAAAATCCGCGCTGGAAAAATTTTGCGTTGCGGTCAAGGTTGAAATATACTGATTGAAAAAAAGGAGCAAAGGCATGACGATAGTAGAATTGAACGCATTGCGGTCGTCGAAAGAAAATTTTTCCGATAAGCTCAAAAGCACAGAGTTTTTACTTCAAGCGGCGAAGTTGACAGAGCAAATCAGTGACTTTTTCAAGGACGATTTATACACAAAGATTTTTGTCATGTATTATTGTGCGCTTATGACAGATACGGAAATATCGAAGTCACTGGGTCTGCAGCAAGCAAAAACCGTGAAGAATATTCTGGAAAGCGGACGCGAAAAAATACGGCGTTATGAGCGGCGGCAGATTGAAGGTCGTGTAAGAAAATGACGGACTTTTATCCTAATGCGATATTGGAAAAGACGGCAGAAATAACACGTCTGGAAAAATATAACTTCGCACTGAAATTACTCGGCGGGCACGGGGCGGAAATTGAAAGTCTAGACACAGAGCTTGCCGAGCTTAAGGATAAACGTCGTGCTTGTGCACTGGAATTATTGCCGATTGTCTTTAGCCGCGTCATGACAACAAAGCAGTTGCATTGTTTTCTACAGGTGTATTTTCTGGGCAAATTACGAAAGGCGGTTGCGGCTAATGTGACATATAAAGCTTATCAAGTGGGCAAGCATTGCATGAATGCTATCGTAAGGATATTTTCTGCCGAGCCGATGGCGGATGTATTCGCTCCGTTGACCGTCCACCGCGAAAAAGGTCGGGCGATTAACGATTATAATGATTGTCTGTACGTTGCCCGAAAAAGCATTGACGAGCTTACTGATTACTTTCAATTCACGCTCGAAAATCGGCGGGCTTTATTTGAGCAAATACTTATCTTGCAGGATAGGCTGAATGACTTTGAGGAAAGTATTTTCGGGGTGTGACAATGAATTTAAAGACAATTCGGGAGCTTGATTCGGAAATAAAAAGTTTGGAAGGAAAGCTAAAAGGGCTAAAAAATTCGGTGTTAACTGTGTCGACGAGCCGAATAACGGGTTCGCCCAGAGCAAAAGCGATTGACTCAAGGATTGAAGTCATGACACAAAAAATCGTTGACATTGAAACTGAGCTTGCGGAGTTAAATCAGCGGCGCGAGGAATTAGCTCTGCAGTTGTCACTTGAAATTTATGAACGGGTCAAGCGTGTTGACGTGGGGCGTATTCTTTATCTGCGATATGTTGAATGCTTGCCTTTCAGTGACGTGTTAACGCAATTTGATTATACTGAACAGCATATATGGCGGTTACACCGTGAAGGCGTGAAACAATTTAACGCGGTGGAGGAAATGGCAAAAAAAAATGATACAGCTGATTAACGCGGACTGCTTGCGCGGCATGAAGGAGCTGACCGCGCGAAGTGTCGACATGATTTTGAGTGACTTACCTTTTGGATCAACGTCATGCCAGTGGGATAAGAAATTGCCGCTCGCCGCGCTGTGGGCAGAATTCAATCGAGTGTTGAAAGACAACGGAGCGTGTGTCCTATTTGCTCAAATGCCATTTGCGGTTGAACTAGTCATGACTTCGCCGATAAAGTTCAGATATAAGTGGGTTTGGGAAAAGGCGGTGGGCACGGGCTTTTTCAATGCTCGTAAAATGCCGCTCCGTTGTCATGAGGATATTCTTGTTTTCTATCGGCGACTGCCGACGTACAATCCGCAGTGGCGACGTGGCAAGGGCTATGTCAAACGTAATAAAAAACATTGGCAGGGCGAGGGCGTCTACAGTTATTCGACGCCGCGAACCAATGGAACTAATGACGGCGAACACTATTATCCGCGTGACGTTATCAAGTTCGCAAGCCCGATGACGACGGCGGAGCCGCGATACCACAGCACACAAAAGCCCTTGTCCTTACTGGAATATTTGATTCGGACTTATACCGACGCGGGCGAGCTTGTGCTTGACGCAACGGCGGGTTCA
>JAFSJX010000086.1 GCA_017449285.1 Treponema sp.
CTGGGTGCTGGACACAGTTTTTGATGAGGATTATTGCCGTGTAAGAAAGATACACAACGCTAGCTGGCGTTGCGTTGTGGCGCAGAATCTGAATATAATCAGGAAACTTGTAATGAATCTTCTGAAAGGAATTGAATTACCCGTTTCAACTAAAAAGAAGAATCTGACAATCGGCAACAAGCAGACACTTTGCTCACAAAACGAAAAATGCCTGCTTTATGCTCTCCAACAACTATAATGCGTTTGCCCTGTTCCCAAAGACTTCTTTAGCAATCCCAACACTCACCATCGCGTCCTTGGCGTAGTAATCTGCTCCAATCTGGCTTGCATAATCCGCCGTGAGGACTGCTCCGCCTACCATAATCTTGCAGGTTTTTCCCGCTTTGCCAAGCTCTTGGTGCAAAAGTTTAATTGTGTCTTCCATGTTGGCGACTGTCGTTGTCATCAGGGCGCTCAATCCCACCAGCTGGATGTCTTTTTCGAGCACGGTCTCAACGACTTTTTCTGCGGGCACATTTTTTCCGAGGTCAATCACCGTGTAGCCGTAGTTTTCCAGCATGGCTTTGACGATGTTCTTCCCGATGTCGTGGATGTCGCCGAAAACCGTGCAGATTACGATGCTTCCCTTTGACTCCTGGGCCACGCCGCTTGCTTCGAGGTGGGCTTTGATTACCGCAAAACTGTTGCTTACCGTGTCTGCAGAGAGCAAAAGCTGGGGCAAAAATTTCTTTCCGATTTCGAAATCTTTTCCCACAATGTCCAGGGCCGGCACGATGCAGCGGTCGATAATCTGGACCGGCTCTTTTCCCTCGTCCAGAAGTTTTTTTGTGGCCTCAGCTGACGAATCCTTGAATCCCTTGCAGATTATGTTTATGAGCGAGCTTTCCGAGTCAGTTAAGTTTTCAGGTAATTTGGGCGTTCCCGCCGCTACTCCGCTTTCGCTCCGTAACGCGGCGGTCGGGCTTTTTGGGGTTCCGCTGTTCGCTCCATTCGCTTCGCGAACGGCTGACGCCGCCCCGCCAATCCCTAACGCTCCGGATTTTGCTGCCGCCACTTGCTCAGCGGTCAATCCATAAACCGGGGCCGGGGTGTCGTTGTATTTTTCGATGTAGTCAAGGCAGTTTTCGTCAAATCCTGCCAGGGCACGGTAGCCGTAGTAAGTTTCCATCATTGGCTGCATGAGCGGATTTATGATACATGCGCTCAATCCTGCATAAAGTGCCATCGCAAAGAATCTGGAATTGATGATGTCTCGCCGCGGGATTCCGAACGAAATATTCGAGACTCCCAGCACGAACTGCAATCCCTGTGAGCCGTATTTTTCTTTTAAAATCTGAATTGCCCGAACGGTTTCCAGAGCTTCCTTCTGCTGGCTTGAAACCGTAAGTGTGAGGGTGTCAATCACAATGTCACGAACCGGAATCCCGTATTTTGCCGCCTCCGTGATGATTTTTTCGGCTACCGCAACACGACCTTCCGCAGTGGGTGCGATTCCGGCTTCATCGATACAAAGCGCGACCACCGCTCCGCCGTATTTTTTTACCAGAGGCAGAACCTTGTCCATCACATCCTGACGGCCGTTGGTTGAGTTTATCAGGGCTTTTCCGTTGTAATAGCGCAGGGCTTTTTCCAAAACCGGCCCTTCGCTGGAATCAATCTGAAGCGGCGTGTTGAAAGCTCCCTGAATTGTCTTTACCGCGTCCACCATAGTCTGGGCCTCATCGATTCCCGGCAAGCCTACATTCACATCAAGAATCTGCGCTCCCGCGTTAATCTGACTTTCCGCCTCACCCAGCACGAAATTCATGTTGTGGGCAAGCAAGGCTTCTTTTACCTTCTTTTTGCCGGTCGGGTTGATTCTTTCACCGATAATTTGAGGGCCGGCATTTCCACCAATCTGCACGCTTGAATTGTAAGAGCAGATAAAAGTTGCATTCTCAAACTCGCAGGGCTTTCGTTTTTGAGGCGGCATGGCTTCAATCACGCGAACCATCTCTGCGATATGCTCCGGGGTTGTGCCGCAGCAGCCGCCAAAAACGCTTACTCCCAATTCCCTGTATTTTTTGTGATGCTCGGCAAATTCTTCCGGCTTTACAAGAAAGACCGCTTTTCCGTTGATAACCGTCGGTAATCCTGCATTCGGCTCCACACAAACAGGCTGGTGAGCGTATCGCATGAACTCAGCCACGATTTTGTCATCTTTGCTCAAAGAACCGCCGCAGTTAAATCCGATTAAATCGACTCCAAGCGACTCAAGATAAACCACCACCGTGCGGATGTCCGCTCCGGTCAAAGTGCGCAAATTGGGCTGGAAAGTCATGCTGGCAAAAATCGGAAGGTTCGTGTTTTCTTTTGTGGCAAGAACCGCAGCCTTAACTTCCCGTAAATCTGCCATGGTCTCGATAATGGCAAGTTCCGCCCCCGCCTTTTCTGCAATCACGGCAGCCTCTTTGTAAGTCTCGTAGGCCTGGTCAAAAGTCAAGTCGCCCATTGGTTCGAGCAAGCGTCCAATCTGGCTAGTGTCCCATGAAGCGTAATGGGGGCGGGTATTTCCTTCTGCCTCAATTTCTTCGATACATTTTTTTTCAAGGGCAATTTCTGCCTCGATGTACTCTTTGCAGGAATATTTTGCTGAAATCAGCTTTAAGGGCAAGGCACAAAAAGTGTTGGCCGTGAGTACATTTGCTCCCGCCCTAAGGTAAGCTTTGTGAATGTCTTCGATAATCTCTGGCTTTTCAATTGAAATATCTTCGGGGATGTCGTAGTCAGTGAAGCCTGTCTTTTGAATCATAGTGCCGATTCCGCCGTCAAAAAATACGGGCAGGCCGAATTCTACCTGAGATTTCAAAAATTCACGGAAAGTTGGTTTAGCTTCGTTCTTATTCATAGAAACTTATTTTATCGGAAAATTAAGGCTAGTGCAAACATAGGAAAAAAGCGTTAGCGCTGTGCAAGGCGGCCTGTCTGCCGTCAGGCAGGCGGAGCCGTTCCAGAGCGAAGCGGCGGAATGTAGCGACAGCGGAACCTGGAACATAGCGACCCGGAGCGAAGCGCAGGGTAACGCCCTTAATTCTCGGCGTTACCTTTAAACACCCTACAGCCCATTTTGTTTTTTTTCTTTTCATCGGCGGGAATACGAGTGCTTCTTCAGACACAAAAGAAAATGAAGGAAAAACACGAGATGATTATCCGTGAAAAAAAAGTTCGCTTCATTCCAATTCTGTTAAAAAATGATAAAATTCCGCACTTTATAATAACTTTTTCTTAATTTTTTCTGATTCTTTTAAAGAATATCTTTTAATCTGCCGGTTCTGTGTTATAATTTAA
>JAFSJX010000010.1 GCA_017449285.1 Treponema sp.
CTTTTGCCGTGCCGTCCTTGTCCGTTTTGTAGTACCACTGGTATGAGAGCGTTCCCTCGTCTGCGGAATATGCCGTTACGCTGAAAGAGAAGTCCGTTCCGAAGTCCTGCTTTATGTTCTGCGGCTGTTGGAGTATGACAGGGGATTTTGCCACAATCTGCGTGCTGGAGAGTTCCGCAGTATTCGTCGTGGTGATGGCAGACTTTGTGCCGCCGTCTCCGTTATCAGCAATCGTGTTCGTGACCACGCAGTAGTATTGCCCGAGTGTCTCAGTGGAGACCTTTCCCGCGTATGCCGTCTTTGTCGCACCGTCAATGGCTTTTGCCGTGCCGTCCTTGTTCGCCCTGTAGTACCACTGGTATGAGAGCGTTCCCTCGTCTGCGGAATACGCCGTTACGTTGAAAGAGAAAGAAGTGCCGAAGTCCTGCTTTGCGCCCTGCGGCTCCTGAAGTATAACGGGTTCGGTCGCCTTAATCTGGGTGTTCAGGATTCTTGCCGTGCTTGTTTTTATGTCTGCGGTCTTTTCGCCGCCGTCTCCGTTGTCTGCGATTATGTTCGTGATGAGGCAGTAGTAATAGCCAGTCGTTTTTGCGGAGATTGTTCCTGCACAGGATGACGCGGTTTCTCCTTTCAGTGCAGTTGCCTCACCAGTCTCCGTTTCGGAGAAATACCACTGGTATGAGAGCGTTCCGCTGTCAGCGGGATAGGCGATTGTTGAGAGCGTGAAGTTCGTGCCAAAGTTCGCGGTCAGATTTTCGGGCTGCTGGGCAATGACGGGTTTCTTTGCGCGCACGGGGCAGACTGTAACCGTGGCAGGGTTTGTATTGGCAGTAGCAGACTTTGCGCCTCCGTCTCCGTTGTCGGTGATTGTGTTCGTGATGGCACAGTAGTATTTGATTTCGCCAACCGTTTCTGCCGTAGCCTCATACGAAGATTTTGTCGCGTCCGCAATTGCTGTGTCCGTGCTTCCAGTGATTTTGTGCCACTGGTATGAGAGCGTTCCCTTGTCCGCAGAATATGCGGAGATAATGAACGTCACTTTTTCCGGCACATGCAGTTCCGCATTGCTTGGATGGGTAAGGATGACAGGCTCGTTCGCCTCTATCGTGTCGTTTGAAAGGCTTGCCGTGTTTGTCTGGACTGTCGCGCTCTTTGTACCGCCGTCGCCGTTGTCTGCGATTATGTTCGTGATGACGCAGTAATAGTAGCCTTTCGTTTCTTTTGAGACCGTTCCCGCATATGCCGCCTTTGTCGCCTCGGCAAGGGGGTTCGCCTCACCTTCCTTGTCCGCCTTGTAATACCACTGATAGGAGAGGCTTCCCCCGTCAGCGGAATATGTCGTCACGCTGAATGTAAAGGGATTTCCAAAGTCCTGCATTACGTTCTGGGGCTGCTGGAGAATGACGGGGTTCTTTGCCGAGACCTGCGTGCTGGAAACTTCGATTTGTGCCGTCCTCATAGCCGCAGTCTTTTCACCGCCGTCGCCGTTGTCAGCGATTGTGTTCGTAATGACGCAGTAATAGAAGCCGAGCGTGTCACTGCCGACCGTTCCGCTGTATGCCGCGCTGGTCGCTCCGTTAAGAATTGTCGCCCCGCCCTCTTCTGTCGCGGAGAAATACCACTGGTAGGAGAGCGTTCCGTTGTCAGCGGGATAGGCGACCGTAGAAAGCGTAAAGTCCGTGCCGAAATTTGCCGTCACTTTTTCTGGCTGGCGGGCGATAACGGGCTTCTGTGCGCATACCCATTCGGTCACCGTGTAGGTAATCAGCGGGGATGTGACCGAGCGTGTGCTTGAGCCGAGCCGATTGGTGATGATGCAGTAATAATAGTAGGTTCCTGTCTTTGTGGTCTGTGGAGTGAATGCCGCAGATTTGGCATCTTCCACCATCTCTCCTGCGGACAGTTTTGTGTCTGCCTCATACCACTGGTACGTGAGGTTTCCTGCGTCAGAAATCTCCACGCCAACGGAAATCTCTTTCGCCACGTTTATGACCGTCGCAACGTCGGTGCTGATTGACATGATTTTCGGAATCTGCGCATCGGGATCTTCATCGCCTGAATCACAGGCGGAAAAAATCGCCATGAAAATAGAAAAACAAGCGATTATATATGCGAATGAGATTTTCTTTTTTATTTGCAACATTTTCTCTCCATAATTTATTACATCTTGCTATCAAGACCCTTGCCAAGCGATTCGTCGGAATCAGTTTTTGTGATGTAATGTGATTTTTTAAAAAGATTCTCCGCTCTCCGCGCAAGAACGAAAAGCAGATTGATGAGAACATAAAAGAAACGTTCTTTCCCCACCGCCGGAACGAATTGCGGGCGAGCCGTTTCAAAAAATTAGTTACGTAAAAGTATAATGCAAAACCCGCTCTCTGTCTATAAATTCGGTTCTATTTTGTTCTATTTTTCATTTTATTGCCGAGGCTTTCACGAATCAAAAATTTGTCTTTTTCCGCAAGGTCTGCTATAATAGGATAATCTTTTTCAAATCGTCTTTTTCAGGAGAACACAATGGAACGGAATAATCGGCCTCGCGGGCGAGAAAAGCATGTGACGGACAACAGTACGGGCGTTCATAAGCGCGGAGAAGGATTGGGAACAGGACCTGTCGGTTCACCAAACGGATATGCAAACAGACCTAACGGTACGGGTTCTTCTGGCGGAGGTGGCGGCGGAAGTTTTGGGAAACGTGCGGCTGGTGGCGGCGGAAGCGTTCTTTTGATTGTCATCATTCTGCTGGTCAAAATGTTCCTCGGGGGCGGTTCTGGGGATTCCGATACGACCGAAACGCAATCAAGTCAGCAGTCAAACGGTGGCTCGGCGGTCACGCAGATTTTGCAGGGGCTTACGGGTGGAAGCACTTCGGCTGGCAACAACGTATTCGGGTCATCTTCGGCACAAGGAAATGCAGTCTCAACATCATATTCTTCTATAAACAGGACTGTCGCGGCAGGAAGCCGGGAAAAACGGACGCAGATTGTTGGAAACGGACGCGACACGGTGACGATTATGGTCTATATGTGCGGAACTGACCTTGAATCGCAGAACGGCATGGCTTCATCTGACTTGCAGGAAATGGCTGCGGCAGACATCAGCAACAAAGTCAACCTGATTGTCTACACGGGCGGATGCAAAAGATGGCAGACAAGCGGCATCAGTAACAGCACCAACCAGATTTATCAGGTGACGAGCGGCAGCATCAAACGGCTGGTAGACAACGATGGCGCAAAAGTGATGACAGACCCCGCTACCCTCTCCGCGTTCATCAAATGGACGGCAAAGAATTATCCCGCAAACCGCTACGAACTGATTTTCTGGGATCACGGCGGCGGCTCGGTCAGCGGCTACGGCTATGATGAGAAATATTCGAGCAAAGGCTCAATGGGTCTTGCAAACATCAACAAGGCTCTCAAATCGGGCGGCGTAAAGTTTGACTTCGTGGGATTCGATGCCTGTCTTATGGCGACCGCAGAAACCGCGCTCATGCTGAATGACCACGCGGACTACATGATTGCTTCCGAAGAGACTGAACCGGGAATCGGCTGGTACTACACCAACTGGCTTTCCGCTCTCAGCAAGAATACGTCCATGCCAACGCTGGATATAGGTCAGAACATCATTGATGACTTTGTGACTCAGTGCGCACGCAGATGTCAGGGGCAGAAGACAACGCTTTCGATTATCGACCTTGCCGAATTCGCAAAAACCGTTCCCAGCCCGCTCAAAAAATTCTCCAAGTCACTTACCTCGCTGATTAAGAACGAGGAATACCAGACGGTTTCCGACGCGCGTTATGTGACCCGCGAATTTGCGTCCAGTTCCAGAATCGACCAGATTGACTTGGTGGATTTGTGCAAGAACATCAACAACAATGAGGGCGCGGCTTTGGCAAAGGCATTGCAGGGCGCGGTCAAATACAACCGCACGTCCACCAACATGACAAACGCCTACGGTGTCTCCATTTATTTTCCGTATCAGCGCGCGTCTTATGTGGATGAGGCTTGCGACAACTACGAGGCAATCGGTATGGACGGCGATTATGCCGAATGCATCCGCGAATTTGCAAGCCTTGAAGTAAGCGGTCAGGCGGCGGCAGGCGGAATGGCAAGTCCTCTTGGCTCGCTTTTGGGCGCATTTACAGGCGGCTCTTCTTTTGGAGGCTCAGATGCGCTCACCTCGCTTTTGGGCGCATTCTTGGGTGGCGGACGAAATATTCCGATAAAAGGACTTTCCTCAAACAACCGCGCGTTCCTTTCTGAGCGAACTTTGTCTACCGAGGACACGGCTTCTTACATCAGCATGAACCATTTTGACGCGAACAATCTTGTCTGGAAAGAATCGAACGGAAAGGCGATGATGTATCTTCCTGAAAGTCAGTGGAAACTTGTTCACGCGCTTGATCTTAATATGTTCTACGATGACGGTGCAGGCTATGTGGATTTGGGATTGGACAATGTGTATGGCTGGACGGAAGACGGCAAACTGATTGCGGAAACTGACCGTACCTGGGTGGCAATTAACGGACAGCCGGTGGCATACTATCACACTGACACTACGGAAATCGGAGACCAGTACACGATTACCGGGCGAGTTCCTGCCATGCTGAACGGTACGCGCGTGAACCTGTGGCTTGTGTTCGACAATGCGCATCCCTACGGCTACATTTCCGGCGCACAATCTGACTATCAGGAAAAGGCAACGCATACGGTGGCAAAAAATATCATCGCACTCAAAAAAGGCGACAAACTGGACTTCCTCTGCGATTATTATTCGTATGACGGCGCATATCAGGATAGTTACTACCTTGGCGAGCAGATGACCGTAACTGACACCATGGAAATCAGCAACGTGGACGTAGGAAAAGGCAAGGTCAAACTGACCTACCGCTTTACTGACATCTACAATCAGGAATATTGGTCTGACGCGCTGATACGATAAAAAAAAATCCCCGGGAAAACTTCCTGGGGATTCTCGACTGCTTTCGCAATCATTCTTTTTTAATTAGTTTGTAGAGGGTTTATATTAACGCTTTAGGTTAATAACTGTATCAAGCAGCGTGTCCGCTGTCTGGATTGTCTTTGCGTTTGACTGGAAGCCGCGCTGTGTCACAATCATGTCGGTGAACTGCTCGCTCAAGTCAACGTTTGACATTTCCAATGTTCCGGCAAGCATTGAGCCTTTGCCCGCGATTCCGCTCACGCCAACATTCGCAATGCCGGAGTTGTTGCTTTCCACGTAGGTGTTGTTGCCGGCTTTTTCAAGACCGCCCTGATTGGTGAAGGTCGCCAAGGCAATCTGACCAATCGTGCGGTTTGTGCCGTTTGAGTACACGCCCGTGATGATTCCGCTTGAATCAATCTTGAAGTTGTCAAGGTAGCCCAAAGTGTAGCCGTCCTGATAGAAGGCCTTGGTTGAACTTGTTGACGCGCTCTGGGTGACGGTGTTAATCATGCTGCCGATTGTACCCAGATTCAGATTGAATGTCTGGCGGTAGGGAGTGCCATCCTCGTTGGGATTTGACTCCGGCACGTTGTATGAAGCCTGCAGGATAATCTCACCTTCCGGGTTTGAGTTGTTTCCCGCGCTGTCGGTTACGGAAGAAAGAATGCCGTTGTTGTCAAAATTAATCGTAAAGGTCGTTCCCATGCCGTCCGTGGTTCCAAGCCCGATGCGAGTGTCGCGCTCCTGTGCGGCTTCCGGGTCAACCTGTACTGCGGCAACCCACTGGTTGGGATTTCCCGGCACGCGGGTGAATGCCACAGAAAGATTGTGCTTGTTTCCAAAACTGTCGTAAATGTTGAACTCAGTTGCCCAGGTGCCCTTCATGATGTCGGCTTCGTTTGCGCCCTCCGGGATTTCCGGGGTATTTTTGTTCAAGTTACAGGCAAAGTTTACGTTTGAGGTAGCCTTTGCGGGGTCTTTTGAGCCGACAGGAATAATCAAATCTTCGGGAGAAGCCGACGTGCGCAGAACCTGTTCGCCGTCAATCGTGCGTGCCATCCAGCCCTGAATGCGGTAGCCGTTTGCAGGATTGACCAATGTGCCTTCGTTGTCAAGGCTGAAAGCACCGGCGCGGGTATAGTATGACTTCTCGCCATTTTTTTCGATGAAGAAGCCGTTTCCCTGAATTGCCAAATCGGTGGAGACACCAGTTGACTGCAAGTTACCCTGCGTAAAAATGGTGTCGATTGCCGCTACGGTCATGCCCAAGCCCACTTCCTTGGGGTTTACGCCGCCAACTTCGGTGGTCGGTTTTGCCGCGCCGCTCAACTGCTGACTAATCATGTCCTGAAAGTCAACACGGCCGCGCTTAAAGCCGTAGGTGTTCACGTTAGCGATGTTGTTACCGATAACGTCCATGCGAGTCTGGTGATTCTGCAATCCCGAAACGCCTGAATAAAGTGATCTCATCATATAGCTACCCTCTAATTAAAACCTTTTTTAGTTGATACGTCCGCTTTTATTGGACACCATAAACGGCTTTTACCCGTTCCATATCATACAACTGACCGTTCACTTTCACCTGCGGAGCGGCTTCACGAGTGACCGCCTCCACAATGCCTGTCATCGTTGTATCACCCAAGTCAATCTCCACCGCACGACCAATCGTATTTGTCGCCGCCGTTGTGTTCATCATCGTGCTGAGCCGCTCAAAACTCTGGTTCATGTTGGTCATCTGCTCCAAAGAGGAGAACTGTGCCATCTGCGCGATGAATTCCGTATTCTCCATGGGGCTGAGCGGGTCCTGATTTGACATCTGCGTGATAAGGAGCTTCAAGAAATCATCCTTTCCCAGCGCGTGACTTGCCGCACGACCTCGTTCCGCATCAATCTGCTTGTTGATTGCGTTCACCTGTGTGTCTAGTTTGAACTTGTCTGCGGCATCCATCTGCCAAGTCATCTGGCTGATTGGTGTTGCACTTGCGGACTGTACTTCCATCTGCTACTCCTTACGCAACGATATTGATTCCGTAGTTGGAATTCTCGTAATTCATGTCCATCGGGTCGGCTTCTCCCTGCGAAACATAGTCGCCGTAGGTCTGCCCCGCTCGAACGGCAAATTCAGGATTCTGCCATTCCTGCTGACTTTGCGCGAACTGCTGGTTTCCCGCAAAATTCAAGTCAAATCCCTGCGTATCAAATCCGCTCTGTGCGAACGCCTCTCGCAAGGCATCAATGCTGTCCTTAAAAGCGTCGTAGGCTTCCTGTGACTGCACCGTAATCTGACCCGTAATTATCTTATCGGAAAGAGAAAGACTAATCTTAACGTTTCCGAGCGATTCCGGACGCAAAATTAAGTTGATTGCGCCCTGATTTCCGTCACGAAGAACGATGTTTCCCGCCTTGACAAACTCAGGCGCGTTCTCCTGAATGGAAGAAGCAAGCATTGCCTGAAAATTTGAGCCGTTTGCGGCGGCACTTTGTGTTGAAGAAGAGGTGATATTCTGCTCCACATTGCCGACCAATTCCATCGTCATCTGAACCTGCGGCTCATTTTTCTGCTCGAAGGCTAAATCCGCGCCGTTTTTCTGCTGAGTTTTGCCGATTGCCTGTTCCGTCTCGACAACGGCATCTGTTTTTTGGGTACGCAAATCGGTAATGGTAAGGCGCGGCTTCTGCTTTGCTTCCTGCGCGTCAATTTTCTTTCCGTCAAATTCCAGCGTTTTTCCGTCATCAGTCAGCGAGGTAAGTTCAGATTCTGCGTTCTGCAAAAAAAGCGAAGGATTTTCGGAGACAAGATTCTGAACTTTTGTCAAATCTTCATCACCCGTATCAATTTCCGGCACAATAAAGGCTTTTTCGTCCAGCAAGGTGGCAACGGCTTCGTCCAGCGACTTATCTTCCACCGCGGGCAACGCATCTTCCGCTGAAGTAAAACGGTGCGCATTCAGCCATGCCATTTTTCTGAATTCTGCGCTGGCATCTGTTTGTGGCACTTCTTCATCAGACGTAATTTCTGTGGCAAACGTGATAGTTTTTTCCGCATCAGGGGCATACGTCACCGTAATCTGCGATTCTACGGAAATCTGCGGTTTTTCTGCCATGACGAGGGTGATTTTTCCCCCGTCATAGGCAAAGTCCGCCTCACCTTTTTCCGAATCCTCGTCTTTTTTACTTACCTGTGACTTTTTCTCTGTCGGAAGTTCTTCTTGAACAGCGTTATCGTCATTTTTTTCGCTGACTTTTTGGGCAGCATCGGGCGAATTCTGTCTGTCATTCGGCTGAGATACAGGTTTTTGCTCGCTTTCGTCAATCCGAGCCTGAGAACGCAGTAAATCCATAAACGAACCGCCTGTTTTTTCGGGCGATTCCATCTTGAACTGCGTCTGCAAAGATTGCACTTGAGACTGCGGCAAAACCTGCTCTGCCTGAACCGATTGTAATGAAAGCATCGGCACGACCTCCAATTAGAACATCGGAGAATTTTGGGGTCGTGTTTAGTCCAAAGTTTGCGGTTTGTTGGTCATTTTTCGCTGGATTGTCGCGGCGCGGTCTGCGGGCATATTCATCAGCCAGACGGAAACCATTGATGCTGTTCTGTTTGCCGCCGCTTTTTCGTCTTCCTTGCGGAAAATGTCGATGATGTCCTGATCCTGCATATTGAGGATTTCTTCCACCGCGGTCTTCGGGGGCATAGCGGCAAGATACGACGCGACCTGGGCAATCTGTTTGTCACGGTCATCGTATTTTCTGCGCTCGGCTTCAAACGTGGCTTCGCGCTCCTCCAAAGATTTGCGGCGGTCTTCCAGTTCCTGCATGACGGCATCGTACTGCCTTTCGCCTTTGGCAATGTCGCCCTCGCGCTTGTCAAGTTCCTGTGTGCGGATGTCAAGGGCTTCCAGTCGCTTTGCAAGGCGGTCATCGTCTAAATCTGCGACCAAAGGCTTTGATGAGGTTGCGGTAACTGAGGTCTGTGGCTTTAGTCCGACCAGTCTGTAAATCGGCGCGAACACTTTTTTTGCATGAATTACACCAAGATAGTCGAACCACAAAAGTCCGCCCGCTACCAGAATGATGATTAAGATTATCAAGACGATTGATTTTCCCAGTCCGTTTCCCCGCGCCACTTTTTATCCCCTAAAAAATGTATTTCTTATTATATACCATTTTCTGCTAGTAGACAAGAACTGAACTCACTCCGAAAGTGATTTTTCTTTCATTTGTCCGAGGATTGGGACGATACTGAAACACGATTCCTGTGTCAAATGAAAAACGGGAAAGCACTCCCATATTCACCGAAGCATTTGCGCCCAGTTTGACCTGAACCACATCGCTGTAATCTTTTCTGCTGATATGCTGCATGATGTCTACTGTCCGCGCAATGTCAAAATACTGCTCCGCCTGACAGGAAACTTTTCCCGCATAACTTGCGCTCAGATAGAAACGGTCAATGTACAAGGCAACAGGAATTCCTTTCTGAACTTCATAACTGAACAGATACACCGTCGCGGACGCAGAAGCGGCATACGTTGCTGACGGAAAAAGCGTCGCGGATAGCGCAATCGGAAACAAACCCGGAATTCGTGCCGTTGCCGCAAGCCCAGCATTTACATAATGAGCAAAAACTCGTTCCCACAAGATAAACGGCTGAAAAATAATTCCGGCAGAATCTGCATACCGTGGCGACATTTTCCGCACCGTGGAGAACTGCACATATCCCCGCGCCCGCGCAGACCAGTCATCTGCAATGCCGTATTTTTCGTGTCCGTAAAAATATGTACCTGTCGCTCCCATGCCAAAACTCTTTCCGAAGCGGTTGTACCATGTCTTTCCAAGAGAGAGTCCTTCCGTTGTCTGCATGAATCCGTAGCCGTCAAAAAGAAGATTGCTGTTGGCACTGTAGGTAAACGTGTCGTTTCCTCCCGAAAGAGAAAGATAGAGCCCTCCGTTTTTGTCGAACGGATTCCAGCCGCCGCTCAGCACAAAAATATTGTCCTGCCACGGTGTAGAAGATGCGATGGTTGCTCCCACAAATGCCGTACCAAGATTCGTGTAGCCGAACGCATAAGAATCCAGTTCTGTACGCTTGTAGGAGGAGACCATGCCCAACGGAATCCGCATCGTATGCGCATAATAGCGGAATGGATTATAGGAGATGCGGGGAAAAGTACCGACATCGGCGGCAGAAACACTACCGGCGGCAGGAGTGCGGTCGGCTTTCTGCGCAGCGGGATTCTCAATCGGCGGCGTGGGAAAGTCCGTTGCCGCTGTGATAGTTTGATTTCGCTCTGCATCTGAAATGGCAATTCTGTTTGACGCGTCTCCTCTATGCCGAATCAGTTTCCGCCGCGAAAAATCCATCTGCATAAGCCGCTGCGTGTCGTAGAACGCCGCCACATACAAAAGCCTCTCGCCCTGCGTTGTCGGAAACAAAACCGCATCAAGCACACTTCCCGAAACATCATCGTCCTGTAAGACCAGTTCGCTTGTAAAATCAGTTTGTTTCACGTACAAAAGTCCTGCGCGGGGAAGCATTTTTTCGTTACCAAAATCCGCATACGAAAAAGTGAGCGCGAGACGTTTTTTCCCTGCCGTATCGGACACTTGCCGCGCATGCAAATGGTGCAGAATCGTTTTTTTTGTGCCGTATTCACGATAGGCCGTATCATCCTCATACAGGCGGATACTCCAGTCCATGCCTTTTTTGACGATACAGGCAAAGCCGCCGTCAAACGCCGAACACGGACTGTAGGGAATTTCGTTTTCCGAAAAGAAAATTTGCTTTTGAAGAACGACATTTTTTTTGTTCACTGTGCCAGAGTTTTTTTCACCGCAGACAGAATCCAGCCCAAGCGCGTAAAAATCAACGGAAAGGCGGCTCCATGAAAAATTCACGCACGCTAACTGCAACGCGCCGTCCGCATCACGCACAAAGCCCGCGTCCCGCACAGACTTCATTGGAAGCGGAACAAGCCGACCGCCCCGCACATCGTACACCGCAAGCGCCGTCTTTGTCGTTTTGTCTGCATAAAAATAACTTACCGCAAGAAAATTTCCGTCATCAGAAAAAGAAAGGCGGTTCACCCCCGCGCACGTAAAGACTTTTTTTTGCTTTAAGAACGCACCCGCAGATGAATCATATTTTGCATACCACACACCACCAGTTTTTGAGTCAAACCACGCGATACCGTCCGCAGTCGTATCAATGCATTTGAACACCGAACGGCGTGAATTTATCTTGGAAAAGCCCGTCTTTTCCGCACGCGCCAAGCCGTTAACCACAAAAAAGTCTGCCGTGCCATATTCGGAAGAAATCGCCGCCGTCACCGAATCGGGAACGGTCACCCACGATTCAAAATCTTTCCAAAGCTCCGCAATCGGCTTACCATAGGTCTTTTTGAGACTGCCTTTGAACCCATGAATACTTCCCGTTGTTTTCCAAAATGCGGCATATTTTTCTATGCCGTAGGTTTCCTGTAAAAAATGACAAAAAAGAGAACCGAATGCATAGGCATCCGTGCCGCCAGGAAAAATATCCCGCGCCCCCGTCACATCGCGCCAGTCAGGAAAATGACCGTCCAATTTTGTCTGGACAACCATCTGGCGGCTGTACGGGTCATGCACACGCCCTTCCCCGCAAAGGCTCTCAAAACTGACCGCCGCGCCTTCGTGCATAAAACTGGTCTGCAAGAATCCCGCTGGCGCAAACCAGTCGCCAAAGACCGCCGCCACAAACCTGCTGAACGCGTTCCGTGAATTCGTAGTGACTGCATGAGTCAACTCGTGATAAAACACCGATGTTACAGAATCCGAATTTTGGTCAAGGGAGATTTCTGGGGGAACAGCCTGAATGACAATCGCATTGTAGGGAACAACCGTAAAATATCCGTTCGTTGTCTCCATCGAGCGGGTAACTGACACTGGAAAGCGAATGCGGCAATCAGTCTGCAAGCGGGCGGCAATTTCCTCATAATACCCGTCTGCCACAAAGGCAATTTTTTCCGCCTCGGCAGTGCATTCAACGGGATAGATGATGTCAAAATACTGCGTTCTGATAACGGAAAGTTTTCCCGCCCCGCTCATCACGCCGCCCTTGGCAAAAAGCGGAACGGCAAGAAAGAAAAGGAACATGAAAATAAGATGCCGAAATCTCATACAAGTCCTGCGGTTGCCGTTCCAATCGTGATGTCGTCCTCCTTGCTGACAATCTCATAGCGGATTTTCTGCGGCGCAAGGTATGACGAAAGATAGTCTTCGATTCGCTCCTGCAAACGGTAAGTCTTGA
Source organism: Treponema sp. (assembly GCA_017449285.1). Taxonomy (GTDB): domain Bacteria; phylum Spirochaetota; class Spirochaetia; order Treponematales; family Treponemataceae; genus Treponema_D. The sequence goes on from JAFSJX010000010.1 coordinate 12,233, forward strand.
AGAATGTCGTTCCGTTGCAGAGCATGCAAATCGGCTCGTCCTTTCCCGCCCCGCTCTGCTCCGCACAGGCAGCCAAAATGCTCGCCGCATAGCCCGCGCACCGCTCAACAAGCGCGTCCAGCACTTCAAACAGAACCTGTGCGTCTTTTTCGTCCGTGCAGCAAGAGCCGATGACAGAAGCCTTTTCCTTTGCCGCGTTCTTTTCTGCATGGGCATGCAAAAAGCCATCCAGTTCAATCAACGAAAGTTCATGCAGATTCCGCAATGCCGCCGCGCAGTCAGCCGACACGATGCCGTCCTCCGCCACCGCATGAAGTGCTTCCAAGCCCAACGGCCCCAAATAGCCGCCGGAACAGCATTTTTCCAATTCATACTCGCCGGGATGCTGGCTTTTTTTATCCAGAGACACGTCAAAATCAGAACGGTCGAACGAACCGAATTTTCCGTTCTCGCACACGACAATCTGCGCATTCTCTCCGTTCAAGGCGGGCTGGATATACGCGCCATTCATGCCCGTTCCCAGAATGAATCCGATGTAGGAGGAATAGGATTTTCCGCCGTTTCCCGCCGCGCCCGCAAGCAGAGCCGCAACCGTGTCGTTTAAGAGCGCGATATGGCGGATTTTGTTCCAGCCACGCTTTTCCAGCACCGCGCACAAAGTCGCACCCACGGGAACGCCCACAACCTCGCGCGCTTTCACTTCCTTGCTGAACGAGTTGGGAATTCCGTCTCCGTCTTTGGTAATCGTCATTGAATAGGAAAAGCAGAAGCCAATTCTGTCTGCCTTGTTCTTGAGGTAGTCGATGTTGTCTGCAATCGCATCAAAAAATTCCGCCTTGGAAAGTTCTTTTGCCACGCCCGGCATCACGCCCTTCTTGAAGTCTGAAATTGAGGGCACACCGTCCGCGTCAAACGACACAAGGCAGGAGCGGAAATTCGTTCCCCCAGCGTCAATCACAATCACGCACTCGTTTTTGGGCGGATTTGCAGGCGGAAGCAACCATGTATGGGTCATATCCTGCCATCTTGTCATGTCGCCGCCAAGCTTTGCATTCATGTCATCGCGCAGAAGAGAAATGATGTTGTAGTCCGCAGGATTCACGGAAAAATGATGTCTGGTTAAAAAAGATGATACGATTTCAGTCATGGAAACAGTATATGCAAAAACACCAAAACGCTCAATAGAGAGCGCGTCATGCAAACTGAACTCTTGCAAGACAGTCTTCGCGCTCCAAATTCACTCGCTGTACAAAAGGTATGGCTTCCGCGCTTTTTTGAACGATGCGATGTCTTTTTTCCAGCTTTTCTTGATTTTTGAGACGGAAATTTCGGCAACAACCTGTTTACGCAAGGAATCAGAGCCGCTCAGATAATCAATCCAGTAAAATCCGCTTGAAAGAGTCTTTCCGAAAAATGCAGGATGCCTGTTTACCGCCACGGCTGATTTGTACGCGTCAATAAGATAGGAAAGGTTTATGCCTTCCTTCCAGATTTTTTCAACAGGAACAGAGCGCAAGTCAACTCCGTGGCAGGTCTCGCCCAAAAACGGCGGATTCACCGCCCCCGGAATGCTCTGCGGAGTGAACGAAAAATCATTTCTGGCTGTGTCCGTAAAAAACGGGCTTCCGTAGACCTCAAAGGGAAACTGAGTTCCGCGCCCGACAGAAACAATCGTGTTCTCAAAGAAACATGTTGAAGCATACAGGTACACCGCCCTCATGTCCTTTATGTTCGGGGAAGGCGCGCGCACAAGAGAATATTTTGTCTTGTGGGTATACTTTTTGCACGGAATCACCGCAAGGTCGCAGGCATTTTTTCCGCTTTTCAACCAGCCCTCGCCGTTTATCATTTGTGCAAGTTCCCCAAAAGTCAGACCGTGTACGGTTGGAACGGGAAGTTTTCCCACATTCGAAACGTATTTTGGGTCAAGGATGTTTCCGTCAACATAGAATCCGTTTGGATTCGGTCTGTCAAAAACAATGACCTGCTTTCCGTTTTTCGCACAGGCCTCCATAAGATGAAAGAGCGCGATATAATAGGTATAATAACGCAAGCCAACATCCTGCAAATCAACAACAAGAACGTCGAATACCGCCATGTCCTCCGCGCTCGGCGCATTGGTCGAATCATTCTCATACAGCGAAAGGAGCGGTACGCCAGTCTTTTGGTCAACGGAATCCTTTATCTCTGCACCGGCATCCTCCGTTCCGCGAAATCCATGCTCCGGACAGAAAATTGCCGTTACATGCACACCCTGTGAAAGAAGAAAATCAAGGACATGCTCCCCATACTGGACGGGCTTTCCGCTCGCATCCAGTCCAAAAGGAATAAGCGTTGGGTCGCCATCTTCTGTGTTTTCCGCCGTAAAGCCGCCGTACTGAACCGTCCCGTCCGAAAGGATGATTTTATCACCCACGATGGCGGAATGGTTTGCAAAAAGTGCGACACGCTTTTCCCCAAGGAGCGGGAGATACGTTTCCGCCTGCTCATCGCCAAGAACAACACGTTCCTGATTCTGAGCGGCAAAAATCGGAAGCGAGAAAAACAAAATGACAAGACAAACCTTCAAACAACGCATAATCTCATTATACACAATTTTTTTCGTACAAGGCAAGCGTATATAAAAAACTGCGCTCCTTATTTGTACCGATTTTCAGTAAAACGCATTTTTTAAGTGGCACAATTCCCAAAAATGCAGTATTATAGAAAGTGAATTATGAGAGCAACCGATATTATCATGAAAAAACGCGGAACCAGGGGAGTAGCTTTGGCTGGCTCAACTACCGTCCTGACCCGCGAAGAGATTCAATTTCTCATTGACGGCTATGTTTCGGGAGAGATTCCCGAATATCAGATTTCCGCATGGCTTATGGCGGTGTATTTTAACGGCATGACCTTTGAGGAAACAGGCGTGCTGACCGACTGTATGCTGCATTCGGGAGACGTGATTGAACTGCACGGAAAGGCAGGGCTGACAGGTCCGTTCATCGACAAACATTCCACGGGCGGTGTGGGAGATAAAATTTCGCTTCCGCTTGCGCCAATTGTTGCTTCGTGCGGAATTCAAGACCCGATGATGAGCGGACGCGCGCTTGGTCACACGGGGGGAACGCTCGACAAACTGGAATCCATTGCGGGCTACAACGTGAACCTTACGCCCGACCAGTTCAGAAAAATCATGGCGGAAAATGGCTTTGCGATGATGGGGCAGACTCCGGCAATCGCGCCCGCCGACAAAAAAATGTATGCTCTGCGTGATGTGACAGGTACCGTGGAATCCGTTCCGCTGATAACCGCATCAATTCTCTCAAAAAAAGTCGCTGAGGGAGCGGACGGACTGGTGTTCGATGTCAAATGCGGTTCAGGCGCGTTCATGAAAACGCCGGAGGACGCAGAGACGTTAGCGACAAGCCTTGTCAAAACCGCCGCCGCAATGGGAAAAAAAGCGAGCGCGCTCATTACCAACATGAACACACCGCTTGGCCGCATGACAGGAAATTTCCTTGAAATTGAGGAAACATTGGAATGTCTGCAAGGGAAAGGTCCCGCCGATGTGATGGAACTGACTTACGCGCTCGGAGCGGAAATGCTTTTGCTCGGCGGAAAGACAACGAACAAAGCAGACGGAATCGCCCAGTGCAAGAACGCCGTTGCAAGCGGAGAGGCGTTGCGCAGATTCCTCAAAAATGTGGAGCAACAGGGCGGCAATCCCGAAGTCCTGCTGAATGAACAAGGAAAACGCCGTTCCCGCTTCCACACACAGATTATCGCCGAACGCTCAGGCTATCTTACCTTGGACGCATTCAAAACAGGACTTGCGGGAGTGTACCTTGGCGTAGGACGCAACAAAAACACCGACCCCGTCTGTGCGGACGCAGGATTTATCGTGCATAAAAAAACAGGCGACAAAGTGAGCAAAGGCGACCTGATTCTGGACGTGTACGGAAAAGATGAGGACTGTCTTCTGCCCGCAACAAAACTGCTTAAAGATGAGGCGATTTTTTATTCCGATGACGCGCCCAAAACAGAGCCGCTCATCTACAAGGAAATTCGCTGATGCCGCATAAAATATGGAACAAAAAGCCCGTTCCCCGAGAGGTGACAAAAGAACTCAACGAAAAATACGGCATTGACGCGCTTACGGCATCAATTCTGGTGCGGCGCGGCGTAACTTCGGGCGAGGACATCCAGTATTTTCTGGAAGACGACAAACGTTTTCTGCACAATCCGTTTTCGTTCACCAATATGGAAGACGCGGTTGACCGAATTTTGCAGGCAAAAGATGAAGGCGAAAAAGTCCTGATTTTTGGAGACCGCGACGTTGACGGCATAACCAGCACAACGGTTCTCTACGACTGTTTTACCGCACTGGGAATTGACACACAATGGCGGCTTCCGAGCGGAAATGATGCCTACGGATTGAACAAAGCCGCCGTGGACGATTTTGCCGCCGATTACGGAACGCTGATTGTAACCGTTGACTGCGGCATATCTAATATAGAAGAAATCGCATACGCTTCTTCGCTCGGCATTGACGTTATCGTGCTTGACCATCACAATCCGCCCGAAACACTCCCCGCTCCCGCCATCATCGTGGACGCAAAATGTGAGGATGCGGGCTATCCGTTCGCCGACATCTCTGGCTGTGCCGTCGCATTCAAAACAACGTGTGCGCTCCGATTTGCATTGAGCGAACTGTACAAACAGGAAATCTGCCTGCTTACCGTGCGCCCGATGAACGAAGCCTATACTGTTTCCTGCATGAAAGTGCAGAACCTTGTGCAAAAAGATGTGCTTGAAGAGACGATTATTCCCGGCTCAATTCCCATCGAAAAAACACGGCTTGTGGAATTCTTGCGCGGACAGCAGATTTTTGTCTGGGATGGCGCGCAGACAGAAAAAATGCTTTCCGCCATCTTCGGAAAAGGCGTTGCATTCAACCTGCTCGACATCCGCCCCGAAATCGCAAAACTCATTCCCTCGGTGGAAAATCTTTCGCTTGTCCGCCTTAAATCGCTCTCAAAAATCGCGCGGTACAATCCCGCCAAGGCAACGGAAATCGAAGGATTCTACAATATTTTTGTCACCTACATGAACAAACAACTGGCAAATCAGTTTCCCGGGAACGAAAAGGCAGAGGAAAAAGAATTGCAGTTGGTCGCCCTTGCCGCGCTTGCCGATGTGATGCCGCTTAAAAATGAGAACCGCATTTTTCTGCACCACGGTCTTGCGGCAATCAATGCGGGAAACGTGCGCCCCGGTCTTATGGAACTTTTGTCGCATCAGGGGTTACTCGGAAAGCGAATTACCAGCACTGATTTGTCGTGGTCGGTCGTTCCCGTGCTGAATGCGGCAGGTCGGTTGGGTCAGCCTGAACTTGCGGCGCAATTATTTATGGAAGAAAATGCCGCCCGCCGAGATGAACTTGCCACCCAGATTGTCGAACTGAATAACATGCGAAAGCAACTAGGAGCAGAGTCTTTCGGCTATGCGATGGAAAGCGCAGAACAAAGCATCTCCCGTCACGCCTCAAAACTCTGCGTAGTGATTGACGAGAGAATTCATCGTGGCATCTCCGGGCTTGTGGCAGGAAAACTCTGCGCACAATTCAACATTCCCGCGCTCGTAGGAACGATAGTTGAAGATACTGTTATAGGCTCAATGCGCAGTTGCCGTGGCTATGACGTGACTAAATTCCTGAACAAAATGGACGGGCTCTTTTTGAACCACGGCGGACATAATTCTGCGGCAGGATTCAGCCTGAAAAAAGAGCGTCTGGAAGAATTCATTCACACGCTGGAACTTTTAGCGCCCACGATTGAACTAGCCGCCGATACCAGCGACAGCATTGATGTAGATGCGGAACTTCCCCCATCCTACCTAAAACCCGACGTGCTGAATATCGTGGACAAATTTGAACCGTATGGAGAGGAAAACCGTCCGCTTACCTTTATGTCGCAGTCTCTCAAAATCGCCGATGCGCAGCTTATGGGCAGAACCGAACGCCAGCACCTAAAACTTACGCTCGACTGCGGCACACACAAATGGCCCGCGCTCTTCTGGGGTGAAGGCGAACGGCTGGGACGCGATTTTGTCAAAGGGGATTCCGTGGATGTCCTGTATGAACTGAACCGAAATCTGTTCAACGGTGTGGAGACTCCGCAGATGATTCTGAAAGACATACGGAAGAGCAAATGACCGCAGATTCTCCCCTGCGCTCAGAAAAAGACAGAAAACTTTCCGCTACATCTATCCTGCTACTTGTCACAATGCAATAAAAGTGATATAGTTTTTAGAAATTCGCAAAGGTATTTCCTTTGTAAGAAATGGAGTAAAATATGGCTACAAGAAGAAGCCCACGTTTTAAGGAATGCCGCAGACTTGGCGTAAACGTCAGCGGACACCCTAAAGCGATGAACAGAGCTAACGCGCCTGCATTCAAAAAAACTCACAAAACTTCAGAATATGGCTTGCAGTTGATTGAGAAGCAGAAGGTTAAGGCGTATTACGGGATTTTGGAACGCCAGCTTCGCCGCTACTACGAGCAGGCTACAAAATCATCAGAAAAGACTGGTACCGCGCTTATCGTTGCGCTGGAATGTCGTCTTGACAACCTTGTGTACCGCATGGGATTCGCAAGTTCAATCCGCATGGCTCGCCAGATGGTCAGCCACCGCCACATTGAGTTGGACGGCAAAATCATCAATGTTCCGTCACAGCAGGTAAAAATCGGTCAGACAATCGCACTCACCGAAAAATCACGCAAGAACGAGCAGTTCAAAAAAGCATTCCTTGGTGCGAACAGGTCTCCGCTCGACTATCTTGAAATTGATCAGGACGGATTCAAGGGCAAACTCGCAAGCACACCTGCACGCGAAAAAATCCCCGTTCAGATTAACGACCAGATGGTTGTTGAATACTACTCAAAGTAAGCGTTATCCGCAGGCACAGCCCTGTGTTTTATACTTACTGCAGAATCCAGTTTTTTGGGAAACCAAAAGGCTGGATTTTTTTTATCATTTTTTCACTGATTTCTATGAATTGTTCGGGAAAAATCATTTAAAACAAAAAAGCACCTCCGTTTTGGAAGTGCCTTAATCATGAGCTATTGCAGATTCGAACTGCAGACCCACGCCTTAAAAGGGCGTTGCTCTACCTGCTGAGCTAATAGCCCATGCCATTCATTTACGAATGCTTTAATAGTATATAGAAATTACAAAATCATGTCAACAGAAGAACTGCGTAAAACAAGAAAAAACTTGTTCTTCCGCTCTTAGGAGCTTGTCGCAAAACCGTTCCGCCGTTTACAGGCATAATTCTGCGAGCGTGTCGCTTTCGCCGGTGCGCTCAGAGTCGGTCAATGGGCGGCGTATTCTGACGGTGACGACAGTCCCCGCCGCAGGAATAAATTTGTCCGCGGGAGAAAAAAGGAGCTGGCAGTGCAAAAAATTTTCCGTAACGGCGTGGACGATTATTCTATCCTTGGAAAGTTTTGCGCGGTGAACGGTCTCGCAGACGGCGGGGATTTCAGAGCCGACAAAAGAATTGATGTAGTCAGTCTTTGCCTGTTTGCTGTATGATTCCAATTCGGCAATTCGTTTTCCCGTTTTTGAATTCGGAACCATCGGACGCATGGAATACGCCTCCGTTCCCGGTCGCGCACTGAACGGAAACGCATGGACGAAAGTCATTCTGGTTTTACGGAGCATTTCCATCGTCAGCGCAAAATCCTCATCCGTCTCGCCGGGAAAGCCCGCGATGATGTCGCAGGCAAGAAAGGGATTTTTTTTCGCCTTGCGTAACAGTTCCACCGCCTGATACACCACGGCAATCCGATACGGCCGCTTCATTTTAGCAAGCACAGCGTCACTTCCCGACTGAATGGAGATATGAAAATGCGGTCGGATGCGGGGATGCGAAATGATTTGCGCAAGCCGCTCGGTCACAATCTCGGGGTACAGGCTTGAAATGCGGATTCCGATTTTTTCCGTGTGAGCCAAGAGCAGCTCCAAAAGCCCCGCAAAATCAACGAAACCGTCTTTCCACGCGCCACGATATTGCGCAATGTTCACGGTTGTAATCACCACTTCAGTCTGCCCCGCCTTTTCCAGCGCGACCACACGTTTTATGGCTTCCTGCGCGTCAAGAGAGACGGATTTTCCCCGCGCAAGCCGGATTCGACAGTACGTACACACCGAATTGCACCCATCCTGAATTTTAAGCGATGCGCGGCTGTGGGTCAAAAAACTGTCCGTGGTGAGGCGGAACGGCGAAATAATCTCAGGTTTTTCTTCATCAGATTTTTTTTCGGCGGGAAGAGCAGTCTCATCACATTTTTTCTGCAAGAATTCCGCAAGGGAAACGCCTGTAAGCCCTTCGATAGCAGACGATTCTTCCGCATTACTCTTTTCCGCATAACGCAAAAACTGCGGCACATCGGCAAGCGCACCTTTGTTCTGCCCCGCAAGCACGCAGATTCGCCTGTCAATCGCACGGATTTCTTCGCGGTTCAACTGGGCATAGCAACCCGTCACCAGAACGGCGCAAAAAGGACATTTTGCAAGGAGCAGACGGATAATCCGCCGCGCCTTTTGCTCCGCTTTCGCCGTCACCGTGCAGGTATTCACCACGCACAGAATCACATCGTCCTGCTTTGAATCGGCGGCAGTCAGCGGCTCCATCGAAACGGAAAATCCCGCGTCAACAAAGGCACGGGCAGCACCCTCACTTTCCGCCTGATTGAGTTTGCAGCCCAGCGTCTCAAAATGAATCAGATTTTTCATCGGTCATTCAAAAAATTGTCCGCAAAGCCTATCGCAGACGTGAGGCACAACGCTCTTTTCCACGTACAGCCTCAACCTGAGCGGCATCCAGTTCAAGAGCCTTATTGTATGCATCCAGCGCAGACTGATAGGAACTGGTCATCTCCCGGGCATACCCACAGCGCGTCCAGAACAGCGCCTTTGAAGGATTCACATGAACCGCCATCGAATACGCGATGTCCGCATGCTCATATTTTGCCTGACGCACATAAATCTCGCCCATATAATAATACGCCCAGCTGTAGTCACCCGCACTCATCGGCGCATTCGTCACATACAACTGAAACATCTCCAGCGCACCGTTATTTTTTCCCTGATAATACCGCGCCTCACCAACGGACTCAATCAACCGGATGTCGGTCGCATTCTTCTTGCGGGCTTCCAAAGCATACTGTTCCGCCTGTGCATACTGCCTGTTCCGAATCAGACTCCAGCACAACACGCAGTACGAATCGATATTGTTGGGATTTACTTTGATTTCCTGCTCACAGACAGCGACCGCCTCCGCATAGCGACCTTTCCGATATAAATCGAGTGCGTCCGCTTTTTGGGCAAACGCCGTTCCCGCAAGCAAAAGAATTATCGCGCCTAAAAAAAATCGTCTTATCATAACTCCACCCATAAAGTCAGTCTTAGCCCAAACAAGTCCGTCTAGTCCGTCATCGTGCATTTTCCGCTGAACCGCGAGCCAGGCTCCAGCACAACCTGTTTTGAAGTGATGTCGCCCTTTACCGAGCCAGTTGAGGACACAAACACCAAATCCCTGCCGATAATATCGCCGTCCACCTTTCCGCGCACCAGCACACGGGTCGCCCCGATTTCCGCACGAACCACCGCGCCCGTATCAATCACCAAATCATTCGTCGCATCAATCGTTCCAGACACCTTACCACGAATCATAAACGGCTTCGTAAATTTAATCGTTCCACGGAACGCAATGTCGTCCGCCAGAATCGTGTCAAAATCATCCTCTTCAAGATTGAACAAGTCGGTATCTTTTACGTCAAACATATCATATAGAATATAATGAATTGCGGTCGTGGTCAAGATAAGGGAAAAAACCAAAACAGGCAAAAAAGTGCCAGAAAAATCGATTTTAACCACGGATGAACACAGATAAACGCAGACAGTTTTCTGTACTAGGTAAGAAAACCGCAGTGAAGAAGCGTTTTATATAAAATGCAAGAATTTACCAGTTCAGTTTTACTTTTCAAGATTTTTCGTTTATACTGTGAATATGCAATTCAGGCGCGTCCGTGCAATTTTTTTTTCTCTTTCGGTGACTTTTTTTGTCGCCTGTGGAAGCACACACGTCGCATCTGTGCCGACAGAAGAAATCGCACAGACGGAAACGGTTTCGGAATCGCACATCACGCTGCTCTTTGCAGGCGACATCATGGCACACAGCGTCAACTTCAACTTCGGCAATTTTGACGCAATTTGGAGCGACATTTCCCCGCTGATAAGCGCGGCAGACCTTGCCTTTGCCAATGTGGAAGCTCCCGTCGCGGACAAACTTCCGTGGAGTACCTATCCGCAGTTCAACATGCACGGCACATACATCGACGCGGCAATCAAGGCGGGATTCGACGTGTTCTCGCTCGCAAACAACCATACCAACGACCAAAGCCTTACTGGAATGCGGGGAACGCTCGCCTACTTCAAGAAGCAGAAACACGTGTGGGCATGCGGTATCAAGGAAGAGGCAAACAGCCCCCTCACCTATCAGGTTGTGGAAAAAAACGGCTGGAAAATTCTCTTTGTCGCGTTTACGGAGATTCTGAATTCGCAGGACAGCGCAGGATACATTGACTACATTCCGTCCAAAGGAAAAAAACACGACACGATTCTTTCCGACTTGAAGACATTGCGCAAGGAGAACCCGTGCGACCTTTTTGTGGTGAGCGTTCATGCAAACGAACCTGAATACATCAGAAAAGTCTACGACTATCAGAAAAAATTCTACCACGCGCTGATACATGAGGCGGGCGCAGATGTGGTATGGTCGAACCACGCGCACATCGTAAAGGAATGGGAACTCGTGCCCGCAGAAAAAAAAGGTGCATCTAACATGGAAACTGCTCACGGCGGTCTGATTATGTATGCGAACGGAAACACGATTAGCGGGCAACGCACCAATCCGCAGTTCAAAAAGCCCGACACCGACCGCGACTACACTGGCGACGGACTTCTGATGCAAGTGACGTTCACAAAAAAAATACGCGCGGACGGAAGCACAACCATTATGGATGCCGTCCTTGAGCCACATTTTATCACTACGTACATCACGCCGGCATGGCAGTTCGTTGTACGTCTCTTGGACGACGATTTGTTTCACTCCCTCCGACGCGCCGGACTTTCCACCTGGGCGGACTACCTTACCGAGCGAAAGAAGATTATGGACGCGTATGTGGGACATTGAAAATTTTCCGCGTTGTAAATTCCTGCAATATCTTCTATACTGTTTCTATGGCAATTGATTACGAAAAGCTTCCCGTATACGAACAGAAACAGCGAATTCTGGACACACTGGCAACGCACCAGGTGATTGTCGTCCAGTCACCTACGGGAAGCGGAAAGACCACGCAGATTCCCGTCATTTTGCATGAGGCGGGCTATTCAGAAACTGGCGTGATTGCCGTAACCCAGCCACGACGCATTGCCGCCCTGAGCGTAAGTGAATTCATCGCACGGCAACTCAAGACAAACTATCCGGGGCTGGTCGGCTACAAGATGCGCTTTGAGGACAAGACCGACGCGACCACCCGCATCAAGATTATGACAGACGGCATCCTCCTGCAGGAAATGAAACTTGACCCGTGGCTTTCAAAGTATTCTGTCGTGATGGTGGACGAGGCGCATGAGCGAAGCCTGAACATCGACTTTGTTCTGGGACTGCTGAAACGGGTTCTTGCCGAGCGCAAGGAATTCAAGGTGATTGTTTCCAGCGCGACGATGAATGCGGAGGCGTTCAGCACCTATTTCGACGGCTGCCCGATTGTGACGATTGACACCGTAACCTACCCCGTCACGATGATTTACGACCCGCCCGCACTTAAAGTAACCACCGCCACCGAAAGCGGCTGTGAAGTGCTTTTGCGGAAGATTGAAACAACCATTGACCGTGTGCTTGACAACAAGGGCGAAGGCGACATTCTTGTGTTCCTGCCCGGCGAAAAAATCATCCGCGACTGTGTGAGACGGCTCAGTTTCGCGCCCTTTCACAGCAAAATCCACATCATTCCGCTGTACGGGCGGCTTCCCAAGGAAGAACAGGAGCGCGTTTTTGACGATGCGCCGTTCGGAAAGAAAAAAGTGATTGTCTCCACCAACATCGCGGAAACGTCGGTAACGATTAACGGCGTAACCACGGTGATTGATTCGGGGCTTGCAAAACTGAACTTCTACAACCCGCGCACCTACACGTCAAGCCTTGTGGAAACGCCGGTCAGCAAGGCAAGCTGCAACCAGCGGCGCGGACGTGCGGGAAGAACCTGCGCAGGAACCTGCTACCGTCTGTACAGCCGCAAGGATTTTGACGAGCGCGAGATGTACACCACCGAAGAAATCTACCGCACCGATTTGAGCGAAGTCGTCCTGCGCATGGCGGAACTGGGAATCACCGAGTTTGAGTCGTTCGATTTTATTTCTCCGCCTGGACGCGAGGGCATTCTGGGCGCGATTGACACGCTGAACCTTTTGGGCGCGCTGAACGAAGACCGCACGCTTTCTGCAATTGGAAAAATGATGACCGAATTTCCGCTTGAGCCGCGTGTAAGCCGCATCCTCGTGGAAAGCATTATGCGCTATCCCGAAGTGTTGGACGAAGCCCTGATTGCGACGGCATTTTTAAGCACAACATCGCCGTTTGTTCTTCCACCGGGGGAAGAAATGGACGCAAGAAAGGCTCACCATGCATTCCGGGACATTCAGGGCGATTTTGTTTCCTACGTTCGCCTGTTCCGCACCTACCAGAGCATGAAGAATCAGGAGCGGTTCTGCAAGAACAATTATCTTGACGAAAAAGTGATGCAGGAAATCGCCAACATCAAGCAGCAGCTGGAAGAAGAAGTTGCCGCGCTGGGAATTCCGATTACGGGCGGCGGGTCGATGGACGACTACCTGTGCTGCATCGCGGCGGGCATGATTCAGTTTGTGTGCGTGCGCGAGGGGCGCGAGAATTACCGCAGCCTTACCGCAGACCACATTTCGATTCACCCCGGTTCCAGCATGTTCAGAAACGACCCTCTCTTCATCGTGGCGGGAGAAATCGTGCGCACCAGCCGCATGTTCGCCATGAGCGTCTCCCCGCTGACCCGCACGCTCCTCAAGCGAATCTCCCCCAATCTGGAGGAACGGCTGAACATCGCGCGAGGAAAACGCGGCCGCTCGCTCACCGGAAACCTTGAATACAGCGGGGGCGAATTCCGTAACCAAAAAGGCAAGGTTGGGCGCGATGACGGATTCTTTGGCGGAAAGACACGCAAAGTCAAAGACGAGAATATCGTTACCCTTGGCGGAAGCCAGTTTGAGATTCAGAAGACCAAGGGAAAGAAAATGCTTATTCTGCCGTTTGATTCGTTCAAGTCCGCACTGCTTTCCGAGCGCGACGAGAACAAACTGGCACAAATCGGCGGCTTAAAGGGCAAGATTCTTCTCAAAGGCGGCGAACTCCTTGCAGGCGAAAAAGTTGAGTTGATTTGCAAGCTGACCAAGACGCTCAACCTGCTCCCCGTTGGCGAAAAAGACTGGCCTCGCGGCATGAACGTGCAGCTCGGAAAAGATGACGGCACGCAACGCCTGATTGCAAGCATGGATTATGTCCTTCGCGTAACGATGGCAAAGGCAAAGAGCCGCGAATACGGTTTTATCTGCCTGTATACCGACGGCAAAGGCACGTATTGGTTCAAAGTGAGCCGCGGCTTTTCCACCGCCCTCAACGAAAGCCTTTCCAGTCTGGAGACACTGATTGACGAAGCCACCGTCAGCCTTAGCCCCGCGCAAAAGGAAAAAGTGAACATCGTATATCGGGTACTGAACGGGCTGTATGAGTGAAATGCCACAAATCACTTAAATGAGACAGCAAACCTAATAGGTTATGCGAATTAATGTCGCTTTTGCCCTTGATGCGAGGATTACAGGAATGCCGGCAGCACCCGCGACACCGCCCGCAACGCCCATGTAGGGACCTGCGTCAAAGCCAGTGATTCCTGATATTATGCCGAGAAGACTCGTTGTAAATCCCGCTACAGAAAGCATTGCCCCCAACACGCACAATCCTGTTCTCCCTGGACGAATACTCCATTCCTGTCTTCCCCCGGTAGCCGATACCATAAATCGTACCGTGGGTTCTAAGCCCGCTCCTTCACCGACTTGTAATTGAAGCTGTCCTTTGTCAAGCGTAAGTTCCGCAGGTGTTGCGCAGACAAAACTAAGATTCCTACTAACAGAACTTCCTCCGGCAGAAGTTAGCACACCCTTATTATTCACCGAAACAGAAGATGTGTGTCCGATTGAAATATCACCAATTTGGTAGATCAGCGCACTTTTCCCATTCATCATGTAAAAAGCGATTTGGGTTTCTTTGTCACCAGTATCATTCGTTTTTAAACTCTGCGAAACGGCACCGCTTATAAAAAACAGTCCGAGCGCAAAAACCAATACACATCTCTTTTCATTCATTTTGATACGCATACACACCTCGTATATTAAAATGTAACATTCAATTATACCCCCCCCCCCTTAAAATAATCTTAATTTTTTCAAAAAAAAACACTCTTTCCCTCTAAAATATTTTCCTATGAAAATCCCAGAACCTGTGGTACAATAGTGTATCTGCAAAAATTAAGCGGGCGAGTATGGACGAATGGGTTTTAGTTGTCGATGACGAAGTGACGAATTTACGGCAGGCGAACCAGATTCTTGTGTCGGAAGGAATGCGGGTCAGCGCGGCAAAATCGGGAGAGCAGGCTCTGGCTTTTCTGGAGGGGAACAAGCCTGACCTGATTCTGATGGACGTTCACATGACGGGCATCGACGGCTTTGAGACAATCAGGCGCATCAAGGCAGAAGAATCGACCCGCGAGATTCCCATCATTCTCTTGACCGCCGATGAAGACCAAGATACAGAGACAAAAGCATTGCGGGCTGGGGCGATGGACTTCATCAAAAAGCCATTCATTCCCGACGTGCTGATTCTTCGCGCAAAGCATACGATTGAACTGACGCGGCTACAAAAGAATCTGACGGCAGAAGTCGAAAAAAAGACGGCGGAAATCATTGAGCAGAAAGAACGCGTCAGCCGCATGGCGATGCAGATTGTGCAGACGCTTTCGGGCGCAATTGACATAAAAGACCCCTACACAAAAGGTCACTCGGAACGCGTGGCAAAATATGCGCAGGAAATTGCCCGCCGCGCAGGCTACAGCAAAGAGCGTCTCACGCAGATGCACATAATGGCTCTTTTCCACGACATCGGGAAACTTCTTATCCCCGATTCAATCATCAAAAAACCAGGCAAACTCAGTTCCGAAGAATATGCCGAAATCAAAAAGCATCCCGAAATCGGCGCGAACATTCTAAAAAACATCACCGAAATTCCCAATATCGCGGTGGGAGCGCACTGGCATCATGAGCGGTATGACGGCAAAGGCTATCCCGACGGGCTTGCGGGCGAAAACATTCCCGAAGAGGCGCGGATTATTGCCGTGGCGGACTGTTACGATGCCATCACCAGCCACCGAAGTTACCGTGATATGCTCACCCAGAAAGCCGTGCGCGAAAAAATTGAAAAAGACAAAGGCTTACAGTTTGACCCGCGCTTTGCGGACATCATGCTTGCCATCATTGACGATGACAGAAACTACGACCTGCATGAATAAGCGCGTCATGCTCGTCCACCGACAAAAGGAGTCGCTATGAACAAAGATACGCGGGAAAAAGAAATCTGGCTTGAATCTCAGCTGGTGGTTGTGACTGCCTATACCATACTTACTGTCGCGCTGATTGGGGTAACGATTCTGCTCCACTGGGAACTCTGGATGATACCGCTTCTGGCAATCGCGCTTATTTCCGTATGGACGCTGCACATTACACAGGGAATGACCGAACGAATCCGAACCTACTATTATATTGTGCTGATACTGATAGAATTCTTTTTCTACGGAGTGCATCCCACCAGTTTTTTTGATTTACCGATTCTGCTGATTCTGATTCTGCTGCTGTTCGCCACGATTGATGAGACTCGCGCGCTGTTCATGGCATTGCTCACTTACGTGCTGGAACTGGTGTACCACATCGCCATCATTCATACGTTCCGCGCAGATTCCACGGATTTGGATTATTCGCGGATTGGGCTTGACATCGTGGCGGGACTGGTCGGTTTTTTGCTCACGCAGTATTTGGTCAAACGGCGCAGACAGGAAAAAAACAGTTATGCGGATGTCATTGAAGAATTAAAAAACACAACGCGCCGCGCAGAGGATTTTCTTACCAATGTGTCGCACGAATTAAGAACACCGATTAACGCCGTCACCGGAATGAGCGAGGTTATGCTCAGAAACGAAGGAAACCCAGAGCGAAGAAAAGATTTGCTTGCCATTCAGCAGGCTGGTCAGCGTCTTTTCGCACAAATCAGCGATATCCTTGACTACACAGAACTTGACACGGGAAGAATCAAAATCAGCAACGAGCCGTATATGATTTCTTCCACCATAAATGACCTGATTACCGAAATGCGTTTTACGGAAAACCAGCCGAACCTTGAATTTGTAATCGATATTTCTCCGCAGATACCTTCGATGATGATAGGAGATGAAGGAAAAATCAAGAAAATCATCCGTCATCTTGCGGACAATTCTTTCAAATTCACAAAGCAAGGCGGCATCTATCTTCAGATTTTTACGCTCAAAAAGGATTACGGCGTAAACCTGTGTATTGTGGTTCAGGACACGGGAATCGGTATTGAGAGCGCAAAAGTGAACAAACTGTACGAGCGGTTCTATCAGGTAGACGCAGGACGGAGCAGACGAACAGGCGGCATGGGGCTCGGGCTTTCGATTGTCTACGGCATGGTTCAGGAAATGGGCGGATTTATGTACATCACGGGCGTAAAGGACAAAGGAACGAGCGTACATATCAGTATTCCTCAGGAAGTGGCAGACGCGACCCCCTGCATGCTTCTTGAAAAAAATGAGCGGACCTGTATTGCCGCCTATACACAGCCGAAAAAATATGCCGTTCCAGTCGTCCGCGAATTCTACAATCTTACGATTGAGCATTTGCGGCAGGGCTTGGGGGTAGATTTGCACAAAACAACGACACTGGGAGAACTTCAGAAAATTCAGAACGCATATTCGCTCTCTCATGTTTTTATCGGCCGGGACGAATACGAGGAGGCTCCCGAGTATTTTGAGAAACTCGCCGAGTCCATCTGCGTCATTGTCATCGCAAGCAATGATTTTACCCCAAAAGCCGAACACAGCCGCATCATCGTAACAAACAAGCCGTTCAATGGATTTCCGCTCACGAACATCATCGAAAACGGCACAAAAGTCTATATGAAAGACGTGTTTTTCGCCGAAAAGCGGATGGTTTGCCCGAATATCCGTGCGCTTGTAGTCGATGATGACGAAATGAATCTTCTTGTTGCCAGCGGAATTTTGCGCGACTACCAGATGGAAGTGACAACGGCATTGAGCGGCATGGCGGCAATCAGTCTGTGTGAGGATAATTCCTTTGACATCATCTTCCTTGACCACATGATGCCCGAAATGGATGGTGTGGAGACCATGCACCGCCTGAAAAATCTGGTGCGCTACAGCGATGAGAATATGGTGATTATCGCGCTTACGGCAAACGCAGTCTCTGGGGCACGGGAAATGTTTTTGCAGGAAGGTTTCGATGAATTTATCGCAAAGCCGATTGAAACCACCGCCTTTGAACGGGTTCTTCGCAAAATCCTCCCCTCATCCGCAATTCAATTCATCGCCAAGGAAGCCGTAAAAAAAGACCGCTACACAGAAGAAAATACGTCCGCCACGGAAACGGATTCATCCTTGCAAAAAAATATTTCTTCGGAAATTCCCCACGTCCTTTTAGATGCGCTAAGGAAAATCGGCATCAATGTCAAAAGCGGGCTGGCTTATTGCCGCGATGACATCAAATTCTATGTTGACCTGCTCAAAAAATTTGCCTCCGACGCGCAAACAAAAGGCGAGGAAATCAAATCGCTGTATGAGGACAAAAACTGGGAGACGTACAAAATCAAAGTACACGCCCTCAAAAGCGCGGCAAAAACTGTGGGCATGGATGAAATCTCAAAGCAGGCGGAATCTTTGGAAAAGGCCGTAAAAAAAGCGGACATCGCATACGTGCAGGAACATACCGCCGCGCTTCTGGAGCAGTATGATTCGTTCACCAAAAACACGCTTTCCCTGTTCCGCACAGAAGCCGAAGACGAAAACAAAATCAATTCGCCAGAAACAAAAACTGATTCGCCCGCTCATGCGAGCGCCACTCCGTCTTTGTCCGAAGATGATTCTCTTTGGCGGCAAAAACTGGCTGAACTAAAAAATGCGCTGGATGCTTTTGAAAGCAACAAATCAGAAACGCTTGTCCGCGAACTAATGGAAATAAACCATCGGGGAAAATCTGGCGCGGAGTGGCTTTCGCTCGTACCTGAGCATATCCAGAATTTCGACTACCAGCCGGCGGCAGACATTGTTTCGGCACTGCTTGAAGAGACTGAGGGGGAATCAAAATGAGAATCAGAAAATGGATTCATGCAATCATCCATGACAATACCACCGACCTACAGGAGCGCATTTTTAAGATTGCTTCCCTCAACGGACTGCTTGCCCTTATCATCACCTGCATTTTTACGCTGCATGCGGGAGCAGATATAGGACGCTCGCTCATTTTTGCAGGAATCAATTTGGTCTTACTGGGCATCATCATTCTCTCCATTAAATTCAAAAAAATTCAGTTGGGAGCGATTGCCATTTCTCTTATCCTTATCATAGTGATGTCTCCTGCGGCATTCATCACCAGCGGAGGAATGTTTGGCTCGACCCCGATGTGGCTTCTTTTTGCAGTAGTCTACATTAGTTTTACGGTTCGCGGAAAGGCAAAATTAGTGCTTGTCGTTATTGAGGAATTTGTCATTTTAGGCGCATACTATATCGGATTCCACTGCCCAAATCTTATCAAAACGCCAAGCACGCTCTACGTCTACAAAACATCGCTGGTTTCCGTCGTGCTGATTACGTTCGCCTGTTCCGTGCTGATTACGATTCTGAGCCGTATGTATCGCGCAGAAAACAAAGTGACTTCAGAACAGAAACTCAAGATTGAGGCATTGAATATGGCGCAAAACCGTTTCTTCTCCAGCATCAGCCACGAAATCCGCACACCTATCAATACGATTATCGGACTGAACGAAATGATTCTGCGGGAAGACACATCGGACGAAGTTGCAGAAGATGCGCGGAATATTCAGGCGGCAAGCCGTATGCTGCTCACGCTGATAAATGATGTGCTTGATATGTCAAAAATTGAAAGTGGCAAGATGGACATTATTCCCGTATCCTACGAGACAGGCGTTATGCTCTCCGAAATTGTCAACATGATTTGGATTCGGGCAAAGGAAAAAAACATCGCGTTCCATATTGAAATTGACCCTGAACTTCCCAGTATGCTGTACGGTGATGAAGTGAGAATCAAACAGGTGCTGATAAACGTGCTGAACAATGCCGTCAAATACACGCTGGAAGGTTCGGTCACGTTCTCTATCCATTGCAAGAAAATCGGCACAAACCGCGTTCAAGTTACCTACTCCATCGCAGACACAGGAATCGGCATCAAAAAAGAAAGCATTCCATACCTGTTCGATGCATTCAAACGGGTTGACCAAAGCAAGAACCGCTACATTGAGGGAACAGGACTGGGACTTTCTATCGTAAAGCAACTGGTCACGCTTATGGGCGGAGAAATTTCGGTCAACTCAATCTACACAAAAGGGTCTACGTTTGTCATCACGCTGGAACAAGACGTTATGAGCAGCGGAACCGTGGGCGAACTGAATCTTGAGGCGCGGCACATTATGAACAAGCACGAGCAATACAAGCACATTTTTGAGGCCCCTGATGCGATTGTGCTGATTGTTGACGACAACGAAACGAATATAATGGTAGCGGAAAAACTGCTGCGCGATACGCAAATCCGCACGGATACCGCCCTGAACGGCAAAGAGGCACTGGAAAAAACGCTCGCCACTCATTACGATGCCATTCTGATGGATCATCTTATGCCAGAGATGGACGGTATCGAATGTCTCCATGCAATCCGTGCGCAAGCCGGAGGCTTAAACAAACAGACTCCCGTAATCGCACTTACTGCAAATGCAGGAAGCGAAAAACAGGTTCTGTACCGCAACGAGGGGTTTGACGGTTATCTTGCAAAACCAATCAGCGGACTTCTTCTGGAAGCAGCCCTGCTCAAAATGCTGCCAAGAGATTTGATTTCCATTTCAGAGGAACGAAGCGAAGATGATGGAGTCGCACAACTTTCCCAGTTGCACAACACAAAGATTCCTATTCTGATTACGGCAGACAGCGTATGCGATTTGCCAGATGAATATCAGGAGCAATATCATATTCCTACGCTGGCATATCGGGTTCACACCGAAGAAGGTGTATTTTTGGACGGTATGGAGACGGAAACAGACGGAATTCTTGCCTATATGCAGAAAAAAGGAAAGAACGCATATTCAGAGCCACCGGCAATCAAAGACTATGAGGATTTCTTTGCGGAACAATTGCTTCACGCTCAATACATCATACACATTACGATGACCGCAAAATCCAGCAAGGGATACGAACACGCGATGAAAGCGGCAGAATCCTTTGACAATGTTGTTGTCGTTGACTCAGGGCATTTAACCACGGGAATGGGGCTGTTCGTTATGGCGGCAAAGAAACTTTCCGTCAGCAATATGGGAATTGACGCAATTATCCACGACCTGGACAAAATCAAGGAAAAAATTTCTACCAGTTTTGTTATGAAAACGACAAAATATCTTGCCCGCGCAGGACGCATTTCACGTCCTATGGACACTTTTTGCAGGACACTCATGCTGCATCCTGTCATCAAACTGAAAAAAGGAGCCATGAAAGCGTGCGGAATTAAAATAGGAACGTATGACTTAGCGATAGAACGCTACATCAAGTCAATTCTTCACGACCGCACAACGATTGACCCCAGCGTGGCAATCATCACGATTGCGGGATTCCCCTTGGAACAACTGGAGAAAATCAAAACGATGGTACAAAATATCGTTCCTTTTGAGAAAATCTATGTGCAAAAAGCCTCGCCAACTATTTCATCAAACTGCGGTCCGGGAAGTTTCGGACTCATGTTCACAAGGAAATAACGCCGCTTTTGACTACAGAATATACCTGCTCAAATCCTGGTCGGTGGTAATGTCCTTTAGTTTTTCCTCTACAAACGCGCTGTCTACTTTGACGGTTTCGCCCGCATGTTCGTCCGCGTCAAAACTGATTTCTTCGGTCACCTTTTCCATAATCGTGTGAAGTCTGCGCGCACCAATGTTTTCGCTCCGTGAGTTCACGTCCTCGGCGATGGCTGCCATCTTGTCAATCGCGTCATCGGTAAAGTCAAGCGTAACGCCCTCAGTCTGCAAAAGCGCGGAGTACTGCTTGGTGAGCGCGTTTTTCGGCTCGGTAAGGATGCGCTTAAAATCCGCTTTGCTCAGTGATTCCAGTTCCACGCGCAGAGGAAAACGCCCCTGCAACTCAGGAATCAAATCGCTCGGAGCGGACACACTGAATGCGCCTGCCGCCACAAAAAGAATGTGCGTGGTATCGACAACGCCATAACGCGTGTTCACCTTTGAGCCTTCCACAATCGGAAGAATATCGCGCTGCACTCCCTCGCGGCTTACGTCCTGCCCGCTGGAATTTCCGCCCTTGGTGGCAATCTTGTCAATCTCGTCAATAAAGATAATACCGCTCTGCTCCACGCGGTTTTTCGCCTCCTCGGCAACCTTTTCCTGGTCAATCATGGAGTCCAGCGTCTCTTCGGTGATAATTTTGCGCGCCTCACGGATTGAAACTTGCTTTTTCTTAAAACGTCCGCCCGTGAGCATCTGCGTCAAGTCTTCCATGCCGGTCTGCAAATCTTCCATGTTGCCGCTCGCAATAATTCCCATGCTGGGCATACGGGCAACGCGTTCCACGGTCACTTCCACTTCGCGGTCTTCCAATTTGCCGTCTCTGAGCATCTGGCGGAATTTTTCGCGCGTCGGATTAAGCGGCTCATTTTGCGCTTCAGTCGGCTCTAGGAGCGTAGGCGTTACAGGATTTGCAAATGGTGTTTCCGCTTTTTTTTCTTTTTTCTTATCTTTTTCGCCTGTTCCCGGAAGGAGCAAATCAAGCAGTTTTTCTTCCACCTTTGGCTTACACGCCTCGCGCAACGATTCTTCCATCTCCGCCTTGACGTTGGTGTAACCCACTGCCATCAAGTCGCGAATCATGCTTTCTACGTCGCGCCCCACATAGCCCACCTCGGTATACTTGGTCGCCTCGATTTTAAGGAACGGAGCATTCACCAATTTTGCAAGTCTGCGCGCAATCTCCGTTTTTCCCACGCCCGTCGGTCCAATCATCAGGATGTTTTTTGGCGCAACCTCGTCACGAATGTCCTCTGCAAGATGAATGCGCCGCTCACGGTTACGCAGGGCAATCGCCACGGCTTTCTTCGCCTTTTCCTGCCCGATGATGTATGCGTCCAATTTCTCAACAATTTGTTTTGGTGTCAGTCCAGATAATGCCATTATATTTCCTCGATAGTCAAAGTGTGGTTTGTATAAATACAGATGTCACCTGCGATTTTCAGACTTTTTTCCGCAATGTCTCTTGCAGACAAATCACTTGCCTCAAGATATGCGAGCGCGGCGGCATAAGCATAGTTTCCGCCAGAACCAATCGCACACACATCGTTCTCCGGCTCAATGACATTTCCGTCACCGCTAATCAAGAGAATGCGCTCGCTGTTCGCCACAAGGAGCATTGCCTCTAATTTTTGATACGCCCGCTCAGTTCTCCACAGTTTCGCAAGTTCCACCGCAGAACGCATAATGTCGCCGTTATATTCTTTGAGTTTCTCTTCAAATTTATCGAACAGCGTGAACGCATCTGCCACAGAGCCCGCAAAGCCCGTAAGCACTTTGCCATTGTAAATTTTTCTGACTTTATGCGCGTTTCCTTTTACGACCGTGTTTCCTGCCGTCACCTGACCATCGCCCGCCATGGCAACTTTTCCATCACGCTTTACCGCAATAACCGTTGTGCTTCTGATTTTTTCTTCCATACTAACTGCATTTCCTTAGTTTATATGCATTGCATCTTTTCTTTTAATATACTCAATTTTTTCCAGAAAGGCAAATTTTTTATTTTTTCTGTGGTTGAAAGTTTGCCTTGTTTTCTTCTTATGATTCTTTGATTGAAAACTCTTTTCTTAGCCATTTTTTTACGTTTTCGCTGGTAAACGCCGCATCAATGGAATTCTTAATCAATTCCTTTTTCTGCTCTTCCGTCAAGTTGAATTTGCGTTCCATGTAACGGAATTCATCTGAAATGCTTGTGCCTTCAATGGCAGGATCATCGGTGTTAAGCGTGGCCTTGATTTTTTGCGAAAGGTAGTCCATAAACGGATATTCAGTCATATCGGCTACGGCATGAGTCTGGGAGTTGCTCGTCGGGCACATTTCAAGAGTTACGCCTTCTTTTTTTAAGAGTTCAATCACTTCAGAAGATTCAAAAGAGCGGACTCCGTGTCCAATCCGCCTTGCCCCGAATTCTACCGCAAGACGAACGCTTTGCGCCCCGTCCGCTTCTCCTGCATGAATGGTAAACGGAATGTTCATGTCTTTTGCCTTTTTGAAAAGCCCCGCGTAGTCGGCTGTCGGAAACAGGGCTTCTGCCCCCGCAAGGTCAAGCGCGACAACTCCACCGTCTTCAACCAGATATTTTTTTGCAAGAGCAACAGTTTCTTCATTTTCCGCCTGATTTCCATTCCCCCGCATAAGGCAAAGGATAAGGTTTGCTTTTAGGTCAGTTTTTTTTAAACCGGAAAGAGCAGCCTTGATTGCATCTTCCTGAGACATACCCTTCTGAGTGTGAAGTTGCGGGGCAAAACGAATTTCCGCATAGACAACGCCTTGAGATTTTATTTTTTCTGCGACAAGGTAAACACATTCGCTCAATGCCTGTGGGGACTGAAGCAGAGAAAGAGGCAGCGCAAAACAGGCAAGAAAATCGTTCAGGCTCGTGCAGTTCTGAGGAACGGAGAGCAATTTTAAAAGCTCGTCGTCAGATTCTGTCGGAAGCGGGATATTCTGCAAATCTGCAAGTTTTTTTGCGATGTCCAATGTCACCGCGCCGTCAAGATGCAAGTGCAAATCTATGTATTTTTCGGTACGAGGCAAGGTCTTTTTTGTGAAGCGGGGCGAAAAATTTGCGATTTCTTGTATGTTTTTGGCGAATATAACGATGACGAGTAACAGAATAAATGCACCAAAAAAAGTCGATTTTTTCATAAGTTTTTCTCCTGAAATCTATTCTCCAAAACGCGAGGCTGTCATATTTTTCTGACAGCGCGGCAATTTTTTCTATATGCTTGGCAATCTTTTTCCGTTCTGATTTTTCCGGCACGCCTTTTTTGTACACCTTGTTTATGAGCCGCACATAACACAGAAGTTCTGCCTTTTCCCTCACCTCGCGCAATTTCGCCTCATCGTCCGTTCCAAGATAGTGACGCAAGAAAAAATCAAAAAACTGCTTTGCGGTCTGATATGAAAATCCCATGAAGTTTTCGATGACGGAAGGTTCATCCTCGCCCAAAGTCACATAAAAATAGCAGAGGTCTGCGATTTCTGCGATTGCGTGTCCGCACGAAAGCCTGTCCATGTCAATCAGAAGCGGCTCGCCTTTCTGCAAAAACACATTGTTCGTATGAAAGTCGCCGTGAAGCAGCGTATTGCAGGCGGGAAGTTTTTCAATCAGGCGGACGCACTTTTGGGAAAGCGTTTCATCTTCATGCGAAAGCCCGCCATGCACATAGCCCAAAAGCCGCTGGGAAACCGAGGGAAATTCGTTTTCTTCAACCGCAATGCCGTGGATTGTTCGGGCAAGCTCCGCCATAATTTTCGCATAGGACTCCACGGATGCGGGCGAGCGGGAAATAAGGTGCGAAAGCGTCTCTGAATCCATCAGCTCGAACATCGCACCGTAACACTCCCCAACCGACACGATGCCAAAAGAAATTGCCGTAGGAATGCCCAGAATGAACGCGCGGCGGCTTGAGGCAATTTCCTTTTCCACATCGCGGTATGTGTTGTTCTGATTGTAGACTTTGATGACAAGCTCATCGTCATAGCGGTAAACTTCGCCCTTTACTCCACAACCGAGCAATCTGCAGCCTTCTATGGAAACTTCCTTGTACTTCTTGTAGCGGGCCTTGTCTGAGTCAAAAGTGCCCGGCCAAATAAAATTGATGTGCTTGATAAACTCCTTGAACGCGCCGGTCTTGTTGAGCGAAAGTTCCACGGTTTCGGCGATTGTCTTGTA
This sequence comes from Treponema sp., assembly GCA_017449285.1. Classification (GTDB taxonomy): domain Bacteria; phylum Spirochaetota; class Spirochaetia; order Treponematales; family Treponemataceae; genus Treponema_D. The sequence goes on from JAFSJX010000010.1 coordinate 37,701, forward strand.
GTACCAGCACTGCATTTTCGGGTCGCTCTGATTAAGTGTCTGCCACATCTCTTCGCCCCTCTCCGAATAGACCTGCGCAAGCGAGCGGATGTTTGCCAGTTTGTCTGCCAGCCAAAGCATTTTAACGCCAATGTCCGTGCTGCTTTTCAAGACCAAAAGGGAATCTTCCTTGCGCCTCTGCCATGTCGCGCTTCTGTCCTCGCTGGGATATTTTTTTTTCTGTTTCCGATGAGACAATGAACGCCACCCGCTTTCCGAACCGCTTTTCAATTTCCTCCAATGTGCCGTCGGTATCTTCAACGATGTCATGCAGAATGCCTGCGGTGATGATTTCTTCGTCTGCCGTCATCGTGGAAAGAATCTGCGCCACTTCCATCGGGTGCAGGATATACGGAATGTTGTTGAATTTGCGGACTTTACCCTGATGCATGACCGTGGCGTAAATAATGGCTTCTTCAAGCAGTTTCATACAGTATTGATTGTAACATAGTTTCCAAATTTCTCAAAGAAAATTTTAAGATTTTAAGATGTCAGTTTCCAGACGTCCGCTTCCACGGGATGACGTTGCCAACAGGACACTCTGCTGCCGTCAGGAAGTCCTGTGCCTGCATCGCCAAGAGAGACGAATTTGCCATTATTCACAAAAAAAGCCGCGCGCTTATGCTTACTCCCAGCAAAGATTTTCGCCCACAAGTGCAGGCAGTATTTCTTCCCGCATTTTCTGAATGTACTTTCCCCTGAATTCAGGTGGCATTCTCGGATGATTGATTGCGGTAAGAATATGCATAACACTTCCGTAAAGAGAAAGTTTTTTCTGCAGCGGATCAATTTGGGCAGAATCCTTGGTGTCAAGATAGGTCGGAAGAAAAATCTTCCAGAATTCGCGCATTTGCCCTGCCGTAAGCCCGATATACGGATTGAACTCATCATCTGGTTTTCCTTTCATCAAGCCGTTGTAAATCATCTCACAGTGAATCAAATCGATGAGTGGGTTTCCATAGCCAGAATCGCCCAAGTCAATCAAAATTAGTTCGCCGTTTGATTCCATGATGTTCTTTGTGTGGTAGTCGTTGTGCACGAAAAAAGACTGCTGAGGAAGCGAATCAAACGCGCCGCGCATTTTGGCGATTTCCTCTGCGGTAAAAACATCGACAAGCGAATCAATGTTTTTGTACAGGTAGGTGTCGGCTCGCTGCAAGGTGTCTGCGGGAACTTCGATGCTGTGAATCTGCTTTAAAAGCTTTGCAGAGCGTTCCGCGTAAGATGGGAGCAGTTCGGGATTTTTTTTGATTCTGCCTGAGAGGGAGTCTGCGTCAATCAACTCAAAGACATTTCCGTAGCCTTCGCCGCATTGCACCGTGTCAAAGGCAATGGCGCAAGGCACGCCCAGAAGAAACGCTTTTTTTGAAGCCTCACGCTCAGCCTTTACCTCATCAAGCGGAATGTTCGGACGATACACCTTGAGAATCTGGTCATCGCCGATGCGGTAGACTTTTCCGTTCGCTCCCTCGCCGATAAGCTCCGCTCCCTCTATGGAAAGAGAACGGAGTTTTTTCTGCACGTCAAGGATTGTCGTAAAGCCCGTCGTCTCAAAAATATCGTAGACCTCAGAAGATACATTGCGCACGGCAATTTTCTTTCCCGCCGTCTTGCATACTTTCATCAGCACGCGCAAGCCCGCACTTGAAATATAGGCGAGATTCTTTGCGTCAAAGGCGGGCGTAAGTCCTGCATTTGTGGAAATCGCTTCGTTGATTTCCGCTTCAATCTGCGGGGCGTTTGTGGTGTCAATTCTGTCTTCCAATGAAATGACGAGCGTTTCCTTTTCAATTGTGGTGTTCATGCTTTTATTCCTTTTTGTATGCCCTTATTCCAAAAATTTTGCTTTGAGCGTTTTGATGTCATCCTGCGTTACGCCAAGTTCCTTGGTGATGTAGCCCGCAACAGAGCCGTAAGTTTCCTTGAGATACGAAAGTGCGTTCTGCATATATGCGGGATTCACCTGATCCATGACCGAAAGATAGGTGTTCATCTCCTCTTCGCTCAGATTGTATTGGGAGAGCATCTGCTTCTCTTTTTCAATGAGCGGTGCATTGAACACATTTGTCAGAAGATAATCCTGCATAATCGTCTCTTCGTCCACGCCAAGCGCAGAAAGAATGAGCATTGCACCCGTTCCCGTGCGGTCTTTTCCCTGCGTACAATGGAAAAGGAGCGACTTTCCTTCCGGCAAAGAAAGCAGTTGCTTGAAAAACTCGGCGTATCCTTTCTTTCCCTGCTCGCCCTGCAAAAACTGCACGTACATTTGGTCAGAAACAATGCCTGAGTCTATGGCGATTTTGAGGCGTTCAAAAGTATTTGTTGCGGCGGCGGCCTTTTCGCCCGACACATTCGCACGGATAAGGTTTTCATCGATAATCGGACACCACACATCTTCTACGCCAGAAAGCGCAGGGTTTGGCTCTGCTTCCCGCTCATAGCTCATGCGGAAATCCGTGATGACGGCAAGATGGTAGGTATCAACAAGTTTCTGCCTGTCCGTCTCGCTTGCAAGGCAAGGCTTTGCCGTTCGCAGAAGAACGCCTCGTTTTACCGTGTGACCGTCAGTTGTCTTGTAACCACCCAGTTCGCGGGCGTTTCCGAGAGTTTCCATGCCGAGCGTCTGGGTTTTCTCTGAAATTTCTGTCATAGCCTTTTCCTCTTTTGTGCAACCATTTCCCAGTGACAATGCAATCACCCCCAGCAAAAAAAAAGCTGTTTTTGAAAAATTGTTTTTCATAAAGTTTCCTCCTTAATTAAAGCCACGGCAACCGCCGCATGCCTCCTTCTATCTATTTTGCCGCCGAAAGAATCGACTTGAGAGCCTGCTCGTTCGGAATGACGACAGGACGGAGCAGGTTTTCCATAATCTGCGGAGCAAATTTTTCCATCCTGTCCGAGTCCGTGCCCATATAGAGAACCACATTGAGTGCATACAACAAACCAAGCTGCTTGTAGTATGCTTCAAGGGCATCGGGTGTCATACCAGTGTATTTTTCAAAGAACATATTTCCTACGCGCAGAATCGTTTCTTTTGGGAGCCCTACGCTCTGCTCAACAACGCTCGCGGATGCATTGTTCGGTGCAACAATCATGTCACGGTAGATGCCCGTGAGGTCGTAGAGTGCAGGACCGGTCGTTACTTCAGGCATGTCAATCAAAAGAAGCTCTCCGTCCTGAATCATGATGTTTCCCGGATGCAAGTCGTTGTGGATAATCGTGTCGCAATCGGGGAAGCAGTCAATCAGGCTGTCAAGGAGCGCTCTCTCTTCGGGGCTAGTCCACGGCTCAAGCCTTTGTACTCGGGTATGCAGTACGGTCTTTATGTTTACGAGCGCGCCTGATGTGACATGGGTTGCATGAAGTTGTTTTGCAAGCGCAACATATTTATCGACATATTCTTCGATTTTTTCGGGATTCTCTTTAATAGTCGCTCCGAGCGTCTTTGATTTTATCATCTCAAAGACGATGCCGTACGAAGGACCGCACTTCACCAAATCGTAGGCGATTACAGAGGGAACGCCGTTCATAAACGCCGTGCGGGCAAATTCTCGCTCGCGGTCAATTGCCTCGCGCGTCCGAGAAGGATTGTACACTTTGACGATTTTGTCATCATCAATGCGGTACACGCTTCCGTTTCCGCCTTGCCCTAAAAGTTCACAGCCCTCCACAGAAATTTCACGCAATTTTTTCTGCACGTCAAGAATCGTCGTAAAGCCAGTCGTCTCAAAAATATCGTAGACTGCTGGTGAGACATTGCGCACGGCAAGTTTTTTGCCAGTCATTTTCGCCGCTTTCATCAGCACGCGCAAGCCCGCGCTTGAAATGTAGGCAAGCGTGTCAGCATCAAATTCGGGCGTAAGGGCAGGATTTTCTGCGATAATGGCAGTAATCTCCGCCTCAATCTGAGGTGCATTCGTGGTGTCAATACGCCCTTCAAGCGAAATTATGACTGCATTTTCCGTAAGTTTTTTGTTCATAAATAACTCTCCTTATTTCTTCTGGTATTTTTCAGACCATTCGTTTGTTATGCTCGTGGGAAGTTCAAAATGCTGGTAGTCTTTCCGGTCAGTCCAGTCGCCACCCCACTCAAAGCCTTTTTCGGTAAAGAGCATGTAGCAGAGGTCGCCCTTTTCGATTTTGTAGTCAAATGATTTTGTGCGGTCAAGATAGGGCTTTCCTGTCGCAGGTTCGATTACTTCGGTTTGACTTCCGTCCTCTTTCGTCACCACTTTGTGATAGGGATTGTAGAGCGTGTTGATGTCCACCGCCATGCCAAGCCCGTGCTTTGACACCGTCGTCGTGTGCGAGATGAAGCGGAAATTGAAGCTGGAGGAGTTGTTGTCGCGCATCATAATCTCGTCGTCCGCCATATAATTGTCGGGGAGCACCATGCGCTCAATCGGATAGCCAGCGTCATAGAGTTTTTCAAAGATTTCAAGCACGTCATCCGCAATGAGACGATGCACCACCATCTCGCCAAAATGCACGTTGCCGTCCTTGTCCTTGTGAAGTGCCTGAATGTAGCGTAAATCTTCCCTGGGTACTATGCAGTTTTCCTTGAAAGTCTTTCCCGCTTTCATTCTGAAAAACAATTCGTCGCCAATAGGCCAGATGGCAAATCCTTCCCGCCCGGCTTTAATCGGACGAGTGACGGCGTTTTTGCTTGTCGCACAGCCCGCAAAAGCGAGAACCGAAAGAACCATGCACAAAAATAATTTGTTCGCTTTTTTCATTAAGATTTCTCCTGCTTATGTTGGTTAAGACCCATGCTAGAATTTACCTCCTTCTATTGTCACACGGATTCCAGCACATCCATAATTATTGTTACTATATTCAGATGATAGGCATAACTGTGTGTAATATCCCTACAGATTTTCTGTACCATCGTTATGCCAATTTTTGAAAAATCATCCTTCTTGGTTTCAAACACAAGAGGATTATATGGCTCATCGTAATTTCTCAAGATAATCTCTATGCTTTCTTCATCACGGAACACTTTTATATCCATGAAAGTTGCTTTAGAAGAATCAGAAGTTTCTTTTCTGTGTGCAAGATAATCCGCCGCAATTTCTTCTGTACAAAGAGCGGTCTTGTATGCAATTTTGCTTGAAACTCCATTGTCTGAAAGAAATCGTTGCATCTGTTCGGAAATGAAGGTCACATTTTTTGCCTCTGTGGAAATGGTCACATCCAATTCTGTCGTTCGTTCGGCAATGTCTTTTTGTGCCAAAAGAGCGGACAGCGGTACGCAGAGTTTCCTATTAAACAGGGCAAAGAGCAGATAGAATACTACAAAGAAAGGAATGAAATTGAATCCCATGGCAAGCCAAATTCCTGTCGTTCCCAGCGTTTTTGCCGCTAAAGGAATCAGAGCCGGGTATAAAACGCTGTCAGGAATGACTGCAACCGCAAGGGACAAAAGCAAGTGGCCCGTAGACTCGTAGACCGCATTGAATGCGAAAGAAAATACCATCACCATGCCGCTGAAGGCAATCAGCGTCAAACCGATATGAGCATCAGGGTTGCCCGCCACATTGTAGAACGAGAGCAACGGAGTTTTCAGCACAATAAAGACGAGGGTAAGACAAGCCGCATAGAGAAGCCCGAATTTGAGGGCTGTCCGAAATGTTTTCTTGATACCGCTAAAGTCTCTTCCACCGCTTAAAATCCCGATGAGCGGTTCGCTTGCATAGAATACGGCGCGCCCGACCGTACGGACAAGAGTGCTTATGGTTTTGATGATTGCAACCAGAGCGAGAACCGCCGTACCTTCAGCAAAGAACGCAAGAATGAGATGGTTTACCACCGAACCGCTTATTGAATCAAGCATATTATCGACTGTAGAAGGGAACCCACGGCGTAGCATATCGAGAGAATCCACAAGATTTTTTCGATTCGGGCGGTAAAACCTAAATTTCAAGCGGATTTTTCTTCGATAGATTATCGTACACGAAGCAATCATTTGGGCGAAGGTGCCTAGGGCAGAGCCGATTCCAAGACCTGCAATTTTGATGTCGTCTGGAAGCACCCATATAAAGACAAGTGAGGATACGATATTTACAATTACGCAGATTACACTGCAAATCATGCGGTCTGTCTGATACCCATAGGAAGCAATGACAAGTTGAAAAAGAGACCCTAGCGCAAAGAACAGAATTTCAAGACAGGCTGTTTGTATATACAGTTTTCCCATGGATACCGCTTCCGCAGTGACCTTTCCTGCGCCTGCAATCTGAAGCACACCATCAGTCTGGAACAAACACAAGTACAAGAAACCACAGTCAACGATGATGGTAAAAAACAATGCCAGTGAAAAAATACGGTGATAGCCTTCCATATCGTTACGTCCCATGGCGTTCAGCATTTTGAGGAATGCACCGTGCAAAATTATTCCAGTAAAAGAAAGCATCAATCCGATAATTGGCATGCCGAGGGCAATAGCGGCAACGGCATTCGTTCCCAAAAAGTGACCGCCCACAAAAGTGTCCACCATAAAGGTCATGGACTGAACAAAAGCGTACACCATGCATGACGGTATGGCTTTTTTTACCGTGTTTGCGGTCAACAAATTATCCTGTAAATCCCTTGTCATTTTTTACTCTCCTGCTACGCCACCCGTACGAACGGCAGCGTTATTTCCGACTAGTCGCTTGTTATGCTCGTCGGATGCTCAAAATGTTTTATACAAAGCGGAAATACAAAGACCGCATAGAACATCTCGATAAAGCATGATACTATCGTTCCGGCGGCTCCAGAAATCCCGCTTTTGACCAGTGGCGCAAGTATCAGGTGCACGGCGTAATAGCTGATAAGCCCGGTTGCCAGTCTGGTAATCCTTGTCAGCATAGGAACATCCGTTGAAAAGCCGATATAGCGTTTTTCCAGAACCCAGCCCAACAAAAAGCCCATGCACCAGCCGACACCTTTGTAAGTATCATTTGCCATTTTTGCGCCATCCACCAAAATCTTTCCCGCTTCATCATAATCTACGGGATAGGATTTGACGGCCGCAAACACCGCCACGCTAACTGCGGCTCCGATACCGGCACACATCACCAATATGTCTTTTTCAGGATGTGCTTTTACCCATTCGAGCAATTTGAATGTCAGCCACATCACGAGAAGCCCGGAAAACATGCCAACAAGAATATCCTGCGGAGTATGCACGCCCAGAAAGTTACGGCTGAAGGCAATAAGCACAACGATAATGCCCAGCGTAATGCGAAGCGTCTTTCCAAGCTCCTTGCGGATTGCTCCTCCTCCATACAAGGCTGCTCCATTCATACTATGCCCGCTTGGGAAAGAATATCCCGTTGCCTCTGCCAGGGCTTTGCTGTCAGGCACGATGCGCGCGTCCCTAATCCACGGACGGTAAACGCAGGCAGTCACCTTCAAAAGCCCGTTAACGACTCTGCTTCCGCTCCAGCCCATAAGAAGATACGCGCCGAATTCCTTGCTGATGCACCAGTAGATAAGCGCCATGATAATCAGCACCGTATTCATTTCCCCGATGAAGCTCATCTTTGTCATAAAACTTACCAGACAAGAGCCGGCTCCGTTTCTGAATTCCTGCAAAATCAAAAGAATGTTGATATCCATGTTAGAATTTATCTCCTTTTTTTTAAAACTTAGCATCATTTGCTTCGTTTGCTTCATCGCCCCCCGTTCTCTTTCTTCGGTCATTTATTCTCAAACAAATCAAGGAAGCGGAACGTCCTGCAATCCACCAGCCCGCGGTTTGTAAGCCTGATTTGAGGGATGCACGCAAGCGGCACTAACGCCATCGTCATGAACGGAGATGGAATCGTGCAGCCAAGCGTTTTCCATGCCGCGTCAAGCTGCCTGATTTGCTCCGCAACCTCTTCCACCGATTTGTCGCTCATAAGCCCGGCTATCGGTAGCGGAACGATTGCCAGCACCGCTCCGTCCAAAACCGCGCACATGCCGCCGCCACATTCGATAAGCGTGCGGGCTGCCAAGGCCATGTCCTCGTCATCGGTGCCCGCAACCAGAAGATTGTGCGCGTCATGGGCGAAAGTCTGTGCCATTGCGCCGCGCTTAAGTCCGAAGCCCTTTACAAAGCCGATTCCTTTCGTGCCTGTTTTATGATGACGCTCAAGCACCGCCATTTTGATTACATCCTCTGCAGGGGCGGAAGACACCATGCCGCCGGCGACAGGAAGACTGACAAAACGTTCCGTCGTCAGCGTGCGCTCGGGAACAATCTCGATTACCCGTGTCCGCACGGAATCCTGCGAGGCACAGTCTTTCGGCACACGGACAGCAAAGGAATCCTTCGTTATCTGCCCTCCCACATGCATGGTGTGATAGGTATGCTTCGGGAACGGACGCTTTGCTTCTTTATATGCGACCGCTCCGTCCTCAAAAACTATTTCTCCGTCAATGATTGTGCGCGTCACATGAATATCCATAAGGTCGTCAAAGAAAACTATGTCCGCGCATTTTCCCGGAGTTATGCTTCCCATCTCATGCTCCATGCGGAGGCAGGAAGCGGTATTGATTGTCACGTACTGAATGGCTTTTACCGGGTTTAGCCCCTGCCCGATTGCAAGCCGAAGGATATTGTCGATATGTCCTTCTTCGACAAGCGTTTCTGGATGCGTGTCATCGGTCACAAGGCATGCGAAGCGGTCATCAATGTGGTTTTCCAGCACCGCGCCTATAATGTGCGGCATGTCACGCCACGCGCTTCCGTACCGTATCTGCGCATACATACCGCGCCGCATTTTCTCCAGGACATCCTCCGCCCGCGTCGATTCATGGCAGCACCGCGCGCCCGAGGCAATATAGGCGTTGAGTCCCTTTCCCGTTTCCTGAGGAGGATAATGCCCCGTAATTATCTGGTCGGCCTTCAGCGTTTCCGAAAGCTCCGCATGGACGCGCTCGTCGCCGTTTATCACACCGGGAAAGTTCATCATCTCGCCCAGCCCCATTACGCCGTCCCATGACAGCATTTCCTTTATGCCGTCCGCGTCAATTGAGGCTCCCGTATCTTCAAAACCGGGCACGGCCGGCACACAGGACGGTGCGCTCATCATAACCTTGAGCGGCGTGCTTTTTGCATCAGAAATCATGGCTTTTACCCCGTCAAGGCCGCAGACATTGCAAATCTCATGCGGGTCGGCGCATACCGCAACCGTTCCGTGCGGAATGACCGCGCGGGCAAATTCGCTTGGTGTGACAAGGGAAGACTCAATGTGCATGTGTCCGTCCATGAATCCGGGGGCAATAAACTGTCCTCCGGCATCGATAACAATTGTCTCAGCGCCGATGCAATGGGCGGCCTCCCCGACGAGCGCAATCCGGCCGCAGGCTATTGCAACATCGATATGCTCCTGTATTTCGGCCGTGCAGACGTTCACCAGCCGGGCGTTTTTAATGACCAAATTCGCTTTTTCCAAACCTCCGGCGACGCGCGAAAGCCTGCGGGAAACATCATACAGCGGACTCTTGCAAAATTTGTTCAGCATATCACCGCTCCGTTTTTTCAAGAATTACGACGCATATACTTTTTCGTCAAGTTCGCCCTCGCTCTTTGCGACGATGACACTTGTGGCAATATCGCCGTTCACATTGCATGAAGTCTGGATTCGGTCAATGATGTTCCATACGCCAAGCAGAAATCCGAGAGTGGCGATGGGAACATGCACGGCAGAAAGAAGCGTTGCCACAACAACAAGCCCGCTGTTCGGCACTCCAGGGGCGCCCACCGCAAGCAAAAGCATCATCACGCCGATTTTTATGCAGTCGGCAAGGTCAAGCTCAACGCCGTACATACGCGCGAGCAGCACCGTCGCAAGAATTATGCTCATGCCGAATCCGTTCATGTTGACGGTTGCCCCAAGCGGAATTGCAAACGAAGAGATTTTGTCCGACACGCCGAGCTTTTTCTTGCAGAAATCAATGGTAAGGGGAATGCACGCGCTGGAGCTGGGAATCATAAACGGAGTCAAAAAATACACCGCCGCTTTTTTGAAATACGGAAGCGGAGAGATATGCCCGACCACAAGGATAATCAGCATGTACACCACAAAAAGGGCGGCGCTTCCTATGACAAGCGCAAGCAGATATTTCAGCACGACAAGAAGCGTTGCGGCATCGCTTGCATGGACGAGAAGTGCCATCGAGGTAAAGGCGACGAGCGGCATAAAGAAGATAATCATGCTCATCATTTTAAGGCACAGGTCGTTCGCCTCGCTAAACAGAGAGCGTAAGCCCTCAACTTTCTCGCCGAGCGCAAGCATGGAAAGCCCCGCAAGAACGGCGATAAAAATCACCTGCAGCATATTGTTTTCCAAAAGCGGACGGACAAAGTTGCCTGGAACGACGCTGAGGAGAAGCGCACTGACGGAGACATCAGCGGACTGCTGCATTCCTTCAGGAAGTGCCATGAGATTTTCAGGCAGCGGCGGCATGTTTTTGCCAAAAAGGATTGCGGAAATGCCAAATCCAATCAGAATCGAAATCACGGTCGTCAAAAGGAAAGAGCCGAGCACCTTGCCGCCAATCCGCCCGATTTCATTTCCGCCGGAAAGGTTCGAGATACTTGCCCCCACAGAAAAGAACACGACCGGCGAAAGCATGAGGAAGATTCCGTTGAAGAAGAGCGTCTGCACCGTTGACAATATATTTTCCGAAATGAACTTGGAAACCTCAGACGGAAGCCATTTCATGCCGAATCCGATGACACAGCCAAAAAGCATTGCCGCAAAAGTGACATACATCGCACGGCTTTCTCCCCGATGTGCCTGAAGCACAACAACATTGCGCCCGTTTCGGCGGCTGTACGACAAATCGTTCTTGTGGGCGCGGAAAATCATGTCGCGAAGATAATTTTCGCTTTCCGTATCCCAACTTTCAAGCGAGGCAAAGGGGTTGTAAGCCTCACCATAAGAAACAAGCGAAATGCTCACATTTCCGAAAAAACGGCGGACACGCGCCGTAACCGCTTCTTGAGAAGATTCGTGCAAGCGCACCAAAATCTCTTCCATAAGCAGGAGCGCGTAAGTCACCTCGCGCTTGGTCGCCTTCATGCTGGTAAGCAGGGCACGGATTTTCTCGCTCTGCTCACCGAGGCTTTCGAGCGTAACGGTAAAAACCATGTCATCGCGCCGTGAATTTATATGCCACAGCATAATTCCCAGAGCGATAAGACCGAGAATAACAAGTATGTACAAAAGCACATAGCCCGCATACTGCGTAAGCAGATAAAACGGTTCCGTAATAAGCGTATCAAACAACGCTTCTATCATTTAAAAACCTCCTCGTATATTTTGCCATTTGTTAATGAAAAAATCAAATCCCCTGATTTCCTTATCATCAATGCAAACCTTTGCGCTCAAACAATGGAAAAATCTTCGGGTATACGCCTGTAATCAGAAAAATGATGATTGCGTATCGCCCCGTCCATTTTTTACATGAAAGCGGGTTTTGCTCTCAGGCTCTTCACTTAACGCCTCATGAAACAGCCGGTCGCTAAGATTTAAGGTCTTTGCCTCTTCTTCTGGATTGAAATTTTCAATCTTGAACATAATCTATTCCTCCTTGCTCTTATCCTTACTCAACCTGTTTGATTTCTTCTTTATAAATCTAACACACTACGCCATTTCCAAGCCAATCAGCACTGCGCCAGCAATTACAAGGGCAAGGCACACATACTGCTTCCATGAAAGTTTTTCTTTTAGGAAAATGTGTCCCAAAATCATCGTAAGCACTGGATAGGCTGCCAGCGAACCGTCAGTAACAACCGAGTTGATTGCCATTGCAAAATAGTATAATACAATGCCAATATTATCGCATGTCGAAGCAAGGAGCATAAGTCGGCGGCCTTTGGCAAAGGGATTGTACGGTCTTTTTTCTTTAAAAAGCAAGAAAAGCCACATTACCACCGTCAAAAGCACATACACGCTCCCAAAAATGATAATGGCATCGCCTTCGGGAAGCTCATAGCCGTAGGTTTTGTCAACGGCAAGCCCCGTCACTACCGTTTCGCCCGCTTCCATAAACGCATACACCAGCGGAACTATAAGCGCACCGGCTCCAGCCTGCCAAAAGTGCTTTTTTTTCCCTGATTGCGCCAACTGTGCTTCCTTTTCGCGTATCGCAGCAAGCAGCAAAAATCCTACCGTTATAGATACAAGACCAACGATTATCCGTGGAGTCAGCACTTCCCACACGCTCTCCGCCTTTCCGAAAAACACGAACGCCAACGAAAGCAAAACCAACCCGAAGCCGTCAAGATTTTCAAGCGGACTCTCCACGGAAGCCTCGTTGTACATATTGCCGACAAAACTGAGCGTACACACTGCCACATTAAAAAAAGAATAGAGTGTGAAAGGATAAAAGCGCACGAAGCTTTCCCAAATGCTGAAATCTTCTTCGCGAATAAGAAGATAAATCGCCACAATCGGCACGCACACCACACCCGCCGCTATCGAAAACTTAAAAGGCACATATTTTTCGTTGGTCTTCATGTCCAACGCGCCCTTGCGGTAAATTAGTCCCATTAGCGCCCATAAGATTGATGAGCCAATCACATACACAAACCACATATTATACCTCCTACCGTAAAATCAGGATTTTCGCCCGTCTTTATAAGCATTTTGCATGAAGCGACAAAAAGACGGAGGAAACGCTCCATGCTCTCACGCTTGTACGCTGCAGCGTTATAGTCCAGATTAAATCCGAATGTAGATTCGCATTCCAGTATTTCTAGCTCCGGTGAATTATCACAGGCACGGGGAAACTCATCTGTATCCAATGGAACTGCCGCCTCCTTCATAAAGTCCGCGCAACTTTCATAATCGTACATATCGCCCTGATACAAAAGGCAGAGATCTTCAGGCCCTTGATACAGCTCTATTCCGTCAAAATCAAGGGTTCCGTAAGAAAGGGTTCCGTGGGCAAGAGATGCAAAAATCTGTTCCTTTGCCTGTAAAAGCAGGTCTTTCAGCTTTGTAGCATCGCCAATGGCAAAAGCAATGGGAAACTCCTTAATAAAAACCCCTACTGAGCGTTGAAGTGACGATTTTTTTCTGCCGTTCCACACCCATGTAAACATGACATTTTGAGCCTTGTTATACAAAGCAATGGCAAGAGCCGCCGCGACAGCGTAAAATTCATTTTTCCCTAAAGCGTAACGCTGACAGAGAACTGCAACATTGGCAGACGTAAAGGGAAAATCACCTGTAATGCTTCCAAGAATATTCTTGTCCGTGTCAAAGTCAGGCAGCGGGCGTGTGTGCCAGCCATCTCCGCCGTAGCGGTTCTTAAAATATTCCATATCACGGGAAAACGCCTGTGACTGCTTAAAGTTCGCCTCTTCTTGGAGCGCGTAAAAGGTACGGTCTTCTGGAAGGGAGCCGACGTGCAGACTGCGGGCAATATCGCTCATAAGAATTTTCACGGAAGTTCCGTCAAGGATACCATGGTATGCATCAAAAAGAAAAACACTCTGCTCCGCCGTTTTTATAATCCGTGTGCGGAAAAGCGGGCTTCCATCAAGAAGGAAGGGGCTTACAAAACTTTTTTCGGCAGCGGCAAGCTCATCTGCGCTCATTGTCTCCACGGGGATTTCCTTGTCAAAACTCGGCTCATAGCGCAGATAGTATGAGTCGCCCTCTTTTTCTATGACGCTCAGAAGCGCGGGATGGGCAGAAATGGTTTTTCTGACAGCACGGGCAAACAGACTCAAATCCACATCGTTTTTAAGCGTGAATTTAAATGCTATGTTATACATAACCGTTCCAGGAAACGGAAGCTCGAAACGGAGCATATAAAGCTGCATGTCATTAAGGGGCACTTTCGTTTGAGCCGGCTCTTTCTGAACAGTCGGCTCAGTTTTGCTCATAAGCACTTCCGCTATGCCCCGCACAGTCCGCTTCTCAAAGATGAGCGGCACGGTCAAAGGAAGCCCCTTGCACTCGACCAGTATATTAATGGCACTTACACTGTCGCACCCAAGCAGCATAAGGTCATCATCAAGACCGATTTTTCCGATACAATCAAATTCCCCAAGGACTTTTTCGGCAGCCGCACAGAGAATTCTCTGAATCTTGGTCTCTGGCGGTGCGTATTCTGCATGACTTTCGCTAAAGACTGGCGGCGTGAGCGTGGCTTTGTCAACCTTGCCGTTTGTGTTGAGGGGCATTTTCTCAAAGCGAACAAAATAAGACGGTATCATGTAGGCAGGGAGCAGCGTTTTTAGCGAATTGCGGATTTCTTCTTCGGGAACGACGCGCTCTTTCTGGTAATAGGCGCAAAGATAATGCTTGCTATTTTTCTCAAAGGCTTTTACCGCGACGAACTTTGTTTCCAAAACCTTTTTAAGCGCGGCTTCCACCTCGGCAGGCTCCACGCGGTTTCCGTTGATTTTTACCATGTCGTCAGTGCGTCCAAGGACATACAAAAGTCCGTCTTCCCCGCGTCGGGCAATGTCTCTGGTACGGAAGAACCTTTTTCCTTCGATAGTGACAAAGACCTTTTCATTCTCCTCTTGCTGGTTACGATAGCCCCTGAAATAAGGCAGGCAAAGGCAGATTTCACCTTTCTTTTCAGAAACAACGCCGTTATCAAGCAGAATCATGTCCGTGCAAGAGCAAGGCTCGCCAATCGGCGTGTTTGAGTAGGGCTTATCAATTACAAAACTACAGACGACAGGCATAATCTCCGTACTGCCGTAACAGTTTCTGATGTCAAAATGGCTGCTGTACACATCGCTTACCCGTTCGGAAGCAACATACATCACTTTGAGCGGCAGATTTTTATTATCAGGAAACACCTTTGCAAGCGAGGCGGTCAGGAACATTGCGTCAATTCTGTGGTTTTTCAGGAACTGTATATACTGCGCTGGATTTTTTACAGTTGCATCAGGAACAAGATAATCAGTCCATGCCTCATAAATCGCGCAGAGAGCAAAATCGGTAAAAACGACGAATGTTACAGGGGCAACATTTGCAAAGCGTATGGCATCATCGTCCATGCTATAGGGCGCCAATATTCCCTCAGCCATGACCGTTGTCATAAAGCGGTATACGCCGTATTCTTGCGCAACGCCCTTTGGCGTTCCCGTGCTGCCGGAAGTGTAGATAATAAACGCAAGGTCGTGCTCATCGCTGTCCGCCCAGTCTGCTTCTGGAAGGGGCGGACATTCCATTGCCTTATCCCAATGACCGCTGTCAAAGACAAGCGTCGCTTTGCTGTCGGAAAGCACATGAGCTATGCGCTCCTCGCCTATTGCATCGGAAATCGGCGAAAAGGCGCAGCCGCATTTCATTACGCCAAGCTCTACTGCCACATATTCCATGGATTTTTCAAGCCTGATAGCGACAATCTGCTCTTTTTGTAGTCCAAGCGTTTTTAAATACGCGGCAACGCGGCTTGAACAGTCATTGAGTGCCGCATAACTCGTAGTACGCTCGCCGTCACGGTCTACCACTGCCGCGCGGCTCGGGTATGTTTTTGCTACTTCTGAAAGTCTTTGTAAAAATTGAATCATTTTACCGTTCCTCCCTCGGAAACGCAAATTCGTTCCTGTTGTAGCCCGTCGTCGTAAGATACGCTTTGCTCCGATGCCTTTCCATTACGCTCGCCACAAAAAACTGTCGGAAGGATGACACCCGTGCGTCCGCGTCCGTAATGTCAAAGATGATGCCGCTGTCGCGTAGAATAATCCGCACCGTGTTCGGTTCAATCATAAGCGTACATTCTGCATGGATTTTTTTGCCATGCTTGGTTTTGTCGAGACCACCGTTCTTTTCCAGAATCAAAAGCCCCAATTCTTCTATCAGAATTTGAATCTGCATATTCGTCTTTCCATCAACGGCTGCACTAACCGCCTGTCCTGCCGTCTTTGCTGTTGCAACGGCGTTTTCCGGCGTAAGCTCAAAATCGTAGCAGAAAATTTCTGATGCAGACTCGTCCAAAAGAAGCGGAAATTGTGACCTGCCGTAGCGAATACGGACAAAAAGCGCGGGCAGAACGATACCGGCAACGGGAGCAAGCACAAGACCTGTCCACAAGCCAATTTCTGTCCGCACACAAAGAGCGCAGCCAATTGCAAACACAATCGGGCAGGCACATTCCTTTACGCCCACAATGCCCAGTGCAAGCGGAACACGGTCGGTCAGCAAATAATATGATGAAAAAAGGAACGTGAGCGCAGTGCAGGTCATCGAAACGCTCATAATGCGGAACGCCTGCACGCCGCGCACGGCTATGTCTGCATCAGTAATACCGAAGGCACGAACCAAAATCGGTGCAAAAATGAACACAAAAACACTCAACACGACTCCTTCTAGAATTGCGGTTTTTTCTGCTGTGTGCATAAGGGATTTTACCCCTCTCCAGTTTCGTTCACCGAAAAATGTGCCTACAAGCGGCTGCATGGCAGAACCAATGCCGTCAAAAAGCGAGCCTAATTCAAGCAGATTCACCGCAAGTGCCATAATAACGAGCGTCTGTGCGTCAAAATATAGCACGATGAACGCATTGAGCGTGAATATAAGCACCGCCCAAAAAAGTTGCAGCGCAGAATCGACAAGACTGTACGACAAACAGAGCAGACACTCTCGGAACGAAAAGTGCCATACAAAACGGAGCGAGTTCGACTTTTTGAAAAAATGCAGGGAAAGAACCGCGACCGATGAGAGCGACCCAATTCCCGAAGCAAGCGCGATTCCCGCAATGCCCATAAAGTGGCAGAGCACAATTGAGCAGACAATATTCACGCAGATAGGCGCAATATTTGCCACCATGCCGAGTGTCTCATCGCCGTCAGAAAACACAAATACGGAAAGAACATAGGAAATCGGAAACACAAACATACTGAGTCGATAGAAGCTGTAGTAATCCCGTGCGAACACGGCAATATTTTCTGCCTGTGAGCCGAGCGAGCCAAAAAGCACATTCTTCGCCGGAAAACTCACCACGCACAACAACGCACCGAACAAAAGCGCAAGCATTATGCCCTGTGAAAAAAAGCCGTGTGCCCGCTTCCGCTCAAAGCTGCCCACCGCACGCACATAGCACAAGCTCGTTCCCACGCTCGCCATCACAGCTAAAAACGACAGCACCGACATCACAGGTGAAACAAGACCAATCGCCGCCAGCGCGTCCTCGCCGAGCATATTGCCCGCAATAATGTTGTCGCTCAAACGCTGAAGGTAATCAACAGCCACTTCAAGCGTAGCGGCGGCAAGCAGAGAATAGAATTTGCGGTCAGAAAAAGAAATCGATTTAATCAAAATGAGTGTCTCCTAAATTTTCATTTTGACATGCAGAATGTTCGGAAGCGGCTCGCTTTCTTTCCAGTCAAAGTCAATACTCTGGGCAATGCCTTTTAATACGGTAAGCCCCAAATCGTCGTCTGTCTGAGTCAAGTCCATGCGAGGACCGGCATATCGGAAAATCCATTCTGCCCTCTCGCCCTGTTCGGAATACTCACAGTCTGCCTGAACATGCGGAACTTCAAGAAGTGGCATCAAAATCTGCATCGTTTCCTCAAAAATGAGCTGGACACGGTTAGAGAGCTTCGGCGGAATTTGATTCTTGCCGCACCAGACTTCAATTTCGCCTGCCATGCCGATAAAATCATAGTCACGGCT
This sequence comes from Treponema sp., assembly GCA_017449285.1. GTDB lineage: Bacteria > Spirochaetota > Spirochaetia > Treponematales > Treponemataceae > Treponema_D. The sequence continues at coordinate 55,367 of JAFSJX010000010.1, forward strand.
TTCGATGTTCAGTTCCAGCACTTTGAGTCTGCGCACAAAGCGGCGGGTGTTTTCCCGCTTGGGGTTGTCGAATATCTGCTCCGGGGAGCCGTCTTCGTACAGTCCGCCCTCGTCCATGTAAAATACCCGGTTTGAAATCGCCCTGGCAAAATTCATCTCGTGAGTGACAATCATCATGGTCTTGCCTGTCTTTGCCAAATCACGGATGACCGTCTGCACTTCGCCCACCATCGTAGGATCAAGCGCGCTCGTCGGCTCGTCCAAAAGAATCACGTCAGGATTCATGGCAAGAGTGCGGGCAATGGCAATGCGCTGTTTTTGTCCGCCTGAAAGCTCGTCAGGGTAGTTCAAGGCTTTTTCGGCAAGCCCCACCATGCGCAAAAGCTTCATTCCGGTGTTATATGCTTCCTGCTTTGGCACGCCCAGCAAATCCATGGGAGCGAGCATGATATTTTCGATTACAGTCTTGTGACCGAAGAGGTTGAAGTTTTGGAAGACCATGCCCATCTTCTGCCTCACCTTGTTCATATCGCAGTTACGGTCGGTAATTTCAATATCGTCCAGCCAAATTTTACCCGCCGTGGGCTTTTCCAACTGGTTGATGCAGCGAAGCAGCGTACTTTTTCCCGTGCCGGACGGCCCGATGACGGATATTACGTCTCCATCGTGGATTTCCACGCTCACATCTTTCAGAGGCGTTATATTCGGATATTGCTTTTTCAAATGCTCGATTCTAATCATCAGTCTTTACCCCTTTCAGAATGTCCTCTTTTTTGCGGCGTTTCGGGTCAAAATTAACGCTAATCTTGCTTACAAGGAATCCAATCAAGCCTTCCAATGCAAAGTAAATGATTGTCACGGCTATCAACGGGAAGAACGCCTCGTAGGTTCGGCTTCGCACAATGTCGCCCATCTTGGTAAGGTCTTGCACGGCGATATAGCCCACAATGGCGGTCGCCTTGATGAGCCCCACAATCTCGCCTTTATAGGCAGGAAGCACATGGGGAAGAGCCTGCGGCAGAATAATCTTGAAGAATGTTCGCAAGTCGGAATAACCAAGTGCGAATGCGGCCTCATACTGGCCTTTGTCCACCGCTCCAACGCCCATCTTCAAAAGACCGAACACCGCAGAACCGAAAGTGAGCGTAAAGCCAATCACCGCCACGGCGATACCGCTGATTGCAACCGAGCCAAAGATGATATAATAGAGAACCATCAAGAGGACGACCATCGGCATACCCTGCACCAACCACAAGCAGAAGCGGGTAATATAATTTGCCACGGATGCCCCGTTCCGACACAGCATGAACACGCCGAAGCCTGAAAGCGTGCCAGTCAAGATGCTCAAAAGCGTGATGAGAAGCGTTGTAAGAACGCCCTGAGCGAACAGTTTCCAGCGCCCCTCACGGATAAAGGTCTTTTCAAAACTGGAGAGAATTCCGTTCCAAACGGAATTATGTTCTTTTGCCGCTGGCATAGAAGCCTTTGCCGCCCGCACGACAAGTTCAAAAGCCGCCGGATAGTATTCCAGAAAATCTACCGCTTCCGCGCGCTCTTTGGTAATGATGATGCTCCCCGCCCCCATGTCAGCCTTTCCAGATTGCACGGCAGCAAGTATGGCAGAAAATTCCATGCCGGTAAATTCCACTTTTACATTCAGCTTTCGCGCGACCATAAGGATGATTTCAAGATCAAAGCCCTTCAACGCTCCGTTTCCCGCGACATAACTCATAGGCTCCAGCGTGTCGCAAGCCGCCACATGGACAGTCCCGTTCGCACCAGTCCAGTCTTGTTCGGGAAGGTTTTTGATGCTTTCGTCCGCTCCTGTCCACTTATCCCAAGCCGCCTGAATCTCTGACTTCGGGATTGTATCGAATGCGGTCTGCCATTCGTTTCTGCGCGCATCGCCCTTGGCAAAGGCAATGCCGAACTTCCCGTTCTGGAGTGCCTGAGGGAAAAGCATAAGGTCAGGATTTCTGTTGAGCGCCAGCTGACCGACAGCATTGTTCATCAAAAAGGCATCCGTTTTTTGCGTTTTAAGTGCCTGTATCATATCAGGAGTGCTGTTGAAGAAAGTGAATTCCCCCACGTCAGGTGCTTTGCTCTTTACAAGCCCTTCAAACGGCGCGCCGGTGAGCATGGATACAATCTTACCTGAAAGGTCAGAGAACTGCGTGTACTCCGGCTGAACGGTACTTGCAGTCTGAGCCTGTCTGTCCTTCAATACAGCCAGCACCGTCCCTCCTGTATAATACGGTACAGAAAAGTTGACGCTCTCTTTGCGTTCTTCTGTGATTGTAATGCCCGCTGCGGCAAAATCCGCCTTGCCTGACTGTACGGCTGGCAGAATGCCATCGAAGTTCATGGCTTCAACCTTGAGTCCATAACCGTAAGCCTTGCAGAACCGCGCTGCCAAATCAATCTCAAAGCCCACAACCTCATCACCACGAAAATAGTCCATTGGGGCATACGCTCCCTCGGTAGCCATGGTGAGTATGCCGTTGGGAGCGGGATAGTTGGCATAATCCGGCAGATTTTTTTCCGACTCCGCGCCAGATGTCCACCTGGAAAATACATCATCCAATTCGCCGCTTATTTTAATTTCTGTAAGCCATGTGTTGATTTCGGCACGCAGTTTTTCTCCCGTTTTTGACTTGGGCAACACGAAACTAAACTCAAAACTGTCCATGCGGTCAGTCAGAATCTCCAGTTTATCATTCTCTGAAGCCATAAGGCGAAGCACAGGTTCGTCACCAGGAAAACCGTCAATCTTGTTGGCTTCCAATGCCGCAACCATATCAGGATAGGAATTGAAATAACTGATTTTCGCATTCGGAAGCGCATTCTGTACAATCTTATCGAAGGTCGAGCCTGTCTGAACGCCGATGCGACTTTCAGCAAAATCTTGGAGCTGTTTGCGCCCTGTGGATTCTTGCACATTTTCGGCATCCCGCACCATGACAGCAATCTCCTCAACATAGGTTGGCTTTGAAAATCGGAGTGCTTCCTTGCGCTCTGGAGTGACAAAGAGCGCGGCAAAAATACAGTCCACATCGCCACCCTGCGCCGCCGCAATTATTCCATTATAGTCATAGACCTTGAACTCTATAGTCGCACCCAGCCAAGCGGCAAAACGACAGACAAGCTCAATGTCATAGCCGCTCAACTTTGTTCCGACATAGTAATTATAAGGTTCGTAAACACCAGTGGTTCCCACCACCAAATGAAGCGCTGAACTCTTAGGAACAGGAATTTCAGGCATTTTCTCATTCCGCTTGACAATCCAGCGGTCAATCATGTCATCTAGCGTTCCGTTTTCTTTTACTTCGTCCAGAAACGCATTGATTTTATTCTCCAAATCTGGAATCTTTGCATTAGGAGCGATTGCAGCCGCCATGATGTGGCTTGCTCCAAAACTCTCGTCCAAAAGCCTGACACCTTTTAGTCCATTTCGGATTGCCGTGTCCATGGCAATCTTTCCGTTGACATAAGCATCAATTTTTCCTTGACTGACCGCAGTGTATCCAGTCATAGCGTCTTTGTGATACTCAATCTCTGCCAGCGGAAATTTTTCTGCCAGCAGTTTGTAGTCATCAGTGTTATCGGTTATACCGATTCTGCGACCAGGTGCATTGAGTTGTTCCAAAGAAGTAATCGCCTCTTTTTCCGTAACTTCGCCCTTTGCCCCGCAACCAGTAAGCAAGGTCAGCACCAGAGCCAGTACAGTGATAAAAGTTCCCATTTTATACTCTCCTTATTGCTATTCAACAGTTTTCCCTGCTCTTCCTATATACTCAAAATAAATGACATAAAGATATTCTATGTTGGAACTGTTCTTATCTCCTGATAACATGCAATGTCAAGAGGTCCTGCCCGTCTTTGTATTCATAGCGCATCCCCTCCCCTCTAAAACGAAAACTTACCTTTGAGTGTCACACAACTTAGGTCGTGATAGTCGCCGAACATACCTTTTTTACCGTTCGGACCTTCCAAAAAGAAGTCCGCGATTGCGCTCAGCGTGATAGCATCGCTTAATTTGTAATCCGCTTCAAGTTCGCTCGAACTCGAAAAATCCCGCAAATCAAGTGAACCGCTTGCAGAAAGGGTAAGGTCTTCTCCCAAAAGCGTTTTTTCGATACTGAGCGTTGCCTGATGTTCATACGACTCGCGGTCAAGGCTGTCTTCGTGATTGAAGATATAATCCCCTACATACTGCGCGGTAATTGTCCATCCTCCAGAAGGTGTCCAGTCAAAGCCTGCAAGTCCTTTCAACTGATGCTTCTTTTTGGTGGAAACGGCGGCTTCGCCCATAAACTGCGCTTCGATTTGCGAATCAGAGGACATCTGTATGTGGCGGTTCGGAAAGTATGCGGTCTCCAAACGGAACACAAAGTCGCCCACTGGAATCGCCGCATCTGCACCGACCATAGCCATGCGTTTGTATTCGCCAGTTATGGTAATGCTCTCAAAGTCATCTCCGCTGTTTTTCCGGTTGCCCGTATAGGTCATAAACGGCATATCGTCCCAGCCGTAGAACCCGTAGAACGACAAGTCTGCGACCGAGGTGTAGAATCCCGCCCGCGCTGCAAACTCGCTGTTAGAAATCGTCTTTTCGGGGCAGTCGAAATCGTTCCAAGCGGAAGGGCTTGCAACCTTGTACCCATCAGCATATTCGGGGAACATGTGAGACCGAAGCGGGTTTCCTCTTGCAAGCGGCAACGTGCTGGGCGTGAAGAACGGAATCCAATAGGCATCGACCTGTGCGCTCTCCATGAGGAGAGAAAGACGCACTGCATCTATACCGAGGCGATTTTCTTCATATTTGCTTGCGATGACAGTTGATTCGTCCTGCGGGCAGAGAATATCGGCAATCTGTATGTCGTCAGCCTTGCCCCATGCGGCTATCTGACGACCGATACGCAGTGCAAATCGCTCGCTCTTCCAGTCCATGTAGGCTTCTCTAAATTTGAGGGCGAAAGTACCATCGTCAGAGGCAAATGCGAAGAATCCGTTTGCTGACTGTGCCCCCGGCGCATCGTATACAATCTGTGCGTTCACATACACCATGCTTTCGGCAAAGTATGACTTCATAATGCCGTCAAACATGGTCTGACCAAGCAGAAAATCCCCCTTGTTGTCATGCGTGTTCGGTAAACCAACGCCCGCTTGTGTGATGAGACTGCCAGAAAAATCAATTTCCTGTGCGGCAAGCGGCAGGACAAAAAGCGCAAGACCTGCGGCCAATGCAATCAGTACGTGACGGTTCATGCTTTCTCCTTATCTTTGCCGAACGGCTTAACCGCGTATAAAAGCGCAGGCGTAATCGTGTAATCAGCAAGAAGCGCATCTGCAAGACCGATAACCGTAAGAATACCAATAACCATAAGCGTATGCATCGGGCTGAATATATACACCACAAACATAGCGCACAAAATGAGCGTCGTAAGGAACATAGAAGCACCTATTTCACGGAATGACGCTTCCATTGCGGCCTTGTATGAGCCGTATTTTTCCAGTCCTGCTTTTAAGTGTGTCGTCAAGTGAATGGTGTCGTCAACGGCAATGCCAAGTATCATCGGCAGAACCGTGACCGTGCCGAAGTCGAGCGCATAGCCCACATATCCCATGATGCCGCCTACCAGAATAACTGGCGCCACATTCGGAATCATGCCGATAAGTCCAGTGCGCAGGCTTGAGAATGCAAGGATGAGCATAATTGCAATGATGATGAACGAAAAGCCGAACGAGATAAGACCGCCACGCACAACGCGTCCGCTCATTTCCGCATACTGAATCATGTTGCCGAGCAAACAACTGTCAGCATCGGGGAACAACTCGGAAAGCCGCTCGTAAATTGCGGCAACATTTTCTGTCGCCTCCTCAGTGTCGTACTTCGTCATGTCCACATTTATAATCGTCGTACGGAAATCATCGTCCATGTAGTCTGAAAAATCATTGTGCAACTCAATAGAAGAAAGCTCCAAAAGTTGTGCAAGCACATAGTCATCTTCGGGAACGACATAATAGGTATCGTCACCCTCGTTGAGCGCACAGTTCATTTCTTTTAGTATGTTCGTTACTGAAGAAACTCGAGCCTTTCCTCCCGACCATTTGGTAAGCGAAAGCGTACCTAAAAAGTCCTCCAGTTCCATAAGTGACTGCATGTTCTTAGGGTCTTTAAAAGCACCTTCCTCATCTAAGGAAACCATCACCGTATAACTGTATTCGTTTCCCAACTTCGTAGCAAGGATTTTACGCAGTTCCTGCACATACGGCATTTTTTCACCGGAAAGGGAGGCATAGTCGATATGTACCGTAATTTTAAATATACCAGGAATAAAGGCAATCAGAACGAGTATACTTGCGGCAATAACAAGCGCAGTCTTTTTCTGCACAATGCCTGCCCATGCCGCAAATTTAAGGTCGATTTTTGTGGCGCCCTTTTCGCTTGAAGTGTCAGGCGCACGGTCTTTCCCGAACGAAAGCAAAATGGGGATAAGCCCGGACACATACGCATACACGGCAAGCACTACAAGGGCTGCGGTCTTTCCCATCCAAGAAAGCGGCTGAACATCGACAAACAAAAAGCTTACAAAAGATGCCATAGTGGTAAGCACGGTAAAGAACACTGACCAACCGCACTCCTCTACGCTCATAACAACGGACTCCTTGCGTTTCCCCGTGCGGCGGAAGTAGAGCCTGAACATATTGATGTAGTGTACCGAGTAGCCCACAGAAAGAGCCATGCCAAGCATAATCGGAAGGGTCACCAATGTCGAGTCCGCTCTTACGCCGAAATACGACATGCCGCCGAGAACCGTAGCAATTGCGCCCATGGTAATAATAGCCGGAACCACAACCCCGAAGGCACTGCGAAGAAAAATCCCCAAGAACACCAGCATGACCAAAAAACCGAGTGCTATACGAAGCGCATATTCGGGCATATCGTAGCGGTCTTCGTTTGCATCATCGTAGGGGATGCCACTTCCGTACACCTTATAATGCTCGCTTTTAAACTCATCGCTTTCAATGATTTCCATAAGCTTGTAGCCGATGGTAAGCGCAACCTCATCCTTGTCGCCGCCAAACTGCTCTTCAAGAAGCTCTCCCTCATAGGGCAAAAGTGAAAGGAAAATCCAGCACTCATGACCATCATCGCTTACGAGCGAGTTTATAAACGAATTTGTCTTTTCGTTTCCTCTCATTACAAGAGCGCGAGATGCGGCAAGTGATTCAGCATCTGACGGAATACCGTTTGCATAGGGCTTTTTTATCTCAAAGCCTTCTTCGTTACCAACCGGAATGTCAACTTCGATGATAGAGGTAAGCCTGTTGGCAAAAGGAATCTCCGAAAGCAGACGATTTCCTATTCTGTCGATAACATGCAGCATATCCTCGCTGAACACATCTCCTCCGTCCTGCATGACGACCAGAACACTCAGTCCGTTTAAGTTTCCGAAGATTTTCTCATATTTTTTCTGATTGACTTTTATCTTATCCGTACCACCGAACCAGCCCTCGTCTCCAAGTGAAAAAGAAAATTTTGCAAGTCCGGCAGAACAAACTACTGTTATCACAAAGAATACGGCAAGAATAGCCCATCGGAAACGCACCTGCATCCGTCCGATTTTGCCGAAAAATGCATTTATGTTGCTTACAACCATATCGACCTGCTCCTGTTACTTAACCTGTCCGCGCTCCAATGCACTTACCGTAAAATAACTCTTGTCTACTGGCACATCATACTGCAAATTTTTCATCTCATAGACCGTGGAATGGTTTGTCTGCACATTGGTCATCGTCATCTTTGTGGTTGACCAGTAGCCGTTAATCTGTTCGATGACATCGCACGAAAGAGTCTTTACGAGCCGATTCTGCTTATCATAGTACTCGCTTTTCTGCGACACATTGTTTTCTTTGCTTATCCACAAGACACGGCGGCTTATCTTTGCCTTGGGGTCTTTTGCCTTTGCTTCAAGAATCCAACAGGCTGTGCCGTTCACGGTCTCCTCGCCAAGTAGCGTGAATTCATCCTTTGCGAGACTCCGTGTGCCAAGATCATCATACGAGAAATCTGTGCCCTGAAAGTCATCGTCCTTGTTGGAGCCAGAGATACGGCGAACTTTCTTCATGGCAGGCAGGTACAGCCAGCTGTCACTTTCGGCCACCGTGCCGTCCGCTTTGTCGGGATAGTCGAACGACAGATAACTAACGCCAGCCACATCTTTTGGTGTCTTAAATACCATCACAGTCTTGTCGGTCGTGCCGTCCTTCATGGTGTAGGACACAATTTCGCGAGTACGGGTCTTGCCGTTCTTGTCAGTCAGCGTAACCTCAATGGTGCAAGAAGATGTTTTCTCCATGCGAACATCATGTTCCGCCTTTGCGACCTCATACGCAGTCTGTGCAAATCCGTACGAGCCAAATGCCAGCAATGCCAGCACTGTTAATGAGATGCAAACAGATTTTTTCATTTTCAACACTCCTTATATGTAGATTTTTCTACTAAAAGTTTTAAGATTTTTCTTTCATAGTATGCCTTGCAGCATTGACTATTGCCCTAAAATAGGTGATTGAAGTATAATCCAATTCGCGGACAACTGCAATCTCCGGGTGAAATTGCAATCCCAATACAAAAGACTTGTCCGGTCGCTCAACCGCCTCGATAATATCAATGCCTGACGTATTGGTTACGGCCGTTACGACAAGTCGAGTTCCGTCAACGCTGTCCACAGCTTGATGATGCCAAGACGGTGCATTCTCAATGACAGAAGAGCCGACAATGCTCCTTAACAGAGAGTCAGCGGAAGTCACCGTCACATCATGGAAGACAAAAGACTCCTGGGCCTTATCGCGATGGTCATAACGGTAGTCAACTCCCTTCTGCGCCATATAATAGGGAATGTCTTGTATCATTTTTGCGCCCGAAATGACAGAGAGGAACTGCATTCCGCGGCAGATGCACAGCATGGGAATATCATTAACCAAACAATATGACATCAGAAGATAATCAGACACATCACGCTCGGCACTGAACCCTTCGGCAGCCTCAACAGGCGGAGCATCATAATACAACGACGGGCTTATATCCTCGCCGCCCGGAAAAACAACCGCCGTTACGTCATTAAGCATTGAGCCAACATTACCATTTTGAAATGTATTGCACTTGACGAGTTTCGCCGCCGCATAGGAAAGGCTTCCGTCAGCATTTTTGGCATCCGTGAGCATGTTGGCATTGTATGCAAGGTCTGCGGATAAAATCTGCTGCAACAAAACAGGTTTGCCACCTGCCGCTTCAATCGCTTTGCAGGTAGCAACGAATGTCTCCGCATTCTGATTGCTTCTCCATGCCACGCCAATCAAGGGCTGTGTCTTCTCCCGTACGCAGGAAGAAAGCAATAAAGAGAACAACAGCGCGGCACATGCAAAAAAAATATTTTTTTCCTTAATCACTCAACCCGCTCCAAAGTCGCGTCTTTCATTCCTGCCTCGCGCATGAGGTTTCGCATTTTCTTCGCATACTTGTCCCCGTGGAAGCCCTGATACCAGTCGATATAGAAGAAGCCGCCTACTTCCGTCACCTGAAGCATGATTCCTTTTTCCTGCATGACATGGAAAGCGGTCATGCGGATTCGGCTGCCATACTCGCCCGTCCTCAGCGTTCCGAGGTAACTGACCATAATCTGGACAGAAGCGTTTGCCCGCTGTTCCAGGCACACATTGCCAAGCGCGCCAGCGGCAAAAGCCTTTGCGTAGCCCTCGCAGATTCCACGGTACACGCCACACAGCATCTTGATGTTCTGTTCGGAAGAAAATCCTTTAAGGAAGGCACGGTAGCTGGCATTCAAGGAAGCGTCATCTTTCTCCAAGTCCTCTGCCTTGAAACTGTACGGCGCATGAACCACCTGATGAAGAAGCGAGTTTGTGTTTCCCATCACTTTCCGCACGCTGACAGGAGCGGTCAGGCTGACGGGCAGTTTGTTCTCAGGATTAATCCGCTCCATCGCCTTTGCCAAAAACACGGCAAGCACGGACATCGGGCTTCCCGACACGGATTTTGCATACGCCATGAATTCACTGCTCGGAACGCTGATGCAGTACCCACGGCAAGCCTCCCTTGTCAAGAACAGTTCGTCGCTTGCACTTTCTTTCGGCGCAAAGGTCTTCCCGTTTTTAAAGGCAGAGAGCATTGTTTTTGGGTCAATCGCATCAACCGCAAGGTAGGCATCTGTTTCCTGCCCCTGTACCGCGCCGTCTTTTTCCGTGTACACGCCTTCGGGAACTTTGTAGTCGCATCCGTCAAGCGCGCAATAATAATGATAGAAAAATGTTTCAAGCACGGCCTTAAAGCCTGTTCCGTCAAGCGGCACATGGTCTGCGTATATCCACAATACATTTTCAAGATAGCAGAAAGTGACGGTATGGAAATTGCCCGACCGCTCAAACGGCTCTATGACTTCGCTCGTTTCCTTGATTACGAAAGGACGATTGTTTTCAAGCAAAACCAGTCTGCCGTTCCGTGTCGCAACAGCATATCCCATGTACGGATAGACTTTAAGGGTCTGCTCCCATGCTTTCTCTATTGCTTCGGGGCAAACCTTGTCCTTCATGTCAAAGCGGAACGTCATGAAGAACGCCTTGCTGGTCGGATACACGCCGCGCGCGAACATGCCTGCGGTTATCGGTCGGATTTCCTTCCATTTTTCTGTTTCCGGGTCGCCCTCAATCGTCACCATGAGTTTTCGCTCGCGCTCGAACTTTCCGCCTTTTAAAGAGCGGACGGTATCCCAGCCGTTGCACTGCCCTGAGCAAAGGAACGCGTCGCACCGTGCCAGAATGTACAGCGCATAGAAATAATTGACCGTCGTGTCTTCAAGAGCCTGTGCATAAGCCTGTCCCTCATTGCTTTTCTGCTCAAACTCGTAGATGAGGGTTGTTCCTTTCTTTTTCATGTCAGAAACGCTCATGCGCTCCTGCGAAATTGCGATGATTTTTCCGGGAAAGGCTTTTTTCATCTGCTCGAAATTGTCTTTGTCCTCAGTCGCAAGGAAGATTTTTTCATAGCCGCCCTCTTCCATCCATTCGCGGATGACAGGAATCATCTGCTCAATACGCGCATGGATTCTGTCCGGCCCAAGATTGTTCGTTATATAATCCGTGCCGCGCGCAAGAACACCAAGTGTCTTTTTTCCGCCAAGCACCGCATCGGCATATTCCCTCATCTCAGTGGCAAATTTTTCGTCCAGTATGCTTTCATCAAAACTGGCAGGGAACTGATTGCAATACCATGATGTCGTGAATATCGCAAGATTGGTCATTGTAATCGTATTCTCTTCTGTCGCATCATCAGGTTTGGGATTGATGCGGAAATATCTGCAAAGGAGTTCTTCCGGGTATCTTGTACACCCCGGTCGCAGGAAAACGCTGCAGCCTCTTTTCGCACAGGCATTGCCAATCATTGACATGAGCGACAGGATGCCCCCGATACCGCTAACCTGAGACAGTACCACTTCGACATACTTGAACGGACCTTTTTTGCCGGCAGTATAATATTGCCAGAAAAATATATTCTGGAATGCCGCAAGGGAACAAATGGTTGTCCAGTCCCGCTTGGAATATCCCATGTCAAAGATGTTTGAGTTCAGTCTGAGTACGGTTTTGTCCTTTTCGGCAAATGCATCTACCTTGTGCAGCCGCTCATGCTCATCCACAAACCATGACAGTTTTTCATCCAGATAATAGACGGGAATGTCCGTAAGTTTAAGCGCAATGCGGGCTACTGCTACGCTGTATTCGTCCGTACATTCAATCTCGATTTTCTTAAACTGTTTGAGGAAATCGAGGCACATGTTTTCCTCATCATTCTCATCATAGTTGAGGAATGTTGAAAACGCTGTACCGCCCTGCAGCAGTTTTTTGATTACAGTCCGCACCTGTTCCGGGAACAACATCATGTTGGTGGTAAACACGAGGTCGTAATCAGGAACCTGACCGCTTTCGTCCGTAACATGAAAACGGCTCTCGCCCTCAGAAACTTTTGCAAGCGCGTCATGGAACACATTTTTTCCGTGATACAGGGTAATGAGTTCCTCATCGTTTTTTTCGGCAATATTCAGCATAGCCTCTTTCCTCCATAATCTCTCGTCTTTTTTCTGCCCCGCCTATTTGATGTTGAAAATGTCCTTGAATCCCGTGACATCAAAAATCTCAAGCACGGTCTCGCTCACATTTATGATTGTCATTGTTGTTTCTCCTAAAAGCAACTGTAGTAAAATATTCTTATTATAAAGTTAATTATAACATTAAAGATTTCAGACTGTCAAAAAATTTTTGCGCAAAAATTTTTGCTGTTTTTTCAATTTAATAGAGGTGGGGTGATTTGAATTCCTTACAAAAGCTGATTATGCCTACCTTCCTTTTCCGCCACCATGGGGATGCGCCTTGTTGTACATCTCAATCATGTGGTCGGTGGTCACGTGGGTGTACCGCTGCGTAGTTGAAATGCTCGAATGACCCAAAAGTTCCTGCACAAGACGAACGTCTGCCCCACCCGTCAGCATCGCCGTGGCAAAAGTATGGCGGAACGCATGGGGAGAGACATGACGATTCGTTCCTTCTACGCCACTGTACCTGCTGATAATATAGGCAATGCCGCGCACCGTAAGTTTTTTTCCATGCTGATTGACGAACAGGGCTTTTTCCGTGTCGGCATCTCCAAACCGTTCGCGACGGTCGGCAAGGTATGCGGCAAGGGCATTCTGTGCGTCCGCCTCAAAATAGACGCGGCGGTCTTTTCTGCCCTTTCCCGTCACAATCACGCTGGAATAGTCGCTCGAAAAATCTGCGAGCATCAGGGAAGCCATCTCGCTTACACGACAGCCGCTGGAATAGAACATCTCAAACAGGGCGCGGTCGCGTTTTTCCCAGAGCAATTCGTTTGTGGCAGGGGCGGCGCACAATTTGTCCACCTCCGCGCCCGTCATAAACCGTGGGAGCCGCTTGGGATTTTTTACTGTTTTGAGTTCCAGCGCGGGATTCGTCTGTATATGGTGCGATTTTTTACAGTACGCAAACAGACTCCGCACCGCCGCAATAAACCGATTGATTGAAGCCGCCGCCCGTTTTTCTCTGGAAAGTACGCCGATACATTGGCGCAACTGCTCTGTCTTCACCGCGCCAATATCCGTCTGCGCGCCGATGTGCGGCATCTGCATGAACTGTGCCAAATCATTGCGGTAGGAAAGCACCGTGTTTTCCGAAAAGCCCCGCACCGAGCCGAGATAGAGCAAAAATTCTTCTGTCGCGTCAGAAATGGTCATCACGCTTCCGGCAATTTCTCCGCCGCATCTTCCGCAGAGTGCAGGTAGTCGCAGTCGGGATTGATGCAGGACTTGTAGTTGCCGTTCTTTTTGTCGAATTTTTCCACCAAGAACCAGCCGCACTTGGGGCAGTACTGGTTTTCCAGCGGCTTAAAGTGCGAGATGAAACTGCATTTGGGGTAGTTCGTGCAGCCGAAGAATGATTTTCCGCGCCCTTTGGTCTTGCGCTCCACGATTTCGCCGTCACAGCCTTTGACCGGGCATTTTGCAAGCGGAATTGACTTGGTGTTGTGGCATTCCGGGAAGCCCGAGCAGGCAAGGAAGAATCCGAAGCGACCGAGTTTTTTGAGCATGGGCTTTCCGCATTTTTCGCAAGTCTTGTCGGTCTCTTCGTCCAAAAAGCCCTTGACGCTCTCCTGATTTGCGTCCACTTCGTCCACGCGGCTCTTGAACGGCTTGTAGAAACTGCCGATAAAATTGTTCCAGACAATCTTATCCTGCTCAACGTCATCCAGTTTGTTCTCAACATCGGCGGTAAAATGCTCGTTAATCACATCGGGGAACGCTTCCACAAGGATTTTGCAAATCATTTTGCCCAGCTGCGTGGGAACGAGCTGCTTGTTGCTCCGCTGCACATAATAGCGGTCAAGCAGAACGGAAATAATCGGCGCATAGGTTGACGGGCGGCCAATGCCTTTTTCTTCCAGTGTGCGGACTATCGAAGCATCTGTGTAGCGGGCAGGCCCCTGAGTAAAGTGCTGCTCCGGGTAGAATTTGTGCGCGCTGTCCAGCACCTCGTCTTTTTTGAGGGCGGGAATTGAGCCAGTCACTTCTTCTTTTGAGGAAAGCAGTTTAATCACGTTGTAAAAGCCCTTCTCCACCAGTTTGCTTGCCGATGTCCTGAAAAGCGCGTCTCCTGCCGTAATGTCGATGCTTGTAGTGCGCGTCTTTGCGTTACCCATCTGGCAGGACACGAATTTTTCCCAAATCAGCGTGTACAGGCGCAACTGGTCGCGCGTCAGGTATTCCTTTACGCTGTCGGGCGTGTAAGAGGTGTATGTAGGGCGGATACATTCGTGCGCGTCCTGCGCTCCCTTTCCCACCGCGTATTCAATCGGCTTTTCAGGCAAATCGTTGGGATAGTTCTTTCCAATCCAGTCGCGCACCTCGTCCAACGCCGTCTGGGCAATGCGAACCGAGTCTGTACGCATATAGGTAATCAGACCGACACGGTTTGCCCCCATCTGAATGCCTTCGTAAAGTTGCTGGGCAATCTGCATGGTCTTGCGTGACGTGAACCCAAGACGGTTTGCCGCCGACTGCTGCATTTTTGACGTGGTGAACGGCGGTTTGGGGCGCACGGTCTTTTCTGTCGCCTTTACATCGCTCACTTTGCATTCTGAATTCTCAATCTCTTTGATGATGTCGTTTACAGCAGCCTCATTTTTCAAATCGACTTTCGCGCCCTTGTACTGCACGAGCTGGGCGGTAAAGGTTGACTTGCCTTTTGAGAAATCCGCCTCCAGCGTCCAGTATTCATCGGGAATGAAATGCTCCACTTCCTCTTCGCGCTCACAAATCAAGCGCAGGGCAACCGACTGCACACGCCCGGCGGAAAGCCCGTTCTTCACTTTTTTCCAGAGGAGCGGACTCAGGTTGTAGCCCACCAAGCGGTCAAGGACACGGCGCGCCTTCTGCGCATTCACCTTGCTTTCGTCAATCGTTCCTGGATGCTTGACCGCTTCCTTGATGGCAACGGGCGTAATCTCGTTGAACACAATGCGCTTGATGTCCGCGTCAGTCTTGTCTTTGAGCGCGTTGTTCAAGTGCCATGCAATCGCCTCCCCCTCGCGGTCGTTATCGGAAGCGAGCAGGACATTCGTGCTTTTTTTCGCGTCTTTCTGCAACTCTTTGAGCAGTTTCGCCCGTCCACGCACCGTAATGTATTCCGGCTGAAAATTATCCTCAATGTTGATGGCCATGCGGCTTTTGGGCAAATCAATCAGATGCCCCATGGAAGCCTTGACGGTGTACCCGGGTCCCAGATATTTTTCAATCGTTGTCGCCTTTGCCGGGGATTCCACAATTACGAGAGTCTGTTTCTTTGCCTCTTTTTTTGCCTTTGCCATACCTTTTTCCTTCGCTCAATACTGCAAGTTTCTTCTATTATAAATATGAAATCTGATGTATTGTCAAGAGTTTTTGCAAGGAAAATCAACGGCATTTTTGTTCGGGGAAAACTTGGTTCAATTCAGAATAGCGATTGCTGTTCACTGCCGCGCTTACAGAATACTGTACCCGGCGCGCTTTCCCGACACTGCTTGTATTCGGCATAATTTGCGATTACGGGCGCACCATCGTCACGGTAGCGTTGCACGGTGTTTTGCAACTTATGCGCCACATTTTTTCCGAGCGCGGCTTTTGCACGCAACTCATGCTGAATCACCTGCTCGATCCGCTCCGCATCTTTGGAAAAACATTCCGCGTGGAGCATCACATCGCGCCCGTAGGAAAGCGCGTAGTCCGCCGTAATGAGCGCGCCGCTTCCCGAAGGAGCCTGGGCCACTACAGTCACGGGAGAAAGCGCGGCAACAATGCGATTCCGCTGCACGAATCTGAACGGCAACGCAGGAGTCCCTGGAACATATTCGCTCATCAAAAGCCCGCCTTTCTGGAGGATGCGCTCCGCCAACTTTTTGTGTGCGTTTGGCGTAATCGTGTCGATGCCGCTCGGAAGGATTGCCGCAGTCTGCCCGTTCGCGCTCAAAAGCGTTCCCTTGTGCGCATGGCTGTCGATACCGTAGGCCAATCCGCTCACCACCGTATAGCCGTCTTCCGCCGCATCGCGCGCAAACTGTTCGGTTGCCTTTCGTGCAGAAGGAGTTGCCCGTCGCGTTCCCACCACGGAAACGCAGGGAGATTTCAGGCAGTCAAGATTGCCGCGATAAAAGAGCATGTACGGCGGGTCAGTCATTTCGGTGAGCATGGCGGGAAAATCCGCGCTGTCCCATGCCGTCCATTTGATTTCCCATGAGGAAATCAGTTTTGCCACAATCTGTGCTTTTTTTAAAGATTCCGAGCCATTCCACACGGCACGTTTTATCTCTCGGTTCACCGAAACAGAAATGTCTTTTAGGGACAATGAGGCAAACTGTGTGCTATTTTCAAGTGTAGTCTGCAAGAGAGTCTTTTCTTTTGTGGTCAGAAACGTTGCGTCAGAAAGCATGAGACGCAACAAGAATGCGTTCTTTTCGTTCACGGGCAAAGTTTATCGGTTGTTGTACGCCGCGTCAAGCACGGTCTTCTTGTTTTGCTCAGCCAGTGCCTTTTTCTTTTCATCTTTAGTAAGCGAAATAATCTGGTCGTATAAATCTGCCGCCTTGTCAAAATCGTAGTTCAGATAATAGGCTTCGGCAAGTCTGAACATCGCATCGGTATTGCGTTTTTCAATGTCCAAAAACCGCTCAAGATACGGGATTCCTTTTGCACTTTCTCCCAGTTCGTAAATATAGATAATCGCAAGACCGTACAATGCGCGACCATACCGCTCGTCAAGTTCAATCGCCCTAAGATACGCGCTTTCTGCCAGCTTCAGATAATTGTAGCGTTCTGAAGTAGTCGCTCCGCTCGCCTTAAAATCCAGCGAAGCCTTTGCCATGTAGCCCGCGCAGACTCCGACCCAGTAAAACAAATTCTGGTTCGCAGGATAAAACTGAATCGCCTTCTGAAACGAATCCAACGCCTCGCCGTACATTTTCGCATCCAGTTGCCTGGTTCCGAGCATTTTGTACCAAATTCCAATCTGTCCCTGAGCCAGTTGAATGTCGTAGATTCTGTCCTGATATTTTTTTATAGCCTCTTTCAGTTCTGCTTCGGTGGTAGGACTCCCTACGCCCTCTTCCATCTTCTGCAACCTGATTATCGTCTTTGAAGATTTATTGCATCCGCACAGTAAAAGCACCGCAAATGCGACCATAACAATGCTTTTTTTCGTCTTAGTCATGTGTCCCTCCCTTATGACCAGGAAAATAACTTTCATGTCCTTTTCTCAGCTGACTGTCATCAACATGAGTGTAGATTGTCGTTGTTGCCAAATCTGCGTGACCAAGCAATTCTTGGACGGAACGCAAATCCACCCCGCCAGCAAGCAGATGAGTAGCAAAAGAATGACGCAGTGTATGGACTTTTGCCGTTACTCCGCTCAACGCCTCCAAATCCTGAAAACGCTTCCAAATTCCTTTGCGGCTCATCGCCTCGCCCCGATAATTTACGAATACCTCCGAAACCGCCTTTTTCCCCACCAAAGACGGGCGCACTTCGTTCACATACAATGCCAGTTTTTCCTTGGCTATCTGACCAAACGGAACCATGCGCTCCTTGTCGCCCTTACCATGCACAATCAGAATCCGCTCGTTCAGATGCACATTCTCCGTAAGCAAGCCCGCCGCCTCACTAATGCGAAGCCCGCAGGAATAAATCAACTCAAAAAGAGCGCGGTCTCGGATTCCCAACGGCTTACTAACATCAATTGCCGCAAGAAGCGCATCCACCTGCACAGGCGAAAGCACTTTTGGCAGCGAGCGGGCAGTTTTTGGCTTGTCGATTTCTTTGGCGACATTTTCAGTCCACAGTTTTTCACGTACCAAAAATGAGCCGAAAGAACGCAAGCCCGCGATGTCTTTTGCCACCGTCAGTTCATCACAGCCAGTCTGTCTTCTCCACACGATAAAATACAACAAGTTCTGTGTGGTGACGTTACGCAGTTTTATCTGCTCGTGAACACACCACAACAAGAACTTTTTTGCAGATTCTTCGTATGTTCGCGCGGAAAGTTCCGCAAGCCGCTCCACAGTCACCAAATCGGTATAAAACTGTGCGAGCAACGATTCAATCGTCATAATTACTTAAAGTTGATGGTACGTGAAAGCCCGTTGCGCCACAAGGCAGGCTTCTCCAAGTTGCCGTCATTTTTGAATTCTGCAGGAGGGCGCATCGAATTGCCAGAACGTGCCATGTCCTTGCCCAATGAAGAGCCGCCATTTGCCCCTGTATTGGCAGGTCTTGCCGGCTGAACTACAGGCTTTGCTCCCGCTGGTGCGGCTTGGACTGGTTTTGGCGCGATAAAATCACCGATACTGTCAAATTCCGCCTGCTTGAAATTGCCGAAAGTCTTTTTGGGATTTAAGATGTTCTCAAAATCATCCAAATCAACCATAGTGTTTTCTTCCTGCGCCGCCGCGCCTTCATCGGTTTCAGGCTGACTTTCCTCTGCCACGGCATTTTTATCATTCTCGCGGTTAAATCCTGTCGCAATGACTGTTACGCTGACTTTTTCACCCATCTCAGGGTCAACAACCTGACCCCAGAATATATTCGCATCCGGGTCTGCGCTCGCGGTAACAATCTTCGCAATCTCATCGGTCTCGCTCAAAGAAAGCCCGTCGCCAGAACAAATATTAATCAGGATATTCTTTGCGCCGTCAATGTGAGAATCTTCAAGCAATTTATTATTGATTGCATTGGTCGCCGCATCCACCGCACGATTCTCGCCTTCACCTTCGCCAATTCCAAGGATTGCATCTCCCTGACCTTTCATTGCAGTGGTCACATCGGCAAAGTCCGTGTTTACATCGCCCGCCTGAGTGATAATGCTGGAAATACCCTGCACACCCTGGCGAAGCACATCATCTGCAACCAAAAATGCCTGACGCACGGGAACTTTTTTATCCACTATTTTAAGCAACTGCTGGTTCGGAATAACGATAAGCGAATCCACTTCCTCATGCAATTTTTTAATGCCTTCCTGTGCTTGCTGCATACGAACGCGTCCTTCAAAATCAAACGGGGTCGTTACAACGCCTACGGTGAGCGCACCAAGTTCGCGGGCAATACGAGCAACTACAGGAGCAGAACCAGTTCCCGTACCACCGCCCATTCCCGCAGTGACAAAAACCATGTTCGCGCCTTTTAAAATATTTTTGATTGTCTCGGTGTCTTCTTCAGCCGCTTGTTCACCGACAACGGGTTTTCCGCCCGCGCCCAATCCTCCCGTCACTTTCTGACCGATTTGGATGCGGTTAGGGGCTTTTGATTTGCTCAACGCCTGTAAATCGGTATTCAGAACGATAAAATCAACATTCTGAATCCGCGCGTCAATCATACGGTTTACCGCATTACTTCCGCCACCGCCACAGCCGATAACCTTGATGACCGTCGGACTCGCGACATTCAGCGCATTCCCCGAATTGTTCTCAACTTTAAACTCTAACATAGTTCCTCCCGCCCACACATCTTAGGAATCGTATTCCCCAGAAATCCCCATTTCCTTATGTGTATATACGTTTTTACTTAGAAAAACGATTTTTTTATTTTTTGCCACAAACTTTCGCCACGCCCCTCTTTATCCGATTCGCGAGACTTTTTTTCTTTTTTTGTCTTGCCAGAAACAAGATTTTTGTTCGCAACAACAAGACCTACCGCAGTCGCATACTCTGGCAAACGATATTCGTCCCCAAGCCCTGCAAGATTTCCCGGCACTCCAAGACGTACAGATGACGTACCAAACACCGTTTCTGCCAGTTCTACCGCGCCTTCCATCTGCGCACCGCCACCTGTCAGAATGATGCTTCCTGAAAGAGACTGAACGTTAGTACGACGCATGATTTCATCTTTTACCATAACAAAGATTTCTTCCATGCGCGGCTGAATAATCTGACAGAGTTCTACCCGATTCGACTGCTCTGGTTCTCTACCCGCAAGCCCGGGAATAAGCACTTCACTGTTGTCATCCTCTGCAATCGGCATCCAGCAACAACCGCTCTCAATCTTGATTTTTTCTGCGGTCGCCGTGGAAATTCCTTTTACAATGGAAATATCGTTTGTCACAAGATTTCCGCCAACCTGAATAGATGTCGTAAAAATCGGGGCATCATTGATAATCACCAGCACATCGGTCGTACCGCTTCCCAAGTCAATCAAAATTGAGCCAAGCTCTTTTTCATCATGAATCATTACCGCTTCGGTACACGCCAGCGTTTTGAGCATAACCGCATCCAGCTGAATGCCCGCACGTTCCACACATTGCGTTATGTTCTGAATTGCCGTACGCGAAGCCGTAACAATATGCACTTCCGCTTCCAGCCTAAATGCTATCATGTGAATCGGGTCTTTGTAGCCGCCCGTGCCGTCAACGATATACTCACGAGGAATGATATGGAGCATTTTCCTGTCCATAGGAATTTGCACTGCCGTTGCCGCCTCCAGAACACGCTCCACATCAGGCTGAGCAATCTCCCGATTATTTCTGCCGTGGTTGGAGACCGTAACCATTCCCTTGGTGTTCATACTTTCAATCTGCATACCGCCAATGCCCGTTACGCAGGAAACAACACAGGTGCCGGCTTTTTGCTCAACATCATCAATGACTTTTTTGATGCAATCCATTGTTGCCTCAATATTGATGATTTTTCCAGCCCGTATGCCACTGGAAGGAACTTTTGCTATACCAACAATTAAAATAGTGCCGTCTGTATTGACTTCACCGATTACAATGCGAACAAAACTGGTTCCAATATCAAGACCTACAATTATGTTTGTCAAGTCAAACTCCTCCGTCCGTATGACGGTCGCTCAGATGCCTAGAGTATATCACAGAACCGTATCGAAGGTCGATAAGAGAAACGTCTTTTTCCAAAGTATTTACCACATCCAGCATTACCATCATATACTGCAACGTCTTTTCGCTCAACTGGCGGTCAACCAAAACTTTTGTCTGACTGTGCAACGGATATAAAACCAACTCATAATTGCCATATTCTTTGGGAACAACGTGAATTTCGGAGATGCCCGCAAAATAATTCTGTGTCATCTCACGGATATTTGAAATTTGATCCACAAGTCCATGGTATTTTGCCGGAATTCTCATACCTTCAGGGATATTTTCAACGGGAATGCCCGAAATGAGCGGAAGAGAAAGATTTTCCGTTGCGTTTGAAGGGGGGAACAGAATACCGTTTTTATCAATCTGAACCGAAACCGTCCGCCTGCCCTGCATAACCGTGGTCATTGCAACAGGCTTTCGCTCTGTCACAGAAAGATACACGCGGTCGGGGAATCGTTTGACAATCTGCACATCCTCGATACCAGGAACGGTCGCCACAAGTGAACGTGCGTCTCCCGCGCTGAAATTAATCCAGTTCTTTTTGCTTATCGGGGCAACCACGCTGTTCATCTCGCGCTCCGTGTAGCCGTTCAGCCCGCGCCAAAAAATCTTTACAGGCCCTAGGCATGGCATGATAAACAGATAGATTATCGCCTCAGAAAAAAGCAAGACACACAAAACGCACAGAATGACCTTAATGGCCACCGTTTTGGAGTCAGTCTTATGAGTTTTAGGAGTCACCTCGTATTCTTCAAAATTCGCAAAATTAATATCACTCATACATCAACTCCTCCGTTTTGTATTCATTACTTTCTACTAATTCCACATTTTCCAGCCGCGAAGCATTTATCATAAAACCGCACATTGCCAGCGTAAAAATAATCGACGATCCGCCCGAAGAAAAGAACGGAAGCGGAATTCCCGTCGTCGGTATCACCCCGCCAACAACCGCAATATTCGCCAAAGATTGCGCCACAAGACAGGTCGCAAAGCCAAAAGTCGTCAACGCGGCAAAACGGTCAGAACAAGTAAGGGAACAATAATATGTCCGCCACGCAAACATTCCCAGCACCGCAAGGTAGAGAATCACGCCAAGCAAACCCATTGCCTCTACCCAGCCCGCAAATACGTAGTCAGACTGCACTTCCGGGATTGAATTGATACGTGTTAAGCCAGTACCGATTCCCTGCCCCCAGAATCCGCCCGCAGAAATCGCACGGTTTGCCGCCATCGTCTGATAATTTATCGTCTGACTGTAACTTTCGGGGCTGAAGAAACCAATCAGACGGTCAACACGATACGGCTTTAAAAGAACCATCAAGAATACCGCTGGAATCGCAAGACAAGAAAACGGAATGAACCATGATAATTTTGCCCCGCTCACAAAAAACATGACCAGTCCCAGCAAAAACACGAACAAGCCCGTAGAAAAATCCTGCTGGGCGAACACTACGCCACTGAACACAATCAGCCCAAAAAACGCAGGAAAAACCGTTTTGTCCTCTTCCAGCACAATCCGCTCCTGCTTGTCAAAAAAATTGGCAAGGAACAGCACGAGCGCAAATTTTATCGCCTCTGACGGCTGAAACGTGGAAAAATACGGGATTTTTATCCATCGGCGCGCACCGTTCCGTTCTACGCCAATACCAGGAATAAACGTAAGCAAGCACAAGATAATCGCGCCGAACACAATCATCGGAAGCAGTTTCCGCACCGCATCAAATTTTATCGACGCAAAAAAGAACAACGCCGCAAATCCCACCGCAGAACTGATAAGCTGCCGCTCCACAAAATGAAGGGAATTGCCGAACGCCCGCTGCCCGAATCCGCTGGAGCAGAAATACAGCGTGACCATGCCGATTCCCCACAAAAGAAACGTCAGAATGACAAGCGCGGTATCTGCCTTTTTGTATTTTTCAATCGGTCGCTCGGTAAAAAAACTGAATCGGCTCATAAGGCTTTCTCCTCGGTCAGAAGCGGAACAAGTCTGTTCAGTCCGATACCATTTGATCCTTTGAGCAGAATAAAGTCGCCTGCTTTTGCAAAACCATATATTTTTTCCGCGACCTGTTTGATTGCCACATCATCATGCGAAGAAATGTATTCCGCGCGGATTCTCTGCGTCTGCGAAACCACATCGTAGGCGGCTTTCATTTCTTTTCCGATGAAGAACACGCAGTCCGCACCGCTTTGCGCGACAAGGTTACCGATAGCCGTATGCGCTGCCTTGGATTCCTCACCAAGTTCCAGCATATCGCCCAGCACAAAGATTTTTTTCCCGCTCACCGATACATCGGCGCAGAATTCAACCGCTTTTGTCATGGAATCGGGATTAGCGTTGTAGCAGTCTTCCAAAATGGCGACCCCGTTTTTCGTGCGAACAAGATGACTTCGTGCGCCAAGTGGCTGTACGCTTTCAATGCCCGCTTTAATCTGCGCCGCAGACACGCCCAGTTCACGTGCCAGCAAAACCGCTCCCAGCGCATTCAAAAAATTATACGCACCGGGCAAATGCAACCGCATCTCAGTGCCGTCCACGCTGAACACGGTGCCGTCCAAGCCATCATCGCGCACAAATGCCACGCCATTTTCGCGCACATCTTTTCCGTAACGAATGATTTTTCCCGCAACGCCTTCGGCAAGGAAATCCGCAAAATCATCGGCGGCAGGAATCACCGCAACGCCATTTTTATCCACATAGGTAAAAATCTTTTTCTTTTCTTCGGCAATCGCCTGTCGGGAACCCAAAATACCAATATGCGCAGTTCCGATGTTCGTCACAATGCCATAATCGGGCTTTAAGACCGCCGCAATCTCAGCGATTTCATTTTTTCGGTTCATGCCCATCTCAAAAAGCCCCAGCTCATGCTCAGGGCGAATCTCAAAAACCGAAAGCGGTAATCCTGTCTCAGAGTTTAAGTTTCCCTTATTTGAGATGACCTTGTATTTTTGCGAGAGGAGCGCGACGGCAATTTCTTTGGTGGTCGTTTTTCCGCTGGAGCCTGTCACCGCGCATTTAATCAGATTGGGAAACTGTTCCACGTATGCGGCGGCAGCATCTTGCAAAGCATGGAGCGTGTTTTCTACGATAATAAACGCAACATCTTTGTGTTCCGCCGCCAAGTTTTCGTACAGTAAGGTATCTTTCTCGTAATTTGCGCGGCACACAAATACCACGGTCGCGCCTTTTTCAATTCCCTGCGGAATGTATTTGTGTCCGTCCTGGTTCTCGCCAATCAGCGGCACAAAAAGCGTATTTTTAACAACTGAACGGCTGTCTGTCACCACATTCGTAAAAAAAATTGCATCCCGCTCTTTTTTCGTTCCAATAAGCGTTCCGCCAACCGCATAAATCAGCCGCTCGCCCGTCAAAAGAGAAGAATTCGTTTTTGTTTCGTCGCCGTTCTGTCGCTCCGCCTTGCTCATCGTTCACTGCCTTTTATCTCAACACGCACGATTTCATCCGTGTTAGCCTTGTGCATGCCCAGTTCATTTTCCGCAAGATATTCAATGCGGTCAGAACTTGAAAGCACGCTTATTTCTGAAATCAATCTTTTGTTTTTTTCTACCAGTTCCACCTGCTTTGCTTCAAGAGAGCGGACTTCCGTCTTCAGTTTTGCATATCGATGCGCCTGAAACACATACAGAATGAGGAGCGCAGGAATTGCCGCAGCCGCGACATAGACGAGCATCTTATCCCGAAAATTGCGCAATTTCAGTTTATTCATCTTTTCCACCTCATTCAGTCGCCTAAAAATCTTGTTCAATGACCAAAATTTAGCGAACGGATATTCTCCGCGTCACGAATCTTTCGCACCACGCGCAGTTTCGCGCTTCTGCTCGGACTGTTTTCCCGAACTTCCGTCTCCGCAGGCTCAACCGGCTTCCTCGTCAGCACTTCCGCGCACGGGCTTCCGCCACAGGTACACACCGCCTGTCCGGGCGGACACACGCACTGCTTTCCCAGATTGCGGAAATAATTTTTTACGATACGGTCTTCAAGCGAATGGAAGGTAATCACTCCCAATTTTCCGCCCGCCTGCAAGACGTTAAACGCATCATGCAAGGCAACAGGAAGCCTGTCCAGTTCGCTGTTCACCGAAATCCGCAACGCCTGGAACGTTCTCGTCGCAGGGTGAATCGCCCCATGACGATAATTTCCAGGAACGGCAGACCAGACAATATCTGCCAGGGCTTTTGAAGACGAAATCCTACCACCCTTTCTCGCCTCAACGATTGCACTGGCAATACGTCTGCTGTATTTTTCGTCGCTGTACAGATAAATCATATCCGCCAGCTCCGCTTCGCGCGCTTCATTCACGATGTCAGCCGCGCTTTTACCGCTCTCTGCGTTCAGACGCATATCAAGCGGCTCGTCATATCTGAATGAGAATCCCCTCCCGGACTTCTCATAGTGGTACACACTTATGCCCAAATCAAACAGAATCAGATTCGGGCGTTCCGCATCGGCAGGAAAATCATGATAAAAATCATTGAACCAGCCGTTAAAAAAACGCATGCGCTCACCATACACGGCAAGACGCTCTCTTGCACGGGCTTGAATCACCTTGTCAGCGTCCAGCCCGATAATGCGAAGATGAGGAAAATGCGACAAAAACGCATCAGAATGACCGCCTTCCCCCAAGGTCGAATCAATCATCAGCGCATTCTGTTCAAACGGCTCTCCCACAGGACTCAGCCACGAAAGACATTCCTGCAAGAGTACCGGCGTATGGACGATTTCCACCCCACTCCCCCAAAAGCAAGCGTCACCGCCGCCTAAAAGTTTATCCCCGTAAGCAGCTCCGCCGCCTCGGAGATATTCGGCTCAAATTCTTCCACGCTCTTGCGGTATTCTTCTGCATCCCAAAGCTCCACGTACCTATCCACCCCGATAATCACGCAGTCTTTGTTCAGCCCCGCATACTCGCGGAGAATCTGAGGAACGGAAATCCGACCAGCCTTGTCAAATTCCACCACTTGCGCCATGCCCAGCAAACGGTCACGCAGCATACGACCCTGACGGGAAAAAAGTGACGTATTTTCCATCAGTTTGGTCTTGAGTTCCGTCCAATATTCAGGAGTGTAGAGCCAAAGAGACTTATCCAGAGACTTGGCAATGATGAGGCTATCTTGTGTCAGCGCAGACCGCAACTTTGCCGGAAACAAAATTCTCCCTTTTTCGTCCAGCGTGTTACGGTATTCACCGATTAACAGTTCCATACCACTATTTTCCACTTACTCCCACATTTTCCCACTTATTTACATTTTACACGCAAAAACGATAAAGTCAAGGGATTTTTATACCGATAATGAATTTTTTTTGAGGGGAAAGGCCTGCGTAAAAAAATACGAGCGGTATGGCACAAAGCCCGCGCCACATGCTACACTATTCCCGATGATAAACACCTACAACGAATCCGATTTGCACCGTACGCTCAAAAACCTGTACGCGCTTGAATACAACGGCAGAACCGAAGCCCCCTCAGGAAACTGGATTTGCGACATCGTAACCGAAAGTGGCGACGTGATTGAGATTCAGACCGCAAACATCTCAAAACTGACTCAAAAGACACGGGATTTGCTTGCGGCAGACAAAAAAGTAACAATTGTACACCCGCTCATCGCAGAAAAACTGATTGAGACTTATGCGGCGGACGGCTCTCTTGTCAGCAGACGAAAAAGTCCGAAAAGCCAGACGATATACGCAATGCTGCGCTCTCTCACAGGCATTTACCCGCTTTTGTTGCATAAACAGTTTACGCTCGAAGTATTGCATGTCAGCATCACCGAACAGCGCAGAAAAACCGCCGCACCTGTCCAACTTGCAAACAAAAGCCGCCGCTTTCTGAAAGACTGGGTTCCGCAAGGGAAAAAATTGGATTCGATTATCAAAAAAGAACGGTTTCACACCAAAGCAGACTGGCTCGCCCTGCTTCCGCCCACACTGCAAAACAATTTCACCGTTTCAGACCTACAGAAAGCGATTTTTGCCCGCTCCTGGGGAAAAGACTTAAGCAAGTCAAACCGCACCGCAGCCGCTTCCCAAGCGCGCCTTTTAGTCTGGCTTTTTATGCGCATGGGCTTACTGGAAGAATGCGGAAAGCAAGGCCGAAGCAGACTCTTCAGGATAGCAACTGGATAAGCCCCCTAGGCGACAAACTAGACATTTTCCCACATGAAAAAAAACGCAGAACGCACAAAAAAAAACAGATCCGCCATGGACGGCGGCTGAAAAAGGAGAGAGAGAAACGGCAGTTTCTGTCAGAAAAAATTGCAGCCCGCACGGAGGCGGGCTGAAAAGCGTGAGAGAAGCGAATGCTTCTGTCAGTTGAAAATACTTACCAATCATCCCTCATATCATCTTCATCACGGTTTTCGATGTCGTAGAGGTCGGTAACGGCGCGCAAATCGTCAAAGTACAGGTAATATGTGCCGCGCGCGAGCATCGGATTACAGTCAATCCTAAAGCCTACGATACGCAAGCCAGGTTTCGTACCATTGTATGCGCTCTGCTGAATAATGCCATGCTCTCCATCGGGAGTCGGCGGAATGGCGACCGTCATGCGCTTCCAGCCAGTAAAGGCAAGAGAACCCATGTACAATTCAAAATTATTTCCGTAGTAGTCCTGCACCAAAAGGGTCAACTGATGATCCATATTGCGTCCAACGACCCATACAGAAACCGTTTTAGTAACGCCTTCAATCGGAATCGGGCGTGTTGAGCGCACGTAGAATGAGTTTATGCCACGGCGGAAGAATTCAACCTTAACACCGAGAACACGCTCATCGGGAGCATCCGCATCATCCTTAATCGGCTCTTTTGCGGCAGGTGAACCGCTGTGCAGACGGCTGCTAATCATACCATAGTCAGGAGAAATAGTGGCATTCCAAGACCCTTCAATCTCAAAGCGGTCTACGGAAACTTCGCGCAAAGCCTGACGGGCGGAATCATTGCCGATAACCGTCGGGTCAGGTTCAGAAAGGCTTACGGACTGCGCAAAAACAAGCCCTGCCACGGCAAATACCAAACATGTTAAAATACTCTTTTTCATACTTATTTACCATCCTGTGTTACTTTGCTGCTTGAGCCAGAGCCGGATGATCCCTTAGAACTTGAATCGCCAAATTCAATGTTCATCAGTTCATATCCATCGAACACACTGCTCAACGTGTTTGTCGTATACTTGAGTTGGTCGAAGAAAATATTGAAGTCGTCTACATATTCATCGGGATCGGTACGGACTCTGAAGCCAACAAACGTCATCGTCTTTGGGCCAGAGCGAAGCCGTGAATGCTGACGCAGATAAGTCGGAACAGTGATGATAAGGTTGCGCCAGCCGTTAAAGGCAAGATTTCCCGCAGGAAGCGTATACACACGACCGTCAGCATCGCGCACAAGCAAATCAATAAAGTACAGGTAGTTCGCGCCCCATACCCAAAAGTCAATCTGGGTCACGGTACCCTGCAGCGGAATTTCGTAAGGTTTGCCATCTTTTTCCGGATACACCTCAAACCAGTTCTCGCCCTTGCGTTTGTAACTGGTCTTTACACCAAGAACTTTCGGCTGTGCGTTGGGGTCTGTGTTCAGGATTTTCAGCGAATTTGGCTGACCGTCAAAATAATCCATTTTTGGATAGCCATTATCCGAGTCAATAAACGCGCTCGTCTGGATATTCCACGTCCACTCGGTGTCACCCGTGTTGTCAAATTTATCGACAACAATAGTTTCAACAGCTCTGTTACTCGGCTGGGCGACTACTGGTACGCAGAACGCCGCAAGAAGAGCAAGAGTTATAAAGACTGTTACGCCCTTTTTCATTCGATTCTCCTTCACTTGTTATTTCCAACCCGAATCAGATTGGAATGACATCTTTTTGTTTATCGGAATCATATTCTTAAAACATTAGAAAATTTCGTACTCTTATTATATTTCGACAGACTATCTTTGTCAAACCGTTTTCTTATCATTTAATTGAAATTTGCCTTGATTTTATCAGAAAACAGTCTTATTATATGGTATAAACAAAATCGCTTAAAAAATTCGATTGTAGATAAAGGAGATTCTATGACGAGCTACAAAGAACTTGGCCTTGTGAACACAAAAGAACTGTTCGAAAAGGCAATGAAAGGCGGATACGCAGTTCCAGCGTATAACTTCAACAACATGGAACAATTGCAGGCAATCATTCAGGCATGTGTGGAAACAAAATCGCCGGTAATCCTGCAGGTCTCTTCTGGCGCACGCAAATACGCCAACAAGAATTTATTGAAAAACATGGCACGTGGCGCGGTAGAATATGCCCATGAACTTGGCTACGACATTCCGATTGTCCTGCACCTTGACCACGGCAATTCATTTGAACTGTGCAAAGACTGCATTGACTCAGGTTTCTCTTCCGTGATGATTGACGGCTCCGCACTCCCCTACGATGAGAATGTGGCTCTGACAAAACAGGTCTGCGACTATGCCCATGCGCAGAAAGACTATGTGACCGTAGAAGGCGAACTCGGCGTTTTGGGCGGCGTTGAGGATGACGTTTCCGCAGAAGAAAGCAAATACACCAAGCCCGAGGAAGTTCAGGATTTCGTCTCAAAGACAGGCGTAGACTCACTGGCCATTTCCATCGGCACCAGCCACGGACGCTGCAAATTCACCCCGGAACAGTGTACGCGCAACGCAGACGGCATTCTGATTCCGCCGCCGCTGGCATTCAACGTGCTTGAAGCGATTGAAAAGAAACTGCCCGGATTCCCGATTGTTCTGCACGGCTCTTCCTCAATTCCGATTGAATACGTAAAGCAGATTGAAAAATACGGCGGTAAAGTCCCCGATTCAGTCGGCATTCCCGAAGAACAGCTGCGCAAGGCGGCAAAATCTGCGGTCTGTAAAATCAACATTGACTCAGACGGACGTCTGGCAATGACCGCCGCAATCCGCAAAGTCTTCGTTGAAGACCCGTCAGAATTTGACCCGCGCAAGTACCTGGGGCCTGCACGCGAAGAACTGAAGAAAATGTACGCCCGCAAGAACATCGAAGTTCTCGGTTCAGCAGGAAAAGCGTAATCCGATGCAATCCGCATGGCACAAACTCCAGCCGTCTTTGGCTGGAGTTTTTTTTTCACGAATAGACAGCGTTCACCAAGCCCGCCACGACCACGGGTTCTCAGACAGTCTTTTTTATCGGAAGCAGTTCTTCCCGCAGTTTGAAGACAAATTTAGTTCTGAGCGCACAGAGGATGATATAGCCAGCGGAAAGCGTTCCCCACAGCATGGCGGAAAAAGCATAGCGCCACAACGTCTCAATCAGCGCGGGCAAAGCAATCTCAACAAGAATAATCAGCGCAGAAACGACACACGCCTTTCGTTTTAAAACAATCACATTGAACAGCGTCCGCCCCTCAGAGGAAATGGCAATAACCATCACCAGATACAAAACAGGCTTTACAAACAGAAAGAAAAACGGCAGAGGAACGGCATTCGCAAAAATCTCGGCAGGAAGATACACGGCATAGAACGGCAAGAGAAAAAGCGCGCAGGACTCGATTTTTGTCCGCCATGAATCACGCGAAAGAAGCAGGAAAACACAATAGGCAAGCAGCGGAAAAACCGCACAGGTAAATACCGTCTGCGCATAAAAATAAGCCAGCCTGCCACCGATATATGGCGAACGGAACATAAAAAAGCCGCGAAACGCGCAGATTACTCCCGCCAGCACAAATGCGAAAAACGAAATCATAAGGCGGGTTTTTACCGCAGGAAAACGCGAGACGACATAGTACAAAAATGCCAGCGGGAACAAAAGCAAACAAAACAAATACATAGCGAAATTGTACCGAAAAAAAGCGATTCTGTAAATCACACAGACAAAACACTAGACAAATATCCATATTTTCTGCTAATATATAGAACACGCTTTGAAAAAGGTCTTAACAGACACAAGGAGGAATGTTGGCAGACAATAAAGGATTGCGGATTAACGAACAAATCCGCGTGCGCGAGGTTCGGTTGATTGACGAAGAAGGCGGAAGAACGGGAATCATTCCCACAAGAGAAGCCTTGGAGTTGGCAAAGGAAAGAGACCTGGATCTTGTAGAAGTTTCGCCAAATGCAAATCCGCCGGTTTGTAAGATTCTGAACTATGGCAAGTATCGGTTTGAGCAGGAAAAAAGGCTCCGTGATTCCCGCAAGAACCAGAAAGCCCTTAAGAACAAGGAAATCCGTATGCAGCCGAAAATCGGCTCGGGCGACCTTGACACTAAGGCAAAGCATGTTCAGGAATTTTTGGACGAGGGCAACAAGGTAAAAGTAACGATTCGCTTCCGCGGTCGTGAACTTGCGCATACGGAACTCGGCTATGATGTTCTGAACGAAGTAAAGAAACGTCTGAGAGAGGGGTCATTCGTCGAGGAAAAAACTGCCGCTATGGAAGGTCGGTTTATGTCCATGACGTTGAACTCAAAGGTAAAACCAGGCGAAAAATAAGGAACGAGGTAATTTCATGCCTAAGATGAAGACAAAGAAAGCCAGCGCAAAACGCTTTTCACTGACAGGCACTGGCAAAGTGAAGTACAAGAAGATGAATCTTCGTCATATTCTGACAAAGAAATCTTCCAAGAGAAAGATGCACCTTCGTGGCGCAGGTATCCTTTCAGAAGACTCTGCGGCGAGAATCCGTAAGCAGCAGCTTCCGTATGGTTAATAAGGAGTAGGAAATGTCTAGAGCAATAGATGGAACAAAACGCAACAATCGCCGCTCAAAAATCCTGAAACTCGCAAAGGGCTTTACAGGTCGCCGCGGAACAAACTACAAGGCTGCAAAAGACGCAGTTGTCAAGGCTCTCCGCCACGCTTATGTTGACCGCCGTGACCGCAAGGGCGACTTCCGCCAGTTGTGGATTGCCCGTATCAACGCAGCAGTTCGTGACGAAGGAATGTCCTACTCACGCTTTATTGACGGTCTGACAAAAGCCGGCGTTATCCTTAACCGCAAGGCATTGTCAAACATGGCTATTGAAGACCCCGTGGCTTTCAAGGCTGTAGTTGAAGTCGCTAAAAAAGCGCTGAAGGCATAAAATATGGTTTCACTCGATCAAGTTCTTCTTCTGCAACAGAAAGTAGAAAGCGCTGTGGCTAAGATTGCTGAATTGAATCAGGCAGTCGCACAGAAGGATGCTGAGATTGCTGCTTTACGTAGCAAATGCGTAGAGCTCACAAACGCACTTTCGGCAAAAACGGAGCAGTTTTCTTCTTTCCAGTCAGACCAGAGCAAGATTGAGGAAGGCATCTTAAAAGCACTTGAACGCCTGAACGCCGTAGAAAGCACGGTTCTTTCCGTAGCGAATGCGACGGCTCAGGCAAGCGCACAGGCATCGGCAGCACAGCCAACTTCTGCCACACCTGCGCGTAAACTTTTCGCAAACGAATCAACAAATCCCGTTGCACCTGCGCAACAGTCAGCCGCACAAAAACCTGTTACAACAGAGCCAGAACCGCCCGTTTCTCCCGATATGACGGTGGAGCAGGCAATGCAGATTCCAGAGGAGCAGTACGCGCCCATTGAGGCAGAATCTAATTCTGGAGCGGCAGACGTACATAGCGAGAGCATTGAGCCGGACATCACTTTCGATGACGCGCCCCTTTCCCCTGACCAAGGCGAGGCATCTTCCCAAGGTCAGTTCGATATTTTCTAAGGGCGGCGTATGGGTTCATTGCAGATTGACATTCTGGGCACATCTTTTGCAATTCAGGCGAACGAGGACAGTCAGTATCTGAAGAGATTGCTCGATTACTACCGCCGTATCGCAGAACAAATTGAACAAAGCGGCTCCCTCAAAAGTCCTCTGCAGGCATCAATTCTTGCAGGAATCACCCTTTGCGATGAACTCTACAAAGAAAAATCAAAGAACCAGCAGATTTCCCAGCACATCACCAGTTCGCCGAGCGATGATGAGACCGAGCGGCTGACCATTGAGATGATTAAAAAAATCGACCAGGCATTAGGCTGATGTTTTCCGTCTGGATTGATGCAGATTCCTGTCCAAAGCAAGTCCGCGAATACGTTTTCCGATACACGCAAAAACATTCCGTGCCGCTTTTTTTTGTGGCGAACCGTGCGATTCCCCTGCCCTTCGGCCACACCGAAGAAACGCCGCAGACAGCGGAATACAAATGTTTTTTTTCGATGATTGTATGCGAGGCAAGCGACCAAGCGGCAGACGACTATATTTTCTCACATTGCCAGAAAGACGACATCGTGATTACGAGGGATATTCCGTTTGCCGCGCGGCTTATTGAAAAACAGATTCTGGTGATGAATGACCGCGGCAACGTGTTCTCCAAGGAAAATATTGGTGAGCGGTTGAGCGAACGCAATTTTATGATGAACCTTGCGGAAATCGGTCTTGACGGCGGAAGAAAAAAATCAGATTACGGCAAAAAGGAATTCGACAAATTTTGCCGCGCCTTTGACAAAGATTTTTCGCAAAAACTGATGAACGAGCGGTACAAAACCACGCAAAAAACTGACGGCAAAAATGGAAACTAGTTCGTAGTATTCTTTGCGGAATTGATGGCAAGGATGCGTTCTTTTACCTGCATAAAGGCAAGCACCACTTCCGGGTCAAACTGCAAGCCAGAAAGATTTTGAATTTCCATAAAGGTATCTTCAATTGACCACGCCTCTTTGTACACACGTTTGTGGCTCAAAGCGTCAAATACATCGGCAAGGGCAACGATTCTTGCGGCAAGCGGGATTTCCTCACCTTTGAGCGGCTTTCCTTTGGGAACAGGCTCTTCAATGATGTACTTACTGTAGTCAAAGTCACCGGGATAGCCTTTGTCGCTTCCGTCCCACCACTCATGATGATACAGACACACATCACGCGCCATCTCATCCAGCGGAGATTCTGGTCTGGTAAAAAGCAATGCACCGATACAGGTATGCCCCATCATTATGGCGCGCTCACGGTCGTCAAATCGCGGGCTGACTTTTTTAAGGATTTTATCGGAGACCCCGACCTTGCCCAAGTCATGGCATTTCGCGGCAATTTTAAGCATGTCACGGAAACGCTGCTGCTCCTGATTGGGAATATTGTGGTTCAATGCCCAGCGGTCATAAATCTCAATCGCAAAATCAGACACACGCTCAACATGCGCACCAGTTTCACGAGGGTCTCTGAATTCCGCCATGCGCTGCATACGCATAATCATATTATTGGTAAGATATGCGTGTTCAAGAGCCTGCGTTGCATTCGTCGCAAAATGAGTGATGTACAGTTCAGCATTTTTGTCGAATTCGATGACGTTTCCTTCCTCATCCTGCGCATTGATAACCTGCAAGACACCGAGCGTCCGACCATTCGCCATTTTTAGCGGTAAAGTCAGCATGGATTTGGTGCGGTAGCCAGTCGTCACGTCAGTTGATTTATTGAAAGAATACGGCGCACCTTCGGGAATATGATACGCGTCCTTTATGTTGATAATTTCGCCGTTCACCACGCAAGAACCGGCTATCGTTGAATTGGTAATCGGGAATGAGAACGCCACATAGGGAAGTTTGTCGCCGGAATCCAGTTTGCGAAGTTGGGTGTCGTTCTGCGCGTATTTAATCTTCAGATTTTCGCCGTCAACGACATAGATAGAACCTGCATCAGCACGGACAATTCCCCGCGCCTCGGTCAAAAGGCGTTCCAACAGAACATCGACATCCTGAATTTCGTTGAGAATTTTTTCTGTCTCGATAATTGTTTGCAGTTTCTGCTCTCGTTCCGAGGTCTTCATTTTTTTTGATTCCTACTTTCTTACTATTTTATCCTATTTTTTACAATTAGTCCAATGATTTTGAATAAAATTTATACAATTTTGCGAACTTTTTTCAGCAGAGAAAAATATAGCGGACCGGCTCCCCCCGCCTTGTCGGGAAGAATATGCGCCCCAAAGTCAGTCCGCTCATATCCGGGAAGTTCTTTTTGCTCAATCATGCATCGTTTGTAGCAGTCAGAATGAATGAGAGGCTTGCAAATCTTCGCGTCATCAAATTTCTTGACCAAACGGGAGATAACGCCGTCATTTTCTTCGGGAGAAAGCGCACAAGTGGCATACAGAAGAAATCCATCGGGACGGAGCATTCGCCACGCAGAGGAAAGCAATGCCCACTGTGCCATCGCAAGTGTTTTGATTCTGGAGGGCGACCATTCCGAAAGATACGAGTTGTCAGCAAGCACATGCCTCTCTGATGAACAGGGCGCATCCAGCAGAATCGCGTCAAAACATTCCTGTTTGGCAAGACACATCTTTGCCGCATCGTGGCACGTAATCCTTACCCGCTCGCGGACAGACGGCAGAAGACAACAGTCACACACCCTGAGCAAACGGTTCTTACGCTCTGGGGAACGCTCGTTTGAAAGCAAGGTCGCCTCGTCACCCATGCCAGAAGCAATCACCAGCGTCTTACCTCCAGGAGCGGCACACATATCGAGGATTGATTCTGCATGTTCAAGCGGAAGCGTCACTGCGGCACGGACACTGGCAGAATCCAAAAAATACGTCTCCTCGCCCCCGCAGTTCCAAGAAACATGATCAGGCTCGGCTTGCAATGCCGTTTTCAGAGCCGGCCAGCGTTCTCCAAACAAACCTGAATAATACTGCTCAAAGCCGTTTTCACCTGACAGTTTCTGTTTTTTTTGGGACTGCTTCATTTATAGAACTCCATCCCGTCATCATAGGCAGACTGAAACGCGGCTTTATCGAACGGCGGAAAATCAGGCGCGGCGGAAACAATGTACGCAGGATTCATCGGATTGGTTTCGCCTTTTTCATTCAGGACGGGAACGAACTGCAAAAGTTCCGCCTTAATTTTGTAGGCAATCACGCGGCAGACAGATTCGTTTATTTTCTGGGCAAGTCGTTTTGCCGCCGCCCGCTCATCGTCCGAAAGCGTTTCCGTTTCAGCAGATTTTGCAAGCAGAACACCCGCCACACTGCCGAACGTCTTTTCGCTGAGCATAATGCAGTCTACGCCCGCATCAATCGCGCTCACCACGGCAACTTCAGGGGGATAGCCGTTATCAGAAAGCGCGCCCATAAAGATGTCGTCGGAAAAAATCAACTTGACAGAATTGTTCCATGAAGAATCGGCAGAACACAGCAAGGAGCGGGCAGAGTGAATCCAAAACGGCGAAAAACAGGCGGGAATCTGCGTTTTTTCAGAAAGTGACACCGCACTGGAAGAAGATTCTTCGGGCGCAGGAACAATACGGGCGATAATGTGGCTCATCAGCAGGGCAGAAGACAACGGCGCAAGATGTGAAAAAGGCTCGGTAAGCGTAAACATATCCTGCGAAGACAAATCAATCTGAGGAAGCCCGGAATGCGGGTCAGTATTGTTGTTTCCCGGAAAATGCTTCAAGACGACCGCAATACCGTTCTCTTCATACGCGCTCACCACCGCCTTACCATAGGAAAGGACTTGCTCCAGCGTTCCAAACGTGCGCGTCCCCAAAAAATCGCGGTTGGAATCAGTCTCTACTTCAACCACAGGAGCAAGATTCATCTGAATGCCCAGTTCGCGGAGCTGACGTGCCTGAGCAGCATACAAATCATGCGCACGCTCTGCGGAAAACCATTCGGTCACTTTTTTCTGCGAGACAAGGTTGCTCGTAATGCCGCGCAGACGGTTCACATAGCCGCCTTCCTGGTCAATCGCAATGTATGGAGGGACGAAATTATTTTCCGCATAGAAGCGGCGGATTGAATCGGTATAGGCGCGGATTTTTTCGGGAGAATCGGAAATATTATAGGAAAAAAGCAGGCAACCACCTGGAACAAGCGCATCTCCCTCGTCATTTCTTCCGAAAAGCGCACCCGTCTTTTCCACAGGGAAAAATTCAGCGTCTCCCTCAATATTCACTAAAAAGAGCTGGGAAATTCTCTGTTCATCGCTTAAAGCCGCGACAAAATCAGAAACCGCTTTTTGTTTTGCCGCATCATCGCGCTCACGGGCAAGACGTTCTTGTTCCGCAGGGTCAGTTTTTTTGCACGAAACAAGCGATGGCACGAAAAAAGTAGCCAAAAACAAAGCCGACAGCACACAAACCATCGGCTTAGCACACGAAACGCGGCTCACGCTTTTCATCCTAAGAGAACCGAAGTGAACCACGGCACATAAGTGACCAAAAGCAGCACCACAAACTGCACGAGCAGGAACGGCACAACGCCCCTAATGACCTTGGGAAGCGGTTTTCCAAACGTATAGGACGAAATGAACAAATCCATGCCGACCGGCGGAGTCAAAAATCCGATGGAAAGATTCATCAAGAAGATAACGCCCGCATGGAACGGGGAAAGTCCAAAATATTCGGTAATCGGAAGCAAAAGCGGAGAAACAATCAGAATCGCGCTGAACATATCCATAAGGCAGCCCACAATCAGAAGTACGATGTTCATCAGAATGAGGAACACATACTTGTTTGTCACGGTCGCCGTAATCGCATCGGTGACGATGACGGGAATGTTTGCGTCCAAAATGTAATAGGAGATGCCCGAAGCCGCACCAAGAATGAACAGTACGCCACCCGAAATCGGAATGCTCTCTGCAATCACTTCAAGCGATTTTTTAAACGTGTAATCACGCCGCACCACCGTAGAAAGCAGATAGGCATAGAACACCGCGAACGCAGAGGTCTCAAACAAATCGAACACGCCAAGGAAATAGAAAATGATGATAAAAAGCGGCATCAGAAGTTCGGGAATGCTGTTGAGGATAGCCTTACCGATTGCTGGCATAGAAAATTTCGCGCGGTCTTTCTGATTGTCATAGACCACGCCCATCACAATCATCGCAATCATCATAATGATGCCCGGAATAAGCGCTGCCTTGAACAAAGCAATCACATCGCCGTTTAAAAAGAAGATGTTTGTCGTTCCGTACATGATGATTGCCGCACTTGGCGGAAACAAAAGCCCAATCGCGCCGCTGGACGTAATCAATGCCTCCGCACGGTCTTTGTCATAGCCAGAGCCAGTCAATACGACGGAAAGCAATGAGCCAAGCGCAAGAATCGTTACGCCGGAAACACCGCTGAACGTACTGAAAAAGGTCATCACCAGAACTGCGGCGATAACCGTACCGCCCCTGAACCAGCCGAACAACGCCTTGAACAAATCGACATACCGCTGCCCTGCACTGCACTTCGCAAGGATATACCCCGCAATCGTAAAGAGCGGAATGGCGGCAATATTGCGGTCGGTGAACATACGGTAGGTTTCCAGCGGAATCTGGTCAGTGTAGCCGCCGTTCATAGAAAGCAGGATAAAGGCAATTCCCGCAAGCACGACAAAAAGCGGCATTCCAAGAAAAGCCAGCACCACAAAGAAAAGAATAAAAAGCACAAGGCATTTGCCCGCAACAAAATTCCAGCCGTTAAAAATTGCATACAACGAGGGAACATTCTCCACGCCAAAGAGATAATACAGGATACCTGTAATCGCTCCCATCGAAAGCAGGATGCCGATAACCGCGCCCACAATCGTAGAAATCAACTTTTCTTTCTTTGAGCCGACCATAAACAGCATAAGCGCGTAGCACAACGGAAGAAAAATGAAAATGACTTTTACGGGAATTCCCCATACCTTTATACTGAACTGATCGGGATTGAACAACTGGCAGATTGCATTGAAAAACAGCATGGTCAGAACAAAAACCGTCGCACCGTTTGCGATTGCCTCAGTCACTTTCCGCACATTTGCAGGCAATTTCCCAGAGAACGAAGCCAAACTTAGGTGACGGTTTTCGCGCCACGTGATGACACCAGCCATACTTGCGAACAAAAAAACCAACTGGGCAATGCCGTATTCAGAGCCCGGTACCTGCACGGAGGTAATTTTCTGCACCGCGTAAAAAATGAGCGGCAAAAAGGTCAGCAGACCGACAAAGATGACTTCAAGCGTATCCTCAATTTTTCGCAGCATTTATTCACCCCGATGTTTTTTGAGCAGCGCAACAACATCATCGTAGAATTTCTGATCCATAACGCCGGTCTTTGCAAGCGCAAATGAATCGTGGCGCATAGATTCTTCCAGCGCGTTGCGCTCAGCGGGAGTAACGTCAACGACCGTCGCACCAGCCTTTCGGAGCAAATCCAAATATTCTTCGTCAGATTTTGCCGTTGCCGCGCGGAGTTTTTTCTGCGCTTCCTCAAATGCGGCGACCAGTTTGGGTCTGTCTTCCGCGGGAATGGAATTCCATGATTTTTCAGAGACGATGAACGCCACCATGATACAGGTAAACGGCACGTTCAGAATGTAGGGAACGGCCTTATAATACTGCGCGGCATAGCCGTACATCGGAATCGTATAGAATCCTTCCACACCACCCGGACTTTTCATGCTGGAAAGCATTTTGCTGGAGGGAACATCCATCGTGGTATAGCCCGCAAGTTTATAGGCATCGGTCAGAGCCGCGACACCCATACCGCTTACACACAGACGCAATTTTTTCAGTTCCTCCGGCGTACGGACGGGCGACTTCGTAAAATAGTATGCCCAGCCAATCGGGAAATATCCCAAAAGCACCTGTCCTTTTTTCTGGAATTCTTTCGACACCTGCGGCTTAAAAGCCTCGTACACAAGGTCAACTTCTTCCTGGTCGCGGAACAAAAACGGCACTGACAGCGTAAGAATGTGCGCATCAGGAGCCATGGAAGCCATGCCAAGGTTCGTAAAAATGCCGCCGTCAATCGGTGCTTTTTGCCCCGGGCGGACTGAATTCAATTTTTGGATAACGCCGTCCTCACCGCCCAACGCATTGGTGTTGAGAAACTGCATCGTCACACGACCGCCCGTTTGTTTTGCCCATTCCTGAGCAAGCCGTTTTGCCTCTATTTCCCATGCCGAACGCGCGGGAGCGATTGATGCGATTTTCAGTGTCTGTGCAAACGTAAGCGCAGCCATACCAATCAAAAATGCTGTTACCACAAATTTCTTCATTTTTTTCTCCTTAATAATATGAACAACGGCAGCGATTACCACTGCACAAAATAATCACCTTTATGCGCCTGCAACCACCGTGCCTTGTTCTGGGAAATCGTGGTCATCAGACGGGAAGAAGGATTATCATCAGGATTGATGGCAAGAGCCTTCGCCAAAGCATCGTCAAATTCTTTTTCGTCTCCGTTAGGAACACAAACGGCTGTCGCATAGGTTACATACGGACTGGGGGTTTTTCCGCCGGAAACACGCATTTCTTCTTCGTAACACTGCATTCCGCGCTCTGGGTCGCCGCCAAAGTCTCCGGGAGCAGACATATAGAAATTGAACAGCACGTCCCAGATTGCTCCACCATTGTAGTCGGGATTGATTTGTGCGGCTCTTTCCAAAATGGCGACAGCAGGAGCAAGCCCCGAAATCAAATCGGGATTCAGAATGTCAAGGCTGAATGCGGCAAGCCAGCCCGCACCGCACCAGTAGGCGGCATCCACATCATTCTTGTCCATTTTTGCGGTCATCGCCTTAATCTGCTCTTCGTCATCGCTCAGCATTGCCGCCTTAAACCCCTTGTGCCGCCCCTCAAGAAAATCAAGTTCCATGTCGCGCCCGCGAAGGTAGTGCAGTTTTGCGCGCTCATATTCTGCGTTCTGCTTATCAAATTCGTCCACACCAAGAGAATCCGCAGGAGTCTGCACAAAAGCGTTCGCATACATCACGTTGAGCGAGCCTGTCATATAGGAAAGCCCAAGATGGTCGGGATTCTGTTTCTGAAGAATTTCGTACAGTTTTAACACAGTGGGGAAAAAGTCACCCACAAGGATAACATCGGTTTCCCCCGTCAAGGCAAGCATGGGGTCATTTACGGATGCTTTTTTTGCAATGGACTTGCCGTTTTTTTTGTAGCCTGAAAGTGAATTGCCGATGGAATTCGTCACACAAGATGGAAGCAGAGAAAATGCCAAAAGAGCAAAAATCATGCCCATCATAGTCTTTGATGTTTTCTTCATAACGACCTATTATAGTCAAATAAAAAGATTTACACAACCCGTCAAGCGATTTATACTATTATATATCTCTTTCAGAGGACGACACGATGAAAAAACTGACCATCATTACAGGCGCAAGTTCAGGCTTGGGAGCAGAATTTGCGCGGCAGATATACGCAGACTTACAAGAAACAAGTGACCCGCAAGAACTGTGGCTGATTGCCCGAAACAGGGAAAATCTGGAAGAAGTTGCGGCAGAACTGACCGGGAAAACTGTCTCCGTGCGCGTGTTCAATATGGATATTAGCGCGTCAGACGGCGTACACAAAGTCAAAACGCTTCTGGAAGTGGAAGAAGAGGCGGGGGAATTCACGCTTGACCTGCTCGTGAACAACGCGGGATTCGGCACGTATGGCCCGTTTGCGGAGACTGACATTGACCGGGAGATGCAGATGATTGACCTGAACTGCACCACACTCACAGGAATCTGCGGCATCGCACTGCCCTACCTTGCTCGCGGAAGCCGAATCATCAACACGGCGAGTCTTGCGGCATTTATACCGCTGGGAAATTTCGCCGTATATGCCGCCACAAAAGCGTTCGTCCTCTCATTCAGCGTGGCTCTTTCTGCAGAGCTGAAAGACGCGGGAATCACGGTGACAGCGCTCTGCCCCGGAAGCGTCAGCACCAATTTTGCGAACGTGGCGAGCAACGGAAAGCGGAAAGAAGTGCTGCACGGAAAAGACCCCGTAAAAGTAGTACGCCATTGCCTGAAAGCCAGCCGCAAAGGAAAACGAATCGTGCTGTGGGCGGCAAAATGGAAATGCACTGCGTTTATGAGTCGGTTCGTCAGCCGGTATGCGGGCGCACGCTGGACGTATCTTTTCAACAAGCGGCCGCACTAAAATTCCCTTTGACTTACATCATCAGTGTGATTATAATAGAAAAACAAACGGGAGTGCGTATGAAAGAGAATGAAGTGATTAAGAGCGCATTGTTCACGGATTTTTATGAATTGACGATGGCGCAGGGGTACTGGAAAAACGACATGAATCAGCAGGTTGTGTTCGACATGTTCTTCCGCAGACAGCCGTTCAAAGGCGGTTTTTCTGTATTCGCAGGACTGGACACATTGCTTGAAGCGATTACGGATTTTACTTTCAGCGAAGAAGACATTGCCTACTTGAAGTCCCAGAATATGTTTGAGCAGGGCTTTTTGGACTACCTTAAAGACTTCCGCTTTAACGGTGATTTGTATGCGTTTGAGGAAGGCTCGATTATTTTTCCTCAGGAACCGATTGTACGCATCCATGCAAATCTGATTGAGGCGCAAATCGTAGAAGGATTGATTTTAAATCACATTAACTTTCAGAGCCTGATTGCGACAAAAACTGCCCGCGTGTGGCTGGCAAGCAAAAAAGGTCTGATTATGGAATTCGGGCTTCGCCGCGCACAGGGAAATGACGGAGCAATGAGCGCGACCCGTGCGGCATTCATCGGCGGAGCGGCGGGAACGTCAAATACGCTGGCAGGAAAACTATACGGCATTCCAATCATGGGAACGATGGCGCACTCTTGGATTATGGCATACCCCAGCGAACTGGACGCATTCCGCGCCTACGCAAAACTCTACCCCACAAAGACAGTCTTTTTGATTGATACCTACGACACGCTCAGAAGCGGCGTTAAAAACGCGATTATTGCAGGAAGCGAGTTAGTCAAAAAAGGACTGAACTTCGGAGTGCGGCTGGACAGCGGAGACATTTCCTACCTGACTACCGAAGTGCGAAAAGAATTGGACAAAGCAGGCTTCCCGCAAGCAACGATTTCCGTTTCCAATGAACTGACCGAAGAAATTGTGGAGACGCTCGTTCAGCAGCATACGCCGATTAATTCTTGGGGCGTAGGCACTCACATGGTCACCGGCGGAAATGAGGCTTCGTTTACCGGCGTATACAAACTGGCTGCCCGCCACGACAAATCTACCGGCAAAATGAAAGCCGCCATGAAATTCAGCGACAATCCCGAAAAAAGCACGAACCCCGGCATCAAAAACGTGTTCCGTCTGTTCGATGAAACCGGCATGGCAAAGGCAGATATTCTTGCGCTGGAAAACGAAACGCTTGCCGCCGGTACAGAAAACCGTTACTACCACACCAGCGTAGACTACCGCCAGTTTACGTTCAAGGCGACAAAAATCGAGCCGATGCTGCATCTGATGGTAAAAGGCGGAAAGCGCGTGAACAAAAAAATTCCCGCAGGAGAACAACTCCGTCTTGCGAGGGAAAACATGGTCAAGCAACTGGAGACATTGGACGATTCTTACAAGCGCATCTTGAATCCGCACATCTACAAAGTATCGCTCACGGAAGAAGCGAAGAATTTGAAGATGGAATTCATCAACGCAAGAATCAGTCACTAGAAAGGGACAAATCTTTAGCGCATCACAACATTGGGAACGGTGCTGGTTTCTGTCTTGAAGTAGAGATACTTGAACGGATGAATGTCAAGCGCATTGGTGTACCAGCCGCCAACAGCGGTCGGACTTACGGCGTGAAGGCAAACAGAATGTGAGATAGGCAAAACAATGCCGTCGTCCAAAAGCACTTGTTCCGCCTGAGAGAGCAATTTGTTATGCTCCGCACTGCTGTTTGTTTCGGCGGCATCTTTTAAAAGTTGGTTAAAGAACGTGTTCTTCCATTTGCTCTGGTTCAAGGTAGAGCCGTCTCTGAACAACTCAAGGAATGCCAGCGGATCGGCAAAATCGCCTATCCACGAGTAACTGAACAAATCCGCGTTCCAATTCTGAATGCTTAGAAGATAGCGGTCTTCAGGAGTAGTCTGCACTTTCAGGTCAACGCCGAGCGGTTTCCACGCCTCCTGCAGTAATTCCGCCTCGCGCTTCATGCGGTCGCTTCCCGTAATGCCAAAAATCAGCGTGAGCGTCTTGTTCTCAGGAATTCCCGCGGTCTTCCGAGCAATAGCCATCATATCTTTTGCCTCTTCGACAGAAGTATCAGTCAGCCCCTCAACCGTCGGATAGCCCGCAAGCGGATACACCAAAGTCGTTGCTTGCACCAGACTGTTCTTGCGGAGTTCTTCCCACGGAACGGCGGCAAGCAAAGCATTACGCAAATCAGCGTTATCCCACGGCGTATTCTTGCAACTGAAGAACAGGTATTCCGTGCCGAATTCCGCCGCAATGCGAATGGCATTTTTATTGAGGACGGCCGCCGTATCAACCATGCCACTCACCCAGTCAGCGCGTCCCGTGTTGAATTTCCACGCATTCTCTTTTAAGTCACTGCTGGACTGCACTGTAATTGAGGGAAGATACACATGCTCGGCATCCCAGTAGTTCGGATTTTTTTCGAGCAACAACGTATTATTCTCCGAAGATTTCAGAACGAACGCGCCGCTATACACCCCATCCTTGCTGCTTACCACACTGAACGCATGATGACACAAAATTCTCTGCAAATGAGCCATCGGAGTATCAAGCGTAACCACAAGCGTTTTTTCATCACGGGCGACGATGCCCACTTCCTCTGAGCGAACCTGTCCGTGCCGGAATTTTTTTGCCCCGGAAATACTGTCAAGAAGAGACGCATACGGCGCATCAGGAGTCGCCAAAAGCGTAAGCCATGAGTCGCGCACGGAATAGGCATTCAGCGGGTCTCCGTTACTGAATTTCACGTTTTCCCGTATCGTAAACGTCCATCTCTTTTTGTTGCGGGAAATCTTAAAATCAACGGCAATCGCAGGCACAGGGTCTAGCGTTTTGGGGTCATAGGAATACAAGCCTTCAAACAGTCCCGAAAGAACCTGCGCCTCGGAACTATAA
This sequence comes from Treponema sp., assembly GCA_017449285.1. Classification (GTDB taxonomy): domain Bacteria; phylum Spirochaetota; class Spirochaetia; order Treponematales; family Treponemataceae; genus Treponema_D. The sequence continues at coordinate 100,164 of JAFSJX010000010.1, forward strand.
TTCGCTGTATATGGGTTCAAATCATACGGATGTTCCGCCCCGATAACAACGAAGTCATGCTGCAAATCCATTTCTGGCTCAACGCTTTCCGCAAAAAGCATCATTCCAAAAACGGCTGCCAGTGCCGCCGCAATCAGTTTTTTACATTTCATTTTCAATCCCCAATTTTTTCATCTGCTCGGCTTCTTCTGCATGTGCCACATAATCTGCGCGCACTTGATTTGCCTTGACCACCGTATTTTTTAAGGAAGTAATCTCCATTTTTATCCCTTTTACCTTCGCCTTGTTGGCAGGAGCAACCGTCTGCTTGAAAAAGTCATCCAAACCTGCAAGAATTTTCAGCATTCTGCCCGATTCCGCAAGCTGAGCGGAGACAAATTCAAGGATTTTTTCTTCTGGCTGGACAAGCATCCGCTCATAACCAGGGGCTCCTTTTACGCCGACCGCAGAAAAACGTCTTGCCCGCGCCCCGATTTCTGCCACGAACTGCTGGAAATTGATTTTTTCCTTTCGTCTAGTTTCCGTTGCCGTATCGGTTATCGTAATCATGTAAAATATCGGTTTTTCCTTGATGTTAAATGCCTTTCGGAGCAACCGTTTCAGTTTATCCATCAGCGAATTATGTTCGCTCTGCAAAAGCGCGTGATTTTCGTTCAGTTTCTGCTGGGCAGCATCAATCTGCGGGGGCATCGCACCAAACACACGGAGCGCACTCATAATCAGTTCTTTTGTATCAACCTTTACTTCCTGCTTTTTCTTTTCGGATGACTCAACGGCCAGTTTTGAAAGCACCGCCGCCTGAAGCTCAGCCTTATCAGGAGCATGGTCTTCGCGGATAATCTCGTCAATCAATTCGTTGTAGAATGGCGTTTTTCCCATTGCGGCAGTAAAATTCTTTTTTATCTGCGCAAGTTCTTCCGATTCAGATGAAGATGCCGCATTCATGTCATAGCCAGAATGAGAGAACACATTCTTTCTGACCTGCACTTTGTAGTATTCTTTCTGAAATTCCGTTATTTCTTTTAGAGACTGATTTATGTTCACCAGCGCGGCAGAACCTTTGCTCAGGCTGTCAGAAATCATGCTTCCCGTAAGCGCGTCAACACTCTGTCTTCCTTTCATGACCAGTTCTGCAAGCGCACGCGTGTTCGGCTTAGGACTGTTAGGCGTAAACGATGACCAAGCAAACGAATTATTCAGGTCTACCAGTTTTTTGACATTGGCAAGCGTCAGATTTGAAATGGAGAATTTATAATAATTGCAGACAAAATCTACATTGCTCTCGTAGTCGGACAAACGGATTCCGATGGTTGTCGCACGTTCGCTCTCAGGGAAAGCCGTTCCTGGCGGAGCCTGAATGTCGGAAATCTTTTTGTCAACCTTATAGGGGTCGGCCGTAATAAGTGCCTTTTTTACGAGGAAATCAAAAATATTCTTTACGCAGGTATGAAGCAGACGATAATTATCCAGCAACGCAGGAAGAGCCTCCCTGTCGTACCATTCCGCTTTCGTGTCAACTGCCGCTATAACTGTCTGCGAAAAATTGGTATCATCCATATCTCTATTATCGTCCAATTGTAACATATCTTTCATAAAAAAAACAGTATCGGCAGCGAATTGTTCTGCGTTCGCATTATAATTCTTTCGCAATGAAAAATCGGCTGAACAAAAGGGAAAATCATTTCGTCTATGGCTTTTCACGCACGCAAAAAAATGATAGTATTGCAAAAAGTGAAAACAAAGTTTTTTATTTCGTTATGTTTCTTGTTGATGCTCGGCGCAACGGGGTACAGCAGAGGAAAAAGGAGTTATACAGTGGATACGAAGGTTATCGATCAGTATATTGAAGAACTTATGACAAAATCAACCGCAGAAATCCCTGTATGGAACATAGAACGTGCGCGCTCAGGGGCGAAATCTGGCTGGGATTACATTGACGGCTGTATGATTCTCGCACTTTTGGAAATCTATCAGACATCGAAAGAAAAAAAGTATCTGGAATTTGCCGATTATTACGAAGATTTTCGGATTCAGGAAGACGGCACAATCAATGGCTACAAAAAAGAAGAATGGAATCTTGACAACATCAACGGGGCGAAAAATCTGCTGACTTTGTATTCGCTGACCAAAAAAGAAAAATACAAGAAAGCGGCGGCAAACGTCTTTGAGCAGATTGAAAAGCAGCCCCGTACCGCAGAAAATAATTTCTGGCACAAAAAAGTCTATCCCCATCAGGTCTGGCTGGACGGTCTGTATATGGCCCTTCCCTACTACATGGAATATGACACTATGTTCAACGGCGGTAAAAATATCGGAGATGTCTACAACCAGTTCTTCAACGTGAACAAACTGATGCGTGATGAAGCGACCGGATTGTATTTTCACGGCTACGACAGTTCAAAGTCAGCATTCTGGGCAGATAAAAATACCGGGCTGAGCAAGAATTTCTGGTTGCGTTCATTGGGTTGGTATTCAATGGCATTGCTTGACACGCTGAACAAAGCCCCTGACAAAGACAGTGAGAATTGGAATCGGTTGCGGGATATTTTTGTGGACTTGTGCGAAAGCATGCTCAAATTTCAGGACGAAAGCGGAATGTGGTGGCAGGTGCCGAATCTTCCGAAAAAAGGCAAGAACTATCTGGAAACGTCTGGCTCTGCAATCTTTGCCTACTCGCTGCTCAAAGGTGTGCGCACAGGCATTCTATCTGACAAAAAATTTCAGGACGCAGGCAAAAAAGCCTTTGAGGGAATCTCGGAAAGATACCTGAAGACGGACGGCGGAAAACTGAGTCTTGGCGGAATCTGCCTTGTGGCAGGACTTGGACCTGAACACAATAAACGCCGCGACGGCTCATTTGACTATTACATGAGCGAGCCGATTGTGCAGGACGATGCGAAAGGCGTAGGTCCGTTCATTCTTGCATACAACGAATACAAACTGCTCAAATAATCATCCAAGCCAGCCGCAGAACGCCGCCTGAACGGTCATCAGTCGGGCTCGCTCCTCGCCAGAATAATTTCCTTGTGCGAATGCGGCTTCGCGGCGGAAACTGCCAAACGGAAAATCTTTTCGTATGTCTTTTGTACAGCATGTGCAGTCTTTTGCCACAACGATATTCTCACTTCTAACGCCGCATTTTTCCAGCGCAGAAAGATTCGCCTTTTCCAGTGAAAGCATGAATTTTATGTTTCCGTCGGCATCGCGAACACGACTTACACATTCGGGCGTAAAATTGACCGCAAAATATTCGGCGCGTGCCTCGTCAACAGCATAACAGCAGGAACGGATATGCGGCCCGATGGCGACACAAAGATTTTCTGCCTTTGCGCCATATTTTTTTCCCGCAAGCAAAATTGCCTCGCTGATGATTCCCGTGCCTTTCCACCCAGAGTGGCACACACCGAACACGCCCGTCTTTTCATCATACAAAAAAAGTGGCATACAGTCTGCGACGGTCACCACCGGCACAAGCGATGTATTCCGCGTTATCATACCGTCACCAGTTTTTCCCAAAGTGTCGGCAGAAGATAAAACATCATACACGATTTTAGAGTGAATGAGTTCCAACGGAACGGGTTGTTTTTCACCGCAGATTGATTTTAGCACGGCGGAACGTTTTTCGTTCGTCTCATTCCATCGAAAACGCATCGTTCCTGCACTGCGTACAGTCATTCCCCAGCACACGCCAGAGGAAAGAGGTTTTTCATCCCGATAGAATGGAAAAGTCACAAAATTTTTGGTAATGGCATCAGCCACAGAAAGTTCGGTCATCTTGTCAGGCTCGGAGTGTCAACTGGCTCCAGTTCTTTAACCAAATTGAAAGCACAATCAATCGCGTCTTTTGCGTCCTGCAATTGTTTTCTGAAGCGGGCATTGTTCCTGCCTTGAATTTCGCCCATATTTGAGAGAGAATCGTAGCGCGGATCCATCGAAAGTCCCACGATTCCTGTCATTAAAAGGTTCATTTTTCTGCTCGCATCACCAAATTTAACAATCAGATGGGCAAAATCAGCCTCAACGCCACGGAGCAGTTTCTCTGCCTTTTCCTGTCCCAGAAGCGTATGCTCTTTCTCCAGTTTTTTTATCGTCACGTCAAGTTCACTGTCGGGCGCACAGTTTCTGTTCACTGTATCAAGCCCGATAGAAACCTGTAAGAATTCATTGAATGTCTCCGTAAACTCAATGTTGTTTTCTTTTTGAATGAACGCGCCCTCTGTCATAACGGTCTTTAAAACGATTTCATGAACAGGGAATGCTTCGCGGAAGAACCAGCACAAAAATCCGCCCGTCAGCTCATACCGAAAGCGTAAGTTTGCCCAAGAAGTTATCCACGGCCGCGATGGCAAATGCGGGAATGTATTGAGACCAAAAGTGCGCTGCAAAATCTGGCGGAGCGATTCTTTCCGACAATCGTTAGTCCACGCCTCCCACTTCATGTCAAACAGTTTTTTCCAGCCCATCTTGTATTTTACGAACCAATCTTCCGCACCCTTAAAATTCTCCGGAGTCCATTGGGCATTTCTATTCGCGACACAGCAAAGCGAGCGAAACGGAACTGAAGTGACAAACGTGTGCATCATCGAAAGATGAAAATGCGCCGCCTCCATAAACTTTTCCGCAGCCTCTTTTGAAGAATCATTTCTTCCCCTGCCCCGCTCCTGATAATACAGATAGAGCGATTCAAGCACTTCGTTGGGAATACTCAATCCATTGCAAAGCACTTGCGCAAGAATCCCCAAATCCGCCTGCGCCACACTAAAATGACAGGTGTAGTCATGTTCCGTCAGAGGGTCGAACAGAGAGAGCAGATGATTGATTGGCAGACGGACAAACTGCAAAAGCCATTCCGATGCGCGGGCACACGAGTACATGACCGTCTTTTGTTCAGAAGGAATATTCGCCATCACTTCGTCCATGCGGCGTAAAAGCGAAATCCGTTGATCCGGACGCGGGCCCTTATCAAGCGGAATTGAATATGGGTCAACCTCGTTCGACATCTGCTGAGCAATCTGAGGCATTCCCAGCGTTCCTAAAAAGACATAAAAATCACCGTCATCATCAATGAGCGCGCAATACGGCTTAAAAAAATCTGCGCATCGCTTTAAATCATTCAACTTGTTAAAAAAAGACGTAAGCAAGGATTTTCGTCTGTAGTCAATCAGGCCGGGAGAAATATGCTCAATATTACGGGCAATCACACCGACCTTGTAATCATTAAACAGCGTTTCTACCGATGTATTTGTAAAAATAGATTTAAGCCACAGCCAAAATCGAAAAAAAAACGAGATGTTCCTATATTCTGTCTCAAAGGAAACAGAACTATCAGATGCAGTATCGACAGATTCAAGGGATTCCTCATCGGGATTTCCGCCCTGCACCTGCATTCTTTCGAGCATTTCTTTCCGTTCAGCCGATGACAGCGTGGACACCAGCTGATCAAACGAATTCTTTTCCGACATGGCTCTATCGCACTATTTGTTCAACTGAGCGACAACCAGTTCGCCCATACGCTTTGTGCCAACGAGTTTACCAGCAGATTTCACTTCCTCAATTTTTGAGCCGGCAATATCGCCAGTCCGCCAGCCAGCATCAAGCACTGCGTTTACCGCACTTTCAATCGCCTTTGCCTCGGTCTCAAGACCAAAACTATAGCGCAAAAGCATCGCCGCAGACAGAATAGTCGCAAGAGGATTTGCCAAATCTTTTCCTGCAATATCGGGGGCAGTTCCATGAATCGGCTCATACAAACCAGGACCTTTTCCGTCACCAAGAGAAGCAGAAGCGAGCATACCGATTGAACCCGTAATCTGGCTTGCCTCATCGGTGAGAATATCGCCGAACATATTGCTCGTTGCAATCACGTCGAACTGACGCGGATTACGAACCAATTGCATCGCGGCATTGTCGATATACAGAAAATCAAGTTGCACGTCTTTGTAATCCTTGTGGACTGCTTCGGCAACTTTGCGCCACAGACGGCTTGAATTCAAGATGTTCGCCTTGTCCACTACAGCAAGACGCTTCTGACGTTTCTGGGCAAATTCAAATCCCATACGCACGATGCGCTCAATTTCTTCCCATGTATATTTCTCTGTGTCCCATGCGGTCTTTCCGTCCGCGCTTGTTCCGCGCTCACCAAAATAAATACCGCCAGTCAGTTCGCGCACCACCAGAATATTCAGTCCTTCGCCCACAATCTCATCTTTAAGCGGACAGGCATCCTTCAACTGCTTCCACATGACCGCCGGGCGCAAATTCGCGTACACTTTCATGCCGCCACGAAGCCCAAGCAATGCCTTTTCAGGACGAATCTCAGGCGCGACGTTATCCCACTTAGGACCGCCCACCGCACCAAGCAAAACCGCATCGCTGTTCAGACAAATATCCAGCTGATCCTGCGGAAGCGGATGACCCCATTTGTCAATCGCAGCACCGCCGGCAGTCACTTCCGTGTAATTAAACTTGTGACCATACTTTGCGGCAACCGCGTCCAACACTTTTACGCCTTCTGCGACAACATCAGGTCCAATTCCGTCACCGGGAATCAAAGCAATATTCTTTTCCATCAAAAAAATCTCCTATGAAATAATATCATATTATAGCAAAAAACAAAATATTTTGCTACACTACCGCTATGGAACAGTATAAGAAAGAATTCATAGACTTTATGGTGGAATGTGCCGTGCTGAAATTCGGCTCATTTACGCTCAAAAGCGGAAGAAAATCGCCGTTTTTTATGAACGCAGGGGCTTATGTAACAGGGAATCAGCTTGCCCGCCTCGGAAAATACTATGCCCATGCCATTCACGACAATTTTGGCGATGACTTTGACGTATTTTTCGGGCCGGCATACAAAGGTATCCCGCTTGCGGTGACGACGGCGATTGCCTACAGCGAACTGTTCGGAAAGGAAGTCAAATATTGCTCCGACCGCAAGGAAGAAAAAGACCACGGCGCGGACAAAGGCGCACTTCTCGGCTACAAAATCTCCGACGGAGACCGCGTAATCATCATTGAGGACGTGACCACTTCGGGTAAATCCATAGAAGAAACCTACCCAAAAATCAAGGCACAGGAAACAAAGGCAGGCGAAATCAAGGTTGTGGGCGAAATCGTCAGCCTAAACCGCATGGAAAAAGCCCCCGATTCCGACAAAGCCGCGCTCGACGTTATCTCAGAAAAATACGGTTTTCCCGCCCGCGCAATCGTCACGATGGCAGACGTAATCGAACATCTCTACACCGATGGTGACAAACGCCTGATTACCGATGAGATAAAACGCGAAATCGATGCATACTACGAGCAGTACGGAGCAAAGTAAAATAATCCGCAGATAAAAACTACAACAACCGCTGAAACCTGCGTTCTACGTCCTTAATCAATTTGTACTCAAAGGAATCCACGAGTGCCATCCACGAAGCCTCAACTACGTCGTAACTTACGCCAATCGTTGTCCACGTGTCCGTGCCGTCACTGCTTTCAATCAGAACGCGCACACGGGCGGCAGTCGCAGATTTTCCGTCAAGAACGCGCACCTTGTAGTCCGTCAGGCGAATCTGCTCCACGGCGGGATATGACGGTTTGAGCGCAGTACGCAACGCACGGTCAAGTGCGTTCACCGGTCCCATTCCCTCGCCCGCCGCAAGCTCAATATGTCCTTCCACTTCAAGTTTGAGCTGAGCAAAGGCGTACAAATTCTTGTCCACCAGCGGAATTTCGCCGCTCGTCTTGTAATAATGCAATTTAAAGAACGGCTGGTACTTACCGATTGACTTCCGCACCAAAAGCTCAAAACTGCCGTCCGCACCCTCAAACTGGTATCCCTTATGCTCCAGTTCTTTTACGGTTTTGACCACTTCGGCGACAATCGGGCTGTTTTTCGTAATCGTCGGGTCAAATTTCTGAATCTTCTCCAGAATCAGGCTTCGCCCAGCCACTTCGCTCATCAGGAACACGCGCTCATTTCCCACGCTTTCGGGCGTGATATGCTCATAGGCGGCAGGATTTTTTATCACCGCGTCGATGTGCATTCCCGCCTTGTGTGCAAACGCATTTCCGCCAACATAAGGCATACCCGCATCAAGGGCAATGTTCGTAATTTCGCTCACACGTTTGCAAATCGGGGTCAACTGCTTGATATTCTCCGCAGGAATGCAGTCATAGCCCATTTTGAGCTGCAAGTCCGCAATAATCGTAGAAAGATTCGCGTTTCCCGTGCGCTCACCAAACCCCAAAAGAACACCCTGCACATGGGTTGCCCCCGCGCTTACCGCCACAAGCGAATTCGCCACTGCAAGCCCGGAATCATTATGCGTATGGATTCCCACTGAACACGCCGCGCCAAATTCATGTACCACGGCAGACGTAATGCGTGAGCAGTCCTCTATCATACAGCCGCCCTTTGTCTCGCACAGACAAAGCGTTGTCGCCCCGCCTTCCACCGCAGCGCGCAGTGTCTTCATAGCATAATCGGAATTCGCCTGATAGCCGCTGAAAAAATGCTCCGCATCATAAATAACGTTGCGACCGCGCTTTGTCAGGTAGGAAACCGTATCACGAATCATATCAAGGTTTTCTTCCAGCGTGGCGTGCAGAATATCGGTCACCTGAAAATCCCACGATTTTCCGAAAATGACCACAGTATCAGTTTCCGCCGCAAGAAGGCTCTGTAAATTCGCGTCTTCGGCACAAGAAGCGTCTTTTCTGCGCGTTGAGCCAAAAGCGACAAGTTTTGCATGCTTCAGCTCAAGACGTTTTGCCTCGCTGAAAAATTCCATGTCTTTCGGATTAGAGCCAGGATTTCCTGCCTCGATATATGCCACACCCAAATCATCCAACGCGCGGACAATATGTATTTTATCCTGAACCGAATAACTGATTCCTTCCCCCTGCGAGCCATCGCGCAAAGTAGAATCCAAAATCACAATTTTCTTCGCCATACAAGCATAATATCAGATAAAAAGGTCAGTGTCTATTGAACACAAAAAAGCGTTCATGCGTTCGTCCGCAAAAGCAAAAAAAAAGCCCCGCCGGTTGGGAGATATCCAGCGGAGCAGCCTGATGGTTAAATAGGCCTTTGTATGCCATTACTCTGCCAGTGGGTAATGTGGGGTACCAGCAAAGCAATTCTCAGAGCAGTGAAGAATAGTGGTGTCACTGTTCATTATCAGAGTACACTAGATATAGCGTTTTGTCAAGCATTTTTTATCAGAAAGACACTATTTTTAGCAAAAACCGACACAGATGACCACCAATGCCCACAAACAAGCGTAGACAGTTTATTAGGGCAAAGCCCTAAGCCGTGCCGAAAAGACGAGGAGTTAGGGGAAAAGAAAACCACGCTTCGGAAGTAGCGGTTTTCCCTTCCCCTAAATAAACAGGGGGTACACAGGGAAACTCCCCTGTGCCATCAAACAGTGAACAAATCCACCTGAGAACCAATCTTATCGATTGCGTCATGCACTTTTCCTGAAATTTCACTGAGCGTTGCGCCAGTCTCGTTGATTTTGCGTGCGCCAACAGAAATTTCATCCATGCTCTCTTTCATTACATCGGTTGCATTGCGAAGGTGTCCCATTCCATCGATAACAGCATCTTTTTGGTCGCTCATTGTTTTTGAAGAACGTTGGACTTCCACCGTACTGTCGTTCATATTGCGCAAGGCATCGGTAATCTGTTTTGAGCCTTCGTTCTGCTCTTCCATCGCAGACCTAATCTGCAACACAAGTTGGTCGGTCTCTTTGATTTTCGTGGAAACGGTCGCAAGGGCATCGCTTGACTCGCCGGAAGATGCAACAACCTCGGTAATTGAATCGCGGATTTTGTTGATGCCATCGCCAATAGACTTAGACTGCGCCGATGAAGTCTCGGAAAGTTTTCGGATTTCGTCAGCAACGACCGCAAAGCCTTTTCCCGCCTCGCCCGCATGAGCCGCCTCAATAGCCGCATTCATAGCAAGCAGGTTCGTCTGCTCCGCAATATTGGAAATAGCAATGTTCGCATCTTGAAGCATCTGTGAGAGGCTTTCCATCTGCTTGATTTTTTCGGTTACATCCTGCTGTTTTTTGATACCCACATCTGCGTTTGACTGCAATTCTTTGAATGAAACCGTCATTTTGTCAACAGATTTATTGACGGAAGAAATATTTCCAATCATCTCTTCTACGGCGGCAGAAGCCTGTGTAACTCCCGCAGACTGACTTACAATCAGCTGGTCAAGAGAGGTAATCGCATCTGCAATCCGACCGACAGAACCATCCATATCGCGCACACTGTCGCCCTGAGTCGTAATCTGCCCATGAATAGAATCAATGTTCGCAATAATCTGCGTAATAGACGCGCTCGTATCCTGTGTACTGCCAGTCAAATCGCTGCCCGTCGCAGAAAGTTCATTCTTAGAGCCTTTGAGTTCTTTCACGATTGACTGCAACTTATCCATGAACAAGTCAAATTCAATAATCAACTGACCAATCTCATCACGAATAAAGAGCCGGCAACGTTTTGTCAAATCCGCCTCGCCGCTCGCAAGTTCCGCAAGGAATTTTGTGACGTTGTTGATACGCCACATCAGATATTTTACATAGCGGTAGCCAATAAGAATCAGAATCACAACCAGCACAACGGCAATCGGCACGACTACTTTAAGCGTGTCATTCTTGATTTTTTCGATAACCGCCATCGGCTTTGCCACAAAAACCATACCTGAAACAGAACCATCGCTGTTCTTCAACGGGGCATAACTCGCATAATAGGGCTTTCCCTCAATCAAAGTCTCGTCTTTAAATTCCTGACCGTTTTTCAGAACCGTATCGACAACCGTGCGGTTAGAAATCTTCGTTCCAACCATATTGCGTCCGAGCGTCGTTGCCTTACGAACGTCACCATCAAACACCGTACAATCCACACCGTAATTTGAGTTGACGATATAAACCAAAGAACCCTCGGTATCATCAGCAAGATCATAGCCCACGATTATACAGCCTTCCACCTCGCCTTCGACGTAAACTGGAGCAGATGCAAGCATACCGTATACAATTTTGCCGATGCCCATAAAGCCGTATGCCTCATTACCGCGCAAAGAGTCCTGCACGATGCTCATTGAAGAGACATTTTCGCCCTGCTGAACCGCTTGCCCGCCGATAACCACGCCGTTTCGGTCAATCACGGCCAGCACGTCAAGCCCAAATTTATCCGTTTTTTCTGCACCGACCTGATCCGCCGTGTAGGAATCGTTATCTTGCACCGACTGAATCAACTCCGGCCCAGTAGAAAGAATGTTCGCATAGCGACAGATGTTATCTTGCCAGTCGGTCACGATGTACTGCACGCCGTCCGCCGTATGCAACAAGTCATTCTCCGTACTCTCGATAAACCCCTTATCAAAAATGTACAGCGAAATAACACCGACCGCCAAAGCTCCGAAAGCCACGCCAAACGCAATTAGTGCGACGAGTTTCGTAAGAATCTGCATATTGTGTTTAGGATGCGGATCAAAACGATCCAATTCTTTCAATTGCTTTGCCATAAATTAATGTCCCCCAGTTAGAAAAATGTTTCAGTATTTATTAAGTATACTCCAACTTGAAAAATTTGTCACTCTTTTTTTTTATTTTTAAATATAGAAAAAGGGAAAGCGACACCTTTTGCCAAAGGTTTCTCTTTCCCTCGCCTTTTCTCTTCCAAAAGCAAAAAAAAATCACCAACACTCTTTGCGGAATAGTAGATTCGAACTACTGACCCCCACGATGTCAACGTGATGCTCTAACCAACTGAGCTAACCCCGCAGATAGTATTGGTGATGAATAAGACTATATCAGATATGACTTTTTTCGTCAATCACTCGAATCGGATTTTGCGGCATCATTCTCACGAATTTCTACGCGACGAATTTTACCGCTGATTGTCTTAGGCAAATCCTTTACGAATTCAAGGATACGCGGCTGTTTGTAGCCCGCCGTCTGCTGCTTGAGAAAGTCGAAAATATCCAGCTCAAGTTTTTTGCCTTCCTCATAGCCTTTGGTAAGAACAATCGTCGCCTTAATCGCCTGACCACGTTTTTTGTCGGGAACACCAGTAACGGCACATTCAAGGACGGCGGGATGCTGCTGCAAAATACTTTCCACCTCAAACGGACTAACACGGTAACCCGCGCTCTTAATCACGTCATCATCACGCCCCACAAACCAGATATAACCGTCCTCATCGTAAGAAGCAACATCGCCCGTATGATAAATTCCGTCCGCAAACACTGCCTCGGTATTTTTCTCATCATGATAGTACCCCGCAAAAAGACCGAACGGACGCTGCTTGTCAAGGTAGACCACGATTGCACCTGTCTCTCCTGGCTCACATTTTGTTCCATCAGGGCGGACAATCTCCACGTCATAGCCGGGGGCTGCCTTTCCCATTGAGCCAGGCTTCGGTTCCATGCCAGGAAAATTTCCTACCATCACCGTGGCTTCCGTCTGACCATACGCCTCAAACATTTTCAAGCCTGTCTGCTCGTAGAATTTATTGTAGACCTCGGGATTCAACGCTTCGCCCGCCGTAACGCAGTAAGAAAGTTTGCTCAAATCATATTTGCCAAGGTTCTGGCGGATAAGATAGCGGTATACCGTCGGCGGGGCACAAAACGTGGTCACTCCGTAGCGCTCCATTTTGCGAAGCAATAAATCTGGCTTAAAACTGTCCATATCATAGGCGAACACCGCGCTTCCGCACAGCCACTGCCCGTAAAGTTTGCCCCATACCGCTTTTGCCCAGCCAGTCTCCGCAATAGTCAGATGGAGTCCGTCATCCACCACATTCTGCCAGTAACGAGCCGTAACGATATGCCCCAGCGGATAGAGAAAATTGTGCTGTACCATTTTCGGATAGCCCGATGTTCCCGACGTAAAATACAACAGCATAATATCTTCGTTATTCGTGGCGGCATCTCCTTCCGGACGTTTAAATTCCGTACTCAAAGACGGCTCTTCCGCATGATAACTTTGCCAGCTGCCCCGATTCTGCCCCACCGTCACCAAAGTACGCACCGTGGGAGATTTTGGCATAGCCCTCTCGATTTCTGTCTGAACCTTCGGGTCATCAAAGGAAACAATCATTTTTACCTGCGCGGCATTCGTGCGGAATTCAATGTCTTCCTGCAAAAGTTGGTTTGTAGCAGGAACGGCTATCGCTCCGATTCTGTGCAACGCAAGGATAAAATACCAGAACTCAAAGCGGCGGCGCAGAATCAGCATAACCACATCGCCTTTTTTTATGCCGTGCTGTACCAGAAAATTTGCCGCGCGCTGACTTTCTTCCGAAATTTCCTTAAACGTAAATATCCGCTCGCCACCATGGTCATCACACCACACAAGCGCGCGTTTTTCAGGAGCGTCCTTTGCATAACGGTCAACAATGTCATACGCAAAGTTAAAATTATCGGGAATTTTGATTTTAAAGCCGTTTTTCAGCGTTTCATAGTCCGCAAAATCTTTGCCACCCTCAATATATTCACGATACAGATTCATCTTTGTTACCCCATAATAACTACCTTTATCCTGTCAGACCACGCAAACAGAAAAAGTTTCAGACAGTATAGCATAATTTTTTATCTTTGACAAACCGTTTACGTTTCTTGCGGCAAAGAAAATCGCAGAATGTGGGCGGGGGGAGCAATTTCAAAGGTACGCGCTTTTCCCCCAGCAGGAATCGTAATTTTTGTCGCCGCAAGGCAAAGCGTCTTGATTTTCAGCAGTTTTTTTGCCAGTTTGTTCAGTTTGAAATTGCCGTGCTTATCATCGGCGACAATCGGACACTGCGCACTTGCAAGATGAATGCGGATTTGGTGCATACGCCCCGTACCAAGCACAAGATGCAGTTTTGTCAGCGTAATTTCGCGCACAGGAGCATTCGCGGGAAAGTCTGTTTTTGTGTCCGCGTCAGAATCCGTCTGCATGGCGAACAATTCCTGTGGCACGAGGATTTTTTTTGTCTCTTCCACGGTAAAATGCGTTACGGCGGACTGCTCACGCCCCTGCTTGGTTACGGCAGCAGAAATCGTTCCCGCTTTGGCGAATTTTCCGTTCACAACAGGCGTACCAAAACAAATGGCGGTGTATTCTTTTTTTACTTGATGCCCGGAGATGAGCGAAATCCATTTTTTTGCCGCCGCAGAATGTTTTGCTACCACTAAAAGCCCGCTTGTCTCACGGTCAAGACGATGAACCAAATGCACTTTGTAGCCGACCTGTTTTGAAAACTCATCGTCCAGAGGATGCGCAATACCTGCCCCACCCTGCACAGAAACGCCCGCAGGTTTATTTATGAGAAAAATCTCTTCGTCCTCATAGACAATCTCAAATGTCACCAGATTTCTCCCAAAGCACAAAAGCACCACCGAAAATACGCCGAAAAACTACGCGGCTCAATCGTAAAACATCACGGGAATCCATTTTTCGCTGTCCTGCATGGTCGCGTCAATCATGCCAAGCGTTATGTCCTTTGCGGTAGTCTCTCCAACAAGATATTCAGTACCGTCCACATGAATCGTCTGCCCTAGTTTTCCTTCCAGCGCGACCCCTAAAACAGCGTGACTATATGCCGCGCTCACGAACAGACAGGCATCCAATCCCATGTGACGGAGCAGCACGGCAAGAAGCATACTGCGGCTGTCGCAATCGCTCGGTTTTCCTTCCAAAACAGACGGAATTGACACAAAATCCGCTTTGTCCTCTGTCTGCGAAGCGCGCGCGTAGGTAAAATGCTGCGACCAGTTCAGCAATGTCTGCGCAATAGCCGCCAAAGGAAAATCAGGGTCAGCCTTTTGAGCATCCGCCATGAGCGCGTTCTGAATGTCAAAGGCGATTTTTTTAGTGCGTCCCATGCTGTCGCGGGCAATCATACGATAAAAACGCTGCCACGCATGGATGGCATGTTCTGTCGCCGCAAAAAGCAAAAATACCGCCCATTCACGGTCAATCACAAACTGCGCCGCCAGTTCATCTTCGCCGCCAATCTGCGAGGCGATTTCTTTGCCCGCGATATTCAGATGCAGTTCTTTTTTTACGCCCGCAGGAAACGCATACGAAGTGGCAATACCGCAGTCTTTATAACTCCCCACGTCGGTCATCACGGAATCAAGCACCGAAAGCAAAAATGGCTCGCAACGGGAAGCAGATTCCACAGGAACATAGGCAAGCACCGTGAGCCAGCCTTTTTTTTCTCCAGTCAACGGAATGACACAAGCCCAGCCAGTATGCTGACCTTTGAGCGCGGCGTTCTGCATGGTCAGTTTTGAGATGGCACACGGCTGATTTCGCCAGCGGAACGTATCAATTTCCCCCTGCGCACCGATTTTTGAAAACGTTCCTTTTAGCGCATCGGCAGAAGATTTGTAGGATTCAAACGGCCATACTTTGGTCATCACTTCCACAGGGAGCATGGTATGACGGAACATCAGAAGCGAAAAATCTTCCGAACCATCGTCCAAAGAAAAACCCTCGGGAAAATCAATCACATAGCCGTATTCGGGAACAGGAAAAACATCCGCAAAGGCAACGGCAAAAAAAGAGAATATAATAGAAAGAACAGCAATTTTTAGGCGCGTCATACTGCCAGTATAACACAAATTTATTCTTTTACCAGCAGATTGAACGCGTCCATTTCAGTTTTTGCGGAGATAAGGGCATCGCGCAGAGGCTTGTCCTTGAGTTTTGAGCTGAAATAACTGAGTGTCTGAAGGTAATAGGTATGCTGGTTATGGGCGGCGGCAATCATAATCAAGAGGCGAACGGGAACATCGTCCACAGGCTGGAAGTCAATGATGTCGTTTTTACAGATTCCAACGCTCATCACCAAATCGGTGACGGAAGAAAGGCGCACATGAGGAATCGCAATGCCACGGCCGACTGCGGTTGACATAAGTTCCTCACGCTCCAAAATGCCAGAAACCAGTTCTTTTTCATTCTTAATCTGAGGAGCAGTGGCAAGATTTGTGGCCAATTCTGTCAATGCATCGTGCTTTGTCGAATGGGTGATGAACACAATGCGGTCGGGAGAGAGAATGTTGCGCACACGTACAAGGGTTGCGGTTTCTTCGGGTCTTGCGCCAGAAGAGAGGCGTTCGTTTACCCATTTTTCAATCTCCGATCGTTTGAATCGCCATACCGTACCGATTTTGCCAGCGGGAATCTCGCCTTTTTGCGCCCAGTCATACACCGTGCGCTCTGAAACACGCAAATATTTCGCCACTTCTTCAATCGTAAGAATATCGTCACCCATAATTTACTCCCAGATTCTAGTGATATATACCGTATTTTGCATTTATTACGGTATTTTGTCAAGACTTCCCATCGGACGCAAGTTCATGGAGACTATCAAAGGGATAGAGTTCGCCAAGCGTATGAACGACAACGTTTTCTTCCGACGAGCCAAAAATCACCGGCACATCGGCGGCGGCAAATTCGGTCAGCACCTGGCGGCACGCACCACAAGGCCCTACGGGGTATTCTGCTTTTGGCGCGGCAATCGCAACCGCCTTGAACGAGCGTTTTCCTTCGCTTACTGCCTTAAACGCAGCCGTCCGTTCCGCGCAATTGGTCAGCCCATAGGAACGGTTCTCGATATTTGCGCCCGTCACCACGCTTCCGTCCGCCGTCAGAATCGCCGCGCCCACTGGAAAATGCGAATACGGCGAATACGAAAATTCCGAAGCCTTTACCGCGGCACGAAAAAGTTCAATCAGCCGCTCCTTTGCAATACTCATAATCTCCTCCAAAAATTTGAATCAAGACATTTCTTTCATCATCGGGCTTAACCCGATAATCTTCCTAATATTCTTGATTTTACTTCCCTTGTATTATATCATAGAATGTATGAAGAAAAAAAGAAATTTATTGCTTCCGCTGTGTATTTCGGTGTCAATTTTATATATTATCC
The DNA here is from genome assembly GCA_017449285.1 of Treponema sp. Lineage (GTDB taxonomy): Bacteria > Spirochaetota > Spirochaetia > Treponematales > Treponemataceae > Treponema_D. The sequence goes on from JAFSJX010000010.1 coordinate 117,090, forward strand.
TTGCGGCACGACCGTTGGCTACGGAACTGCAATTTTTGCCACAGTGGACGATTGATGCTTCCAAAGTAACCGTCAGCAAAGACAGCGAAAATCTTGCGGAACGCTACGAACACGCCATTCCGTTCAAACTGGGGCAAACGCTGGGATATTTTACGGCAGACGGCGACATTCTGAGCATCGTCAGTTTCCCCTACAAGGCCGCCCTTTCTTCTTCATACTACGCGCTGTATGGCACAAACGACAAGAAGATTCCTTTTTTTACGCCCGATGGAAAAAAGTCTGGAGAAATCAGCGCGACAGGGTTTCCGTTTTTTATGGAAAGCAAGCAGTATCTTTTTCTTCCGGGCGGCTCCTCATTTGCAAAATTGGACGAAACGGGAAAAATGCAGTGGTCGTATGAAAATTACGCGCCCATCACCGCATTTTCTTCCTCTGAGTATGGCTGTGTCGCAGGGTATGCGGACGGAACGGTGATTTCTTTTGCGGACGACGGAAAGATTGATCAGACATTTTCCCCTGGCGGAAGCGAATATCCCGTAATCTTAGGGGCAGACCTTTCCAACTCTGGCGAACTGATTGCGTGCGTCTCCGGGCAGAACCGACAGCGATTTATAGTGGCAAAAAAATCTTCCAATCATACGGCAATCATTCACCACGAATATCTTGACACGCCCACAACGCGGCAAGTTTTGGTGAAATTCAGCAAGGACGAAAGCACCGTTTATTTCGGCTCAGAAGACGGTCTTGGAATTGTCGATTGTACCACAGGGAAAAGCAAGCACCTCAAAATCGGAGGACACATTCTTTCCATCTGCGAATCAACGGAAAGCAAATCGGCGTATATCCTAAGCAGGAACGGAGAGACCTGTACGGTTCATGTGATAGAGCCGTTCGCAACTTTTGCAGGCTCTTTTTCGTTTAAGGCAACGAGCGCGTTCATCGCCACCGAACATGACAATTTATTTGTGGGCAGAAATAATACGATTTCTAAGATGCAGGTAACGCATCGCTAGGAAAAGGCAGGAACACATGAAAAAAACAGGTATGGCAGCGGCGGCTTTTTTTATCTGCGCAGGGCTGCACTCATTCGACTGGCCGCAGAACGCAATTCAGTCAGATTCGTTCTATTCATATTTCGGGCAACTGCGCGGCGAAACCATCAACACTTCCCTTATTTTTACTGACAGCGAGGAAATACAGGCGGCAGACAGCGGAAAAGTCCTTGCGCTTATCGGAGAACATTCCGAAGAAAGCGATTTGTTTGAAAGCACGCTGGGAAACGCCGTCATTCTTGCGCACAAAGACAATCTGATTACGGTTTACGCAAACCTTGACCGCGAGAATCAGGAGGCACGTTATCAGATGAAAGTGGCTGAAGCCGGAACGAATTTGGGAACGTGTGGAAACACTGGCTGGCAACAGGGACAGGCGAACCTTGAATTTCAAGTGATAGACACCAAGAACAAGGCGTTCATCAACCCACGGATTTTGATGCCCCGTGTCGGAAAAGAACTGGAACTAACCATTCAGAACGTAAGCGCAGTCAACAAAAAAGGAAATGAATATACTCTGGGAATAAACAAGAGGTTTCCGTCAGGCACATATTATCTGTATCGGAAGCGGCAGGAAGTAGCGATGCCCTATCGCACCACCATTTTCATCAACGGAGCGGCGGTAGAAAATATTTCGTATGATATGCTCGTGCAGAAAGAAGGCAAATTGTGCGCGACAGGAAATAAATTCTATCCTGCCGCACTACTCTACCCAGATGCAAACCGTCAGCTTCTGGCAGAAGTTTCTTTGCCAAAAGGTCACAACGTCATTTCTATAGTCATCACCGATATTTTGGGAAAAGAAACGACGCTGACCTATTCAATGGATGCTCTTTAGAAAATTGCGACCACTTCGCCGTTCGGATAGTGCTGGAGAATATAATCCTTCACTTTCTGAGTTCTGATTGCCTTAACCAGTTTCTGAATCTTCTCATCATTCTGGCGGCCATCTTTTACGGCAATAATATTCACATACGGAGAATCCGCACCCTCAACAATCAGACCGTCCTTAGAAGCGGTAAGACCAGCGGGAATCGCATAGTTTCCATTGATAACAGCGGCATCTACATCGTCCAGAACGCGCGGAAGGCTTGCCGCCTCAATCTCACTGAATTTAAATTTATGCTGGTTCACCAAAATATCGGCGGGAACAGCGGTCAGCCCAGCAAGCGGATTCAGCGTGATATAGCCCGCAGACTGAAGCAAAAGCAATGCGCGTCCTTCGTTGGTCGGATCGTTGGGAATTGCAATTGTCGCGCCATCGGGAATATTTGACGCAATTGTATACTTGCGGGAATACAATGCCAATGGCTCAACATGAACGCCACCTGCATTCACCAAATGATAGCCGCGCTCAGCGTTAAAACTATCCAGATAAGGAACGTGCTGGAAGAAATTTGCATCAATCTGACCATTCTCGACAGCCTCATTCGGGGTCACATAGTCAGTGAACTCAACAACTTTAAGCACGACACCTTCTTTTGCTAAATCATCTGCAATCAAATTCAAAATCGCAGCATGCGGCTCAGGCGTAGCACCCACCGTCAGTACGTTTGACGCTTTCTTTGAACAGCCAGTTACCACCAATGCAACCGCGAACAATGCAAGAATACTCTTTTTCATTTTTACACCTCATAGGTTCATAAAGATATAGAAAGTATGCTGATAATTACCTAGAATGTCAATAGGGAAATGCGAATTAGAAATCTACGTCCTGAAGATTTTTAATTCAGCGAGACTACTCTGTTTCTCGTTTGCTTTTCAACGTGCATCCATACACGCTCGCATTATAATTCCGCCGCCACATATAACGCCGTCCCGATACAGTACCGCAGATTGTCCTGGCGCGACTGCCCGCTGTGGCTCAGAAAACGTAATTCTATATGCCTTTCCCGCGCAGGTTTCGTCCGCTTGCGGCTCATACGGTTCTACGTGACAGGCGACAGGACGACTTGCAAGACGAATTTTTACGAGCGCGTCAAACGGTTCTGTCGGCGCAACACCAGCGGGCCAAACGAAATCATCAGCAATAAGACCTGCGCACAATAAGTCGTCATTATTGGCAAGAACCACAAGATTCTTCTTTGCGTCAATTGAATGAACATAAAGTGGCTTTGTTGAGCTAACTCCAAGTCCGCGCCGCTGTCCAATCGTGTAATGTTCAATTCCTCGATGCCGCCCCAGCACATGTCCGTCCAAGTCAATAATATCGCCAGGAATTCCAGGCTTATCGCTGAAAAGATATTCAAAATACTCCGGCGGAATAAAATCCTGACTTTCCTCTCGGCTTGCGGCAACCAGTCCGCGCTCTTTTGCCATTTTGAACACGTCCTTTTTGGCGGTCAATCCAAGCGGAAAACGAACTTTTTCCAATGTCTCGCTGGAGATGCGGTACAAAAAATACGCCTGATCTTTTGTGACATCGGATGCACAGGCAATCATCACGGGCTTTTTGTCGCTTCCCCATACACCTTCAATCGGACGGACGGTACGCGCATAATGACCCGTGCAAAAATAGTCAAAGTCAATCCCCATATTCTGAACGCCCCGCAAGAGCGCGCCAAATTTAATAAAACTGTTGCAGCGGACACAGGGATTTGGAGTTCGCCCCGCACGGTATTCTGCCTTAAAATAGTCCAGCACCTGTTTTTGGTATTCGTCCTTTACATCGATAACGTGATACTCAATGCCATGTTCCGCGCAGAATTTTTCGCACTGCGCAATGTCTTCGGTCTCGTCCGGCCCATAACAGGAAGATTTGAGCGTCTTTCCATCCGGAAGCGGCGGCAAGTCACCTTTCCAGAGCGACATCGTAACGCCAATCACGCGGCAACCGCGCTCCTTCAACAACACCGCCGTCAGCGTAGAATCCACGCCGCCGCTCAATCCCACAACAACGGTATCACCCGCCTTGGGCTCGTCAATTTCTATATATTCCACGAAAAAAAAGTATAGCAAAATGGTAGGAAAAAATCTACCCGTGTCTACGAAAGCCGCCTACAAAAGAGCCTCTTCTGCAAGCGACTGGAGTTTCTGCCTGTCCAGAGTGTCGCGAATGCATCGCAAAAAGACTTCCATGCAGACGCGCGCATCATCGCTGGCACGGTGGGCAGATTTTACCTCAATGCCAAACTGAGCGGCTAAAAATTGTAGTTTCCAGTGACCGTTTGCGGGATATGCCCACCGACTGAAATTGAGCGTGTCGATGGTCTGCTGTTTTAACGGCAAAAGCCCCGCACGCTTTAATTCCGCATCCACAAATTTTACGTCGAACAGCGCGTTGTGCGCCACAAGAATACAGCCGCTTGCAAAGCGCAAAAAATCGGGCAGCACGGCGGCTGCAATCGGCTTATCACACACCATTTCATCGGTGATGTGAGAAATCTGCTGGCACATCGGCGGAAGCGGAATTTGGGGATTTATGAGCGTATCAAAAGAATCAATCACACCATTTTTGTCAAACTTGACCGCCCCCAACTCAATCATGCGGTCGGTGACAGACTGCAAGCCCGTCGTCTCAGTGTCGAATGCACAAAAGACAGCCCCGCTTTGCACGAGGCTGTTCATGCGTCGGTAATCAGTTAATAGGTGAACTTGCGACATTACATCTTACGCTTTTTCAAGCATCGCCTTGATGTCGGCGGTGATTGCGTCACATACTGCGGCAGAAGCCTTTTTCGCTTCAGCAAGGCAACCGTCACACTTTGCGCCGCCAACTTCCGTTCTTGCATTGATGTAGAACTTGATTTTCGGCTCGGTTCCAGACGGACGGGCAGACACAATCGTTCCGCCTTCAAGCACGAACTGCAAGACGTTTGACTTGGGCAGTTTGATTTCTTTTTTCGCAGACAGATTTGCAGGGTCGTAGGCCACGCTGTTTCCGATGTCCTTGACTTCAAGCACTTTCTTTCCGCCCAAGACTTTTAAGCCTTCGGTGCGGAGGCGTGTCATAATGCCCGACATCACTTCTTTTCCCGCGCTTCCGGGGAAGTTCTGACTGATTGCCCTGTCCTCAAAGAAACCGTATTCCTTGTACATGTCGTCCAGATGCTCAAGGATTGACTTTCCTTTTGAAGCCCAATAGAGCGTCATTTCGGCACACATTGCAGCGGCAGAAACACCGTCCTTGTCCATCACTTCTTTTTCGACCTTATAGCCATAGCTTTCTTCAAGACCGTAGACATACGTTCCCGTGCCGTTCTTTTCAAATTCATCCTCAACGGCGGCAATCCACTTAAAACCAGTAAGGCATTCGTGCATCTTCACGCCGTATTTCTTGCAGATGTAGTCGGTGAACGGAGAGGTGACGATTGAACGGATGACCGCAGAATTTGCGGGGAGTTTTCCCAATTCTTTGCGGCTCAAAAGCACATATTCGCAGAGCAATGCGCCCATTTGGTTTCCTGAGACGAGAACGAATTTGCCGTCCTTTCCGGGGAACGCCGTGCCGAAGCGGTCTGCGTCCGGGTCGGTCGCCATGACACAGTCAGCCTTTTCTTTTTCACCAAGGGCAACTGCCAGTTTGAGTGCGGGTGCTTCTTCCGGGTTCGGCTTTTCTACCGTGGGGAAGGCTCCGTCAGGCTCGCGCTGTTCAGGAACCGTAATGACTTTAAGGCCGAGGTCGCCCAGCACTTTTTCAACATGCATTGCGCCTGTTCCGTGGAGCGGAGTATAGACGATTTTGACCGAAGAAGCCTTTTCCTTGATGAGTTCAGGGCGGAAAAGCTGAGCCTTACACATTGCCCAGAATTTTTCATCGATTTCCTTGTCAATCAGAACAAGTTTTCCGCTCTTGATTGCCTCGTCTTTTGAAATCGTTTTGACTTCTTTGACGGCATTCACTTCATCGATGATACCGACATCATGCGGCTCGATAACTTGCGCACCGTTATCCCAGTATGCCTTGTAACCGTTGTACTGGGGCGGGTTGTGTGAAGCCGTTACGACAACGCCAGTCTGGGCTTTGAGCTCACGGATTGCATAGGAAAGTTCCGGTGTGGGGCGAAGCCCTGTAAAGAGATAGGCTTTGATTCCGTTTGCAGCAAGAATGAGGGCGGTTGCCTCTGCAAATACATCGGAATTTTTACGGCTGTCATAGGCAACAACTGCGCTCAGAGTGCCGTCCTTTGCCTTCTGGGGGAAAGCCTTGAGGACATAATTTGCAAGTCCCTGTGTCGCAAGGTTGATTTCCAGTGTATTCATGCGGTTTGTTCCACCGCCCATGACTCCACGCAAACCTCCAGTACCGAATTCAAGCGTCTGATAGAAACGGTCTTCAAGCTCTGCAAGCGCGTCCTTGTCGTCTGCCTTTGCGACCAAATCTTCAACTTCCTTTCGGAAGCGCGCATCTTTTTCGTCCGCGATATATTTTTTCGCGCGTTCAAGGATTTCTGATTTTTCCATAAAAGTTATGCTCCTTTCAAATCCCTCACAGAGCGCACGGAGTACACAGAGTTTAAATGTGTATGCCCGTGTGCATTTGAGTATATTTTTTTTTGAAACTGTCCTAAAGATTATAGCACAGATTTGGAATTATTGCGAATTTTTTTAAAGAAAATCTTCCTTGACAGCATTACATTTTGTCGGGTATAATCGACATAAAGATTGTTATTTGTCTGGTATATCAGACATTTTATAAATATTATTGTCGATTATATTCTGCTATAATTACATAAAACCGTCTGATATAATCGACATTGTAAGGACGCAGCGATGGATTATGAAAAACTGAAACAAGTGATTTTCGACAACCACAAGACAATCCGCAAATTCAAGATTACAAAGCGGGAATCGCAGTTTGACTTGACGGCAAATTATGTTGTCGTGGGGATTCGCCGCGCGGGAAAATCGACGCTGTTGTACAAGCTGGCGCGGGATTTGGTCGCATCGGGCGTGGACTGGAATCAAATCATCTATATCAATTTTGAAGACGAGCGGCTTGACGGATTTTGCGCCGCGGATTTTAATGACATTCTTTCAGTACAGGCAGAAATGAGCGACAAGGAAGGCTGGTTCTTTTTTGACGAAATCCAAATCATCGAAGACTGGGAAAAATTTGCGCGCCGCATGGCAGATGCAAAGGAGCATACGTTCATCACGGGAAGCAACGCGAAAATGCTTTCAAGCGAGGTGGAAGAGCGGCTGGGCGGACGGTATCTGACGCAATATGTCACCACATACAATTTCCGCGAGTATCTTACGGCAAAGGGCATTGCTTTTGGCGAAAGCGCGATTTTGGGCACAAAAGAAAGCGGCGCGATACGGCGGGAATTTGCCGAGTATTTTTCCTTCGGGGGCTTTCCCGAATCCTTGGAGCACAACGACAAGCGGAGCTATGTGTCAAGCGTGTACCAAAAGATTCTTCTGGGCGACATTGCGAGCAGGAACAATATCCGAAATTCGCAGGCTCTCAAACTGCTCATCAAAAAAATCGCAGAGACCGTAAAGGACGAAGTTTCCTATTCCAAACTGCACAACATTCTGAAAACGGTCGGCGTGGGAATCAGCAAGGATGCGGTCATCGACTACATCGGCTACGCAAAAGATTCGTACCTGATTTTTCCCGTGCGGAATTATTTTTCAAAGTTCATCGAAAAAGAAACCACACCCAAATACTATTTCACCGACAACGGGCTTCTGAACCTCTTTTTGCTCGACAAAGAAACTCGCCTGCTAGAAAATCTTGTCGCACTCACCCTGCACAATCGCTTTGATGAAGTCTATTTCTTGCGCTCAAAGCAGTTTGACGTGGATTTTTTCGTTCCCCAGACAGGAACTGCCTATCAGGTGGCGTGGTCGCTCAAAAACATCACCGACACGCGCGAAACCGACTCGCTCATACGCGCCGCACAGTCCGTGGAAGAAGCAAAGCATCTCACCGTCATCACGTATGAGGAAGAGGACGACCTTGTGATAGATGGGCGTGCGATAAACGTCGTGCCACTGTGGAAATGGGTGCTGGAGATGTGAACAAGACGTATTCAAAAATTTCACAGGATACCCGAAACCATTTCTCACATTCTGAGAAAACTATGTTATACTCTCTGTGTACGAGGTGACTATGAAACAAAGTCGATTTGTACGACAGAGTACAGCGGATACGATAACGGTAAATGGGTATTCAGAGCGCGGTATTATAAATGCATTCGTTTTTAGTTGTATGCAAAATGTTCAAATTGCAAAAGAATGGATAGCATTTCTCTTAGAAAATCAAGTGTCTGCGGAAAATATAAATAACATCTCTATGTATGTCGAACAATCATTATCTGATTTTGGTGATCCAGACTTAATGATTAAGTTTAAGAATAGCAGCAATGGTAATGAATCCTTAATTTTCGTAGAGGCAAAAGTAAAAACATGGTCTAAAACGAAATGGAAAAATTGTCAGAAAGAATTTGATAAATTTGAGAAAAAACAAAGTTCCAATCTCATACAGCAATTAGGTTTAAAAATTGAATTAGTAAACCACTTGGGCGATGCGCAATCAGAAAAAGGGTATCTTATCATGGATGAAAAAATTCGATGCGATAAAAATATCGAAAATAAAAAACGAAAAACAGGCAATAGCCCTATCATAAAAGCGATACTAAATATATTTAGCAGTATAAAAGATTTTTATTATGTAGCGATTGTCCCTAATTATAGCGGGAAGGAAAAAATAAATTCTGACATTATTTCCCAAATTCAATTTATAACATGGGAAAAATTGAAAGATTTTGCTGAATGCAAAAAATTAACGTTAGTACAAGAAACATTTAAGTATAACAATCCCAATAATGATGATAAAGGTCAAATTTACTAATTCAACACGCAGAGTGGTATGAGATTGGCGACTTAAAAGGATTGGCAAAAACCGTGCAAACGAAACTCCGCATTGAAAAAATCCATCTACAACTCCCACATCAGCAAAAAATCTTTCAGCCTGATGTGGCGCACGGTGCTCGTGGAATAATCGTTTTCATCATTGGTAATCAGGATTTTTTGCCGCGCATTATCAAGTAACGCGAACGGTGCGAATTCCCGCTCGTATGCGGCATCTTCAGTAACGCTGTAGGCAACTTGAATCAAATATTCACGGCCGTTTTTTGCGGCGAGGAAGTCGATTTCCTTTCCGTTCACATTGAACACTTCAAGGTTGTAGCCCATAAAAATCAGTTCATTGTAGACGATGTTTTCAAGATTGTGCGTCAGGTCAAAACGGTTGTTCGTCTGGCGGATTGAATTAAATGCGACATCTTCATTGTAAAGTTTCATGTAAAAATCAAGTCGCTTTTTCGCCTTGGTGGAATACTGCGGAATTTTTTTGATGACATACGCCTCTTCAAGGTAAAAAAGATATTTCATCACCGTGTTTATGGAACATTCGATTTTCTGCGCTTTCAGATAATTGTGAATTGAATTTGAACTGAAAATCCGTGCGTTTGAGACAAGGACAAAATCGACAAGTTTTTTAAAGATTTCGGTTTTGCGGATTTTATAGCGGTTGATGATGTCGTTCAGTACAATCGTTTCGTCCAAATCGTTCAAATAGCGGAGCATGTCGTCCTGCCCCGAAAATTCAAAACGCTTAGGAAAACCGCCGTAAATTAGATAATCGTTTATGGAGATGTCGCGCCCAAGTTCCTTTGCGTATTCCAAAATCTCTTTGTACACAAACGGACGAATCGTGAACGAAACATAGCGACCGCTGAGTTCCTTTGTGAATTCCCGCGAAAGCAATTTTGAATTTGAGCCAGTTATGAAAAGCGAGAGATTTTTCAGTCTAAGAGAACGGCAAGCAAGATTCCAGTTCTTGACAAACTGCACCTCGTCCAAAAAAACATACCATTTTTCATTTTGCGCGGTGGCAATTTCTTTTTCGATGTACTCAATAAGTTCGATGTCATTTGTGATTTTTAAGGAAACGGCGCGAATCTCAAAATTGAGGTAGATGATTTTTTTGTTTTGTGCCGCAAGTTCATTTTTCACCTGCTCCAAAACGACGGATTTTCCGCACCGACGGATTCCCGTAATCACTTTGATAAGGTCGCTTTCATAAAACGGCCGGATTTGCTCAATATATGTTTGCCGTGAAATCATACTGCCATTCTACTGAAAACTTTTTCGATGTCAAGCAAAAGTTTTCACTACTACTGAAAACTTTTGTAAATTTTGAATAAGTTTTCACTAGAAAGGCTTTTCCCCTCTCTCACTGCATCTCATCCGCACGCTGAATCATCTCCGTTTCCCAGCTGAGCAGGCTTTTTTCCATCCGCGTATCCGTGCCTTTCACGTCACACATGATTCTGAACACTGGCTCTGTGCCACTTCCCCGCATCCAGATGAAGGCAAGGGGCTGGGTCTTTTCGTTGTAGAAGATGATTTTTAAGCCGCCTTTGCCACTGATTCCGTAGTCTTCAATACCACGGGTTTCCTTTGTGCCGTTTGTGGCAATTGCCTCGTAGGAGGCAAAATTGTATTTTTTCAGCAGATTGACACGCTTTTTCTGCCACTCGTCCTCAAAGACTTTCTGGAAGCGTCTTTTGAGAACCGCGTGATTTTCCGTTTCTATATGCAGGATAGCCCGTTTTTCGCTCACACCCGTCGTCGTGTAGGCGGGAAGCGTTGCAATCACATCACAAAGCGTAAAGTCGTCCTTGTATTTGTCCAGCTGCTTGCTCGCCTCGCACCAGAGATGAAAGAGTCCCTTGCGGTCTCCCACATCACGCAAGACAAGCAACTTGACCAGTGCAAAAAGCGTGTTCATGGGATCACGGACGGCGGCTGGATGAGTAATGTTTCCGCCGTTTGAGCCCTCTCCCAAAATGGGAACGAGGTAATTTTCTTCCCGCTTTTCACGGGCAAGATTGACCACATTAGCCTCACCTACCTCTGCACGAAAAACATGAGCACCAAAAGCAGATGCGATTTCTTCAATGCGCATGGAGGTAGGACAGTTCACTGCAACGCCAAGTCTCTGCTCATCGGGGTCATCTTCGTCATTCTTGCTCTGAATCGCCTTTGCCAGAAGTCCGTGGGCAGGGAGTCCGCCATTTTTATAGGTGGCATAAGCGAGTTCAGAAAGCACGGAAAGCGCGAACACTTCCTGCGCCTTTAAGACTTCAGCCTTACCCGTCACTTCGTTCCAATACACAATGTTTCCACGGTCGCCATCGCAGTCAGGCATATAGCCCAAAAGCGCGTCAGTATTGCCATCCTTGTGCAGTTTGTTCATCTTGCGGGCGCAGTAGACGAGATTTTCAGGCTCAGGAATAATCGTATGTGCGATTTTCCCCGCCACATTGTTGATTGGATAAAAATTGATGCCGCACGTTGCCAAAAAATCTGCATCAATAGAAAGCGTGCGCGCAGAACCGTTCATGTCGCACACCACGCCCAGCGGGTTCTGCTTGACGCGCGCCCTAATCTGAGCAAACAATGCGTTTTGGGCGGCAATGTCATCGCTTGCCGAAATAGTCCGCTTTTCAAAAGAACGATACGCGCTCACCGCCTGCTGTTTGACCGCATCTTTTTCCGCCATCGCCCATTCAAAGGCAGACTCAGGGCAACGACCTATAATTGCAATGCCGTTCTGCACTGCCCGCACATTGGCACAGCGTTCCTCAAAAGCGGCGACCAGTTTGGCATTCTCATCACGGTCAAGCACACCGCCATCATTCAGTCCGAATTTAATGCCATTATGCCCCACAGGATTGTGGCTCGCAGAAATATACACAAAGCCGTCAAAAGCGCGCGAATATGCCATAATCTCAGGAGCGGCAATAATACCTGCATACTGTACTGCAATACCATTTGCAAGAAGCGCACGAAGCATAGCATCCGCAAGGGCAGCCCCTGTAGGTCGCGCGTCAGTTCCCAATATGACGACAGGTTTTTCCGATGAGCCTGATTTTTTCGCGTACATATATTCCGCAAAAGTATCTGCGGCTAGCGCGGCAAGAACCGTGTTCTCAGCACTAATTTCGGTTGTCGTATCCTCTTCGTTTCCGCTCACCGCAAAAATTTTGCGCCAACCGGATGCCGATGTAATCATCCCATGATTCATAGTAAATTCATTATACTACGTTTTTTTGCAGAATACAACGAAAATTTATGTTTTGACGAATTTAGACGATTTTGAGCGATTTTTGGTTCGTGGAGAAAGACTTCCCTATTCTATGCTGCGAATCAAATCGACAATCGCTGGGGTACGCACCAAACCAAGTTGCTCCGCCGTAGGTTTTTCGTCCTTGTCTTTTTTGCCTTTCTTCTTTCGGGCTGGCTGTCCGTTTTCATCGGCGGCGGGAGCGGTATCTGCGACCACATTTCCATTTTCATCAGGCATGGAGCGGACAAGCACTTCATCGCCCACATTCACGCGGTCATAAAACCCGTTCTGCTCCAGTTTGCCCTGCGCAATTTCTTCGCCCACACGCGTCACGGTCATTTTTCCGAGCAGATTATCCTTTCCGAATTCAACACCAAGCGCATTATCTTTGGTACGGACAGCCCCGGACTTTACTACATCAAGAACGGCATTTTCTGTCATGCCCTCGACTTTGCCCAAATCAACCAGCACTTCGTTTACGCTCCGGCTGATGATTTTTCCACGCACGGGAAGCATATTCAGCATGGTACGGCGGAACGAGCGCAGTACGGACGCATATTTGTCGTTACCCGTGCGGAACGTGCTGAACCGGGTCAACTCAACGCCCGTGCGACCAGAATACACAATCGCATTTATAGAAACTTCCCGCTCGGTCTCTTCAACCGAAAACATCACAAAATAATCCATGCCACCTGCACGGGACAGTCTGAATGCCTCACCATACCCATTCACGGGCCGATGCTGCACGTCAACGGAAGTGACCGCCACTCCCGTAAAAATATCCTGAATCATATCCGCCGAAATCTGCTCTGCCTCGCTGTGAATCAACTGCACAGGAGAACTGGTGTAATACAATCCCACATGCCAGCGTGTCTTGTCCAGATAGAACGGGTCAATCTCCCATTTTGTGTTCAGAGAATACTGCAAGAGCGAATCGTATGCCTCAATCGTGTCCGCCATTCTGATTTTTCGGTAGCGTTCATCCTCGTCTTTTTCTTCGGATGCGGGAACTTTTTCATGCTCGCCGATAAATTTCAACTGCTGAAGATACAGTTCATTTAAGCCCGCATGGGAAAGAAGTGTCGCAAATTCGCTGCGGGCAATCTCATTCTGCGGGTCAATTTTGAGCGCGCGCTGATACTCGTAGCGGGCTTCCTCACCCATAAAAAGTTTGGCAAAATCACGTCCTTTTTTGATATGGTACACCGCCCATTGACCTCTCCGCTCGTCCTCAACCTGAGTCGTTTTTGTCACCAAAAGTTCCAGCGCAGACCGCATCACCTCATCTTGACTGTCAATAGAAAGGGCGGTCGTCCATGTAGAAATAGCAGCCTCGTATTTCTCCTGATTTTTCTGCGACAGTCCTTTCAGATACCATGCGGCGGTCGTCTTTCTGTTCCGTGCAATCAGAAAATCACAGATGTCTATCACCTCGTCATAACGAGCCTGAGCATACAAAACTGACGCAAGAAGAACATACGCATTGACATACTCCCCGTTAATCTGTACCGCCGCACGCGCGCGCCGTTCCGCTTCCTCAAAATTCCGTCCACGGGCAGCCAGATATGCGGCAAGATATTGCACCTGAACATCCCCGCTGTGGTAGCGCAATGCCTGACGCAGATAGTCTTCCGACACATCGCTGTTTCCTGTCTCTGCGGAAAGCAATGCCAGCGCAAGCAGAGCCTTTCGATTGTCACCCTGGCGTTTGAGCGCGCCAAGATACATTTTTTTTGCGGCATCGTAACTTCCTGAATATAAATCCAGTTCCGCAAGCCCAAAACGCGCCTGTAAATCGTTGGGATATTTTTTGAGCATTTTTTCAAAAACAGTCCGCGCATCGCTCAGTCTGCCCAAAGAAATGTAGGTCAGCCCGCGCAGGTTCAAGATGTCGCTTTTGTCACGCGCATATTTTTCAGCGTTATCAAGATAAGAAAGCGCAAGATTGTAATCGTCCAGTTCATAGGTTACCTGCGCAAGATGAAACCAAGCGTCGCCATAAGCAGGATTGATTTGCAACGCTTCCTGAAAATCTTCTGCCGCGCCGTAGAAATCATACCGCTGTTGTTTCTGTACGCCATTATCGTAATGCTGCCGCGCCTTCGGAGTCTGCGCAGATACGGCGACCACACATGCAAGCGCGACAGCACACGCAAGAGATTTTTTTAAGAAACAATTCATATCCCACCCCATATCATTTGTACCCGTGGCTTATTATTCTTCCTCGCTGTCGTCCTCATCGTCTTCAGCAGGATTACGAATCACCTTAATCAGATTGACGCGATGACCTTCCATGTCCTGCACGATAAAGTCATAGTTGTTCCAGCTGATTTTTTCGTATTTGGAAGGAATCCGTCCGAACAAATCAAGCACAAAGCCACCGAGCGTGTCGAAATCTTCCGTAGGAAACTTAGAGCCAATTTCCTCGTTCATGTCCTCAAGATTCACGCGGGCATCACACATCCACACGTTATCTTCGCCCAAAGAAACGATGTCCTCATGCTCGTTGTCAAATTCGTCCTGAATGTCGCCGACAATTTCTTCTATAATATCTTCCATACAAACGATGCCGGAAATTCCGCCGTATTCATCAATGGCAATCGCAATATGAATATGACGGCGTTTGAATTCCCGCAAAAGCGCGTCAATTTTCTTTGATTCGGGAACAAAATACGCTTTGCGCATCGTCTTCTTCAAATCAATGTCTTCTTTTTTGGCGAAAGCGGTAATCAAATCCTTTACGTACAGAACGCCCACGATATTGTCGATGGACTCCTCATACACTGGGAAACGCGAATGACCGCTCAGCGCGATTTTTTCCAGCAGTTCATCCTGCGGCGTATCAAGCGAAATCAAATCCACATCGATACGGGGAATCATAACTTCCTTGACCGAAGTATTGGACAAGTCTTCGATTCCTTTAATCATGTCCTTTTTTTCTTCAATCAAGATTTCTTCTTGTGCCCGGTCAGCGCCTGTGTGAGACCCTGCCGGGCTGCTAGAGTGAGGGTCTCCGTCTTTGTTTTTACCAAATTTAAAAAAACTCATATAATTATTTTCTCCTCAAGAAATCCGCGTAAAACGGTCTCCTGTAATCTCAACATTTCGTCTGTCGGCTCAATGCCCGGCTCAATGTGCGCATCTCCATGGTCGTAGCCGTTCAGATGCAGTACTCCGTGAATCAAAAGCCGTTTCAATTCCTCATTCTGACTCACGCCAAAATATTCCGCATTTTTCGGCACGGTCTCCAGGCTGATGATGACATCTCCCATACTGCGCCACGAGTTTCCGTCCTCATCGGTGTATTCATCGCCGTTTTCAAACGAAAGCACGTCGGTAGGAGCGTCAATGCCACGGTACTGCTTATTTAACTCCTGAATAAACGCATCGTTACAGAACAGGATTGAAATTTCCTCGCCATCAAACTGTAATGCGGAAAGGACGCGCTGAAGATATGGCTCAACATTGCCAAGCCATGCGGGAGATTCCATTTCATCCTGTACCGAAACCAATACGCTGTTGCTCATGAATTCTTCGCTTCGTCCAACGTCTTTTCGCTGAGCGTAGCCCCTGTTCTTTCTGCGGCAGTTCCGTTGGCAGAAACGGACGAATCTCCGCCAGTTTTATTCTCGCCGTCGGGGTCTTTTTGGTTCGGATACTCAATGCGGCTGTGATAATACCCCGCAAGAATCTGCACGAACGACTCGCGGATTTTTGTCAAATCACCGAACGTCAGGCGGCAGTTATCCAACTGGTGATTATCAATTTTTGACTGCATGAGCGTCTGAATAAATTTGTCAAGGCGCGGAACGGAAGGCTTGTCCAACGTGCGGCAGGCGGCTTCAACCGTGTCGGCAATCATCACCACCGCGCTTTCCCGTGATGTGGGCGGATTTCCCGTGTAAGCGTAGGATTCTGGGCTTACGCCAGGGTCTTTTTGTTTTGCCTCATTGTAAAAATACGCCATGATGCTGTTTCCGTGATGCTCGCCAATGATATCCACAATCGCCTGAGGAAGCCGCAGCTGATGGGCTTTTTCCACGCCACGTTTTACATGGCTGCGAATAATCGAAGCAGAAAGTGATGGATTGATGTCGTTGTGCTTGTTCTCTCCGCCCGCCTGATTCTCCACAAAGTATTCGGGCTGATCCATTTTGCCGATGTCGTGATAATATGCTCCTACGCGGGCAAGAAGCGCGTTCGCTCCGATTGCCTTGCACGCATTTTCTGCCAGCGTTGCCACCAGCATACTGTGATTATACGTACCGCTTGCCGTCAGAAGCATACGGCGCATAGTCGGTGTGTTCAAATCACTCAAATCCATCAACCGGAATACCGAAGCCGTGTTCAAAATTGATTCCAGCGGCGTAAGCAGACCCAAGACCAGAATGCCTGACAAAAAGCCATTCAGCGCGATACAAGGAAACTCAAACAACGCATTTGAAAAATTGTCGTTAAAAATCACTTTGAACATCGTCATAAAGACTACGTTCAGCACAGCGAGCATAATTGACGCGAACACCAAGTCAATGCGGCGTTCAATACGGCGGACAATACGTACTGCGCTCAAGCCTGAAGCCAGCGTAAACATAGCGGGAATAATCTGTGCAAGAGAGTATGCGGATGCCGCCGTCTGAAGATGCCCCGCATTCAGCACCCCCAGTGCCAGCAGAACCGAAAAGTACAGACCCGAAATCTGTCCGAACAAAATTGCCACTAAAAACACACAGAGCGCAGATGGGATGACTACGGGAAGCGCGTACACCGACTGGAACAGCGGGGCTTTTCCGCCAAGCACAGTCGCGCCAAAAACAATCACAAAAAGAATCGCCTCCAGCACAACTTCCTTAAATTCAACCTTTCGTCCTAAAAATGTCGGCGAAAAAAGCAGAAACCACAGCGCGGAGACAAGCATGAGCAGAATCACGTTGTCCAAAAACGCACGGTAATCAATGTATCGGGGAGAAGCCGACATCTTCCGAAGTTTCATGTAGTCTTCTTCCGAAATCGGAAATCCTTTTTTTAAGACTTTCTCTCCCTCTTCAATCGCAATCGGGAACTGCTCGTCCGCGGGAATTGACTTAGGCGCAAAAAGGGTTTTATCGGCAATCTGCCCCACCTCGTATTCTTCAAGGGAATATGAGGCGACCATCTCAATCGTCGTCCGATCAATATAAATGATTGCCGTTACCGCAAGGAAACCAAGAATAAACACCAGCAGAATATGCCAGTTCGCCTTTACATAATCAGAAACCGCCTTCCACATCTCCGCAAAAGCCGATTTTTTTTCAGAGTTCGCTTTGCTCATGTTCGTATGCCTGCACTATTTTTCTTACCAAAGGCGAACGCACGACATCCGCCCCCGTCAGTTCAATTCTGCCGATTTCATCAATGGACTTCAGCACACGCAAGGCATGCACCAGCCCCGATGATTTTTTCTTCGGCAAATCTATTTGTGTCACGTCACCAGTGACAAACACTTTAGCACCTTCGCCCATACGGGTAAGGAACATTTTCATCTGCTCCGCTGTCGTATTCTGTGCCTCGTCCAGAATGACCGCACAATTGTTCAGCGTCCGCCCGCGCATATACGCAAGCGGTGCGATTTCTATTATACCATGTTCCGTAAGTTTATGCACTACTTCGCGCGGCAAAACGGAATGCATCGCATCATAGAGCGGGCGCAGATACGGATTGATTTTGTCCTGCAAATCTCCCGGCAAATAGCCAAGGCTTTCTCCCGCCTCAACAACAGGGCGCGTAAGAATTATCGTGTTGACCTTATGGCTCAAAACAAGCCGCAATGCCTCTGCCACCGCAAGAAACGTTTTCCCGCTTCCCGCAGGACCGGTCGCAAACACCAAATCGCAATTTCTGAACGCCCGCACAAGACGCGCCTGATTTTTTGTCTTTGGGTATACTTTCCGAAGCGCACCAGGAACAGCAATCGCATATTCCGCCGCATTGAATGTCGTGTTCTCATAGCCGCCATTCAGGATGGATTCTACCATGTCGGGACTGCTTTCGCCGCTCTCGGAAATTTCATCCACAATGCGGTCAATGATGAACTGGAACTGCTGGCGAATCTGCGGGTCATCATTGTCCAGAGAAAGTTCATTCCCCCGCGTAAAGACTGGTACGCCAAGATGGGTTTCGATGAGTTTTAAATTGCTGTCATTCGTACCGCAGACCCGCGTAACCAAATCCGTGTCCGGCAGCACAATTGTGTACGTTTCCACTTATAGTGCTATTTTACCGTCAAATTACACCTTTTGCAACCATAAATTTTATCCGCATCCGCAGATTACGCAGATTACGCAGATTAAGACTCCTCACAGAAACACGGAGCGCACAGGAGGTGCGCTGAAAGGCCAAGACAGAAAAGCAAGTTTCTGTCCAGTTTCAAAATGACAGGAGGGCATTTTGAAACTACGGGTTCAGTTTCCATTCGCCGTATTCGTCTACGATTTGGGTCTTCATGCTTTCAAGCGGCCGCCAGACAACGCTGATGCTGAAATAGGGGCTGAAGTCATAATAGGAATTGCCGTTGTTTCTTGACGAATCAAAATCTGAGGTGGACGAACTGACGTAGCGGGGCTTGATGCTGAATTCGGTGGCAAGATTCCAGTCGTGCAGCTCGTGGGTCACCTTGACGTTAAAACTTTGCAGTTTGAATCCTGATTTTAAACGCTTCTGTTCATCATCAAAACGGAACGAATCAATCAAATCGCTGAAAATATTACGGTCGCCACTTGACTGATAATACTCCTCATATTTGTCCTCAGAACAGAAATAGCGGTAAATCACGTTGTTACGGCTGTCTGCGCTGAACGTAATATTCAAGAAACTGTTGATTTTAAACGTGATTGCCGGCGTAAATTTAAAATAACTGTTCGTGGGGCGCACACAATCATAAACGACGCTCGTAGAAAGTGAAGGCGCAAAGGAAATTCTGTCCGTCCAGTATGTAAAGTTTTTTGACGGCGTAGAATATGACAAGGTTATGTTGTACGGCTGAAATTCCTTGTCACTGTTCGCAGTCCAGCCCTTTCCCGTTGAAAACGTATAGCCCGTAACGTAACTCATCGTATAGGCAAGCTGCGCCCCATAGCCGGAGACCGACAGTTTGAACGACTCGTTGTATGCTTCTTCCATATCATAGATCCATGACTGGCTGAATTTTAACTTGCTGTCAAACAAACTGATTGAAAGCGACTGCGACAAATCCTGCTTTACCCACGTGTCATCGTCCTTGCTTTTTTGTTTTACGCCCGTGCCGACAGAAAAATTCGTGTACGGGAATGTAAGCGTAAGCACTCCTTTGTATTCGTCCACCTGCGGGGGCAATGTGGTGGTCAGCGAAAGTTTCTGCCCGAAATCATTTTCTTTGGCGGCAAGTACAAGGTTCAGGTTGTGGGTAGTCAGACAGTCCTCATCGGTCACATCGGGAGGAAGAAAATCCCATTCTGGGTTATCCACATCGGTACTGACATATTCCGTGCGAATCATTTTGAGCGTGGTGTTCCATGTGAGCGCGGTCTCGGAAAAATGCTCCGTGTAGTATAGCGGACGGAACGTAAGCGCGTTGGTATCGGTCAAGTCAAGTTTGCGCGCCTTAAAGTCAGAAGCCTTTGTTGAATTGATAGATGACTCCGAGTAGCCGCCCGTCGTTGTATCGTCATTCAGATACGGATGATCCTGATAGACTGGGTTGAAAGAAAATGTGTCGGTCAGCGAAACAAAACTGTCCCGGTAACCTAGCGTACTGGTAAGCGTCGTCGGGGCTTTTACCTGATAATACGTTGACTGCAAATTCTTCCATTCAAAATCTTCGGGAGACTTCAGTCCCGTTGAGCCATAGGAAAACTGCGATGTAAAATCTGACGAAATCGAATATCCCAGTTTATAGGTGATGCCCGAAAATTTCGTCTGAGACGGAACGGTTGTTGAAAGAAGCGGAAGCGCGGACTCGGTAAAAATCGGCGCAATCTCCTGCTTTTCATCCTCTTCGGAATCCGCCGCACTGGTATTTGCCTTGGAATCGGTCGTGCTGGCGTCCGCCTGTTTTTTTTCGTCCGTGTCTTTTTTCTCCGCCGTATCAAGTTCTTCCGGCGGCTGAACGCTGACCGTCATTTTCCCCATCGTTTTTGCAGTCGTCGTTGCCGCAGGATATTGGAAAATCGTTCCCGAAATCTTCACCGAACTCTTAAACGGCGTAACCTGCGAAGGATAATAAAATTTACGCTCAGGACTGTACGTACTGTAAGAATCCGTAGAAGAAAGCGTTGAATTTGACATCGAACTAAAGACCAGCGAAGATGAAAAATTTGAAACTGAAAGCGATGAAATAAATGGGCTGAGCGTTTCCGGCACTTTGAATGTGTATGAGCCGTTCAACTGCCAGGTAAAACTTGAGATTTCGCTTATGGAAGCAGCATCTGTATTCGATGTTGGATTTGACATCAAAAAGTCAATCCAATCCATCGTTTCCGCACGGTTATTGAAGTCGTAGTTAAAGTAGGGGTCAGAATACATAGGAAGCGAAAGCGTCAGGGGAAGCGGTTTTGCCAAAGTCATCTTCAAGTTTCCCATGTAGCGGAACGGTGTCTTCATGCCCATAAAATTTGAGGAATCGTAATAACGTTCGCCGCTCGGCGCATACGGGAGATAGGAAGAGCCTTTTTGAAACACCGTATTGCTCCATCCCAGTTGAACAGACCCTTCCAGACTTGTGATGATGTCGTTCGGCTTAAAAACACCGCTTGCACCCACCATAACGCCCAGATTCGCGTAATAGTCCGCCATAACTTTCAGATATTTTGAGGTGTCGCCCTTGTAATCTTCGTCAAGATTATGCATTACAAGACCTTCACGCCGCTGTTCTTTGAGGGAACTTGTTTTCATCAGGCTGAAAAAGTCAATCTTGTCATTAGTGTCGCTGCTTGATGTTCCCGTCTTGTTCGTTTCTGCCGTTGACTTTGCATTCTGTGGCTTACGACCAATAAGATATACAGTCGTGTTGATGTAATAGCCCTCGCGGTTGCGGTATCCAAACGCAGGATTAAAAATCAGTTCGTCCTTGGGGTAATAAAATGCCGGGAAATACAGAAGCGGCACATGACCCACGTACAAAAGCGCGCTGAAAAACGCAAACTCGCCGCCAGGAAGCAACCAGATTCTGCGCGCGCGGATTTTCCAGTGGGGGTCGTCATCGTCACAAAAGGTAAGTTCACCGTTTTTAAATGCAATCGTGCCGCCTGAATCCCGTCCAAAAATACTGGAAGCCACGTTCAGTGTGGAGCCTGACGGCAAATTGAGCGCGTCACTTTGGGTCTGCACTACCCGTCCGTTATCAAACACACCTTCCAGCGTTGCCGTGTTGAACAGAAGGCTTTTTGCTGAAACTTTTTCGCCACCAGCCTTTGAGCCTGTCTGGTCAAGTTGCACGTTTCCTTCGGCATAAATCATGTCGGTCTCGCGGTTATAGTTGACCAAATCAGCAAGAATCGTTGTCTTTGAACTGCCCCGCGTCACGCTGATACGCACGCCGCCGGTAAGCACAATCGTGTCGCTTCCCGTTACGGCATCCTTTTTGTATTCGGTCTTCTGGGCACTTTCAATGGAAATGACACTTTTTTCATCGTCCGCAAAGGCAGCAAGGCAGAGAAAGAGAGAAAGCAGTACTGTCAAAAAGCATCTTTTTTTCACTTTTTTTTATTCCACTTTTTTATATCCGCAGATTTCACAGATTTTATTTCTGATTTACCAATCTGCTAATCTGCGTCCATCTGCGTAATCTGCGGATTACATCTCCTTGTCCCGCTTACGCTCGCGTTCCAGCATTTCCGCCACATAGTGACCCGTGTAGGATTCCTCAACAGTCGCCACTTCTTCGGGCGTTCCTGCGGTGACAATCTTTCCGCCGCGATTTCCGCCCTCTGGCCCCAGATCGATGATGTGGTCAGCCTGACAGATAACGTCAAGATTATGCTCAATCATCACCACGGTGTTTCCTTTGTCCACAAGACGCTGAATCACCTCCATGAGCACCTTTACGTCCGCAAAATGCAGGCCTGTCGTGGGCTCGTCCAAGATGTAGAGGGTCTTTCCCGTGGAAGGACGCGCAAGTTCGGTCGCCAGTTTTACGCGCTGTGCCTCGCCGCCGCTCAAGGTAAGG
Organism: Treponema sp.; assembly: GCA_017449285.1. Lineage (GTDB taxonomy): Bacteria > Spirochaetota > Spirochaetia > Treponematales > Treponemataceae > Treponema_D. The sequence continues at coordinate 139,405 of JAFSJX010000010.1, forward strand.
GCATTCTGTCCCAGCTGAATATAGCCCAGTCCGACACTTTTTAGCGTCTCAAGTTTGCGGGCGATGTGGGGAATGTGGCTGAAAAAATCCGCCGCCTCTTCAATCGTCATATCCAGCACGTCGCTGATGTTCTTTCCCTTGTAGCGCACGTCCAGTGTCTCTGCGTTAAAGCGGTGACCGTGGCAGACATCACACTGAATGAATACGTCAGGGAGAAAATTCATCTCAATGGTAATAGTTCCCGCGCCCTGACAGTTTTCGCAGCGACCGCCCTTTACGTTAAAACTGAATCTGCCCGCCTTGTAGCCCCGCGCCTTCGAGTCGGGAAGTTCCGCAAACAAATCACGTATACTATTAAAAACACCTACATAGGTCACCGGGTTACTGCGGGGCGTGCGTCCAATGGGGCTCTGGTCAATATTGATTACCTTGTCGATATATTCCAGTCCATCTATGCCGTCATAAGAGCCGACTGGATAATCCGTCCGCATGAGCCTGTTACTCACGGCGGGATAGAATACGTCAGAAAGCAGGGTGGACTTTCCACTTCCGCTCACACCCGTAATGCAGGTGAATGTGCCCAGAGGAATGTCCACGCTCACATTCTGCAGATTGTGCTCCTTTACGCCGCGCAGACTGATTTTGTGCCCGTTCCCCTTTCTGCGATGAGTAGGTATGGGCATACGCAGGCTTCCCGCAAGATACTGACCAGTCAGGCTTTCCTTTACCTGCATAATCTGTTCTGGAGTGCCCGAGGCAACGACTTTTCCGCCGTGAACGCCCGCACCAGGCCCAATGTCAATCACCCAGTCCGCCGTGCGAAGCGTCTGCTCGTCATGCTCCACCACAACGACCGTGTTCTTCAGGTCACGCAGGTAGGTAAGCGTGTCGATAAGCCGCTGATTGTCCCGCTGATGCAAGCCAATGGAAGGCTCGTCCAGAATATACATAACGCCTGTCAAGCCAGAGCCAATCTGCGTTGCAAGGCGAATCCGCTGTGCCTCGCCGCCGCTCAATGTTCCCGCGCTCCGCTCCAGCGTCAGATAGTCCAAGCCCACATTCTTCAAAAAATGCAGACGCGCATTGATTTCCTTTAGAATCTGCACCGCAATCAGGTTCTGCGTCTCAGTCAGGGTAAGCGAGTCAAAAAATGCGATGGAATCCGCCACGGAAAACTGGCACAACTCCCAGATATTTTTTCCGCCGATGGTTACGCCAAGGGCTTCGGGGCGCAGACGCTTTCCATGGCAGGTCTGACACTCCTTGTGGCTCATGTATTTTTCAAGGTTCGTGCGGGCATTGTCACCCCATGCCTCGGCATAGCGGCGGCGCATGTCGGCAAAAAGCCCTGCCCAGGGGCGGTTGTATTCGCTGTAGCCTTCGCCGCTCTGCTTTTTGTAGGTCCACTTTATCGCATGGTTTCCCGTGCCGTTTATCAGAATGTCCTGCTGACCGCCCGTCAATTTTTCAAAGGGCGTTTCAAGGCTGAATTTGTACTCTTTTGCAAGAGCCTCAAACATGGAGCGGTTCCATTCCGAATCAGGATTATAGGGAGCAAGTGCCCCCTCGTTAAAACTCAAAGCGCGGTCGGGTATCATCAAATCAATGTCGTATTCCATCTTTTCGCCCAGACCCGTGCAGTCAGGGCAGGAGCCAAAGGGATTGTTAAAGGAAAAAAGGCGCGGCTGCAGTTCGGGAATGGAGATACCGCACTCCGGACAGGCATTTTTCTGGCTGAAAAAGACCTCCTGCTCGATGTAGTCTTTTGACGTGTCCACAGTCTGTCCGCTAGCCATAATGCCCTGCAAGACGCTTTCGTAGGCTGAGTCCGTCTTATTGACCCTGCGCACCACCGTGATGATTCCGTTTGCGCTCGTCAGGGCAGTTTCCACGCTTTCCGCAAGACGCTTTCTCACATCGTCCTTGAGGGCAATCCTGTCCACCACCAGTTCAATCGTGTGCTTTTTCTGCTTGTCCAGTTTGATTGAATCGTCCAGTTCCACCATAAGACCGTCAATGCGTGCGCGGACAAAACCGCTTTTCTGAGCGTCCTCAATCACTTTCTGGTGCTCGCCCTTTTTTCCACGGATGACTGGTGACAGAATCGTAATGCGTGTTCCCACATCCCACGACATAATCGTGTCGATAATCTGGTCCACGCTCTGCTCGTTGATTTCGCGCCCGCACTGAGGACAATGCGCCCGCCCCACCCGCGCAAAAAGCAGACGGTAGTAGTCGTAAATCTCCGTCACCGTTCCCACCGTAGAGCGGGGATTTCGGTGAGTTGTTTTCTGCTCAATGGAAATGGCGGGAGAAAGTCCCTCAATCAAGTCAACATCGGGCTTGTCCATGCTGCCCAAAAACTGCCGCGCGTAGGAAGAAAGGCTTTCCATGTACCTGCGCTGACCTTCGGCAAAAAGAGTGTCAAAAGCCAGAGAAGACTTTCCGCTTCCGCTCAGACCAGAGATGACTACGAGTTTATGGCGTGGCAAATCCACATCGATATTTTTAAGGTTATGTTCGCGCGCTCCACGGATAGAAATCTTGTCGCCCGAAACAGAATTGATAGCACTCACAAGAAAAAGTATAGCGAAAACAAGGGTAAAAATCTATAGTTTTTTGTTGCTATCCATGCATCCCTTGTATCCGCAGATTACGCAGATTAACACGGATAGGTCGCGGATTTTTTCACTTTTTTTGCAAATTCTTTTCTGCATTTTTTGTAGTTTTTTTTACTTTTTAAAGCCTATCTGTCGCTGCGCTCCGGCACATAGAGGAAATTATTGTCATTTGCGCCCCTGCGCATGTGCATAACTATATGTATAGAACAAAAACAAACCCATCATCGTCCTGCAAGGAAGGCAAACATGACACAAACACAATCTACCCCGTGGGAAAAAATCCAGCAAGAAACGACCCGCCGCATAAAAAATCGCCCCGGCAGATTGCTCCACCGGGGCGTTTGTTGCCACACACTACCTCAGAAACACAGTTTCTTCGGAGAATCGCTCAAAACGCCTTCGCGCTTTGACGGTGGCAAAAGCCACCGTCGGTTCCTACCCGTGCGGCTGGGGAAAGAATTACCGTTTAGTAAGCAATGGTTACAGACGGTGTGTAGATAGTATTTGACGTTTCAAAATCAAATGTTATCACACCTGCTTTACCTGTGTAAGTAAAGCTCTTTGTCTGCTTGCCATCTGTGCCACCTTCGGGAAGCGCGAAGTTTCCGTCAACTTCAGCAGGGTCAAATGATCCCGCTTCCGCACTTGCCTTAATCTTGCTTCCTGTTGCTGAATACTTTGAGCCAGTGAAGGTTATTGTCGCATTACCTTTTACCAAAAGCTGCAATTTGTCGCCATTTTTGATACACCAACCGTAACCAGTATTTTCGTGGCTGTTCTTGCCAGACATTTCAAAGCCGTTATCAGCAAGCGTATAAGCCGCAAGCGGAGCAAAACCATCGTTAGTCCAGTCGTATGTACCCGCTGCAACATAATGGAGATAGGTAACCGTTACAGACGGCGTATAGATGGTATTAGAAGTCTCAAAGTCAAACGTTACTACGCCAGCCTCACCAGTGTAAGTAAAGCTCTTTGTCTGCTTGCCATCTGTGCCACCTTCGGGAAGCGCGAAGTTTCCGTCAAGTTCTGCAGGGTCAAATGTTCCCTTTTCTGCGCTTGCCTTAATCTTGCTTCCTGTCGCTGAATACTTTGAGCCAGTAAAGGTAATTATCGCATCACCAGAAAGCCGCAACTGAAGTTTGTCGCCGTTCTTGATACACCAACCGTAACCAGTATTCTCGTGGCTGTTCTTGCCAGACATCAAGAAACCGTTCACGTCAAGCGTATAAGCCGCAAGCGGAGCAAAACCATCGTTAGTCCAGTCGTAGGTCGTAGCCTTTGCATAGACAACGCCACCGTTTACAACAATGCTCGGCAAATAGACCGTGTTGCTAGTCGCAAACTTGATGGTCAGTTTTGTCTTAGCACCTGTGTACCTGAACTCGTATGTACCTGCGCACCCTTTGGTCGTATCACAAGCAAGGTCTGTAACGACCGCTGTTCCTGCCGCATCGGTAACAGTAATGGTTGAGCCAGCCTGAGTATATTCACAGCCTCCCAAAATCACCGTACTTGCACCGCTTACAGGAATAGTAATCGTATCGTTATTCTTCATTGCCCAGCCGTGCTGACCGTCATTGAAATATGCGCTACCAGCAATCACATAAAGACCATAGTCACCTACTTTACCAGGAGCCTTGTTCAAAGCAATTGAATAAGTAGCGGCCGGTTCGCGTGTGTCGCTTACGTGTACGACATACGTTGCTTCTTCGCCAGTCTCTTCAAGAGCCTTAATCGTTGCCTCGCCAGTTCCAACCGCAGTAACAGCACCAGTTGCGCTGTCAACCTTTGCAACACCTTCGTTATCAGATGAGTATGTCACCTGTGCCTTGTCCTTATCACCAGTAATAGTCAGATCATTTGTTCCGCTCAGAGTCGTGCTGTTCAAGTCGTAAGTAACGCTCTTCGTTTCATAACTCAGTTTAACCGTATATGTCGGAATCACATACTCTTCCACTGATACCATCGGACAATAGGTTGTGTCGCCGAACGTAAAGGTGATGATAGCAGCATCGGTCTTCTTGTACTTGAATGAATATGTGCCGGAACAATTCTGCACAGAGGCAACAGTCTCTGTCCAGTCAATAGCAGTACCGTCAGCCTTTTTCGCAGTCGCAACAACATCCGCAGGCTTCAGATAGTTACAGCCAGTCAGCGTAATCTTGCTAGAACCAGCCACAGGAATAGACAAAGTTCCGCCTTTGCCCCAATCCCAGCCGTGCTGCGCGTCATGCCACTTACCACCTGTCGTAGCAAATGTACCGTAGTCGCCCGGTTCTTCTGCCTTAATCTCAAACAGTTTGATAGTGAATTCTTTTGTCGGAGCAGCGGTATTCGTTACATACACAACGTAAGACTTTGAGCCAAGCATCAAGTTTTCTTCTGCCTTGATTTTTGTAGAACCAAGTCCCACTGCAGTAACCTTACCGTTTTCGTCAACAGTCGCTACCGTCGGGTTAGAACTGCTGTAGGTAATCTTTGCAGTAGCAGCGTCTTTTCCGCTTGCCGTAACGGTCTTTGTAATGGTTGCCGGAGCCGTCTCTGTAGCGTCTTTCATGTCAAGAGTCACTGCTGCCGCATCGAAGTCGCTCAAAGTAACTTCATAATTCGGTGCTTCAATCGTGTCATCGTAGCGGACAACAACGGCAGTCAGATATGACGTACCCTTGGTACACTTGATGACAATGTCAGTCGCACCGCTCCAGTTGGTCACCGTCGTCGTATCAACAACGCCTGTTGAGCCAGCAGATTCGGTCGCCGCAAAGTCAATCGGGTTCTGATTACCAGCCTGAATTGTACCATTAGCCGCATAGTAATATTTAACGTCGATGTAACAGTTTCCGCTTACACCGAAGGTCATCTCTGCACCCTCAAAACACTGAGCGTGAGCCTTTCCTTCGTTCTTTATCTTGTCATTCGGCTTATAGGTTACAGTCTTACCAGTTACCGCATTAGACAGCGAGCCTTCTTTTGTAAAGTCGAACACGCCAAAGTCAAACAGGATGTCAGCAGACACTACATCATCGTCATATACCTGTTTTGAAGTATCTTCATCAACAGTCCAGTTCTGTGCGGTAATCAAGTCATCGATTGCCCATGTTGCCGTTGTGTCAACAGTAAGCTTTCCGTCGTTGTACACGCGGTTCAGAATTGCACGACGACCACTGTATTCTTTGTTATAGAATCCATCAGTCAGAGCCGCACTACCCATTTCGGTGCGTTTTGCATCTGTCGTTGTAACAGCAGTGCCGTCAGCCCACTTGTTGCCATAGTCCTTCCAACCGATGATTGCGTCATCAATGTCATCAGGACATGACGCATTGTACCACAGAGCATCGCCCAGAGAACCGTTTCCTTCTTTTGTAAGAGTACAATTGATAATTGCACCCTGAGTATAGCGTCCTGTCGGCCACGGAGTACGTCCAAAGTATGACGGAACGCCCAATTTAATATTAGAATTAAGGATGACCGTGCCCTTTCCTGCAGGTGTTGACTGTGAAGCACCAGGAGCAAGAATGTATGCGCTATTGTAGTCATCACCAAGCGTTTCAATCAGTGATTTTTCGACCAGCAATGTAAGACCAGCAGATTCCTGCCAGATAAAGTCAACGTCACCAGCGATGTAACACTTGTAGAACCAGCCCTTACCAATCGTGCGGATGGTATCCTGATGGCTGTAGAAACCACAGTTATATGCGGCTACCGTGCCACCCTTTCCAGCGTCAAGACCGAATGCCTCAGCCTGAGTAGCATCCTTGAAGCCTGCGCGCATGAATGTGTTGTTGAAGTAGATGTTCTCCAGAACGAGTTTGCCACCCTGCCAATCGAACAAACAACGTGTCTGCTCGGTGTTGTTTGCCGCACCCAGCGCGCCTGCGTTCGCAAAGGAGACCATAACATCTTTACCATAATCGGTAGTTGTCTGACCTTCAATTTCTACGTTTGCCTTTCCTGCGCCAGCGAAGAACAGCAATTCATAGTATGTACCTTTTGCAACTTCAATCTTATAGTCGCCAGCCTGATCACCGATTGCCAGCAAAGCCGCCTGAATGCTGCGATAGTCAGCATTCTTTGAAGCATCTTTGTCTACAGTAATCGTTGTCTTTGTTATGTCGGGGTCAGCCTTTGTCTTGAATGCCCATGCCTTCTCTGCATCAGCAGACAGTGAAAGACCTTTGAATTCAACGCCACCAATCTTCGGAACTCCGCCCGCTTCCGTAGTAATCGTACCTTCAGGGAAAGCAACAAAGTATTCGGTTTCAGCAGCCAAAGCACCGTTGTGCGGGGTGACGTACACAGTCTTGTCCTCAACACGTACCAACTGACCAAGCACGTTCAGCACTTTGCCAGACCATACGGTCTGAGTTTCGTTAGAGAAGTTAATCTGGTCTGCAAGAGTTCCATCGGCTTTCTTATAGATTCTGATGAAGCCATCTTTATTAACAGCAACTTTCTCGTCAAACGTCAGGCTCAGTTCACCGTTGGTGTAAGCATCCGTTGAACCAGCGGCAGGATATGCGACCGCAGCGGTCAAATCTACAGTATTCGTTGACGGATAATCAACAGCGGCAATCGTAATTGTCTTTGTGAGAGTCGGGTCGCTTGCGTTAACGAACGTAATGGTAACAGTACCAGCCTTCAAAGAAGTAATTGTAGCCTTGCCACCATTTGTACCAGATTCAGTGACAGTAATGACAGACGGATCAGAAGATGTTGCCGTCCAGCCAGCGGGGTCTTCCGCAGTAGTGCTTGTCTTTGTAGATGTGACGGTAACTTCTGTCGTTCCGCTAGGCTGTATATAGATAGTCTTATCGGGATCAACAGAAAGTGTTGCGGCGTGAACCTTTACAACTTCTGCGCCAGTCTTGCTCAAATCGAACATGACTTTTTTGTTGGTATCATCAAAGACTTTCAGCTCATGCACGTTTGCCTTAACACGTGAAATTGCCAAAGCAGCATAGACCGGTCCAGTACCAACGCCGCCCTCAGAAACGACTTTATTAGCGTCAAGGACACCACCGCCTTTCTTCGTGCCGTTAGACCATGCCCAGAAAATCTTGTCACCCTTGCGGCAGACAGTCAGTTCAACAGTTGCAGTGCTACCCGGGTTGATATCATCGTCAAGGTTGACAACTTTTTCATCTCCTTTAGAATTGTCCACATTATCCGCAGCAGATGACCACAGGAATTTCGTACCTTTTCCCCATGAAGCATACGCAAAAGCATCTGATGTTGCAACACCAGTGTTCAGACCAACAGCGATACCGTTGTTGTCTCCAGAAGAAGCAACAGTGTTGTCCTTTGCGTCCACCTTCGCATAGATGGTAAAGTCACCGGCCAACTTGGTCGGATAGTACACAAACATGACCTTGTTGTTTCCGTTGCCCATGCCAGGCTTAAATCGGTTCGATGTCTGTGTATAGCCTTCTGCAATAACAAACTTGTTTTCTGCAACCTCTGGGGCGACATCAACTACCGCCTCAGACTGTTTCGCATAATACATTTTGTTTGCATCAGCGGCAACCTGCGTATAGGTAGCAAAGTCATACTCCGGCATCTTGTCTTCAATCCCGGAGTTGTTAGTTCCACCGGTATCGCTGCCATCGTCATCATCACTGCTACACGCGGTCATTCCGCCGAGCAACAACAATACAGCCGCAAGTGACCACAGCCACTTGAGCTTGCCCAATTTTTTCATAAAGTCCTCCTTTAAGAAACCTTTACATTTTTATATGGGATAATAATACCCCAATAAAATTATAAGTTCATAATGCAATATCAGTCCATAAGCAATCTGACTTTTTTTCATATAAAATAACGCTTTTTTATATAATTTTACAGATTTTTCTCACTAACAGCAAAATTTTATATTCCTTTTCTGCTCATTTTGTGATAAGATGGAAATGATGAACGTGGGCGGCGCAAAAAGGCATCAGTTTCTCAAAAACCGAGCGAATCCGCTTACGTTTGGGTTTGCGGCGGCGGCGGATTTCAGTTCGTTTATCGGGCAGGAATATGTTGCGGGCATCATGCAGGCGACGCAGGACTACGGCATTCATTTTATCAACATGGCGGACGCGGTGAGGCATGATTTGCTTTCGGACGTGCATTTTTTGCCGCAGTTCAAGGAAAAGACGAAATTTATGCGCGCGCCGCTGCTGGACGGTCTGATTACGTGGGCTTCGTCTCTCAGCGAATACATGAACGCAGAGGAAATCCAGTCGCTGTTCGCCTCGCTTGCACCACTCCCAATGGTCGATATTGGCTACATTGACATTCAGGGCGTTCCGAACATCCGCATCGACAACAATCAGTCCATGGAACTTATCGTCAGGCATCTGGTTTATGAGCATGGCTTTTCAAACATCGCCTTTATCGGAACACGGTTCTCCCAGCCCCACGCAAAGCGGCTTGAATTCTTCAAAAAGCAGATGACCCGTCTGGAGCTTCCGTGTGATGCCATCTACCTTGCGGATTCGTTGGAAACGAACGACATTTCCGCTCAGGTGGAAAAAATGCTCAGCCAAAACGAGAAAATTCAGGCGGTCGTCACTTCAAGCGACATCATCGCCGGTCATGTGATTGAGGCTTTGGAAAAAAATGGGATTTCCGTTCCCAATGACGTTGCGGTGACGGGATTCAACAATCAGTTGGTAGGAATTACGGCTTCCGTTCCGATTACAACGATTGACCTTGCCTATTTTGACCGGGGATATGAGGCGGTGGAACTGCTGATTGACCGAATTACGCAGATAGCGGAGACGCAGGAAAACAGGCTGGTCAAAACATCGCTCATCATCCGGCAAAGTTGCGGCTGCTTTGAGGATGCGGTGATTAACGCGATGCAGGACGAGATTCCTCTTCCAGTGGCGGAGAAACAGACTCCTGCTGAGGACGCGGACGAATCTGCAATCAGACGGTATGTGCAGGACGTTGCGGAACACATTTTTCCCGATGAGCCAAAAGAATTCCACCGTACTTTGGGGGATGCGGTTCTGCACGACCTTTGGCAGACGAACGACAGCGCAAAAGCAAAGGAAATTCTGGCTCTGTTCCGTACTTTGGTCAGGCGGCGGGAAATCATACAGCATCACCGCCAGCATTACGAGGAACAGATTTCGGCATTCCGGCGGAGCATGATTCCTCTGGTGCGGCATCATTCTGAACGGCGCGAACGGCTTGAAAATATCTGCAACGCGCTCCGAGTGCTTCACACGCTTTCACTCCGATACAAAATGGTCGCCCTGCACGACAATGCGCAAAACAACATGACCAATTTCGCGCTGAATCTTGCGGGCATTAAAACAGTCCGCCAACTGGAAAACGTGCTGCGCTTCAAACTGTCGGAACTGGGCATTCCAGGAATCATCGTCGCGCTCAGCCCGTACCTTACCGAGCAACTAAGCCCTGCTGAAGTGCAGATTGTCATTCCCGATTTACCCGATGATATGGTGAAAATGCTTCCATATAAAGTACGCGAACCTCAACTGCTCCCAAAAATACTGTTCCCACGGGGAAAGCGTTTTTCCGCCACGCTGGAACTTTTGTTTCACAACGGCACGTACATCGGCTACGCATATCTTTTTACAGGAAACCAAAACCTTGCCATCTACGGAAACATAAAGGAACTGCTCAGCCAGACGCTGTACAAACTCTATGTGCAGGAAGGGAAAACGAAGCCGCACGCGCTTGTCATCACCGACCGCACCCGCCTTGCAGAAAGCATTCCGATTCCGTTGCAAACCGAACCGACAAAGCCAGGAAAACTACAGGCGCAGGACATCATCGACTATCTGATTGACCACCTTGACGAGATGTGCGACTTGGAAAAAATGGCGGCTTCCCTGCAAATGAGCAAAAGTCACCTGACCCGCCGCGTAAAGGCACTGACTGGCTACAGCGTACAGGTTTTGCACGAACTGCTTAAAATTGAGCAGGCAAAAGACTTAATAAAAAGCGGCAAACTCCGTATGAACGACATCGCCGCCCGACTTGGATACACAAACCCGAACTATTTTTCCAACGTCTTCAAAAAAGTGACCGGTCTTTCCCCCGTCGCATGGGCATCCCGCAACCGAAGATAAAATTCCTGTGGTTGCGCAAAAGTGCGGAATATGATAAGATAAAAAATCATCTCACATTTTTAAGGAAGGACGATATGGGAATCCGCGGAGAACTGTACACGACTCAGGTTTTGTTGGACAACCGCTCTTATTTTTTTAACGTAAAGGAAAATCGCACAGGCGATGTATTCTTGCAGGTTGTGGAAAGCAAAAAAGGTGACGGCGCGGATTTTGACCGCCATCAAATTGCCGTGTTCGCAGAGGATATGCAGAAATTCCTTGCGGGCTTGGACGAATCCCTTAAATTCATAGAAAAAGACCGCAGGGCAAAGGCAAAAGCCCGGGCAGAGAAAAAAGCCGCAAAAGAAGCCAAATACGGCAAAGGCGCGGATTCAGACGACAAAAAACTGCGCTACCGCAAGCGGGGCGACAACGAGCGCAATCCGAATGACGGAATCAAACGCACCGGCAAAGTAATCCACATCGTCAGCAAGCGCGAAAAAACAGAGACCGAAGAGTAGACCTCCGCTATGGGCAGAAAACTTTAATACGAAAAACTCAACCGCTGGATGGGGCTTGGACCGATTTCGTGGCAGATGCGACGGTGGTCGGCTGTGGGATAGCCTTTGTGCTTTGCGTATCCGTAGGCGGGAAACTGTTTGTCGTATTCGGTCATAATCCTGTCGCGGGCTACCTTGGCGATAATGCTTGCCGCCATTACAACGGGATACGTTCCGTCGGCCTTTGGCTCACAGCGACAGGCACAGGGAACGTCAGGGCATGACGTGCCATCAGTAATCGCATCAATCTGAACTTCGGCGGGATTGATTTTCTGCGCGGCGCACCATTTTACAAAATCAATCATCATCTGGTCATAGGCAAGGCGCATGGCAAGCATACTCGCCTGGAGAATATTGATTTTGTCGATGGTCTCATGGTCTACGATGCCCAGACCCCACAACGCTTTTTCCTTGATGACCGATTCTGCGGCAACGCGTTTTTTTTCGGAGAGTTTTTTCGAGTCATTCAGCAACTCAACGGGAAAATCGGCGGGAAGAATCACGCAGCCAGCGGTAACAGGACCCGCCAAAGGACCTCTGCCCGCCTCATCAAAACCACATTGCAGAATCATCAGTTAAAGCCTACGGCTGTGTTTCCCGTGTATTCCAAAATCAGCGTCTTGTCGTCTTTCCAAATCGGAACGATGCTGCTTACTTTGTTCTCAAATTCGCCGGTGTAATTCGTGCCAGTAATCCGTGCGTTCGTGCTGCTCAACTCGGCGATTCTGCCCAGATGGGAGACGACCTTGCATGTGCTGGAGCGAAGTTCAAACAAGCCTCCCTGCACACTGAAATTAACGGCCGTCTGGGCGACTGCGGTAAACTGGCTGTCCTTTCCCGTCACCTTTGAGTCCGCAGAAGAAACGCCGCACGCATATCCCTCGCTCTGTACGGTCAGCCCAGTACGAACAAAATCAAGGACAGAAGAAGTTGCGTTGAAAGCAGTGCCGTTTTCGCCGAACACGCCTACAATCTCGCAGCCGTCAAAAGAAATCGCCGCGTTCTCCAGTTTGAACATCCGTCCGTTCGCCGTTACCGTTGAATCCGTACCCTCTTTTTCAAACACGCAGTTCTTTGCGGAAAGGCTTGCCGTCTGCAATGTGAGTGAACCCGTCGGCGGAATGACGAAACGCGCCTCTTTTTGTGAGACAAATTCGCAGTTTGAGGTAATCACCGTTTCGCTGATGGGAAGTTCAACCGTACCCGCCACATAAAAGCGCGTAAAACGATTTTTGTTTATCACCTGCAAGGCTTTCGTAAACGAATTGAACGGATGCCGTTTGCTGCCGTCCGCACCGAGCGCGCTTGCGTTCTCATCAAGATAATAGTTGAATTCATCAATCACCACACGATATTCGGAAACCGCACTGGTATTCCCAGCCCCGTCAGTCGCATAGGAACGCACCTTATAAAAATGAGCCTTGTTCGTACCCGATTTCAACTGAATCGGAATGCCGCCGTACACACGATACGTTCCTGTCTCAATCGCGTCCAAGGCATCGTGGTCTTCCATATTTGAGTCATCAACTTCAACCGGCTCGCTGATTGCGTAGAAAATTTCTGCCCCGATTTCAGAAGCAATACGCAAATCAACCGAAGAGCGGGCAAAATAGGTATTTGCGGACGAAATAAATTCTGGCATGAGCGGAGGCTGATTATCTATGTTATACTCAGCGCTCAGAACGCCCTGATACACACCGTCACAATAGAATGCAAACGTTGCCTTGCCGCTGATTGCATCGCCCTCGAATGTGTCAAAAACTGCCTGCGAAAACAAGCCGATATTTTCCAGCACATCGCCGCTTGCCCCCGAAGAAAGAATTTCCATACGGTAACGGCTGTCGCCACGAATTGAGAACGTAACCGGACCTTTGTTCTTCGCATCTGAGCGCACGTCAATTTTCGGCATGGCAGGAAGCGCAAAAGACTGAATCGGATTTCCTTTTTCGTAGGCCACATTCTGCCAGCGGATAATATGAATTTTGCTTCTGTCAAGATATTTCGGTGAAGTGTCGGCTGACCACAATCCATCGTCAATGCAGTAAATCAGTTTTTCGCCTTTCCAGACAAATTCGTTCCAGCCGTTCAACTCAAAGGGAACATTTTTCTTCGCAAGGATTCCCGCGTCTCCCCCGGAAACGAAAATGACGAACCGCCAGCGTTTTGTTCCGTCGGAGACCGTGCAGGGCAGATACCGGGAGAGTCTGTTCCCGATGGCAAGGGAAAGCGTCGTTCCGTTCATAAAGGGCTTTCCGCCGTCACCCAGCGCGTACAAGAGTTTTTCAGGAATCTGAATCGATGCGCCGGGAGTATACACCAGCACAGGATTCCCATTCACTTTTTCAAGAAATTCTCTTTCCTGTGAGTTTTCAGCAAAAGAACCAGACGATTCCTGCACCGTGAACGAAACGCTCAGTTCCTCTTTTTTGTCGCCGTTCAGACTGACCACGCGAAGAGTCACATCCCCAACCGCATCAATAAGAATCGGGCCGTCATACGCGAATCCCGAAGTGAGCGGGTCTGTACCAGAATAGGAATAGTAACATTCGCTTCCATCGCCGGTGTTCAGAATCAGGCACTGCTTGTTCGACCATGTTCCCGACACAGGACTGATAATCCGCTGGGCAAATCCACCGCCAAGCGAAAAAAGAAAGAATATAATAGAAAAAAGAATGATTTTCGTGCAGTTTGTTTTCATGCTGACCTACCCCATGCACTACAAGATTCCGCCCAGCACGTCCCGTAGCGAGGGGTCTTCCTTGTAGTAATACTCCTCCAAATCTTCCTTGGAGAGTCCGACCAACTCATGGCTCATGTAATGAATCCAGCGGTCATTTTCGGGAGTATCAATGTCAAATTTGCGGCACCAATAATCAGGCGTAATCGGAAGTTCCTCACGGAACGCAACCTTTTTGTAATCATGCACCACAACTTTTATATCCTCACGCGGCACACCTTTTTCCAGCAGCACTTCCACCAGATAATTGAGCGTGCGTCCCGTGTCAAAAATGTCGTCAACCAGAAGGATTTTGTCGCCTGGACGCAGATAATCGGGAGAATATGTCCAGCCGTCAATATGCACCGAAGAATGTTTTTTTACATCGGTATAGGAATGAGCCACCACCGCCGCATACAGGACAGGCTTTCTGCCTTTGAGGACGAGCTTAAAATATTCGCTTATTACGTTCGCCATATACGCGCCGCCGCGCAACGAATCATAAATGACATCAGGAATAAATCCGTCCTGATAAATCCGTTGTGCCAGTTTCAGCGCGTTGTTGCGTACCTTGTCATAGGGCAAAAATTCCTTAATCATAGACTCCTCTCAGAAAGCAATATCATTCCTTACTTTAATGATAACGCAAAAAATGCCGATTGGCAAGGAATAAATGAATAGTTTTACGTGGCGGGAGATTTTGTGAAAATATAGCCTTGAAAAGCGGGAGATTTTGTGATATTTTAGTATTGTAAATATGGAGATTTTGTGAAAATTTAACATTGAAAAATGGGAGATTTTGTGAAAAACACCCTTAAAAAAGCAGGAGATTTTGTGAAAAACAAGAGGAGGAGTTCCTATGACTAAAATCGCTCTGAAAAGAAATCTGTACGCTGAGTTGCTAAAATGGAAACGCGAATATGCTCCTGAATATGCCCTCTTTTTGAAAGGCGCGCGCCGCGTTGGAAAGACAACTCTTGCGGAAGAATTTGGCAAAAATGAATACAAGTCATTCGTCACGATAAATTTTCAATCGACAAACGACACTATCCGCGATATTTTTGTGAACAGTCTGCTGGATTTGGATTATTTTTTCAATGTCATTCAGATGCAATACAACGTAAAACTGTACGAGCGCGAGTCTTTGATAATTCTTGACGAAATTCAGCTTTTTCCGCTGGCACGGCAGGCCTTAAAAACGCTGCTCGAAGACGGGCGATATGACTATATCGAAACAGGTTCGCTTGAAGGAATCAAAAAGAAGACCGAAGAATCTGAAATCCTCATACCATCGGAAGAATATGCCGTGGAAATGTTCCCTTTAAGTTTTGAAGAATTTCTTTTGGCGACAGGAGATGAATTTACGTTCCCGCTCATAAAAGACAGTTACGAACACCTGAAGCCTTTAGGTAAACTGCACAAGGATATTCTGCGAAAATTCAGGGAATATATGTGCGTAGGCGGAATGCCACAGGCGGTCGTAAAATATATCCAGTCAAAAGATTTTGAGAAAGTCGATTTCGCAAAAAAAGAAATTCTTGCCTTGTACCGGAACGACATCAAGAATCAAAAAGAAGAAAACGACGCATACATTGGAAACATTTTAGATAACATTCCGTCGGAACTTTCAAAACACGAAAAGAGCAGCTCTTTCAAATTGTCCCATGTCAATAAAAACGCCCGCTACCGCGAGTATGCAGGCCCGCTCAACTGGCTTTCAGAGGCGATGATTGTCAATGTGGCAAGAAATGTCACCGACCCAAGCCCCGCGCTCACCCTCAACATGGACGACGAGCGATTCAAATGCTATCTGCTTGATACGGGGCTTCTTGTCAATTTGAGTTTTGGCGATGGCTCATACATGGACAATGAATTCTACAAGGCGATTCTGACCGACAGGCTGCACATAAATGAAGGAATGTTCGTAGAAAACGTAGTCTCCCAATGCCTTCGCTGCGGAGGTCATAAAAATCTGTTTTATATAGAATACAATGATGCTGGAAAGCCTGTGATGGAAATTGATTTTTTAATCAGAAAAGACCGAAAAGTGATTCCGATTGAAGCGAAATCCGGTAAGTCCTATGCCATAAAATCTCTGAAAAATTTCAAGAAGAAATTCTCAGACAAAGTGGGCTTGCAATATGTCCTGTACGACGGCGACATTAAGCGCGAGCAAGAGATTGTCTACCTGCCGCTTTACATGGCTTCGGTGATGTAGAGGAACTTTGCAATCACCCGCCTGCACATACAGCGCAACGCCGCACAATCAGGCAGTTTTACCCCCGCGGGGCTTTCGCAGGGTCAATCGGAAGACCGTTCTGGAAGACCATGAGCGACATCTGGGGCTTTGAGGTGTAGCTGTCCACGCCCGCCGTACCGATTTGCGCGCCGAACACGCAGTAGTCGCCCTTGTTCACTTTTACGGTTCCAAGCCCCGTGTAGGCATAAATATGACCTGTCTTGCTCTGAATAAAGACCACGTTTCCAAAGCCCCGGTAGGTGCCGCTGAACATCACAGTGCCCGCGCGGATTGCGGTAACTGACTCATCCTTTTGCGCGCTCAAATTGACTCCGCTAATTTTGCCTTCGATATAGGTGACCGCAGGTCTTTGCACGGGCCACACCAAAGATGAATCGCCCTTTTTGCCGGAATACGTGCGCGGGTCTTCGATTTTAGGAACGCTGACCGTTATGGGATTCGCCTTTGCCGTATTTTTTGCGGAATCTTTTGAATCTTTTGCCGTGGCGACCGCTGTTTTTCCCGTGCCGTTTGTCGCAGATGAATTTGCGCCAGGCACTTTGATTTTCTGCCCGACTTTTAGCGTCGTTGTGGTGTCCGCGCCGTTGAGCGCATAAAGTTCGTTTACGTTCGTGCTGTATGTGCGGGCGATGCCGTACCATGTGTCGCCTTTTTGAACCGTGTATGTGCCGTCCGCCGCCTTTACCGTCTGCGCGGGCTTGGGGCTTTCCGCTTTTGCCGCCGCCGATTTTGTTTCCGCTGGCTTCGTCTTTTCTGCGGGGGCGTTCGTTTTTGTCTCTGCGCCCGCATCCTTTTTGCTTACTGCCGCTCCGTCTGCCGAAGTTTTTGCAGCAGCACCGGGAATAGTCAGTTTTTGCCCCGCCTGTACCGATGAACCGTCCGCAATGCCGTTCGCTTCGCAGATTGCCTGCACCGTCGTTCCATAGGTTCGGCTGAGCGAATACAAGGTCTCGCCTTTCTGCACGACATGGGTTGTGTCCGCAACGGCAAATTCTACCGCCGCAACAAGAGAAAGCATAAAAATCGTTCTTTTTAAAATGGTACAGTTCATATCTTATAAAATATCGGTAGGAAAATGAAGTTTGATTAGCGACGGAAAAGATTTTTTTAACGCAAATGCACGCGTATGAGCGCAGACAGGCGCAGATTATTTTGCGGCGGCAATGCGGTTGAGCAAATCGGCGATTTCTATGCCGTTGATGATTTTTCCTTTGGGATAGGTTTTGAGGATATTGTTTCTGCCGCTGGTCAAGTGATTGCTCGTAATGCCGTATTTAATTGAACTGTCTGCCTCAATAAAAGCGGAAAGATGGTCGGCAAGACGCACCGTGCGCCCGTCCACAGGGGAAAATTCATCGCAATTGTAAGAAGCGTTCATCTCTTCCCATTCCACGCTCCGCATGTTTCCGTCAACGATAATTTTGTTCAGGAATTCATCGTTCGTAAAATAAATCAGCTCGTCTTTGTAGAAGTCTTCCATCAGCGGAACTAACTCGCTCTTTACGATTTCGTCCTCAATGTGCTTGACCACGGCGGGAAGTTCGTCCGTTGCCTGCTTGACAGGAGAAATGATGTCGCGCGTAACCGCTTCTGGTAAATCGTGAAAAAGAGCACAGAAAAAATCGTTGAACAAGCGTTTTGGGCAGAGTTTTTGCCCCGTTTCGCGCACCAAAAGCAGCGTAGAGATTGCTACAAAAAAGCAGTGTCCCAAAACACTTGTGTGGGGAACGCGCGGAGTTTGATTCCACCGTGTCTGAAAGCGCAATTGCTCCACGTGCATGATAAAATCAAATGGCCGCTGATGGGTGACCAGTAACTGCAAGCCGCGCAAGTCCAAAAATTCCTGTATGTCCTCGTTCAGTCCTTTTTTTATGCGCGTCAAACGTTCTTCTTCATTCACTACGGAAAGCATTTCCAGTTCACGCAGGGAAGAATATTTATGCGCCGCCCGCAAAACCCGCGCCGAAAGCGATGACTTTTCTTTGAGTTTGATTGAACCCGCCGTCTGCCCGATATACATCGTAAAGCGGGAGAACAAATCCCTGTCGTGAATCAGATTCTTGTACTGGCTCAGCACCCATTCGTTCAAGCGGATATATTCCTGCGGATATTGGCGGCGAATCATACGCTGGACGGGGCTTTTGATGTCGCACAGGGCGATTTTTTTGAGCAAATCGAACAAGGAAGCGTAAATCATCCATTCCCAGTCAATCTCATGCCCCTGCTCTTCCTCATATTTTCCGATGATGTATGCGGCAACCATTTTTTCCGCGGCCTTATCCATCTCCACGATTTCAAAGGGGCGTATCAAATCGTTCCACCGCTGGATTGAGAAACCTTCAAATATTTTGAGAATTAACCGCTCGTCTATCATCGTGCCTACTTTGCTACGCCCGATTTTTTGTCCGCGTCAAGTTTATCTTTCCACACCTGCGCATTGCTTTTGAGTTTCTCCGCATCTTCTTTTTGCGCGATAAGCACACAAATTCTACGCTCAGCAAGAACAAAACGAATCGCGGACTTCATATCGTCAATTCGTCGGGAAGAAAGCTCATATTTGTCTCTGTATTGCACGGCACACTGGCTCAGTTGTTTGCGCACAAGCCGAATATAATAGACCGTAGTATCAAACGCTGCCTGACTGGAATCGAAATACACCTTGCACGCCTCTTTCCAGTCCAGCAGATTTTTTGCCACGACCGCCGCGCGTCCACGAATTTCAATGAACGACAGTTTCCACTTTGAATTGTCTCCGAAGGCATCTTCCAAAAGCTGAATCGTCAGACCCATTTTTCGTACCAGATAAAAACGTTTTTCAAGGTCAATATTCGCTATCTGCGCAACTTTGTCCTCGATTTCAGCATAAGGAACGTCAATTGTCGGCGTTACGATACTTTCAAGGTAGATAATTGACTTATAGATGATTTTTCGGGCATCGTTCAGGGCATCGTTATTTTTTGTGTCGATAAGTTCAACGGACAGACTGTTAATCTGCATATAATCTGCCGCGATGGAAAGCATATCCTCGCTCAACTGAAACTGCTTGTATGGCTTCTGCAACGCATCTTGATTTATAGTAAGCAAGACTTTTTTTTCTGCATCAAGCGCATTCTTAATCCGCTCCTGATACGGTTTGCAACGTTCTTTGAATAATTCGCGGTCTTCTACCTTTACTTTTGCCATACTCACGCCCCTTCAGAAAAGCGTTGCAGCATTGAGCGGGCATGTTCTAAAGATTCGGAACTAGTTGGGTCTCCCGAAAGCATACGGGCAATTTCCTCCACCCGGTCTTCCGCTGTAATCTCGAACACCTTTGTCTGCGTTGCTCCTGCGTTTACGCCTTTTTCTATCTTCACTTGATTATCGGCATAGACCGCAATGCTCGCTAGATGCGTAATACACAAAACCTGTCGATTTTTTGCCAGAGTCTTTAGGTGACTACCCACGCTGACTGCCACTTCACCGCCGATTCCCGTGTCAATTTCGTCAAAAATGAGCGTCTGCACGGGGTCGCTTTCGGCAAGAATCGTTTTTAGCGCGAGCATGACACGACTTAATTCGCCGCCACTGGCAATTTTCGCCAAGCCATGCAAGGGTGAGCCAGGATTCGCGCTGATTAGGAATTCAATGTTGTCCATGCCGTAAGGGCCGCACTTTTGCTCCAGTTCCGTGCCGCTTTTTTCGATGATGCTGACTGAAAAACGAGTGCCTTTCATGCCCAATTGGGAGAGAACGCTTTCCACTCCCCGCGCCATTTTTTCGGCGGCAGATTTCCGCGCGACAGAGATTGCCTTTGCTTCCGCATAAACCTGTTTTTCAAGCGCGGCAATTTCTTTTTGCAGGGCTTCTTTTCCAGCCTCACCGCCTTCAATCGCATCAAGTTGTGTCTGCGCGTTCTGGGCATACTGCAAGACTTCTTCAATCGGCGCGCTCACTGATGAGGCATATTTTTTCTTCAGATTGTAAATCAGCGTCTGCCTCTCCTGCACCTGCGAAAGTCTCTCCGGGTCAAACACAAGGGCACGCTCGTAATTTTTGTATTCACTCGCAATGTCGCTCAGCTCGTAAAACACGCTTTCAAGCCGCTGGTCAAGATTTTCAAGCGACTTATCCAAATCACAAGCGTGCTGAGCCGTTCCGCGAATCCGTTTGAGCAGCCCTAACGCGCCCTCACCGCTTCCGTCAAGAGCCGCATTTACTGTCTCAACGTCGGAATACAGTTTTTCAAAGGAAGAAAGTTTCGTTTCCTCATCGTCAAGAGCCGCATCTTCGCCCGGTTTCAATTTTGCTTCGGAGATTTCTTTGATAGCAAACGTCAAAAGCTCAATTTTTTGCTCGCGGTTCGCATCGTTCGCGTTCAGTTCGTCAAGGCGGCGGCGTTTAGAAACCAAATCAGCATATAATCGGGTAAAAGCGAAAACACGGTCGTTCAGCCCGGCAAACGAATCCAAAAAGCGACGATGCTCAGGAACTTTCATCAGCGACTGATGCTCATGCTGCCCGTGAATATCCACCAAAAATGAGGAGAAAGCCGCCAAATCCGCCCTCGTTACCGCCGTATCGCCAATCCATGCGCCAGTCTTGCCGTTGTCGCGCACATACCGTCGCAAAAGAATGCGGTTGTTTTCAGGCTCGATACCGTGCCGGCTAAGCCATTCCGTCGCGCTTTTGCACTCGGATTCATCGTCAGCATTAAGGGGAGAGCGACTACGCTCAACCGCCGAACTGACTTGCGCAGCGACAGATGGATTTTCATCAAGCAAAAATGTGCCGCTCACCGTAGCCTCGTGGCATCCAGAGCGAATCTGCTCCGTGCCGCTTTTTCCGCCGAGCAAGAATGAAAGCGCGCCAATCAAAAGAGACTTACCTGCGCCCGTCTCTCCCGAAAGCACGGTAAATCCTTTGGAGAACTCAATATTCGCATTGTCAATAAGGGCAAAGTCCTTTATGGAAATATCTTCAAGCAAGTGAAGGTCCTCCTGACCAGTTGAGTTTTGAGCGCAGCGCGTGATAGAATTTTTCAGACGTGCATCCGACCAGCAGAGCCTTGTCGTTGGTACGGCGAATCTTTATCATGTCGCCCACATGCAAATCCACAGGAATCTGCCCGTCCACCGTAATCGTCACTTCGCTCGTTCTGGAAGGCAGAATGGTCACACCGATTTCTCCCATAGGACTCAGCACAATCGGACGGCTGGAAAGCGAAAATGCATTCATCATTGTCAGAACCAGCGCATCCAGTTCTGGGTCAATAATCGGTCCTCCTGCGCTTGCAGAATAGGCTGTGCTTCCTGTCGCCGTAGAAATGATGATGCCGTCCGCCTTGAATTCTCCAAGCGGAACATTGTCGTAAGTGATGTCAACAGAAATGGTACGGGCAGCATTTTTCGCGCTGATAACGATGTCGTTCAATCCCGTCTGACTGAAGCGATTCGCATTTCCGCGCACAAGGGCAGCCTTTATCATGGAACGCTCAGCGATAATTTGTTTTCCCTCAAGAAAACGGTCAAGTTCTCTTTTCCAGTCAGGTTTCTGCACGCTGGCAATAAATCCGAATGTGCCAAAATTGACGGGAAACACAGGAATTTTCAGCGGCGCACATCCGCGGGCAGCAAACAGAACCGTGCCGTCCCCCCCCAGCGTAATCACAAAATCGTAACCGTGAAACGGATATTCTTCAGAAAAGCCATTGTACAGAAAAATATCAGCATGTTTTCCCAAGGACTCAAGGTAGTCTTTTATCTGCACACCCATATTTTTTGATTCTTCTTTATAGGTGTTTACGATGATAAGCGCATTGTGTAATTCTTTCACAGCATTCTCCTATAAAACTGGCGTACCGAACTTTTCTTGGCAGAGCAATTACGGAAGCGTGCCCAGAACCTTGCTGATTTTGGTGACCGACTCGCTTCCCAGCCGCGGATAGAGCGGAAACAGCACCGTGCGCAAATACAACGCCTTTGCCTTTTTGCAAGTCACCGAAAGTTCCTCTTCTTTGAGCGCGATGACCGAATCTTCATACGCAAGACGAATCTCAATATCCTTGCGGCTCGCATATTGCCTTACGTCTTTAAAACTTCCCGCAAGCACCACGGGGAACGACCAAATCGTTGACCCATCACCATGCTCGCGCACAAAAGTCCTGTTCTTGCCGCTTAAAAGAGCGTGCTGGAACGTGGCAAAAATAGTCTTGCGGATATCTTCGTTGCGGCGGAATTCCTTTATCTGCACGAACGCAAGCACGCTGTTGATGTCGGGAAGAATGTCCGTGC
This sequence comes from Treponema sp., assembly GCA_017449285.1. Taxonomy (GTDB): domain Bacteria; phylum Spirochaetota; class Spirochaetia; order Treponematales; family Treponemataceae; genus Treponema_D. The sequence continues at coordinate 161,897 of JAFSJX010000010.1, forward strand.
GCGGCGCCGTATCGGTAAAATTTTTAAGGGCAATCCATTCGCGTCTGCGGGGAGCAATCAGAACCGCGCCACCGCCTGCCGTAATCGTGTCAAATTCTTCCAGTCCCATAATCGCATACACACCGAATGAGCCGGCTTTTTTTGCCTTTTCCGCAGTTTTTTTCTGCTGCCCCTCAGTATCCTCGTCCTCTTTGGGCGCAAGTTCGGAACCAAACGAATGAGAAATATCCTCAACCACGGGAATACCGAGCGCGCTGATTGCCTCCAGCTCAGGAAGAATTCCCATCGTCTCGTGCAAGAGCAAAAGCCGTCCGCCCGCTTTTATGCCTTCTTCAACAATCTGCGCCGTAACCAGCCCCGTTTCCTCGCTCACGTCAAGAACGAGAGGTTTATAGCCAAGGCTTTCCACCGCTGAATACTGCCAGCTAGGCGCAAGCGCAGAAATCATAATCGGAGTTGCGGGCGGCAAATCCAATGCCTTGAGCGCGTATGCCAATGCGATGTTCGCACTTCGGAATGCAAGGGCACCGTCACAGCCAGTATATTCTTTTACCGTCTGAATAAGACGCGTATTCAACTCACCTGGACCGGTTTTTTCATCGACCATACACGTCAGTACGGCGTCCATTTCCCTTCTGCGAATCGTAGAACTGAATGTTTGAATCATTGTGTACCTTAAACAGCGTTACGTGCAAATTTCACGCAACCTGAGTGAATTTATTCCGCAGCATCGCCACTCATAATTCTCTGAAGCTCTTTCGCATTGAAGATTTTGCGAATGTCGAGCATTATCAGATAGGCATTATCCTGACGGACAACACCCTGAATGTATTCCGTACCGATACCACTAATCATCTGCGGCGGTGCTTTTATCTCTTCTTTTTGAATCGCAACGACACGGGCAATGCGGTCAATAATAATACCGACTTTCATGCCATCAATGTCCAAAATGACAAATCCACCCTCAAAATCCTCGTCATCCACATTTGCCAGTTTTTTAATTCCGAAGCGTTTGTGCAAATTAATGACGGGAATAATCTCGCTACGAAGATTGAAAATACCCTCAACATAGTACGGTGCATTAGGAATCGGGCGGAGCGCACTCACCTTGACGATTTCCTTTACATCCATAATATCAACGCCGTAAATTTCTTCACCAAGCTGAAACGTTACCTGTTGAATCTGCGTATTTTCTGCCATAATGCCTCCAAAGGTTTTTCAGGGAATGGTGAATGGTCATTTTTTATGCGAATCACCACTTCCCTAGAATACACCGAAAATCATTAAAATACAATACAAAAACTGCCGATTTTTCTGCGGTTTTTGTACTTTTTATGTTGTCTCTGGCGCAGGCTTGCTAGACTTGATGTACTCAATCATGCTGAGCGCAACTTTCTTTCCTTCGCGCATAGCCATAACGACGGTCTTGGGACGATGCACAATATCACCTGCCGCAAACACGCCTTTCTTTCCTGTCATGCCGTAATACTTCGCTTCCGCACCAGCATCCGTAACAATGTAGCCGTCCTCCAACTGAATGTCGGAAGAACCCGTCGTCGTAACGGTATCAGGCTCTGAACCGATGGCAATAATAATTTTGTTCACCGGCATAACAATTTCGCCGTCCGGGGTCTTCGTGCGGAATCCAGTCACCTTGCCGCCTTTGCCTTCAAAAGAGACAGGAACATGTTCCCACTTAAAGATAACGCCGTCTTTTACAGCCTCGTCGTACTCAGCCTTTGCCGCCTTCATAAATTCAATCGTGCGTCGGTAGCAGACATAAGTATGCTTTGCGCCCATACGGACAGAAGTTCGGCACGCATCCATCGCCACGTTGCCCGCTCCAATAACCACAACCTCATCGCCCTCTTTAATCTCAATCGCATCGCGGGAAAGTTTGCCCTTGTTGAAATCGCGCACGTCATGCAACAGTTTCAGCGCATCAACCATGCCGTTCAAATCTTCTCCCGGTAATCCCAGCCCTTTTGGAGCGATTGCGCCAGAGCCGATAAAGACCGCATCGTAGCCCTCGTCAAAAATTTCATCTATTGTAATATCTTTTCCGATATATGTGTTCGTCGTGAATTTTACGCCCATATCCGTCAGCCGATGAATATACCGATGAACAACGTCTTTTGGCAGACGGAATTCAGGGATACCATAAATCAGAACACCACCTGGCTCATCATCTTTTTCGTATACGTTTACGTCAAAATTGGCACGGGCAAACTCAAACGCCGCGCTCAATCCCGCAGGACCAGAGCCGACAATTGCCACCTTGCCCGCCGCAACCTGATTGGGAAGTCGTTTTTTAATCTTGTTGAGCTGATACTCGGACTCAAAATCCGCGACAAAGCGTTCAATCTGTCCAATCCGAATTGGCGATTTTTTTGCGCGGTTCATAATACAATGACCTTCGCACTGACTTTCGTGCGGACACACACGACCACAAATTGCGGGTAAATTACTGCGCTCAGAAATAATCGCATACGCTTCGCCAATATTTCCGCTGGAAAGCGCACGGTTAAATGCAGGAATATCGTTTTCTATCGGACAACCCGTGCGGCACATCGGTTTAGGACACTTGAGACATCGTTGCGCCTCTGCAATCGCCTCTGCCAGCGTGTAGCCAGGAACATCTTCTTCGTTTTCTGTATCTGCCATAATCATTGTACCTCAAAAAAAGTTTTTTGCTTTATACCATTATAATTGACGATTGCATAAAATGCAAATTTAAATTTTCAGTCAACGACAAAAAGTGTAATTCCGTACACCTTTTGCACTCCGAAAGAACGCAGTTTTGACGCGCATGCCTCAAAGGTCGCCCCCGTCGTAAGCACATCGTCTATCAGCACAACCGATTTCGGGGGTACAGGCGCAAGACGGCGAAGCACTTTTTTGCCGACAAGGTGATACGATTTTTCCGCTCGGTCAAGCCGCCGAAGCCGCCCCAGTTTTTTCTGCTGGACGCGACTTTTCCTGCACAGAATTTTTAGAACGGGAACGTTCCACCCCGTATGAAGAAAGCGGCACATTTCGTCAACTTGATCCCAGCCCCGGTTTTTAATTTTTCCCGGACGAGGCGGCACAGGAACAACGGGCAGATTTTTTCCCGTTTCGGCACAGACTTTTTCATACGCACCGTAAACCATCTGCGCAAAGACTGGTGAAAGCGTCCTCTTATTCTCGGTTTTCCACGCAAACAAAACCGATTTTTTCCATAAGCGGTAGGAATGAAGGGGGTAATTTCTTTCCGTGCTTTTGAGAACTGGTTTTTCCCTGCATGACGAGCAGATTTCGATTTCGCTCACCAATACTTTGCCACAGATGCGGCATCGTTTCAGTTCACTTTCCGCAGAAAAAGGAGGATTGGATTCCATGAAAAGCGAAAGACACGATGGGCAAAGAGGATAGACACCGCTTGCTTTTCCACAACGGACGCACATATCGCCTCCCAGCAAGAATGCCGCAACCGAGCGGAGAAGATAGATAACATACCAGCAAAAACCGACCATTCTCTTTTTCGGTCTCAGCAAAAAACAGTTTTTCCTCATACCACTTATATATAGGCTTTAAAAAGTAAAAATATACAAAAAATTCAAAAAAATTTTTAAAAAAAGTAAAAAAAGAGGGGGAAAAGCCTTTCAAATATGTTCTTACAAAAACGCCAAGGATGGCGCATGTCGTAGCCAATATAATAAGACGATTGCGGAGCAATCGTCAGTACCAAAATTACACGGATGTAATTTTGGCCCCCCTTTCTAACGGGGCAACAAAAGCCCCGTAACGCACCTTCTATCTCCCGCTCAGTGTTTTTTTCCAGCGGGAAACCATTTGCAAGGCGGCAAGCGGAGTCATATTGTCGGGGTCGGCGGAAAGAATCTCGTCCAAAACCATCTCCTCATCGGAAAAAAGTCCTGGCGCGGAAAGGGAGGGCGCAGTTTTTTGCCCGGCGGGCACAGCGGCAGTTTCCAGCGGTGCGTCAAGAACAGGTCGCTCACCGGCAATAGTCTGAAGCCGCTCCAAAATCTGGTTCGCCCGCGCAATCACCGAATGGGGAATGCCCGCAAGTTGCGCCACATGGATTCCATACGAATTTTCGCTCGCGCCGTCCTGCACTTTTCGCAGAAAAACAACGCTTCCGCCTTTCTCGCTTACCGCCATACACGAAAGTTTCAGCGCGGAATGTTCCATACGGGTCAGTTCATGGTAATGAGTGGCAAACAAAGTCTTGCATTTCAGCGTGTTCAAAAGATATTCGCTCACTGCCCATGCAATCGAAAGCCCGTCTTCAGTGGAAGTGCCGCGTCCAACCTCGTCCATAATCACCAGCGATTTTTCCGTAGCGGAACGCAAAATATTCGCCGTTTCGGTCATCTCCACAAGGAACGTAGATTCTCCGCGGGCAAGATTATCGCTCGCACCAACGCGGCAGAAAATGCGGTCTACAATGCCGATATGCGCCGATTCAGCGGGAACAAACGAGCCTGTCTGAGAAAGCAAAGCAATCAGCGCGTTCTGCCTAAGATATGTGCTTTTTCCCGCCATATTCGGACCGGTAATCAGATTGAACGAAGTCTTGCATTCGGCAGTCGGGTCGGCAGAAGAAGCGATTTCAATATCGTTGGGAACAAATTCACCCTGCGGAAGATGCATTTCCACCACAGGATGCCGCCCTGCCCTGACAGAAAAATCTGTGCCGTCATCAACAAGCGGTCGCACCCAGCGGAACAAAATCGCCACGCGCGCAAAACTTGCCGTCACGTCAGCGTAGGCAATCTCGTGCGAAGTCTGCAACAGATACGGAACATCCTCTGCGATTTTTGTCCTGACTTCCAAAAACAGTTCTTTTTCGGTGGTAATGATATTTTGATCAGCATCTTTTAAGTCTCGCTCAAGTTCCTGAAGCCGCGCTGTCGTATATCGTTCCGCATTCAACAGGGAACGACGCAGAATAAAATGCTCCGGCACATGGGGCAGTTTGCCCTTGGTAATTTCGATGTAATAGCCGCTCGTGTTGCTGTTTTTTATCCGAAAATTGCTGATTCCCGTAGCCGCTTTTTCTTCCTCGGCATATTCTGCAAGGATGCGGTTAAAATTCTGCTGGACATCACGGTAATGGTCAAGTTCCGCTGACCAACCGGGCTTAATGATTCTCCCCTCCGTCAGCATGGTCGAAGGGTCATCTAAAATCGCGTTCTGAATTAAATTGATGATTGTCTGCGCCGTCTCCACCTGCAACGATGTGAACCCGAAATTCTCCAGCAGTTTCCGCACTTGAAGCCACGCTTCCAGACTTGTCCGCAACGCCTGCAAATCCTTCGCATGAGCGCGTTCCATCGCAATTCGCCCCGCAAGCCGCTCAATATCCAGCACCGCGCGGAATTTTTCCTGCACCGCATCAAGCAGACGGCGGTTTTTGACAAAAATTTCCACATGATTCTGACGGCTCTCAATTTTTTTACTGTCGGTAAGCGGATACAAAAGCCACTGCCTCAAAAGCCGTTTTCCCATTGCCGTCTGCGTATGAGAGACACATTCTAAAAGCGAATACTGCGAGCCACCATCACGAAGATTTGAGACCAACTCCAGATTTCTGCGCGAAGAATCGTCCATCACCACATAATCGCTGTCGCGGTAGACTTTTATGCCACTTACATGGGGCGCGGTCGTGGAAGCCGTTTTTTTCAGATAATCCAAAAGGAATCCCGCAGGGCCTACTTCAGGAGAATGTTCCGTAAGCGAAAAAGAACGCAGGTTGACCGTCTTGAACTGTTCGGTCAGGCGGCGGTATGAAAGAGAAAGGTCAAAATTCCAATCGGGATAATAAGAGAGCGAAATCGCCCCGAACGCAGAAATTGTTTCCTGAACGATACGATTTTCGCGGAGCGAGTCAGGCAACAAGAGTTCCCGCGGATGGGCGCGTCCTAATTCTTTCGGAAAATTTTCCTGCATCTCAGACTCGCGCCATGAAGTCGCAAAAAAATCTGCGGTGGTCACATCAATGTACGCGAATCCTACAAATCCTTTCAGCACAAAAAGCGAGGCAAGGAAATTGTTCGTGCCGCCCTCAAGATATTCGCTTTCGACTGCCGTTCCCGGCGTGATGACCTCTATGACTTTGCGCTCGGTCAGACCTTTTCCCGCAGGAACATCGCCCACTTGCTCGCAGATGGCAATTTTTTTCCCGAGGCGCAAAAGCCGCGCGATATACACTTTTGACGCATGATAGGGAATGCCGCACATGGGCTGGTCACCACGATGGGTCAGCGTCAGATTCAAAAGGCGTGAAACTTCCACCGCCTCATCGTTAAACATTTCGTAAAAATCACCAAGGCGGAAAAAAAGAATTTCGTCCTGATATTTGTCTTTTATCGTCTGATACTGGAGCATCAGCGGCGTGGCTTCGTTGTTCGTATAGGATTTTACCGACCCCGCCACCACAGCATCATGCTTGCGCGCCACGATCACAGTCCCAACTCAGAAATAACTTTGTCAGTAACGTCAACGGAAGAACTGTACCAGAGGATTGCGTTTGCCTGCTGGAGACTCAGAATCAGGCTGAATCCTTCGTGTTCGGCAACGCGCTCCAACGTGCTGTATAATTTTTTATAGAATGCGTCCGAATTTTGCAGGGAATTTTTGAGCGATTCCAACTCAATATTTTTCGCGCTTGTGTACTGCGTCAGATAATCGGTCTTTTTGGTGATTTCCGCTTCCACACGCATTGCCGCAGATTCGTTCCCGCTGTTCTGATAGTCAGCCTTCTGTCGCTGCAATTTCTGAATCTCTTCGGTGCGCTTGTTAATTTCGTTCTGAAAGTCAGCCTTTTTGTTCTCATAATTGCGCACCGGCGCAGAATTCCTAAAATATGCCGCATACACACGGGCTGTGTCCACCACCCCGAACCGAGTAATCTGCTGGGAAAAAGCAAGGCTTCCCGCAAAAAGCGCAAACAAAGCAAAAATCAGTTTTTTCATAGTATATCCTATCCACAGATTACACAGATTCCACAGATTTTTCAAGAAGAAACATGCCGTTTCGTCTGCGGAAATCTGCGCCGTCCAGGGATTTTATTTGTTCGTCAGGTTGAATGACAGGACGAATTTCCACGTATTATCCCACTCCGCCTTTCCGTCTTCCACGCGGAACGTATTTGCAAATAACAGGCGCAAGGGGAACTGCGGAATCGTAAAGCGGATTCCCGGTCCAACGCTGAAGAAAAAGTCGCTCACAGAAAGATTCTTCAGCTGCGAGACTTCTGTTGTAACGACCGCCGCATCTGCCCAACCGTCCAAAGCAAGAACACCAGGAACAATCGGCATACGCAGCTCAATGTTTGAAGCCCACATAGCCTTGCCACGGTATTTATTGTAGATACTTGTCCAGCCACGTCCGTTAAACATACCGTCGATGTACAGGCGGCTGGAATCACCGATTGCCGTGTTAGGAGCGGGGAACAGCATGGAAAGACCTGTGTAGCCGGCAAGCACCAGTTTGAACGCCCATTTTTCTGAAATCGGTATGTTTACGAGCGTAAAATATTTTTCAAGTTTGGTATCCGTGCGCAAAAAATATTCCGTCTCAATCGGGGTCAGACCGTACCATGTAAACCGCTGGCTTGCAAACCATCCCCGTGACGGGTCATAGTTGATGTCACGTCCGTCCATAGAGAATGCCGTCCAGATTGAATTCTGCCATCCCCATGAATTGGCATATTCGCTGATTGTCGTATCAAGCGGGGTATACATCGAATCATCATAGGAATTGTTGACAAGGCTTCCCGTTATGCCGCCCGAAAGCGAAAGAATCGCCCAATCGGGAGTCCAGCGGTGTCCCAAAGAAAAACCAAGGCTCCACTTCCAGCGTTCATAATCCATATAGTAGGAATCCGTATCAAGCGTACCATCCTGCATCCATTTCAGGCGACGTGCATTTAAACTCGAGTGTGAAAAACTCGTGCTTATGGAAGAACTGATGGGCAATCCCCAGAGCCAGTTTTCGCCGTAACTCAGATTGATTGACTGCTCATCGGTGGCAACGGTCGCGCCAACGCTGACGGATTTTCCCAGCCCTCTTACGTTGCTGTCCTGCCATTTTACGAAGAGCGCGAACGGTAAATCATCTGGGTTGGATACGCCACTGAACGTAACGCCGAATTCAATGGATGTCGTTGACTGCTCTTCGACTGAAATAACCAGGTCAACAAGGTTCGCCTCCGAGCCAGGAACAATATCGGGTACAACCGCGCTAAAATACTGCAGGTTGTACAAGTTTCGCAAGCCTGTCGTTACCTTTGCCTTGGAGAAAATATCGCCCGATTCAACCGGCATTTCACGGCGAATAACGTAATCCTTGGTGCGGGAATTTCCCTTGATGATGACATTTTCCACATGGCTTCGCACATTCTCCACAATCTGCAGCACATAGGCAATCGTCTTGCTCTCAGAACTTTTTGTCGGAATAGGATGGAACTGGTTCGATGTGTAGCCGTTCTCGTAGTACAAATCGGCAACCGCCATCACGCTTTCCTGAAACTTCGTCTGGTTAAAAACTTTTCCAGATTGCAAGCGCACGAGGGAATTCAATTTCGCGTCATCAAAAATTGTGTTTCCCACGAAAGAGATGCCCGTAAACGTGTACTGAGAGCCTTCCTGAACTACAAAGGTAATTATCAGCTCATCGCGGTTTTTCTTTTCATTTATCTGTATCTCGCGAGTCACATCTATAATCGCCGCATCAATGTAACCGTTGTTCTGGTAATAGGCAACGACCGCCTGCTTGTCAGCCTCCAGCATGGATTCCTGAAATGCGCCCTTATTGAAAAGACCAACTTCCTTCATCTTCAGTTTGCCCCGCAATGTCTTCGCGGAAAAGACTTTGTTTCCCCTGAAATCCAGTTTTGAGATGACTGTCGCACGACCTTCTTCTATTGTAAAGGTAACTTCCACGCCTTTTGCCGTTGAACGCTGACTTGCCGAAACATGGACATTGGTATAGCCTTTCTCCAGATACAAAGACTGAATCGCGCGCACATCGGTGTGCATTTTATTCTCAACAAAAACGTCCTTTTCCTTTACAGAAATTGTGTCTTTCAGTTCCGTGTTGCGGATTGATTTATTTCCCTTGAAGATGATACGGGTGATAACGGGTCGCTCGGTCACCGTGAACACGATGGAAACTGTATTCCGCTTTGAATCGCCCGGCACTGCTTCCGGCTCAACGTCATCAAACAAATCAAGCGCGTAGATACGGTCAACCATATCCTCAAACAGTTCATCGGTAAAACGCCGTCCGATAAATCCGCTCGTGATACCGTCAACCTCTTTATTGCTCACGCTCCTTAATCCCTTGAATGAGACAGATTTTATCAGCTTTCCATAATACCATGAGGAGTCGTCCGTTCCCGCAGATGAAGAGTCCTGTGCAAAAAGAATTGGTGCCGACACAGCCAAAAGTAACGCTGAAAAGAGGATGGAAAAAAAGCGACGCATAAAAGCTCCCTAAAAATTCTTACTTTTTAAAAAGAAAATTTCCACGACAATGTTATGGACGTATTCGGAATCCACAGGTTGTTCTGGATAGCCTCAATGTTCGGAGCGACACCCCAACGAATATTCACAAAGGGGGACGTCATCTCCAGACCGAATTCTGGCTGGAAAACAAGTCCGCCTGTAACGGAATCATTTTCCAGCTTGTTTTCGTCATACGTCCAATGCATCAAAGCGTCCACATACACCGTACTTCCGAAGTACTTACCTATATAAACAGTTGAGTTATCAAAAAAGTTACTGAACACTATCTGTTTACCAGCGGAATTTTTGTCCATGCTCTGCTTTACTGCATTCTGCAAAACATTTGTGCGTACCGAAAATATATCAAACTTTCCCAATTCACGCAATGCGTTTTCTATATTACGTATGACCGCAGACTGCATAAGATAGTCGCCGCCCGCAAGGAAGAGAGAAGTCGCATTCTCCGAGTCCGCGCTGATAACCTGACCCAAAAGTTCCATAATCTCCGTCTCTGATTTTGCGGGGGAAGCGGAGAACTGCGGGTTAAGAGAACTGACCGGCTGATTGTTGGTGGAAAGCGTAATCGTCACCTGATTTCCTGCCGAATCACGCTCGCGAGTTTCTGCCCGTACCGTAAGACGCGGGTCAATCAAATCCTGGTTCTCGTTGAACACGATTCTTCCCTCGCGCATATAGAAATTGCGGTTAAGCCACACAATCTGACCGCCGCGCAACGCAACATCGCCCTTCAGATTGAAATTCCCGGACACGCTGTCAAAATACAGTGAAAGCGGCGTCTGAGGAACAAGAGCGCCGCGCAAAAGCGGATTGAACAAAATCTGAACTCGCTGCCCGATAAGCAAATCCAAATCGGCAACGATGGCAAGTTTGGACGGAGTTGAGGGAGGAGGAGCCTCCGCCTCGTTGTTGCGCCCGAATGAGAACAACGAAAACAAGTCTCCCGAACTAAGCGAATCCTGCAGAGAGGACACGACAATTTCCACGTCCGCGCCGCTCGCCTCTATCATGCCGCTCAACCGCATCTCGTTCTCTTCAAGTGCTATGGCAAGGTCAACTCCCGCGCCACCTTTGTAACGGATGAGCGGCAGTTTCATATCCACCGGAATATAGTTCTGCTCCGGGGTCAGCAGATTCAAATCAAGAGAGCCGAGTCTCCAGCGGTTAAATTCCGCCCGCATATCGACCAGCAAATCTCCGCCTTTTGCCGAAGAAAAACGGGTCTGCGGCACGGAAATACTGCTCTGATTGATTGCGGCAATAAAATGCTTTGTCCTGAACCTTGAATTTGATACCACGGGAATTGCCAGCTCAAGGTTTTCCACGGATACCGCGCCGTTAAATTCCGGGTCAGCAATCAGTCCCGAAATTCTGAGCGCACCGTTCAGCACTCCGTTCGCAAACGACAAAAATGGCAGCGCGATTGTAGAAGAAATATCCTGCAAGTTTGAGGTAATCTCTGAAAAATTAAGGTCGATTGTTTCCTTAGAGACCTGACCCGTCACTTCCATCTGAATCGGCGCGGCGGCTCCCAGTTGAGCGATACAGTTTCCGTCGTCCGTCAAGGTCGCCATAAGCCCCTGCGTTCCCTCTGAAATAATGTCAAATCGTCCCGGAGTGCGCATGAGTGCCACCCCGAACTGCACAGGCTTGGGGAACAGGTTTCCCGAAAGTTCTCCCGCATGAAGTGAGACCGTATAATTCTGGGGAATGTGCCACTTCTGTACCGGAGGAACGGCACTCACCGTCACTTTGAGCGGCATATTGAAAGACTCGTTGAACAGATAGCCACCCAGCTGGATATTCGCTTCGCCCGCAAAGAGTTCGGGCTTAAAAGAAATCGCTCCGCCGTTCAGCTTAAAGGTTGACCACGTTGCGTGCAGATTCTCCGCGCTCACACCGCTTTCGTCCATCACAAACGCACCGCGGGCGACAAGGGAAGAGCCATACAGCGACATTCCGAAATTCTGTACGTCCAGAGACACAAACGGATTGCTCAACGTGCCACTTGCCGCCGCCGTAAGAGAAACCACATTGTCCTCATTTTGGTCGCGCAAAAAGCGTGCGACAGGGAACGAATGTATCTCTGCCTGCGCGTCAAAATAAAAATCATTTTTCAAGGCATCCCCAGAAAACGGCAGTTGAGAAGGATTGGTAAAATCTGCGTTCAGAGAAATTAGTTCCTGCGATGAAAGACTCGTTGCTTTTACCGCCAAATGAATCGAATCGAAAATGGAGTTGTTGATGTTCCAGAGCAGATTGCCCGACCCGTTCAGCGAGGAAACCGTATCTGAATAGGCAATCTCATTCATCATAAAGCCGTACTGATTTGCCGTACCTGTCATGGCAAGCCGAGGTTTTGACGCAAGAGTGCCCGAAACTTCCTGTATCTCCAAGTTCAGGATTTCAAGAGAAAAATCTTCAGGACTGCGCCAACTGAAATTCGCATCAGCCGTAAGCGAAGGAACGACTTTTCCCAGCGGCAAAGGGAACGAATTGCACCCGAAAGAACCGTTTATCGTATCGCCGAACACAACTGCGGCCGTAAAACCATAATCACCCGCGATATTCAGCCAGCGGGAAGCGTAATTTCCGTTGAACGTGTAGGGCATCGCGTTGACCGTAAATTCACCGAAGAACGTAAAATTGTCAAATCCGTTGGAAAAATCGGCGGAAAAAGAAGCGTTCGTGCTGAGTTTTCCGAACTGCAAGTCAAACTGACTGATTTGTACCGTCTGATTTGAGCCGTCCACCGCAAACACCAAAAGCTCGCGGTCTTTTCTCGTATTCGCAACAAGGCAGTACGGTGCATTGAACGAAAAATCTTTGAAGTCACTCGAAAAATACAGTTCATCGTTCATAATGTACGGCTCAAGCGATTTTGCCATGCGTGCCAAGGATTCCGCCGCTTTGTCTTTCGCAAAGAACGCGCCAATCAGAGCAGCACTGTCCAAAAACACGTTGCGAACCTCGCCGCTCGCCTGTATGTATCGGTCGCTTCCTCCCAAATAACTTCCGTCCACCCGCACATGACCGCTCTCATCAAATTCGGCATGAGAATAGTCATCGCACTCAAAAGTAAAGTCCACAGAGTGATTTTCCGGGATAACCGTAGCCTGAACCGCCGTAAGGCTGCGCTCCTCTCCCAGAAAAACCTGCGGCGCAAAGCACATAAATCCCACGTCAAGAGGGTCGATGTACACTTCGCCGGAAAGCAGGTTTCCGTTGGGAAGCGCGTATTTTTCGCAGGAAAGCACGCCCGAAAGCCGCTTTGGCTTGTAGACAAATTCGCCGGCGAAGTCAGCCTGAACGCCGTCTCCTGAGGCAACCAGTTTGTGCGCCGTAAGCCGGGTTTTGTTGCCGTCCACATCAATTGACCCGTGGAACGGATGTCCCAAAAGCCGCTTCGTCCATTCAGTCTCAAATTTCGCGTCATACAGAACGCCTGTCGGCTTTGAGGCAAACACATTTCCTTTTCCGCTCACCTGAATGCCGTCAAAAAGTGCGAAATATCCAGGCGCACGGCGGACGCGAACCAGTTTGAACGGCTCGAAGCGATTGAAGTCACCCGAAAGCGAAAATGACTTGTCGGGAATGCTCGCCACCATAAAAAGCGAAAAGGGCTGTTGCAAGCCCATTGAACGAATTTCAAATTTCTCATCCTCGTACTTTACCAGCGCGTCAAGTTGGGAAACCGTAAAGTCAGCCCCGCCCGCACTGGAAAAACGCACCGAAGCAGAACTGCCGTCAAGTTCTGGCACAAGCGTTCCCGTCAGGTCAAAATTAACCGACATCAGGCTGCGCCGACCGTTGTACGTGATGTAGACATTCCTGTAGGAAGCCCTGCCGTTTCCTTTCACCTCAATCCCTGTAGCATTAAAATTATTGCGCAGCGTAAGCGATTTGACCGTACCAACCGCGTCATTCCATGTGTCAGAATAATGCAGGCTCACATTTTTTAACTGAACCACAAAAGGCAGATTTATGTTGAGAATCGAAAGGTCAAATTTTTTGCGCTCGTCCATATCTTTTTTGGTACGGTTTTTCGCAAGGTCAATCCATTTCTGCGTCAGTTCCTTGTCTTTAATCAAATCATACTCAAAAGTAACGCCGTTAATCGTCACCGAGCGGATTGCATACGTAGGATGGGCGGAAAAAAAATCCATGAAGTTGTAGGACACGGTGACTTTTTTGACATCGACCAGTTTTCTTCCCGAAGATTTGTCGCTGACTACTATACCTTTTATGCTGATTGCTGATAGAATGGACGGAGAAAGAGACTGATATGAGAACGACAGACCGATAATATCTTCTGCCTTCTCTACCAGCCGTTTTTCCAGCGAAGACAATGCATTTCCCACGCGGATATACATCGGACGAATGACCGCGAATGACGCAACAAGCATGAGGATAAAAAGTGTACTGCCGAGACCAACGCTTTTTGCACGGGATTTCATAGCAAGAATCTTCTTTGATATTATCGGCAGATTTATGAGTTTTGCGTATGATATTACAGAATTTTATCGTATTTGAAGGCATAGACGGAGCGGGAACTTCCACCCAGATTGAGCGGCTCAAAGCCCGTCCTGATGCCAAAAAATTCTTCTTCACCACCGAGCCAACAGACGGTCCCACGGGAAAATTTTTGCGCTCCATGCTCAAGGGAGACGTTCACCTAGACCCCCGCACCGCCGCCTACCTCTTTGCCGCCGACCGTGCCGAACACCTGTGGGGAAAGAGCGCACCAAACGGAGGTATAGTGTCAAAATGCGAACAGGGCAAAATCGTGGTGAGCGACCGCTACCTTTTTTCCAGCCTCACCTACCAGTCCGTCACCTGCGGAGACAGCCTTCCCCGTATGCTGAACGAGCCCTTTCCCCTGCCCCAACTCCTTTTCTTTTTTGAAGTTGACCCCGAAATCTCACTCAAACGGGTTCTGGGACGAGGCGAAACCGAAATCTACGAAAAAATAGACTTTCAGAAAGCCACCGCCCAACGCTACCGTGCCGTCATCAACGAATACGATGGAAGCCCCAAAGGCGAAGGCATGAAAATCGTCCGCATTGACGCAAGCCAGAGCATAGACACCGTGGCAGAAATCATCGCGCGGGAGATAGAATTCCTCACAGAGCGCACGGAGCGCACAGAGACAAAAAACACTTCTCCGTGAACTCTGTGCCCTCTGTGAGAAATTGTATAATTCGTGGATAAAGTGGATTCCATAGGCTCAACCTGCCCCAAATCTGCGTAATCTGCGGACAAAATTCTGCCGATACTCAAAGCGTGAAAAAATCATTTTTTGCGCTCAGTCTTATTTTTCTCCTCTCAACGCTCCTTCCGTGGCAGTCGGCAGCCTATGTCGCCAAATACAAGGAGGACTACTACAAACTCTTCCACGTGCATTACCAGCAGTACCCCGACGACGTGATGGAAAACATCTACTGGCTGGAGCAGGCGGTCAAGGCCGATTTTGCAAATCCTTTGTATGCGAGCGCAAAAATCAACGATGAGCGCGACTGGGAAAAATACCGCTATCTCTTTATGATGCATATAAATCTCAAAATCATCGAACAGTACATGAGACTCGGCCGCGTCTACGACCATTCCGTCGCCCGCTTCTACGATGCCCCCTGGAAAGACATGTATCTGGACAACCTCGCCAAAACAAAATCCTGCTACGAAAGCGGACTCTACTACTGGCGCGAGGCAAAACTCTGGGCAGAAAAAGCCAACGTCAGCAAATTCAATTTTCTCTGGCTCTCAGACATACAGGCCTGGGAAGACGAAAAAGAGCGCGTCTCCACCGGCGAACTCAACTACGAAAAAATCCTCACCCGAGAAATCACCCGCGTACAAAACGTAATAGACACATTCACCGCAATGGAAAGCAAAAAATATTAGAGGGGCGAAGCCTCGCCCCTAGGCCCAGCCCCCGCTTCGCGCGGTCTTCGCCATACCCCACTCTAACGGGGCACCCCCTACGCTTTTCAGCCCCGTAACGCCCCGTCAGACTCATTGCAAAAAATCCATGTTCGCACTACACTGTCACCATGCAGTACGAAGAAAAAATCGTGGAATATCCGCCAGTGCATCCGGGAACAGACCGCACCTTCATCCGCTTTTATGAGGGCGCACCAGATTTGAACAGTATTTTTTATGCGTCAAACAACGCAGACCTTCCCCAGCGCATTTTTGTAACCGATGAAACGATTTGCGCCCTTGATTCCGTCAAAGCCTTTACCCACCTCTTTCATGCAGAAGACGGGGGAAAAAACTTTACACGCGGATTTGTGGGCGTTCGCGGAAAAGACCTGCTGGTGATTCTGGGAAGCGGCGAACCCTACAAGACAATTGAAAGCGTACTGCAGATTGTTTCCGCCGCGCTTGACCACAACGCCCAGCGTTCAGCCGTATTCGTAGGCATCGGAGGCGGCGTGATTTGCGACATGACCGCCTTTGCCGCGTCCATCTTTAAGCGCGGTGCCCACTGCGAACTTGTTCCCACGACACTTCTCTGCATGGTGGACGCTTCGGTAGGCGGAAAAACCGGCTGTGATTTTTCCAGCTACAAGAACATGATTGGCTCATTTTTCCCCGCCCAGAAGATTCATATCTGCCCTGCCTTTGTGCAGAGCCTGCCCCAGTCGGAATACAGAAGCGGTCTGGCGGAAGTAGTCAAAACCGCCCTGCTCTACAACCCGGAACTCGTTACAAAACTTGAAAATACACCGTCCGTGCTGACCGACCGCACCAGTGCCCTCGTCCATGAGATGATTCGGATTTGCGTGGGTGCAAAGGCGCGCGTCGTGGAAGAAGACCTGACGGAAAAGAACATCCGCATGCAGTTGAACCTCGGTCACACCTTTGGTCATGCGCTTGAAAGCCGCGCCGGACTGGGAAAAGTAAGCCACGGAGACGCAGTTGCATGGGGCATGACCCGTGCCGCAGTCCTGAGCGAACGGCTGCACCTCTGCGACAAGGCGTTTGTAAACCGCGTAAAAAGCCTGCTTTCCTCATTCGGCTGGGAGACTGGCGCAATGCACAGCGCACTGGACGGCATCTTTGCAGACAAGAAGGAAGCCGCCCGCTCCCTCTATGAGGCGATGAAAAAAGACAAGAAAAATGCCTCAAGCAAAGTGCGTTTTGTCTTGCAGCGCAATGCAGGCGACACCGTAATCACCGAGGCAGAAGCCGATGACGTGCTTGCAGTTTTGGAAGAAGACTAGGATTATCCGATGACACAAAATACCGCGCATTATTTTGACTGGGCCGCGACAAGCCCCGCCGACAGTGACATTCTCCGCGCCGCGCTAGAAAAGACTCTCCACACCTTTGGAAATCCGTCCAGCATTCACGCTGAAGGAAAAAAGGCAAGAGCCCTGCTTGATGAAGCCCGCACCTCATGCGCAAAAACATTGGGACTAAAGCCAGACCAAATCATTTTCACCAGCGGCGGAACGGAAGCCGACCACATCCCCCTGCTTTCACTGCTGACTAAGCCCAGCAGGGGAAAAATCCTTGTGAGCGCGATTGAACACCCCGCCCTGCGCGAGCAATGCGCCATGCTCTCAAAACTCGGCTACACAGTGGAGCAGATTTCTCCCGACAAGAACGGATTCATCCAACCCGCCGCCCTTGCTGAAAAAATCACGCCGGACACACAGTTTGTCACCGTCATGGCAGTCAACAACGAGACCGGCTGCATTCAGGACATTTACGCAATCGCGGACGCAATCACCGCCGCGAGCGCGGGAAAACGAAAACCGCACTTCCACGTGGACTGCGTTCAAGCGGCGGGAAAAATTCCGCTCGACATCACGTACAGGGGAATCGACAGCGCGGCGTTCAGCGCACACAAAATCTGCGGCCCGCGCGGCATCGGGCTTCTGTACCTTGCAAAGCCAATCCAGCCCTTTCTGGTAGGCGGCGGACAGGAACAGAATATCAGAAGCGGCACGGAAAACGTCTTTGGCGCGCTTGCGTTTGCGGAATGCCTAAATCGTTACTATATAAAGAAATTAAAAGCATCTGCCATAGCCGGGGCAGACGCGCAAACCGCCGAAGGGCAGAAGCATTTCGTTCAGCAGACAAAATGGACGCGCGCCTTTATCGAACACATTGCCGCCATTAAGGGCTGTACGCTCGTTCCCGCTATACGCACAAATGATACATATACAGATAAATTTTCACCTTATGTGATACAGGCGGCGTTCAAAAACATTCCCGGAAACGTGATGGTGCGCGCGCTTGACGCAAAAGGATTCTGCATTTCCACGGGAAGCGCGTGTTCGGCAAAAAAACAGAGTCGCCCGATTTTACAGGCAATGGGCATCTCGCGCGATGTGCAGGACACGGCGGTACGGTTCAGTTTTGGGGCGCACACCACGGAACAGGGCATGGACGACCTGCTTGCGGCGATTAAGGAAGTGTGCGCCATATTTTAAAATCCGTATACACGTTAGGGATAGTAGCGGCGCGAAGCGTTGCGGATTGAAAGCGAAGCGTCGAGCCGCAATGGAGCGACAGCGGAACCGCGAATAGCCCGACCCCGCTTGCGGGGTAACGCCCAAAAAAGGGTGAACTTACTTTAGCATGCTCGGAACTGAGAATTTGTAGCCTTTTTGAACCAAATAGGGGTAGATTTCCGTAAGCAGCGGCGGAAGAACGTTGACGCTTTTATCCACATGTCCGATAATGACCGCATAGCCATTTTTGTTGGCAACTTCAAGCCCTTTGTAAAGTTCGGAAAGCATTTCGGTGCGGTCAATTTTGTTGTCAAGAAAAGGAGCGAACCGGGCAATATAACGCATATCACGTTCCAAGGCAGCCTGCGGAACGGCACTATGAGACGTTGTCCTAGAATCAAGGAAATACAGCCCCCGTTCAAGGGCAACTTCAAGCACTGCCCCCATCTGAATCTCGTTTTCCGTGACAAGTGAGCCTTCATGGTTGTTGAACCCCCGCACATCTGCGCCCAGTTCGTCCAGATTCTGCTTGATGGTCGAGGCAATCTGTGTGGTGGTCATGTCGGGAAGAATTGCGCCCGGTCCGGGATTCGGAATTTTTCCGTTTGGATAGGAATGAGCCTGCATGGGCTGGTGAAGCATCAGTTCTTTTTTTGCTCGGCGGATTTCGGCGGCACATTCTTTCGTCTCGGCAAGATGAGGCAGAACCGCAATCGCAATCGGAAACGGGAGCGCGGTATATTTGCGGACATTTTCTGCATGAAGCCCCGCATCGTCAATGACGAATATTAGCGTCGCACCATTTTTTGCGGGCGGAATGTCAAACGGAGATTTTGGTTCAGGCGGCGGTACAGGAGGCAACTGCGGTTCATCGGAATGCGGTTTATCGGGCTTTGCGGAGGCGACAGTGGCAGATTTTTTTGTGGAAGTTGCGGTTGGTTTCGGCGAAGCGGGTTTTGGTGCGGACGATGAATTTTGTACGGGTGAAGATGAATTTGACGCGGATTTTTTTTCTGCGGCTGACGCAGCTTTTTTTGCAGAAGTTGCGCTCTGCTTCGCTGGAGTTGCGGTTGCTTTCGGCGGAGCAGAATCTTTTTGCGCTGGCTGGACGGAGACCGCAACGGGCAAATCTGGTTCGGTTTCAGAAGAACGATTTGCCAGTGTGATGCTACAGACCAGACTTGCCGCACACAGAAATATAATCAGCCCCGAAAGGAGATAGACTTTTCGGGCGGAGAGCATGATTTTTGGCTTCCGAGACTTGCGTCTTGCCGTTCTGCGGGACGTTTTTTTTGTGGTCGTGCGTTTTTTTGCGGGTGGCATTATGCCATACTAGCACGCAATAAAAAATTCCTCAACAGGACGAGTTGCCACAGCCTTTTTGATACGGCGCACGGCACGAATTTCCATTTGCCGTACGGTTTCCGCAGACACGCCCAAATCGTTGCTCAGTTCGCGGAGTGTCTTTGCATGCACGTCATACGCAAAATTGTAGCGATAATGAATGACAAGCCTTTCTTTTTCGGGAAGTACGTTCAGCAAATCCGACACGTTCTTTTTCGATTCCCGCGAAATATATTCGCGCTCCGGGTCGTAAGTTGAGTCGGGAAGCAGGTCTCCCATCGTAGCGTTGCCCTCTTCCGAGCAGTCAATATCAAGGCTGGTAAAGGTATATTCATAAGAAAGCACATTTCGCACCGCACCCTCAGTTACGTTCAAACAGGAAGCAATTTCGGAAACAGTCGGCTCGCTACCAGTCTTCAGCACGAACTCGCGGCGGGTTGACGTAACACGACGGAGCAACTCATCCTTGCGGTGCGGAAGAGAAATCATTGCCACCCTGCTGTTCAGATAGCGCAGCATATATTGCAGAATCCATGTGTACGCATAGGTGGAAAACCGTGTATTAAATGAATAATGATATTTTGCGGCAGCGGCCATAAGCGCGACATTGCCTTCCTGAATCAAATCCATCACGCAGTCTCTTGAAGAGGCAAATTTTTTTGCGACACTCACAACCAGACGCAAATTGCTTTGCACCAGTTTTTGGCAAGCGGAAACATCACCCTGCTCAATCCGTTTTGAGAGTTCAATTTCCTGTTCATAATCAAGCAGCGGATACCGCTGAATCTGTTTGACATAGCTTTCGTACATTTCCATAAGTATTCTCCTGCAAACCTCCATGTTCGCATTTAATACATAGCAAGAACCGTGCCAACTTTTTTAAATCAGAATCATATTTTTTCCCTGCGCAGATAATCATGGCATAAATCCTTATATTACCGAAAAATATAAAGCAACGCCGCATTATAACACAAAAAATTCAGATTTCAAGGAAAAGTGCAAAAAAGTTTTCACTGTCTACAAATTTGCACGAATTTTTAAGAAAAAAGTTTCTCTGTATGAATTTGTATACAGTATGGCAAATATATGGTGGTTATCTGCCATCACCCCCACCATATATAGCGCAATTGTCAAGATACTAATTGTCCATGCACAAAGCCGGAACAACACCGTAGTTGTCTGTCGCATTGACAAAGTAGTAGTTCTCATTAGCCCTGCCATACTTATTGACAAACTGGGCATATTTTGCGTAGGTATAGCAAGGAGAGCGTATCCACCATTGCCCCCATACCACTCCAGCGGCCTTGGCAAAATCTGACGGCACTCTGACTCGACTCGCTCCTTCTGCACTAAAATGGTCAAACCCATATGCGCTTTTGGTCACTTCCTGTTCGCTCAGCAAGAAAACCTTGTCGCTCGTGTTTTCGCAGGCGTAATCGTTTTTTCCGCCGTTCCAAAGAAGCGGGTATGATTCGGGGTTGGTCGAGCGGGCGCTGTTGTCTACCGTTGTCTCTGCGATGGATTCTTGCTGGTCGGTCGTGAAAGCCGTTTGCAAAAAGCCTTTTCCCGCAAAGTCAGTGCAATCACCGCTTTTTTGCCGATTTTGGTACGCCAGACCATTGAGCCATGCGCGAATTCGTGAGTGCTTGTAGTTGTTCGGGTATATCGTGCTTCCGTTTATAATGCGGTTTTCATAAAAATCATAGTCGTAATATTGTAACGCTGCCAAAATATTTTCTGCAACCAAAAGCGTTTTTCCGCCGTAGTCGTCTGTAATCACCCGCCACTTTATCGGCTCTGCTTTGAACCACACCCATTCTTCTATAATGCTGTTTCCATTTGAATATGTCTCTCCTCCATAATCAGGAAGAGCCTTCTGTTTGGCGTACCATGCGCCATCGCTTCCCTTGCAGTAGGTAAAAATTCCCACCGTTTTTGTGTCGGTTTCGTCCACGGCAACACCGGATGCCTTTACGGTCTGCGGATACACGCCAAAGGTAACATACTTCGCGCTCGTTCCCGCAGAGCCGTCCGTTCCCGAAGCAAGTGCGGTGTATGCGCCGAGCGTGTCCTCTGCTGAAATGGGTGCAAACGTTGCTGTCACCGTGACATTTTGTGCGGGCATGGCGAATGTCCGTGTGCTGTTCGTTCCGATTACGTTGACGGAAGAACCATCGGCGGCGGTAGCGATGGGAACCGCGGCGAAAGCCGTCCCTGAGCAGAATGCGGAGGGATGGAGCGAAGCGGAACGGTGGACGTAGCGACGGCAGAAGCCGGACCGCCCGAAAACGCATGTTCTGATGGAATCAAACGGCGAGTGGGTAAGCAAGAGCCTGAAATCAGTACGATGTTTCTTCCTTGATTTATCCTCAAGAAAGTGTTATTTTCAAAGTATGACCACAAAATTCAAGAAGAAATCGCAAATCATAGACATCACGATTACGGCAGTGGCAGGAGTGCTATCAGTGGGCATCATGCTCTATGGGGTCAGTCATTTTGGAATTACCGAGGCATGTCCAGAATTAGTGCTGGATGTGTTCTATATCTCCTGCCTGGTGATGATGGGAATGTACTTCTTCAACAGCCTCGGCACTCAGCGCTTCAACTACTGGTGTTCGGTGTGTCTGGGCATCACGATACTTTTGCGCGACATTATCTTTCCGCCTCCTTTGTCCATTTATCCGCTCCATCTGGCGTGTCTCACGTTATCGGTGCTGTTGCTTCTCATGCTCACTTTTTTCTATGCCCGTAAAGAATGGAAGACTTACTCCAAGCGCAATCTGTGGATGATTTTTATCATTGATATGATTATTGCCGCACTCTACAACATTGATATTTATCTTGAGCCAATCAATGAGTACACCGACTATCTGCTCATTGAAATCTGGATTCGCCCCACCATCACCTACGGGCTTGTAGCATGCTTTGTAACAGAAACAGAATCAAAAACGAAATCGGAAGACATAAAATCAACCTCGTAGTTGTCGAACCGAAGCCTTGACGCGCCCTGAATCCCATTCCCTAACCGCTGTTTTTCTGCTATACTCATCTCACTATGGCGAATACACTTTTACAGGTACAGGATATTTCAGTTAAAATAGAAGAAAAACAGGTTTTGAACGGGGTGAACCTGAACGTCGGCGCGGGAGAAACGCATGTGCTGATGGGACCGAATGGCGCGGGAAAATCAACGCTGGGCTACACGCTGATGGGAAATCCGCGCTACACCGTAACCGGCGGAAAGATTTTTTTCAACGGCGAGGACATCACTGATTTAGGAACGGACAAGCGCGCACAGAAAGGCATGTTTTTAAGTTTTCAATCTCCACTGGAAGTCCCCGGCATAACGCTTGAGACATTCATCCGAAACGCCCTGCAGCAGACCACGGGAGAGCGCGTAAAACTGTTCCAGTTCCAGAAACAGCTCAAGGCAACGATGGAAATGCTCCACATGAATGAGACCTATGCCGGCCGCGACCTGAACGTAGGCTTTTCCGGCGGTGAGCGGAAGAAGAGCGAGATTTTGCAGCTCTTGATGCTGAATCCAAAACTTGCAATTCTTGACGAGACGGACAGTGGCCTTGACGTAGATGCAGTCCGCACGGTAAGCGCAGGAATCCAGGAATACCAGAAGCGGCAGAACGGCGCGCTCATCATCATCACCCACTCGGCAAAGATTCTGGAAAGCCTGCACGTGGATTACACGCATGTGCTCGTAAAAGGCCGCATCGTAAAGACAGGCGACGGAAGCCTCGTGGACGAAATCGGCGCAAAAGGTTTCGAGCAGTTTTTGAGTTAGGAGTGAGAATTTGGGGGCTGCCGCTTTGCGGCCGGGCTTTTCGGGGTTCCGCTACCGCTTCATTCGTCCGATCCGGTGGTTTCGGCAAGCTCAACCACCGCCGCTACCGAACGGCTTTCGCCGCCCCTACACTCCCTAGCCCGTGTATGTCACACGGATTCGAAATTGTTACGCAATTTCATTTGTTGGAGATGAAAGTATGAATAAAATTATTGCTCAAATTACATGGACTGAACAAGATTTTATAGATGCTTTTGAAGAACGATTTGGAAGTCTTCCATCGGAGCAAGAATTGAGCAATTGCTTAGAAAATTTCTCTGCAAAACAAATGGAAGACAAAAGCACGGAATTTGGATGGGATTTCATTTATGATGCTGTTGAGAAATCAACCGCATCCGTTTGTGAGATATAATTTAATTGTCATGTTTATATTCGTATGGAGGTATAAGTATGGACAAAAAGAAAATCCCAATGGTTTCGCTCTTTTGCGGGGCTGGCGGACTAGATATGGGGTTTGAGAATCAAGGTTTTCAGACTGTATGGGCAAATGACTTTGACAAAGATGCATGTGAGACACACAGAGAATGGTCAAATGCCGAAGTTATACAGGGAGACATCGGAAAAGTTGATTTTTCTGCAATTCCAAGAACAGAACTGATTGCGGGTGGCTTTCCGTGCCAAGGATTTTCACTTGCAGGCCCACGAAAACTTGATGACAGTAGAAATATTCTCTACCGATACTTTGTGAAGCTCGTTGAAGAAAAGCAACCGAAAGTTTTTGTGGCAGAAAATGTAAAAGGTCTTTTGACTTTAGGAAATGGTGCGATTATTGAAGCGATTCTTTCTGACTTTGCATCAAAAGGTTATATCGTAAAACCGACCCTTGTTAATGCCGCAGATTACGGAGTTCCACAGGATAGGCAACGAGTCATAATTGTCGGAATTCAAAAAGATTTAAACAAAACTTTTGTTTTTCCAAAGCCTTTAGAAAAAAAAGTTTCACTTGCCGATGCCTTGAAGGATATTTCAAAACCCGAAAAAGACGAGATTTGTACAGCACCGTATTCTTCACGATATATGAGCCGAAACCGAAAGCGTAATTGGAATGAACAGTCTTTCACAATTCCTGCAATGGCAAAACAAGTTACGCTTTATCCAGGCTCCCCAGATATGATAAAACTGGGAACCGATTTATGGAAATTCGGTGATGGTGGTGAAACTCGCCGTTTGAGTTACAGGGAAGCTGCCGCAATCCAGACTTTTCCGAAAAACATGAAATTTCATGGTGATTTGACGAGCAAATACAAGCAGATTGGAAACGCAGTTCCTGTAAAACTCGCAGAGACTGTTGCTTCTGAAATTTATAAAATTATTGGAGCGTAGGATGGCAAAACAGGAAATTACAGGAAAAGCTTTCGAGTACGCTTGTTTAGATGCATTGTTTCAAAAATATGCATCAAAAACAGAAGTTTCTCTTTTAGATGATGTAAATTTTCAGAACACGAAAAAAGCATTTGAAGAACTTTCTGATGATGAAAAAACTGCTTTTTCTTCAGCGGCAAAGAGAGGTGTTGAAATTATTGCACCATTAGAACCAAATCTTGAGTTTCCCGACAAAAAAGAGCCTCTTATTCTTTCAATTCAACCTGACAAGCAAGGTCAAAAAGGTGATGTTCGGGATGTTCTCTGCATTCGCAATCAAAAAGGGTGGAATATTGGGCTTTCGTGCAAGCACAACCATGAGGCTGTAAAACATTCAAGGCTTTCCCGAACAATCGATTTCGGAAAAGAATGGCTCGGATTCCCTGTTTCGCAAAAATATCACGACACAATCAAACCGATTTTTGATGAACTTGATGAACTGACAGTTAAAAAAGCCCGCTGGGCAGGAATTGAAAAGAAAGATGAAAGGTTTTATAAAACCCTTCTCGATGCATTCCTAACTGAAATGCATGATTTATATGAAAAACATTCCGCAGAAGTGCCTGAAAATCTTCTCCGTTACTTGCTTGGCAGGAACGATTTCTATAAAGTTATCGCACATACAAAAGATAAAACAACGGAAGTAAAGCCCTTCAATATGTACGGAACGCTTGGACTTTCAACGAAGGTTCAGAAAACGCAGTACAAAATTGCAACGCTCAAAATGCCGACTCAGATTCTTTCAATGACTTTTAAGAAAGATTCTATGAATACGATTTTGATTCATTGTGATAATGGGTGGGCTTTATCCTTGCGAATTCACAATGCGAGTGAATGGATAGAACCGTCACTTAAGTTTGATATTCAGCTTGTAGGTGTTCCTGTAAATATGGGAACAAGAATTGAAGCATGGTAGCCGAGCGTTAGGGATTGTAGCACCGCCGCGAGGCGGTCTGGAGTTCTGGGGGTTCGGCGGTTGAGCTTGTCGAAACCCGAAACCGCCAGAACGGAAGACTGGAGCGAAAGCGGAAGTGCGAAAAGCCCGCCCCGAAGCGATGGAAGACCCGCGTCGTAGCGCGGGAATAACAGAGCGCAGGGGAACGCCCGAACAAGAAATAAAAAGATTCCGAAACAAAATTCGGAAAATGACG
This sequence comes from Treponema sp., assembly GCA_017449285.1. Taxonomy (GTDB): domain Bacteria; phylum Spirochaetota; class Spirochaetia; order Treponematales; family Treponemataceae; genus Treponema_D. The sequence continues at coordinate 187,611 of JAFSJX010000010.1, forward strand.
CTGATATAAGGAACAACGGTATGGCAGAAAAACAAGATATAAAGACAATGGACTCATCCCCCTACGACTTCCGCTACGAGGAAAAGGGCTTTTACCGAAACAAGCAGGGCTTGACTCCCGAAATCGTGCGCAAGCTCAGCGAGGACAAGAATGACCCCGACTGGATGCGCGAATTCAGGCTTGCATCGCTCAAGCTGTACAATGAGCTCAGCGTGCCGGACTGGGGGCCAGACATCAGCGGACTCAACATCGACCAGATTGCGACCTATGTGCGCCCCAACACAAAAATGCAGACCAAGTGGGAAGACGTTCCCGACGACATCAAGGACACGTTCGAGAAACTGGGCATCCCGGAAGCCGAGCGCACTTCCCTTGCCGGCGTGGGGGCGCAATACGACAGCGAACTGGTTTACCACAACCTCCAGGACGAAGTGGCGCAGCAGGGCGTAATCTACACCGATTTTGAAAGTTCCCTGCGCGGCGAGCATGCGGACATGGTGCGCGAATACTTCATGCAGCTCGTCAAGCCCAAGGACCATAAATTTGCCGCGCTTCACGGGGCAGTCTGGTCGGGCGGCAGTTTTGTCTATGTGCCAAAAGGCGTAAAAGTCTCCGTACCGCTCCAGTCCTATTTCCGCCTGAACGCAAAGGGTGCGGGACAGTTTGAGCATACGCTGATTATCGTTGACGAAGGCGCAGACCTGCACTTCATCGAAGGCTGTTCCGCCCCAAAATACAACGTGGCGAACCTTCATGCAGGCTGCGTTGAACTCTATGTGAAGAAGGGCGCGCACCTCCGCTACTCCACCGTGGAAAACTGGTCAAAAAACATGTACAACCTCAACACCAAGCGCGCCCGCGTCGAGGAAGGCGGCTCAATCGAATGGGTCTCGGGCTCGTTCGGAAGCCACATCTCCTACCTCTACCCCGAAAGCGATTTGGTCGGCGCACATAGCCGCGCGGAATTCACCGGCGTAACCTTTGCGGGAAGCGGACAGAACCTGGACACGGGCGCAAAAATGGTTCACCTTGCCCCGCACACATCCAGCGTCATTACCACAAAATCAATCAGCAAGGGCGGCGGCATCTCCACGTACCGAAGCGCAATCTACATCGACAGAAAAGCAGTCGGAAGCAAGGCAAGCGTTTCCTGCGAAAGCCTCATGCTCGACAATCTTTCCCGAAGCGACACCGTTCCCGCAATGGAAATCCACACGGACGACTGCGATGTTGGTCACGAAGCAAAAATCGGTCGCATCTCAAACGATGCGGTCTTCTACCTGATGAGCCGCGGAATCAGCGAAGAGGAAGCGCGCACAATGATTGTCTCAGGCTTTGCCAACCCAGTGTCAAAGGAACTTCCGCTTGAATACGCCGTGGAGATGAACAACCTGATTCGGCTTGAGATGAAGGGAAATTTATAATCGGGCGCATCCGCCTTGCGGCGGTCGGGCTTTTCGCGGTTCCGCGCTCTCGCGCTCCATTCTGCTCTGGTTTCGACTACGCTCAACCGCCGCAGAACTGCCGCCGCTACTATCCCTTGCGCGGATACCTTATGCACATACGGTGATTTTTTTCCATTTACAATTCGCTCATTCTGTTTTATCATTAGTGTATGGACGCAAAAATTATTAACATCTTTTTAGCAGAAGGCGTAAAGACATTTCAGGAAATGTTCGGCATAAAACCAGAAGTAAAAGAGCCCCACATACTTGATGTTCACGCAGGACATCAGTGGGAAATCACCGGGCTTCTGGGCATTACTGGCGACTGCAAAGGCGTCGTTGGTTTCAGACTGCACAAAACGCTGGCGCGAAAAATGCTGATGCTCTCTGGTCTTGAATGTACCAAAGAAGATTACGAGGAGAATGAAATAGCACTCGTCAGCGAGTTCACGAACATCGTTTCCGGCCACGCAGTCTCCGAAATCAAAGAACACAACATAGACATTTCGCCGCCGTTCTGCGTGTCCGGCCACAACCACATGATTTCCTGGCCGCGGAGCATTCCCGTGGTGGGCATTCCCTACGTCACCCCTTACGGCCCGTTTGAAGTAGACGTGTGCTTCAAGTAATTCACTTCCGTCAGTGACAAAACGCGCAAAATATGCTAGTATTTTCGCAGAGAATTCACGATGACCAAAACTTTGCGATATGAAAACATAAACCCCATCCCCGCGCTCACGTGGAACTGGCTCAGACTGAACCGCGCCACTTTGAGCGTAGACGCGCCTGAAATCGCGGGAACTGTCAGCGTAAGCGGATTAACCGACGGCATAACATACACCGAAGACGGCGCGCAGATTGCAAGGACGCTCCCTGCCATGCAAGGCGGCGCGGGAACAGATGCAGATGCCGTAATCGCATCCTTTTCCCCCGTTCCGTCCGCAATTGTTGCGGGTACAGGAAAAAAAATCGCCGCTCCCGTCATTCTTCGCTTTGACCTTGCGGACGGAAAAAGCCACGTAAGCCAGCAGGTCATCGTGGCGGAGGCGGATTCCGCTGTCACCGTCATTTTGGACTACACTTCCGCGCCGGACGCAGGCGGATTCCAAGCCGTGCAGACAAAACTGTGGGCAAAAGAGCGCGCCCGCATTCACCTCGTAAAGGTAAACCTGCTCGGCTCACGTTACACGCAGCTGGACGACACCGCCGCGCTTTGCGAGGACGGCGCAACGATTGACGTTACGCAGATTGAACTTGGCGGCGCAAAAACCTACGCGGGCGTGGGCGCAACATTGGCGGGCTACAAATCAAATTTCAAAAGCGACACCGCCTACCACACACGCGCCGCACAGCTTCTGGACATGAACCATGCGGTCTGGCACAAAGGCGGCGCAACGGACACCAAGATGGCGGTCAAAGGCGTTGTCGCGGACAACAGCGTAAAAATCTACCGTGGCACGATTGACTTTCAGCGCGGATGCATAGGCGCAACGGGGGATGAGCAGGAAGAGACGCTGCTTCTCTCCCCCACCGCCATCAACAAGTCCATTCCGATGATTCTGTGCGACGAGGAAGACGTTTCCGGCACGCACGGCGCAACCATCGGACGGCTCAGCGCGGACGAACTTTTTTACATGCAGAGCCGCGGCATCAGCGAGGAAGAAGCCAAGCGCATGATGAGCCGCGCAAAAATCGCCGCCGTCGCGCACCTCATTCCCGACGAAAGCATTGTCGCAGAAATCGACTCTTTTATCGACCGCATGGCAACCAGCCAGTCCGAGGCGGAAAAATGAAAAAACTCACGTTCTCAGGCACGACCGTAAAAATCGTGCTGATTTTTGTGCTGGTTCTCCTCTTCCTCATTCCAATAAGCCTCATCAAAAGCCTGATTCACGACCGCAAAAACTACCAGCGCGAGGCAATCGCTTCAATCACCGAGCCGCTGGGCGGAAACGCAGAGATGCAGGGGCTGGTCATCGCCGTGCCGTACAGGCACTACCGGGAAACTTTTGACGCAAAGGGAAACAGGCACACCGAAGTTGAGACGCGCCACATCATTTTTGCCCCCGACACCTACAGCCTTGACGTTTCGGTTCAGCCCTATTATCTGACGCGCGGAATTTTCAAAGTGCCGGTCTTTAACGGACAGATACAAATCGCATCCAGTTTCCGCCACTTTGACTGTTCCTACTTCAACATTCCTGAAAAAGACGTGCTGCCACAAGAAGCGGTACTCATCATCGGCCTTTCAAACACGAAGAACCTGACCTCTCAGCCGAAACTGCGCCTGAACGGAAAAGAACTTGCCCTTTCCCCGATAAAATATGACGCGGTCTCCCCCTTCAGCACATCCGTGTACTACAATCTTTCGGAACTGACCCTTGCAGAGGCGGCGGAACTAGCAGGAACGATTGATTTTCAGGGCGGCGAGAACATACGGATTCACCCGATTGCCGCCGACAACGTGATAAAAATGACCTCGGACTGGACTTCCCCCAGTTTTTCGGGCGGCTGGCTTCCCAAAACGCGCGAGATTTCGGACAAAGGCTTTTCCGCGGAATGGAATGTGGCGGGACTCAGCACGGTCTACCCGAAAAGCTGGCTTTCGGAAAGCAGTTTTACGTCCGAGGCAATCAACGTGTCGTTCATCGTTCCTGTCAACGCCTACAAAAAGACCGAGCGGAGCGTAAAATATGCCCTGCTTTTCCTAATCATCCCCTTCATCGCCCTCTTGATTTCGGAAGTGTTCTCAAAGAAGAAAATTCACCCGATTCAATACTGTCTGATTGGTTTTGCCGACGTGCTTTTCTATCTGCTCCTGCTTTCCGTTTCCGAGCATCTTTCGTTCGACGTTACCTACCTGATTTGCGCGGCAAGCGTCTGCGCGGCAACCTTTTTCTATGCCACGGCGATTTTCGCAAAGCCAAAATGGGGCGCGCTTTTGAGTGGCGTGCAACTGGTCTCCTACATTTTCCTCTACGGAACGCTACAGGCTGAGGACTACGCCCTTCTGATTGGAAGCATCGGACTGTTCATCGTCACCGTGCTGCTCATGTTCATAACAAGAAAAATCGACTGGTACACCCTGAACCAACCCGCCGCGCAAGACACGGATGAGGGAACAATCGCATAGCACGCAAGTTCCCCGCTGACAAAGTTTGCAAAATATGCTAGTATTTTCGTAGGAAAAACAAAAACGATGAGTACCAATAAATTCCGCGCGGATTTTCCGCTTTTTAAGGCAATAGACGAGCATGCAGACGCTGTGAACAACGGACTGCTTTATTTTGACACGGCGGCAACAAGCCAGCGACCATTCATCGTCTTGCACGCCATGTCGCATTTTTACGCCACGCAGAACGCAAACCCCCTGCGTGGGCTGTACGATTTGAGCGAGCGGGCGACAAAAGCCTACGAGGACGCGCGGGAAGCAGTCGCAAGATTCATCAATGCAAAGGAAGCCCGCGAAGTCATCTTCACGAGGAACACATCGGAATCATTAAACCTCATCGCCTACACATGGGGCATGGCGAACGTAAGCGCGGGAGATGAAATTGTCGTCTCCATCATGGAGCATCACTCGAACATCCTTCCGTGGCAGATGCTGGTGCAGGCAAAGGGCGCGCGCCTTGTTTTTCTGAACGTAGACAAAGAGACCGGCATCATTCCCGAAAGCGAGTACGCAAAAATCACGCCGAAGGCAAAAATCGTCTCGCTCACGCAGACAAGTAACGTTTTGGGAACGACCAACCCGATTAAAAAAGTGGCGCAGATTGCCCACCAGAACGGCGCGATTATGGTCGTGGACGGAGCGCAGTCCGCACCGCATATCCCGGTGGACGTGCAGAACTTGGACGCGGATTTTTTTGCGATGAGCGGACACAAACTGTGCGGCCCTATGGGAATCGGCGCGCTCTACGGAAAACTTTCTCTGCTTGAAGCGATGCCGCCTTTTTTGCGCGGAGGAGAGATGATTGAGTACGTCACCACCGAAAGCGCGACGTGGGCAGAAGTGCCGCACAAATTTGAGGCGGGTACGGTGAGCGCGGGAGACGCGGTCGGCTTTGCGGCGGCAGTGCGCTACATTCAGTCCGTCGGATTCGACACGATTATGAGGCATGACAATGCGCTTGCAGAGCAGCTGATTGAGGGGATAAAAAAACTGCCTCACTTCCACATCGTGGGCAACAAGGACGGCAAAAAACGGAGCGGCATCGTCACCTTTACGATTGACGGCGTACACCCCCACGACATCGCAAGCCTTTTGAGCGATGAGCATATCGCCATCCGCGCGGGACACCACTGCGCACAGCCGCTGGGGCAATATCTTGAGATTCCCGCAAGCGCGCGCGCAAGTTTATATTTTTACAACACCGAAGAAGAAGTTTCTACGCTGTTGGAGAAACTCTCGCACATCCGCGAATGGAGCGGCTACAAGGACTAGCAATTGTTGTAAAAATATCAAACACAAGCGGCATGGATGCCGCCTGCGTCCTGAAAAGCAATTCCAGTATTTCGACAGAATGTGCAACATTCTGTCAGCGACAGGAGGTCGCGACAACACCGAAGAAGAAGTTTCTACGCTGTTGGAGAAACTCTCGCACATCCGCGAATGGAGCGGCTACAAGGACTGACTTTCAGCCGATACAGGGGCGTTGCGGGGCTTTGTGGAATAATGCGCTTTGAAAACGCTACCAGACAGACTCCGTACCGTCCCCTACCCCGCAGAGGGGGTAGCGGAAGACACGACAAAGAGGAACAAATGACAGAAATGGCTTGTCCGTTTCTGTCATTTGCGGAGCGACTCGTGGCTGGAGCGAGGGGAGACTTCCCCCTCCCGAAAATTTATGCTCTCTTTAAGTGAATCGCAAATCCACCCACTTCTTTGTCAAGGTAGACAACTTTAAGCGGCGTGTTCGCGTTTCCTTTGGTCATGTAGACTTCCGTACCAGCGACGGGCTTGAATCCAAAGCGTTTCAGATATGCCAGAGCGCGCTCCACGTTGTTGCACATCATTGAGATGTGTCCGTGCGTACCACGTCCGTTTTGCTTCATAATCTCAACCTGATCGGAAGCGAAGATTGAAGAATTGCCCACCTTAGCCGCAAATCCGAACGGAGCGAATCCGTCTGCGATTGCCGTTGCGTCGTCGGGGTTAGCCGCATTGATGCCCATGTGGTCGATGTGGAATCCGTGCATTGCCTTTACCGCGTCCTTACAAATCTGGGTGATTTCGTCCCATTTTTCGCCTTCAATCAGCGGCTTTTTGACCATCCACGTGCCGCCCATGCAGAGGATGTTCTTTCGCTTTGCATATTCGCCAACATTTTCCGTAGTTACGCCACCAGTCGGCATAAACGCGCACTGTGGGAACGGGCCGCCAAAGTCGTCGATAATTTTGTAGCCGCCCTTGCGCTCTGCGGGGAACAATTTGAGGTAGGTCAATCCTTTGTTGATACAGGCGGTGATTTCTGACGGGTTAGAGATACCGGGCATAGTCGGAATCTTGTTTTTGATGCACCAGTCAACCACATCGGGGTTGTAGCCAGGACTGACGATAAATTTTGCGCCCGCCTTAACCGCCTTTTCTGCCTGCTCAACATTCAGCACCGTACCTGCGCCAACGAGCATATCAGGCTCTGCCTTAATCATCGCTTCGATTGCCTCTGCCGCACAAGCAGTACGGAACGTCACTTCAGAAGCAGGAAGTCCGCCCCTTACCAGCGCATGAGCCAAATCTGCCGCCTTAGATGCGTCCTCGATTGCGACAACCGGAATAATACCGATGTCCCTGAACTGTTCGTAAACCTTATCCATTTGATTCTCCTATAAAATTTGGTCAGCGGTTTGCCGCCGAAAGATTACACACTAGATTTTCAATTATATCGCACCTTTTCAAAAATGTATAGCGATTTTTTTTGGAAGTGTCACCAGGAAGTGTCACCTGCGGATTTTTCCCACAAGAACCGTAAGCACGAAAGTCACCGCCATGCATGGAAGCGTAATACCAAGTATAAAATCTTTGTTCAGCAAGAATCGGTAGAACGCAAATCCCAAAAGCCACACCGCAAGGTTCAGCCAGTCAAAGTGCCGCCCCGCAGAATCGGATTTCAGCACGAAGAAACTTGCCAACTGGACGGCAATCATGGGCGCAAAGACCGAGCCAATTACATAGAGAAAATCGGTAATGTCGTCCATGTTGAACAGGCATGCGCCCACCGTCCCTAAAATGGCGGTGATGATGGCGGCAAGACGTGCGTTCACTTTTGCGCTCACAGTGACGGCGGAAATGCCCGCGCTGAATGCATCCAAGAATGTTGTGGTGACGGTGGAAAGAATCACAATCACCAGAGCTGCGATTCCCAAGCCCGCCTTTACCATAATCGGGGCGACACCGCTTTCTCCAGTGAAAATCGCCGCGCCCATGCCGATAACGTACATCCACGAACTGACCAGTCCATACACCGCCGCGCTCACGAGCGTCGTTGCAAACGGTTTTTCCGCGTCCTTAGTGTAGTCGCTCATAAGCGGAAGCCACGAAAGCGGCATGGCGGCGGCCAGCTCAACGGCGGCTCCAAAACTCATCGCCTCGCTTGCGTCCACGGGAAGTAGCACCGCCCTGCCCTTAAAAATCACCGCGCATAAAACAACCGTAAGCAAAAACAGCAGGCTCATCGCAACTACGTTCACTTTGCCAAGGTTCGTAATGCCAATCACAATCCAGAGCATAATCAGTGCGCCGATGACAAGACACCACACCCAGCCTTCAAGCGCAAAAATCTCGTTCACGCTCGCCGCACCGTCGTAAATCATAATGCCCGTCCAGCCGACCAGCTGCAGCACGTTCAGAAGCGCGAAAAACCTGCCGCCGATAGAGCCGAAACTGGACTTCGTTGTCTCCATCGCACTTTTGCGGCTCAATGCGCCGATGTAGCCCGCCCCGAAAAGCAGGGCACAGCCGATAATATGTCCCAGCAGAATCGCCGCGATGCCACGGGAAAATCCCAGCGGCGCAAAATACGTTCCCGTGAGGATTTCCGCGATTGAAACTCCCGCACCAAACCAAATCAATGCCGCGCTGAACACGGTCGTTTTTTTTGTATTTTCTTTCATTATATATGTCTCCGTTAAAAAAAATCTGGCTAGAGCGCAAGCGCATCCTTGTCCTTAAAAATGTAATTGTGCATGAGCGGGCCTGAGCCTTTACCCAAATCAAGGTGTGCGGAAAGCGCGGCGGAAATGTATGCCTTTGCGCGGGAAACGCTTTCTTCCAAGGTGCGCCCATGAGCGAGGTTTGCCGCAATCGCACTCGAAAGCGTACAGCCTGTTCCGTGTGTGTTGGAGTTTTCAATTCTTTTTCCGCTGAACCAAGAGCCCATGCCGTCCGAAAACAGATAGTCGTCCGCATCGCTTACGCTGTGGCCGCCCTTGACCAGTACCGCGCATCCATACTCAGCATTGATTTTTTTTGCGGCCGCTTCCATGCCGCCTCGGTCGGTGATTTTCTGTCCAGAAATGATTTCCGCCTCGGGGATGTTCGGCGTGATGACCGTTGCCAGCGGGAAGAGTTCCTTTTCCAGAACCGAAATCGCGTCCTCTGAGATGAGCCGCGCACCGCTTGTGGCGACCATCACAGGGTCTACGACCACATTCGGTAAGCCATGCTTTTTAATCTGCGCGGCGATTGTCCGAATCAGTTCGGCGGAAGAGACCATGCCTGTCTTTACCGCGTCGGGGCGGATGTCTGTCACGACCGCTTCAATCTGTTTTTCCAAAAATTCAGGAGTCACTTCCTGAATGCCAAACACGCCGGTCGTATTCTGTGCGGTCAAGGCGGTGATTGCGCTCATGGCGTAAACCCCGTTCATGGTCATCGTCTTGATGTCAGCCTGAATTCCGGCGCCTCCGCAAGAATCACTTCCTGCAATTGTCAATGCTGTGTTCATACTTCCTCCAAAGAACCAAAACGCATTAGTACCCGTGGTGCCCCCGGGATTTTTCCACACGATAGCGTTATATGAGAAAAAAATCAAGGGAGAAAGAAAAGCGTTAGCAGAACTCCCGCATTATAATCATTCTGTGATGGAAAATCGGCTGAAAAAAACTGGTTCGCATCTGTACTAAAAAGACTACCGTTGCAGCGTGTGATTCCGCTTCCACGGCTGGAAACTTCGTTGCCAACGCCCATCTTTTTAGTGAATTTGATTTCCTCTTCAGCCGATTTTGCAGGACAACCGCGCATTTTCAGTGGCGGGTTTCCGCTGGTAGCCTTTTTTGCCTGGTGCGAAAAATTTATAATGCGGTTGGCCTAAAAGCGTTAGGCTATGGAGCGGTGGCGAAGCCAGCCACTGGACTGAGCGAAGCGAGGGAAGCGGCCGAGGGTTACTGAGCCGCGGAACAGCCGACCGCGGAAGCGGGAACGCCCGAAAAAAAAATGCCGTGTAACTTCCAGAAAATGAAAATCGCACGGCTGAATTGGTGAAAGATACAGAAGGATTTGCGCCTATCAAGTCATTTTTGGCAGAAGAAAAAAACTTCGTTCATTGACTCCCCTCACTTTACCAGCAGGGCGGCAAATCGTTCTTCGGCGGGAATGGATTCGGTGACAAAATAATCGGGGTAGTCACGCATGAGCTGCTGGAGTTGGTTTTCAAGGCGGTGCATGTGGGTTTTCATGCACATTTTTGCGTATTCAGCGTCCTGATCCTGAATTGCGGAAAGAATTTTCTGATGCTGCAGGACGGTACCCATCATAATGTCCTTGTTCCAGACGGTGATGAGGCGGATGCGGGCATAATGATTGCTTGTGTTCTCGATGGTTTCCCATGCAAGCCGCTCCCCCGTAACCTTGAACATATAATGATGGAATTCGTTATCAAGGCGGACAAGCGCGTTGTAATCACAGGTGAGAACCGTGGCGTGCTGCTTTTCAATGTTCAGTTCCAGTTCGCCAAAATCCTTGCGCGTACATTTGCCCATAAGCAAATCAATGTTGGCACATTCAAGACTTTCGCGCACAAAGCGTTCCTGTTCCACCATGGAAAAATCAATGCGGGAAACGACGGTCTCTTTCTGCGGGAAAATATCCACCAACCCATCGCGCTGCAATCGGATAAAAGCCTCGCGCACCGGGGTTCTGCTGACATTCAGTTTTTGGGCGACTTCCTGCGTACTCATCACCGTGCCTGGCTTTAATTGCAGAGACATAATATTGTTTTTGAGCGCATTGTATACGGCAGACTGCACGCTTGCATCGGTCTTTTTCATGATACCGTCCTATACTGGCATGTTAGCATTAAAAAAATGACCTGTCAAGAAAAGAATTTTTCACTTTTTTCTTGACAAACAAAGAGTTAGAAACTAACATGTTAGTATACCAGATTAAATTGACAGTCAAATTAAGGAGGACTATTATGAAAAAAACAATGTTGTGTTCTTTGGGTGCAGTGCTGCTCTGCGGTCTGCTTCTTCCCTCTTGCACAAAAAAGACAAGTGACGCAAAGATTCCCGTCACGTTCGCAGGAACTGAGGCCGCCACGACAGGTCAGAGCCGCATGATGCAGTCGGTTGCCGACAAACTGAATGCGACTGGCCGTTTCAATGCGGCGGTTCAGGTAGCAGGCGCGCTCTCTGGTGACACCGATGCGCTCGTCACGCAGGCAAAACTGGGCATCAGCCTTGTCGTTCCGAGTGACCCCGGTCGTCTCGCAAGCCAGTTCAACATTCCCGACATGAACATTTTGATGGCTCCGTACATTCTGACCGACCCTGCCGACCTGAAAAAACTGCCCGACACCGCGCTGTTCAAGGAATGGCAGGCACAGTTGGAAAAACAGGGCATCATCTACATCACGAACATGTACAATGGTTTCCGCAGTTTCTACACCACCACGCCGGTAAAGCATGTTGCTGACCTCTCAGGTCTTCGCATCCGTGGTTTCGGCAACGCAATCGGAAACAACCTCGCAAAATACCTGGGATTTGCGAACATCGGCATCTCTTGGGGCGAAGTATTCCCCGGCATTCAGTCAAAGACGCTCGACGGTTGCGAAGTGCAGGTTGCGACCGCTGACGGTTCACGTTTGTATGAAGTAGTAAAGAACCTTGCGATGACAAAGCACTACATGCTTCAGTCTGCGTTCGTCTGCTCATCAACATTCTACAACAGCATGAGTCCGTCTGACCGCGAACTGTTCACCAAGATTATGCGTGAGGCAGCCCTTGAATACGGTGAGATTATCCGCAACGAAGAAGGCGGCTACTACGACAACATGAAGAAAAACGGCGTGAACATCGTTGACGTGGACATCGCTGAATTCCAGAAGGCAGTCGACCCGCTGTACAAGAACAACGATTTGGGATTCTCCGCTGGTCTGAAAGAGAGACTGTTCAAAGAACTGGGTAAATAAGTTCGTTCGGTAATTACAGGTTTGCATTGCGGGAAAACTGTCTGTGGTGCAAGCCTGTTTTTTTATCACATAAAAAAAATCGTCAGGAACTGAAAATGAAAAAAATCTACGATTATTTTTGCAAGGCTGAGGTCGCGGTGTGCGGCGTTGGTTTTGTTTTCCTTGTTATTTTTGTGTTCGCTTCGGCTATCCTCCGCTTTTTAAGAATCTCAATGTCATGGAACATCGATTTGGCGATGCTTCTTCTGGCTTGGACGGCATTTCTTGGCGCGGACATCGCATGGCGGAGCGGTCAGCTTATCGGCATTGATATTGTGACGCGGTATTTTCCAAAAAAAGTGCAGGAACTTGTGCTGCTTTTGGTATATGCCATCATTCTGTGCGTTACGGTCATCATTTGTATCTACGGCATCAGGCTTGCGTGGACGGAACGGCTTCGCACCTATCAGTCCATGCCCATCCCCTACTCGCTTGTCAGCCTGAGCCTTGTTGTGGCGACTTTTTCCATGTCAATTTCTACCGTGGGAAAAATCAAGGCCTGCATAGAGCATTTCCGCACGACTGAGCCAGTTGAGCATGCCGAATAGGAGAAGACTATGACACTACTGCTTGTTAGTTTTGTAATTTTTTTGCTGATGGGAATGCCCATCGCGTTTGTCATCGGAATCGCGGGTTTTGCCTACTTTTTGAGCCAGCCGATTCTTCCGTTTGAGGCGGCAGTGCAGATGATTGTGCTTCAAAGCCAGTCCTTTGCCTTCCTTGCAGTTCCGTTCTTTATCTTTGCCGGAAACTTGATGAATGTGTCGGGCATTACGGACCAACTTCTGGGGCTTGCGCGGCTTCTGACCCGCAGAATGTACGGGGGAACTGCGCAGATTTCGGTCGTCATGTCTACGCTGATGGGCGGAGTCTCAGGCTCTGCTACGGCAGACGCTGCAATGGAAACGCGAATCCTTGCGCCGGAGATGCTGAACCGTGGCTACACAAAGGGCTACATTTGCTCGGTGAACTGCCTTACCGCGCTCATCACGGCGACCATTCCGCCAAGTCTGGGACTTATCATCTTCGGTTTTGTGGGCGAGGTGTCAATCGGTCGTCTGTTTGCAGCAGGTATCGTTCCCGGTATTCTTATGATGATTTTCCTTATGGGAACGACGACAATCACCAGCCGCATCAGAAAATTTGACCCGCCGAGCGTCGATGCTCCCAAACTGACTTTGCGCGAACTTTTTGACAACTTGAAAGTGTCAATCTGGGCGTTGTTCTTCCCGATTATACTAATTGTGGGAATCCGCTTCGGCTTGTTCACGCCGTCTGAATCGGGCGCATTTGCCGTGGTGTACGCGCTGATTGTGGGAAAATTCGTCTACAAAAAACTGACCTGGAAGAATTTTAAGGAAGCCCTTATTACGACGCTCAAAGATAACGGCGCAATTATGCTGATTATCGCGATGTCAGGTCCGTTCAGCTACGCGATTACCTGGGTCAAACTGCCCGCCGCGTTAAGTTCATTCATCTTTGGCATTACGGAGAATCCGCAACTTCTGACGCTGATTATGCTGGGCTTCCTGTTCATCACGGGAATGTTCGTAGACAGCAACGTGAACTTTCTGCTCCTTACGCCAATTTTCCTTCCGATGGTCACCAGCGTGGGCATGGATCCGGTTCACTTTGGCGTTCTGATGGCAACAATCGTCACTTTGGGCGTAATGACTCCGCCAATCGGCTCTGCGCTCTACACGGTCTGTGGCATTATCGGCTGTCCTCCCGAAGAATACACGAAGGAAAGCCTGCCTTTCTTGCTTGCGATTCTGGTGGAACTTGCGATTTTGGTCTTCTGCCCGAAACTAGTGCTTTTCATTCCGAATATGATTTTCGGCGTGGCTGGATAAAAGGATTTCGTGCATCCTGCACGACCGCTAACGCGGAGTTTATGAGGAGTAACTTATGAAAATGACAATGCGGTGGTTCGGGTCAAAATACGACACCGTAACCTTGCAACAAATCCGCCAGACGGCATACGTAAAGGGAATCATCACCACGCTGTACAACAAAATGCCTGGCGAAGTGTGGACGGAAGCAGAAATCAAGTCGCTCAAAGATGAGGTTGAGGCATCAGGTCTTACGCTTGACGGCATTGAGAGCGTGAACGTAAGCGACGCAATCAAAACCGCCAGTGCCGACCGCGATAAAGACATTGAGGCGTACATCAGGACGCTGGAAAATCTGGGCAAAAACGACATCCATCTGGTCTGCTACAATTTTATGCCCGTGTTCGACTGGACAAGAACTGAACTTGCCCGCCTCCGCCCCGATGGTTCAACGGTGATGGCGTATACGCAGAAAGCCGTGGACGCGATTGACCCCGCAAAAATGTTCGACAGCATTGCGGGAGACATGAACGGAACAGTGATGCCTGGGTGGGAACCTGAGCGCATGGCAAAGATAAAAGACTTGTTCAAGATGTATGAGGGAATGACCGCGGACGTACTGTTTGACCGACTCAAATACTTTCTTGAGGCGATTATGCCCGTCTGCAACAAATACCACATCAACATGGCGATTCACCCCGATGACCCGTCATGGAGCGTGTTCGGGCTTCCGCGTATCATCACGAGTCTGCCGAATATTCAGCGCATGATGAAAATGGTGGACAATCCGCACAACGGCGTGACATTCTGCGCGGGAAGTTACGGCACGAATCCCGACAATGACCTTCCCGCCATGATTCGCGCGCTCAAAGGACGGATTCATTTTGCCCACGTTCGCAACTTGCAGTTCAACGACGGCAAGAATGACTTTGAGGAAGCGGCGCATCTTTCAAGTGACGGTTCATTCAATATGTACGAGATTGTAAAGGCATTGTACGACATCGGCTTTGCAGGTCCAATCCGTCCCGACCACGGACGCATGATTTGGGGTGAAAAAGCGATGCCGGGTTACGGTCTGTACGATCGCGCGCTGGGAGCGGCATACATTTGCGGCTTGTGGGAAGCAATCGAAAAAAACTCGGGCTCGTACCTAGCGTAAAAAGGGGACTCTATGAAACTGACATTAAAAGGCTTACAAGAAACTGAGGCGTGGAAAAAAGCTGGGGTTGCGCTTCCGACATACGATGTGAAAGCCGCCCGCGCAGAAACCGTGCGCACGCCGACATGGGTTCACTTTGGCGCGGGAAACATCTTTCGTATGTTCATCGGCGGCATTGCGGAAACGCTGCTGGAAAAAGGTGAGAGCAAGACCGGCATCATCTGCGCGGAGACATTCAGTTTTGACATCATCGACGAAATCTACAAGCCCTACGACAACCTGGTGCTGGGCGTGACGCTCAAACCCGATGGCTCGGTGACAAAACAGGTTATCGCCTCACTTGCAGAAGCAATCCGCTCAACGCCCGCAAACACGGACGAATGGGCGCGCATGAAGCAGATTTTTGCCGCCCCGTCCTTGCAACTCATCAGTTTTACGATTACCGAAAAAGGCTACGCGCTTAAAAATGCGGCGGACGAATACTTTCCGTACATCGTAAGCGATATTGAAAACGGTCCTGAGCGGGCGACCAGTGCAATGGGACAGGTGACCGCACTTTTGTTTCATCGCTTTAAGAGCGGGGCATTGCCGCTTGCGGTCGTTTCCATGGATAACTGCTCGCACAACGGTGAGAAATTGCAGACTTCTATCGTCACGATGGCAAACGAATGGCTCAAAAAAGGATTCGTGTCGCAGGATTTTATCGGCTATCTGAACAATGAGAAAAAAATCACGTTCCCGTGGTCGATGATAGACAAAATCACGCCGCGACCGAGCAGTGAGATTGGAAAACAACTGGAAAAAGACGGCATTGAAAAGATGCAGCCGTTCGTCACTGAAAAAAAGACGTTCATCGCGCCGTTTGTCAATGCGGAAGGCCCGCAATATCTGGTGGTGGAAGACACATTCCCCAACGGACGCCCGCCGCTGGAAAAAGCAGGTGTGTACATGACCGACCGCGACACCGTAAACAATGTGGAGCGCATGAAGGTGACGACCTGCCTGAACCCGCTCCATACGGCACTTGCGGTGTACGGCTGTCTTTTGGACTACACGCTGATTGCCGATGAAATGAAAGACCCGGACTTGCGCAAACTGGTACAGCAAATCGGACCGGTGGAAGGTATGCCCGTTGTAACTGACCCCAAGATTCTTTCTCCAAAGGATTTTGTAAGCGAAGTCATCAACACGCGCCTTCCCAATCCGTTCATGCCTGACGCTCCGCAGCGCATCGCCTGTGACACATCGCAGAAAGTAGGCATTCGTTTTGGCGAAACGATAAAATCCTACGTGGCAAAGTACGGCGACGCAAAAAAACTGGAAGCCATTCCACTTGCGATTGCGGGCTGGTGCCGATACCTGCTTGCCGTGGACGACAGCGGAAAGCCCTTTGAGCGGTCGCCTGACCCCATGCTGGAAGAACTGACCGCACAACTGAAAGGCATTGCCTGGAATAATGCCGCAAGTTACACGGGACAGCTAAAGCTGATTCTTTCCAACGCCAATATTTTTGGCTCTGACTTGTACAAGGCAGGTCTTGGCGAAAAGATTGAGGCATTGTTCAAGGAAGAACTTGCGGGAGCAGGAGCAGTTCGCCAGACGCTCAAAAAACATCTGGCACGGTAATCAGGCCAGTCCGCGCAGATAAGTTTCCACGTTCTGATACACAATACCGTTTGCTTCGGTGCAGTCCTCTCCTTTATAGAGGACTGTTTTTTTTTGTCATGATGCCGTACAAATGTTCTGTCTGCACAAGTTCGTCAGCCGCAAAACGCCGTCTGAATCTGCCGGAATACCGTCCTTTTGCCCAAAAGTAATTCGCCGCCCTCTCATCTGCTTTTAGAGCGTCTTTCGTAAACCAGTTTTTCCTTGCAGTGACGGCACCTCCGATTCGGCAACAGTCCGGCTGAATGGCTTACCGTTCTCCGTTTCTGAGGATATTCTAACCGAGTTTGCAAGAGAAAACTCGGTTAAGATTTGTTAAAAATTCAGTCTGAAACTCTTGTCTCTGCGAGGTGTTCCCTGCCTGGCACACTAATCGGATACTCGCCCGTAAAACAGCCTTTGCAGAAACCATAGTTCGCGGGATTACACTCCTTGCACGCTTCCAAAAGTCCGTCCGCACTCAAAAAAGCAAGGCTGTCCGCACCGATTTCCTTGCGGATTTCTTCGATGTCGTGATTTGCGCTGATAAGTTCGCCACGTGTGGGCGTGTTGATGCCAAAATAGCATGGAAACTTGACCGGCGGACTGGAAATCCTAAAATGCACTTCCTTTGCCCCTGCCCTGCGCAAAATCTGCACCAGACGACGGCTCGTTGTTCCGCGCACGATGGAATCATCTATCACAATCACGCGTTTTCCCCGCACGTCGCAGGGAATGGCATTCAGTTTAACAAAAACCATGTTCTCGCGCTCTTTCTGCGTGGGAGCGATAAAGGTTCGCCCGATGTATTTGTTCTTCACAATGCCCATCGCATAGGGAATGCCACTTGCCTTTGCATAACCGATTGCCGCACCAAGCCCGCTGTCGGGAACGCCAATCACCACATCGGCAGGAACCGCGCTTTCTTTTGCCAGCTGCGCACCCATTTTCATGCGTGCCTCGGTAACAGAAATGCCATCGATAACGCTGTCAGGACGGGCAAAATACACGTACTCAAACACACAGGTGCGCTTGCTCGTCCGCTCACCAAATTCAAAACTCAGAACACCGTCATCACTGATAATCACGATTTCACCGGGCTGAATGTCGCGGACAAACGTACCGTTCACTGCGTCAATCGCACAGGATTCGCTTGCCAAAATCCAGCCGTTCTCCGTTTTTCCCAGACATAGCGGACGGATTCCATTGGGGTCTC
Source organism: Treponema sp. (assembly GCA_017449285.1). GTDB lineage: Bacteria > Spirochaetota > Spirochaetia > Treponematales > Treponemataceae > Treponema_D. Next base: position 205,355 of record JAFSJX010000010.1, read on the forward strand.
GCGCACCAATCAGTGATTTTTCGGTCATCACGGCAAGGGCAAAACTGCCTTTTATCATCTGAATCGTATCCGTAAGGGCGCGCTCCAGACCTTTTTTGTAGGACTTTGCAATCAGTTTGACAATCACTTCGGTATCGCTCGTTGACTGGAATGTGCATCCTGTTTCTTCGAGCATCTCACGGAGCGGGTCATAATTGATAAGCTGCCCATTGTGCGCTACCGCAATCGTTCCAAGTTTTGACCCCTGCACCATAGGCTGCGCATTCTCAATCGTACAACTGCCAGCCGTGGCATAGCGCACATGACCAAGCGCGATTCTTCCCTGCAATTCCGCAAGATGAGACGGTTGGAATGCCTCTGCTACCGCGCCCATCGCCTTATGCACTTTGATAATCTTTCCGTCGCTGACCGCAATACCCGCGCTGTCCTGCCCCCGATGCTGGAGCGAATACAATCCGTAGTACACTTTCTGCGCAGCATTGAATTCTGCGGCTGAATAGGGATTATCATCCCCCGCTGGCTGGGGAACATCTTTAGGAAGCGTCTGAAAAATACCGAACACGCCGCACTCATCGTGCAATTTATCATCTGTCATAACTCAACACCAAGTCCGCCGTTTTTCTCAACATCATCAGCCAGTTTTTTGCGGAAAGCAATTAACTTTTCTTTTAACTCAGGATATTTTATCGCAAGAATTTCCACCGCAAGATAGGCGGCATTCTTTGCGTTTCCAATTCCCACGGTCGCCACAGGAATCTGTGAGGGCATCTGTACAATAGAAAAAAGCGAATCCAGCCCTGCAAGCCCGTTGCTTTTTCCGGGAGAAATGCACTCCAGAGGAACGCCTATCACGGGAAGAACCGTCTCGCTTGCAATCACGCCCGGCAATGCCGCCGCAAGACCCGCACCCGCAATAATCACCTCGCAGCCATCTGCTTCAACCTGACGAATCGTTTTTGTAAGCAATGCGCCCGCACGATGAGCGGAAATAATATACGCCTTGAAATCCACGCCGAATTCACGCAGAACATCAGCGGATTTTTTCATCGTTTCTGAATCGGACTTTGAACCGAAAAAAATCGCAACTTTCATACGATAATAATACCACAAGAAAGCGGGGCATTTCAATAAGGAAGTTTTCTATATTCAAAAGAATAAAAAATTTGGCTTCCCGCAAATTCTGTGTTATAATAATAGTATGCCGATGATTTCGAATCAGCACAATATTTTCAGCGGAACTCATTTTGTTTTCCGCGGCGACTCAATCATACTGCAAGGCGGAAAATTGCCCGATGAATCCGTTTTGCGCCGCTGTCTGGAGCATCAGATTGCCAGCGATTGGTTTTCGGAAACTGATTTTAATTATTCGGCAATTCTTCTGGAAAAGGATGCGCCAAATCCTGCTGGTTGCGAGGACATTCATCTGCGGGATTTTTTCTGGAAGATGCGCGATTCAGACGAGCATAAAAAAATCGCGTCTTTAGGCGCAAGGGCAAAAGGTCTGCTCAATTTTAGGAAGGACAAACGGTTCTGCTCGCTTTGTGGCTCTCCGCTGGAAGATGACCCGAAATTCACCGCGCGAACCTGCACCAAATGCGGTCATCAGTTCTTTCCGCAGATTGAGCCGGCAATCATCGTGCTTATCAGCAGAGGAAACGAAATTCTGCTTGCCCAGCACATAAACCGTACCTACCAATTTTATTCCTGCATTGCGGGATTCGTGGAAATTGGAGAGACGATTGAACACGCCGTGGTACGCGAAATAAAAGAAGAGACAGGACTTAGCGTAAAAAATGTGCGCTATGTGGCAAGTCAGTCGTGGCCGTTCCCCGACCAGTTGATGCTCGCGTTCAGAGCAGAATACGCAGGCGGAGAAATCACCATTCAAAAAGACGAAATTCGTGAGGCGAAATTCTTTCCCCGCGACAATCTGCCCATCACTCCTCCGCCAGGAAGCGTCGCATGGAATTTGATTCACGACACGTTCTAAAAAAGGCAGGAGAAGGCTATGAATAGAAAAAACGCAATTCTCTGTCCTTGTGCAGTCATCGCAGCTTTTCTGATTATTGCATTCTGCATGGGAATTACACGCGAAGGAATTTTTTCTCGCAATCATACTTCGTTTACGTATCACCATGACCCGTGCGAAAACCCAGAGGCAATGAAGGACATCGTGGTGAATCCAAAGGCAGTCTACGGATTCTCCCCCAGCCCGACTTCAAAACGCCTTGGGAATTATGTGGACAGCATTGACTGGACAGACCCCGTCCAAGTCGCAAAAGCAAGGGAACAGCGGGCGGCATACCACGAAAGCATGACCGAATTGTACCAGCTTATCGGAACTATGCTCCAAAAGAACAAATCAATAGAAGAAATCGCCCGTGCCGTAAGCAAACGCAGGAACGAAATCCGCCTGAAAACCTATGTGAACGACCCCGAAGGACTGCGGCTTGTTATGAAAAGCAATTTGGAGAATTTTGGGCACGAACTTGGTCCTGAGCCTGATGAGTTGTTTAAAAAATACGGCTCGTGGAGATTGGTACTGGAAAAAGCCATGAACACCAATGCAGGAATGGACGCGTGCCTTGGATTTTACGATGATTTTTACCGTTTCTACAACGTAGACAGTTATCCAGAAAAAGCAAACGATTGAGTGCTGACATAATACGAAATTTATTCTATAATAATGTATCTTTTGAAAAAAAACTAAAACAGAGGAATAAATGAAAAATCAATTTGAAGTTGGCGAAGAACTGGAAACGACCGTTGTGCAGATTGGGGCGGATACCATTTTTATAGACGTAGGCTTAAAAAGCGAAGGGTTTGTCGATAAGGCGGAATTTACGGACGAAGACGGAAACGTGCGTGTCAAGGAAGGCGACAAAATCAAAGTGTATTTTGTGGGAGACACGCGCGGCGAACTGCACTTTACGACACGTCTGAGCGGTGAGAACGCTGGCGACGAGATGCTGGAAAAGGCTTTCAAAAGCGGACTTCCCGTCGAAGGCACGGTAGAAAAAATCATCAAGGGCGGCTTTGAGGTAAAAATCGGCACTGCCCGCGCGTTCTGCCCCTACTCCCAGATGGGCTACCGTACCCGTGAAGAGCCGAATGATTTTGTCGGCCGCCACCTGACTTTTTTGATTACCGAATACAAAAATGACGGCAAGGATTTGATTGTCTCAAACCGCCGCGTGCTGGAACAGGCAGAGCAGCAGAAAATCGCCTCGCTTGCAGAGACGCTGACCGTGGGCACAAAAATTACGGGAACAGTCAAATCGCTCCAAAGCTACGGCGCGTTCATCGACATAGACGGATTCCAGGCATTGCTCCCGATTTCAGAGATTTCGCATGAGCGCGTAAAAGATGCGGCGGATGTACTTTCCGTTGGCCAGCAGATTGAAGCCGTGGTGATTAAGGCTGACTGGAAGCAGGAAAAAGTGTCGGTCAGCATGAAGGCTCTGGAAAAAGACCCGTGGGAAGACGCAACGGACGCGATAAAACCTGGCGACAAAATTGACGGAAAGATTGCCCGCGTGGCTCCGTTCGGACTTTTCGTGAACCTTGCAAAAGGCATTGACGGTCTGGTGCACATTTCCGCCCTGGAAGACGTGAGCGCAAGCACAAACCTCGCCAAAAAATTCAAGGTGGGGGAATCGTTCAGCGTGGTTGTGGACAAAATCGACGCGGCGGAAAAGCGCATTTCACTGCTTCCCGCCTCCAGTGCAGAGCAAGACCAGAGCGCGGCAAAGTATCTGTCCAGTCAAGATGATGACGGCGAAAGTTACAATCCGTTTGCCGCGTTGCTGAAAAAATGAGGAAAACATGAATAGCCATTTTTCTGAAAATCCATCGATGGACTCATCGCATTTTGTCGTCCTTGCCGATTTCATTCCGCAGATTGTGCAGGAAATCAGATACCATTCCTCGTTCAATTTCATTGGCGACAGGATTGATGGGTATGAAGAACCGTGCGCACTGCTTACACGGGAGGCGGCGCGTGCATTGCAATCGGTCAGCAATGAGATGATTGTCCATGGCTACAGACTCAAGATTTTTGACGCGTACCGTCCGATGCGCGCGGTAAAGCATTTCATGCTCTGGGCACTGGAAGACCAGGACATCCGCATGAAGCCGTATTTTTACCCCGATGTTCAGAAGCAGGAACTTTTTGACAGGGGATACATCGCGCGCCGCTCAAGCCATTCTCGGGGAAGCACGGTGGATTTGACGCTGCTCGACATGCAGACGGGAAAAGAAGTTGACATGGGAAGCCCGTTTGACCTCTTTAGCGAGAAATCGCACCCCGAATACCGAGGAATCACCGACGAGCAGTACCAGAACCGCATGATGCTCCAGAATGTCATGGTGCGGAACGGATTCATGCCGCTTGACTGCGAATGGTGGCATTTTACGCTCAAGAACGAGCCGTACCCAGAGACATATTTTGATTTTCCCGTGACATCACGGCTTTAGCCTAAAACGTCGCCACTCCGTCCAAGTCCAGCGTGGCAAACAAATCGTCAATTGTCTCACGGCGGCGGATTTGCTTGACACTGCCATCGGTGCGCAAAAGCAGTTCTCCTGCCCGCAACTTGCCGTTGTAGTTGAATCCCATCGCCCGTCCGTGCGCGCCAGCGTCGTGGACAATCAAAATATCGCCGATGTCGATTTTGGGGAGCGGACGCTGGACGGCAAATTTGTCGCAGTTTTCGCACAGGCTTCCTACCACATCGTACACATGGTCACGCGGCGCATCTTCCTTTCCGCTCACCGTCAGCTCATGGTATGCGCCGTACATGCCGGGGCGCATCAAGTCCGCCATGCAGGCATCAGTTCCGATGTATTCGCGGTAGATGTGCTTCTCATGGATTGCCTTTGTCACCAGCCAGCCGTACGGACCGGTAATCGGGCGCCCGCATTCAAAGCTGATAAGGAGCGGGTCGAGTCCCGCGGGAACGATTTTCTCGTCATAGAGCGCGCGGATTTTCTGCGCAACATAGTCCAAATCAACGCGCTTCTGTTCCGGCTTGTACGGAATGCCAACGCCGCCGCCAAGGTCTACAAATTCAATGTTCACGCCGCATTCTTTCTGCACTTCAAGCACAAGGTCGAACACAAGGCGCGCAGTGTCCACAAAAAAGTCCGGGTTCAGTTCGTTTGAGGCGACCATCGTATGCAGACCAAAATGACGGACACCCTCAGCCTTGCACTTTTTGTACGCCTCAATCAACTGGTCATGCGTGCAGCCGTATTTTGCTTCCTCGGGCTTTCCGATAATCGCGTTGCCACCCTTTTTGAGCGGGCCCGGATTGTAGCGGAAACAGATTGTGTCGGGCAATTTTCCCAAAGCATTCTTCAAGAAATCAATATGCGTCACGTCGTCAAGGTTGATGATGTTTCCCTCACGGAACGCATATTCATATTCGGAAGCGGGCGTTTCGTTGGACGTGAACATGACCATATCGCCCTTGATTCCCGCCATCTTGGAAAGCATGAGTTCCGGGAGCGAAGAGCAGTCCGCCCCGCAGCCTTCCTCGGCAAGCACTTTGAGGATGTAGGGATTTGGGCACGCCTTGACCGCAAAAAATTCACGGAACTTGGGGAACAGGCTGAACGCCTTCTTGAAATACCGCATGTTCTCGCGGATTGCCTTTTCATCGTACAGATAGAACGGCGTGGGATATGTTTTTGTCAGATTGACCAATGCTTCGTGTGAAAGGGGAAAAGTTTTTTTCTCTGCGACATCAGAACTCATTGTGTGCCTCGCTTTTTTTGGAATATGGAAACAGTGTAGCAGAAAAACGAAACTTTTGGAAGATAAAAACACAGTATCATTCGAGGCAAACATTATGATGCGTCTACCTTATTTTGAGCGCAAATTTCTATAGGCATTCACCTTAAAAAACACTATAATAGAAATATGATGGAAGAAGCCGCAAAAGAAAAGAAAACTATCCTCGTTATGGTCGGAAGTCCTAAAAACGAACGGAGCGGAACGCTTGTGCCGACCAACGCATTTGTTGAGGGAATGATGGCATCAGGTGAATATGAAAGCGAGTACATCTATATCGACCGCATGAATATAAAACCCTGCCGAGGATGTCTTAGTTGCTGGGGAAGACCTGACGGCAGCTGCTTTATGAAAGATGATGACGTTCCTAAAATACGCCGCAAACTGGAGAATGCAGATGTCGTTATCTGGAGTTTTCCGCTGTATCTTTTCGGCGTTCCAGGTCAAATGAAATGTCTTATGGACAGAATCGTGGGCATGGTTCATCCCTACATGGGGCAAAAACTCGAAGACCCCGATGCGCTCAACAAACCAATGCACGGTCTTCAAAATCAAAAAGAAGGTCAGAAGATTTTACTGCTTTCAAGTTGCGCATGGTGCGACATTGATGTTGTCTATGAGCCAATCGTAAAACAGTTCGACATCATTCTTGGCAAAGACGGATACCAACTCGTGGCATGTCCTCAAATGAGGTCCCTTCACCACAGGGGCGGAGCGCGCCGACTCAAAATGCTTCATGACAAATACTATCAGGGCGGAGTCGAAATGACTCAAAACGGCGCACTTTCCAAAGAAACGATTGCCCTTTTGCAGAAACCGCTTTTCAGCGATGATGTCTACAAGACACTGGTAGTTGAATTTGTCACCCACATGTTCGACCGGGACGACAATTTTTAGGCACGACTGCATAACCGTTTACAGGATTCACACTGGCCAAATCCACAAGATGAACTTTGGCTGGCAGGAACGCTTCGTGCCGTCATGATGGCGGAAAGCGCAGAGAAGTGTTATTACGTTCCTGGCATGATGGAAAGTTCATCGTTTATCATCATCATACGATAACTCAACTCGTCACGGGGAAGTGGTCCAACAAAGCCTCTGAATGGCTCACGGCTTTTTTTGAGTGCGTCCACAAGGGTCATAAAATCAACCTGCTTCAGCATGGACTGCTGCTCAACAAGCGAAAAATTGAACACATAAGCACCAATTTTTTGCGCGGTGGCAATACGGCTCGTTTCGTCCAGTTCCCATATAGGCAAAACACAATACTTATGCCGAATCTGCTCGATGCTCGGAACATAGCGAACAAACGCCCAATCTTTCTGCTTCATAGCACGGATAAGCGTCTGAACTTTTCCATGCTGCAGATCCATGAAGTCATCAATGCGATTGCCATTCTGTACTTGAACTATCAACTGTGCCATTACTCTATAATACCACGCTTTTCGCAGATTGTCAAAAAAATGGGCTACAGTTTATCAAAAAAACCTTTCGCCTTCAGCAATTCTGCGTTCAGAATGCCACCAAGTGCCGCACCTCGCTTTGTGTTGTGGCTAAGCGCAACAAATTTTACGTCAAACACATTGCACTTGCGAAGCCGTCCCAAAACACATGCCATACCTTTTTCGGTGTCGCGGTCACGGTTTGGCTGCGGGCGATTGTTTTCCGTGCGGTACACAATCGGATGCTCCGGTGCGCTGGGGAGTTTGAGTTCCTGCGGCACAGATGAGAATTTTTCCCACACACGCAAAATTTCTTCAAGGCTCGGCTTTTTATCTTCTGGTAAATCAAATTCCAAATTCACGCAGGCGGTATGCCCGTCAATCACGGGAACACGCGTACACGTTGAGGAAACAACGGGAAGAGATGCGTTCTCAATTTTTCCGCCGCTCACTTTGCCCAAAATCTTGAGGCATTCTTTTTCGGTTTTCTCTTCTTCGCCGCCGATGTACGGAACGATATTGTCAATCATATCAAAAGATGGAACGCCAGGATACCCTGCGCCAGAAACGGCCTGCAAAGTAGTGACAATCATACGCTTAACGGGATAGCCCGCCTGCTGGAGCGCGTAGAGCGGCATCATATAAGTCTGGAGACTACAGTTCGGCTTAACGGCGATAAACCCTTTGTCCCAGCCGTGATGCTTCTGCTGCTCCTTAATAATGTCCAAATGAGCAAAGTTAATTTCAGGAACGAGCATAGGAACATCTTCCGTCCAACGGTTTGCGCTCGCGTTTGACACAACGGGAATTCCTTCGGCGGCATAAGCCTCTTCCAACGCCTTAATCTCATCCTTTCCCATTTCCAGCGCGCTGAACACAAATTTGCACTTGCCCAAAGCCAGTTTGGGGTCGTTCGCATCCTGTACGGTGAGGTTTGCGACTCCTGCAGGAATATTCGCGCCAATGAGCCAGCGGTTTTCCACGGCATCCTTGTATAATTTTCCCGCGCTCCTCGGACTTGCCGCCACATAGGTCACGGTAAACCAAGGATGATTTTCCAGCAACTTGATATATCTTTGTCCGACCATGCCAGTCGCACCTAAAACGCCAACACTTATCTTATTACTCATAATTCTTTCTCCACAATTTAAGTTTCTCACAGAGCCACAGAGTTTAGGAGCGCACAGAGAGCGCAGTGCAAGAGTATGATTTCCTTAACTATAGAAATCTCTCTGTGTCCTCTTTAACTCTGTGGGGAATTTATAACCCACAGTCTTTCAAGGCCTTTTCTATTACTTTCTTTGCCTCATCGTGAACTTCTACCAACGGCAGACGCAATGCGCCGGCGGGAAGCCCTTTGTAATTCATCGCATATTTGATGCTCGTGGGGTTTCCGTCCACAAATGCCGCCTTGAAGAACGGAAGCAGACGATAATGCAACTCGCGGGCTTTTTTCATATCGCCAGAAAGGGCTGCCTGTGTCATCTCCGTCACTTCTGCAGGGGCAAGATTTGACACCACGGAAACAATACCGTCTCCGCCAACAGCAACCAACGGCAATGTCAATCCGTCGTCTCCGCTCAGCACGGCAAAATCCGGCTTTTTTGATTTAATTGTAGCGATAACAGCCATCATCTGATTGATGTCGCCGCTCGCCTCTTTTACGCCAATAATGTTTGGAAGTTCTGCAATGCGCGCCAAAAGCGGTGTGGAAATATTCTTCCCGGTTCGTCCTGCAATATTGTACACGACAATCGGAACACCCACTTTGCTCACTGCCTCAAAATGGCGGAAAATTCCTTCATCGCTGGGCTTGTTGTAGTATGGAGTGACGACCAAAGCCGCGTCCGCCCCCATCTCTTTTGCACGTTCACAGTAGCGCACCGCATCCCGCGTATTGTTTGAGCCAGCACCAATAATTACCGGCACTTTTTTTCCATGCTGTTTTTCCCATGCGCGCACTTCGCCAAGAACAATTTCAATCATTTTTTTCTCTTCGTCCTCAGCCAGTGTGGGTGTCTCTCCCGTTGTACCCAGCGGAACAAGACCATCTATTCCTTTTTCCAGCTGGAACAAAACATTCTTCCGAAAGCCCTCATAATCCACCGAACCGTCTTTGTTCATCGGCGTGACCATAGCAGTAAAAGCACCGCGCAATGCACTCATCTTTTCACTCCTAAAATATGGCGTCCCCGCGCCAGCAATCTTCTGTACTATAATACTGACTTTTCCTACTAACTGCAATATGCTATACTCTTCTTTATGGAACAAGAGTTACAATCAGCAGAATCCTCACAGGTGATAACCCTTGACCACAAGGAAGCCCGCCGCCGCGATATGATTCTAAACGGCCCGCAGATAAAAACCATTTTTACCATTGCCCTGCCACTAGTTTTTTACAACAGCCTGCACCAAGTTTTCCAGCTGATAGACACGATTATCGCCGCAAATATGAGCGCGGGGGTAGTCAGCACGGTCAGTTTTATCGGGCAGATTGAGACCATGCTCTACGCAATCGGAACAGGTCTTTCCGTAGGTGGCTCAATTCTTATCAGCAGAAGTTACGGCGCAGGAAACATGGAAAAAGCCCGCGCCCAAATCAGCACGCTGTTTTTTTCATGTCTTGCAATCAGTGCCGTCATTCTTTCGCTTGCCGTACCGTTCGCCTACCCATTCCTCAGACTGCTCCGTATGCCCGAAGAACTTATCGGACAAGGAACGATGTACTTTATCCTGACGATTCTGAACATCGTCTTTCATTTTATCAACATCATCTACCTTGCCATCGAAAAATCCCGCGGAAACACAAAAATAATCATGTGGTGCAACATTCTGGTGATGGTCGCCAAAACGATTCTGAACACCGTAGTGATTATACTGATGAAGACGAACACCGTCACGCTGAACACCGCCATGCTCCTGCTTCCCGTGGCAACGATGTCCGCAGAATTTCTGCTTACGATTATCGCGCTCGCCAACCTTGCAAGCAAAAAAAATCCGTTCCGCCTGAGTATCCGTCACTGCACGTTCAGAAAGACATTCATTCTGCCGCTCTCATCGCTAAGCATTCCGATTTTTCTGGAAAAATTTATCTTTGCGTTCGGAAAGGTCATCGTCAATTCTATGTGCGCCACAATGGGAACAACTGTCGTAGGTGCGCTGGGAGTTTCAAACCGTCTTGGAGGTTTTTCCACAAATCCGCCCGCTGGATTCCAGGAAGCAGAATCAAGTCTTATCAGCAACAATCTGGGCAACAAAAACGTGGAACGTGCGCTGGGTATTTTTTATCGCACGCTTGTCATCAATCTGATTATCGCCGCACTCTTTTTTACCATTATGATTACCTTTAAGGATTCAATCATCTTTATTTTTGCAAAGGGAGATGCCGCATTCGCCGCAGAAATAAACGCCATCTACACCTACGAATGTTGGGATTCTGTGCTTGTCTCCATCAGCGCGTCCGTCATGGGATTACTGTACGGCTTCGGGAAAACACGTATTTCTACCTTGCTCAGCATCATCCGTTTGTTCGTCTACCGCATTCCCCCGCTCTTCCTGCTGATTCGTTTCACAAACATCGGAATTCCCGCCGTAGGAATCGCCATGCTCATCAGTAACGGGGCAGTCGGCATTACCGCTGGAATCGTCGCAATCATCTTTATCCGCAGAATCAAAACAGGCAGAGAAAACTGGGAAATGTAAGGGCGGTCCGGCTTGCGCCGTCGCTACGTCCGCCCTTCGCTCACGCTCATTACCGGCCTGCGGTTTTGCCGCAATGCCGGCAACTGCGGGGCTTCCATCGCTACCGCTTTCTCAATTTTAATTCATTTTAACTCATTTTAACTCATCTTAACTCATTTCTTTTAAAACATATATTGCATTTTTCAAAAATACAAGTTAAACTAAGTTAAACTTCATTAAAAGGAGCGCGTATGAGAACTATTCCTTTTGCAGAAAGTATGTCGGTCGAATTCAAGAGCGACAGGGCGGTGCTGGCAGACAGCGAACTTTTGGACGAAGTGATAGGCTTTGCGAACACCGAAGGCGGCACTATCTACCTTGGCGTGGAAGACGACGGCATCATAACGGGCGTAAGTAAAAAGCATGCGGATTCAATCGGCGTGTGCGCGCTCATTGCGAACAAAACCGTGCCGTCGCTGCCGGTGCGGGCAGATTTGCTCACCGAAGAATCACAGCCTGTGCTTGCCATTTATGTGCCGCAAAGCAAAACCGTCATATCCAGTTCCAGCGGGAAAATAATGCGGCGCAGGCTCAAGCTGGACGGCACGCCCGAAGTCGTTCCTCTGTACTCATACGAAATCACCACGCGCCTTTCGGATCTTAGTCTGCTGGATTATTCGGCACGGGTTCTTACAGAAGCGTCCGCAGACGATTTTTCATCGGCAGAAATCGCACGGTTACGAAGCCTCATTCAGAAAAATCCTGCCAGCGACAAAACCTTGCTCAACCTTGACGATGAGGAACTGGAAATCGCGCTTCATCTGGTGGCAAAATCTGATTCCGCAGAAAAAAACTATGCGCCCACGGTAACGGGTATGCTGCTCATCGGCAAGCGGGAAAAAATTCGTGCGCTTATTCCAACTGCCCGCGCCGAATTCCAAGTGCTGGAAGGCACGACCGTCCGCGTAAACGAAGAGACCGATGAGCCGATTCTTGCCGTGGTAGAAAAATTTCAGACCTACTTCGAGGCATGGAATCCAGAAGAAGAATTTGAGAGCAATATGTACCGCGCGGGCTTTCCCGAATTCAGCAAGAGCGCGTTCCGCGAGGCATTGGTAAACGCATTCTGTCACCGCGATTATTCCCAACTGGGCGCAGTGCGCATTCTGATTGACAACGAAGGTCTTTCCGTAAGCAGTCCCGGCGGATTCATCGACGGAATCAGCGCGGAAAATCTGTTGATAGCAGAGCCACACGGACGAAACCCCTGCCTTGCCGACGTTCTGAAACGCATCGGTCTTGCGGAAAAAACGGGCAGAGGAATCGACCGCATCTACGAGGGACAAATTATCTACGGAAGGATGTGGCCGGACTATTCGGAATCCACCAGCCGCTATGTGCGAGTGTTCTTACAACGGGCAAAACCAGACTATTCATTTTACAGAATGATTCAGTCTGCGACAGAACAGAACAAATTCCCGCTCTCCATTCACCAACTGCTGATTCTTTCCCTGCTCAAAACCGAAGGCATCTGCACAAAGGACGAAATTCGCAAGAAAGCATGGCTCAGTCCTGCCCGCTTTGAGGCTGCCATGGAACAGTTGCGCGGCTTGCACTTGATACGCATTTCTGGCACGGAGAAAAAGCCAAAGTACCAGCTTTCCCCGCTTCCTGCCGTTACGTCCGCATATTATGCTATCAGAGAGCCGCCCACAAGAATGGTGATTGCCGAGCAAAGCATTGACACCGTGCGCCAACTTGCCCGACACAACGGCGGCGTTATCTCAAAGGAAGAAATTGCGGGCGCACTGGGCATCACGCCGTCACAGGCATACACGCTGATAAAGCAATACGTAAGTGACGGCACCATGCAGATTGCACAGAAAGGCAAATACGCAAAATATTGGGTTCGCTAAGGCGATGGAGGCTCATCGCCAGTGTGCAAAATACAGGGGAAAGCAGAATAAATCAGTCTGAACCGCTGTTACCGCCGCTTGCCGTGGTGGCATACACGGGACGGACGGGGTAAGTATAATCATAATCACTGCTTACAATTTCTGTTTCAATAATGTCATACCATTGGTCTGCGAGTCCAAAAAGGTCAGCAATCGGACGGTTGTCAGTGTATGCCGTTCCTCTATAGGTGTTAGACCACATCCACACTTCCTCTCCGCCATCTCGTGCCGGCAGGAAGATATGCGGGTCGGAATCGGAATAGCCGTCTTTGATATACTCTTCTATCGAACTGAATGCATTTGCCTGTTCAACCAGTTTTGTATGGGATGCATCTTTTGCAAGATATACGACATACCCATTTATTGTCGTGCCATTGTAACTGGTCACCGGCTCAAAATAACAGTTGTCGTACAATTCTTGCAGTTGCTCTGATGTAGGTGTACGCCAGTTTTCACCCCACGCAACGGTCGCCTGGTCATCGGTTGCCAAGAGCGTGTCGCCAGAAGACGAATAATTGGCCAATATGCTGGTCTTTTCTGAATCTACGCTCCACGAAAAATCCTCTCCTGGGTCTGTCTCGCTCGCCGCACCCACATTGAATGTAGCCCACAGCGTACCGCTCGGAAGCCCAAGGTTTACATACGCAGGTTCTACAGAAACAACTATCGCAAGTTTTCCCTCAGAATCAACCGTCCAATTCACCGTTTCAGAACCACTTGACTGTGAAGTGACCGCGAATTTTTCACTCGCCTCCTCAAGCGTGGTGTCAGCAATGTCGTCTGCAAGGGCTATCACTTGTGTTCCAGCTGTATAACCATTTAGACTGATAGTTGCGACAGGAGCTTCGCCAGTAAGTTCTCCTGCAACATAGATTTTCGTGCTTCCAGGGAAGCCAAAGAAGACCTTGTTATCAGCAGTAACAACCGCCTCCCCTTTCATGATGAATTTTCCAAACGGTCCGGTTGAATATACCATATCTACGCCATAACCAGAGTTGCCCGAGATTGTTCCGCCTGTCATAGTAAAGGTGCCGGGATTTGAACCGTCATACATTGTTACGCCGTTTCCTGTGTTGTTGCAGATTGTTCCGCCGTTCATTGTAAAGATTGCGCCGGCAATTTGCGTAGCCCCGAAATTCGATGTTCCGCCATGGCTCATATACACGCCGCCAGCAGAAGCCTGACCGCTATCAGAACCAATGTTTCCGCTGATTTCACCGCTTTCCATTGTAAGCGAAGCATCGCCAGCAATTTTCACGCCACCGCCATTACCGCCACCTTGATAGCCGCCAGTAATCTTGAAGTTCTTGATTGTAACAGGAACTTTCGTGCTTATGGTGAGCGTTGTACCCTTATTGCTTGAAGTAAATCCTCCGTCAAGAACATCCAGCCAGACTTCACCATTCTTTCCGTTCACGCCCTCAATCGTAAGAGATTTTGCCATTCCAGTCGTAAGTGAAGAACCGATTGTCTGCGCTCCTGTAAATGTTCCTGACAGTTTTATCGTATAATCCGCGCTGACATTTCCGTTGGCAATCATTTTTTCCAAAGCCCCAGAAATCGTAGCAAAAGCCGTGGATTCCGTCGTGCCGTCATTTGTGTCTTCACCAGAAGAACTTACAAAGTAAGTTGCAGGTACATTCTGAAGTTTTCCCTCACCGTCAATGTTCCAGTACAAAGTTTCACCAGTAGCATCGTCCGTTGAAGATTTTACCGCAATTTTTTTCCATTCATCTTCAAGAGATGTTTCCGTTACTCCGTCGGCAAGGGCAAGCACCTGCTCTCCTTCCGTGTACACAAAACTGTATGAGCCTGAGCTGTATGTATAGAATGTAACGGTCGCCGCGTTTTCAGAATCAAGTTTTCCGGCTACGGTAAGGACGGAAGGACTTGGCATGTTCACCACATTGTCGTCCGAAACGACCGCACTTCCGCTCATCTTGAAGATTCCGCAACCCGTTCCCTGACCTGCAAGACCTGTTGAAACAGCAAGATACACGCCAATGTTAATTCTGCTTGTTGAGGTTGTGGTATTTGAACTGATTGAGCCACCCTGCATGTCGAATGTACCCATGCCATCAGTTACATCTCCTGCAACATAGACACCGCCCGCACCTGCGGCTTCGTTTCCAGAAATGCTTCCGTTTTTCATCGTGAACACACCGCCAGCAACCTGAACGCCGCCCGCTCCGCCGCTCATGCCATCGCTTGAAGAGCCAGAAGTATTGCCCGTAATTGAGCCGCCGTTCATGTTGAATGTGCCCTTTGCATATACGCCGCCGGCACCGTTCTTTTCTCCAGTACAGCCAGTGATTGTTGCGCTGTCGTTCATCGTGAATATGCCGTTCGTTCCGACATCAACGCCGCCCGCACTGTTTGTGTCGTTCACGCCACTGATTTTAGAGCCAGTACAGCCGCTTACCGATGAAGTTCCGTTCATAGTCACTTCACCAGATGAAACATAAATGCCGCCGCCGAGTTTTGCGGAACAGTCTTCGATTTTTGCAGTACCGTTCATCGTGACAGTTCCGCCCGCAACATAAATGCCGCCGCCCTCATACATCTTGAACCCGCTTATAGAAGAGCCTGTTTCCATGACAAGCGCACCCTTCACATAAACGCCGCCACAAGTTTCGCCAGAAATAGAACTTTGCGTTCCGTTGACGGAGACTCCGCTTGAAAGAGTTACGCTTGAGCCGGAATCAATGTAAATTCCAGAGCCGTTAGAATCGCTTGAACTTGATGTTATCGTAAGGTTTTTCAGCACGACAGGCACTTTGCTCATGACTTTGAGGGCAGAGCCGGAAGAAACGCCAATGCCATAAGAAGTTCCGCTACTTCCGCGAATAGTAATTGATTTTGCAGGGAATGTATCGCCAGTTTCTGCATCATCTTCAATCAAAATGCTTTCACTGAATGTGCCAATCACATATATCGTCCAGTCATAATCTGTTCTGTTCGCTTCTTTTATCTTGTTGAGCACCGCATCAAATGTCTTTAGGGCATTAGTTGATGAAGAGCCGTCTTTGTCGTCATTACCGCTTGACGGATTCACATATAGTTTTGAGCTTTCAAATTTTGCCCAGAATTTCTGGTTTTCCGTAGTGCCTTTTTCAATTTTTGAGACAGGTCCGTCCGTAAAGGCAGAATCCCGATACCAGCCCATAAAAGAATATGCATCCCGCGTCATAATCGGAAGAACGACTTCGCTATTGTGAGAGAATTTCGTTGCTTTTATTTCTCCGTCTGCAAGCGTTCCGCTGTTGTCATTGTATGTGATTGTGTAGATTTGGTTCAGGTCATAGGTCTGCTCAATCACAGCATTGCGGCCTCGCACAACATGCACGATGTAAGGGAAAGAATTTATCAAGACATTTTGATTTGCAGTAGAATCCTTGGAATAAAAATCAAAGGTGAGGCGGTATGTGCCGGCAGGAATTCTTCCTTCCGAATTTGTTGCAGAATAACTCGCCCATTTTTTATAGGTAACACTACCATAGTTGAGCGATGTAATGGATTTCTGCTCGGTAATTTCATTCGTATCAAGATTCAAAAGCGTGACATAAATGCTGCTTACATTCGTCGTGGAAAACTTCATCGTTACGGAAAATCCGCCACAGTCTTCAAAATCGCTGTAGTCAGAACTGCTTTTTACGGGAGAAAGCGCAAACGAAATGCTGTTCGTCTTTGACTCTGCTATATGAACATTTTCCTTTTTCTGGTAGAAATACACGCTGTCAAGGGAGGCGAGCATTTCAAAAGAGTATGTTCCTGCCCCGTCATCAAGCAGAAGCATTTTATTGTAAACAGCCGAAAGACTTGCGATGCTGCTCAAAAGAGTCCTTTTTGTGCCGCTCACCGTATTGCCGTCAGAATCTGCTGTTTTTGTCGCATACAGCGAAATGCTCTTCAGGTTTGTCTCGGCATATTCATCAGTGGGCTCAATGGAACGCGCGTCGAAGGAAACTCCTTCTGGCGCTATCATAAGATAGGTATTCGAGCCAGATTTTGATTCGTTTTCATTGATGTTGTCCGCACATGAAAAAAGCGTAAAAACCAGTGAAAGAGCCAGCGCAAAGCCCGCGATTTGTTTTTTTGCCATTACATTCATAAATGCCCCCTACTCACCTTTGCTCACTTTTATCTGTGCGGTGTAAGAATAATACTTGCCATCGGAATCTTTTGCTTCAAGGTAAAGGACATAAGTGCCCGTTTCCCAGTCCGCTGTATCAAGCGTGAGGATATGCGAGGCGGTCTGCGCTTCCTGCTCTTCGGCGTCAAGTTTCCATGTGTAGGTTGCGTAACCTTCTGTTGCAGTAAATGTAATCACTGAGCCGCCAGTTAAGCTTGAACCATCAGCAGACAGTGCAGTTCCAGCGGAATCAGTCACCGTAACCTCAATGTCGTTGGAAAGCCCGCTCGGAACGGTAACGCTCACTGCCATGCCGGCTTTCTTTATCAGTTTGCCAGAATTTGATTTATCCAAAGCCCAGTATTGTTCTTCGCCGCCTTCAATCGTCTGCGGAGTAATTTCAAAGCAACTTGCAATCGAAGAATTAGTCCAAGACAAACCTTCCGCAAGTTTAACAGGGTAAACATCATCACCGTCGTCAACAGGATAAGATTCAAGCGTAAGGCGGGCTACAGGACTTGCCGAAATCGAAGCGATAACTTCAATCTGTGCGCCAGTTTCCATATAAACATCGTTCGGCGGATTAGTTTGTGCTGAGCCGCTAATCATATAATTTGCAGCCGCACACATATAAACACCGCTGCCAAGTTCACCTTCGCTTATCGGATTGTTACGGATATATGTTCCAAGTTGCTCCAAGGTTGAGCCGTCAGCAAGATAAATGCCACCGCCTTTTACGGTAACAGCCTTGCCGTTCTGCACGAAGCGTTCATCAAAAGTATTTCCGTAAATATCGCTTCCAGAACCGGCAATCGTTTTAAGATAACCGCCGTCCGCAACATAAATGCCCGCACCGTAATGTGTTCCGACATTGTTACAGACTTTCGTTTTGTAGTTCATGACGAACTTTGCACCGCCAGAGATGTAAACGCCAGCCCCTGCACCAGAAAGGTTTGAGCCTTCAATATAATTAGTGTTTTCCGTGACCATCGCATAGTTTTCAAAAGAGACCGTTGCGCCTTCACCGACGAAAAGACCGCCACCAGCAATCAGCGCAGCGCTACCAGAGCCAATCTCCGTTCCGTGACCGCCAGTAAGCATAATTCCGTACAAAGTCACAGGAACCGTAGTGTTTATCGTGAATGCAGATTCAATTTCAGAGTCAGAGAGATTTGCGTTGATTATGTCTTTCGGAATGCCGTTTGCCGCACTATTAGTATCAGAAAGGCTCGAAGATTTACTACCTACAATCTTGATTGAGTTCGCCTTAATTTTTCCTTCAACAGAATCTTCAATGACCTGTGCGCCTGTAATCTCACCGTCAAGCGTGATGACATAATCTTTTGTAGAATCATCAAGTTCGTTGATTTTTGAAATTGCCGCCGTAATTGAGCCGAGCGCAGTTGTAGATGTAAGTCCGTCATTGTCATCTGAGCCTGTGGCAGAGACATAGAGGCTTGCGGTATCTTGAACAGCCTTTCCATCACTGTCCAAAGTCCAGTTTGTTACGATTCCGGTTATTGGATTCGTGAATGAACCGACAACAAATTTGTCTTTTACGGAATCAATGGTAAGTCCTGCATTTGTTGCCGCATCGGTGAGCTGTATCAATGGTTTATATGTGTTATATGATGTACCGTCTGAATTTGTGTCAGGAAGTAAATACATCGATTTATCATCTACATGGCTCAGAGAATTATCAATGAACAGTGAATAATTGTTTGTCTTAACCAAAATCGACTGTTTTTCTTCTCCATTTCCCGCAGGAATTGTCGCCGTGCCGCTAAGAACAAATCCGCCACCACAGACATACAATGCTCCACCAGATTTTCCTGCACCGTTATTTGCGATTGTTCCACTATTGAAGAGGATTGTACAGCCATTTGCAAAACCAAGACCGCCGCCATAAGTTTTTGCGTAATTGTGATAAATGCCCTTGTTCCATTGTGCAGGAGTATTTTCGGATTCGCTTGTGTAATCGCTGTAGCCCATATACAATTCACCGCTTGAGGCAACATAGATTCCCGCGCCCTCGCCGGCAGAAACATTTGAGCAGTCCTCCGCACCAGTTGCAATTCCAGAAGCGTTTTCGTCACCGATAAGCGCGTCTCCGTAGACATACATGATGCCGTTGTTGTAAACGCCACCGCCGCCATTTACGCCATTATTGCCCGAGCCAGCTTCATTCTTTTGAATTTTTCCGCCAGAGAAAGTGAAAACGCCAGTTCCATAAGATGAATTGCGACCATTCCAAAGACCGCCGCCACCAGTGTTTCCACCGTCATAATTGTATTCAAGGACACCGCCGGTCATTACGACAGAACCATAGTTATAGATTCCGCCGCCACCGCCAGAACCGCCGCCATGCACGGTATCATTATGAGCAATGGTGCCATCTCTGAAAACAATTACTGCATCTCCACGGTTATTGATTGCTCCTCCTCTCCAGGAGTAATTATAGTTTATGCAGCCAGCCCATTCTTCTTCGACATTATTTTCTTCATCGACATACTCTGAATAGCCGAGATAAACTTTTCCTTCATTATAAATGCCGCCACCGTCTTCTGAACTGTTTGCCGCAGCCTGATTTGCGCGTTTCTCCTGAGTTTTATTTCCGATTACGGCAGAGCCATAAATGTAAAGAGTTCCGGCATTGTATACACCGCCACCGTAGTAGCCTTTGTTGTTGGTAATCCATACACCATCAGAAAGACTTACAGTTGAAACACTTGAAATTGCAAGTCCACCGCCCTTTCTGTTAAAGACCTCGTCGCTTCCGTTCGACTGGGCATTATTACTATTTGTTATCTTTAAATTTTTGATTGTTACAGGAACTTCGGTTTCTATTACAAGCACAGTTCCTGTATCACTTGCCTGAGTTGTATTCCCAGGATTCAATCCACGATTAAGCAAATCCTGCGGAAGTCCGTCTGAATCCAAGCCTGTAGCACCAATAAGCAAAAGAGATTTCGCATGTTCCGAAGTCAATTCGGCAGGAATTACGGTTCTTCCGTAGTCTTTTGTGTAAGTGCGGCTTCCTGCCTTGTTCGTTCCTTCATGCGGGCCTGTTACATCGCCAACAATGAAAATCGCCCAGTCGGCTGTCGGGTTAGGATTTGCGATTATGTATTCAACAGCCTTGTCTACCGTCTCAAACGGGTTTATCTCAGTTCCATTACCCGTTGTATCATCGCCCGTGCCGGAAACAAAAACGGTGTCCGCACCAAAAATCGTAAGTTTCTTCTTTGTCTTGCATCCGGCGGCAATTTTCACGATTTCCGTCAGCACTTTGCAGGGCGTTGTCGATTCTGCCTGATACGCAAATAATTTCAGATAATAACTGCCACGGGGAACGTTATCAAGATGGTACAGTGCCGTGCCGAACAGATTATCACTTTCATCAACGTCAATTTCCTTAGTCTCTCCGCCTAAGTCAGTCTGAGCCGCCCCAATCGTGCCGTTCGCATTGACCGCAAAAAGACCTGCCTGCACCCTGACAATTTCTGCGCCTTTTGTCCATGAAAGCGTAATAGCAAGCGTTCCCGTGCCATCAGTATATGCCGTGGCAAACGCAAGCAGATTTTCTGCGTCCGCCGTAATTTCTTTTGCGCTGATTTCTCCGACTTGAGTGATGCCATAGCCATCGGGATTTGCGTCCGTTTTCTGACCAAGCACGTACAGGTTCAACACAAAGTCATACGTGCCAGAGCCAAGAGCAATGCTTTCATCTTCAGTCATCAGCGAAATCGCATTCTTGGTGATTATCGTTTCGTCCTGCGCTAGAGTTGTCTCTGCGACCCACGATTTCAGCTCTTCCAGTTCCGCAGTCTCATCGCCCGTTTTCTTGTACAGAAGTTCAGCCTTTGCAATGTCATTTTCCGTAACATCCGTTGGCGTAATCGTTCGGGCTGCCGTGCTGACGGAAAAAGACAGATACGCCTTGCCGCCCGTATGTTCTGACAGCGAATCATTCAGTTCATCGCCACACCCGGAAAACGCCACCGCACACAAAATGCCAGCCATCGCGCCGATTACACGAGTGAATATGTTTTTCATAAAACCGCTCCTTATCAATTCTGCGTTAGCGGTTGTACAGGAAACACAAAACTGCCCCCGCTTACCACCGTGATTAAAAAAATACACCATTATAATTTTAACACAGTATTCCCTGGAAATCAACGTGAACACAAAGGATTCTGGCGACTTCGCACTTTGCTACCGATGCTTAATCACATACCGTATGTTCTTTCCGTTTCCCACTCTGCTGATTTTGTCTTCGTCAAGCAAACGGCGCAAAATAAGCACGGCATTTGCCTGAGAAGTGGAAAGCGCGTTCTCCACATCTTTGCGCGAAACGACCTCATTTTTTGCGAACAACGACTGCACCACCTGCTCACGATTACGCGCGGCATACGCTCCCCCGTTCCGTCCGTCCAAGGCAAAGGCATCCTGCTCTGCGACAATGAACGGCGGTTTTTGCGCGATATGCTCGTACACAGGAAAATTTGCGTTGGGAAGCGTGACTTTGAACGCATGGGCTGAGACCTCAAATTTTGGCTTTACGGGCTGGTCGTTATAGCCCTCATTGATTTTAAGGATTCCCGTGCCGTATGCTTCAATAAGCCTAAGCCGATAGAATACGTCCGCCAGTTTTGGATTACGCGCCACCGAAACGCCCAGCATGATGTCATCGTAGGTCATGCCCTGCACCAACCCACCCACCGAGACAAATTCCATGCGGTCGTCAAACACGCTGATAAGCGCAGGGCTAAGAACGGCATAGTCGCGGTGGACGATAAGATTGAGCAACGTTTCGCGGATTGCGTCTCCGGGATAACTTTTGCTGTCAATGCGCTCCAGTCCGTGAATCTCCGAGCGCGTCTGATTGCACAAGTCCAAAAATGAGAACGCATCTTCCAATTGCTTTAAGATTGAGCCGAAGAATTCGCGGCGGTCTTTGAAAAGCGTCTTTTTGCTTCCTTGAAAAATCGCTACTTTGATTATGTGCGGACATTGGTCAGAAAACAGCAAGCCCAGATTGGTATACATGCCGTCCGCACCTTTCATGCCAAGGGATTTTTGCTGAGGCTCGCCAAATTCCACGCCGCGCGAAACAAAATAAACCGCGCTCTGCGTAAAGGACAAATCTTGGTTGAGCGAGCGTTCCGCCTCGTAGACAAAATTGCTTGCCTCACGAATCATCTGCACGATTGCGGTTTCGCTCGCGGGAACGGACGATGCGCCTTGCCGCACATACACTCCTTCCGGGCGAATGCCTTTTCCCGCAAGATAATACGGACGCGAAGTTCCTTTCCGCACCGTAAGCCGCACAACCGTTTTTCCTTCTATAACAATTGGCTCGCACTTGGTAAAAAGCGTTACATCGGGACGAATCGAATCGCGCACGGCATTGGTCACACGGAGCATAACGTCATCTGGCCGGGAAATGCCGCACACCGATCCGTCATCGTTTATGCCGAAATACAATTCGCCGCCGTCAGTGTTCGCAAAGGCAATGACCGCATATTTAAAATCATCTACATATTCGCGCTTGTATTCTACTTGTACGCCCTCATGCTCCATATTCGCCTCCTTGCTAATAATATGCTGACATTCTCCTAATATTCTAACAATTTTCCTAATACTATTCTAATCTTCTTCTAATATTCTAATATTTATTATAATCAATTATCAGAATCTTACAAGGGGCGGCAAATACATAATCTAGCAAAAAATCTTTTTTTCTGTTATTCTTTTCCAAGGAGATTTTCAAATGGCTCAGAACACAATCGGAACGATTTTTAAGGTGACGACTTTTGGCGAAAGTCACGGGGCGGGGTTAGGATGTGTGATTGACGGATGCCCCGCAGGAATTCCGATTGATTTGGACGCAGTTCAGGCAGAACTTGACCGCCGTAAGCCAGGTGCAGATTTTGCGGGAAGAAACAATGCCGCAGTCACCAGCCGAAAAGAAGCAGACAAAGCGGAAGTGCTGAGCGGCATCTTTGAAGGAAAAACTGAGGGAACGCCGATTGCATTCGTCATTACGAACACATCCCAGCACTCAAAGGACTACGGAAATCTTGCCGCCACATTCCGACCAGGACACGCAGATTTCGGCTACTTTGCAAAATACGGTTTTCGCGATTACCGTGGCGGCGGAAGAAGCAGCGGACGAGAAACGGCGGCGCGCGTTGCGGCAGGAGCGATTGCAAAACAAATACTTAGTGCTATTCTTGGCGAAAACGTAAGAATCACCGCGTACACCGAACGCGCCGCAGGCATTTCTATAGAAAAAATTAATTTTTCCGAAATCGAGCAAAATCCATTGCGGGCGGCAGACAGTAACGCGGCAAAAAAAATGGCGGCAAAAATTGAGGAAGCCCGCATAAACAAAGACAGCGTAGGCGGAATCGTAGCGTGCCGTGTAACAGGCATTCCCGCAGGTTTGGGCGAACCCGTATTCGGAAAACTTGACGCGGAACTGGCAAAGGCAATGCTTTCCATTGGCGCAACAAAAGGAATCGAATTTGGCGCAGGTTTTTCCTCCGCCGACAGCACGGGAAGCCAAAACAACGATGCCATGCGCGTAAATGCAGACGGTTCAATACGCTTTGAGACCAACAATGCGGGCGGCATCATCGGAGGCATCTCCAACGGCGCGGACATTTTTTTCCGGGTTGCCGTAAAACCAGTGCCAAGCATTTTCCGCGAGCAAAAAACGGTTTCCGCACAGGCGGACGGCACATTCACCGACAGCGATTTGGTCATTGAGGGGCGGCACGATGTCTGCCTGTGTCCGCGCATCGTTCCCGTAATCGAGGCGATGACGGCGATTGTTCTTACGGATATGCTTTTGCAACATCGGGCAAACTGTGTAAACTCATATCCTTTAGAAACCATCGTATGCAAAACTTGAGGTAAACCCGCTCCCCCTGTTTTCCATGTCCTTTCGGACAAGTACACAAAATACGCCAAAAGGAAGAATCATCATCACCCGTCTGAACGGCGGCATTGCATCAATAACAGACGTACAGCGTCAGTCTATCATTCTGGATTACACATCCTGATTTTATGTATAATCTGGATTGCTTCGTACGGGAACGGGTCTGCAAGGCTCTTCACCAGCGGAACGAGCAGGGGTTTTACCGCTCCGGGTTAAAACTCACCGTGCGCAGAATATCGCCGAATACACCTGCAGCCGTTACCCCCGCGCCCGCGCCGTAGCCACGCACCGTAAGCGGAATGGGAGTATAGCGCGCGGTCTCGAACACAAAGGCATTTTCGCCACCACGCACACCGTACAGCGGATCGTCTGCGCCGACTTCCAGCATGCCCACGCTCACTTTGCCGTCGCGGATTGACGCTCCCATGCGGAGAACCTTGCCCTGTTTTTTAAGTTCAGCCATTTTCGCGTCAAAATACGGATCAAGTTCAGGAAGGCGCTGTAAGAATTCTTCGGTCGTTCCCTCAATGCTGAATCCTTCGGGAAAAATTGAATTCATCTTGATGTCGGAAAGTTCAATGCTCATGCCAGATTCACGGGCGATAATCAGTGCCTTGCGGGCAACATCCGTGCCTTTTAAATCATCGCGCGGGTCAGGCTCGGTGTAGCGCAACTGTTTTGCTTCCAAAACCGCCTCACTGAATTTTTTGCCCTCGTCAAGTTTTCCGAAAATGTATGAAAGCGAGCCTGACATAATGCCGTTAAAGCCTGTCAGACTGTCACCTGATTTGAACAGATTTTGCAGCGTGTCGATAATCGGAAGACCCGCGCCAACATTGGTCTCGTATAAAAAGCGGCGGTTTGCCTTGTTCGCCACAACACGCAACTGATGATAAAATTCCATGCTCATTGAATTGGCGCGTTTGTTTGGTGTCGCGATATGCATTCCCGCTTTGAGAATATCAAGGTAGCGTTCGGGCAAATCGTAACTTGCCGTGCAGTCCACAAAAATCGGGTTCAGCGGCTTAGTCTCTTTTACGAACGCCAAGATTTCGTCCACATCGGATTTCCTGGTCGCCTTTTTGCTTGCCTCACGCCAATTGGTCAGGTCAAGTCCGTTTCCGTCCATAATCATGCCGTCAATCGTACCGATGGCGACCACTTTGATGTCCACGTTCTGCGCGCGGAGTGCCTTCTGTTGGTCGCGGATTTGGTCGATGAGCGCGCCACCAATCGTTCCGGCTCCGAATGCAAACACTTCAATCGGCTGGGCAGTGTTAAAGAAGAAGATATGCGCCGCTTTTACCGCAAGGTCGCCCCAGTCCCCGCGCACAACCGCAGAAATAGAACGCTCGCTACTTCCCTGCGCAATCGCAAGAATGTTGATGTCTCTGCTTGCAAGCGCGTCGAAGAATTTTCCCGCCACACCACGGTTCTTTTTCATGCCGTCTCCGACAATCGAAACAATCGCGCAGTTCTCGCGCACTTCAATCGGATTGATTACGCCGTCACGGATTTCCAAATCAAATTCAGCGGAAAGCACGTCCTTTACCAGCACCGCCTGACTTGCCTTCACGCAGAACGTAATCGTATATTCGGAAGAAGACTGCGTGATGAGCAACAAGGAAACTCCTGCGCGGCTTACGGCGGCAAAAATACGGCTTGCCGTTCCCGTGCGACCTTTCATGCCGCTTCCGCTCACGCTCACCATAGCCACGTTTTTCAGGCTGGAAATACCGCGCACTGCATTCGGCGTTTTTTCACCCTCAGCATACGGATTCTTGCAGATTCGCGTTCCGCGCGCACGAGGATTATGGCTGTTCAGACTCCATGCCTCGATTCCTTTTGCGGCAAGCGGAGCAAGCGTCTTCGGGTGAAGGACTTTTGAGCCGAAGAATGAAAGTTCCATCGCCTCTTCATACGTCATATCCTGCACCAAAATCGCATCGGGAACAATGCGCGGGTCTGCGGTATAAATGCCGTCCACATCCGTCCAGAACTCAACTTTTTTTGCGCCAAGTCCCGCCGCAATAATCGCCGCGCTAAAATCAGAGCCGTTTCTGCCGAGCAAGCCCATCATGTCCTTGTCTTCGGTATGTTTCCGCCATGAGCAGATGAATCCGGGGAACAAAAGAATTTGCGGCTGGTCTTTCTCCACTCCGTCCCGGTATGCGCCCAATGCTTCGGCAGTACGAGTATAGTCAGGTTCTCCTTCTTTTTGGTCGCCTGTGGTAAAAATAAATTTACGGCTGTCAAGCAAAAGCACGCGCTGTTTTTTTGCAATCAAAATTGCGTTCACAATCGGCACACAGCACAACTCGCCCATGCCCATAATGCGGCAATGAATTGAAGTCGGACATTCGCCAAAAGTCGCCACGCCGTTCAAAAGTTTTTCCAGCTCAACAAAATGCGGCTCTATTTTTTTCATAACATCGTCCGCAATAAAGCCCTTCACATTGGCATGAATCTCATTGCAAATTTCTTCGTGGATTTTTCTGAGGGAATCTACATATTCGGTCGGTCTTCCCGTTCCCGCAACACAGCCGTCAATCGCCGCCTGCAAACTGTTTGACACGCCCGCCACGGCAGACACAATCACGCTTATGCGCTCGTCCTTGGCACGGCTTATCATAATCTCTACGGAATCAAGGATTCTACGGGCATTTCCCATGGAAGTGCCACCAAATTTCAGTGTAAGCATATTTCCTCACAGAGCCGAAGTTTTCCCACGGCAAAAAAACATTTTTTCTATTATAAAGAAATCCGTCATGAATGACAATGAGGTTATTTATTGCATCGTATCGCCGCGCCATCATCTTTTGCGTCAGAAAGCGTCTGCCAGAATGAATCAAAATAGTCGCCCAAACGCGTCCGCGCCTGTTCCGTGCCTACGAACCTGATTTCCCATTCGTCATGTGGCTCGGTCAGCACGTCATAAAGCGCGTCCAGATTTTTTCCGTAATGCGCGGGGAATGGAAGCGTTTTGATTAGGACGCGGTGTAATCCCGTTTTGGTTCGGACGCGGCTCAAATCAACCGTAAATTGCATCAGTTTTTCCCCTGCACGGTAACTTTGCCCTGCTTGTCGTACAGCAAATCAAAATGCTCGTAGTGGTCGGCGGTGTAATAAATTAGCCCGTCGTTAGAAAACACAATTCGCTTTGCGCCGCGCGATTTTTTTCCTCGCGTGTCAATGTCACATTCGGTGTAGCGGCGGCCTTTTTCCTTGGGAAGATTTCCCTCGCGGTTTCCGAACGTGTCGCCGCCGATGCTCTTCCCAGCCGCATATTTTTCCAAGCCGCCACCCGTCCAGCCCAATGTCTGCGCCTCTTTTTTGGTAATGTAATTCGCGGGCAAATGGCTGAACGTGTGAATGTACAGCGCAACCTCGTCCTTTCCGTCATATTCGCCGTTTTCGGTGACCGTAAGCGCGTTCTGCACGGCTTGGGTAACGACAGATTGCGCAACGGAAACAGACTCAGATGTGCCGTCCTTCGTTTTTTTTAAGAACGAAAGCCCTGCAAGTACAATCAGCGCACCAAGAAGCGCAATGCGAATATATTTGTTGTTCATCTTTTTTTCCCTTAATTCAGTTTCAAAACGTCATTCCGAAGTTGTTTGGGAATCTTCCCGAAGTCACTCCAAATCGCTCACCGTTCCGCCACCGCTCATCTTCTTTTCCAATTTGTTCATCAGAAGCGGACTCAGAACACCGAAAACACAAAGCGCAATCAGAACCCAGCAGACAGGAGAAGAGAAGAAAATCGCAGGGCTTCCACCAGAAAGCAAAAGCGAACGGCGCAGACCTTTTTCCCCGAGCGGTCCTAAAATCAGCGCAAGAACAATTGCCGCATTGTTCAGCTCAAATTTTCGCACAAGGTAGCCCAAAATGCCGAAAATCATCATAATCACCACATCGGCGTAAATTTTTCTGATTGCAAACGAGCCGACAATGCAGAGGACGATAATGCACGGAATCAAAATCGCGTCAGAAAGTTTTGCGATTTTTGCAAATCCTTTGCAGCCCAAAAGACCGATTCCCAGCATAAAGAACTGAACCAGAACGAAACCCGCAAAGAACGTGTAGGTCATCGGCGCATACTTCGTGAACAAATCCGCGCCCGGTTGTAATCCCTGAATAATCAGTCCGCCCATCAGAATCGCCGTCACCGACTCGCCTGGAATGCCCAGCGTGAGCATCGGAATAAGAGAGCCGCCCGTAACCGCATTGTTCGCCGCCTCGCTTGCCGCAACTCCTTCGATTGAGCCTTTGCCGAATTCTTCCGGATGCTTGGAAAGCTGCTTGTTCGTGTTGTAACTCATAAAACAGGCGATGGATGCGCCCGCTCCCGGCAAAATACCGATGATGTTTCCGATAATCCATCCGCGCAGAATCGTCGGCGTGATGCGTTTTACTTCACTGCCAGTCAGAACCATCTTGTCCTTCACTTTGGTCGCTTCCTGTCGCCTGACAATCGCCTTTTCCGCAAGAATCAGTGCCTGCGACATGGAGAAAAGACCGATAAGGGCACAGGTGACGTTAATTCCCTCGTAGAGCGAATCCTGTCCGAACATAAATCGTGGCACGCCGTTAATCGGATCCATTCCTATGGTAGAAATCAGCAATCCCAGCGCACCGCTCATCAGTCCTTTGAGCATACTCTTGGTTGAAACGCCTGCAATAATCGTCAGACCGAAAATTGAAAGCCAAAAATATTCAGGCTGCTTGAACTTCATTGCCAGCTGTGCCAAAATCGGCGCGAAAAAATAGAGTGAGATACAACTCAAAAGTCCGCCGCAAAACGAAGAAAAGCACGACACCGCAAGTGCCTTTCCCGCCTTTCCCTGCTTGGTCAGTTCGTAGCCGTCAAGCGCAGTCGCGGCGGAAGCAGGAGTTCCCGGGGTATGAATCAGAATCGCCGAGATTGAGCCTCCAAAAATCGCACCGCAGTAAATGCCGCCCAGCACAATCAGTCCTGTAGAGGCGGGCATGGAGAACGTCATCGGCAGAAGAAGCGCGACCCCCATCGCGGCGGAAAGCCCCGGAAGACAGCCAATTACAATCCCCAGCGCGGTACTCAACGCCATCGCCAAAAGATTCATCGGAGAAAGCGCATTTACAAAGCCCGCTCCCATTAAAGACAAAGTCTGCAACATACGATCCTCCTAGAACAGCAAGTCAAAAACCAGCCCTTTTAAAAGACTGACTTTCAGCACCACATTGAACGTAACGAACACCAAAAGCATAATCGCCACCGTGGTAATGCCAATCGTAAGCGGTTTGATATTCATAAACCACAGCAACAGAATCATAAAGATAATCGACGCGGGATAAAATCCAATCAAATACAACGCGGCAAGATAGCCGATTGCCAGCCCAAGAATCGGAAAAAACTGGCGCGGCAAAAAGCCCTTGAACAATTCGGAAAAACCGTTCGTCACACCCTCTTTTTTTGCAGAAATCAGCATTTTTATCAGGTAGAGCGTAGTCAAGCCGCCCAGCACCGCGATGATGAACTTGGGATAAATCTGCGCGTCGGCAGGCAGACTTCGGTTCATCAGCAGAAACCAGACGCACACGCCGTACATGAACACCACAATCCCGACATCAGTTTTTTTCATACGAACTCCCATAAAAAGCCAAGAAGATTGTTTCGACAATCGATTGACTTTTTAAGCCACTTCGCAATGAAATGAGAAGTGGCAGTAAATAAGCAAGTTTGCGATGCAAACTTGTCAGATAAAAAGCCGGTGCTATTTCAGACGGTTTTTATCCTAACTCCTTTTACAAAAGATTCCCGCGTCAAGCGCGGGAATGACAGTTACAGTGAAAATCAACTAAGGCGAAAGAATGACCATCAGTTAAAAATTTCAGTCAGCGTATTCGCGCAGAAATTGTACTGCTGCTTAATCAAATCGCCCGTATCTTCGGGAGACATAAATTCCGTGGTCATGTGCGCTTTTTCGCCGGCGGCAATGTAGTCAGCATCTTGCATAGCAGACCTGAATGCTTTCGCATAAAAATTGATGACTGCCTTGGGCGTACCAGCAGGAGCGACGATACAGCGGGCAGAGCCATACCAGTACGGATAGAATCCCAGTTCGCCCAGCGTCGGAGCATCGGGATATTCAGGAATGCGCTTGGTGTCATACGTTCCCAAAACTTTCAGTTCAGAAGCAAATGCCGTAAAGTCAGCAACCTTCGCCACAGAAAAGTCAACCTCACCCTGACGCAGAGCAAGCAGCTGGTCTGCCGTTCCGCCGTAAGGAATCGCCGTATATTCAAATTTTGCAGAATGAGCAAGCAACTGCGCGCCGATGTGATTTGAGGCCTTGTTTCCGTTGGTAGATGCCTTCAATTTTCCGGGATTTGCCTTCGCGTAGTCAACAAGTTCCTTCAGCGTGTTGAACGGGCTCTTTGCGCTCACCAGAACAACAGAGGTCTCAATAACGTGATTCGCAATCGGCTCGATAGATTCCACCGTGTATGAGCCAAGATGGTCGATAATATTTGAACAGAATGTCGGCAAATTGATGAATCCAAGCGTCAAGCCGTCGGGCTTTGCCTTTGCGAGCGCAGTCCATCCAATAGAGCCAGAACCGCCTTCCTTGTTATCAATCACCAGCGTCTGACCCACATATTTTTCAGCATACGAAGTCAGCACGCGGGCAGTATTGTCCGTACCCGAACCAGCCTTATATGCGACAATCATCGTCACCGTGCCATTCGGTTTCCAATCCTCAGCAACAGCAACAGTTTCCTTCTTCTTGCACCCCACAAACAGCGCAGCCGCCATCGTTACAACAGCCACAACCAGCAACGTCTTTTTCATAATTCCTCCTACGGAACACATTAAGGATACTTTTAGTATAAACCATTTCCGCGGAAAAGCAAGTTTTTTATTTTGCGTTTTTTTGCGGTTTTTTTGCGGAATTTTATGGATTTTGAGGGATAACACGCTACGCCAAGAAACGGGCGTTCCCCAGCGCGTCCAGTATTTTCGCAAGGAGAGGCTGACTTTCTGCCGTCAGACTGAGCAAATTATCGTATTCGGTGTGAAAAAGCCGCCATGTCCTGGGCATTTTTTCCACGTACTCAAAATGATATGGCATATCGGAACTGTCTGCGCGGTCACAATTCATCACCACTTTCTCAAGAGTTTTGTCGCGCATCAATTCGCGGGCATAATCGGTCGCCTCGTCAGCGGGAAGAAACGTAATCGCCACCGCAGGAATCCCGCATGCAAGAAAACCCGCATTGTCACTGTACGGCACAGGAAGCGTCATCCACGACTGCGGACTTACTTCGCGCAAAAGTTTCTGCGTCCGCTCGTACAAACTGAAAAATTGTTTTTTGAATGAGCCGCTCACCTTTGCGTCCAAACCCGCCTGAGCAAGAACCGGCACTGTTCCCCGACCACACGCATCGAACACATACACGTCATCTTTGGTAATACCCAGTTTGCGGAACAATTCTGCCAAGCCGAACGCCCCCTGCTCCGCCACGCCGTTTTCCCCTAATTCCTCGCCATCGGTAAAAAAAATGCGCACGTTATGCGTACCGCCCCGCAAGAAACGTTGTCTCAACCGCACGGCAAAATCAGCCACTGCCAAATCGCACACACTGTTGTCATTTGCCCCAGGGCTGTTCGGAACACGGTCGTAATGTGTGATAATTGTTTTGATTTTAAAAGAAGGATTGTATGCGCCCGTCGGGAAATTGACATAGAGATGCTTCCGTCCGTTTACAGGAACAACCGATGTCTGCACGTCACGCCGCGCAAGATAGTCCTGCAAGAACGCAAGTCTGTCGCAGTCGGGCGCAACGTATTGTTCCAGTTCGGACGAAAAAACGTTCATCAGCGCAGAGAAGCAAGCGGAATACAACTGGGAGACGTTGTCGCCCGTTCAAGTTCTGCATATTCTTGCAGCAATTTTTTCTGCGCGCTGGAAAGATGCGTCGGAGTCTGCACGATGATTTTGACGTACAAATCGCCTTTTCCGCTTCTTCCCGAATACGGAATTCCCTCACCTTTGATGCGGTACAGTTTTCCGTTGGTCGTACCCTCTGGAATTTTGAATTCGATTTTCTTTCCGTCAAGCGAAGTGATGAAAATTGTCTCGCCCAAAGCCGCCTGTGCAATCGTTACGGGAACTGCGCAGTACAAATCCTGTCCGTCGCGCTCAAAATATTCATGCGGCTCAACGTGAAGAACGACAATCAAATCGCCCGCCGCGCCGCCGTTCTTTCCCGCATCGCCCTGATGCGGCACGGTAATGCGTCTGCCATCGTCTACACCTGCGGGAATCGTAAGCGTCATGCGCTTGCTTTTTTCTTCAACGCCTGCGCCATGACAGGTGGAACACGGCTTATCAATCACCGTTCCTGCGCCACGGCACGTTGGACATGTCTGCTGAACGGCAAAAAAACCCGCGCTTCTGCGTACTTGACCTGTGCCACCACACGCAGAACATGTTCTTCGCTTTGAGCCTTTCGCTCCGCCCGTTCCGTTACAGGCAGAACAAGTCTCATTGTGCTGGAATTTAATCTCCGCTTTTGTTCCGTACACCGCATCCTTGAAAGAAATGTTCAAATCATAGCGAAGACTTTGACCTTGCATCGGGTCAGTTGCGGAGCGCGAACGGGAACGACCGCCGCCACCGAAGATATTCTCAAAAATATCTCCGAAGCCGCCGCCACCTCCGCCGCCCATGCTGCCAAAAATGTCGGCGAAATCGTGGAACGCATGGCTGTACTGCGCGCCACCGCCACCACCCATTCCGCCCATGCCATCCAAACCGGCGAAACCGTACTGGTCGTAGATTGGTCGCTTCTGGTCATCAGAAAGGATTTCGTATGCCTCTGTCGCTTCCTTGAATTTTTCTTCCGCTTCCTTGTCGCCTGGGTTTCGGTCGGGGTGGTACTTTATCGCCAGCTTGCGGTACGCTTTTTTGATTTCATCTTTATCCGCGCCCTTTTGGATTCCCAGAACTTCGTAATAATCTCTTTTCGCCATATTCGATTTCACCGTTTGAATATATCAATGTACATCAAAAACTGCGCTTCCAGCAGAACCCGCCATACGAACACACGCTGAAGCCCCTACGGGGACGCTACGCTCTTCAAAGTGTGTTCGATGTCGGAACCTGCTTCCACGCAGTTTTACATATTTTGTTCTTTTCAGAACTATGCAATCTCACTTAGTTGTCGTGTACTTCATAGTCTACATCATCGGCCTTGCCTTTGTCAAAGCCTGATTTGTTTGCGTCAGAGCCTGCGTCGGCATTGGTGTTTCCTGCGTCTGCATTTGCCGTGCCTTCTGCACCAGCGGCTCCAGCCTGTGCGCCCTGCTGTTTGTAGACTTCTTCGGCAATCTTGTAAGAAGCGTTCTTCAGAGCCTCTGTCTTTGCCTTGATGTCGTCAGTGTCGTTTCCTTGCATTGCTTTCTTCAAGGCTGCGGTTGCGTCCTCGATAGCCTGCTTGTCAGCTGCGCTCACTTTGTCGCCCAATTCCTTGATACTCTTTTCGGTCGCATAAATCAGGCTGTCGGCCTCGTTGCGCACATCGATTGCCTCACGCTGTTTCTTGTCCGCTTCTGCGTTCGCTTCGGCATCCTTTACCATGCGCTCGATTTCCGCATCGGAGAGACCGCTTGAAGAAGTAATCTGAATGTGCTGTTCCTTGCCAGTTCCCAAGTCCTTTGCAGATACGTGGACGATACCGTTTGCATCGATGTCAAAGGTGACTTCAATCTGCGGAACGCCACGGGGAGCGGCCGGAATACCAACCAGATCAAAGTTACCCAGTGTGCGGTTCTGGCTTGCCATTTCGCGCTCACCCTGCAAGACGTGGATTGAAACTGCTGTCTGACCATCCGCCGCCGTAGAGAAAATCTGGCTCTTCTTGGTCGGAATTGTCGTGTTGCGGGGAATAAGTTTGGTGAATACGCCACCCATGGTTTCAATACCCAGAGAAAGCGGGGTAACGTCCAGCAAGAGAACGTCCTTTACATCGCCCTGCAGAACGCCGCCCTGAACAGCCGCACCAACTGCAACCGCCTCGTCCGGGTTTACGCCCTTTGAGCCTTCCTTGCCAAAGATTTCCTTAACGATTTCCTGCACCTTGGGCATGCGGCTTGAACCGCCAACCAGCAGAACTTCGTCAATTTTGTCCGCAGTGATTTCTGCGTCTGCCATAGCCTTGCGGCAGGGCTCTTTTGTGCGCTCAAAAAGGTCGTCTGTCATCTTCTCAAATTCAGCGCGGGTCAGAGACTTCTGCAAGTGCTTAGGACCAGTTGCGTCAGCCGTGATAAAGGGCAGGTTGATGTCAACGCTTGTCTGGTTTGAAAGAGAAATCTTTGCGTTTTCAGCCGCCTCGCGCAGACGCTGCATAGCCATTGAGTCCTTGCTCAAATCAATGCCTGTGTCTGCCTTGAAGCCTGCAATCAACCAGTTTACGATTGCGCGATCCCAGTCGTCGCCGCCAAGGTGCGTGTCGCCGTTGGTTGACTTTACCTCGAACACGCCGTCAGCAAGTTCAAGAATAGAAATATCGAATGTACCGCCACCCAAGTCATAGACGGCGATTGTCTTTTCTTTTTGGTCTTTCTTAAAACCGAATGCCAGAGCGGCGGCTGTCGGCTCGTTGATGATGCGCTTTACGTCAAGGCCTGCGATTTTTCCCGCGTCCTTAGTTGCCTGACGCTGAGAGTCGTTAAAGTATGCCGGAACAGTGATGACCGCTTCGGTAACAGGCTGTCCAAGATAGTCCTCTGCAGTCTTCTTCATCTTCTGCAGAATGAAAGCAGAAATTTCCTGGGGACTGAACTCTTTGTTCTGTCCGCCTTCCTGTACTTCAACGCGCACGTCCTGACCGTGGTCTTTTACGGTGTAGGGCAGTTTTGTCGCTTCGCCCTGCAGTTCGCTAAAGCGGTGACCAATCAGACGCTTTACTGAATACACTGTGTTCTTGGGGTTTGTAACCATCTGGTTCTTTGCGGGAAGACCCACAATGCGCTCACCTTTTGCAGTAAAACCAACGATGGACGGTGTAGTGCGTCCGCCTTCAGAGTTCTGAATGACGACCGGCTCGCCGTTTTCCATAACAGAAACACAAGAGTTTGTCGTTCCCAAGTCAATACCAATAATCTTTCCCATTTTATTTGTCTCCTATATAGTTTCTCTTTTTTATTCAGCAGGTTTTACCACCATGACTTTTGCGTGGCGGATAACCTTGTCCTTCAGTTTGTAGCCTTTTAAGTACACGGCGGCAAGCTGTTCCTTCTTGACCTTTCCTTCCTGCATACCGATGGCCTCATGAATGTCCGGGTCAAACTCATCGCCCTCTTTTCCGAATGACGACAGGTTGTATTTGCTCTCCAGCATGTTCACCAAGTTCTTGTTGACCATCTTGATGCCGTCTACGATTG
Source organism: Treponema sp. (assembly GCA_017449285.1). GTDB lineage: Bacteria > Spirochaetota > Spirochaetia > Treponematales > Treponemataceae > Treponema_D. The sequence goes on from JAFSJX010000010.1 coordinate 240,733, forward strand.
ACTTTACATCGGTTGCCGTTGAAGCCGCTTCCAACGTGCGGTCAAAGTTGTCAAGGCTGTCAAGCAGGTCTTTCAGCAGATTTGCGTTGCCATAGTCGAACGCATCCTGTTTTTCCTGCAACATACGCTTGCGGTAGTTGTCAAAGTCTGCCGCCCGACGCAAGAGCTGGTCTTTAAGGTCAGCATTCTCTTTTTCAAGCGCGGCGATTTTTGCTTCGGGCGTGTCTGCATTTTCTTTGCTGTCCGCGTCCTCTGTTTTTTCCGCTCCGTCAGCATTTTGGTCATCAGACGTTTTTGCTTCGGCTGATTCCGCTTCCGCCTCAGTCTTATCCTCGGATTCTTCCGTAGTCTGAGCGTCCGTCTCGTTCTGAGCCTCTGCCTTTTCGTCTTTCTGCTTTTCTTCCTTTTCCTTTCCAAACATTACTTTGTCCTAAAAAAGTTTTTCTATATATATGTAAAATAATAACATCAAGGGGAAATCGTCAAGAAAAAAATATAAAATATTTGAGGAAATTTCAATAATTCGGGATTGAATGCAAAAATGTGGGTGAATGCCTTACTGCACCAGCCGATACGTTACGCCGTCGCTGTCGGCAAAAATATGTACGCGACATGATTCGATAAATGCGTTTTCGGCAAAGGCCGCAATGTTCAGACTGGCGGGGCTGAGCAGGTCATCGGGGTTGTAGTTCAGGTCAATCGTGGACTCCTCGTCTTCGCCGTAACAGCGGCTAAGCGCACCGTTCAGACGCACAATGTCGCTTGCTACGGGAAAAAGCGCCGCCTTGTTCTTTTCTTCCAGTTTGAACTGCAAGAACGAAAGTTGCATCCGCTCAATTTCGGTGTGTCTTGCTGTGTCGAGTTTCCAGCCGAAAGAAAAACCGCAGTTGTTCACCCGCTGCCATTCGGCAAAGTCACGGAAGAATGTGGAGGCGTTCATTTTGAGCGTGCTTAGTATAGAAGAGAACCACGTGACCGCGCGCCCCGCCGAATAAAAGACTTGGCAGGCAAAAGCCGTTTCTTTTACGCTCCGAATGTCCTGCGTGGAAAAGGTCGCGCTCGGTTTTGCGGGCGCATCGCAGTTGTTTTCCAGCTGCGGAAAATCAATGTGGTTCGGATAGAGCGACACGGCAAAGTCCAGCCTGTCACGGAATGCCTTTACGCTGTCGCCTGCCGCACACGCAAAATCCATCGTAAAGCCGAACACCAGCCCCATCGTGTTGAGCATCGCCGCCCGTTTTGCGTAGAATTTTTTGTCAAAGAGATATGCGCCGCCCTTCGCCGTTCCCGCAAGCGGAATCTCCAGAGAACAGAACAGGTTTCCCGCTGCCTTGGCAATGTCCATGTCCAGCACGGCGGCATCAATGGGAAGCGTAAGAAATACATCGGGCGCGCGTTCGGCAAAGGCCTGTAGAAAATGGAGCAGCCGCCCCTTGTGCGAAAGAATTACCTCGTCCTGCAAGGTAAATTCCGTCACGCCACGTTCAACGAGAGTGGAAAGAGACGATTCCAGTTCCTGTGATGAAAGATGGATGGTATCCGGCATAGTTTGCATTTCTCCGCACGAGTAAAAAAAGCCTTTGGCATTTTCACAACCACATGCTGATAGTATATCATAGTTTCTATTTTCACTACAATATAAAAAACAGCCACCCCATGGAAATCAGTTTTAGATACAGATAAACAGAGATGCACAAAGATAGGACACAGAGGTATTCATTTTTATGTTTTGCTTACGATTTTTGCAGTTTGTATATACACTTGTAACGATTATATAAATATAGTATACTATCTATGCACCCGTGTCATGGGCGGATTGCCCCCGAACTCGACCAGTCGCAAGGCTGGATTATTCGATTTGGGAGGCTGCTATGAGTCAGCACGAGATAATAATGGTGGTTATCGCCATCTTAAAACTTGTCGTAGACATTATTCAGAGCCTTCTCCGTAGACGGAAAAAAGGAAAGCGAGTAAAAAATAGCCCACCCTGTCTGAACCCCAGAGTGGGCGAAGTCTGACGGAATGTTAGACTAAAATCCTTGAGCGGGGCAAGACGCTTGTCGCGGGTGCTCTCGTTTACCCTTTGGGCAAACATCAAGTTCCGCTATACAAAACTCGCCCTTTCTTTTTAACTATATCACATTCCTGCAAAATGTCAATGCGCTTGTGACCGTTTGTAACATTTTCCCCACCGACAAAAAAACGACCGCCCCAAAAAATTCGCCACAATTTGAACTTATCAGACAGTCCCGTATGCTACTTGTCGTAATACCCTTCGCTGATAAGCTCGTCCATGACCGCCTGCAGTGCGGCATCGTCGTAGAACTGGTCGTAGGTCAGCGGTTTGGTGACGGGTACGCCGTTTTCTACAGTCGAGCCGTCCTCGCGGGCCAGGCGCGTGTTCCCCGAATACTGGTACGGGAAACCGTCCGCCGTAATCGCCCAGTAGACAAAACAAGTTCCTCCGCCGGAAGGCTCGCCTATAATGGGAATTCCAGCATCAGCGCAGATGGTTGGAAATATATTTGCGCACGAAAATGAACTGCGGCTGGTAAGAACTGCAAAATGAAGCCCGCGTCCGTCGGTGTGTTCGTCGCCGTTTTCGTCAGTGTACGCCTCGCCTTTGGGAGTGACGAGCCGCGCGTGGTATGCAAAGTCGGCATCATCGCAATTTCCGTCAAGGTTCAGGTCGCAGGTGGTATACTCAACATACATCGTGTCTGTGTGCGCGTCGTAAAATCTGTATGCGCCACCACCAATCAGATAGCCCAATGCGTTCCGACAAGATTGCGTGGCACCGCCTACGTTGCATGAAAGGTCTATAATGACATTCTCTACATCAGCATAATCGCTGTCATTCAAAATGGTGTAAAACGTCCTGTAGAAAAAACTCATCGTGTCATCGGGAATGTCAACGGTTTCGGGGTCAGGATTTGAGGGAATATTCTTGCCATAATAGGAAAGCCATTCCCATTCCTTCCATGTAAATTCGTCAAAGCGGATGACGGCAGTTTTTCCGCCCGAAAGCACTTCTAAAGCCACGGGATTACCGTTTTTGACATCTTCGGAAGCCGTTGCCTTGCCAGATGCAATCCTTTTTGGCGGCAAAACATCGTCCAAAGCGAAGATTGCCTTCGTTTTTCCACTATAAGTGGCTTCGGAAAATGCAACCAGTTCATCCCACTGCTCCGGCAAATAAACCTTCGGGATGCAATTCCAGTCTACTCCAGTATGTAAATCGCCGTATGTATAGCCGGCAAGCCTTTCCAATCCTTTCATGTAGTCAAGATATGATGAGGATGTGAGCAAATCCCGTGTCTGGGGGTCGTAGTTTTTAAGGAGCGTGTCAAAGTCAAGTTTGTCTGCCGCCTGAACGATTGTCTGGTCGGCATAGCCTGAGCCGTCGTCCGCAAAGCCGTAATAGCCTGGCTGTCCGTACAGGTAGTCGTGGGTAAAGCGCAGCATATTGTAAGAAAGTTCCGCAAGTTCGGCAGGACGCTCCGCAACCGAGCCATCATCGTTTTTATACCAGGAACTTTCGCTGAAAGAGCCATAGAAACGGTCTGCGTAAGGATTGATATAGTACACCCCGTTGCCATTGTATACAAATCGTATATTGAACGGACAGGAAAAAAGCTGGTTCATTACGCACAGCGGGATGTATGCGTCGTCTGTGCCGCCGTAGATTTTCATGCCGTATTTCGCAAGTTCAAAGGTCTGCGCCTTCTGCCCCTTAAAGAATTTCAGGATTTTCAGCATTTTGTCGTATATACTGTCTGCCTCCAGCAACTCTTTGTTCGTACGGATACAATAGCCTGCCCATTCGGGACAGTATATTGTATCGTTCCTTACGTCCACGATGAGCGGGAAATCTTTTCCGCCATATCTGTTCAGATACTTGTACTTGCCGTCCGAGTATGAAGTGCTTTCAATCGCAAAAGCCGAATAGTTTTCAAGATAATATCGTACCGGCACATACGGCACAAAGCGGTCGCCGCCATAAAAGCGCGCATGAAATGCGGCACTCGGTATCTCGCTTTCCTGGAAATACGGCAGGCTCGCGGAAACAAAGTCATCGGATTCTTCTTCTGCATCCCTGTAGACAATCTGGGTGATTTCGGTCACATCGCCTTCGTATGTACAAGAGAATAAGAGCAAGGAGGCGGTAAGGCCAGCAATCAGCCTAACTAAAACGAATAGCGAGGGTGATACAAGTGTATAGGCTTTCATAATCACTCCTTACTATGTATATCTTACATTCCTTACAAAAGCGCGATTCCCGCTTCTGCGCACTGTTTTTTCATGTCTTCGGACCAGGTGCTGACCTGTGTTTCGCCGATATGGGCTTTGCGCAAGAAGAACATGCACAAACGGCTCTGTCCGATACCGCCACCCATCGTCAGGCTCAGTTTGCCGTTCAGCAGCATGGAATGGAATTTGAGCGAAGCGCGCTCCGGGCAGCCCCGTTCCTCCAGCTGCGCCTTAAGAGACTCCGCAGTAACTCGGATGCCCATCGAAGAAATCTCAAACGCGCTCTGCAGCACGGGATTCCACACGAGCAAATCGCCGTTCAGTCCACGGTGACCATCGCCGGTTTCCGAAATCCAGTCGTCGTAGTCGGGAGCGCGCCCATCGTGGATTGAGCCGTCGGGCAGTTTCCCGCCAATGCCAATCAAAAACACCGCGCCATACTGCTGGCAGATTTTGTTCTCGCGCTCTTTTGGCGTAAGGTCGGGATATTTCTGCTGCAAGTCGTCCGCAAAAACGAATGTGATTTTCTGCGGCAAAAACGGCTTGATGTTCTCGTAATGGTCATAAATATAGAATTCGGTGCGCTTCAGGCAGCGGTAGATTTTTTCAACGATTTCCTTCAGGTGCATCACCGTGCGGTCGTTCTCGTCAATGCACATCTCCCAGTCCCACTGGTCAACGTACAGCGAATGTGTGTTGTCCAGTTCCTCGTCCGGGCGGATTGCGTTCATGTCCGTGTAAATGCCAAAATCAGGCATCAGAGCCAGTTCCGTCACCTTTACGCGCTTCCATTTTGCCAGTGACTGCACGATTTCCAGTTTTGTGCCGCCCATGTCCTTTACGTTAAAATTCACCGGCACTTCAACGCCGTTCAAATCATCGTTAAAACCCGTTCCCGCAGGCAAAAAAAGCGGAGCCGTCACGCGGCGCAAATTCAGTTCGGTTGCCAGCGCGGTCTGGAAAAAATCCTTAATCATCACGATGGCATGTTCAGTCTCTTTGGTATTTAAAATCGGCTTGTAGTCTTTTGGCATGAAAAGTTTTGACATATTTTCCTCTTGCGGACGGCACACAGATTGAGCCGTCACATCATGTTCAGTGTACCACGCGATATGGTTTTAGTCTATACAGATTTTTTGTAATCTTATGGGCGCATCCGCCTTAGTCCGTCGTGCAATGAGGAACAGTTCCACTTGCGGCTGATTCGCCATTCCGCAGCATCTGACCCATCGTTCGCCAGCCAAGAACGGCACATTTTACCCGCGCAGGCATGTGGGAAATATCCTGCAATGCACCGGCTTCGTCAAGTTCCTCAATCTGCTCCTGTGTGGCCGTTCCCTGAATCATCGCCATAAAAGTATCCGCAAGACGCAACGCCTCGGATTCTTCCCTGCCGATAATCAAATCCAGCATCATATCCACCGAAGCCTGCGAAATTGCGCACCCGCTCCCCGTAAAAGAGCCGTCAGCGATTTTTCCGCCCTCAGTCTTCAAAAATAGCGTGATGTTGTCTCCGCAACTGGGATTCACGCCCTGCAACGTATGCGTCGGCGCGGACATCTCTTTTTTATGCGCAGGATTGATATTATGCTCATTCAAAATTTCACGGTAAAGCGATTTCAGTTCCATAACGAGTACCTGCTTCTAAGATACCGAATTTTCACAAAAAAGAAAAGCACAACCGTGCCAGTCAGGGCAAAGAGATTTTTTCTCCGCGCTTGTAACGCACTGCGGGGAGGACTGTTTTATGTTATGGTACACCTAAAGACAAACAACGGAAAGTGTGCTATCATTACGGTATCTGATTTTTCAGAAGGCTTATGGAGGCATAAAAATGAAAAAGACACTCGGCATTCTTGCGGTCGTTTTCGCGGCAACACTTTTTGCAAGCTGCGGCTCAGATGAAAAGGCGGCAGAAGCACAGCCCACATCGGCATCCGTTCAGGCAGAACGCGATGGAGTTCCCGCATGGGTCTACGAAGGCAGACGCGATGAGACAGGACTGTATGCGGTCGGCTCAGGCAAAATGTCAAACAAAAACAATTCGCTCAAAATGGCACGCGCAGAAGCCCGCACCGAAATGGCGCGCACTCTCAAAGTGGAAGTCCAGTCCGCATTGCAGACCTACGTTGACGACACCGGCGACGAAAAGAACCGCCAGTCGCTCACCGGCATGATTGACAACGCAATGCAGCGCACCGACACCATGATGCAAGGCTCTCAGCAGGTGGACTATTTTGAGGACAAAGACGGCTCCGTTTACGTGCTGATGTACCTTCCCTACAACGCGATTGTTCCCACACTCAACGAAACCGTCACCGAATTTAACCGTGATTCTACCGCCGCGTTCACCGAAGCAAAAATGAACGAAGCCTACGAGAAATATTTCAGCGCAAACAGCAAGAACTAAGATTTTTTGCTAAACAAAACGGGCTGTCCTAAAAGGTGATAGAACTTCACCAAAGGACAGCCTTTTTTTGCGGTTTTGGAAAACTTTCCGTTTCAAAGCGCAGAAAAACAAGAACGCTTTTCAGCAGAAAATCACGCCGAACACCGCGCCCGCAATCACGACAAACAGCGGATGCACTTTTGTCTTGAACAGCACGGCACAGCCCGCAAGGTAAAAAATCAGATTAGGAATGCGGATTCCAACGCTTAAGTTTCGCCACGTTTCCAGAGCGGCAAGGCTTCCGACCGACTGAGGCAGTTGCAAAAGTGCGAGAATGAACACCTGCGCCGCCGCAACCGCAATCACACCAGTGACCGCAGGGCGCAACGTGGAGAACGCCGCCTTTACGCCCGTTTTTTCAGAGAATTTTCCGAAGAATCTGGCTATCAGCACAATGCAGATGATTGAGGGAAGCACCTGCCCCGCCGTGGTGATGATACCGCCGCCAGCACCATACAATTCCGTTCCGATGTAGGTCGCCATGTTGATTCCCATAGGACCGGGCGTTGACTCAGAAATAGCGACCATATTATAGAACAATTCATTTGAAATGAGCGCAAATCGGTCTACCAGGACTTGATGCATAACCGTAATCGCCACAAGACCTCCGCCAATCGTCACCAACCCCACGTAGAAAAAAATGAAGAACAAAAAAAACAGCGTCGGTTCAGGGCCGTTCCACAAAAGCGAATGCAACAAATCGGTCATTTTGCGCTCTCCCTGTCCTGCAAGGAAGACTCCGCTGATTGCACAGATGCTTCTGGCAGTACCGAAGATTCTGCTGATTGCGCGGCTTGTACAGGCTGTCTCTTAAAATTTCCCCGCACCGCCGCCAGAATCACACCGAACACGCAACTTCCCACGATAATCCAAATCGTACTGACCTTAAAGACAAAAATCAGCACAAACGAAAGCAAAAAAAGCGCGACCCCCAGCGCAGACTTAACGGATTTTTTCGCAAAATTAATCACGGCGTAGGTCAAAAGTGCGGCGACAGCAACATTGATTCCCTTGAGCGCGCGCTGCACCCAGGCAATGTCAGAAAAATTGCTGATAAATTTGGCGATAACCGTAATGATAATCAGCGACGGGCAGACAATTCCCATCGTCGCCACAACACCGCCCAACGTCTTCGCGCGCTTGTAGCCGATAAAAGTCGCCACGTTCACCGCAATAATGCCCGGCGTAGACTGCCCGATGGCAAAATAATCCAGCAGTTCATCCGAATTCGTCCAGCCGCGCTTTTGGGCAAGTTCACGCTCCAAAATCGGAAGCATGGCGATTCCACCGCCAAACGTGCAAATACCGATTTTAAAGAACACGAAAAAGAGTTCCCCCAATTTTTTCAGCATTTTGTCCGTCCATACAGCAATGATAATTCTCTCAGCCATTCTGCCGCTTTGTCCGCCTTTTCGCCAGTCAACATCGATTCCGTCATGCGCCATGACCAATTCTTCCCGCTCGTTGAGGGCATGTTCATGCGGGCGGCAGTTCCAAGGCGGTAGACGTCCTGCATGGGAATTACCGCAAACTGCGCAGAAGAAGCAAACGCAATCTTGACAAGCGAACGCAACAGTTCCCCGCTCTTCCGCAATTTTTTCGCCGCATCTGCCGTTACGGTTTCACCCTGTATATATGAAGCAATCAAGGTCAACTGTTCATCATCAATAGAATCCAAGTAGCCCTGCGTCGTGTCGTTATCATGCGTTCCCGTGTAGACCACGCACGGTTTGTCATACATGTGAGGCAAAAATGCATTCGTCAGATTGCCATTTTTCTGTTCCTGCACGTCGAAGGCGAACTGCAAGATTTTCATGCCGGGTAAATTAAGTCCGTCACGAAGCGCGCGCACGCCGTCAGTAATCACGCCCAAATCTTCGGCAATCAGCGGCAAATCACCCAGAGCCTTTTTAATCGCGTCAAAGAGCGCGCGCCCCGGTCCTTTTTTCCATTCGCCTTTTTCCGCGGTCGAATTTCCGTAGGGAACCGCCCAGTACGCCTCAAATCCGCGGAAATGGTCAATGCGCACGTAATCGGTCAGTTCAAGCAGTTTTTTTATTCGGGCAATCCACCATTTGTAGCCGTCTGCCTTCATCGCCGACCAGTTGTAGAGCGGATTTCCCCACAGTTGCCCCGTCGCCGAAAAATAATCCGGCGGAACACCCGCCACACATTTTGGAACGCCCCGCTTGTTCAGCTGGAACAGACTTTGGTTCGCCCACACATCCGCACTGTCGGGAGCAACGAAAATCGGAATATCACCGATGACAGAGATTCCCTTGCCGTTCGCATAGGATTTGACTGCGTTCCATTGCGCCGCCGCAAAAAACTGAATCACCTTGTACCGCTCAATTTCCGCCTTGTGCGCCTTATTCCACGCGGAGATTGCAGCCTTGTCGTGACCAGCCAAATCTTTTTTCCAGTACACGTTCCATGTTCCAGAGACGAATTTTCCCTTTTTTTCGCTCTCGGCGGCGGCTTTTCGGTCATGTTCGGCTTTGATGCTCATAAAAGCAGCGTAATCGTCCAGCCAGAATTTGTTCTTCTTGCAGAATTCGGTATATGATGCCTTGTCCGCCTCACCCGCATTGGCAGAAAAATAATCGGCACAGTTTCCCAGCACGGGCATCTTCCACCAGACCACCGCGCCATAGTCCACGTCACCCTTATTCTTGATATATTTTGGCGGAGCAACTTCCGCTTCCTTTGCCCATCCACGCAGAACCAAATCATCGAAATCAATCAAAAGAGGATTGAGCGCAAACGTGGAGAACGACTGATACGGACTATCTCCATATCCCGTAGGTCCAAGCGGCAGCACCTGCCACAAACCGATACGCGCCCTCTGCAAAAAATCAACGAACGAAAACGCAGCCTTTCCCAGCGTGCCAATGCCATAACTTGACGGCAACGATGTAGGATGCAACAAAATTCCTGATAATCGCGGTAAACTCATAATGCATTTATTGTACTCCCTATCACCGATTTTTTCAATGTACGTGTTCCTTATTTTCCCGCAATATGCTACACTGCAAGAAGGAGTTTACGATGTATATTACTTGTCTTGACCTTGAAGGCGTTCTCGTGCCTGAAATTTGGATTGCATTCAGCGAAGCAAGCGGCATTCCCGAACTGAAACGCACCACCCGTGATGAGCCTGATTACGACAAGCTGATGAACTGGCGGCTTGGCATCCTCAAAGAACACGGGCTGGGTCTCAAAGAAATTCAGGCGACAATAGCAAAAATTGACCCGCTCCCTGGCGCAAAAGCATTTTTGGACACGCTCCGAAGCGAGTGCCAGACAATAATCCTTTCCGACACGTTCACGCAATTTGCCGCCCCACTGATGAAAAAACTTGGGCTTCCTAGCATTTTCTGCAATGAACTTATTGTTGCCCCCAGCGGAGAAATCACGGGCTTTAAGATGCGCATCAAAGACAGCAAGTTGACCACCGTAAAAGCATTGCAATCCATCGGCTATGACACAATCGCAAGTGGCGACAGTTACAACGATTTGGCGATGATTCAGGCAAGCAAGGCAGGATTCCTTTTCCGCACCACCGAAAAAATCAAAGCGGACTACCCCGACCTTCCCGCATTCACCGAATACGACGAACTTTTGGAAGCAATTCGGGCGCAACTGAAGAAGTAGCATAAGAGGGAGGGGAAAGTCTCCCCCTCTGACAGATGCTACTTTCCAACCTTGTAGTGACCAGTTGTAATCGTGTGTCCGTCGTTGTAGATGTCGAACCAAATTTCCTTGTTGTTAGTCAAATCCAGCGCATCATAGAATTCGGCCACGTTCGTCACGGGCTTATCGTTTACCGCAGTCACAATGTCGCCGTTTTGCAGACGCAGGGCTGCCGCAGGAGATTTTTCCAGCACGTTCGACACAAGAACGCCCTTCACTTTTTTGTCTTCCAATTTGAGTTCTTCGCGCGCCTTGTCGGTAAGCGGAGTGGCGATGAATCCCGGCCAAAGTTTGCTGTTGTCAGTCGAAACTTCTTTGGTGCGTTCCTCAATCTTGACGACAATCGTCTTTTCCTTGCCGCCACGCATCACTTTGAATGTCGCATTTTCGTTTGCGGGAAGATAACCTACCTCACGAACCAATTCATTCTGACCCTTTACCTTTTTGCCGTTCAGCTCAATGATAAAGTCACCTGCCTGCATACCGCCCTTATACGCAGGAGAATCGATGAACACCTGAGAAGCAAACGCACCGTTCTGATTCTTCAATCCCAGCGAATCCTTGTATTCTCCCGTCACGTCAAGCAGAGAGACGCCCAGCCAGCCGTAGGTGATTTTTCCGTTCGCAATAAAATCGTCAATCGCTTTCTTTACGCTGTTAATCGGAAGCGCAAATCCCAATCCTTGGCTTCCACCAGACTGGCTTGCAATCCACGTGTTGATGCCGATAACTTCGCCGTAAATATTCACGAGCGCGCCACCAGAATTGCCCTGATTGATTGCCGCATCCGTCTGAATAAAGTCGTTCATATTGCCAATTTGGTTTCCGCTCCGTCCTGTCGCACTGATAATGCCCTGTGTAACGGACTGACTGTAACCCAGAGGCGCGCCCATTGCAAGGCAGATGTCGCCTGTCTGAACTTTGTCGCTGTCTCCGAGCGTTGCCACCACAATGGTAGAATCTTTTTTTGCCTCGAATGAAACCAACGCGATGTCCTGCCTCTCATCCGCGCCGACCAGTTTGCCCGTAAATTCCTGGCCGTCGTTCAACTTGACCGAAATTTCAGTCGCACTTCCCGCAACGTGATTGTTTGTCAGCACATACACTGTATCGCCCGTCCTGCGCACGATAACACCGCTTCCCAAGCCTTTTGATTCATACTCGCGGGTCTTTCCTTTTCCGCGCTCGGACTCATCTGGCAAGCCGAAGAAAAAACGGAACGGTAAATCGTCAAACGGAGAAGATTTTACCTCTTTTTTTTCGGTAACGTCAATTTCTACGACAGCAGGAAGGACTCCCGCGCTAATTGAACGGAATGAATTCTGCAGAGCCTCAATCACCCGCAGACTGTCCGCAGGAATTGCAACCGCAGGAGTGGTATCGGCAAACGCCGTGTCCGCTGTTCCAGAAACTTTTGTTTTTGCACAAGACATTGAAATAGCGGCAAACGCAAATGCACCCGCAGCCGCTATACCTATAATTCTTTTTGCCCATATCTTCATAAGGAAGCCTCCAATTTCTATTTGCTCCGTGAATTTTTACGCTGAAAACTCACTTTTCTTCTATAAAGATAATATCAAAAGAGGCTCCTCGGTTACAAAAATCAGCACAAAATGACGATAAAATTTTGTTATAGGAAGCAGAAAAATCTTTTGTTCATCAGCACCATTTGGGCAGATCGTCACACAGCGTCAGAATCTCTGTATGGTCTCTGAAAACGGCAACGGTATGCTCCTCGTGGCAACTCCATGAGCCGTCAGCGGTCAGCACCGTCCAGCCATTCTTCTCGTCGGTCACCACATCGGCAGTTCCAAGATTAATCATCGGCTCAATCGCCAGCACCATTCCCGCCTGAATACGCGGATTCGCACCGCCGTTCCATACATTCGGCACAGAGGGGTCTTCATGCACATCAAGTCCCACTCCATGACCACAATATTCGTACACCACGCCGTAACCATAGCGACCATTCGCCACATCATTCACCGCGTTCGCAATATCTTTGATGCGGTTTCCAGCCCTGCACGCTTCAATTCCCGCCACAAGACTTTCACGCGTTGCCTGAACCAGTTTTCGGTACATGGGCTTAACGTTTCCCAGCATGACCGTATGCGTGGAATCGCTGATGTAGCCGTTCAAGTCAATGCCTATATCCAAGGAAACCAAATCGCCGTCATGCACAATTTTATGCTTTGAAGGCACTCCGTGAATCACCTCGTTGTTTACGCTCACACATGCCGCCCCCGGAAAATCCTCCCGATACCATGCCGGCTTTCCTCCGATTTTTTTGATGAATTTTACAACCAAATCATCAATGTCTTTGGTACTCATTCCCGGCTCAACCTGCGGAATCACCTCGCGAAACAAATCTGCCAGCGCGTGACAAGACTCTCGTATGCCGTCAATTTCCTTCTCATTTTTTAAGCGAATCATATCTATCTCCTGAACAAAAAATAGCATCCTGCCAGTTTTTGTTCTTTCTTTGTTACCCCAGTCGGTCTGCTTCCTCGTCACAAATACGTGCGGTTCGCTCATCGCCAAGCCGCCTGTATGCAGAACTCATTTTGCGCAGAAAGAAGGCATCGTCCTTTTTGCCGAATCCCAGTTCCAGCGCGCGTTCCCAACTGTCCAGCGCAAGTTCATCGTTGATTTTTCCATCGATGCGGTATTTTAGGACAGTGCGCGCCAAATCCATCACCTCGGGAAAAAACAGGCGGAAGTATTCAAACGTGCGCTCCATGCGGATAATTTGCTCCAAAAGCACAAAGGCATCGTAGTATTCATCACGCAGAATCAGTTCTTCGGCAAGGATAAAGCCATAGTCCATAAAATCTTCGCGCGTAAACCATTTTGCCAGACGGAATCCCGCGTGGTTCATGCTCATGCGCTTGAATTCTTCCACCGCTTCGTCCTCATGCCCGTGCATCAAATCAAAAAAAATCAGTTTTGAACGGCTTTCCTCGTCAGTGCGCGCCAAAAGCCACGTGCGGTAGTCAAATGAATCGGTAGACCGATACGTCTTCGCCTGATGACGCATAAAAAACGCCTCGTCAAAAAGCGAACGTTGCTTTGCATCGGAAAGCGTCTCATACGCCTTGACCAGCCGCTGGAAATGCTTGGTTGTCTCGGCATTGCGTGAGGCATCGGGATGCAGTTGCTTGGCTTTTTCACGGTACGCGCGCCGAATTTCCGCCGCAGTAGCTCCCGGCCGCACACCCAGAATTTTGTAACAGTCTTCCAAAGTATTTTATTGTAGGATATTTTGCGAATTTATGCAATCTTGAACAGTTTTTCAATGTCGGGTTCGCGGACGACCAACACGTTGCAACGGGCATTTGCGATGATGTCGCCATTGGTGGCAGAAATGGTATCACGGTTTCCTGAAAAAGCGGTTTCATGCTCCTTGCCGCCTAGAAGAATCGCGCTCGCCTTGTAGTCGTCCGCCGCCTTGATGATTTCGGAAAAGACTGAGCCTTTGCGCAATTCCGTCTCGATTTTTACGCCTTTCTGCTTCGCAAGCGAAATCACATAATTCAGGTAGCGGTTCCCGTCCTCGGTCAGATTTGTCTCAAAATCCGCGCCCTCTTCGCTCACAAAGAATTTGGTCAAGGTCAGCTGGCGGATAGTTGCCGTATCAACCACATAGACTGCCTTTAGGTCGCATCTGAATTGTTTTGCCATCATGATGCCATACATTGCGGCATGGACAGAACGTTCAGACCCATTGACCGCGACAATAATTTTTTGAAACAACGGCTTTATCATTGGGCAACCTCGTTATTTTCCGCAACTTTACGGCTTTTGAGCGATTTTAGCACGAAGACATTCTCACGCTCACGTTCTTCCAGCACACTTTCGATGTAGATTTTTGTTTCTTTGTCCTGCGGGATAATCATTTTGTCAAGCGCATTCACACGCCGCTGGGTCTTCTTCACCTCATTGGCAAGCCGCCACACAATCGTCCGAATAGATGCCATCTGCGTAAGAAGATTCAGCAACTTGAAAAAACAGACCGTCACCTTATCCGTACCGGCAAATGTTCCCCCGAACGAATAAAACAACTGCTGCTGAGGAAGTTCCACGTCAATCGAAGAGAATGTCGTTCCGCCAACCGTAACCGATTTTTCCTTCATGCGATAGTCATACTTCACCGCGTGGGCAATCCGCTCAGTTCTGTCTCCGCCAACCGTCATTAGCATCTGCCTGAGCGCAGGGTACGCCTCGCTAATTGCTTTGTCAATATCGCGTTCCAAAAGCGTCACCTGATCTACAAGGCGCATCAAGTCCATAACAAGGATTTCGCGTTTCTGCTCCAAGAGGTCATAGCCGTCCGTAGCAACAGAAAGTTGTTCCTTTATGGCGAGAAGATTAGATTTTGTCGGCGCAATATTTAACTTTGCCACTATGCATCCTTGGGAAGATATTTCTCAATCAACTCGGGCTTAATGCGCGTCAAATCAGCGCGGGGAAGCATTTTGAGCAACTTCCAGCCCAAATCCAGCGTTTCTGCAATGGAACGGTCTTCCCTTTCCCCCTGAGAAAAGAACTCGCCTTCCAGCGCGTCACCAAACTTCATGTACATCTTGTCTTCCGCGCCCAGTTCTTCCTCACCGATGATTGCGGCAAGGTTTCGGATATTCTTCACCTTTGAGTAGGCCGCAAAAAGCTGGCTGGAAACCGCAGAATGGTCTTCGCGGGTCATGCCTTCGCCAATACCGTCCTTCATCAGGCGGGAAAGTGACGGCAAACCTGCGACCGGCGGATAGACACCCTTCTGCGAAAGTTCGCGGTCAAGAACAATCTGCCCTTCCGTGATGTAGCCCGTCAAGTCAGGAATCGGGTGCGAAATATCATCGTTGGGCATGGTCAGAATCGGAATCTGGGTAATGGAACCAGTTGAGCCCTTGACCTTTCCCGCCCGCTCGTACAATTCCGCAAGGTCAGAATAGAGGTAGCCCGGATATCCCTTGCGCCCCGGAACCTCACCGCGGGTTGTGGAAATTTCACGCAGAGCCTCGCAGTAGTTTGTCATATCGGTCATCACCACAAGAACATGCATGTTTTTCTTAAAGGCAAGGTATTCCGCGGCAGTCAAAGCACAGCGCGGCGTGATGATACGCTCAATGGAAGGCGCGTCCGCAAGAGACTGGAACATGACGACCTTGCTCAAAACACCGCTCTCCTCAAATGAATTGATAAAGAACTGAGCCTGATCGTACTTGATTCCCATGCCCGCAAAGACCATGACAAACTGCTCGTCACTGTTCAGAATCTTTGCCTGACGGATAATCTGCGCCGCAAGCCTGTTGTGGGGAAGACCGTTTCCGCTGAAAATCGGCAGTTTCTGCCCGCGAATCAGCGTATTCATGCCGTCAATTGAAGAAATGCCAGTCTGGATAAAGTCACGCGGGTAGACGCGGGCAAAGGGATTGATTGGCATACCGTTCACGTCAATTTTTTCGCTGGACACAATCGGCGGAAGACCGTCAATCGGCTCTCCCAGACCGTTAAAAATGCGCCCCAGCAATCCCTCTCCTACACGCAGTTCAAGCCGCTGCTCCAAAAATTCCACGCTTGTGTCGTTCAAGTCAAGACCAGTCGTTGAGCCGAAAATCTGCACCACCGCCGTATCCTCATTCAAGTCGATGACACGCCCCGTGCGCTTCTGCCCCTTCTTGTCGCGGACATACACCGTCTCATTAAAAAAGACATTCTCACTTCGTCGGACAACGATAATCGGCCCGTCTACCGATGACAAACCTCTATATTCAACACCTTTCATATTCCATATCTCCAAAGGGGGGAAAGCCTTCCCCTCGCTCCCAAGCAAGTCGCTCCACGAATCGTCTCTGCAAGCAGTGCCGATTCTCTCCGCTTTGTTGCTTGTCCGCTACCCCTTCTCCTAGGGCTCGCCGCCCTAAAACCCGCATCATGCGCTAAAAACAGCATAGCAAAAAAACAAGAGAATTGCAAATGGGAAGACGAAGGAGATTGACAAAAGCGTATGGAGATGCAAGAATGAGCGTAGGCTTTGTGGTAACGCCAGCCGGCTCATGCAAAGATTTTATCATACCACATAATAATGTTTATCCTTGATGTCAATGTTTTTGTCAGAAATGGTATGAGCCAAAACACAGACAAAAACTCGACTCGCAAAACAAATGTTTTAAGGAGAAAACATTATGGAACACATCGACTATTTTAAACTGCAAGCAAAAAATCTGCTCAAAGATTTCAAAACGCGCTTCTTCAACGAAGAGACAAAACTCTACGAATACAAGCCAAAATTTTTTGACATCTCTAGCATTTTTATCGATTTCGATTTTCCTGATTACAAAGACGATTTTTCTTTCACACTGATGAACGCACAGCATCTGATTGCAAAGATGGCTGGCTATGAAAACTGGGGAGAATTAACAAAAGCTCCAATTTCTGAACTGGAAATTCGTCATATTATTTTTGACAGTATTCATAAAATCAGTTTTGATGAATGGAATATGTATATCCAAAATATCGAGAAAGAAAAACATATCCGTTTGTCATCAAAAGAAAAACTTGAGATAATCAAGAAAGAATTTATGAATATAAATAGTGATTCGAAAAGAAAACTTTTAGCAGCTCCAAAAAATCTTTATGCTTTTATGCTTCCTATCCTTGCAGGCTACAAAATTACATTTTCTTTCGATGCTGTTGAATATGCCCAAAGTTATCTAATCTACAGCAGCGATATAAACGACATTTCGACTGCAAAACCTCTGGCGGCAGGACAATTTTCTCCGATAGAGTACATCGCACATCATCAAACTTATGTGCCGTATTATTGGGTTCGTGCTTTTGATGGCAAAGAATATGGTGAATGGTCAGCAATTGCACGGACAAATAGGTAAGAGAGGGAGAGTAAAATAAATGGCAAATAAAATCAAACTCCCCTGCGGACTTTCAAAAGACGGAAAACTGATTTATATCGAAGAAGCCGAAAACGGACTTGCGTGTGAGTGCGTTTGTCCTGGCTGCAAGCAAGCTCTTGTTGCAAAAAACGGCGGAAAAAAGCGGGAGCATCATTTCGCACATCTGAATGTCGTCGAATGTGAACATGGCTATCAGTCAGCGTTGCATTACATGGGCAAAGAGTGTTTTCTAGAAATGAAATACTTGACCTTTATAAAAGATGGAAAAATCGTTCAATACAAGATTGATTCGGTTGAACTGGAACGGAAAGTCAGCGATATTATTCCCGACATTATTGTGACTTGCGATAGCAAGCGATTTATCGTTGAAATTTATGTCACCCATGCGGTCGATGACGAGAAAAAAGCAAAGATAAAAGTTTTGCAAGTTTCCGCAATCGAAATTGACTTGTCGAGATTTCATAAAGAGATGATAGACAGAGAGGCCTTAAAACAGGAACTCTGCAATACAGCAAATTTCTGTTGGGTATATGATGCGGACGATGATTTGATTGAGCAGAAGAAAGAGATAATACAACAATTTGGAATGAGAATCAAAATGCAGAGAGGTTGTATCGTAGGCTGTCCGTATGCAAAAACTTATGTGCCAATGAATTTCTGTGAAGAATGTGTTTTTTGCTGTAAAGAGGGTAATGATTCGATTCGTTGTGGAATCAATTTACTATCACATCCCGAATTGAGAAATACAATAGAAAACTCAACGAACATTCTTGTGAACCAAAACAAATTGATGACTCCAAGCGAAGCAGAACAATATAACAAATCTCATTTCGGTTGGAAAATGCGCGAAGCGGTAAATCAAGCGATTGGTGCGCAGATGCTGTTTTCTAGACGATGGTGATTTCTGCTGAAAATCGTGGTATAATCATTTTATTAAGGAGATTTTTAAGATGAAGAAACTTTTTCTATCTTTTATATTATGTTTACTTTCTGCTTTCCTTTTTGCCGCTCCTTTCGGCTTGAAAATGGGAATGACAATAGACGAGATTGCCGAGCAATGCGAGGAAGAACCGTCTTATGTAAAAGATGATATTTACTTGGTAAAACCCATAAAAAAGCATCCGTTGTTTTCTTATTACGCAGTTTATGTAAATGAAAAAACTGGATTGTATCAAATCCGTGCGATTTCTGATTCTGTAACTTGCAATGATTACGGTACGGAAATCCAGAATGCGTTTAATAGTGTAAAGGATAGAATTGCAAAAACTTACGGAAAGCCCAGAATTGTAAATAAGGTCGATTCAAGCCTATCTGAATATATGAGACAAGATAAAGACTGGTTTTACAATCTGAAAAACGGTGCACAACAGTTGTCAGCCATTTGGGGAGAAAAGACAGAACTCGCAGACGGTTTGGTTTCCGTAGCTTTGGATTGCGTGGCAGATAATTCTAGTTTTCATTGGGAAGATGCACATCTTGTTCTTTACTACTATTTCAGCAATGCAAAATCTGTCGAAGACGAGCAGGACGATGTGTTTTAATCAAGGAAAACTAAATGAACCCCACGCACGGCATAATCTATCTGACCGATAAAAACGGAAGGCAGGATAAAACTCGCCAAATCAAGCGGATTCAGTTTGACGAGCAGAAAAATATTTATCTTGTCACCTTTGAAAATTCCGAAAAAGTATTCCATTACAAACCCGAAAATGTCGAAATCGTCAGGAATATTGTCGTTGCAGAAAAGCATACTGGAACGGTCTTTGGGTATCTGAAAAACATCGCTTCTTTGAGCGAAATGAAAAATTACAACGGCGAGAAAATCCTTGTAAAAAATTATGACCGTGTGAGGCTTGTGAATCCAGATTCTGCGTTGGCTCTGTATCTGAATCCGAACAGCAGAAAAATTGCGTGGAACGGTGCCTTTCATCCGATTTTTCCGTTCGGCTGCAACAACAGCCAGTTTAAGGCCGTTACGAATGCGCTGGAAAATTCTTTCAGCATTATTCAAGGTCCACCCGGAACTGGCAAAACTCAGACAATCCTGAACATCATCGCAAACCTGCTTGTGTGGAACAAAACGGTTCTTGTGGTTTCAAACAATAATTCTGCGATTGAAAATGTCTACGAAAAACTTTCCTCGCCAAAATATAACCTTGGCTTTCTTGTCGCGCCCCTCGGAAAAAGCGACAACATCAAAGACCTTTTGGAAAATCAGAAAGAAGAATATCCCCAAGAAATGAAATCCTGGAAAATCGAGCAGAATGAAAGCCAGATGTATGATTCGCTCGGAAAATCTTTTGAGATGCTGAAAACGCTCTTTGATTATCAGGAAAAAGAAGCAAGCATAAAGCAGGAACTTGACGAACTTGAAACCGAATACAGGCATTTTTCAAATACCGTGCAGGATATTACGCTCCTTGCAAACAAAAAACTGTCAGTGCTTTCTTCTGATGAAATAATGAACTTATGGCAGTCACTTCAATATGAATTGGATAAAAAAGAAAAACTTGGATTTTTTAAGAAACTTGAATTGTTCTTAAAATACCGTATTGGCAGTATCTTGTTTTGGAAAACAAAAGCTGAACCGCTCATAAAACTCTTTAAAAATTTATTTTATAAAAAGCAAATCGATGAAATAAAAACAGAAATTTCAGAAACAGAAGAACTCAAGAAGAATTTCAATGCAGAAAGTCTTTATTTTTCATCACTTTGGTATCTTCGTAGCAGAATTTACAAACGGTACAGCAAGAATGAAAAGCGGAAGATTTTTACCGACGAAGACTTAGACAAAGCGGAAAACGGCTTTTACAAAGAATATCCCGTTGTCCTGAGCACGACTTTTTCTTCACGAAGCTGTCTGCCGTATTTTTCACAAGATTTTTTGTTTGACTATCTGATTATGGACGAAGCTTCGCAAGTTGATGTTTCTACGGGGGCGCTTGCCCTTTCTTGTGCAAAAAATGTTGTGATTGTCGGCGATAAAAAGCAGCTCCCAAATGTAGTGACGACTTTGGACAAAAAACGCGCGGAAGAAATTTTCTCGCATTATCAGATTTCGACTGCCTACGATTTTTCAAATCACAGTTTTCTTTCTTCGCTTGAAGAACTTATGTCAGACATTCCGCAGACCTTGCTCCGTGAGCATTACCGCTGCCATCCCAAAATCATAAATTTCTGCAACCAGCAGTTTTATGACAATCAGCTTTTGATAATGACGGAGGACAAAAATGAAAAAGATGTTCTCCGTGTTTTCAAAACCAATGAAGGGAACCATTGCCGCGGACATGAAAATCAGCGTCAAGTTGATGTCATTGTGCAGGAGATTTTGCCGTCAATTTCCCAAACTGATAAAAATCAAATCGGAATAATCGCTCCTTACCGAGACCAGACCAATCTGATTTCAAAAGCAATCCCCGACATTCAGGCAGACACGGTGCATAAATTTCAAGGACGCGAAAAAGATGTCATTATCATTTCTACGACTGACGACAAAATCACCGACTTTGCCGATGATGACAATCTTTTAAATGTCGCGATTTCAAGAGCAAAGACAAATCTTTTTATCGTCGTTTCGGGAAACGAACAGCCGAAAGACAAAAATATCTCCGACCTTATAGCGTACATTCAGTACAACAATTGCGAGGTTACAGAAAGCAAGGTGACATCTGTTTTTGATTATCTTTACTCGCAATATACAAAGAGGCGTTTTGAGTATCTTGCCGGAATAAAAAAGATTTCAAAATACAATTCAGAAAATCTGATGTACAAACTTCTTACGGATATTTTGAGCGACAAACAGTATGCAAGGCTCGGCGTTATTTTTGAACAGCCGCTAAAAGAAATCCTGAATTTTTCGCAAATAGAAAATCTTTCTGATGAAGAAAAACAATACGCCCTGAATGATTTTACCCACATCGATTTTTTGATTTACAATAAAACGACCAAGCAGCCTCTTCTTGCCATCGAAGTTGACGGTCATAAATATCACAAAATCTGCAAGTTTTTTGAAAGGAAACCGTGTTGTTTATAATATCTGCGGGAACAAGCACCGTCTGATTGTGAGAATACATTATGCTTCAAAAACGATGTTTATTCGCTTTATCGGAAGTCATTCAGGGTATGATTCGCACGATGCCGAAGGCATTGAAGTTGATAATTTCCTTACAGAACACGATGCGAAGCAGCGTATAAAATAAATGCGGAGGAAGTGTGATGTCTTACAGTAAACTTTTAAAAACTGAATCTGATTATAACGAAGCCCTCAAAAGAATCGAAGAACTTTTCGATGCCGAGTCGGGAACTGCCGAAGCAGACGAGCTTGAGCTTCTTGTTGCCCTTGTCGAACTTTATGAAAAAGAACATTTCCCGGTAGAAGCCCCCGACCCCGTTTCCGCAATAAAATTCCGAATGGAACAGGAAGGTCTTACCAACGAAGATATGGTTCAGTATCTGGGAAGCAAATCGCGGGTTTCGGAAATTTTTTCCCATAAACGCAATTTAAGCATTTCCATGATTCGGAAACTAATGGCAGGTCTTCGTATTCCTGCGGAAATTCTGCTTGGAGCTTCTGTTGGTTGATATGCCTTTTCTAAACCGCCTTTTCGCAAAGAAAAATGAATCTGCCTCAAACAAAGATGCGCTGCCCCATTCCGAAAATCCGAATGTAAAGACAATCGCTGATTTAGATACGCATATTTCAAATCTTCTTTCTTCTGATTCCTATATTGCGCGAAGCGATTACCTTAAAAAACTTGAAGCGAGCAAAGAAAGCGTTTCGTATTTTCAACAGCTCAAAAAGGACGATTTGCTTTCTGATTTTTGCAAGCAGCACGGCACTACGCTTCTTTATACTTTTTCAGAATTTCTAGACGGACGACCTTTGCTTGACCATCTGAAAGAACAGCTTGAAAAAACAGGCTTTATCCTTCAGCCTCGCGACAACAAGGAAGTCATGCAGAAAGTCTCAAATCAAGATGGAAGCCGATATATCCGAAAACTTATAAATCTTGTAGACCGCTTTATTTCTAACTTCAAGACAAACGGTTATCCTGCCGAGCAGTTTGATGAATGGAAATCAAAATCAAACAATGAACGAACGAAACTTTTTCTTGGAATCTGCAAGGAATGTTACCTTGAATATGAACGCTACTTGCAGAAAAATAATGCCGTAGATTTTTCCGATATGATTAACAAATCGGCACGGCTTTTGAAGGAATCAAAGGCTGTGAGCGACCAGATTGATTTTAAATATATCATCGTGGACGAGTATCAGGACATTTCACGACAGCGTTTTGATTTGGTGGGCGCGCTTCACGATGTCACTTCCGCAAAGATAATCGCAGTGGGCGATGACTGGCAGTCGATTTATGCGTTCAGCGGTTCTGACATCACGCTTTTTACTCAGTTTGAAAAAATCATGGGATATGCCGAACAGCTAAAAATCACGAACACCTACCGAAACTCGCAGGAAGTCATAGACATAGCGGGCAACTTCATTCAGAAAAATACTGCGCAAATCAGAAAGTCTCTCAAATCGCCAAAAACGATAAAAGACCCTGTGATTATTTATACTTATGATGCAAAATATAAAAAGCGTAACGCTGATTTCAGAAGTGGTGCTGATTATAATCTCGCCAAAGCAACAGAAACTGCCATAGAACAGATTTTAGAATTCAATAAGCAAGAAGGAAAAGATAATAAAAAAACTTCTATTTTGTTGTTGGGAAGATTCGGTTTTGATGCAAAACATTTGGAACGGTCAGAATTGTTTCGATATGAAATCGAAAAAAGCAAAGTTATATATAAAAAACACCCAGAATTAAAAATCACTTTTATGACGGCGCACGCCTCGAAAGGTCTGGGCTATGATAATGTTATTGTCATAAACGGAAAGAATGAAACTTACGGCTTCCCTTCAAAAATAGAAAACGACCCAGTTTTAAATTATGTCGTAAAGCATGATGATTCAATTGAAGCCGCAGAAGAACGCCGTCTTTTTTATGTGGCGATGACAAGGACGAAAAACCGAGTGTATTTTATTGCGCCAGAACAAAATCCGAGCGAGTTCCTGCTTGAAATAAAGCATGATTACAAAAATGTCGTTCTAAAAGGCGAATGGAACGAGGAACTTACGGAAGGAACCGCTTATAAAAAATCCTGCCCTATGTGCGGTTATCCCCTGCAACGAAAAGTGAAAAATGCCTACGGCTTGCGCCTGTGGATTTGTATGAATGACCCCGAAGTTTGCGATTTTATGACGAACGAGGTCGCCGCAGGAAAACTTGCGATTCAAAAATGCGACAAGTGCGAGGGTTATTTGATTGCGAAAAAACAGAAGGATGGACGCTACTTTTTGGGTTGCACAAATTATTCGGCGGACGGAAAAGGCTGTGGAAAAATCATCTGGAATGAAGATTACTACCGTATGAATGGACTTACATCCGAGGCTGCGCCCAAGAAAGAACTTCCCAAAGGTTTTGAACCGAAGACGAAAAGACATTGACAATCCCCCCGCGCAAGGGATTGTAGCACCGCCGCAGGCGTTCGAAGGTTTGCGCGGCAAACCTGAAGAATGGAGCGCGGTTAGCGCGGAAGTGCGCAAAGCCCGACCCGAAGCGATGGGATTCCCGCGTCAAGCGCGGGAATGGCAGCGCGCAGGGATGCGCCCAAATATGGTTAAAAGATGGTGCGCATACGCCTGTTCTGCCTGTCCTACCGCTTGTAGGTCCGCTCCAGTTCGCTCATCTGTGTTTCCAGATGTCCTTCGATGTCCTTAATCATTTCCAGTTTGTCGTTGGGAATGGTTGACTTGATGCGGACGATTTCCTCACGCACGGGGAGAGCGTTCACTTTCATAAGGGGAGCCCCCTGCTTGATGACGGAAAGCGCACGGTGATAGAAGCCCATCATCAGCACCAGAATGGCAATCTGTTTTTGGGGAACTGAATACACGTCCACCGCGTCAAAGGCACTCTGCTGTAAAAATCCGTTCTTAATCATTTCGGCAACGGTCAGAACAAGGCGTTCGCTGTCAGGCAGAGCATCGGGACCAATCAGGCGGACAATCTGCTGCAGTCGCTGTTCCTTTTTCAAGAGTTCAAGCGCGGACAGGCGGATTTCTGCCCACTGGGGGTCAAGTTTATCCCACCATTCGCGGATTTCGTCAGCGTACTCAGAGTAACTTTCTATCCAGCCGATAGCGGGGTAATGGCGGGCATTTGCCAAATCTCTGTCCAAAGCCCAGAAACAGCGGATAAAGCGTTTTGTATGCTGGGTAACCGGCTCTGAAAAGTCGCCGCCCGGAGGAGAGACCGCGCCGATAACGCTGACAGAGCCTTCTTTTCCACAGAGTGAATCAACACGTCCTGCACGTTCGTAGAATTCTGCAAGGCGCGTGGGAAGATACGCGGGAAAGCCTTCCTCTGCGGGCATTTCTTCCATGCGGCCGGAAAGTTCGCGCAAAGCCTCTGCCCAGCGGGAAGTTGAGTCCGCCATGATTGCAACGTGCATTCCCATGTCGCGATAGTATTCTGCCAAAGTGATACCAGAGTAGAGAGACACTTCGCGCGCCGCAACCGGCATATTTGAGGTGTTGGCAATCAAAATGGTGCGTTCCATAAGCGAACGGCCTGTGCGGGGGTCAATCAGCGTGGGGAATTCGGTCAGAACGTCAGTCATCTCATTTCCGCGCTCGCCACAGCCGATGTAGACAATCAAGTCCGCGTCACACCACTTTGCGATTGCGTGCTGGGTCATCGTTTTTCCCGTACCAAAGCCACCGGGAATCGCAGCCGTACCGCCTTTTGAAAGCGGAAAGAATACGTCAATAACACGCTGACCAGTTACCAGCGGCTGACTTACGGTCAGTTTTTTCTGATACGGACGCGGACGGCGGAGGGGCCAGTAGTGGCTCAGTTTTATTTCCTCGTCAAGTTCCGTTGTGGCAATCACATCTTCAATGGTGTATTCGCCCGCCCCCTTAAAGGTTTTGAGTGTGCGTCCGCGAATGGTCGGCGGCACCATAACGGCATGGCGGATAGATGATGTTTCCTGCACATAACCCAGTACAAGCCCGGGAGCAATTGCCGCCCCTTCTGCTATGCCGTCAGCCACTTCCATCTTCCATGTTTTTTTTACGTCCAGAGGCTCGGTTCGCACACCGGGAGCAAGGAAAGCCCCAGAGTCATTGAACAATGCCTCAAGCGGACGCTGAATGCCATCGTAAATCGTGCCGACCAGTCCCGGCCCAAGGCGCAGAGAGAGGGGGCGTTCAAATGAGGTCACTTCCTCGCCGATTTCCATACCAGTATCGTCTTCGTATACCTGAATGGTCGCCTTGCCTTTGTTCTGGCGGATAATTTCTCCAATCAGTTTTTTCTTACCGACATCAACAACATCATAGAGACCGCAGCCTTCCAGCCCTTCGGCATAGACAATGGGTCCTGAAATGCGGGTTATCTTACCGCTAATCATTGGGGCAACCTCCCGCCAAATAAAGTTGTCGCAAGTTCATTGCTATATTTGTCTTCTGTCTCACTCACCAACTGGTCAATGGTCAAACGAGAACGGACAGAATTATCGTCAGTTTCAAGGATAATGCCTTTATGCACCTTGTTCATCGGCACGGCCTCATCACCTGATTTTTCAAAGGTCATTTCGGTGCAAGAAACCACATTTTTTGCGCCCAGATGTTTTTCCAGCAGACGCTTCGCATCCGATACCGTAAATCCGAACACAGATGCATTTACCTTTTTCTCCGCGAGCGCATTTTTTGAACGAACAAGCATCATTTCAATCAGAGCAAGTTGCTTTTTCTCACCCAAATTCTCCAGATACGTATTGAATGCGTCCGCCACGGAATGAGTGTAAAATGAGACACGATAGCGTTCTTGTTCCAGCGGAAGAGCCGCGTCACGATTTTTCTTAAAAGTCGCAATTTTCGCATCATAATAGGCGGATTTCTGCTCAGACGCTTCTTTTATACGAGCCGCAACTGCATCAAGTGCTTTCTGACATTCCGCATCAGCATCAGTCAGAATGCGGTCTGCCTTTTTGCGGGCATCCGCCTCAATTTCTTTGTCCAGTATTTCAGTTGAACGAAGTTCTTCCATGCTTCTTTCCCTATCAAAATATGAAATTCCTCACAGAGCGGCGGAGAACGCAGAGGATTTTTCTAAATAATTCACTCTCTGTGTTCTCTGTGAACTCCGTAAGGGGCTTTCAATCCCCAAACCAACCAGTTTCTCTACACTGAGATTCCCACTGCCTCGCGGATTGCATCGGTAAGAGACTTTCTTCCCTGCAAATGACCGCCAAGCCCCGGTACTTCCACAATCAACGGGTAATCCGCTTTTTTCTGCCATGCAAGCACTTCCGCTTCCAGCATACTTGAAACTTCTTCCGTCAAAATCAGCACTTTGGGTCGCTCCGGCGAAGGTAGCCCCATTGCTCCGCCCTGACCGGTAACGCGGTTAAACGCTTCCAATGCCTCGCTACGATTCATCGCCACCGTGCCGTCTACGCCCACCAGTTTAAAGCCGAGAATAAGCTCTCTTTCGCCAATAACAAAAAATTCCAACGTGCTACCCTTTTGCGTCGCCGCAAAATCAGATGATTACAGAATGATAATCAGCAATGCGACCAAAAAGCCCCACAGACAGATACCTTCTGCAAGACCTACGAATGGCAAAGCCTTTCCGCTCAGTTCCGCATTTTCGCTCATCGCACCCATTGCCGCAGAACCGATTTTGCCAACCGCCATACCACCTGCGATACAAGCCAGACCGACAGCGATTGCCGCCGCGATAAATTTGATGCTTCCTGTGTCAGACTTCGCCTCATCTGCCTGTGCGGGCGGCACGGGAACTCCTTGTGGAACGGGCGGCGGAGTCATCACCGCTTCCTGTGCGGGAACTTCTGCCGCTGATGTAGCGGCCTGCGCAAACAAACCTGCAACGCTCACCAAAAGCAATGCAGCAACAATACTAAAAACCTTCTTATTCATAGTGTTACCTCACTCAAGATTTATACTCAAACACGAACGGTTTAAATTCGCGTCCAGTTTCATTAAAGAATTTCGAGAAGAACTCGTAGTATTGCAGACGGACAACCTGAATCGCCACAATCATGCCTTCCAGCACGATGACAATCGCGTTTCCGATTACCAGAATCAAGACACCGCCGATACCGCCGACCATCTCCATCATCATAGAGATGATAAAGCCTAAAACCGCATGGGCAAGCGCAAACGCACCCACACGCACAAAACTAATCGAACTGGAAAGATAGGTTGAAACCAGTTCAATAATTTCCACCACACCGCCAATTATCATCGCGCCAACACCATTTTCCAGCACCGGCCGCTCACCGTCCACAAGCCGCTCAAACGGCTCTCCAAACGCTGCAAAAAACACGAGTACCCCGATAATCACCCAGTCGTAGACGGCGGGACTATGTTTTGCCACGGCAATCCGAAGGGCGAACACCACCACATACCAGAAGAAGCCCGCGCCCGCCAAGCCTGTCTTTCCAAAGAGTGCCTTTCCAAAGTGGCGGTGAGAAATATTGTTGATGATATTGATAATCAGTCCCACCGTGTTGATGATAAAGCCAATGCCAATCGTCACGCCAAAGATACCGAAAATCATTTTGATGTAGCCAGGACCCGTAGGACTGAAATTGAGAATCGGACTGCGCGGCTGACCAAAGAGACCCGTTACCCACAGGGCAAACGGTTCCAGCACTTTCTCCGTGGCAAAGAATTCGCCGGTCAACACACCCATAACCATACTTGAACAGCCAATCGCCATGAAAATCGGAGCAAATTTGTTCCAGCCGCTCACTTTTATCACATTAAAGTGCATCAAAAGTCCTGCGATAAGGAAAACCAACCCCTGCCCCGCATCACCGAACATAATGCCAAACAACAGCGTAAAAAAGATTGCGACAAAAGGTGTGGGGTCTATGTTGCCGTACAAAGGAGAGCCATAACTGAAAATCATGCGCTCAAATGCGCCGACCAGTTTTCCGTGCTTCAGTTTGACCGGAACTTTTTCATCTCCCCGGGCAACGGACGGAACTTCCTGCGGCTGATATACGCGGATAGCGATTCTGCCTTCGGTAAGTTTGTCCAAATCATTCATCATCTGATGACTGTCACTTTCGGGAATCCAGCCAGTAATACGGTAGACGAGCGATGTAGACTCCAAACTGTTCCGCACCGCCTGAGTCTGACCGCCAATAGAGAATATGGCGAGCAGTTTTTTCAGCAGACCAGCATGGGTCAGCGCGAAATTATGTTTTTCTTCCTCAATTCTGGAAAGCGCGTATTCGGCCTGCTCCAATTCCTTTCCAAGCGAAACCAAAACGTCATCGGGAATGCCCTTGAATTCCTTGGGAATTTCCATGTTGACAAATCCGAATTTCTTCAGTTCATTGTCCAGTGCAAAGCGCGCTTTTTTGGAAGATGCCGCAAGCACACGGGATTTATCCTCTCCCAGCGAAATAATCACCGCACGTCCTTCCAACGCAATTTTCAAATCATCAAGCGTGCTGGGGTCAATGCGTCCGATTCTGAGCGATAAAAATGAAAGATGGTCAAGTTCCGCATACGGCACTTTCAGGTTGGCAAACGCACGCGCCTCAGCATCAGCATCTTTTACGCGCTTCAGTTCTTCCGCCTGGCTAAGTTCACGGCGACGGAGTTCTTCGACAGACGCAATCAGTTTTTTTGCAAGGATACGGTCATCATCATTCGGAAACGAAGCGGAAGCAAGGTCATCTGAAGAAAAATCTTCGCTCATAAGGTACAGACGCGCCTTTTGCAAATCGTTAAAAATATCACTTTCAGGATTATTTGAGTCCTGCTTGTCCTTGTTCTTTTTTGTCAGGTCAGCCGACTGCGCGTGTTCCTGAAACTGAAAATTCCCCTGCTTAGCCAAAAATTCCACGACAGAATTAATGTCATCTCTGAGAACCATCAGTTCAACAAGCCGCATGGGAGTTGTTCTTGCCATAATAGTCTCCTTAGTTTGCCGATGACAGCGTTGCACCAGCAGCAATCAGCACTTCGTCAGCATCCACGTTCAAGCGCAGACCTTCCGCAACCGAACGAATATAGCCAAGTTCATTCTGCTTAATCTTAAACCAAGAGAAAAGAACCATTGTCGTATCGGGGAACTTATGAAACGCCCGTAACGCCTGCCGGCTCATCTCCCGCCGCATCATATTTTCCACCCAGCACGGGTCAATTTCCCATATCACGCCGTCTTCGTGCGGATTTAAGAAATTTGCATATTTCCAGTCATACCACGATTCCCACAAATCAGGCTCTTTTTCCAGAATCGCAAGAGCATCATGCGCAAACAAATCGGTTTTTCCGCCACAGCGACCGAGTCCTTCCGTTGGCGTATTTTTTTCATACGCAAGCATTCCCGCAATTCTTTCAGCATCATATTTATAGAACACTTTGAGCCGTAGTGCCCAGATGATATTCTGATAGATGATTTCTTTCTGCACGAACGAAAGAATAATCTGCCGTTCAGACACCGGCACTTTTTTTGCGGACTGCCACAAATGAGCGATGTACTGCAAATCAAGCCGTTGGTCAATCTCCTGCTGCTCAAAACTCTGCGGAATTTTATTATACCACGAAACCGAAGAATTTGCAGTCATTGCCGCCAAATCGGGCCAATACTTGTATGCAATTCTTGAATATGAACCAATGTCCGCAAGTTCCGGCATGACATTTTCTCTGTAGCAGAGCGCGGCACCGATTTCCTTTAGATTTTCGCAATCATAAGAACGCAGAAGCGTAATCAACACTTCATCTGGCTTAGAATAATTTTCAAGAAGACTGATATATTGATTGATGAACCGGTTCTGCGCCTTAATCTCAATCACTTTGGCAAGCATATTTTCTGGGACGGCAGGAACTTCATCATCAAACAGAAGCCCGTACAGTTCGTGCAGGGATTTTACGGAGAACAATTTTTCTGCCCGTGTACCAACAAAGGACTTCGCAAGCATTCCGCTCGCTTTCGCGTACACATAAGCACTTGCCGCAGAACGATCCATATAGCACCGTCCTAACTTGCAAAAAGCAACGTATCTAGCAACGCGTTAAAGGAAGGTATATCTTTATTTGACGCAGCAAGCCTTTCTTTGTAGGCAGATATATCGGCATCATATTTTTGAGAGACGGCAGACGTTTCGGAAGCAAAACGAGACTCCTCATCGGCGACAATTTTTTCGTACTGCGCCTTAAACTGCTGGTCAGCCCGTGATTTTGCCGCTGAGATGCGTTTTTCTGCCTCCGACTGCGCCTGATTCAGCACTTCGGAAGCATTCCGCTCCATGTCGAGAAGATGAGAGATAATGTCAACTTCTTGTTCCGCCATGAAAATCACCTAGAATTAGTTTGCCGCTTCCTTG
This sequence comes from Treponema sp., assembly GCA_017449285.1. Lineage (GTDB taxonomy): Bacteria > Spirochaetota > Spirochaetia > Treponematales > Treponemataceae > Treponema_D. Next base: position 271,468 of record JAFSJX010000010.1, read on the forward strand.
ACCGCATCCTTTACGGTTTCTGCAGCGGACTCAACGGCGTTTGCCGCAGACTCGGCGGTGTCTTTCCACCATTCGGCAGCGGCATTTTCCGCACCAGTAACGGCATTTTCGACCGCTGCGGCAGCATCGCCAGCACCTACGGTTGATTCCGCAGCCTGAACCTGTGCGGCGGCGGCAGCCATTTCCGCTCCCGTATCTTTTTTCTTGTTCAGCAAAGCAATAAAGAAGGTTGCGACAAAAAACAGCACGACCAGAACAGCCGTCGTCTTTGTAAGCACTGACGCAGAATGTGAGCCAAATGCGGCAGAGTTTCCGCCACCAAGCAGACCGCCCATGCCGCTGTCGTCCTGATCCTGCACAAGAACCAGCAGTACCGCCAGAACACAGATGATTACAAATGCAACCAAAAGAATAACGCTAATAGCACCCATTTTTATAACTCCAAAAAAAATATGTATCGTGTATAAGTTTGAATATTTTATCAAAAATAAGGAGTTAGGTCAAGAAAACGATTGATACACCACTTCTTTTTCAGTCAGATTTTACGTGATTTACTGCGTGACTTTTTTTAAGATATAATTACTATTAGAATTTTTTATGCTAAAAAAGTACAGTGCCATTCCAAAACGAATTCAGAATGGCACTGTGAAACTTCTTGGATAGACCTGCTTTGACTTACGCCACGCAAATCGCCGTGAACGAATCCACTTTGAGCGATGCACCGCCAATCAGGCCGCCGTCAATGTCCGGCTGAGCCAGCAATTCCTTGGCGTTCTCAGGCTTCATTGAGCCGCCATACTGAATGACAACCTCATCAGCGGCGGCCTTGCCGTACAGTTTGGCAATGTGGTCGCGGCAAAACTTGTGGATTGCCTGTGCGTCTGCGGGCGTTGCGGTTTTTCCCGTTCCAATGGCCCACACAGGCTCGTAAGCAATCGTCACTTTCTTGAGCTGTGCTTCAGTTACGCCAGCCAAGCCCGCAGAAAGCTGGAACGCGCAGACCTGTTCTGCCTCGCCCGCCTCGCGCTCGCTCAACAATTCGCCGATACACAGCACCACTTCCAATCCGTCCGCCAAAGCGCGGCGCACTTTCTTGTTAATCAGCTCATCGCTTTCGCCAATCTCATGCCTGCGCTCCGAATGGCCGAGGATTACGGTAGAAACGCCCACATCCTTGAGCATTGCCGTAGAAACTTCACCCGTGTGCGCGCCGTTTCCCGTAGCGGCCACGTCCTGTGCGCCAAGCAGAATATTGCTGCCCTTCACCACTGCGCTGACCGCATCCAGATATACGTAGGGAACGCCAATCATGAATTTGCCGCTCTTGCCTTTCAATGATTCCACCAGCCCTTTAGCGAGCGCAACGGCATCCGCCTTGGTGGTATTCATCTTCCAGTTTCCCGCAATATATTTTGTCCTAGGCATAATTTTCTCCTTAATTCTTATCCACAGATGAACACAGATTTACATAGCAAAACTATAATCTGTGGATTTTTTTTATTTCGTTGCCAAGATAGCGATTCCAGGAAGCGTTTTGCCTTCCAGGAATTCAAGGGATGCGCCGCCGCCAGTTGAAACGTGGCTCATTTTGTCCGCCAGTTTGAACTTGTTGACTGCCGCAACAGAGTCGCCGCCACCAACAACAGTCATTGCGCCATTGCCAGTTGCCTCAGCGACCAGTTTTGCAACAGTTTCAGTTCCCTTTGCGAACGCGTCAAACTCAAACACGCCGACCGGTCCGTTCCATACGATTGATTTTGCCGTAGAAATGACCTTTTTGTACTCGTCGATTGTCTTCGGACCAACATCCATTGCCATCAGTTCATCGGGAATATCAATGCCGTCTACAGCGACCGGCTTTGCGTCCGCGCTGAATTCAGAGGCTCCAACATGGTCAACTGGCAGGAGAATCTGCACGTTCTTGGTCTTTGCGTCTGCAAGCAGTTTCTTTGCAGTGTCGATAAAATCATCTTCTACCAAAGACTTGCCCACTTTGTAGCCCTGCGCTTTGAGGAACGTATATGCCATGCCGCCGCCAATTACGAGGGCTGACGCATTCTTCAGAAGGCTTTCCAGAACGGCAATCTTTGAAGAAACCTTTGCGCCGCCAATGATTGCCACCATCGGCTTGGGCGGGTTCGTCACCATCGGCTCGATGTACTTCACTTCTTTTTCCATAAGGAAGCCGCCAACGGGTTTGTCCTTCATGAATTTTGCGATTGTCGCCGTAGAAGCCTGGTCGCGGTGGGCAGTACCAAACGCATCGTTTACGAAAATATCGCCATAGGTTGCCAGTTCCTTTGCCATCGTCTCGCGGGCGGCATCATCCTTGCTGGTCTCTTCCTTGTGGAAGCGGACGTTTTCCAGCATGGCGACCGCTCCATCGGGAAGCGCGTCAATGGCGGCTTTCTGTCCGAGCGCATCCGGCAGGAAAGTCACAGGAGTTCCCAGTTTACCGGCAAAATAGTCAACGACCGGCTTCATGCGGTTCTTTCCGTTGATGAACTTTTCCTTGTCGGCATCAGTCCATGTCTTTCCAGCTTTTTCCGCTTTTTCCTGAGCTTTTTTCACATCCTTGTTCGGGTCACCCAAGTGGCTCATCAGAACGAGGCTGCGAGGCTTCTGCTCCAGAATGTATTTAATAGTAGGAAGGGCCGCCATAATGCGGGTATCGTCCTGCACCACGCCGTCCTTCATCGGTACGTTAAAATCAACACGCATGACAATGCGCTTGCCTTTCAAATCAACATCTTTAACTGTCTTAATCATAAGATTCCTCCAAAAAAATCAGTACACTTATTTTAATCTAATCGACAACTAAAGTAAAGTTGTTTATCGGGCAGATTTTGCTATTTCAGTCCAAGATGATATTTTTTTTCAGCTGCCTGCATATCCTCAAATGTTGTGAAACAGACTCCTTTTGCCTTCCATTCGGCTTCGTCAATAGGCAGAGAGAATTTCAGGCGGGGATTTTTTTCCTGCAATTCAGGCAGATTCGTCCAATCAAATCTTGCATCATACATCGCAAACACTTCCAGCGAAGGCGGCAACGCTTTTATCCGCGAGAACGTGATATGAAAATTCATTTCAAACATATCGATAAAAACAAGATTCTTGCAGTCCGACAAATCAACCTCATATTCATCGGGAAACATCGACACAACATGAGGCGCATACACCGCTTCCAATGATGGAAACGCCGAAAGAAAATCAAGCGTTTTGAGCGTACAGTTTTTCATAATGATGACCGTAACCGCATCCGCCGAAGAAAGCACCGTTTTATCGCCGTCCGAAAACGTACACTGCTCAAAGACAATCTTGTGAACGTCCGTCAAATCAATCGCCTTTTCAAGTTCCCGCAGCGACACTTCAAATCGTTTGACCGTCACTTCATCGCCAAATCTCTTAACTTCTGGCTCATCATCCTTTTTCACAACGATGCCCGGCTGAACCTTTTTCTCTGGAACTGCGGGAACGGTCGTCTCCGATGCGACAACCACTGATTCCGCTTCAGCTGATGAATTGTCCTTGTTTTTTACGCACGAACACAGACACAGTGCGATGACCGACCAAATAACACAAATTCTTTTCATTTTTTCTCCTCCAACCCGACTGTGCGCCGGGCTGATTTTCTGTTAGTTTCTATTGATTTTTTACGGATTGGTTGTCATCCGTAATTTTAAACCCATCCGCAAGTTCCACCGATTGTCTTCCATCCTGATTTCCCGTTGCGTACCATAAATCGCCCCGATACCCGGTCGAGAATGTTTCCAAGCGGTTGACATTTTCTATTGGAACATACACATTACCGTCCGCACCTTTGACCCAGCCAGCATCCGAGCGCATTGAATTCTGCGCCACATTATCATACGCCGAAGTCTGACTGACGCACACATAGGAATGTCCCTGAATATCAATGACACCGCCGTTCAGTCCGACCCAGTGCAAATCATCTTTGTCCGTTCCGTACTGAACTTGCGCAAGGATGGCGTACTGCGTCGAACTGTTGTTGAGTTCTTCTACTTTATTCTCCAGCCCATGCTGATTCGCCGCCGTCCAATAATCGTGTACAACGCCGTAATTTTTTGCGACCGAAACAAAATTAATTCTGTCAGTGTCTTTCTCAAAATTCGTTTTCTCATTGTTCACGTCCATCGGCGTAAGCGAAGACCCCGTAACGGCATTTATCACCTCGGCGATACCAGAAACCGTGCAGCCCTCCTTTCCCAACGTATTCGTCTGCGAGTAGCCCAGTTTTTCGTCCGACCAGCGGCTGTCGTGCATATCCACGTCATCAATGCGCATATTTTCCAGCCCCAACGTATCGACAAAATTGACGGGGTCGCCGTTGCAATAGGCATACCAGTTCTGCCCATCGCGAGCAGGATCGGGGCTGACAAATCTTCCATACGCAGGGGAATAATCGCGGTAGCCAAAATCGTACAGAGCGGTCGCAGACAAAGATTTTTTTCCCGCAAAGCCGTAGGGCAGTCCGCTGTCGTCAGAAGAGATTTTCGCCCCGAACACATCATAGTCAAACTGATACTCCAATCCATTACTTTTTCTGGCTGCCTTTACCGTTCCCGCCGAATCCGAAAACAGCGCGTATTTTTCGGAAGAAGCCACGGAATCATCGGCAGAGAATTTGGCGACCGCAAGCGGAGCGTGACCATTTCCGTACAAAGCCACATGACCATAATCCACCGTATGAAAAAGCCCCGCAATAATTTCACCCACCGAAGTTTTTTCCGAAGCCGTTCGCGCCGAATCCAAATTTTCATCGGAAAGAAAACGGTAACGCACGCCCGTCGCGGAAGTATCGTCCTGCTTCATCTCAAAACTATCCCGAACCGTGTACAACTCCGAAAAACATGTTCCCTCGTAGACCGTCCGCATTGTTCCCGCCGCAGACGAAGCCGATGTCACCCTTCTTCCCAGCGCGTCATACGTAAAGGCATACGCCATGAACTCGGAAGAAATTTTATTCCGCACTTCAAGATTTTTCAGCCGCTGATTTAAAGTATAAGCGTACCTTTCCTCGTTGTAAAGGTCTTTTTTTTGCAGGAGGTTTCCGTTTGCATCGTACTGAGCCTGTCCGTACTCGCCCCACAAAACCAACCTGTCATCGGCATCGTAGGCATATTTGATTGTGCCGAACGGAGTTTCGCGCCGTGAAAGATTCCCGTTTTTGTCATAGAAAAACCGTTCCTCCAAGGTCGCGCCAAGTATGCTCGGCTGAAAAAATCCCGCGCCAATAACAGCACAAAGCATTTTGAGCGCGTTGTATTCGATGACAGAAAGCAGATGAACCGAAGCTGGCGCGGTCTTGTAGCCCACTCCCGCCGCCGCGCACAATTTTTGTAAATACGCCGCCTTTTTCCCCGAATACGGATAACTAACCGAAGCAAGTCTGCCATTATTATCATACGTGTAGCGCGTCACCGAAAAATCGTTATTCAATGTCAAAGTACGGAATCCCCGCTCATCATACACCGCGCCGTCAACAAACGTGACCGCCATTTTCGGATTATACCCGACCGTCAGAACCAATCTGCCAGCCTTGTCGTATTTGAAGCGGACACTTTCTCCCGATGAATAACTGCGCAGCGTTTCATTTCCCCTGTCATCGTATACGAAGCGCACGCTCATGCCGTTCCTTTCGTCCGCGACTTTGGTGACCTCACCGTTTTTCCCATACTGATAGCGAATGTCCTGTTTCTCATTCTGTATACGGATTTTTCTTCCGCAGTCATCGTAGGTGTATTCCGTCTTTTCTTTTGAGTTTACATCGTACTGAGATAGAAGATTCCCCGCGGTGTCGTAGGAAAACTGAATACAATTCGTCTGATTCCGCACGCAGATAAGATTTCCCGCCGCATCCCGTTCTTCAACCGCAAACGAGCCGTCCGCATAAAAAACAGAGATTCGGTGAGCGTCAGTATCATAGCCGTAGTGAACCAGATTGCCCTCAAAATCCGTCGCTTTTTGAAGCGAGCCGTCCGCCGCATAGGTGTAAGTCTGCGTTTTTCCCGAACGATTTTTTTCCGACAGGAAACGACCGAATCCGTCTGTCACATATTCGGACGCTTTTCCGTTGCCGTCAATCCTCGAAAAATTCTTTCCGCTGAACACCGTCTGCAAAACCACGGCATCGCCCTGAGTCAGTTTGGTGATTCTGTCAAAGGCATCATATTCGTAGCGTTCCGTCGCCGCCACAGGGAATTTCGTTTTTGTAAGGATGCGGTTGCTTTTATCATAGGAAGCCGAAAAAACTGTGCCGCGCTCATCAGAAATCTTGGTGCAATTGCCGTTAAAATCATACTCGTATGTCGTGGCATTTCCATCACATTCAATTTCCTTAGTCAGCTGATTTTTGCCATTGTAGAAAAATTGTTTTTTCTTGCCATAAGGATTTGTCTCCTCAATACAACGACCGCGAATGTCATACACAAAATGCCGTGCATTTCCGTCACCGTCCGCAACAGAAATAATCTCGCCGAACACATTGCGCCGATACACCGTCTTGAACCGACCGCCCTTCGTATGCGTGACCGAACGATTGTCCGCGCCATAGGAAAAATCTTCCTCAAAAACAAGGTCACCCGACGCAGAAGTAACCGTATGTCGCAACAGCCGCTGGGCAGAATCATACTGCCATTCCTCAATTCTTCCATCGTCCGCTTTTTTCGCAAGATTTCCGAACGCATTATAATAATAGAAGATTTTATGACCTTTGGGATTCGTTGCGACCGATTTTTTCCCGTCGGCATACCATGAAGCGACCGTCTCTTCCATTGTTCCGCCGATTTCTTTTTGCCCCGCAAAATATCCCGTGTCGTCATCGTAGGAGAATTCCAAAAATCCGCCGAATGCCGTCTTTGACTTCACAAGCCGACCGCCCGCAGAATACTGCCTCTGTCTGACCAGCGCATCTTTTTCCCGCGTCTCCAAAAGTCTGGCCGCATCATCGTAGAGGCGCTCGATTTTTCTTCCGTCCGCATTCGTTTCCGAAAGCAAAAATCCGTCCGTCGTCCGCTCGCGCTGAAACAAAACGTCGAAATTCGTTCCGACAGGATTTCCGCTCGCGTCCACAAAACCATTGATAAGCCGGGAAACATTTCCCGCACCGTCAAAATCGGCTCGCGTACTCCAGCCGGAATCTTTTCCATTCCAAATGATTTTTTGCGCGAGCCTTCCGTGTTCTGTGTATGCGGACGATTCAAGCGGCATTTCCTCATATTTTTTTCCCGCACCGTCCGTTCCCGAAAGCAGAATTTTTGTGAGATGATGACACTTGTCATATTCGTAGCGGAAAATTCGTTCCTCGCCCGTTACCGTGTCCTTTGCCCGCGAAAGTACCAAATCTTTTCTATTTGAATAGCGCAGTTCCGCCTCAAATCCGTTGTCCGCAGAGACAAAAAACGCGTGCGGCTCGTAGCGGTAGAAATGAGTTACGCCCGTCGCATCAACATATTTGGTCATTCTTCCGCACGCATCCCGAACCCACGTTTCCTCAGAGACAGGCGAATCCGTTCCCGCCGCAAAAATCTGCTTCTGCGTCAGATGACCGCGACCGTCGTAGGTGAATTCCGCCCTGTTTCCGCGACAATCCGTTGCCGTTTCCGTCAGATTGAGCGCGTTGTAGGTGTACGTCCAGATTTTTTTCCCGCCACGGTAGATTGCGATGCAGTTTCCACGCGAATCATAATTCATATCCGTGGTAACGCCGTCGCGGTCACTGTAGGAAATTAGATTGTTTCCCGAATACTCCTGTCGCATGATCGAGCCATCGCCGTAGGTCACCGCAAGAAGATGTCCGTCAGCATCATAACGGTAGTTCTCACGTTTTCCCAGCGATTCGCGAACAAAAAGATTTCCGTCAGAATCATACGAATACGAAATCTCCTTGCCGTCAGCATAGGTTTCCTTTACGGTACGGTTTTCGCTGTCGTACTGATAGACGCTTTTCACACCGTCATGGTCGGTGTATGTCGTGCGGTGATTTTCGACATCATAGGAAAACTGTTCTTTTGCGCCGTTCTCATTTATCGTGTAAACCGCACGTTCTTTTCCGTCAGCGCACTTTTCGTAGCCGAATGCGACATAACTTCCGTCCGACTTTATCTGCCTTGTGATTCTACCTTTCTCATCGTAGGCAAAACTGCGCACATCGCCGTCCGCATCCTTGACTGACTTCAAACTCCCGCCAGAATACGTGTAGGAAACCGTGCGCGTTCCATCGGAAACAGAGGAAATCCTATTTCCCGTCCACGTAAGCCGAAGCGTCTGCACATTGTTCACGCCGACCGAAGCGATTTTCTGCTGAGCATCGTGCGTCAGGATGATTTTTCCGCCGTTTCTGAAACTGATTGAATGCAAAAGTCCGTACTCATTGTATGTCCGTGTTTCCCCGCTTCGGAATCGCACCGTATAGGAATCCACGTTCTTGGTGACGACAATTTTGTTTCCGTAGCGCGCATTCTGATACTCGCCGTCATTTGCTTCTGTTTCTTCCATGATAAGGGCATTCCCATAATCACTCACGAAAATCAATCTGCCGCAACCGATTTTGTCTGCGAATGTTCCCGCATAGCCGTAAGCGGCATACTGATTTTTTTTCGCATTTGCGACAGATTCTTCGGCGAAGCGGTGCATTTTGTCACGCTCTAAAATCCATTCTGCCAGAGTCGCATCCATCTGCTCCTGAATCTCAATGCAGTCCGAGTCATCGGCGGCGTATTCCGCAATCAGTGCCGCATATTCTTCGCCTTTGGAGACAAGTTCATCCCATTTCGCACACTCTGATTCCATTTTAGGCGAGCAGCCCAAAATAATCCGCGAATCAAAAATCGAAGCCCAGCCCGAACCAAAACTATGCTCATCGGAAATTCCATCGCCGCAAAAATGACGATGCACGGCAAAACACGTTTTTCCCGCAGTGACCGTCAAATCACAGTCATCAATCTGAAAGACACCGCTTGCCAGCAGAACGGGGTCGCCGATGCTGGTAACAGGATTGTTATCCTCATCAAAAAAAGAAAGTGCGCCAGTATACGGGTCTTCGCTATAGGAATAGCCGTGTTCAGCACAATAATTATCTAATTCAGTCTTCGCATTCTCATAATCTTCCAATAATTGCTCATATTCAATCGCATCAACATTTCGCTCACATTCAAGGGCTTCTTCCAAAGCCGTCTTAGCATCCTCGTAATAACTTACATACGTATTTCCGCCGTCACCGCTATCGTCATTAGCGTTTTCACCGTCATCATCATCAGAATAATTTCCACTATAAAAATCGTAATCACCAGAATCATAAAAACTATCCGCAAAACCGTCATCTTCGCCGTCAAGTTCGGCAAACGAAAGATGCGGCACAAAAACTGAAAAAAGAATGAGCATAAAAAGCGTGATTTTTTTCCGTGCCTTTTTCCGAAACGACATTTTTACCATAAAAACCTCCCATACATTCTAGAATTGTGTGTAAAACAATTTGTCCAGAAGACTTCCTGAACACGAAGCCGAAGGAACATAGCCCGCACAGTCCAGCACGAACTGACTTTGATTTGAGACGCGGCTACCCGAAATGTATGCCGATGAATGGGGAACTTCGGGAACGCCGTCCGCAATGAACACCGCATAGAACACGCCCAGCGGACATTCGCTCGCGTCAGAACGAGCCGTCCATGAGCAGGAAACGGCATTTTTCAGCGCGGAACACAATTTTTCACAGGGCGCGGAGAGGCTTGCATCCGCCGCTTTCACGCAGGAAGCAAGGCTGAACACATCCGCATAAAAATCGCATTTGTACAACGTGGCAAAATATGATTCCGCCTGACTCTGAAAAATCGTGCGGTACACATTCCTGCTTTCAGTATCTGTAATTTTTTCTGCGCAGGAACGGGCAAATTCGTCAAACGCCTGTACCGCACCACCGACTTTCGCGCACTCAACGACCGAAAATGACGCGTAGCCATAATACGAATACTGTGCCTTATATTGCGCCAGCGCAGATTCACACAACGCCGAAACAGATTTTTCTCCGTCTACGAATGATGAGAAGAGCGCGTCATAATTCCAGCCGCTTTCAGGAACAAGCGCAGGAGTTCCCGCCAAAAATTCCGAGCAGGCGCGAAGTTCATACGCCGTTTCCATACAGATGCCGAAGCACGTGTCAAAGCCGATAAAATCAAACTGGTTCACGCCGTCAACCTGCGAAAGCCCACGTTCAATTCCGGTGCGAAGGCTGGAAATCGTCATATATGTGCCGGCATAGTCATCGATTGCGACGGCGCGGAAATTTTCGTCCGTTTCTCCCGCCGCAGAATTCAGATTGCGCCAGCCTGTTCCATGCCCCCACAGAATCAGCCCGTAATGCTCGGCAGGATACGCTTTCCCCGCAAACGCAATCAGATTTGAAAGCGTCGCAGGATTCGCCATATCCAGTTCCGTTGCCTCGCCAGCAGACAATCCCAGCGCAGGACAGGAAATCCGCTCTGAGACAATCGCGTTCGTTTTTTCCGCGTCACAGCACACGTTGAAAAGCCGTGTATCCGTCCAGTTTCCGTTCGTCGCGTCATAGCCGTCAGCGCGGTCAAACAGCACGAGCATATTCATGTTGTGCGCCGCAAAATCCGTGTTCTCCAGTTCGTTGAAATCCGCGATTGCCGAACTTTCCAGATTGTTGTCCGCAGCCATATATACGATGAATGTCCAGTCCTTGGGCAAAAGGCTCTGGTCAACCTCATCGTCGATTGCGTTGTCCTCCGTCTCATCTCCTGTCACCCCCGAAGCCCCATTGTCCTGTGCAGGAGCATTTTGCTGTTCGCCAGATTGTTCATCGGATTCTTCCGTGGACTGCGCCGCAGTTGATGCTGACGGCTCCATCTGAAACGCACAGGAAATCTCCGCAAAAGCGAAAAATCCTGCCACCAAAAACAAGAATAGTTTTTTCATTCGTTTACCTCCCTCTGCGCATACATTCCGAACGGATCTTTCCAGTTTGAGCCATCGGTGTACTCGATTTCTCTTAGGTAGAGATAATCAATGACATACGGCTCATCTGGCACGACCGAGATGAATGAATCCAGACTGACGACAAATTCTTCTTCCGTCCGGGGCGCAATTTCTTTCTGACATTCCGCAACCACGCAATTCGTTCCCGTAAACGGAATTTCCCCATCGCTGTCGTAAAGCATGAACGAGACCGTATAGTTCTGAATCGTCTTCTCAGAATCGTTGTACACCGTCAAGTACGCGCCCGCATAATTGTGGTAATTGTGATTCTCCCCGATTTCCACATGCGGATTGTCGATGATATACGGACATCCCACGTTTTCCAGCGTAGAGCAACTTTGCGCCAGCGGGAAACACAGCGAGACCGCCGAAACCAAAAGCATCTGCTTCAAAAAGGTGATGCATTTACAATTCATACGCCGTTTCCTCCATTACTTTGTCTTTGATTTTTTTCAGTTTCTGTTCGGTGGGCGACTTGCGGTACGAGATGACTTCCCGATAAAACTGAAACAGGGGCGAACTGTCGTTGCAGACGGATTCTTTTGCGAGCATTTTTTCCGCCTCGTCACAAAAGTTCTGTCGCAAAAGCCCCTCGACTTTCTGATACACCGCTGTCATCGGTTCAACCTGAATGCAGACGATGCCCCGCCTGTCAGTGAATTCGATTTCCTTTTCAACGGAAGACCAGCCTTTTCCCCCGCCCCTGACCGTATACGTTCCCGCACGCACATCGGGAATAAGGAACATACCGTTTATGCCGCTCACCGTAGTCAGTCCCACACCGAATGACACCTGATACTGCTCCACCGGCTCGCCATGCGGGCCGCAGACCCGACCCGTACAAGCGGCTGTTCCCGAAAATTTTGTTGACGCGCAGGAAATGAGCAACAGAAGGATGGGCAGAATCAATACAATTTGTCTCATACCGACCTCCTACTGCGCCACTTCGCACACAATCCGTCCATCGCCCAGCCGATAATATGCGAACACCGCGCCGTCAATCCGCTTGATTTCGCCAACTTTTTCGCGGACGGGGGCAATCACTTTTACCATCTGAGCATGGACGCGCGGACGAACTTTCAGTTCAAGCGGCTTTTGCCTAAAAACTGAAGAATACGCGGCGACCGTTTGAAACGGCGAACATTCCGCATAGAATTGCGCTCCCGCAGAAAAACCCGCCTTGATGTCGCAGCCATTTTCACCGTTCTGCACAGTAAGTTCACGCTCGTGCCAGCCATGCAGTTCAGCCTGTTCCGCGCAGATTTTGAGCGCAGTGGCAATATTTTCAGCGGCAGTAAAAAGATGAATCGTCACATCTTTCTGACCAATCTGCTCGCCAATGACGACCAGACCGTTTTCCAGCAGGGCATGGCGCACAAACGGAACAAATTTTTCTTCTCCACCCTCTGGCAGATGATTTCCCAGTGCGACCGGCAAACTTATCTCAAAGCGCGGCTCATTGTCCGAATATGAAACCGTGCATGAAATTTCGCCCGCCACGTCCTCCGGGTGACAGCCACTGATTGAAAAATGACAGAATCCGCCCTGCCATTTGAGCGACGAAATTCTGCCGCTTTTTTTTCCGACCGCAGACAGAACCGAAGCCAGCAATTTTTCTGGAGAAAGCAAAACTGCCACCGCCGCAACCTCAGTCTTTTGCGGAACTACGGCAACCGATTCTTCCGAAGTACGATAGTGTCTCGCAATGACCCCAACGAAAATTGCGATGGCCAAACACAAGGCGACCTTTTTTCCCGCGCCGATGGAACGATGCCTGAACACCGCCCGCTCAGGCTTTCCTTCAAGAAACAACCTTTTGTGCGGAAAGCGTTTTCTGTATTCCGCCAGACGGAGTTTATCCATCACAGTGACCTCCGCGGTCAGTTTTCCCTTGCGAAGCAACAGCCGTGTATCCGTACAGCATCGTTCTGAAAACAGAGGATGCCGCTTTTCCAGTTCACGCCGCACGAACACAATTCTCTTTTGCCGCCGGATTACGCTGAACGGTAACGTCATTGTATACACTTCGTAATCAGCATTACGAACCAACGATTTATTCATATCAACCTCCTATTTTTTAGAAAAATGACCGTGCCATATCTTGAGTTCACTGAACCGCCAGCACCATTTTTTCTTCGTCCCGCCTCTTCCAGACACAACGAAGAACCCGATGACCGTCAGAATCAAATCCCGCAGAAGTGACTTTTATGCTTTCCAACCGCCACTCCGCCGAACACATTGCGCTCCACTCATCGAATTCCGCCTTGTCCGCAGATTTTTCGCACAGCCGACGGAAACTCCCTGCAACAAAGCAATCGCATTCGTATTTGTATGAGATTCGCTCTGTGTCAGAAAGGATTCGTTTCACTGGCTGCACCGCCGACGCGCAGATTCCCACAAAAAAAGACATCACCATGACAGCACATACTGTCTCAATCAGCCTCATGCCCCGTCTCCCCGAAGCCAGCCGCACGAAGGCTTTGACTCAAACGCAAATTTTCTTGCTCCAACTGCGCATAAAACTTGTCTGCGCGGCGCAGGACAAAATCATGTTTCAACTGAATCATTGTCGTAACTGACAATCCCAGCGCGGACAAAACCAAAATCACGCATAACGTTCCGAAAAGAGAAAATCCCGAATCAAGAGACCATCTCCTACTGCCACGAAATGATGTCTTTGCCTTTTCCATCACCACCCTCCTTTTTATCTGCTCCGTATGAGAAAATCACGAACGGAAGCCCATCGGGCATCTCTGGCGGCATATTCGGACTTCCCGAAACCGCATACTGATATTCGTTTCCCCACGGGTCTTTCGGAATCAGTTTGTCGGTATACGGTCCGTTCCAGTTTTCAGGAACAGGAGAAACCTGCGGCTTTTGCCACAGCGCGGACAAGCCCTGCTCTTCGGTCGGGAATGATCCGCAATCGATATAATAGGAATGCAGTGCAATTTTCAGGCTCTCAATCTGCGTTTTTGTTCCCGCAATACGCGCCCGCTGCAAAAGCGCATTCGCCGCCACCGCTGCCTGTCCTGCCAGCACTGCCGTTACCGCAAGCACCGCAAGCGTCTCCACAAATGTGAACCCCGCATCAATTCCGCTGACTTTTCTCTTCTGGCTTTTCATTCAGACCCCCATTCCCATCATGTAAGGCATCAGCGTATTTTTAAGCAGAATCAGCATATAGACTGCGGCACAGCACAAAAGTACCGGTTGCTCACACGAAAGCACCGATGAGCGTAGTTTATCCGCCTTTTGTCCCAGCAATTTTGCCGTCCGCTCAAATACATTTTTCTCCCCGCCAGACTCTGCCATCGCAAGTTCTGTAGACACAATCTGTGCCGCCGAAGAAAAACCTGCCTCTTCCAGTTGCTCTGAAAATGCTTTTTCGGGCGGCTCTCCCCGCAGAAGATTCTCACGAATTCCTAAAACTGCATCGCAAAGCCGCTCATTTTTTTCCACCACAGGGAGCGCACATTCCAGCGATTCGCTCAAGGATGTGCCTTTGTTCGTCAGAAAAGCCAATGCGTTCATCAGCGATACGCAAGGATTTGCCTGAGTTACCAATCTGAGGATGAACACCGCAAAAAACGCGACTCCCAGCAGAAAAAGACTTGCGAAGAAGAACGCGCCCGCCGCACCGTTCCGATACGCCAGATTGTCGTTCGCAAAAAAATGCGGAAACATCAGCGCGGCAAGAACCGAACTTGCAAGGCACAGAACCACTACCACCGCAGGGTACAGCATCGCCCCGAAGAACGAGGCAAGCGATTTTTGTCTTGTGCGGAGCGTTTCCGCAAGAAAGCCGAACGTCTCACCAAGGCAACCTTTTTCCTCTGCCGCGCCAACAAAAGCCGTGTACCATTGCGGAAAATGCACCGCCGAACATGAGCCAAGCACCGAAGACAAAGCGCGCCCCTCTTCCAAGCCAAATCCAATTTCTTCCGTAAGCGCACGAATTCTTGGATGAACCGACCGCATTCGGGTCAAATTCGTAACCGCTTTCCGCACGGGAATTCCATGCTGAACCAACTCAGAAAGTTGTCCCGTAAAGATTGCCATTGCCGTTGATTGCGTCATATAACTGCCTCCTGAACAATTTTTTGTATGTCATCTGATTTTTCCGCCGAGCAGATTGACCATGAAATCTCATCATTAAGCCTAAGAATTTCTGCGCTCAAAGAAAGTTTTCCCTCACACACATCAAGATGCTGCACGATAATCCCCCGCAAAACAGATGCGAACGCTTTTGGCTCAACACCAAGTTGTCCAAGCCGAATAATCGTTTCATAAAAACCGCCCGTATGAAGTGTGGCGAACACCAAATGACCCGTTACCGCCGCTTGAACCGCAACCCGTGCTGTCTCCTCATCGCGGATTTCGCCGATAAACAGCACATCAGGGTCTTGTCGAAACACCGCCCGCAACGCCGAAGCAAAATCCATACCAAACTGAGAATCCACCGCAATCTGCGTAATGCCGTCCAGCACATATTCAGGCGGCTCTTCAATCGTGATGATTTTTCTCCTGCCGTTCCCGTTGATTTTTTCGAGCAGAGCCGCCGCCGTCGTTGATTTTCCAGAGCCAGTTGAGCCACAAATCAGCACCAGTCCGTTTTCAAGGGCGGCAAATTCAGACAACAACGCACACTGATTCTGCGAAAAGCCAAGCCCGCTAAAATCCAGCGGAATTCGTTTCGGGTCAAGCAGACGGAGAACCAGTGAGTCAGTGAAACCATCGTTCTTGCCACTCACCACAGGAATGACAGACACGCGCACAAAAAGCCGACCGCTATCCGACAGTTTCTTGCCCACCGCAACCTGCCGCTCCACCACAAACTGACCGTCCTGTCCATTTCGCGCTTCCAGCACATCAAGTTTTGCGAGCATTTTGACGCGGCGCACCAGTTCGCGACTTCGCTCCTCCGCAAGACTGCATACCGTTTCCAGCGTACCGTTTATGCGGAAACGCACACGATTTTCTTCTATATGAATATCCGTTGCCCCACGATTCCGCGCATCATCCAGAAGAGAATCCAAAAGCAGAACCGCCGCGTGATAGCCATTCTCCTTGTCTGTAGATTTTGAGGTCGTCTTTGTCGATTCATCTGGGCGCAAGCCGTACTGCAAGGAAACGACATGCTCAAACTGCTCGCGGCTGATTTCGCTGAATTCGCAGAAACCGTTGACTCCGCCGCTTCGGAAGAATGTCTCAACTGATTTTTCCAGACGAGATTTCAATGCCTCATCAGTCATATCCATCAGCCCGAACGTAATATGGTCTTCATCGCTTTCCAACACCACTGCCCCGTTGTGCAGCGAAAACGGCGTAGAAAGCACAAATTCTTTTCCGCTCATCTGACAAACTCCTTGTACAGCCGCACAATTTCTTTTTTCTCAAAATCCGCCGTCACGTCCGCCTTTTTTGCGCCCGATTCCGCGCTCGGAACAAGATAAATGACCAACTCCGTTTTTTCCGCCGACACATTTTTTGTCTTGAACAGCCAGCCCAAAATCGGAATTTTCGACAAAAACGGCACACCCGATTCCATCTCACTTTCCTCATTTTGAATCAGTCCGCTTAGCACAACTGGCTCACCGCTTTTTGCCCGCACTTCCGTGGTAATCACTTTTTCGCTCGTCGGCGGAGGATTTCCCGTGCTTGCGGAAGAATCTATTCCCTGCCGTGAAACAGAGGCGGTAATTTTGCTCGTAATCATGCCGTCACCCGTTACCGTTCCCGTCACTTCCAGTTTCAAACCAGAGGCGATTTCCTTGGTTATGCCCGAATAAATAGGCTTTCCTGTGTCGGGGTCAAGGTTGTTGTCGCGGTAGCGGTACGTGTTCGTATTCTGAAACGTAATCGTACTTCCGCTCACACCGTTCAACGTAGTGTCCGCAAAAACCTGCGCTTTTGAAGTATTGATTGCCGCCTGAAGTTCCGCCGCAAAATGAAGTCCGAACGCACCCACCACGTCAAGACTAAAATCCATCACGCTCCCTAACACCGCAGAAGCCGTATTCATGTCGCCCCGTTTTAGGCGGCTCGCAGAAAAATGCGCAGACCAGTCAGATGCCTTTGACTTCTGGTACTGCATAATCAGCAAATCATAGGAAACCCTGATGACCGGCTTATCAAGCGAAGGCAACTCCGAAAGCAACCGCTGATACGATGCCTCAGTTCCCGTAAAATAAAAACTGTCGCCATGTCCGCTGTCAGAGACCTGATTTTTTTCCACAAAGGGCGGAAGATGCGCCATAAAATCCGCCGTCCGAAGATACTGCAACTGCACCAGATGAACTGGCTCCGCAACATCCACGCTCTGCGCAAATTCCTCGAACAGCGACCTGTCATTTTCATCGGCGCGGAACAAAATGTCGCCCTGTCCGTTCACGCAAATCACTTCCACCTGCGGAAACCGTTTCGCAGCCAGCGCAGAAAAATCCGCGCCCTTTCGGTACTGAAGCCGCAGATGATTCCACGATTTTGCCGCCGTCGTGATTTTTTCCCGCGCATTTTTTGAGGAAGCCACATAATACACGCCCTCATGCAGAACTGATTCCGCGCCGCCCTGCAAGCACAAAAGTTGCACCATCTCCGAAAATCTTTTCCCGCCAAAATTCGCGCGGACAATTTTTCCCTCGCCGCCAGAAACAAGGCAGAATTCGGGCTTTTCAGGCAAAGTCTGTCCCGCAAACGAAAACAATTTTTCCAGCGTGAACCCGACCTGCGCATTCATCACGTCACACCAAAAAAGTCCGTCCGTCACCGTAAATTCCGCGCGCCCCGCCGTCTGATTTGCTCCGATTGTCTGCCCGCTTCCCGAGCGCGTTACCCGATAAAAGCCCGATTTTTCTGCCGAAAGTTCAAATCCCGCGCACAACCCCGAAAGACGGCGCACCAATTCTTCTTTCGCACAAAATCCCGTATGCACGCTCACCGGAACTTGCGGAAGATTCTCGCCCACAATGCAAACGCCACATTCCCTGCCCACGCGCTCAAAAATCCGCTCAGGCACAACATCAAGCGCGTCCACCGAAAATTCATCGTTTCGCCGCTGAATCTGAATTCTGCTTACCGTCCACCGCGCATCCGTTTTTTCCACGTACAGCCGGGATTTTTTCAAAAACGAATCGAACGCAAGGTCAAAATCCTCGCCCGCACAGCGAAAATCCGCCAGACCAAATACCGTATCGTCAGGAACAACGGGAAATCCTTTGAACTGCGAGACCGCGAACAGAATCTCCCCGATGTCCTGATGAACAAAGTCATACGAGACCACCACTTTTTCGACCGTTTTCTTTGATACGCCCGTTTCCGCCGCTATCAGAAAAAATGAAAGCATCAGCAGAACGGCAAGCATCTTTTTTTTCATCAAAACTCCTTGCTTTTTTTCCGAAACCACATAGATATAGGCACTAAAAATGAAAATCGGTCATTTTTTAAATAAAATATCAGAATATTACAAATACTTGTCTGTTTTATCTAAAGTAGACGACATAATGAGGGGTAAAATGAGAAGGCAGAGAAGCGATTTTGACAGCAAGGCTCAGACTATGATTTATCTTTGGCAACAAGAAGAAGGCGTATTTGTCCGCAAAGAACAGGAAGAACTTGACTCAAAACAGCGCACCTGGGTTGATGCCCGGAACGTCACTTCCGACGAAATGCTAGAGCTGGAAGAGACTTATCATATTGACCACGAACAGATGCTGGACATTCTTGACCCTGACGAACTTTCCCGCATCGAAAAAGATGATGACTATGTGATTGCGATTCTGCGTCTCCCCGTATTTCAGCCAAAGGCAACACTCCAGCACTTTACCGCTCCCGTAGGAATCATCATGCTGCCCGACAAAATCATCACGATTTGCTGGACGAACTGCGAAGTCTTAAAAGACATTTCCGCAAACAGAATCAAAGATTTGACGCTGAACGATTTTCCTGCGTTCATCATCAGAATTATGAGCCGAGCCATCACGATGTTTTTGCGCTACCTGAAAGAAATCAACCGCCGCACGAACAGCATTCAGCAGGAGCTGCAGGAATCGATTGCCAACAGCGAGTTGATTCAACTGCTCAACATGGCAAAATCACTGACTATGTTCGCCACATCGCTCCGTTCAAATCAACAGTTGCTCGAAAAAATCAGGAAGACCCGCATCCTTACGCTGGACGAAGATGACCGTGAATGGCTGGACGACGTGGAAATAGATTCAAGACAGGCTATGGAAATGGCAGACACCTACAGCACGATTACCGCAGGAACAATGGATACATTTGCCTCCGTCATCAGCAACAATATGAACATGGTGATGAAACGGCTGACCGTCTTTTCCATTGCGCTTGCAATTCCTACGATTATCACGAGTTTTATGGGAATGAATATCCGCCTTCCTTGGGGGAACGAACCCACTTGGGCCGGAGTAATTTCAATCACATTCTTGTGCGTGGTGACGTTCTTCATCGCCTACGTGCTGATGGAAATCTCTCCGCTCAAACGGAAAAAAGACAAGACAATCTGGAAATGGAGAAAAAAGAAATGAAACAAGGTGAATTTACAGGCATTTTGAAAAAACTGACGGCAACCACGCTCTTTTTGCTTATGGCAACCGCATTTTACGCGCAGGACAAATTCAATCCGATGGATGCCGTCAGGCTTGGTCCGACCGATGGCGCGGAATACGATGTGTTCGTGATTGGAGACGGAAGCCAATCCTACACCGCGCGAAGATGGATTACGCCCTTTCTGGTGAACCGCTACGAAACCACCTACGCGTTGTGGTACATTGTCCGCACTGACGCAGAAAAAAAAGGCTATCACTTTATGAATCCCGGTCAGGAAGGCTCAACAGGAAAACGTGGCGCAAAACCGACGGCAACGAACCTGCATCACCCGGTCACGATGATTTCTTGGTATGACGCGGTGGTGTGGTGCAATGCCTACAGCGAATACTGCGGATTTACGCCCTGCTACACCTACAAGGGAAAAGTGCTGAAAGATTCAGAGGACACCGCAAAACTTGACCTTGCCGAATGTAACTGGAACGCAAACGGCTGGCGGCTTCCCACGGAGGCAGAATGGGAATACGCCGCCCGAAAGACCAAAAGCGGTTACCAGAGCGGAAGTACCGTAAGCGGACAGGTTGACAAGAACGGCTTTAACGACCCCAGCATTCCCGAAGAAGAAGTCAGTTGGACGGCAAACAACGCCACAGGAACTCATATCGTTGGAACCGCTGGCACTCCGTTCACCGATGATGCCCCGCCAGCAGCCGGAAGCGGAAATCCCAACGACTGCGGACTTTTCGATATGGGCGGAAACGTACTGGAGTTCTGTTGGGATTGGTACGGCTCATACATCGACATTGACCCCGGGCTTCGTGCAATCGGAGCAGAATATGGTCATCAGCGTGTAAGCCGTGGCGGAAGTTGGAGCGAATACACCCCCTTTGCCTACACCGGCGACCGTTACAAATACGACCCCAACGAATACTACAACTACATGGGCTTCAGAATCTGCCGCACAGCGAGATAATTCCTGTGAGTGCGCATGGACGCGCACTGAAAAGCAAAGACGACCCTTATAATGTGCGCAACTCTGCTTTTGTCACACGCCACGCGCCGCTTTCTTCTTCCACTTCAAGCCAGGCGTACTTTCCTTCCGCAAGCGAGCCGGGATTGATTACCGTGGTCGTGCCAATCTGGTCAATACCCGCGCTCTCATGAATATGCCCCGTCACCACGGCAAGCGGCGCAGTCCTTTCTATAAGGGCGCGCAGTTTTTCGCTTCCCACGTGCATTCCGTTGGGAATCATGTCGCATTTGGTGTCTTTCGGCGGATTGTGCATAATTAGAATCAGATTGTTCCAATGTCCGTTTTCGTCCGCGCCTTCTTTTGTATTCGTAACCACGTCAAAGTCCGCGACCAACTCATCTTCCGTGCGCTCGTAAGGCGTTGTTCCTGTAAACTTTGACCCGCCGCCGCTTCCCGCAAAGACAAGCCCCTCATGGTAGACAAGGCTTCCCTCCACGCTAATGTCTTTTTCCTCAATCTGTGCGATAAAATCAGGCTCGTCGCAGTTTCCCAGCACAGAAAAAATCACCTCATGCTTGGCACAGAGTTTTTCCAGCACGGGTGCGGCAGTCTCCGTGTGCTCAAATTTGGCAAAATCCCCGCCAAACAGCACCGCATCCGTCGCCTTGAACTGCTCGTCCAGTTTGTCCAGCGCATTCACATCACCGTGAATATCAGAAAGTACCAACAATTTCATATCACTTCTCCTTGGGGCAAGCCCCAAACCCCATTTATTTAGGGGAGAGGAAACCCCTTAATTCCGAAGCAGGGGTTTCCTCACCCCTAAAACCCCACTTCTTCCCCGCACGGCTTAGGGCTATGCCCTAAGAACCCTATCCGCGTTATATACTCTCCATCACACGTTTTAGCTCACTCATCTGTTCGTGCGTGCCGATGGTGATGCGCAGGAATTCCTCTATGCCTGGCGTAGAAAAATGGCGCACCAGAATGCCCGCCTGTTTAATCTTGCGGTAGGCTTCCTCGGCAGAGTGTCCTTCTTTCCGCACAAAAACAAAATTAGTCTGGCTTGGAATAACAAACCAGCCGCGCTCACGCAAGAATTCGCTAAAAGAGTCGCGCTCTTCCGCCACTTTTTTGGCGCAGACGGCATAATAGCCCGCATCCTTACATGCGGCGATTCCAGCCTGCTGACTTAAAAAATCAATCGGAAAATGGTTCAGAGAATTTTTTACCGTGGTGATGTGATTCACCAGTTCGGGTGAGGAAACTACATAGCCCAGCCGCATTCCCGCCCCGCAAAGGCTTTTACTGAACGTGCGCACAATCACCAGGTTCGTAAACTCTGCCAAAAGCGGAATGCAACTTTCGCCGCCAAAATCCACGTATGCCTCGTCCACCACAAACACACGGTCTTTCGGAGCCGCCTTAATCATCGTCCGTACCTCATCGCGGGAAAGCCCGATTCCTGTAGGCGCATTGGGATTTGCAAAAATGATGCTGCTTTCTGCCGCGTTTGCCTCGGAAAGCATTTTTTCCCTGTCAAGCGACCAGTCGGCTTTGAGCGGCACTTGATTCAGCGGCACATTGTAAAAGCCCGCGTACACCGGGTAAAAGCTGTAGGTGAAATTCGGGAGAATGAGCGGACGGTCTGAGTCAAAAAACGCGTAGAACACAAAACTAAGCACCTCGTCGCTTCCGTTTCCGCAGTAAATCATGTCGGGCGTGACGGCAAACGGAATTTTGTCTGCGGCGGCAGGGCTACATTCTGCACCGCTTCCGTTTTTCTTCCCGCCTTTCAGCTCGGTTCGGCAGAGAACGCCGCCAGTTTTGTTCAGCATATCGGCAATCGCCGTTTTGAGTTCGTTTGAGTCGGGGTCAGGGTACAAGCCCATCTTTTTTGCGAATTTTTTTGCCGCGCACACAACCGTTTTGCGTACCAGCGGAGAGGGCGGATACGGATTTTCGTTCGCGTTCAGTTTTATGTATTCCCTGTCCTTGGGCTGCTCGCCCGGCACATAGGGATGCAGATTTTTCATTCGTGCAGAAATCATGGAACTAGTATAACGCATTGCGGATTTTTTTGGAAGATAACATTAGTTTTTAAATGCGGTAAGGATTGGAGCACCGCCGCAAGGCGTACCGCTTGCGGTATGGAGCGCGGTAGCGCGGAAGTGCGGAAAGCCTGACGGCGCAAGCCGGACCGCCCATGTCTGTGCCTTGTGCCTTTTTCCGTGTAAATTTTTCCTCTTGTTAGAGTTGCCTATTCGTGATAAAATGGTAATATGGCAACAAGTGCAAATATCCTTACTCTGCTCAAATTTTTTGCGAGCAAGCAGGGCAACGCAATTATCGATTATGACGATTTCTGCGCTTATCTAAAAAGGTATTCGGAGCATCATCTCGCAGACCAGCCGGCATTGGTGGAATATGTTTCAGACCCCGTGCCTCCATTGCAAAAAGAACTGGATAAACTTATCGCAAGCCGTCAGGTTTTGATTATGCATGCATCGCCTATCAAGCAGGTGATTATTGTCATTCCTTTTTACATTGATAGATTTGCCGAGCGGTATAAAGATTTGCTCGCCAATCCAGGGCAGGCGTATCCATCCGAGAGCGATTTGCCGAAAAACATTCCCACCGATATCGTAACGCGACAGAATGCAAGCGATTTGATTCACAAACTGCTCTCTCATCCTGAGAGCAACGAAAAATCGCTGTACGGACTTATGATGCCGAGTGATATGCCAACGATTCTTCTGCCGTCTTCTGTTCCGGTAACGACATTGATTGCGGCAAGCCTTGCAAAAATCCGTTTGTTGCTTTCAAAAGGTGACTACCACGATTATTTCCTCAAAAAGATGACGATTTCAAATCCGGGGCGGGAAATTTCAGCGAAGAATTTCTTCAATGCCTTTGCCGACAAACCAGACGCAGGAATGGATTTGCTTAAAGATTCGGGGGAACTGTTCTACCTGTGGAATCAACTCTGCTATTTTATTCGGCAGGATTATGAAAAAATCAAGGAATTCACCACCGAGGATGTGTCACGTCTTCAGGCAATTCAGATTATCGAAATCGCTACGAGTTATTACAAGAATCAAGCACAGGAGACTCAGCATAAACAGGCGGCAATTCAGATGCTGGAAGAATCTTTGCAGCGTCCGCCGTACTATTACACGCTTGACAACATCATCAAATTCACCGACCAAAAAGGTGACCTGCTCTTGGGGCAGTATACAGAGGAAGAACTGAAAAATTACCTGCACACAAAATCAACTGAAGGCAACTCAAACGAACTTCCGGAACTGCTGATTTTTAAGGCGGCGAACAGTGACCTGCGCTATTTTATCTTCAAGAATAATGTTATGCCGCTTATTGTCAGGCTTTGTACCGATGCACGGACAGTTATTCGGGAGACCATTTCAAAGCACTGGAACGCCGTTCTTTTGCAATACGAAGTTCTTCCCGAAATGAAGGAACAGTCTGCATTTGAACATCGGCTGGAACAGGAAGTAAAGGCGCAGGAACCGATTCTGTACGCGCTTTTGAATGCAAGTTTTTTGCCTGTGGTCAACATGGAAGCAAACGATGTCGCAGACACACACATGAGTTTTTACGAGAATGGCAGTCTGATTCCCTACAGCGAAATTCTTCTGATGAACCGCAACGAACTGTATACCGATGCGCGGATTGTCCTGCCTTTCTGGTATACAACGCCGATTATCTCATGGATTGCAAAACTATTGTTCGGCCCGTCAAAAGGCAAGCGGGTTACCAAGCAAAAAACTTCCGCAGAGGTCTACCGTGAGGAAGAGGAAGCCAAGCGGCGTGACGAAAATCTTGAGGCAGAAATCACGAAAAATCCGAACGTCAACAAAAAGGTCGCGCTTAGGGAAGCCGCACGTCAGGCAGAGCAGTCGATTGTTCCTCAGACTTCCACGCTTGACCGCGAACTGGAATCATACAAGCGGCAGTGGAATCATCTTTTGGGAAAAACGGAAAATTCAAATCTGACCGAAGATGTCAATTCACTTATCCGCGATTATTTACGGAAATGCATGCGCACGTTCAAAGTCTCCACGCTGACCATCGACAGAATCAAAAGCATCGCAGAAACGCTCATAAAGTCACCAGGAATGCAAAAAATCAAGGAGCAGGACGCACTGTATATGTATACGCAACTCTATCTGATTAAATTGATTAAAAATATACCGATGTAGAGTGATTTTTTTGGAAAATTTCGCATTTTTTTTGATTTTTTAAAAAATTTTTTGTATATTTTTACTTTTCATTGCCTATATATAAGTGTAAGTCAGAAACGACTTGCACTTATTTTTTTTTGTTCTGGCCGGAACGAATGGAGAAACGCTTATGAATGCAATGAACCAAGTTATTTTGGAAGGAAACGTCGTCCGTATGCCCGCAGTGAAAGATACGCCGCGGGGCACGCGATTCTGTACCCTGCCGATTGCGGTAAACCGTATCTACAAGGACAAAGAAGGTCACGACGTTAATGAAGTAGGCTACTATGATGTCGAGGCATGGGGAGAGAAACTTGCGAACATCATCGAAAAATGTGGCTTTAAGGGACGCGGCGTGCGCGTGGTGGGTCGTCTCAAACAGAACCGCTGGAAGACAACCGATGGCAAAACGATGAGCAAAATTCTTGTCGTTGCTGAACATGTTGACTTCAGACCAGTATTCCGTAAAAAAGACGGCGAGTCGGATGCCGCTGACCTTGAGCCCGTCACCGCTTCTTCTGATGGCGATATGGACGAAAGCAGCGAAATCAGCAATCTGGAGGAAGCCGCAGCGGGAATTCGTGCAGAACAGGAGGTTGGAGAGACGGTTTTTTAGAATCCTTACCCGCGCTTTCTTTTGGTCGGTTTCCGATGAACTGAGCGGGAATTCCGGGAAGCGCGGTCTGTATTACGATTCTTGCCGCCGGCGCGACCATATTGCTGGGCTTTTCGCTCTTCGGCTGCGCGCTCGTTGCTGGCGGCGTAGGCTTCCATACGCTCGGGATTGTAAAAACCGTCCTTCCAGTTAAAGCGCGATGCTTCGGGAACAGGCAGTTTTTTGAGCATGGCATTTTTGACCAACTTGAGTTCTCCTCTGCTCACCTTAGTCTTGGAAAAATCAATCAGAACGCGGTGGAAGCCCTCACGGTCAAGTGACTCCGTTTTGTCTACGATGGAAAACGGTGCTTCGGGCATGACAAACGAGCCGTCGGGCGTGGCGTTCACTTTAAATTCCATGCCCTCTTTATCGGTAAAATAGGTGAAGTCATAAGACGACGGCAACTTGAACCGCATTCTAAACAGCGTGGGATAGGCGTAGGTGGTGACCAGCACACGGTCGCGCACAGGTTTCTCAAACGTGGCGAACAGATTTTCCTGCGAGTTTTCGATGGGCGTAATGAACGCGCCGATATTCTGATTCTCCAGCCAGCTGACCGCCCAGCGGTTGAATGTGTACAGATACGGGCCTGCGATAATGTTCACGCCCTTTCCACGAAGCATGGCAATGTGTGCCACATTGTTTGCAATGAATGTGGTAAAGCCGTCCGCGATAAACTGGTCAAGTTGTGCGAAAAGTTCATCTTCCACCGCAGCAGGGCAGTACGGGTCAAGCGAAATAATCACCTGCCTTTTGGAGAATGGAAGCGTCGTTTTGTGAGAAAGCAAATCCGCCTTTGTCACAAAATTCAGTTCCAGAATGACGCGGACGGGATGCTGAGACTGCACGGCAAACATATCGCTTACGGTCGAAACCTGTATGTAAAGGCCTTCGGGGAAGTACGACAATTCATTTTTCTCAACTGGCGTTATGTCCAGCACGGGAAGTTTTTCTGCGCCCGGCTGCTGGCGGAATTTACCTATGTCATTCGGAAGAACACGATTGTACCGCTTTGACATTGCTTTCGTCTGCAACAGGTATACCGAATCCCCGCGCGTAAAGCCCACTGGAATATCTATCCAGCGGTTACCTTTCTCGTCAATCTGAACGGTGCGCACTTTATGGCTTACGCGCCCGGTGTCGTCCTTTTTGTGCAGACGGATGGAGTCGCCTGTATCGGGGTCATACGAACCGCCTTTCAAGTACGCCATCTGTACCTGCCATGTGGACGGGTCTGCATCGGGAGCGGCATTTTCCTGCGCACGGCGGCGGGTTTCTTCGTCAGCAGACTGCAAGCGGTCAATCACGCCAAGATAAATACCTGTGCCGCCCGCCTGATTCGGATTCAGTATTTCTTCCCCCGCTTTTTGTACGCCCTCTTCATTTGTCTTAAAATTGTACCAATAGCCGGTCTTTGAGCGGGCAAAGTCAGTGGCAAGCATTCGTTTTGCGGCGGCAACCGCGCCTTTTTTGTCTTCCTGCCAATGATCCATCAGATAACGGTATGCCGCGACCACAGAACCGACATATTCCGCGCTCTTCATTCTGCCTTCAATTTTGAACGACTCCACACCCAATTGCATCAAATCAGGGATATGGTCAATCAACTGTAAGTCCGATGGAGAAAAATAGTAGCCCTGCGCCGTTCCCTCTCCCATTTCGGCAGTGTAGAATCGGCGGCAGGCCTGCGTACACATTCCACGGTTCGCGCTCTTTCCGCCCAAAAAACTGGAGAACAGGCACAGCCCGCTTTCGCTCACGCAGAGCGCACCATGCACAAAAATCTCCAGTTCCGCCTTTGTCTTTGCCTTTATCGTTTTGATTTCTTCTAAGCCCAGTTCGCGGGCAACAACGATGCGTTTTAAGCCCTCTTTCGCAAGCAGATTTACGCCCGATGCGCTTTCCACATTCATCTGTGTAGAGCCGTGCAGTTCAAGGTTCGGGAAGAATTCCTGGCACATACGCACCACGCCAAAATCCTGCACGATAAGCCCGTCGGGACCAATCTTGTTCAGATAGGCAAGAAAGCGGTACAAGCGTTCGGTTTCGCGTTCTTCGCTGACGGTGTTTACCGTGACGTAGATTTTTTTGCCCTGACGGTGCAGAGCATTCACCGCGCCTTCAAACTGATTCCACGCAAAATTCGATGAACGCAAGCGAGCGTTAAAACTTTTGAGTCCGAGATATACTGCGTCTGCGCCTTCGCCAATTGCGGCGTCCAATGCTTCCGGATTTCCGGCGGGTGCTAATAATTCTGCCATTCGTTCAGTATATCACAGAACGGCAGGAGTGACTAGCACAAGGCGCACAGTGCGATTTGCGGTGGTATTGTCTACGCGCTCAGCTTAGGCTTATGCTTCATCGCATCTTTGAGCAGTTCAATAACTCTCTCTGTCTCGCCTTTTTCAAGCATATCGACAACCAAGCTAATCAGCAAAGCAAATTCTTTACTCGTCATATACTCCATATCTCCATTTTAATTGATAGTTTTTCCTTTGCCTCGTTTTACGAAACGCTTTTTCCGAAATTGCAAGACAGTTTTTCCAAGAATTCATTCCTTATTCCGTATATTTTTCGCTGGAATTTTGCTTTCCTGGAGTATCGCCTGATGTTTTTACGACGAACCAATCTGCCGCACTCGTAGGAATGATTGCGCCGCTTTCGTAAGTCGCTTCTGCAAGGGCGGCGATGTTCTGACGGCAAAGCGTGCGTGTTGTGGTTGCCCCGGCATTGCTTGCGGCATCGGTAATTGCGGCAGACTGCCAGATTCCTTTGGCAACGGCTTTTGCGGCGAGTTCTTTTGACAGGGCTTTCTGCCACTCTGTCTTTGTTCCGTCGCTGAAAAGCACCGCGTCCAAAATCGTGTTGCCGTTGTCACTTGTCAGAACCAGCACGTCGGTCTTTTGGATGCGGGCAGAATTGTCGGCGTTAGCTGCCCACAGGTCACGGGCGGTGTTGCAGTTATTGTTCTTGCTGTCTGCGGCTGCCAGTGCCAAATCCGAACCAGTTTCGTCGATGCAGGAATCGGGCGTGTCGCTGTCGTGGCGGAAATGCACGGTGATGTATTCGCCTTTCTGAACTTCCGTCATCGGAAACGAATAGGATTTTTCCTTGCCGTCGTAGCCGCCCGTAATTTGTAAGCCCGCCGTATTGCCCGATTTCAGCACATACAGTTCCACAAATTCAGGAGTTTTTGCCGTGCCTTCGCTACGGATTTCGCTGAACACAAGCACGGGCGGGTTATCGTTGTAGCCTGTAAAAGGCAGACTGAACGTAAGCGAGTTGCCGTTTAAATCTTCCGCGACTCCCGTTAAATCATACTGCACGCCGATTTCTGTGGGAGCGGACAGCGCGATTTCTGCGGCGGTTTTCGTCTCGTTGTAGGAGACGGTGACTTCATACGCAGTTCCGCCTGAATCGTCCGCTTTTTTGAACTGCACCTCTTTGAGCGTGACTGGTTCAGAGCAGACGATTTCGAGCGTTGACCGCTGCTTAAAGTCAAAGGAAAGAATCTGCGGAACGGTCTTGTCAACCGAAACAATTTCGATTCCTTCTTCCGTAAGTTTGCATGAGAATGGCGCTGCCACAAACAACACCCCGACACAAATTCCGGTACAAGCCAACGCATACCGAATGACCGAAAAGAAATTCTGTACTTTCTTCATCTAAAGCCTCCACCCTATATATAGGCTTTAAAAAGTAAAAAACTACAAAAATTTTTTTTAAAAACTGAAAAAAAGTGTATTTTTTTTTATTTTTAACGCGGATGGAGGCAGAAAAATTACAGACGTCTTTTTTTGTTCGGGCGTTGCGGGGCTGAAAAGCGAAAAAAAATTGCCCCGCAGAGAGGGTAGCGGAAGAGACGACAAAGCGAAGTAAATGACAGAAGCGGCTTGTCCGCTTATGGCATTTGTGGAGCGACTCGTGGCTGGAGCGCAGGGGGAGACTTTTTTCCCCCCCCCTCCCACTATTGAAATAATATCAAAAATATACAATTATGTAGGTACGCAAATTGTTCGGGAACACAACGCACAGAGCGATTCTTAGTTTTTAAAAGGGAAAAACATGATTACTACAGGCGAAATCAGAGTTGGCAGCGCATTTATGTACGAAGGCTCACCGTTTATCGTACAGCGTATGCTCGGACAGAAATCAGGACGCGCAGGAATGGTGACAAAACTCCGCGTAAAGAACATCGTAACTGGCTCAACACAGGATTTGGGCTTGGACGCAGGCGAAAAATTTGAGGACGTGGAATTGATTGAAAAGACCGTTCAGCTTTCCTACGTTGACGGCGATGATTTCCACTTTATGGATCAGGAGACCTACGAAGACGTTTCTCTTTCAAAAGATGACTTGGGCGACAACGCAGGCTATCTTTCTCCCGATGACGAATACGAAGTGAAAATCACCTACTATAATGATATGCCCGTTGGTGTTAAATTGCCGGTAAACGTTACCCGCACGATTACCTACTGCGAACCGGGCGTAAAAGGCGATACCTCTGGAAAATCAACCAAGCCCGCCACGCTGGACACTGGCATCGAAGTAAAAGTGCCGCTGTTCTGTAACACCGATGACCGCATCGTTATCGACACGCGCGACGGTTCATTCGTGGAACGCGCAAAAGACTAAAAAACAGCAGCGATTTTCGCACGAATAAAAAACTCCAGCCGTTTGGTTTATCCAAGCAACTGGAGTTTTGTTTTTTAGTCTGAGTCTCAATGCAGCGAAACTGCCAATCCGCGGATTACTTTTTTTCCTGCACTTTTTCTTTTTCTTTCTTCACCTTCACGTCAAGCACATCCATCATTTTGTTCAAGGCCGCACCAAAATCGTAGTCGCGCGCCGAAACATGAGCCTGCGCTCCCCAACGGAAGTTTGCGTTCGCATCGAACACATATTCCTGCTCGTGCTTTACGCGGACAATCAAATCGATGATTAAATCATCTGCGTACTTTACCCGCTCCAACTTTTTTTCAATCATGTCGGACTGTTTTTTTTCCAAATCGAAGCCTACTGCAGAATATGTTTTGTTCATTTGAACTCCTTGTGCCAGCATTGCCAGCTTTTGTGCTTAGAAACCCATACGGATTCCAGTCTGGCGGCTTCCCGCTTCAACAGTTATAGTATAATACGCTTTTCCCAAAAAGGCAAAATTTTTTTTGAGGGGGCAAGTCTTCCCCCTGCATCGCACTTCGTTGCGCCGCACCCCTTCTCCGTAGTTTCACGAAGCGAATACTACGGGCTACCGCCCTAGAACCCGCTAGAAAACACGGCGTTTTACCGCTCGTATGACGAACTTACATTCAGTTCAGAACGGTATTTTGCCACGGTGCGGCGGGCGATTTTAATCCCTTTTTCGGCGAGCGCGTCGGCGATTTTTTGGTCGCTCAGCGGCTTTTTGTCGTTTTTGTGCGCGGCAAGCATCTGAGAAATCTCGTACTTTACGGCTTCCTTGCTGTTTGGCGCATCACCGGCGGGCACAGAATTTTGGTTTTGCTCGCTCGCCGCGTCTGAAGCACCAACTGCATTCGTGAAAAAATAGCCGATTTCAAACAAGCCTTGCTCGCATTGCAGGTACTTTCCGTTTGCCATGCGGGAAATTGTCGCCTCATGCACGCCAACCGCGTCCGCAATGTCCTTTTGCCTGAGCGGAGCAAGATAACGCGGTCCTTCGGCAAAAAAGCGCGCCTGCCGCCGCACGATTTCCGCACAGGCTTTTGCAATCGTCGTCTCCCTGAACTGAACGCTCTCAATGAACACTTTTGCGTCACGAATGGAGTCCTGCACAAAACGACGTTCGGCCTTCTGTTGCTCGGTTTCTGCTTTTTGTGCGTTTTCGGCAAGGGCGGCGTAATCCTTTGAGACAGCGATTTTCGGCACGGAGTCACGCGAAAGGGTCAGTTTGAATGAATAGCCGCCGCTTTCCACAATGCCGTTCGTTTCATCCTCATCGGTCAGAGGAATCCGCTCCACATATACATCGGGGGCAATGTAATGCGCCTCGCTCGTGCCAAAATTACGCGCGGGATACGGGTCAAGCGTTCGGATATAAGAAATCGCCTCGTCAATATCGTTTTCAGTCAAGTCTTCAGCATCAACCAAAAAAGACTGCTCACCCGCAAACGACAGATTCTTCTGGTCGGCACAGAACGCGGCAATCTTTTTCAGCACTTTCGCACTTTGAGGCGGATTTAAAAAATCAAGGTGTCCGTCAAGAATGAACAGCGTCACGGCAGATGCATCACCGCGAATCCTCGCTTGCACCAGAAGGCTTTCCTCAACGCCACTGCAACACGTACCAATCGGGTCGAGCGCGCGGATTTTTTCCATGCAGGACTGCAAGAATTCCGCCGTATGCACAGGATTTTGTTTGTCCAAAAGCGAAATCGGCGCAAGCAGATGAAAACCGTTTGCGTCAAGATTGCGGATAAGACGCAGCCCCAGTGCCTCTTCTTCGGGAGAATGGCGCATACTGTTGAACTGCCGCTCCAAATGCTCCTGCAAGGTCTCGCGGTCGTCCACATGGCTTTCCAAGGCAGCCTGAAAATTATCGCTGGCAAGTTGACCCGCGGCCGTCGCAGAACCATAGCGCGTGTTGTCCGAAAAACGGCTGCGATTTTCCCGCGCGGTTTTTGCCCCCTGTTCCAAAGTGTCGCTGACTATTTCCAGCGCAGGATTTTCCGCCGCTTTCCCATATATTGCATCGCGCAAATCAAGGCTGCCCATCGCCAGCAAATTCAGAGACATAATCTGCTGCTGACTCATGCGCTGCTGCTGAACCTGCACGGCGCGGGCGGAAAGTTTCATCCCTTGAGAAAAAGATTCGGACATAGTTTAAATATAGCACAAAAAGGCAATGTTGTGGTAGAATAGTTTATGCGAATCGGTGCAATGCAGGAGGAGATATGAATTTTTCACAGTACGGCGTGGCAGTGCCGGAGATTTTGCTGCCGAAGAAGATTGATTTGGAAAAGTGGGCGGTAATCGCCTGCGACCAGTACACGCAGGACAAAGCCTATTGGAAACGCGCGGCGGACATTGCGGGAAGCGAGCCAAGCACGCTCAATGTCATCTTTCCCGAAGTCTATCTTGCCGATGCAGACAAGGACGAGCGCATCGGAAAAATCAAAGAGACAATGGATGCCTATCTCAAAAAGGATGTCTTTGCCCCTGCGGAAAAAGAATTCATTTATATAGAAAGGAAAACGGAATACGGACGCACCCGCAAAGGCCTGATTGTGGCGGTGGATTTGGACACCTACGAGTGGAAGCCTTTCAGCAAAGCCCTGATTCGCGCCACGGAAGCAACGGTGCCTGAGCGCATTCCTCCCCGCATGAAAATCCGTACTGACGCGCCGCTGGAACTTCCCCACATCATGCTTTTGGCAGACGACCCTGATGACGCGCTTGTGGGAAAAACAGGCAGCCTGGTAAAAAGCGAAAAGCCTGTCTACGACGGCGACTTACAGCAGCAGAGCGGACACATCACGGGCTGGGCGGTGCGTGACGAAAAAGCGATGGCGCACATACAGGACGCACTTTCCGCAATCGCAAAAAAAGGCACGGACGCGGACGGAAACACCTTCCTCTTTGCCGTGGGCGACGGAAACCACAGCCTTGCCACCGCAAAGGCCGTCTGGGATGAGCACAAAAAGACGCTTGCCGCACAGGGAAAATCAGACGCGGAAATCGCCCAAAGCCCCGTCCGCTACGCACTCGTGGAAATCGTGAACATCTATGACGAAGGGCTGACCTTTGAGCCGATTCACCGCGTGGTGTTCAATGCGGACAACGCGGGTCTGCTTGCCTTCATCGCGCAAAAACTGGACGGTGAGGTACAGGCCGTGGCGACCGCCTCAGAACTGGGAAAACTGGTTGCCGACAAAACCGCTTCCGGCGCACGCTACGGCTTTGTCACCACGGCGGGCGGAAAAACCACCTACACACTCTTGCAGACTGCCAGCACAGACTTGGCGATTGCCTCCCTTCAGCCCGCGCTTGACGACTTCATCAAGGAAAACAGCGGCATAGAAATCGACTACATTCACGGCACGGAAGAAACAGTGGAACTTGGCTCAAAAGACGGACAGATGGGAATCCTCTTGCCTCCCATTGCCAAGGACAGTTTCTTTGCCACAATCAACGGACGTGGACCACTCCCGCGCAAATCATTCAGCATGGGCGAGGCAAGCGAAAAACGCTTCTATGTGGAAGCAAGAAGGTTATTTTAACATTCTGTTAAAAAAGTTTCCAACGAGTTTTGCCTTGGTAAAACTCGTTGGCTTTTCAGCGCACGCCCATGTGCGCCCAGATTTTTTGCACACATTCCAAAAACTATTTTATTTTCCACAGTTTTTGGAATGTAATCCAAAAACTTAAAAATTATCTATTATTAACGGAATGAATTACAAAAACTTAAAAAATTAAAATATTTAACAGACTATACTCCAAAAACTCATTGACAACGATACTTTACAGGATTACAATCCAATAAGTAGGAAATACAAGCATGTATGATGACGAACTATTTGTACTGCGCAATGAGTTTTTGCAAAAAGCGGTTGCATTCAAGGATAAGCATCTCATAAAGATCATAACCGGTGTACGGCGGTGCGGAAAATCAATACTGATGGAAAGTTACCGCGACTGGCTGCTTGACCATGGCGTGCCGCAAAACCACATCATCTTCCTCAATTTTGAAGACTACGAAAACAAGCCGCTCCGCAATGCCGACGCGCTCTATGCATACGTAAAGGAACGCATCGCACCCGAAGGCAAAACCTACCTCTTTTTTGACGAAATACAGCGCGTAGAAAACTTTCCCGATGTGGTGGACGGACTGTACATCAAAAAAAATATCGATTTGTACCTGACCGGCTCAAATTCCGAACTGCTCTCCAGTGAAATCGCAACGCTGCTTTCAGGGCGGTATGTGGAAATCAAGATGCTGCCGCTTTCGTTCCGCGAGTTCGTGCAGACGACAAAAAGTGAAGGCAACCTGCAAAAGGCATATCAGCAATATGTGGAGACCAGTTCGTTTCCCTATGCACTCAATTTGCTTTCTCAGCCAAAGGAACTACGTGACTACCTTGAAGGCGTATTCAACACGATAATCGTAAAGGACATCACCCAGCGGCGCAAGATTCTGGACACGATGATGCTCGAAAGCGTGACCCGCTTTGTGTTTGACAACATCGGACTAGAACTTTCCACCAAAAAAATTGCCGACACAATGCCCACAAACGGACGCAAGTCTGACCCAAAGACCGTAGAATCCTACCTTTCCGCGCTCAAAGAAAGTTTTATCATCTATCAGGCAAACCGCTACAACGTAAAAGGCAAGGAATTCCTAAAGACGCAGGAAAAATACTACACCGTAGACATGGGGCTACGTACTTTGCTTCTGGGAAAACGCGCGATGGACGTGGGGCATATCCTTGAAAACATCATCTATCTGGAACTGATTCGGCGCGGATTTGACGTGTATGTGGGCAAAGTTGACGACAAGGAAATCGATTTTGTGGCGATGAATGACAACGGCAAAACCTACATCCAAGTTGCCGCCTCTTTGCGCGACCCCGTTACGCTGGAACGTGAACTAAAACCGCTCAAAATGGTGCGTGACAACTACCCCAAACTGCTCCTCTCGCTTGACGAAGACCCCGAAGGTGACTACGATGGCATACGCCGCATGAACGCGCTCCAGTGGCTGATGGCATCGTAAGTCCGACATAAAGATTTCAGAAAAGGGAAAGCGCAACCTTAAAAAGGTTTCTCTCTCCCTTTCAATCCCTCACTCTTCCAAGGTTTGGCACTGGCAAAACTCGCCGGCTTTTCAGCGCATGTCCATGTGTGCTGAGACTTCCCCTACTCCGTCTTCCCCGATGGGCGCACCAAGAACACGCTCAAAAGCAGTGCGATCACGTACAACACCAGCGTCGCCACCAGCACGTTCTGATAGCCGACGGGGTTCACGTTGATGCCAAGGTCATTTTTTATGAACGCGCCCGTGTGGTTCACGATGCAGGTCGCCAGCTGGTTTCCCGAAAGCCCCGCAAATGCCCATGCGGAAAGGGTGAGGCCATGAATCGCGCTGATGTTCCCCATGCCGTAGTGGTCGTGAAGCAGGGTCGGCACATTGGAAAAACCGCCGCCGTAGCCCGCATTCACCATGAAAATCAGCCCGAGCACCAGCACAATCAGCACAACGCTGTCCTTTCCCGTGGCAACGCCTTTGGTCAGAATCACCAGCGCGGTAAATACAATCGAAATCAGGAAAATCAGTTTGTAAATCGTATTGCGGTCTTTGAGTTTGTCCGCCCATGCAGAAAAGCCGATTCGTCCGCCCGCATTGAAAATCGCAGAAACCGTGGAAATCAGCCCCACCGCACCCGCAAGCCCAATGCAGTTCATAATCATTTTTTCCTGGGAGATAATCGCAAGCCCGCAGGTGATATTGATATAGAACATAAGCCAGATGCCGATGTAATTTGAAATCGGTTTTGCCCGGAGCGTCGCAATCACACCCTCTTCTTTTGAACGGGTCTGCGGCTCAACCCAATCGGCGGGCTTTTTAAGCAGGAGATGCCCAACGAACATCATCACAAAGTAGACCGCAGAAAGGATGAAGAACATCTTGTAAATCTCGCCGTTCTGATTGCTGCCCAAAAGTTTTTGCATGACAGGACTTGCAATCGCTTTTGCCGCACCGAATCCCGCCACCGCAAGCCCCGTGGCAAGCCCCTTCGTGTCCTCGAACCACAGCATGAGCGTCTTGACCGGCGAAAGATAGCCCGTTCCCAATCCCACGCCCATCACAAAGCCGTAGGAAACGTAAATGCCGACAAGCGAAACGACACTGTGCGGATGAAGCCCGCCATACCAGATGAACGCACCCGTACCGACCATGCCTGCCGTAAAACAAATCGTCGAAAGCAGCGAGGATTTGTGGATGTTCTTTTCCACCAGTTTCCCAAAAAACGCCGCGGACATTCCCAAAAATAATATGGCAAAACTGAACGCCCATTCCGTCGCACTTTTTGAAAACCCGATATAATCAGCAATCTCCTGGCTGAAAATTGACCAGCAATACACCGTACCGATGCTGCAATGCAAAAGCAACGCTGGAATCGCGCCGTGAATCCACCTTTTCATACGAAGCCCTTCTTAGTTAAGCGATACTTCATTTTACCGTTCTGCGGGGGAAAGCGCAACCTTAAAAAGGTTTCTCTCTCCCTTTCAATTCCTCACTCTTCCAAACCGCCAAATTGTCCGCCTTGCTCCGCATTTCTGACCATGCAGGGCGTGTTATTTCAATGCGGCTGCAATCTTGTTCACTCGCTCCTCGATAGCTTTTTTGATTGCTGATGAATCCTTCAAAATGGAAATAATCGTGTCATCAGTAAAATTTCTGAAGCCTTCGACGGGAACAAACCAAGCCCAGCTTTGAGAAGTATTGAGAATCTTTTTTAAGTTTTCTTTCTGCCCTGCGCTCAGTTTATCAAAATCCTCTTTTCCAATTATAGCGCAAAAATTCTGATAGTTCCGATAAAAAAATCCGAAACCAATTTTAAAATTCTCATCTTTTACAAATTCACCAAAATTGAATTCATCTGATGCTGGGTCATCCCACGCATCGACGGCAAATTTAAAACCGTCAATCTTAATCTTTTCAAACACATTTTTAATCATCCAGTCCTTAAAGAAGGCCTTTTTTGCGTTTGCAAGTTCGCCCGAAAGTTTATAGGCAAGTTCGTAATTGTTTCCTTCCAAAAGCATGTTTGTAATTTCGTCACTCATAGTTTTATCCATCTCCTGATTTGTCAATTTGTTGATTAAATGTAGATACTGCACGATTGATTCGCGTACCGACGGCAGCGAAACGGTGTGCTGAATGTTTTTTGTAAGCCAGCGTTTTATGTCATCGCGGTAGGAAATAAGCAGCAAGCGAGTTTTATCAATGCCCTTTGCTGAATCTTCTGACGGCTCGTGACCGTCCAAAGTCAGATACACAAAAAGACACTCACAATTACCATGCAGCTGTTTTAGGCTTTCATTATATCGTGAAAGCTGCGAATATTGGTCGCCCGCATTAATCTTATTTTCGATGACGATATAAAACGGTTTTTCGTTTTTCTTCAATTCAATTGTAATATCAGCACTGCCACCAGCCTGCTTGCC
Organism: Treponema sp.; assembly: GCA_017449285.1. Lineage (GTDB taxonomy): Bacteria > Spirochaetota > Spirochaetia > Treponematales > Treponemataceae > Treponema_D. The sequence continues at coordinate 309,107 of JAFSJX010000010.1, forward strand.
ACGACCAATATCGCAAATGCAACCAAAGTATTCTTCGGTTTGAACCCTCGCACTATGAATATCAAACTCTTTTGCAGAGAACAACGCTTTATTTTCGTCAGAATTCGCTTTTGAAGTCTGTTCAAGCAAGTCCAAGAACGATTTTAGGAACACATCGCCCACGCCGTGGCTCCCGTCGGGATTCAGAAGCGCCGCGATAAAGGCAGAGTGCCGAATTTCTTTCGTTTCAGCACCAAGCACAGAAAAGATGTTGAAAAAATGTCAATTTTAAAAAATTCTGATGTAAAATTATAAGAAAAAATGATACTTTTTCTAGGGCTATACGGGGCTTTTTGGGGCTATTTCGGTTGTGTTTTCCTGGAGATTTAACGGTCTGTTTACAAGCATATTTCGTTTTATGTAGGTCAAAACAGCCTGTTTTTCAAGTGTAATCTGACCATCTTGAACCATTCTTTTAATCGTAGGTTCTGATACGTTGAGAAGTATGGCAGCAAGGCTCTCTGTGAATTTTCTTGGTATATTTGGCAGAAGATTGATGTCTTCATACGAATGGGCAAAGTAGTTTTTTGCGGCAAATTCGTCAAAGTCATCATCGGTGGTTATGTTTTTCATTCTAAAAACTCCTTGGTTTAGTTTTGACAAGTTTTTATTCAGTTCCTCAATTTTCTGTCTCTTTCTCACGCAAGGAATGCGTCAAGGCTCTCGCCGATGAATATTTTTTCGCCCGCACAGTAATCATTCACGGAATATACCGAGTACATCCATGCGATGTTCCCTGACAGCAAATGCCGCCACGAGGATTGGCGTTTCTTTTGCTTTGGTCTCGTCATTCTTGAACTCCTATTCTTAAAGTCCGCATAAGCTCAAGTGAAGCCTGCATAACATCAATTTTTGCGAATGATTCTTCGATTTCTCGTGCAAGCCGCTTGTTTTTTGCTTCTTCCGGTTCTTTCCAATCAGGAATGTCGCACACGCGATGCACAGTGTCCTTGTCGTCTCTGATGGACTCGTCGGCGCAATGACTGCACAATGTTTCGCTTGCATCTACCCACCAGCAAAAACCGACTTTTGGGTTATAGCAAGGGTTGCTGAATGTGCATCCACATTTTTTGCATTTCTTAGGCATTGTTTTTTTTTCTCTCCTTGCTGATTTTGTTTATCAGCGTTTGGAAACTGTTCAGACGCTCTGTGTAGTCGGTGGTATTCAGCACTTCTTCAGGAACGAAATCGCCTTTCAAGTATCTTGATGCCAATTCCAAAGCGTATTCTATTTCGCTCAGGTCTGATTTGCTCAGAGATTCAGATGTCTCAGCATCATCGCTTTTTACTGGGTATTTCCAAGCGTCATCACAAAGAATCCTGCAAAGAAGCACCATGATTTCTCCGTAGCATAATCCTTTGCACTCTACGGAGTCTTTTCCGTCTTGGCTTATGAATTTTAGTGTCATTCTCTTTTCTTCCTTGTCCTTATGCGGACTGTTTTTCGTTTAATTTTTTGTGGGGAAGGCTCTTGATGTATTCCTGCAAGGCTTCTTCCATGTCTTCGGCGGGGTCAATCAGGTATTCGGCGAATGACCACCACGGAATGCGCACAATGGTGTCGCGGATTACGATGCAGTCCATGCGGTAGAAATTCAGAAGGGTCTGTATCTTGTCGTAGGATATGTGCATCAGCCCAGCGGCTTCCCTCACGCTGTACATGTACTGGATGCCCAGTTTGGCGTTGCGGATTATGCGGCCGATGAGTGCTTTCTTTTCCGCTTCGGTGAGCGGCTGGCGGTATTCCGCAACGTCAAAGAGTTCGTTCACGCTCTGCCCCTTCGCTCCACGGCGGACAGGAAGCCCATGACCTGACGCAGTTCCTTCTGTGTCAGCACGGAGAGGCTTGCGGGGCGGATCTTCGTCTGAATGAACAGGTCAAGGCGGGCTTGCCAGTCCGCGCCGAGTATCTTTTTCGCACGGGTGCGGACGGCATCGCACTGTGTCGGCTGCTCGTAGCGCGGAGCGTACAGGAACGGCGTTTGCCCCTGCTTCTCCAGCACGATGTTCAGGTCTGTAAAAATTGCTTTGAGCTTCGACATCGTGCAGTCGGTGCAACTGTCCTCGCCGGTCGCACCGTAGACGATGGCGCGGTAGACCTCATCGTCAAGGCGGGCAGCGTTTTTCTGCGCGTGGATAATTGCTATTAAGCGGCTTCTGTTTGACTTTTTTTGCATTCTTCAGCCTCCTTTTTATGCCGCGCAGAGTTTTTCGAGCATTTTTGGGGTGACGGTGCTGACGGAAGATGCCTTGGACATCTTGCTGATGGCGATTGAGTCATTGACGATGGAGCGGAAGCCTCCGGCGGCATGGCGGGCAAGTGTTTCCGCCGCTGTGCGCTCGATGTCGATTCCGGCGGCTTCGTGCCAGTAGGCTGCAACGTCCACGCTTCCTGCCGGCTCGAACAGGACGATGGGCTTCCTGATGCGGCTTCTGAGGCGCGGAACGCGGTCTGTCTTGACTTTCAGTCCTTCCTCGCCGACGAGCAGGAGCGGAAGATTGCACCGCTCGTTTATGCCGCGCAGCATCTCAAGGTGTTCGACAGGGAGTTTGTCTGCCTCGTCTATGATGATAAGGCTGCGGGTGTACTTGCATGATTCCTCCAGCGTGGTGATGCAGTGCCCGAAACTGTAGGGGCGCACGTGTGCCACCGCGTCGCAGATGTCGCGGAGCAGCTGGACTTTCGTTGAGCCGTCCACGAAAAGGACGTATGCGGCGCGGGGGTTCTCCTGCACGTACCATTTGCTCGTGTGCGTCTTTCCGCGCTCGGCGACACCGATTGCCATGCCGATTGAGGATGAGAGCGTGCCGCCCTGGTCCGCCAAGTCGTCCGCGAGTGCCTTGAAATTCGACACGGACGGAGTGAGTACCATCACGTCGGTGTCAATATCGATTCCTTGTGGTATACTGTCTGAGAAGCCCCTCTGCTTTAGGCGTTCGATGAAGTCGCTTTCCTTCTCTTCCCAGTGAGGATAGTCGTGGCTGCAAACCTTCACGACCTGTGACTTGTCCACGCCGAGGGCGCGGGCGGCTTCCTGCATTGAAAGTCCGTTGCTTTTCAAGAATGTTGCCAATCCCATTTTCATGTTCGTTTTCTCCTATGCGTTTGTCTTGACGTATGCCTGCCAGTAGGTTTTCTCCTGCGCAGTCATCTTTGATTCGTAGCGGTTGCGGAATTCTATGTCCTCGCGCGATATATGCCCGCCGCTCATGCAGCGGGAAAGCACGTCCTGGTAGCGGTCACGCTCGGTGACAAAGATGTTCTCGCGGTGCGAGCGCAGAATCGGCTCGCTCGATATGCGGCTTGCAAGCGCGGCCATGAAGTCATCGTCGGAGATTTCCGACCGTGCGTTCAGATGGACGGAAAGCGGCATCTCGCGCTCCGGCGCATCAGTTTTTATTGAAACGGGCGGCACTGTCTCCCGCGCCCTGCTCTCGATGGCAAGCGCGTTGTCAGCCAGCCGCTCTGCGGTGCGCTCCTCCCGGAATGCCTGTGGGTCTGAGAGTACGCGGACGTTCTTGTTCTTCGTCGCCTCGTTGAACGCGTCCTGCACGGCTTTCATGTTGCGCTTTTTCCAAGCCATCTGCTCGGCAATCTGGTCGCCGTCAAGCATGTCGATTTTCTTGACGGGGCGCAGTGCGATTGCGTTGTGCGTCTTCGGCTCGATGGCGAACACTCCCGCGTCAAGGTTCTCCGGGTCATAGCGAAGCTCTATCTTCTTTCGGTTGTACGCGGTGAGCGTCCCCCGGTTCTGGAGAATCATTTCCTGCGTGAGGTCAGGTCCTATGTATTCCGTTCCGTTCAGCACCACGCGGTCGCCCCTGACGGTCGCGGTCGTGCTTTCCATGAACAGGTACGCCTCGTCGCGCGGGTCGATGAATGTGGGAAGCCACCCGTCACGCTTGTATTCTTCCAGCCGTGCCTTCGGAGAGCAGCCGAGCGTTGTATGCTGGCGGTTCTCGTAGGTTTCGATTGCTTTCAGCACCTGCGTGATGAATTCGTCGTAGGTAAGGATGTAGCCGTTCTTTTTCTGCCATGCCAGACGCTTTGTCGCCTGTTCGTCTTCCGGCGCGGTCATGCCCGCTTCCCTGACATATCCAGGCAGGCACATGTCGAGCAGAATCTGCTCCAACGTGCTGAAAAAGCGTTCAATCGGCTTTGTCTTGGCGTTCTTGACCTTGGCGAAGATGCGGCGGTGGCGTTTCTCCCAGTCCGCCTTGGTCTTGACCACGTCCACCACGCAGCCCTCGGTGTCCTCCACCACATACCGCCCGTTGTCCGCATGGTACAGGTCAGCTTCGTCTATGAAGCGCACCCCGTAATTCTGGAGCGCGGCAACCACCTGGTCGGCAAGGTCAGATTTCTCGGATGTACCGTTGTCGTTGTAGGTACTCTCGAATTTGCCGAAGCGGCGGATTCCCACGCGGAGCGCACGGATAACGGTGCGACTGTTGTAGTTGGGGTCAAAGCTGATTCCGTACACAAGGCGTGTCGCCATGTCGAGCCACAGGTAGCACTCCGCACGGATGTACCTGTCGCGCTCGCACGTTGGATGCGGGTTCTCGCACCAGAAGTCGAAACGGTGCTGGTCGCCAACAATCAGCTGGAAAGGCTTTAGCTTGGAGAGGTCGCGGCTGATGTAGAACATGTTGTCGAGCGCGCGCTGGCCGCCCTTGGCAAGCATAATCATTGCGGGGCTGATGTTCTTTGCGTGGTAGTACGCACTCGCCTCGCTCCCGATTTTCCAGCCGTTGCGCTGCGCCTCCTGTGCGGTGTTCTGGTAGGCATTCCGCACGGTGCATCCGCCAACCTCGCTCATCGCGACGAGGAAGAAGTTCGTGAAAAAACTGACCGCCTCATCGCTCCATGCGAAGTTGTGCCGCCCCTGCCGCGTTGCGGGCAATGCGAATATCCCGCCGTTCTCCACCTTGCGGATGTACCGCTGGACGGTAGGAACGGAGATGTTGAACTCCTCGGCGATTTCCGCATAGACCTGCGCCTTCTTTTTGAGCGGGTTGCGGCGGCGGAAGCGGTCGTACACGGCGCATCGGAGCGGGTGCTTCTTGTCCGTGATTACGGGCGCGAATGTCTTTGTCATACGCTTACCTCGATTCCCAGTTTTCTTTCAGCATCGTGCATTTCATTCACAATGCTGCGGATGCGTAATCCGATATTGCAGACAGCCGCCATTCTGACTGCCGGATCATCGAAACTTTGCAGGTACTCATTGAGCATGTCGAAGACTTCCAGCTGCGCACGGTACTGCTCCTTCGTCTGAAGGTTGAACCTCGCAAAACTCTTGCTTTTTGCGATTACCGTCTGCGAGAAATAGTCTCCGCTTGACCAGCTTGTTCTTGCGACAGGCTTACCCCAACGGCGAGCCATCTCCGCAAGTTTCTCGTTTGACTTGCGCAGTTTGTATTCTTTCTCGCAGCCAAGTTCATTCCAGCCCTCTTCGTACAAGCGTTCGCCGGTAGTCATCGCATGTGCAATCAGCTGTTCTTTCTTGGACAGCAAGCCCTGTTGCGTGGGGCTTGCCTGCAAGACCTCGGGGGCTGTGCCTTTGAGTTTTCTTACGTCGGTCTCCTCCGGCGTGACGAAACTGTCCGTGGCGGGGTCGTACAGGCGAAGCCACACATAGGCGGTCTTCTTTGAGATTCCCACAAGCTCCAGAAAGTCCGTAAAGCCGAAGGTCTGTGCGTCTTCGCTCCGCCTGTCTCCTCCGCGCTGGGCAAGTGCCTCGTGTGCGATGAAGAGCGAGCGGCAGACTTCAACGCTGGCTTTTTTCAGCTGCTCAACCTTTGGACGGAGTCCTGCAACTGCATTTTCCATGTTCCATGTGTCTATTTCCTTTTGAAACGGAAAAGCCTGTTCTGGTGTGAGCGCGGTGGTGCTTGTTGCTAGTTCGTTCATTTTTCAATGCTCCTTTGCCAGCGGGTGCTGACATCCAGTGAACACCCGCCGGATAGAATCAGCTCGCAGATTTGAGCAGGTCTTTGTTCACCTCTTCGGTGTCCGCCTCGCAGAAGAAGTCGTCCGTCACCTTTCGGACGGCATCCACCTGCAGCAGGGCCTCGTCGGTAAGCTCTGCCATCGCGTTCTTGTCCGGCTCTTCCTTTGTGCGGATGCACTGGAACAGGCTCATCTTCTTGAGCAGTTCGAGAGTCGTCTTCTTGACGCTGATTTTCGTGGTCTTGCGCCATCCGAATTTGCCGAAAGAGAGCTCGACCGACTTGTTGTCCTTGAACAAGTCCGCCTTGTTGTATTCGGCGAAGGCGGCGATTTTTGAGGACAAGTCCTGAATCCGCGAGCGCAGTTTCTCTCCCTGCTTTGCCGTCGTCGTCTTGATTTCGGCAATCTGCTTGTTCGCCTCGTTGTCGATTGCCTCAAGTTCCTTTTCCGCCAGTCCGATGTCCCGCAATGCGAGGTTCACATCTTCAAGGCTCTCCAGTTTTGCCATGCTTGGCTTGTAGCGTGTTCCCATTTTTTTCTCCTTATGGTACGATGTTGTTGCTTGTGAAATCACGCGGCGGGTTTGCCGTCGTGGTTGTCCGATGCCGGGAAGCGCAGTGCCGTGTGCTCCCCGGCATTTTTGTTCGGCACGTGCAGCTGTGCGGTCATCTCTCTGGCAGAGAAGCCGAGCGCGTCCATCACGCAGAAATATGCCGCAGCCGCGCTCTTGAGCGCGTCATAGGTCAGGCAGACCGCCGCATGGACACACTTGTCGGCGTTCATGCCGTGTTGCTCCGTGCCTGACATGTACGGCGGCTCCTTTCCGTTCAGCCAGATTTGCCCCATTGTTTCCTCCTTACCGCCCGGGTGCTTGAATACGTTGCGCCAGAAGACGTAGTGCGGTTCGTGCCGGAACTTCACCATCATCTTTGCCGCAAGGGTTTTCTTTTCTTCCGCTGTCATTTGCATGCCAGTCCCCTCCCGAATAGTCCGAGCTGTTTTTCAAGCCCGTTTGCCTGTTGGTATTCCGCAAGAATGCGGTCTACGTGCTGTTCCGCGTACTTTGCCCGATGAAGTGTCGTCGGGTCGCGGTTGCGAAAATACGCTTTCTGCAAATCCCGCATGTTCTGTACGGCATCCACAAATTCTGCCTCACTCATTCAGCAACTCCTTTATTCGCTCCGCCCTTTCGATGCCTCGCTCGCATTTGACCGCGCCGCAGCCGTAAAGGTCGGCGAATATCATGATTATCTCGTCAAGCAGGGCGCACGCCTCTGCCTTGACCGCCTCGCTCATGCTCATATTCCCGCCCGCTCCGCCGCGCCGCGGAACACGCCCGATATGTCCTGCATCAGCTCCACCGCCGTGCAGTTCGGGTCAACGAGCCGGACACCGGCGAGTTTGTGGCGGTAGAAAATTCCCACGCTCTCTATCCTGTCGCCGAGGTGCTGCGGGGTGTAGCCGGGAACGTTCTTCTTCAGCACGACACCGTCATAGTTCGCCGCGAGCACTCCCGCCATCGAATCAAACAGCCGCGCCTTGCGGTTTTCTTCCGGCGGCAGTTCCCGGTAGCTCTCGCCATGCTGCAGTCCCTGCGCCGCGCTTTGCAAATCATCAGCCGCCACCGGCATCCCTTTTCCTCTCATTTTTTTTCTCCACGCTCCTTGTTTTTGTGGTATAATGTCGTTATGAACAACGAACAAATTATTTCGCTTATGCGCCAAAGGCTCATCTTTCTGCTGATGAAGATTTCCGGCGAGCCGCAGGAAATCAACAGAACCATCGAGCAATCGCTCAACGACTATATGCAGCCCACTTTTTCTTTTGAAAAACTCTCCTCATTCTTCACTTCGTGCGATGAGCTTGAACTGCAACTGATGGGCCTGAAGCAGGGTTTTATTTTCCCCGACAAGACCGATGTTGCGATGGATATTCTCAGCAAAGCAAACCTGATTCTGAAGCGCGATTTTCCCCAGTAGCGGCATCTCTTAACCGCACGCTTCGTGTACCCGTGCGGGTCTTTACTGAAAAGTTTGTCGGAAAAACAGTCGGGACGGAGCGGGCATAACGCACATTCCATAGCGTACTTGTCTTTCCCCAGATAGAACGGATAAATCCTTGGGGTTCTCTTTTTCATGCTGCCATCTCCCGCATTGCCCTCAGTTCGGTTACCATGTCGTTCCAGCTTTTGTAGCCGAGACGGGATGCAACCGCACGTTCTATGCGCTGGCTGTGTGATTTGCCGGAAAGAACATTGCAAACATTCTGTTTTGAACAACCGATTTCAAAAGCTATATCAGCGCTAGACATTCCCATGCACTTCAATCTGTACTTGATGTACAAGCCCTGTTCAGGTGTGATTTTCTTAGAGGCACGAGCAATCGCAGCTGCTTTCTTTTCAGCAATTTTCTGAGCGATGAATTCACTGAGTTCTTCATCAGTCATTGGCTTCTGGTTTTTCACTCTTCTTTTCCTCCTTTTTTGTCGATATTCTGATTAGTTGATTTGTTCATTTTCATTGTTTCCCTAGAAAACTTGAAAGTGTACTTGTTAACTTATCACAATTTGTAATTATAATTACATAATGTAATTTGTCAAGCAAAATGTGAGGAAATAATCGAAATAATTACAATTTGTAATTACAGTCAAGGGTTTTTAATGGAAATATCAGAACAACTTAAGAATATCCGTAAAAAAAACGGTATGACTCAAGCAGAGTTTGCAGAAAAACTTGAAGTTTCTACTGCAACTGTTGCAAGTGTTGAAAACGGTTCAAGAGAAGCTCCTAAAGGACTGATGAAATCTCTTGTTACAAAATTTAATGTTGATGCACGTTGGTTGCTTACAGGTGAAGGGAATCCTGATACAGAACCAGCTTCCCCGCAAATCATCCCTCAAGACGGAGAAGAAACAGCTTGCATTCCCTTCTACGACATAGACGTTATGGCGCACATTGCGGAATCGCTGGACCTCAAGGAAGAAACGCCTGCAGGAGTGCTTTCCATTCCGGGCTTCAAAGACTGCATTGCGTGTTTCCCTGTGTACGGTTCGAGCATGGAGCCTAAAATCTCCAACGGCGACGTCATTGCCGTGAGCCAGGCCGTAACCTGCGACCAGATTCTCTGGGGCGAAATCTACCTGGTAATCACAGATGCATGGCGCGTTGTAAAAACTGTTCATCCTGGCAAGACGGAAGAATACATTATTCTGCGGTCTATTAACCCGGCTTACGCCGGCGACACGAATCTGAAGAAAAAGGATTTGCGGGCGTTGTATCTGGTGCGAGGGGTTGTTTCGCGGCTGGGGATGTAGGGGATAAAAAGACCCCGCAAGGGGTTGCGGGGCACGAGGGCTAGCATTTACAGCAGGATTCGATGCACTGTATTACGAAGCGACTGACGGGCATCCCTGCCTCAGACGCCTTTTCCTTGATGAAGTCTATCTCTTCCTGTTGGAGAGATAGCTGCATCTGTTTCCTTCCGCTTTCGGACATTTTTTTACGACCACCACCGTGGTAGCCGTAACCAGAGTATTTTTTTCCTTCAACTTCCATAAGCTTACCTCACAAAGTGAACCAGAAGATATATACAGAACACTACAACGAATGCAGCCACAAACCAATAAAATCTTTTCATACTTGACCTCCTTATAAAAAAAATTGTATGTTGGAGGCAGGCACTCTCTCCGAGAGCCTGCCAAATGAACTACTTGATAAGTAATTCAAGGATTGTTGCAATTGCGGTTATCAGGGTTGCTATTGCAACAATCCACTCTGTTATGCTTGGTTTTTGTTTCATAACATTTACCTCCTGATGGTTATAATATATCACCTCTATTTGTTTTTGTCAATACTTTTACAAAAAAATAATATAAAATTATCCATGCTGCCGTGTTTTTTGACGGAAGCCAGGAGCAGATGCCTGACGACGGTATCTATGTGTTCGGATTTGCCGGCGATGCCTACTGCAAGCGGCTGCGCTTTGAGCCGCTGGAGAACAAGGTGATGGTGTACTCGGTGCAGAAGCCCGACCTGCGGGAGGCGGAGCTCGTGCGCACGATTGACGCTGACAGCAACGAGTTTCATATCTTCGGCCGGGTGCTTGCTTGGCTGCATGAGAATACGATTCTGCAGGGGATGTAAAAAAGCCCCGCGCAAAAAGCAGGGCTGGGGATGTGAGGGATTGCCCCGCGCGGCGGGGCTTTGCGGGGCAGTAGACCGTTATAGGAAAAAATGATATATTTTTCGTGCATTATACCGAAACTGTGGTATAATGATAGTTACGGTCGGCGAGTGCGTCGGCTAAGATGCTTTCCGTTGTCCGCAGGGAGGCATGAAAATCCGCGCAAGAGTGCGGTGAGTAGAAAAAGCCTTTATTAGGAGGCAAGGTTATGACAAATGAAAAATACGATATGAAACAACTACAGAAAGATTGTAAGGCTCTTGGTGTAATTAACATTGAGGCAGCTGATGATTTAACCCCCGCTTATGTTTTTGATGCTGTGAGAGCTGTAAAAGAAATCAATTTGGATATGGCTTCTGTAGCAAAAGAAATGGAAGAAAAAAGAAGGAATCCTCGACGATGAGTTCATCAAACAAAGATGCTAGAACTATTGACTGGGCTGTGAAATTATTTCGTCCTGTTCTTGTTGATTTGCATATACCTGCTTTAACTGATGAAATCAGAATTTATACAGCTGATTACAAAGAATTTCAACGCTATCATATGGATAGATGCCTTGTAATTGTAAAACGATTTCATTTTTCCAAAGAGAGTTATAAAGGCGTATTTATTTGGCGATATGATGCAACTTTTGATATATTTATTCTTTATGTAATAGTCGCAGATAATCTATTTGAAGAAACAAGTGAAGAAAGTGCCGTGTACCGTAAGGCTATAACGACACATGAATTTACTCATTGTATTGCTGCAATATTAACATCAGAGCGTCTTAACGATAAAAATCTGATAAAACGGCAATCAGACAAGTTAAAAAAACGCTTCCATGCAATCGAACAAAATGATATAAAGAATTTAATGACGGATATATCAATATCAATGGTAAATCCAAATGCGGCTAGACTCTTAACTTTTCCTGACAGTCATTTCAGAACTGAAGACGAGGACTTTCCGCCAAAATATAGCGAACTTTATCGTAATATGCTCTTGTCATACAGTCTCTTTTCGGATTATTTTAATGATGATGCAAAAAAACGATTTAAAGCTTTCTACGATGAAGGCAACAGAGAACAGGCTGCAAAGATTATTTCTTCTGTGATTATCCAAATATCGAAAGAAAAATGCCTTGATGTAAATTTTGTATTGACTAGGTTCACAACGGAATTTATTCCTAAACTTCTAAAAGAAATATGAGAATCCCCCTCCCCAGCACTCGCTGGGGATTTTTTTTGCCCTGCTATCCTTATGCACAGAGGATAGCGTATGACAGAAATCAACAACTCAAAAAACAAACCTTACTACACCCAGCGGAACAACCGCCTGAAGCCGAACGGCGCGTGCAATGTGACGGCGATAATTGCCGCGCTTCTTGCGGCGGGTTACTCGGTGGATTCGCTCGCAACGGCGGAATACAGCCAGCCAGAGGACGCGCTCATGGATTTTATCCTGAAGGACGGGCAGACTAACGCCCTATGGCAGAAAGTAGACCCCATCGGGCGGTATGCGCCGAACGAGTGGCATCCGGTGCTTGCGCTCGGAGCGAATCTTTTACTGAAAGAGCGCGGACTTGTCGAGAAAGACTTTGAGGCGGTCGAATGGGGAGAGTGGCGGAGCAAGTCGCAGATTGCGGACACAATCAGGAACGGCGGGGCGGCGGTTCTCTCAGGGCTTTTCACGGCTGAGGGCAAGAAAACTATCGGGCATGTGGTCGCCTGCGTGGGATTCAAGGCGGACGACGAGGGCAACATCACGCACTTCATCATCGACGACAGCTGGGGCGACTACCGCACGGAGTACAAAAGCCAAAACGGGAAGGGAATCGAAATGCCGATTTCGGACTTCAACTCGAAAATCCGCCACTGCGGCTCGGACAACAAGATGGCTCATCTTGTCAGAAAGGCGGCGGCGAAATGAAAGCGAAGGAAATCTCACTTAAATCAATCGTGCTTGCGATTGTGTGGGTGGCGGCGCTGTTCCTCGTGCGGGGGTTCGTGCCTGTGATTTTTTCGGGGAAGTCGTTCGGGCTTGAGGCGAAGGAAATCATCATCAGCGGTGCTTTCTTCGTGGTCGCCTGCTCGCCCGTGTACCGCTCAATCTGGCTCGACAAGAAACTGGGAATCAGTTCCGGCGGCGGTCAGCCGGAGGCGGAAGTGGGCGCGGGGGGAAACAATGTATGAACTGTATCGCACGGCTAAAAAAACGCTCGCTTCTGTCCTTGTGCTACTTTGCGTTCTGCTTGTGTGCATGGGCATCGGATTCTGGCGGGGCTGCGCTTACGGACGCTCAGAAACAGGCGATACGGAGCGAACTGAACAGCATACGGCAAGAACTGGGGCTGCTCAGGACGCTGTCACGGAACTTGCAGACGGACTCGGAAGCGTGGCGGAACAAGTGCAGTCTGCTCGAGAAAAAATTGACGAGTGCGTCTCAGGAGTTGGAGAACTCGGGGAAGTCGGTGATAGAATTGCAGGAGACGGTCAGGACATTGCGCGGGCTGCTGGAAGAATTGAAGAGCGACTACGACGCATTGAATCAATCATATATGCGGCAGAAAAAAGCGACGCGGTTCTGGCGGACGACAGCGGTGATAGCCATCCTGATTAGCGTAGGCGGCGGGCTGGCACACTTCCTGTCAAGGTGAGGTAAAAAAAATGGGAACTTTTGCGACAATAGTATCGGTTTGCAGCGGATGCGTTACCGTCCTCGGATTCATAGGTATTTTCGTGAAGTATGGCAGAGACAAGGGTACGACTGATACAACCATCAGCACGCTCGTCAAAAACGTTGAGACGCTTACGGAAAAGATTTCGGACATTCCCGCACAAAGCACGCTGGATGAACTGAGGAAAGATGTAGACAAGAATGCCGGCGACATCAACAATCTTGGGGCAAAGGTCAATCAGATTCAGATTGACAACATAAAGATGATAACAACTCTTTCCAGCGATATGGGCTGGATAAAGTCCACGCTTGACGGAATCAACAAGAAACTTGACGAGAGGGGAAGCCGAAATGCCTAAGAGAAACAAGATTGAGATGCAGGGGCTTGTGGAGCGGATTGTAGACATGTTTTACGAGCAGAAAATGAGCCAGAAACAAATCGCAAAGGTATTGAAAGATGAGGGCTACGATGTGAGCAAAAGCGGCGTTGGGCGGACTCTTATATCTCATGCGAGCCAGATGAAGGCGTATCGGGATGCGGCCAAGGAGTCTGCGGAGATTATCAAGGCTTTGCGAAACACTCCTGGCCTTGACATCTCTGAGGCGACCGTTCAGCTCGTGCAGACCAAGTTGCTTAACGAGGTGAAGAAATTCGGCGACCTTGCCACGATGGATGTGAAAGATGTTCTGAAACTTGTCGGACAGACATCGCTTGCGCAGGCTCGAATCGCAAAAGTCAAGCTCGACTACGAAAAGGGGTATCGGCAGGGCTTGTTCCGCGCTGCTGAAATTGTGGAGCAAGAGGGGCGAAAAGCGGGCTTAAGCGAGGAAACGCTCAAAGAAATCAAGAGCAAGATTTCAGGCGAGGAACCTCCCAGAGCGGACGGCACGACAGGGGAAGACACATGAGCGGAATATTCCTGCCATACCAGCTAAACTGGATAAACGATGACAGCCCGCTTAAAATCTGCGAGAAAGGACGGCGCGAGGGCGTGAGCTGGGCGGAATCATACCGCACCGCACTCTGTGCCGCCGCAAGCAAAAAGGCGGGAGGATGCAACACATATTATCTCTCGTACAACAAGGCGATGACAAGGCAGTTCGTGTCCGATGTCGCTTTTTTTGCCCGCGAGGTGCTTGATGTTGCTGCAAAGGATATGCAGGAAGTCGTCATTCAGAACGACAAGCAGGACATAACGATGTACCGCATCGTGTTCGACTCCGGCTTTGAGGTGGTGGGAATGCCGAGCGACGCATACAACCTGCGCTCGAAGCAGGGGCGCGTCGTTCTTGACGAGGCGGCTTTCTGCGACGACATGGAAGGCGTGATGAAAGCGGCGATGGCGCTCCTTATTTGGGGCGGTCAGTTCTCCATCATCAGCACGCACAACGGGGAATCGAGCGCGTTCAACACGCTTATCAAGGAAATCAGGAGCGGCAAGCAGAAAAAGTGGTCGCTCCACCGTGTCACATTCGACGAGGCGATTGAGCAGGGGCTTTATAAGAAAATCTGCCAGAAGAACGGCGAGGTCTGGTCGCAGGAAAAGCAGGACGCTTTTGTGGCTGACATCCGCGAGATTTACGCGGACAACATCGACGAGGAGCTTTACTGCGTCCCGCGCCAGAGCGGAGAGCGTTACTTCGGTCGCGGGCTGCTTGACCACGCCACGGCGAGCGAAGGAAGCTACGACATCCGACGGCTTGAATGCTCGGACAGTTTCCTTCACAAGGACGACGACTACAAGATGCGCGAGGTGCGAAAGTTCTTCAATCAGGAAGTGCGCCCGCTGCTCGGCGTGTTCGAGAGCCGCCTTTATGTCGGGAACGACTTCGGGCGGTCGGGCGACCTCACGACCTACTGGGTGGCGGAGGAAATCGGAAACACTCAGCTTGCGGTTCGGCTGATTGTGGAAATCAAAAATGCTCCGTTCGAGCAGCAGCAGTATTTCAATGATTTAGTAACAGATTTCTTAAACGAGCGAGGAAAGTTCGGCGGGCTTGCGATTGACAGCCGTGGTAATGGCCAGCAGATTGGCGAGCACGCAGCTTTGCGGCATCCGGGTGCTTCTATTCAGGTGATGGAGACAAACGCTTGGTATGCGAAGTACGGAACTGACTTGCACGGTCTCATGGAGAGCGCGGACTTCACGGTTCCTGATGACGAGACGATTAAGGCGGACTTTTCCCTTGTCGTGCTGAAAAACGGAATCCCGACGATTCCGGGAGTGCGAACGGCTGACCGTGACCTTAAAGGCAAAAGGCACGGAGACGGTGCGAGTGCGGCGATGCTCTGTGTTTGTGCCTGGCGAGAATGTGCGGCGGACACACCTCCAGTGTTCACGGCCGTGGAGAAAAAGAAATCCGGCTTTCTTTGGTGGTAGGAGATTAAAATGACACAACTTAAAATTTTGCCAGAAGATTTTGGCTTTGAAGGGAAAAAAGTGTTTTTCGTTCGAGCGGACGGCTCAAAGGCGACTCGTGCCGTGGCAATAGGCGGCGAGGACAAGGACGGTAACTTGATGTTTTTCGAGATTGCCAGCGACCAAATCGCCCGACCAAAACTTAATGGAAAAGCCAAATATTGCAGAATGCTTATTCAGCGAGTTTTTCCGTGCTTGGAATGTGATAACATTTTAGATAAAAGTATTGACAAATAATCTATAATACAGTATATTATAAACATAGGGCGTTGCCCTGAACGAAATCTTTATTAAAGGGGGAAGTTATGGGTAACGATAAGAAAAAAGCCCGCAAAGCGAAGCAGACGCTTAGGCAGGCTCTTATCGAAATCCTTATAACCGTGGTCAGCACGGTAATCGCAGAAGTGATTATACGGCTGATTTTCGGCTAACGGGGTGGTGCGGTAGGTTTCGAGGCTTGCCGCACCTTTACCTATAATTTACCCCAAAGGGGGCTTTATGTCAAATACTTCAAGGCTGATTCTAAAAAATATCGTGCGTGGGATAATCATTGCGGTGGTCATTTTTATAGCGTGGAAAATCTGGGGGTAGCGGATGCCAAAAGGCGGAAAACGCGAGGGCGCAGGTCGCCCCTTCGGAGCGAAAAGCGTAACAGAAGAAAACGCTCTCTCGGTGCAAGTTGCAGTCAGACTCACGGCAAACGAAAAGGCGGAACTTGAAAGTCGCGCAAAAAGCAAGGGGCTGACTGTGAGCAAGTATATACACAACCAGCTCTTCCCCGAACAGTCTTAAATCCAAAGGCGTGTGATACCGTTCTAGTGTGCGAAAAAGCATACAGGACGGTATTTTTTATGGCTAGGACAAAATCAGTAACTTCACGGATATTAAACCTTACGGGATTCCGCAGTGTGGCGGGCTATATGAACGACGCTTCGGACTGGCTTTCCAGCGTCGGAGAGCGTGAGAGCGTCTTTGAGGAAATGCGGAACGACCCGAGGGTTGAGTCGCTTATCAAGAACCGCAAGGACAAGGTTTTGCAGATGACAGGCTCTTTCAGCGAGACCAGGAACAAGCTCGTGAACGAAGCCTGCGAGAACCTGCTCACATTCAACACTTTCTTCAAGCTGAACAATATCCTTCTGAATGCCGTGCCTTACGGAATTGCGGCGTGCGAGGTGCTGTGGAAGTTTTCGGGCGGTTACTACATTCCTTATGATTTCGTCTCGATTCCGAGAACCGCACTCTCATTCCCGACTCAATCAGACCTGGACTTTTTCACACCTATTATCACGGCTCAGAACATCGCGCTTGATGACAAGCAGAAATTCATAATCCACAGGAACGATGACGGCGAGCTTTCACGTTGGGGTCGCCCTGCTTTGCAGTCAGCCTACGGCTTCTGGAAGTTCAAGCAGTTGGGCGTTAAGTTCTGGAGCATGGCAGCTGAGATAGTCGGTGCACCGACTATCCTTGCGCTCTTCGATGTGAAGGGTGAGAACGAGGCAAAAAAGCGTGCGCAGGAACTCACGGAGATGATGGCCGACTGGCAGAGCGGTTCAAACGGCTCGCTTGCGAATGTGCGCGATGTAAAAGTGATTTCTTCACAGATAAATGATTTCAAAACGATTATTGATGTGTGCGACACTGAGATTGCCTACGCTCTCACCGCACAGGCACTCACAACAAACACGGCGCAGTACGGCACTCACGCTCAGGGCGAGACTCATGTTCAGACTTACGACGATTTGATTAAGGGCGACGCGTATCTCTTGCAGCAGACGGACCAGAAGCTCGTGGATGCTTTCATTGAGCTGAACTTCCCCGGAGAGATTGCCCCGAAGTATGACATTGATTCGGCAGACTTCGCTGACTGGAGCATAATCAGAGATGCAATCGACCGTGGCGTTCCAGTGAGCCTTAAAGCGATTTACAACAAGGTGCATGTGCCGGAACCGGTTGACGAGAAAGATTCGTTCGTGAAGGCTCAGCCGTCTTTCGGTTTTTCTGATACAGGAAAAGACGATTTTTTTCAGAAGAGGCAGTAGAAAACCTTTTCCAGGAAAAGAGCCTGGCAAGACGGCTTGACCGGATTTCTACTGCCGCCTGGCTCAATATTTCCGACAGCTACGCAGAAAGAATAAAAGCCTACATCAAAGAAGCTGCCCGCAATCCTGCCATTCTTATGACTACCAAGGTACTTCCACCGGACTGGGGAGCAATGGGAGAAGCTGCAAAGCTTTTTACCCGCTCTCTGATGATGGGATTGGATTCAGCTGTGCGCAAGAATGAGTTTGCAGAGCTTACTGCAGAAGATGTTGAAAACCTGCCTTATGCAGAAGCTGTAGAATACCTGAAGAAAAGAGACGTTATAAAAAAAGTTGACTATAACAAGCTTTCTGATAAGATGCGGTTCCGAGCTTTTACCGCTTCCAGAATTGCAGATGGTGACCTTCTTAAACGAATAAACTCCGAGCTGATTAAGAATGTGAATGACGGCAAGGGCCTGAAGGATTTTCTCTCTCTTACAAAAACTGACATTCTGAACAAGGTCGGCATGGGTGCCGGTGGCCAGGGCTGGTACTGGGAAACAGTCTACAGAACCAACGTTCAGACTGCCTACAACACTGGCCGCATGATGGGCTTTGAAGAAGACAAGCCTCTTGCGCTGCATTTCGTAGGAATTGAGGACGCAAGGCAGACAGACGTTTGCCATTCCTTGAGTAATGTTATCCGCCCGTATGATGATCCGCTTTGGGAAAAATATATTCCGCCTCTGCATTTCGGCTGTCGTTCGACTGTACGTGCAATTTACGACGAAGACGAGTTGCCAGATGAATGGAGCTCTTTGGAAGAAATTGAAAAACCTGCAAAAGGCTTTGGAACAAATCCTCTTGAAAACGACAGCTGGTGGAATGAGCTTTCAAGCCAGGTTGCACGTGCGAAGGAATACGGGGTGCAGGGAGAGATTGAGGCGGCGAAGGAGATTCTGATAGAACATAAATCAGAGGCTAAAAACGCTATGAACTTTAAATCGGTTGATGATTTCAAAAAATATATGTTGGATAACATTACAGATGAAATTGATCTTGATATAAAACAATCAGATTTACCTGTATTGAATAATATAGCAAATTTGTTAAATCAAAGGTTAACAGAATATGGCTTACCGAAATTCACGAAAATAACAAATGTCAGAAATGGAAACGTATTAGCCAGTATTGAAGATGATGTATTAAAACTAAATATTTCAAAATTAAAGAATCCATCTTCAGTATTACAACGGCTTGAAGATTATGAAAAGAAATATGGTTTTAGACATTCTGTTTTAGGTGATAAAGATGATGTTATTCGCTCTACATTAGACCACGAGTTAGGACATCGAGTTTATGCAAATAGTTCATTAGGGAATAAACAGAAAACTCTTACTGATTTGTTTGCCAAAGGAACAAAATGGCAAGCTCCGTTCGATATAGCACGTGACGTAAGCTATTATGCTTATCAAGGTGGAGAGTCAGAAACTATCGCGGAATTGTTTAGTATGTACAAGCATCCACTTGAAATAAAGAAAATGCCTTTAGAATATAAAAACTTTGTCAAAGATTTGATAAGAAATACAACAAAAAATAAAATCAAAATGGAAGAACAGTTTCTTACTCTTACAGAAAAACAGTTTGGTAAGAAAGGCGGAAAACATGCCTCGGAATTTGGTTTGAAAATGGAACTCAAGAAGGACAGAGAAAAGTTTAAGGATATAATTCTTGATATTTATAATAATGCCGATTATACTTTAGGTAATGGTGAGTGGCGCGGTCAACCTAAGCCAGTTACCTTTTATGTAAAAGGCAATGACGTAGTTGTAGTAAGTGCCGATGATGAATTCATTACAATTTTGAAAGGAGGTGTAAATAATGCAAGAGTTATTTCAGCAAGGCTTAAGAACGCAGGAAAATAGCAAGTTCTTAAACTTTTGGAAAATCGTGCAGGAAGAAGCCTCCAAACGGAATTCAGTTTTTTTTCTGGACAGCGGTGAAGGTAATGAAATTGAGACTCCAGAAATAAATGCAGAGGATTTGTCTGGTTGGCTTATACCCAAAGATCAAGCGAATGAGTTTGATGTTTTATTCAAAAAATTTGACAATGAAAATATTCCAAAAAAATTTGATGATTTTTACATGATTGCTTCATGGCAGAAGAAACACGATTCTATTTCTGTTACATTTGCTTAACCCACAGCCCCGAACTTCCTGGGCTTTTTTTATTGCCCTCGCCAAGTATTTCATATCAACTTTTGTGATAACATTCCGATATAAAAAAAGCGGGAACGACTGCAATCATTCCCGCTGATGATTATCTGGGACAGCTCAGAGAGTCAAAAAGATGCGTTAAGCTGATTTCAGCTTGTCATCATAAAAGCCGTTTTCCATGCGCCATGCACACATATACAATGCGCCGCCAGCGCGATGTGTGCCTGTCCGCTTGGAGAACTCTTCTTCGAGCATCACTCCATCCTGGTATGTTACATGTCCGAATGTTGAAATAATTTCCCGAACAGCTTTAAGCTCTTCCAACGAATATGCTCTGTACACTGTTTATCACTTCTTTTTTTGTTACGGAAGCACTTTTTTACTTGACGCTCGAATTTTAATTGAGTATCTTAAAAAAGAACTTGGCATCACCACATGGGTGTCCGAGATTTACCATTTCTAGAAATCCCAGTCTGCTGTCCTAAAAATTGTAGACTGGGATTTTTTTGCAAATTTGAATTTAACGAATTCCTCTTTGTATCGTCAAATTTTTTAATCAAAAAAACAATTTTCTGCCAACATTCGAGCAATCAAATAAAAACCTAGATTTTATACTTTTTTTACACTCAGAATCGTTTTGAAATATCGGTGAACATTCGGTGAAATGCGGTGAATTTGAATGACCGATAAAAAAAACGGATAACTTGTCATTTTTACCCAAATACCCCCGAAATTTCGCGTTTTTTAAAATCTCACTCTCCCCAGAAAAGTCTTGAAAATTGGCTTCCGTGATTGAATTACCGCGGAGGATAAAAAACATGCTTGCAGGAACAAAGGACGGCAAGAGCTGGGGATTCTACTTCGACGACCAGAAGGAATCCTTGCAGAAATATTTTGAGATTACCCGCGAGGAGCACATGGCCCTCATGGACGGTCAGGCTGAGGGCAAGGTCATTACATTTCACGACGACAAAAAACCGACTCTGGAAGACCCGCCGCCACCGACGGAAGAAGAAATCGCACGGCAGAAAATCCGTGAGCTGAAGAACTATCTTTCTGAGACGGACTATGTGGCCTCAAAGATTGCCGAGGGTGCGGCTACGGCTGAGGAATATTCGGAGGTCCTTGAAAAACGCAGGGAAGCACGGACGGAAATCAACGAGCTTGAAGAGGCTTTACAGGCAAAGGCTTGGGGCTGATGCGGGGAGATAGGATTAAGGCATGAAACGAATACGAACTTTACAGCTTGCACGGACTGGCGTTCACGGCACGCAGTCCGCCCGGCTTACAAAACAAGATTTTGCCGAGATGATTGAGACTTTCACACAAAGTCCTGTCTATCTTGGCCACGAAAAATCCCATCATGATTCAGAACCGTCTTATGGCAAGGTCATAGAGCTTAACTTATCAGATGACGGCGAAACTCTTTACGGCGATGTCGTGCTGGAGCCGGAAGTAGACAAACTTTTCAGCGACAAAAAATATGACGGCTGGTCTATCGGCTGTCCGAGGCGGAGGATTGACAACAAGCGGGTGCTCCATCATCTTGCGTTGCTCGGAAGCACGAAGCCCGCAATCCCGAACCTGCGACAGGTCAAGGTCTCAAAAAGCGAGTATGCGGACGAAATCTCCGCTGCCGAATATAAGTTTTCTGGCGAAATGCCGGAATTCAAGGAATCATCTCAGGAGGAAATTCCCATGACAAAAGAGGAACAGGAAAAAATGTCTGCCCTCGAAGCCGAGAACAAGCGGCTCAAAGACGAAGCCGAGAAAAAGGCTGCTGACAAAGCTGGCGAGGACAAGGAGAAGAAGTTCTCTGACAGTCAGGAGTATGCGGACATGCAGAAAAAGATTTCTGCCCTTGAGGCTTCACGCAAGGAAGCCGTAGTCAAAGGAGTCTGCGACAAGTTCGCTGACAGCATTCCCGCAGGCCTGAAGGACGGCGTTCAGAAAATTGCCGGTGTGCTTGCTTCCGGCGAAGACAGGTTCGAGTTCAGCGACAAGGACGGAAACAAGACGGAGAAATCCGCGCTGGACTTGTTCGGCGACATTCTTGACGGACTCTGTGCCGCAAAGAAAAACGAGGGCATCACCGAGCGGCAGTTCAACGCCAGTGAGTTCGCGGACAAGTCGGGCGACGACGGCAAGGATAAGCCGGACTGGAACAAGCTCGCGCAGAACATGTAGGGGGCTGCTATGGGCATCAAATGGCACAAGTCAGAGAACGGGGCTCAGACTCCGGCCGCCGAGACAAAGCAGAACGGCGGAAAAAACTGGAAGGTGGCGTTCAGCACGGGCATGGGAAGCGACACGACAATCGAAGCACAGACCGTGAAGGACAAGGGCAAGGCAAAAGAGCCTGAAAACCCGAAGAAAGAGGGGCATGTTTTCGGCGGCTGGTTCAAGGATGACAAGCTGACCGAGGCATACGACTTCAAGACACCTGTAACATCGGACATCACGCTGTACGCAAAGTGGACTGCAGACTCAGGAAACGGCGCGGCAGGCGGAACAAACGGCGGGAACGCCGGAGGAGCTAACTAATGGATTTCAGCGAAAAGCATGAAAAGGCAACAGGCGATGCGGGAATCTTCACCATCGACCACCCTGTAATCAAGTACCCGGTGCAGATCGCATCGGACGCGGAACTGCCCGCAGGTACAATCCTGAAAAAATCCGCTTCGGGCGGAACTTACGAGGCGGCGGCGCAGGCTGACACACCGGCTGCCGTCCTCATCGAGGCAGCATCGGCGGACAACAAGCTGCCGATGGCGGGATTCCACGGGGTGGCGGTTCGCGCGCGCCTTATCGACGCGTCGGGCGCAAGCCCCGCTCAGGCAGGCGACACGCTCGCGGACAAGCTGCCGGGAATCGGTATCTGGCTCTCACAGAGCTACGAAGCGGAGGTAAAGTAGCATGATTATCCTGAAAGAAAGCGATGTGGTGCGCGTGGTCAGCGCGCTCGCACCTGAAACAAGCAACGCCCGCGCGTACTTCAAGCGCACGGTGAACAGAAACACCACGAGAATCGCGGTGACGGACATTCAGCGCACGGTGGGAAACATCCCCGTCATCAAGCGCGGCTCGACGGGCTACCGCCCCGTAATGAGCGGCGGCATCATGTACATCGAGCCCCAGCCGATTGAGATTGACGACTTCTTCTCGGCGGTTGAGGAGGACGACTGGGAGCGCGCCACGGGCATGGGCAAGAACCAGATTGTGGACGAGCGCCTTACCCGCTGGGCGGAGCTTGTGCGCAACACGACGAAGGCACTCTGCATCCAGGCGCACCGCGGCAAAATCGACTACATGATGCAGGCGGGAAGCGAGATGGTGCGCTACGAAGTGGACTACGGCGATGTGGACGGCATCGAGCGCGACAAGGCACTCTCAGGCCTCACGCTCACGGACTTCATCGACGACGCGACCGAGATGGAGCAGGAAATCAGAAAGCGCGGCATCGGCGGCGCGATTGAGTTCATCGCAAGCCCCGAATACTTCCGCCAGCTCGTGACCATCAGCGCGAACCAGACGAAGTTCCCCGTGACCTTCACGAAGGACGGTATGGACATCGGTGGCTTCTCCGTGAAGCGCGACAACGACACCTACACCGACCTTGTGAGCGGCACAAAGCAGACCAAGCACCTGACAGAAAGCCGTGAGCTTATGGCCCGCGCGGTAAACGCAGGACAGGAGCTTGACTTCCTTCGTCTTGACGACACCGTTCAGCGGCAGGCCGTTCCGCTCTACTCGTTCACCAAGGAGCGCAGAGACCAGCGAGGTACAGACCTTTTCGTCAAGTCAAAGCCCTTCCCGCTCATCAACGTGAAGGGAATCCAGCTTCTGAAGTATGCGTCGTAAATGATTGAAGGCGGTACGGCAGACACGAATCGCCTTATATAAAAGTCTGCCAATGGCGGGAGGAATCCCGCCTTTTTTATGCACTACACACTTTGCCCCGAAAACAAAAGCGTGGAGCATAATCTGAGGTATGGAAAACGAGAATCAAACCCAGCTGACAGTTGAAGACCTGAAAGCGGAGATTCCTGAACAGGATTATGAAACGCTCACGCTGGGCGAGGACACGGTGGCGGTGCGCTGCCTTCTGAAAGCAAAGATTGCGGTCGGCGGGATGGTTCGCTCGACGGGGCATGTCTACGACGAGGCAAACGAGGTGTGCCGTGAAGCAACGCTCAAATTCGCACTCTACGAGCTGTTTGCTTTCGTGGGACAGGAGATCCGCGCGAGGGAAAAACGCGAGGACTGCGAGCTTCTGATTGAGACGGCTTTCGGGCAGATTCTAAAAAAAACTGATGCGGAAGGCACTGGGCCTGCCGTGGGGGCGATGCACACGAGGCGGGAAAACCCGCTTGAAAGGAGACGGTGCTGATGGGCGTTCAGATAACGAAGCGTGCCGGCGAGATTGCCAAAAGGCTCAAAAACGGAAACCTTGCGCCGACGATGCGGCGCGTAAGCAAATATCTTGTTTCATCTGCCATCGGAAAAATCAACAAGGGCGTGTCACCTGAGAATGCTCCGCTCACAAAGGAAGTCAAGCAGGGCGACAAAACGCTGAGAGACAACGGACAGCTTATGGCAAGCATCGCGCCACAGAACGGCAACGACTGGGCTTTGGCTCAGACAAACCTAGCCTATGCCAAAATCAACCAAGAGGGCGGCACTATTTCAGGCAAGGGAAAGGGGCTGTGGCTTCCAGCGAGTGCGGAGACACGGCGGCTCATGCGCAAGTACAACGCACAGAAACCGGGCGAGCTGATTGAGGCGATGAAGGGTGACGGCTATTCCTTCTTCCGCAGGGGCAAGGTGTTCTGTGCCAAGAAGAAAAAAGGCAAGCCGTTCGCAGTCTTTATCATCAAACAGCAGGTCAAGATTCCTGCCCGTCCGTTCCTCTACATAGATGAATCGGACGAGAAGCACATCAATAAGGAAATCAAAAAGGCGGTGCACGAGGCACTGAAAGGAGACGGGAAAAAATGACAATCGAAGACATCGTGGACGCGCTCAAAGGCGAAATAAAAGAGCAACTTGGATTCCCCGCGTTTCTGCTTCCGCAGAAGGCGGTGAACAACACGGCGCACATTGACCTTTTGTTTCAGGACATCGCGGAAAACGGTGCGGGAAACGAAAAACTGATTTTCAGCGCAGAATACCGCACGGCGGGTACGCACGCAAAGTGGCTCACGGAGACCATACGGCTCAAAAGGAAAATCGTGCGTATGAACGAATCCGAAGCCCCATACATGACCGTCACGGATATGAAATTCCGTTCCTACTGGATTCGGAACGGAAACGCAGGGTGGCGTTATCCTAGTGAAGATGAAAACTCAATGCCTGCGGAATATGTCATTCCGTACCTCATTGAGATTGACATACCAACAAGATTTTTGGAGGAATAAAAATGAAACCGGGTGGAAAAGACGGAAAACTTTACAAGGTTGCCGAGGGAGTAGCCATCACAAGCGGAGCCCTTCCGGCAAGCGGATTCTACAAAATCAAGAGCGTCGCAAGCTCTGACTCTTCCCTGCCTCAGCCTAGTTCGGCTGCCATCGCAAAGGGTGCTCGCGCAATCAGAGCAGGGGATTATGTGCATCTTTGGAAAAATCAGGCTCTTGCGGCGGGGGATGCGGTAATTCCGCTCACCCTCACGCTCATCGGCTTCGTGAAGGATGTGTCGAATTCTAAGACTGGTCAGACATACGATGTCTCGACACAGGAGAACCTTGATTCGGGAGTGCGCGAGTACATCACGGGCGCGTTCACGGAGTCGAGCGGAACAATCAACGGGACGGTCGAGACGGACAGCGACGCACAGCGCGAGCTTCTCAATCAGTTCAGTTCTGTCGCCATCGATGACGGCACTAACTATGCGGTCTTCCCTGCAAAGCAGACCAAGCAGGACTACATGATGAGCCGCCGTGAGACTGATACCGTGGGCGAAACCGCAGTATGGGAGCATTTCCCCGTCACGGTCGAGAGCATCCAGATGGACAAGCCTTTGGACGGCGAGCAGAACTTCAACTTCAACTACAAGATTGACGGCGGGAATCATCCAGGTATGATTTATTACACCGTTAGGGAGATTTCAGAATGATTCTGACAGAAGAACCGAGATATGAATTCTATCCCGACATTGCAGACAATCTCTCACTCCCGGAAAGCGAGAGGCTTTCTGTGGAGATAATCAGGCCGACAGGCTACCAGCGAAGCGAGTTCACTTCAGTTGAGGTCACAAGGGAATATTACCCGGAAGACCAGCCTGTTGATGAAAACGGAAACGAGCGCAAGGTCAAGAAACTCAAAAAGACCAGCGCGCAGACCAGGTTTAATGCCGACTACATCCTGCGCAACTGCGTTGGGAAAATCCGGAACCTCACCGTTGAGACTCCTGGCAAGGACGGCAAGAAGCTCACCCGCGAAATCACTAACGGAACGGAGCTTGCAGAATGCCGTGCCTACGGCGTGGAGAAAATCGTCACAGCCATCTGCGTTGAGGTGCAGAGCGACACAATGACTGAATCTCAAAAAAAAATTTCCGTATAGGATTCCAGATCCTTTTTTCGGGGCTGTGGCCGATTGACTACAGCCCTGACTACGCTGATGCAACGGAAAACATCTGCTGGCCGGAAAGCGAGACCGGCTACATCCGAATCAAACGAAAAGAAATCAAATCATACATTACAGACGAGCTTTGTCAGGCTGTTCAGACATGGCGGCGCATAAAGCAGTACGGCTGGCCACAGGGCAAGGGCTACCTTGCAGAGCCGAGGGCGGTCCTCAGCATTGTAGAATTATTCGACAGGGAAAAGACTGAATACCTTACATGGATGAAAAACAATGGCGGAAATAACTGAGGAACTGCGTGTACTCGTTACGGCGGAAGTTGACAAGGCGATAAAGAATCTCAATCAGCTCGACAGGAAAACCGAGAAGACTTCAAGCGACTTTGAAAAGCTGGGAAAGGCTATCGGTTCTGCACTGCTCGTAAAGGCTGCCGTCGATTTTGGAAAGGCGAGTGTTCGAGCCGCAGAGGATGCAAAGCAAAAATTCAGCCTCTTGAAGACAACGATTGATACGACCGGCGCGAGTGCGTGGACAAGCATCGATGCGATGAGCCAAATGTCGAAGGAACTCTCCGACTCCACGAACTACAGCGTTTCGGAAATCCAGTCAATGCAGACCGTGCTTCTCGGATTCAAGAACATCACAGGCGACACTTTCAAAGAGGCTTCCGGGGCAATCATGGACATGGCTACCGTCATGGGCATGGACTTGAAGAGCGCGGTTCAGACCGTTGGAAAGGCTCTCGACGACCCGATAAACGGAATCGACTCGCTCAAACGGCAGGGATTCGCGTTCACGGACGCGCAGAAATCAATGCTCAAGGCGATGGTCAAGACCGGCGACATGGCGGGCGCGCAGAAAATAATCCTTGAAGAACTTGCCACGACTTACGGTGGCGCGGCAAAGGCTGCTCAGACATCGTTTGCAAAACTTGAGCACTCGATGGATGAGCTGAAAGAGAGCGTCGGCAACATACTCACACCTATGCTCGCGGACATTGCGGAGGAGACCGTTGAACTGCTGGAAAAATTCAACTCACTTGATGCAGGAACGCAGCGTGTCATCATAACCGCCACGAGCCTTGCCGCGGCAACTCCCGCCGTCATAACCGCGCTGGGCGGCATCAAAACCGCGCTTGTCGCACTGGGCGCGACAGCCCCGCAACTTGTCGCAATCGGTGCGGGAATCACCGCAATCACCGCCATATCAACCAAAATCGTGAATTCCCGGAACGCATTCAAGGACTTGACTACGGAGATAGCGAAGACGCGCACAAGCACAAACGCCCTGCTTGACAGTTACGCTGGCGGTAACGGCGCAAAAAAACTTGACGAAGAAACGACAAAGAAGCTCATCGACCTGTACCCGCAGTTGGCGGGAGAAATCAACGCATACAGCACGTCCGTCGATGACGCGAAGAAAGCGGTCGAAAACCTTGTGAACCAGAAACTGCTTGACGCGGAGTCAAGCGGAATAAAGAAATACATGAAAAAGCTCGAAGGAGTCGCAGACCTAGAACTGAAGGTTGCGAAGTATAAATCTCACAACAACGAGATGGACGCGCTTCGGGCAAAAGAAATCGAATCAAAGGACATTCCCGCCGTGCGTAAACTCGCCGAGGAACAACGAAGTGCAATCAACGAAAGACTCAAAAATCTGAACAAGATGCTGACCTACGACGGAAAGATAATTGACATACCCGTTGAAATCAAAGCAGACCCGAAAGGCATAAAGAACGGACTCGAATCTTCAGATATCGACATCAAGAAGGCATGGCAGGAATGGCTCTCAAAAATCCTCAAAGTTGACCAGTCGCTTTTCAAGACCGGAGAAGAAGCTGCAAACATCTACATTGACGGACTGGAGCGGTCACTGGAGAACGCCGAGGGCGTGAGCGAGATTCTTGGCAAGAAGTTCAGCGCGACGGACATCATTGACAGCCAGATGAATGAGATTGAGTCGAATATAAACAAGCTTCTGAACATCGACCCGCCGCTGATTGACAGCGTGTTCAATCTTGAAGAACTGAAGCAGGAAGGAACGGCACTCAATGCGCTTTACGAGGACTGGAAGAAACTTCAAGACGCAAAGGCAACATCCGTCATAGAGGACTTGCAGAAACAGATTGACGATTTGTCGAAGTCCGAGTTTGACCTTTATCTTGAGACGAACAAACTGCTCAACGCACCGCCGGAAAAAATAGACGAAATCCGGGAAAAATTCGATGAGCTGAAACTGAAATCGTTCGATGAACTCGGGGAAAAAATCGGATACCTGACGCAAAAAGGACTTGAAAGCCTTGATTTGTTCGATGAGAAATCAAGGGCAGTCATAGGCTCTGTCGTCGCAAACCTTTCAAACATCTCGTTCGATACCGCGCTGACAGGCTTTCGGGAATTCGGAAGGGCTCTCGGCGCGGGGGCTAATGCCGCCGAATCGTTGCAGACCGCGCTCGTGGCGATGGCGGAGCAAATCCTGAACCAACTCCCGACGATGTTTCTGCAGGCGGGATTGCAGCTCATAGCGCAGGGGCAGTGGCCGTTGGGCTTGGGATTTATCGCGGCGGCGGGAAGCACGGCGATAATATCCGGCTTTGTCAGCGGAAAAAAAGAGTCTGAGAAGGAGAATGCGCTGGGCGGAGTGTACGGCGCGGACGACTACCGCGCGTTCGCGAAAGGCGGAACTTTCACCAACCAAATCGTCTCAAGCCCGACATTCTTCCGCTTCGCAAAGGGAAGCGGCTTCGGCACGGGGCTTATGGGAGAGGCAGGGCCAGAGGCGGTTATGCCTCTCACTCGTGGTGCTGACGGCTCGCTCGGCGTGGACGCAAGCGGCATTGGTGGTGCGGGCAACGTCGAGGTGAACATCCCCGTCTACGTCTACTCGGACGAGCCTGTCGAGGTGAACGACACGACGGACGAGGACGGGAACAGAAAGATTGAGGTGCTTGTAGGCTCAATGATTAACGCCCACATCGCAAACGGCAAGGCAGACAAGGCAATGAAGAGCCGCTACGGGCTGAAAGTACAGGGGGTGTGAGATGACGAACATCACATGGCCGGGCGACCTGCCGCGCGTGCTGCGGCTTGACGGGCTTGGAGCGAAGAAAAAATCCTCCGTGGTGCGCACGGAGATGGACGCAGGACCGGCAAAAGTCCGCCAGCGGTACACCGTCACCACCAAGGAGTTCACCGGTAGCATCGTCGTGAACTCGGCGCAACGGCAGTTGCTGGAGGACTTCTACACGAACATACTGGGCAACGGCGTGCTTCGGTTCGTGATGAGAGACCCGCAGACGCTGGAGCAGGCGGAGTTCCGTTTCCTTGACGACTACGACGAGAAAGCCTTGGGCGGGCTTTGGGAGATAACGATGAAACTGGAGAAGATGAATGCCTAGGAAAGAGTTGAGCCAAACCGCCGTGGAAGCGATGACCGCGCCGGAGACGGCGGCGGTGCTGCTCCACCTGCTCACCATCAGTTATGACGGCACGGCGTTGCTCCGCGTGACGGACGACAAGCGGGAAATCACCTCAAACGGCGAGACCTACTATCCCTGCGCGTTCTCCGCCCTGCTCCCTGACAAGTCGAGCGACGGGAACAAGACGTGCCGCCTGCAGATTGACAACACAGACATATCGGTCTACCGGGAGATAAAGGCCGCCGCGCTCCGCAGCAGGAACGAGAACAAGAGCATCGAATGCGACGTTGCGGTAATTATGGCGACAGAGCCGGACAACTACATCGAAGGACCACTCCATTTCGTCCTGCGCAACATCAACGCAACGGTTCAAAGCATAACGGGCGAACTGTATGACCTGTACATGCACGACAGGAATTTCATCCACTTGAAATACACGCCCGAAGATTTCCCGGACATGTTTTGGTAGGAGAGGCGTATGTACGGCTGGGTCAAGAACTATGTGGGAATTCCTTTCGTGTCGGGCGGACGCGACAAGGCAGGACTGGATTGCTACGGACTTGTGCGCCTTGTCCTCATGGAGCAGTACGGCTTCGACCTGCCGGTTCTGAACGGCGACTACACCAACGCGCTCAACATCGCCGAGACCAAAAGGCTGTTCTGCGAGAACGTTCCGCTTCTGTGCGGGGTAAGAATTGACAGACCTGAGGAAAAAGTGGTCGCTCTGCTGAGAATGGGCGGACGGCTCTGCCACGTCGGCTTGTATGCGGGCGATGGGTATATAATTCATGCAAGGCACAAGGTCGGCGTGGTATGCGAGCGGCTGACAAGTCCTCAACTGTCCGGCCGTGTCGAGGGGTGGTACCGTGTCGATTCGTGTTACAGCGCAACTCAATCCGTTCTCCGGCGAAAAGACTGAATTCAACTTTGAGCAAGGAATCTCATTACAGGGCATTATAGCAAAAATTGATGCGCTCCATGCCGTGAACGTAGGCTGGCGCGCGCTTATTGACGATGAGCCGGTGACGGACTTTACCCGTGTGCCGCAGAAAGGGCAGCATGTCTACCTGAAACTCGTGCCAGAAGGCGACACCCAGAGCGCGGGCGTGGGCATGAAAATCGGCGGTGCCCTTGCGGTTCTTGGCGGAATCATCGCCATTGCGACTTTGGGATGGACGGGTTTGGGCGGTGCTTTGGGCGCAATGCTTATCGGCTCCGGCGTAGGACTGTTTGCGGGCGGTGCGGTGCTTTACAACATCGACATACCTTCCATCGGAAACAAAAACCGCGAGTCCCCGGAGCAGGATCCGTCAATCAGGGGAAGCCAGAATCAGATGCGCCCCTACGGTATCGTACCGATATTGTTCGGTCGGCGGCGCATCTACGCAGACCTCGCCGCAAAAAGCCACACATGGGTAGACCCTGCGGACGGCTCCATCTACCTGTACCAGCTTTTCTGCGCCGGGCAGAAGGACATTGAGATTGAGGCCGACACCATAAAAATTGACGAGACGCTTCTCAAAGACTACTCAAATTCGGGGGACATCGACACGGTTCTTGCGGGCGAAGACCCGCTCATCGATATGCGAATCCATCACGGCGAGATGCCCGAACTCTTTCACCAGTGCTTTCATGAGGAACAGGTGAACGAGGTATTGAGGCATGAGACGGACGAGGGGCTTGACGGTTCGGTCATCAGGACAACGCCCAACGGCACGGAAGAGCTGAACGTGGACGTGTTCTTCTACAACGGGCTGGGGAAGTACAACGATAAAGGAGAGTTGGTCGATGCCTCCGTCACAGTGGGAGCATGGTACAAGGAAGCGGACGAGCCGGACAGCGCATACAAGCAACTCGGAATGTTCTCGCCCGAAAAAACGGAAAGAGTTACCCACAAGACGTTTTTTTCCGCAGAACTTCCAGAAGACAAGAAAATTACGGTCGAAAATCTATGGGAATTTTCCTACAACTGGTCTTATGTTTCAGGTGACAAATTCAGCGTCGATGATTCGGCAAAAGAAAAATATCGCATTACCATCGAGTCATCTGAACCGTACACAACATGTGGCACAACCGTCTATGCCGTAACGTTCTCCTGCTCCTACGAGGAGGTGCGTATCATTTCTGACGAGAACAGTTTTACCGCGCATGAATTGCGGACGAAGCGGTATGCAGTTCACCTCAGAGGACTGGAGCCGGCCTCGTATACGGTCAAACTTTCCCGAATTACGGAGGACAGTACGGACAGCAAGGTAATCGACGCACTCTACGTCGGCTCAATCCGCGCGATAAAGAACGAGCAACCCGTCAGCACTGAGCGGGCGCGGAATGTTACCCTCATCGAACTGAAAATAAAGGCATCGGAGAAACTTCAGAATGTCGTAAAACAACTCAACTTCATCGCCCAGTCCAAGATGCCCGTACCAGGCGCAAATGGCACATGGAACTACGCGCTATCGAACAACCCCGCCTCTGCGGCTATGTACGCGATGCAGGCGGAAATCGCACAGCAGCGGCTTTCAGACGGAGAGATTGACCTTGCGGCATTCAAGAATCTTCATGACTGGTGCGCTAATCATGAGTACGAGTGCAACGCCTACCTTACGGAAAGCATGACAATCAGCAACCTGCTCTCGTCAATCGCGTCTACCTGCCGCGCCGAAATCCTCCGCATGGACGGGAAAGTGACGGTCATACAGGACATCGCACGGGATTCTTACGTGCAACTTTTTTCGCCCCGCAACTCCCACGGCTACAAGGAGCAGATTCTGCTGGGCGAAATCCCTGACGAAATCAAGCTGGGTTTCGACGACGCGGCTGCTGGCTTCGCGGAGAATTCATGCTCCGTCTACAACACGCCGGACGGGAACTATGCGGGCGACCCCGTGGTGTCACAGGACGTGAAGTTGTGGGGCGTTACGAACCACAAGCAGGCGCAAAAGCTCGGCATGTACAAGTATGCGGTGACCAAGCACCGCGCCATTGTGCATACATTTAGCGTCGATTTTGAGCACCTGATGTGCCGTAAGGGCGACTGGATTTTGTATGCGGGCGACATCGCGCTTGCGGGCATAAAACAGGGGCGGATAACGGAGCGTATCCTTGATGCCGCAAGCGGAAACGTGACGGGCTTTACATGCGACGAGGCGATTCCGATGGAGAGCGGCAAGAGTTACGGTATCCGCATCAGAAAAAGTTCCTGCGAAATCGTCCTGCTTGACGTGCTGAACAGCGGAGAAACATCGCATTCCGTCATGCTCGCCGATGCGATTTCCGCCGATGACGCGCCGAAAGTCGGCGACCTCTTCGCGTTCGGCGAACGCGGGAGAGAGGCGGTTGATCTTGTTGTGACCGACATCCAGTGCGGCGAGAACCTTTCCGCCGATTTGACCTGCGTGGAGTACGCGCCGGAGATTTTCGGCGTGGACGATGACGGATTCATTCTGCCTGAATTTAAAAGCAAACTGAACGAGTATGCGCCTTCTGGCGATTCGGGAATCGTGTCGCCCGCCCTGTGGCGGACATACTTCACCTACAGCGACAGCGAGACCGTTCCCGACACCCCGAGTGGTGACGGCTCTGCGGACGGCTGGCACATGCTGAGAACCGACGGAAGCAGATGGGTCTCCAGCAAGAACGCAACGTCCGTGTATGACGGCGTGTGGGGAAGCCCGCTGTATATCGGACCGCCGATATACCAGTACAGCGCGGACGGCGACATCCAGTGGCATGACAATTTCGCCGACGGAGACCTGTACCAGCGCACATCGACTGACGGCGGCGTGACATGGGGCGAGGCAAAGAGATTCATCGGACCGCAGGGGGCGACAGGAGCGACGGGCGCGACAGGTCCGACAGGCGCGGACGGAGCAAAGGGTGACAAGGGAGACAAAGGCGATACCGGAGCACCCGGGACTGACGGCAAGGACGGCGGATACCAGGACTACCAGTTCGCCGCCGGCAACTACACGATGACCGAGCCACAACTTGCCGCGCTTACATGGACGGACGCGCCGCCGGAAGTGCCGGAGGGCAAATACCTCTGGATGCGGACCAGATGGGTTGAGGGAGAATAAAAAGAAATGTCTGACTGGAAATACACGAGGCTCGGCGCAAAGAACGGCAGCAACGGAACGTCGGTCATCGCTCAGTATTCAAGCGACGCTACGAATTGGCATCCGCTCTTCACGGCAGGCGACATCTGGATGCGCACGTCAGGCGATGGTGGCGACACATGGGGCGGTGCTATGCGCGTAGTAGGTGAAACGGGAGCGAAGGGAGACACCGGCGCGACAGGAAGCACGGGGGCGACAGGAGCAACTGGCGCGACTGGGAAGACGGGAGCGACAGGAAGCACGGGGGCGACGGGAGCAACTGGCGCGACTGGAAAGACGGGAGCGACAGGAAGCACGGGCGCGACTGGAGCTACAGGCGCGACAGGAAAGACGGGAGCGACAGGAAGCACGGGCGCGACTGGAGCTACAGGCGCGACAGGAAAGACGGGAGCGACAGGAAGCACGGGCGC